>CAVUQJ010000009.1:0-914979 GCA_963743605.1 Vulcanimicrobiota bacterium | reverse complement strand
GCCGCTCACGACCGGCGCGACCCACGTCCAGAGGGGACCGCTCCAGGTCGCGCCGCCGAAGACGACCAGGAGCAGCGCGACCAGATAGGCGCCCGCGGCGACGCCCTTCGTCCAGGTATACAGGCTGACGCGCCAATCCCACGGCGCCGTGTGCGAAACGTCATAGGAAAGCAGCGCCGCGGCCGACGAGTTCCAGCGCCCCTCGTGACCCGAGCCGATCTCGCCGGCGCCGGCCGGCTGTTCGTTCCACGCGTAGAGACCGCCCTCGGGTCGCCGCGCGGCGAGCGGATCGAGCGTCGCTTGATGCGCGCCCTTGTAGAAGACCTTCGGACGCGTGCCCTTCTCCGGTCGCCGCACCGCGACGGGCTCGCGGCCGATGATCTTCGCGACCTTGGAGTTCGGGTCGCGCATATCGCCGACGAGCAGCGCCTCGACCGGACACACGACGACGCACGCCGGTTCGAGCCCAACGTCGAGCCGGCGCGCGCAGAGGTTACACTTCTCCGCCGAGTGGTCTTCGGGATTGATGAAGATCGCGTCGTAGGGACAGGCCGCCATGCAGGCCTTGCATCCGATGCAGATCGACTTGTCGAAGTCGACGATGCCGTCGGGCCGGACGTACATCGCCTGCGTGGGACACGCCGTCGCGCCGGGCGCCGTCTCACACTGGTTGCAGCGCGTCACCTGAAAGGCACGGCGCGCCTGTGGGGAGACGCTGACGTTCACGGACTTGACGTAGGTACGGGTCACCGAGAGCGGGACTTCGTTCTCCGACTTGCACGCCGTCGTGCAGGCGTGGCAGCCGATGCAGCGACTCTGGTCGATGACTTTGGCCCACAGCGGCCGGCTCGCGTTGTCCACTTGGCGTCGACTACGGCGCCAATCCCCAAACTACTGCAGGACCCTAGCCGCGCCGCCGGAATCGCCGCCGAACGATGCGTTGGTCATTGCCGGCCGCTGCATTGGCAGCAGCCGTCTTATCGTTCGTCCCGCCGTTGGCGGCGAAAGCAGAACCGTTGCCTTCCCCGGCGCCGACAACGCCGGCCGCGGTCCTGTGCGACGTTGTTGTCGGGCTGATCGAACCGATCGACCCCGACGGTAGCGGCGCCTCGAGCCGATACGGCCTCGCGCTCTACGCCGCGGACTCGGACACCGCGACCGCTTCGGGCGCGATCGCTTTGTTTAGCGCAGCCAAACGCTACGACGTCTCCTTCCAGGACGCAAAGGCGCTGTCGCCGGGAAGCCACGCTGCGCGAACCCCGCTCGTCGTTGAGTTTTCCGAGCCCGTCCGCATCGAGCGCGTACGGTCGTCAGTCTCAGCGGGCCGAACGGCGGCGCGTGCGCCCCTTTACTGCGTGGAACCCACCGCAGTACGCAGGGGACGAGCCCAACGCCCAACGGATTGCGACGACCTCGGTTAATGCGATGCTGCTGCAAGCCTCGGCCGGCACACCCATATCGGCGCAACGATGTGCCGGGACCGACGCGCCGCCAACCGTGATTCAGCCCGCGCACGTAGGTGGTCCCGGCTATGCGTGGAGCCGCGACCTGAATGTGACGTTGCGATCGTCATCGACGACGATGGAAGCGTAGGCGGCGCGACGATCTACCGGTCGTCGGGGGTCGCGGCCTTCGACCTGATCGTCCTCGCCCAAGCGCGCGACAGCACCTACGCGCCGGATCTACGGTGTCGCGCCACCGGTGGCATCTATCTTTTCCATGGTACGCTGAAGGGTTCGTGAGGCGCACTCGATGATTCGCACGATGCCAAGGCGGCCGCTCGCGGCACTCGTAGGAGCGGCGCTGACGGTGTGCTCGGCGCGGGCGCCGGTCGAGGCCCAACCGGCCGCAGCACCCGCGGTGCTGTCGACGCCGGCGGCGCAAGCGTCGGCCCAGGCCCCATGCGCAGCGGTGCTCGTGAACATCGCTCCCCTCTATGCGAGCGGCGCCGACAAGACGAACTTCTACGCGCTGCTGCTGCGCTCGACGGACGTGCAGCAACGTACGGTCTCCGGAGTCCTATCGTTGCACACAGCGTCGGCGCGGTACGATGTGTCGTTTTCGGGCGCCGTCGCCGCCGGGCTAACGTTCGACGGCCGTTGCACCCGCGATCGTCGTACGGTTCCCCGAAGACGTGGCGATCGTCCGTGGGCTACTGACGCAGATCAACGGCAACACGTGCGCGCCGTTCACGGTCCTGAACCCCTCAGCGTTCGCCCACTTCCGGCCCCAGCCGAGCGATCTCGCGGCCGCGGTGGCAGACGCGCCCCGCATCTCCGCGCCCGCTCCCGTTGCCGAACCGGCGCCGCCGTGCGCCCCCGACGCGGCCGCGACCATCGCTCAGGCCCGCTATCCGAAGTATCCCGCCAGTATGGGGTCGGCGGCGCGCAAAGTCGCGGTCTTAGTCCTGGTCGGCGACGACGGAACGCTCCTCGGTGCGGCGATCGCGGAGTCGTCGAGCAACGCCCTCGCCGACGGTTACGCGCTGCAATCGGCGCAGGCATCGACGTATCAAAACGCCGTAAAGCGCGAGCGCCATCGGCGCCATCGTCACGCTGCGCTTCCAACTGAAACCGCCCTAGCTTTCGCGGACGGCCTCCGCGTCGATGACGAGATCGATCTCCGGGCTCACGACGACGCCGCCGTTGGGGACGTTGTCGTTCCACGAGACGCCGAAGTCGTAGCGGTCGATGTGCGCGTGCGCGATGAAGCCGGCGCGGCGCTTCGGCCCCTTGTTCACGCCGTCTTCCCACCACGGCGTGTCCCACTGGCCCAAGTAGCGGACCTCGAGCGGGATGCGCTTCGTCACGCCGCGCAGCGTCAGATCGCCTTCGACGATATAGTCGTGGCTGCCGACCGGACGCGCCGATGCGCTCTTGAACGCGATCGTCGGATAGTGCTCGACGTCGAGGAAGTCGGCGCTGCGCAGGTGGTCGTCGCGCTGCTCGACGCCCGTCCAGAGCGTTTTCGCGTCGATTGTCGTCTCGAACGACATCGTCTCGGGGTGCTCCGGATCGAACTCCATCGTCCCGCCGACGTTCTTGAACAGGCCGCGTACGATCGTGACCATCATGTGCCGCGCCTTGAACTCAACTTCAGTATGACCGGGCTCGAAGAACCATCTGGCCATCGAACGTATCCTCTCGACTGCGTGGGGAGACGCCGTTCGGCGGCCCCATCGCCGCGTGCCTGCCGTCAGTTGCCCGCGCCCGGCGTCGCGCGTTCCTGTTCCTCGACGAGCGATTCCCACTGGGCTAGCGCGCCGGCAACGGCCCCCTGCACCTCGCGCAACTCGGTGGACAGCGCGGCGACCCGTGGCTGATCTTCGTAGATCGCGGGGTCCGTGAACTCGAGCTCGATCTCCGCCTTGCGACGATCCAAGCGCGCGACGGCGGCTTCCGCGTCGGCGAGCCGGCGCGCGAGTTCGGCCTTGCGCGTGCGCTCGGCGACGGCCGTGTCGCGCGCGAGCCGTTGCTCTTTGTGGCGCGCGGTGGCAGTCTCGGTAATCACGGGAGCCGGCTCGGCCTCGCCGCGTTGCAGCCGCTCGAACGCATCGTAGCCGTCGACGACCATCGTCGCCGTTCCATCGTGCAACCACAGCACGCGATCGGCGATGCGATGCAGCAGGTAGCGATCGTGCGAGACGACGACGATCGCCCCCGCGTACTCGGCGAGGACGCCCTCGAGCACCTCGCGGCTCTGGATGTCGAGGTCGTTCGTCGGCTCGTCGAGCAGCAGGCAGTCCGACGAACGCGCCATCAGCCGCGCGAGCATGATGCGCCGGCGCTCGCCGCCCGAAAACGCTTCGACGGGCTTGTCGGCCTGCTCGCCGCCGAGGCCCATGCGGCCGAGCAGCGCGCGCGCCTCCTGCTCGACGAGCGGCGCCGCCTCGAGCACGGCGGCGAGGGCGCTGATCCCGGTTGCGAGTTCGGCCTCCGAGTCCTGAGCGAAGTATGCGAACCGGACGCCCTCGGCGAGCTTGACGTTGCCGGCGTCCGGCGCGACGAGGCCTGCGAGGATCTTGAGCAGCGTCGACTTTCCCGAGCCGTTCTCGCCGACGATCGCGAGCCGTTCGCCGCGTGCGACTTCGAACGACAGGTGCGCAAACAGCGGCGCCCCGTAGGCCTTCGCGAGGTCGCGCCCGGCCAGCGCGATCCCCGCGGTCGCGCGGCGCGCCGAAGTCAGCCGCACGCCGATCGCGCGCGCCTCGTGACGCGGCGGCGCCGCCGGCGGCGCGACCTTTTCGAGCTGCCGTTCGCGGCTGCGCACCTGCGCGTAATTGTGCGATCCGTGCGTGCGCAACTCGGCGATGACCGCGCGCCGCCGCTTGTCCTCGACGAGTGCCAACTCGTAGATGCGCTGCGCCTCGAGCGCGCGCGTCTCGCGCTGCTCGCCGTAGTCCGCGTAGGCCCGGCCCGGCTGCGTCTGGTAGATCGCGAGCACACCGCGGTCCAACTCCCAAATCTGTGTGCAGACACGATCGAGCACGTAGCGGTCGTGCGAGACCAGGACGCACGCGCGCGGTTCATCGACGAGCAGGTCTTCGAGCCAGCGGACCATGCCGATATCGAGGTGGTTGGTCGGCTCGTCGAGCAGCAGCACGTCGGGCTCTTCGAGGAGCACGCGCGCGAGGGCGGCGCGCGTACGCTGTCCGCCGGAGAACGCGCTCGTCGGACGGTCGAGATCCGCCTCGTCGAAGCCGAACACCGCGAGCATCGTGCGCACCTGCCGTTCGAGGTCCTCGCCGCCGTGCCGGTCGAACGCCTCGCGCGCGTCGCCGTACGCGCGCATCAACGCGGTTTCCCGTTCGCGCTCGCCGGCCTCGGCAGCCGCGCTCAGTTCGACCTCGAGCGCGCGCAGCCGCGCCTCGTCGGAGTGGATGCGCGCGAACGCGCCGGTCAGCACGTCGCGCAGGGTCGTGCCGTCGTCGCCCGCGGCATCCTGCGCGAGGTAGCCGAGCCGCGCGTCGCTCGCGCGGACGACCTCGCCGGCATCGGGCGCGTCGATGGCGGCGAGAATGCGCAACAGTGACGACTTCCCGGCGCCGTTCCCGCCGACGAGTCCGACCTTCTCGCGGTCGCGCAGCACGCCGGCGAGCCCCTCGAACACCGTTCGGGCGCCGTAGTGCCGCGTGAGACCCGAAAAGGTGAGCCACTCCACGACCGCTGCGCTTCGGCGCCGGCCAGGGGCGGCCCGCGCGCCGGGCGCGTCGAACAGCCGCGCCATGCTCGAAACACCGACACAGGCGCGCCTGCGCGACCGCTTCGCCAACCTCGACTCGTCGACGTACCTCGTCAGCCACTCGATGGGCGCGGCGCCGATCGCAACGCGGCGCGCGCTCACCGACTACTGGGACGCCTGGTCCGCTCAGGGCCCCGAGGCCTGGGAGGCCTGGCTGCCGCAGATCGGCGACGTTGCCGACGGGATCGGCGCGATCCTCGGCGCGCCGGCCGGCTCGGTGTCGCTCGCCCCGAACGTCTCCGTGCTTCAGGCGGCGATCGCATCGTCGCTGACGTTCACAGAGAGCCGCTGCGAGGTCGTCTTCGAGGCGCTACAGTTTCCGTCGGTCACCTATGTGTGGAAGGCGTGGGAGAAGTTCGGCGCGCGCGTCGTTCGCGTGCCGTCCGACGACGGCCGCACCGTCTCGGCGGAGCGCATGACCGCCGCGATCACCGAACGCACCGCGGTCGTCGTCGTCTCGCACGCCGCCTACATCTCGGGTGCCGTGATCGACGTCCCGGCGCTCGTCGCGCGCTGCCGCGAAGTCGGCGCGCTGTTCGTGCTCGACACCTATCAGACCGCCGGCGTGTATCCGTTCGACGTCACCGCGCTCGACGTTGACATCGCCGTCGGCGGCAGCCACAAGTGGTTCTGCGGCGGCCCGGGCTGCGGCTACATCTACATCAAACCGAGCCTGCGGCTGACGTTCGAGCCGACGATCACGGGCTGGATGGCGCACGATGCGCCGTTCGCATTCGAGCCCGCGCCGATCCGCTACGCGAACGACGTCCATCGTTGGAACAACGGCACGCCGACGATTCCGGGCTACCTCGCGGCGAAGGCCGGTCACGACCTGATCCGCGAGGCCGGCGTCGAGAACATCCGCGCCCACAACGTCAGGTTGACCGACCGGCTCGCGTCGATGGCGCTCGAACGCGGTTTCACGGTGCCGACTCCGCTCGACCCGCCGAAGCGAACGGGCTGGATCGGCATGAACTTCGACGGCGCCGACCGCGTCGCGCAGGAACTGATCGTGCGCCGCGTGTTCGTCGATTACCGGCCGGCGTGCGGGATCCGGGTGAGCCCGCACTTCTACACGACGGACGCGGAGATCGACGCCTTCTTCGCAACCGTCGACGGGTTGCGCGCCCAGAAGGGCTGAGCCGGCGCGGCTATTGGCGCGACGTGCGCCGGTACTCCGCCGGCGTCGTTCCCGTGACCGACTTGAAGGCGCGCGTCAGGTGACTCTGGTCGGCGAAGCCGGTGTCCTGCGCGATCTCCGGCAGCGCCGTGCCGCTCAGCACCTCGCGACACGCCAGTTGCACGCGGAGTCCCCGCACGTAATCGCCGACCGTCTTGCCGCGAAAGCGGCGGAACGTCCGCGCGAGGTGCGAGGGGTGCACGCCCGCGCCGGCGGCGAGCGCGGCGAGATCGTGGCGCTCGCGAAAGGTCTCATCCAGTTGCGCGGCTACGCGCCGAAGCCAGCGCGGCTCGCGCTCGTCGTACGGCGCCATGCGAACCGCGTGGCAGCAAAGCTCGTACAGCAACGCGTCGACGTCGAGCGCCGACGGATCCGAGCGCGTTATCTCGCGATGGAGCCGTAGCGCGAGCCACGTCGGCTCGCCGCCGCGGATCTCGTTGAGGTGTTCGAGCGCGACCCCGCAGCCGTCGATCGCCCGCTGCCAGCGTTCGCCCAGTTCGATCACGAAGAAGCGCGCGCCGCCGGGGCGGATCTCGTCGGTGTGCGTCAGCCCGGCCGCGCGGAACACCATCGTCAGCGGACGGCAGTCGACGGCGACGCCCGTCGCGCGCTCCATCGACGACCCGTTCAGGACGAGCGAGAAGTGCGGGACCTCGTGCGAGTGGGCGGGCGTAGCGCGGGCGTCCAGGTGGACGACCTCGGTGAACAGGGCCTCGCCGAACGGCCGCGGTCTTCCCGCGCCGCAGAAGCTGCCCGGTGTGAAGTGCAGCGACATCGCGCCTCCCGATGCAAAGAACGTTCAAGACCCGCGGTCGTGTTCGCGCTACGATCCCGTCGATGTATAGGGGATTTCTGCTCGTATGTTTCGGCATGGCGGCCGTGGCCCTGGCCGCGGTCGCGTCGCGTGCGGCGGACCCCGTCGCGAGCGACGACGATGCGCCCCGCTACACCGCCGACGGGAAATTGATTTTTCCTAACGACTACCGCCAATGGGTCTGGCTGAGCTCGGGGCTCGGCATGTCGTACAGCCCGCCCAGCGGACCGAACGCCGGCCCCAACTTCACGAACGTCTTCGTCAAACCGTCGGCGTACCGCACGTTCGTTCAGACGGGACACTGGCCCGACAAGGTCGTCTTCGTGCTGGAGGCGCGCCGCTCGACCAGCCACGGCTCGATCCTCAAGGACGGACGGTACCAGACGGACCTGCTCGGCTACGACGTTGAGGTGCGCGACGACGAGCGATTCCCCGAACATTGGCGCTTCTTCGGCTTCGGACAGGTCGCCGAGCCGATGCAACCCGGAACGGGTATCCCGAAGACCGCGGCCTGCTTCCAATGCCACTCGCGCAACGCCGCCGTCGAGAACACCTTCGTGCAGTTTTATCCCACATTACTCGACATCGCGAAGCAAAAGGGCACGCTCAGGCCCTCGTACCTGCAAGCCGAGGCGGCCGCGACCGCCGGGCCGACCACGCCGGCCCCGTAGCAAGGGCAGGCCGGCGCGGGGGCTGCCCTGCGAGGGAAGCGACCGCTGCGTCACGCATCGTTGCAGCATGCTCGCCGATGACCGGCTCGTCGAAGATCCCGGGACCCCGACGGCGATCGTCACCGGCGGTGCGAGCCGCATCGGCAAGGCCGCGTGCGATCTGCTCGCGCGCAACGGCTATCTCGTCGCGGTCGCCGACCGTGACGAGCTCGGGGCGCGGGCGGTCGCCGACGCGTGCGGCGGATTCGCGTTCGCGCTCGACGTGACCGACGAGTCGGCCGTCACTGCGACGTTCGCTCGCGCCTTCGAAGCGCTCGGAGAGCGGCTCGACGGCCTGGTCACTGCGGGTGGCACGTGGGACGGCTCGCCCTTCCTCGACACGTCGGCGAAGACGTTCCGCAGGCTCGGCGACCTTAGCGTCGTCGGGACCCACCTGTCGATCCGTGCCGCGCTGCGCCACATGAAAACGGGCGCGCGCATCTGCACCGTCGCGGGCGGCGCAGGGCCGCCGCAGACGGCCGAATCGGCGGCGGACTGCGCGACCCGCGGCGCCGTGGCCGAACTGACCCGAGGCACCGCGGCCGTGCTCGTGGCGCGCGGCATCGGCGTCAACGGCGTGAGCGTCATCGCGCGACCGCGCGGCGACGACCCGCTCGTGAATCCCGAGAGCGGCGCCAACGGCATCGCCGAGGCGATCGTCTGGCTGCTCTCGCCGGCGGCGGCCCGGATGCAGGGGGCGATCCTGACGATCGCCGGCTGACGCTACGGGCGAGCCGAGACCAGCGACGCGACCATCTCGGCGTGGACGCGACCGTTGCTCGCGAGCACCGAGCGGCCGTCGAGCGCGAACGGACCGCCGTCGCCCGACGTCACCATCCCGCCGGCCTCGCGCACGATCAGCGCACCGGCCGCGACGTCCCACGGGTGCAAGCCGTACTCCCAAAACGCATCGAAGCGGCCACCCGCGGTAAAACAGAGGTCGAGCGCCGCCGAGCCGTCGCGGCGGACGGCCTGCGCGCGCCGCGAGAGCGCCGCGAACTGCGGACCGTTGCGCTCGTAGTGCGCCGGATTGAAACCGGTGCAGACCATCGCCTCGCCGACGCCTTCGACCCGAGAGACCACGATCGGCCGCCCGTTGCAGGTTGCGCCCGCGGCACGTTCGGCGAGGTACAGTTCGCCGATCGCAGGCGCGTAGACGACGCCCGCGACGACCTCGCCTTGACGCTCGTAGGCGATCGACACGCAGAACAGGGGATACCCGTGCGCGTAATTCGTCGTTCCGTCGAGCGGATCGACGAGCCAGCGGTCGTCGCCGGGTCCGCCGCTGTCGCCGCCCTCCTCCGCCAGTATCGCGCTGCGGGGGAACGCGCGCCGAATCCGTCCGACGATCAGGTCCTCGCTGGCGCGATCGACCGCGGTCACGAGGTCGCCGTGCGACCCCTTTTCGTGCACGTCGAGCGGGGATCCCAGCCGGGCGAGCTGCAGCGCGCCCGCGTCGCGGGCGAGGTCGGCGGCGAACTCGATCGGGTTCATAGAAGAGGCTGTTCGCCGCGGCGCGGCCGCGTCTGCTCGCAGGTCGAGGCAGCCGGGAACTCGAGCGGCGCGCCGTCGAACGTGCCGCGGTGCCGATGAAGAACGCAACCCCGACCCTGGTCTTGTGCGCCCTCGTGGCGGTCGCCGCGCCCGTCCTGGCGCAGCGGGGTGGTCAACCGACCCCGCCGCCACCCGACCAGGCGCTCCACGTCTATCGCGAGACGAGCGACGGCGGCGTCCAGATCGTCGTCAACCACGAGCTCAAGCGGACGGAGTTGCAGGCGCTGCGCGGTCAGCTCCGGGCCCAGGCGAAGCAGTTCGAGCGCGGCGAGTTCACGCTGGCGGCGAACGCGACCGCGCCCGCGTCCCTCGGAGCGCTGAAGGCCGGTGCCTCGCGCATCACCGTGACGTACACCGACGTCGACGACGGCGGCGCGATCCGCCTCAAGACCAACGACCCCACGCTCGTCCATGCGATCTACGACTACTTCGCCGCCCAGGTCGCGGCCGAGCGCCGGGCCCACCCGCTTGGTGGCCCGGGCAACACCTAGCAGCCTGCGTGGAACCCGCCGCCCGGCCGGAGCCGCGGGTTGACCCTCCCGCGCCGCACTCCGTATACTAAACCGAGCGCGTGATGACGGCCGGTCGCCCGAACGACCGGCCGTAGCGTTGTGTGAAGGGAGGTGCCGGCCATGAGCTTCCACGACGGATTCGTCTCCGAGATCGTCGGGCGCACGGCGGTGGTCGACGACGGCACCGGCCGCAGGACCATCGGCAAGGTCAGCGACTTTCTCGTCGGAGCCCCCGGCGACACTTTTCCGCGCATCGACGCCCTGGTCGTCAAGACCGGCTACGGCCCGCGCTTCGCCCCGATCTCGACCGTGCGCAACGTCAACGACAAGGGGATGGTCGTCCTCAGCGTCGCGCCGGACGAACTCGCCACCCCACCCGAGACGACGTTCTATCTGATCGACGACCTGTTCGACAAGCAGATCGTCGACGTCGACGGACGCAAGCTCGTCCGCATCAACGACATCGAGGTCGCGCGGACGGGCGACTCGCTTCGCGTCGTCGCCGCCGACGTCGGCGTCTCCGGTCTGCTGCGCCGGATCGGCGCGAACCGGATCGCGCCGAAGCTGTTCGATCGCATCCCGCGCACGCTGATCGCGTGGGACAACGTCGCGCCGCTCAACGAGGTCAACCCCGAGAACGTCAAGCTGTCCGTGACCCAGGCGCGCTTGTCGCGGCTGCACCCGTCGGACCTCGCCGAGATCGTCAACGAACTGTCCGCCCAAGACGCGGCGCGCATCATCGATTCGCTCGACGACGAGACGGCCGCCGACGCGTTCGAGCACCTCGCCGGCGAGCGGCGTCAGGCGATCATCAAAGACCTCGGCACGGAGCGCGCCGCCGGCATCATCGAGGAGATGGACGACGACGACGCGGCCGATCTCCTCGGCGAACTCCCGGAGGATCAGCGCAGCGAGCTCCTCGCCGAGATGGAACCGGAGACGGCCGGCGAGCTGCGCGACCTCGTCGAGTACGACGAGGACAGCGCGGGCGGGCTGATGACGACGGACTACGTGTGGATCTATCCGCACCGGACCGTCGCCGCGACGATCGATAAGATCCGCGAGATCGCGCCGGAGTCCGAGTTCATCTACTATTTGTACGTGCTCGATCAGCATGAGAAGCTGCTCGGCGTCCTCTCGCTGCGGACGCTGCTGCTATCGTTGCCGACCGCGTTCATTCACAAGCTGATGGACACCGACATCGTGAGCGTTCCGCCCGACATGAGCAAACAGGACGTCGCGGCGACGATCGCGCGCTACGACCTGCTCGCCTGCCCGGTCCTCAACGAAGACGGGAAGATGCTCGGCATCGTGACGGTCGACGACGCGATCGACGCGATCATTCCGGAGAAGCTGGCGAACTCGCTCCCGCGTTTCACCCGCCACCACCTCGCTCGTCACCGGGAACCGGCCGCGACCGGATAGCAGACGTGTCGCCCGAGACGACGCCGACCGCGGCAGCCGACCGCGACGAGACAGCGGCGCGCCTCGCGCGCCGCCGTCGGACGCGCATCCTGCGTTCGATCATGTTCGTCGTGGGCATCCTGGGGCCGGGCTTCATCACGGCGTCGGCGGGCAACGACGTCGGCGGCATCGCGACCTACTCGCTCGCGGGCGCGCAGTTCGGCTACAAGATCCTCTGGACGATGGTGCCGATCACGGTGGCGCTGATCGTGGTGCAGGAGATGGCGGGCCGTATGGGGGTCGTCACCGGCAAGGGACTGGCCGCGCTGATGCGCGAGAACTTCGGCGTCCGGATCACGCTGATCACGATGACGGCGCTCTTCCTGACGAACACGTTCACCACGTCGGCGGAGTTCGCCGGGATCGCGTCGGCATCGGAGATCTTCGGGGTGTCGCGCTACCTCGCCGTCCCGGTCGCGGTGTTCGTCGTCTTCCTCTTCGTCCTGCGCTTCGACGCGAAGATCGTCGAGCGCACCTTCGTCGTGCTGTCGCTCGTCTACGTGACGTACATCATCTCCGGGATCCAGGCGCACCCGGACTGGGGCGCGGTCGTGCACGGCACGTTCGTTCCGACGCTCGACCTGCACGATCCAGCCTACCTCGGCATGATCGTCGCACTGGTCGGCACGACCATCTCGCCGTACATGCAGTTCTATCTGCAGGCTGCCGTCGTCGAGAAGGGGACGCGCCAAGACCAACTCCTGCCGGCGCGGATCGACATCGTCAACGGTTCGATCCTCGGAATCATCGTCGCTGCGTTCATGATCATCGCCAACGCGGCGACGATCTACGTCTACAATCAGGCGCACGCGTCCCATCCGATCGTCATCACGCAGGCGTCCGACGTCGCGCTCGCGCTGCGGCCGCTGGCCGGCCAGTTCGCGGGGGCGCTGTTCGCGTTCGGCATCCTCAACGCGGGCCTGTTCACGGCCGCCGTGCTGCCGCTGTCGACGAGTTACTTCGTGTGCGAAGCGTTCGGCTTCGAGGCTGCCGTCGAGCGCCGCTTCTCGGAGGCGCCCGTCTTCTTCTCGTTGTTCGCGGTCGGACTGCTGGCGGGCGCGGCGCTCGTCCTCATCCCGCGGATCCCGCTGCTCCAGATGGTGTATTACTCGCAGTTGGTGCAGGGGATCGTGCTGCCGTTCGAGCTCGTGCTGATGTTGATCATCATCAATCGCGCCCGCGTCATGGGCGCGTACCGCAACAATCTCGCCTCGAACGTCGTGGCCTGGACGACCGTCGTCGTCGTCGGGTCACTCGCGCTGACGTATACGGCCCAGCAACTGCGCGGAGGGCCGTAGACCGGCCTGCTAGCTACATCGCCGCTCCGGTCATGCTCGACTGACCGAGGTGGAAGACGTAGGCGACGATCACCAGCGCGAGCACACACACCCCGATGACCAACGCCGCCGAACGGCCGCGCCGTTCGAACGTGTTTGCAACGCCCCAGAGCGCACCGGCGAGGAGCGCCAAGACCCAGTGAACCGGCGTGACCCGATAGTGCGAGAACAGCATCCCGATCCCGAGCAGGATCTGCAGGCCCAGCACGTACTGCACGATACGGCGCGCGGCGCGCCAGAAGATCGCGACGGCGGCCGTCGCGACGAGCAGCATGCCGAAGTAAAGGTGAATCGAGGGCAACAGCATTCCCTTGGGTTACCGCGCGACGCCCGCAAAAACCTCGACCGCGTAGCGCCGCAGCAGGTCCCAGGCGGCCTGCACGTCGGCCCGCTGCGTGCGCTCGTTGCCGATCGCGACGCGCAGCACGACCCGGCCGTCGAGTTTGGTCGACGACAGGAACGCCTCGCCGGACGCGTTGACGGCGTCCATGATCGCGCCGTTGCCGCGATCGAGTTCCGCCTCGCCGATGCCGACCGGCGCGCAGCGGAAGCACACGACCGAGAGCGGATGCGGCGCGACGACCTCCCAGCCGGGCTCGGACTCGATCCAGCCGGCCAGCTCCTGCGCGAGCGCGATGTGCCTGCGCAGCACGTCGCGGATCGCCTCGGCGCCGTAATAGCGCAGCACGAACCACAGTTTGAGCGCGCGGAAGCGGCGGCCGAGCTGCAAGCCGTAGTCCATGTAGTTGCGCACGCCGACCTCCGGCGTGTGAAGGATGTCGGTGGCCAGCGTGAACGTGCGCCGGACCATCTCGAGGTCGCGCGCGTACAATACCGAGAGGTCGATCGGCACAAACATCCACTTGTGCGGGTTGAGCACGAGCGAGTCGGCGCGATCGCAGCCGTCGAGCAGCCAGCGGAACTCGGGAACGATCGCCGCCGGCCCGGCATAGGCGGCGTCGACGTGCAGCCACACGCCGTGCCTGCGGGCGACCTCCGCGATCCGCGCGACGGGGTCCGTCGACGTCGTTCCGGTCGTCCCCACGGTCGCGACGATGCACATCGGGCGCAGCCCGCTCGCGCGGTCATCGGCGACCGCCCGTTCGAGCGCCTCCGGATCCATCGCGAACCGTTCGTCCACCGGGACGCGCACGACGTTGCGCCGGCCGACGCCGAGCGCGATCGCCGCCTTCTCGATGTGCGAGTGCGTGTGCTCGGTCAGGTAGACGCGCAGCGGCGGCACCTCGGGCCGCCCCGCGAGGCCGTCCTCGCGAATCGACATCCCGACGGACTCGCGCGCCGCGGCGAGCGCCGTGAAGCCGCTGATCGAGGCCGTGTCGTAGATCACGCCGCGCATGCCGTCGGGCAGCCCGAGAAGCCTGCGCAGCCAATCGAGCACGACCTCTTCGAGTTCGGTCGCGGCGGGCGACGAACGCCACAGCATCGCGTTGACGTTGAGCGCCGCGGCCAAGGCATCCGCGAGCACGGCGACCGGGGCCGAACCGATCGCGAACCAGGCGAAGAAGCGCGGGTGGTTCCAGTGGGTGATCCCCGGCACGATCAGCCGCTCGAAGTCGGCGAAGATCCGGTCGAACGGCTCGGGCCCCTCGGGCGCCTCGTCGGGCAGCGCCGCGGTCAGCTCACCCGGCCGCGCGCGCGACAGCACCGGATACCGCCGTGGATCCGCATAGTACGACGCGATCCAGCGCCCGATCCGTTCCCAGTCCTCGAAATCCTCGGCCACGCGCCGTCCATTCGCTGCACTGGCCGAGCGGGCATGCGCGCGGCTTCGGCGTAGAGGCGCCTATGGCGCAGCGTGTCTTTGCCTCCGGCGCACCCAACCCGATCGGCCCGTATAACCAGGCTATCCGCAGCGGCGAGTTCGTCTTTTGCAGCGGCCAGGTCGGCCTCGACCCGGCGGCGGGGTCGCTCGTCGAAGGCGGCGTCGTCGCGCAGACCCATCAGGTGTTACGAAACCTCGGCGCGGTGCTCGCGGCGAGCGGACTCTCGCTCCACGACGTCGTCAAGACGACGATCTACTTGGTTGACTTGGCCGACTTTTCTGCCGTCAACGAGGCGTACGGGCAGCACTTCGGCGATCTGCCCCCGGCGCGCGCCACGATCGGCGTCGCGGCGCTCCCGCTCGGCGCGCGCGTCGAGATCGACGCCATCGCAATAGGACCTTCGGCCGGGCAATAGGCTTTGGTCCACCCCCGGAAGAATGGGGCTTCCTCGGAGGTACCTACCGTGTCATTACGATACGCGGCGCTTTTGTCCACGGTCGTTGCAGCAGGCGTCTTTAGCGCTGCCGCCGCGGCCGATGCAGATGTGACGACCTATCACGGCGACGCACTCAGGACGGGATGGTTTTCTAACGAAGCGATCCTGAATACGTCGAACGTCAATGCGCGTTCGTTTGGAATGCTCGCGAGCGTCGTTCTCGATGGCCGCGTCGACGCCGAACCGCTCTTCCTTTCCAGTCAGGCGATCGACGGACACGGGACCCTCAACGTCGTCTACGTCGCGACCGAGAACAACAGCGTCTACGCAATCGACGCCGGCGCCGGGACGATCCTCTGGCAACGCAACTTTGGACCGCCGGTCCCCGACGGCTACAAGAGCGGCGACGACAACGTGTATCCGGTGATGGGCATCCTCGGCACGCCGGCGATCGACCGCGCCATGAACGCCCTCTTCGTCGTCGCCGATACCTTCAACTCGAGCAGCAACGTCTTCACCCTGCACTCGATCGCGCTGAACAACGGCAGCGACAACGTGACGCCCACGCCGATCGCGGCGAACGCTCGGATCCAGGGCGGCAAGCGCTGGCTCTTCAACTCGCAGTATCAACTGCAGCGGGCCGGGCTGCTCGAGGCAAACGGCAGCATCTACGTCACGTTCGGCAGCAACGGAGACATCAACCCGAACATCTCGCGCGGCACGATCCTCCGCTACGACGCGACGACGCTCGCGCCGGAGAACATCCACCTGACGGACCGGCTCGTCGAACACCGCTCGAGCCCGGACCCTACTACCTCACGTCGATCTGGCAGTCGGGCTACGCGCCCGCGTCGGACGCGCAGGGCAACGTGTATTTTTCGACCGGCAACAGCGACTGGTTCACGCCGACGTACGGCCCACTGAACCGGCCCGAGAGCATCGTGAAGTTGAATCCCGACCTCACAAAGATGCTGAGCAGTTTCACGCCGTCGGACTACTTCTCGCTCGACGGCAACGACGAAGACGTCGGCTCGGGAGGCTTCATGCTGTTGCCGGCGCAGCGTGGCGCGTTCAAGCACCTTGCCGTCGCCGGCGGTAAAGACGGGCGCTTGTTCCTGATGAACACCGACAAACTGGGCGGCTTCACGCCGAGCGGTCCGGACCACGTCCTGGAAACCGTTAGC
The DNA here is from genome assembly GCA_963743605.1 of Vulcanimicrobiota bacterium. Classification (GTDB taxonomy): domain Bacteria; phylum Vulcanimicrobiota; class Vulcanimicrobiia; order Vulcanimicrobiales; family Vulcanimicrobiaceae; genus CAVUQJ01. The sequence continues at coordinate 898,763 of CAVUQJ010000009.1, read as the reverse complement.
CAGGGCGCGTGCTGGTGCGGGCCGGCGTACTTCGTCGGTTCCGACGGCCGTCCGCGCGTCGTCACCGGCGGCGGCAACGGCGTCACGTCGTGGCGGCTCGCCGAGGGCCGGCCACCGATGCTCACCGCGGAAGGCTCGACCGGCTACTCATCGGTGGAAGGCTTGCCCGACAACGGCGGCACGCTGCCGGTCGTCTCGTCGAACGGAACGACCGCGGGAACGGCGATCGTGTGGTTCGTGCAACGCCCGCAGTCGTCGATGGACGGCGAGCCCGGGACGCCCGTCGTCCTCCAGGCCTACGACCTCACCAACCTGAACCAGCCGCTGTTCTCGGCCCAGGCGGGCAGCTGGCGGCACGCCGTCAACAGCAACGCCAACATCGTTCCCACGGTCGCCGGCGGCAAGGTGTACGTGGCGAGCAACGAACAACTCCAGATCTTCGGGCTCCTCAGTCAGGCACGGAGGCACACGCGATGAAACGCGCTCCCGCAGTCCTATTCGCACTCGCGCTCGCGTTAGGGAACGGTTCTTCCGCGTTTGCGACGACCGCCCCACCGGCCGCCCCCGACGCGGCCGGGCCGGTGGTCCACGAGTATTACGGAACCGTCCGCAACGTCAGCGGCACGACGCTCTACCTCGTGCTCCGCACGGGACGCGTCCTCGTCGTCGATGCCTCAAAAGCGCTGGCCGACAAGCGCAGCGTGTTGCTGACGCCGACGAGGCCGGTCATCGTCCGCGGCACCGCCGGTCAGAACGCGGTGGTCCATGCAATCGTGATCCTGCGCTCCCATTCGATGCCGGAGTACTGGCCGCCGGATTCCTAGGCAGTACACCAGCCGACCGGTTCTCAGCCGGCCCCCGTCTCCCGAAGGAAGGATCATGACGCTCTCTTTTCGCGCGCTGACGGCGTTCATCGTCGCGTCCGTACTCGCGGCCTGTTCGGGTGGCGTCCAGTCGGGGACGCAAGTGCTCGCGCCGGGAACGCTCAAGACGAGCGGCGCGAGTCGGCCGAAGCTGCCGGCGCGACCGCAGGCGAGCGCGACGCCCACCGCCTCACCGCTCGGCGCGATCAAACACGTCGTCGTGATCATCCAGGAGAACCGCTCGGTCGACAATCTCTTTCAGGGTTACCCCGGCGCGAACACGGTGTCGAGCGGGCAGATCTCGACGGGCCAGACCGTGCAATTGGTCCCTATTCCGATCCACGTCGGCTTCGACGTCGCGCACGGGCTCAAGGACTTCCTCGCGGCCTGCGACGGCGGCCCGCAGGGGATCAACTGCAAGAACGACGCCTTCGACCTCGAGCGCATCGCAGGTACGTCGCAGCAGCCCTATCCGGCCTACAGTTACGTGCCGACCGGCGACACGCAACTGTATTTCCAATTGGCCAGTCAGTACGTGCTCGCCGACAACAACTTTCAGTCGCACGTGGACGCGAGTTTCGTCGGCCACCAGTACCTGATCGCTGCGCAAGCGCAACACGCGGTCGATCTTCCGCACGGCGTCTGGGGCTGTCCGGCAGGCGTCAGCACGATCACCGCGACCCGCACGATCGGTCCGCTCGAGAAGGCGTGCTGGACGGAGCCGACGCTGGCGTCGGAGCTCGACGCCAAGCAGCTCCCGTGGAAGATGTACTCACCGATCCCGCACGACCCCGGCTTCAACTGGGTCGCATTCCGCGCGATCAAACCCGTGTTCCACGGTCCCGAGTGGAAGACGAACATCTCCAAACCCAACACGAACCTCCTGAGCGACATCACGAGCGGCAGCCTGCCCGCAATGAGTTGGGTGATCCCGACCTTCGCGGAGTCCGACCACGAGGGCGCCGGCGACCAGACCGGTGAGAACTGGGTGTCGACGGTCGTCAACGCCGTCGGCGCCAGCCAGTACTGGGGTTCGACGGCGATCATCGTCGTCTGGGACGACTGGGGCGGCTTCTACGATCATGTGCCGCCGCAGTATCTCGACTACGACGGACTAGGATTCCGCACGCCGATCCTCATCGTCTCACCGTACGCCAAGCAAGACTACGTCTCGCACGTCCAGTACGAGTTCGGCAGCATCGATCAATTCGTCGAGGACGTCTTCGGGCTCGACCGGCTCGCGGCCAGCGACACCCGCGCCAACTCGCTCGTCCCCGACTGTTTCGACTTCACGCAGCAGCGGCGCCGCTTCAAGAAGATCCACACGACGATCTCGCCGGCCCAGTTCATCCACGACGCCCAGATCCCGACCCCGAGCCAAGACGTGCTCGAGGCCGGCGGGGACTGATCCCCGTGGAAGGAAGGTTCTGACCCATGACCGTCAGTCAACGCGCGGCTCCGGCGTTTATCGTTGCGGTCGCGCTGGTCGCGTGCTCCGGCGTCGTGCACTCCGGTCAGGACCTGCTCGCGCCGGCGACGGTGAAGACCACGGGCGCGAACCAGGCGCCGACCAAGCCGCCGGGACGGCCGCTCGCGACGGCGACGCCGACGACGTCGCCGCTGAGCGTCATCAAACACGTCGTCCTGATCGTTCAGGAGAACCGCTCGCTCGACAACCTATTTCAGGCTTACCCCGGCGCGAACACGGTATCGAGCGGGCAGATCTCGACCGGCGCAACGATCCCTCTCGTACCACTCCCGATCCACGTGACGTTCGACATCGCGCACGGACTCCCGGACTTCCTTGCGGCTTGCGACGGCGGCCCGCAGGGCATGAACTGCAAGAACGACGCGTTCGACCTCCAGCGCATTAAGGGAAATCATCCGAAGTTCCAATACCCGGCCTATACGTACGTGCCATCGCAAGACACCCAGCTCTATTTCCAACTCGCTCACCAGTACGTGCTCGCCGACAACAACTTTCAGTCCCACATCGACGCGAGCTTCGTCGCGCACCAGTACTTGATCGCGGCACAAGCGCAACATGCCGTCGACCTGCCGAGCGGTGTGTGGGGCTGCGGTTCGAGCGTGGCGACGCTCAACCCGGACCGGACGGTCGGCCCCTACGAACAGGCCTGTTGGAACGAGCCGACGGTGGCGTCCGAACTCGACGCCAAACAGTTGTCGTGGAAGATGTACGCCCCGGGTCCGCACGATCCCGGGGCGGTTTGGATCGGCTTTCGCGCCATCAAGCCGGTGTTCACCGGGCCCGAATGGCACACCAACATCTCCACGCCGAACACGAACATCCTGAGCGATATCAGCGGCCGTTCGTTGCCGGCGGTGAGTTGGGTCATCCCGACCTTCGCCGCCTCCGATCACGAGGGCGCCGGGGACACGACCGGCGAGAACTGGGTTTCGACGGTCGTCAACGCCGTCGGCGGGAGCCAGTACTGGAATTCGACCGCGATCATCGTCGTGTGGGACGACTGGGGCGGCTTCTACGACCACGTGCCGCCGCAGTACCTCGACTACGACGGCTTGGGCTTCCGGACGCCGGTCCTCGTCATCTCACCGTATGCCAAGCCGAACTACGTCTCGCACGTCCAGTACGAGTTCGGTAGCATCGTGCAGTTCGTCGAGGACGTCTTCGGCCTGAGCCGTTTAGCGGCCAGCGACACGCGCGCCAACTCGTTCGTCCCCGACTGCTTCGACTTTACCCAGCAGGCGCGCCGGTTCAGCCCGATTCACACGACGATGACGCCGGCGGACTTCGTCCGCGACGCGCAGCACCCGATGCAGAACGTCATCCAATTGGACGGCGACTAGCTCCCCTCTAGCCGCGTTGGAGGATCGCGAGTTGCCGGGCCGCGGCGCGCGCGACGTCGGCTTCGTCCGACGACGCCGCGCGGCGATACTCGGCGACCGCCAGCGTGCGCTTCCCCTGATCGGCGTAGACCGTCCCGAGCAGATAGTGCAACCGGCCGTCGCTCGGAGCGAAACTCAACCCCTTGATGTAGGCCGCTTCGGCGAGCGCGTAGAGCTGGTGCTCGTCGTAGTCGTAGCCGAGATCCGTGTAGCCCTCGCGCATCAGCGGATCGTAGGCGATCGCACGCAGGTAATCGGCCACGGCGGCGTGCCAGTTGTGGTTGAGGTCCTCGAGATAGCCGAGATCGACGAGCGCCTCGGCGCCCTCTGGCCGCGACCGCTGCGCGTGCTCGAGGTCGACGCGCGCCTTGTCGAGCTGGGCCAACTCGATGTAGAGATCGCCACGGTTGACGAGCGCCGGGTAGTTGTCGGCGTCGCGCGCGAGGCAGCGGTCGAGATCCTCGAGCGCAAGTTGCGGATTGCCCAGATCCAGGTAGACGCTCCCCATCGCGGCGAGGACCGTGCAGTCGTTGGGCACGACCGAACGCGAGCGCTCCAGATAGAGCGCGGCGGGGCGGTAGTCGTGCGTCGCGTTGTAGATCATCCCGATGTTGTAGTTCGCGACGTAATCGAGCGAGTCGTGATCGGCGATCGACTTGGTCGATGCGATGAACGAGGTCAGGTCACCGTTTCGGCGATGCAACTCGACGAGCTGCGCGTAGGCGTTCGAGGCGGCCGGCAGGCTCTTCGTGAACTGATCGATCGCGTCGGGGACGCGATCCTCCGCCGCGTAGATGCCGCCCAGGCGGTCGTGCGTCTCGCGATCCAGCGGCTGATCCTTGAGGATCGTGCGATAGATGCGCTCTGCGTTGGGAAGGTCGGCTTGCCGGTAATAGAGATCGCCGAGGTACCGGGCAGCGTCGAGATCCTTAGGGTGCTCCGCGTAGAATGCCGAAAGCATCGTTACCGCGTCGCCGAGCTTGCCTTCGGCGACCAGTTTGCGCGCGCCGTCGATCGCTTCGAGCGACGTCGTCGGTAATGGGGCTCCGTCGGGCGAGACGGAAGCCGGCGCCGCGGCGGGCGCCGGCCCGGAGGGAGTTGCGGATGCGGGCTGGCTCGTCGGCGCCGGAGGCGCGGCGAACGCCTCGCGCGCTACGAGCGCAAACCCAATCGTGACAGTCGCGATCAGGAGTTGAGGGATCCGAAGTGATGAGCCCATCGTAGCCGCCTTCGATGCCGTGCAAGGCATCTCTCCACCCGACCATGGTTCGGCTCGGACGCCCGTCCGCACCTCGTGCCCAAAGGCCGGGATTCCCCGCGGGTTCGCCGGAAGTCGCCTATCAACCGACGCCGAGTCAAGGAGCAGAATGAGCAGCCAACCTCCGAAGTCGCCTCCCGGGGTAAACGACAACGCTCACCCGCACCGCCGCGAACGGGACACGATGGGCGAACTCGCCGTCCCGCACAGGGCGCTCTGGGGCGCCGGAACACAGCGGGCGGTCGTCAACTTCCCGATCGGCGGCCCGCGCTTCCCGCGGCGCTTCATCCACGCGCTCGGCCTGGTGAAGGGCGCCGCCGCCGAGACCAACGCCGATCTCGGGCTCATCCCGCGCGAGATCGCCGACGCGATTGCCGCTGCAGCGCGCGAGGCCGCCGACGGCGACCTCGACGACCACTTCGTGCTCGACATTTTTCAGACGGGGAGCGGCACGTCGACGAACATGAACGCCAACGAAGTCATCGCCAACCGCGCGATCCAAAAGCTCGGCGGCGAACTCGGTTCGAAGCGTCCCGTCCATCCCAACGATCACGTCAACCTCGGCCAGTCGTCGAACGACGTGATCCCGACCGCCCTCCACATCGCCGGGCTGACGGCGATCCGCGACGCGCTGTTGCCCGCGCTGCACACGCTGCACGGCGCGCTCCTCGCGAAGAGCAAGGAGTTCTATCACATCATCAAGACCGGGCGGACGCACCTGCAAGACGCGACGCCGATCCGGCTCGGCCAGGAGTTCGAAGGCTATGCCGGACAGATCGAACGGTCGATCGCGCGCGCGGAAGAGGCGATCGGCGAACTGTCCGAGGTCGCGCTGGGCGGCACCGCGGTCGGGACGGGAATCAACACCCATCCCGAGTTCGCGCGCCGCGCGACCGAGCGGCTGAGTGCGCTCCTCGGCACGCGCATACGCGAGACGAGCAATCATTTCCAGGCGCAGAGCACGCTCGACAACGCAGTCGCGGCGAGCGGCGCGATGCGCGCGATCGCCGTCTCGATCTACAAGATCGCCAACGACATCCGCTGGCTCGGCTCCGGCCCGCGCGCCGGCATCGGCGAACTCGAACTGCCGGAGGTCCAGCCCGGCTCGTCCATCATGCCGGGCAAGGTCAATCCGGTGATCGCCGAGTCGATCATGATGGTGTGCGCCCAGGTGATCGGCAACGACGCGACGATCGCGTTCGGCGGCGCCGCCGGCAACTTCGAGATCAACCTGATGATGCCGGTCGTCGCCTACAATCTGATCCGCGAAATCGAACTGTTGGCGAGCGCGGCCGACAACTTCGCCAAGCAATGCATCGGCGGGTTGCGCGCGACCGAACGCGGACCGGAGAGCGTACGCCGCGGCTTGATGATCGCGACGGCGCTCGCACCCGTCGTCGGGTACGACGCCGCCGCCGCGATCGCGAAGGAAGCCGCCAAGACCGGTGAGACCGTCCGCGAGGTCGCGCGACGGCGCACCGATCTCAGTGAAGAACGCCTCGACGAGATCCTCGATCCGGCGCGGATGGTCGAACCGAGTGCCGACCGCGTCGGCTCGGGAGGGTCCTAGGAGCGTGTAGGGCTTGGGTCGTTTCCGGATTCGGTGCCGATTTTTGTTCGAGACGAGGCCCGAAGAAGGAGCATAGCCATAGCTCTGTGACTGATGAGCAACGAAGTATTCGGGCAAAAAGCGGCCCGAAGGCGGGAATGCCTGAGCCCTACAGGCTCCTAGCGCGGCGGGAAGACCGCCAGTCCGGCGGGATTGCCGATGCCGTTTGAAAAGTTTTCGAACGCCGTCGTCTTGCCGCGATGGAAGCCCGCGACGGTGCCGGGATTGTGGCCGGCGTTCCCCACGAACAGGGTGCCCTTCCTCGTGAACGCGATCGAGTAGGGGCCGCTGATGTCGTTAGCGATGGTGACGAACGGGGTCGTCTGCCCGAGGTGGTACGCGTTGACGAGCGACGATTCGTTGTTGGTCACGTACAAGTTGTTGGCGCCGTTGAAGGCTATTCCGACCGACTGCTGGAGACCGCTCAGCTTGAGGTCATTCATCGTCGTCGTCCCCTTCGGGACTTCCCACACGTGGTTGTTTCCGAACTCCGCGTCGGCAACGTAGAGGTTACCGGCCTGGTCGAACGCGAGGCCGATGGGTAGCCCGAAACCGTTGACCGTGACGCTCGGCGTCGTCGCGCCCTTCGGGAACTCGAGGACGTAGCACTCACCGACCGTCGCCCCGCTCGTGACGTAAACGGTACCGGCGGAGTCGACCGCGATGCCGTTCGGATTGACGATGTCGGTCGTGAGCGTGACGCTCGGGGTGGTCTGGCCCCACGGGTACTCGGTCACCGTGCTGTTGCCGTTGTTGGCGACGTAGACCGTCCCGTTCTTGTCGACGGCGGCGTTGACCGGCAGGTCGAGTCCCTGCGTGATGCTACCGCTCGGCATCGGGTTGACCGTCCTCGCCGGGAACAGCCAAACCGTGTTGTTGTCGAGGTCGGAGACGAAGAGGGTAGCCTGCCTGCGCGGCGGGAACGAGCCCGGTCCGCGCTTCGCCGTCGCCCGCGCGAGCGCGTTGCGGTCAAGGCCGAACCGAACGTCGGCGTGCACGGAGTCGACGGACACGCGCGCCGCGGACTGCGGTTGTGACTGCTGTTGCGTTGGCGCGGTGAGCTGCCCGGTTCCCGAGCACGCGGCGAGTGTCGATACGGCAACGGCCAAACCGATGACCCTGTAGACCATGGTGATCTCCTAACGAAAGCGACTGCGATGAGAGGCCGCCGCTTCCCGCACCGCCCGGCCTTCCCCTGTGAGGCGAGAGGAGAACACCGAAGTTCGGCAATAGCGAACACCATGGCCCTCTCGGACCCGGTCTGGCAACGGTACGATCAGGCGCGGCTCGACGCAGAGTACAACGCCGCGGCGACGGTCCCGTCGCTCGACCTCTTCCTGCAACGCTACGCCGTCGAGAGCGCGCGCGTCCGCGCCGCGTACGAGTGCTTGCTCGGCATCCACTACGGCCCCGGCGAACGCGAGGTCCTCGACGTCTTCCCGGCGCGGCGGGCCGGCGCTCCGGTGCTCGTGTACATGCACGGCGGCTACTGGCGCCGGCTCTCGAAGGACGACTTCGACTTCGTCGCCGAGCCGTTCGTCGGCGAGGGAGTCGCCGTCGTCGTCCCGAGCTACTCCCTCGCGCCCGGCGCATCGCTCGACGAGATCGTCCGCCAGATGCGCGCCGCGCTCGCCTGGGTGCACGAGCACGCGACGTCGTTCAACGGCGATCCGCGCCGCGTGACGGCGAGCGGCCACTCCGCGGGCGGCCAGCTCGCGGGGATCCTCGCCGCGACGCCGTGGTCCGAGCGCGGGCTCCCCGACGATCTCGTGAAGCGCATCTTCGGCATCAGCGGCCTCTACGATCTCGAACCCGTGCGCCGTTCGAACGTCAACGACTGGTTGCGGCTCGACGAGGCCGCGGCCGCGCGCAACAGCCCGTACGAGCACCTGCCGCGCACGCCTGCGCGTCTCATGGCGATCGCCGGCGGCAACGAGACGAGCGAGTTTCGCCGCCAGACCGTCGACTACGCGGCCAAGTGGCGGGCGGCTGGGATGGCCGCCGAGGCGCGCATCGTCCCCGGCTTCAACCACTACGACATCGTGCTCGAACTGCTCGACCCCAAGAGCGAGGTCGCGCGGGCGATGCTCGATACCGCAGTCAGTGCGTAAGGGGAAGAATGTCGCTCGGCGCGAGCGGATAGAAACACAGCAGAAGCGTTAAGGCGAAGCACGCCGCCACGCCGATCCACGGGAGGACGTGCGCCGAGGGCGCGCGCTGCGACGGAGCGCCGGTCGTGCGCGCGTACATGATGAAGACGATCTTCAGATAGACGTAGATCGAGATCGCGGTCCCGACGATCAGCACGCCGCCGAGCCACGCATAGCCCGCGCCCACCGTGCTCGCGAGGATGAGGATCTTCGCCGTGAAGCCGGCCGTCGGCGGCAACCCGGCGAGGCTCAGTAGGAAGAACGTCATCGCCGCCGCGAGCCACGGCTGGCGATGGCCGAGGCCGGCGAAGGCGCCGAGCCGCGCGCCTTCCTCGTGATCGCGCGACAGCAGCGCGACGACGATGAACGCACCGAGGTTCATGAACGTGTAGGCGCCGAGATAGAAGATCGCATAGCGCAACCCCGGCGTCGTCGTGCCGGCCAGCGCGGCGACGATGTAGCCCAGCTGCGCGATGCCCGAGTAGGCGAGCAGCCGTTTCATGTCGGTCTGGGCGAGCGCCGCCACGTTGCCGGCGATCATCGACAGCGCAGCGACCACCCACAACGGGACGAGCAGCGGGCTCGCCGCCGTGCTCGCGAGGCTGACGTACGCGAAGCGCGCGACGGCGGCGAGGACGCCGGCCTTCGTGACGACGCTCATGAACGCGGTCACGGCGAGCGGCGCGCCTTCGTACACGTCGGGCGTCCACATGTGGAATGGGACGAGGCTCAGCTTGAACGCGATGCCGACCAAGAACAGCCCGGCGCCGACCGCAAACAGCGGGCCGCTCCCGTGCGCGAGCGCGACGACCGAGACGCTCCCCGTCGCGCCGAACAACAGCGCCATCCCGTACAGCATGAAGCCCGAGGCGGTCGACGAGAGGATCAGGTATTTGAGCGCCGCCTCGCGGGCGGTCCCGCGCGGCGCGAGGCCGCACAGACAGTAGAGCGACAGCGACAAGAGTTCGAGGCCCAGGAAGATCAGCAACAGGTTGCCGGCGCCGGCCATGATCATCGCGCCCGCCGTGGCCCACAGCAGCAGCGACTGAGCGCCGGCCGCCTGGTCGTCGCGCCCGAGGTTCGTCGCGATCGACAGCGTCAACAGCGCGGCGACGATCGCGATCTCTTCGAACGCGAGCGTGAAGCCGCCGGTCGTGTAGGCGCCCTCGAAGGCGACGACCGGATGCCCCCATTGGAGCGCGACCATGACGCCGCCGGCGATCAGCGCGAGCGCCGTCAGCGCGAGGCCGGCCGCGCGCCGCGCCTTGTGCGGCAGGACGAGATCGGCCAAGAGCACGAGCAGCGGCGCCAGCGCGATCAGCGTCGGCGGGCCGACGGCCGACCAATCGACCGACGTGTACGGGATCGTCAGCGGCGTCGTCATCGATCGACCCGCGCGACCGTCGCATGCGACGCGCCGGCGGCGGCCGTCGACGGCGCCTGTAATCCCGTCAACGGCGCCGGGTCGATGCCGACGAGCACCATCGCGATCACGAGCGGTGCGAGCACGAGCCCCTCGCCGAGCGTCAGGTCCGCGCGCTGCGGCAGATCCGGCTGTTCGGGGCCGTTCATCACGTCCTGGAACAGCCGCAACATGTAGGCGGCGGCGATGACGATCGGGATCAGCGCGACGAGCGCCGGCCACGCATGGCCGCTGCGATAGAGTCCGGTGATGATGAGGATCTCGCCGGCGAAACCGGCGAGCCCGGGCAGCCCGAGCGCCGCCAGCGCCGCGATGCATAGGCCGCCGGCGAGCGCGCGGCATCCGCACCCCGAGGCCGCCGAGCCGCGTGAGCGAGCGCGTCTCTTCGCGCGTTTCGACTTGGCCCAGCGCGAGGAAGAGCGCGGCGCTGAACAGCCCGTGCGCGACGATGTAGACCGTTGCTCCGCCGAGCGCGATCGGATCGAAACTGAAGATCGCGAGCAGGATCAACCCGAGATGCGAGAGCGACGAGTAGGCGACGATCCGTTTGACGTCGTTCTGCACGAGCGCGATCAGCGCGCCGTAGAGCAGACCGATGAGGCCGAGCGTGAACATCAGCGGCGCCGCCGCGTGCATCTGATCCGAGAAGACGGTCAGCCCGATGACGATGAAGCCGTAGAGTCCGGCCTTCGATTGGACCGCCGCGACGACCGCGACGACCGGCGGCGGCAGGTCGGTGTACGTATCCGGCATCCAGGTGTGCAGCGGCCAGACCGGCGTCTTCACCAAGAACGCGAGCGCGAAACCGGCGAAGATCCACGGCGCGTAGGCCGCCGAGCGGCGCGGCCGGCGACGGCGCCTGGCCGAGGATGTCCGTCGAGCCGCCGACGATGCCGAACGCGGCGGTCGCGAGCAGCAGGGCGAGCCCGCCGGTCGCGTTATAGACGAGATAACGCCAGGCGCTCGGCGCACCGATCAGCACGAGAAAGACCGGGATCAACATCAGATCCCAGAAGAGCGCGAACAGCAGCAGATCGCGGGCGACGAACACGCCCGTCATCGCGCCCTGCAGCAGGAGCAGTTGCGCGACGAGATCGCGCCGGCGCGGACCGGCCACGGCGAACATCGCGCAGGCGCGTCGAGAGCGTCAGCAGCAGCACGAGCCAGTACGACAGCCCGCCGCCGAGTCCGACGTGGAACGCAGCCGTGAACGGCCGCACAACCACCGCACCGACTCGTCGGGCAACACCCGATCCGGTCGCCGCGACGACGAACGCGGCGACCGCGACGACGACGCCGGTCGCGCGCGCGGCCGTCTCCGCGCGCCGCGGCAACAGCAGGACGCCGAGGCCCGCCAGGATCGGGACGATCACGAGCGCCCAGATCATCGCGGGATCCCCGCACGATGCATAATAGGCCAGGAAACACGCGACGCCGGCGACCAGCGCGATCGCATAGGCGCGCACGAGGCCGTTCTGCAAGCGGCGCATGCCGAGCCCGAGGACCCCGGCCGAGCCACGCCAGGTCGCGAACGCCGCCGTCGATCACGTGCGGGTCGACGAACGACCCGAACGCGGTGCCGAGCGCCTGCGCCGGCCGCACGATCAGCACGCCGATCAGCGCGTCGACGTAGTAGCCGTTCGACGAGGATCGCCGGCATCCGCTCGGTCTCGCGGGCGAGCCGCGCGACGGAATTAGCTCGCGCGGGTCGCCGCTGCCGTAGCGCCAGTACGCGAGCCCGAAACCGACGAGCACGACGACGAAGACCAGCACGCGTCGAGGCCGTGTCGGAGATCGCAGGGACGAGAGCGGGACGTTGTCGGCGCTGCGGGAAGTCCGGCGCGAGGAACCGGAACCACGGGCTGTTGTCTCCGCCGATCGAGACGTAGCCGGACGCGATCGAGCCGAACGCGAGCAGCCCGACCGGGACCTGCATCACCCACGCGGGGACGTGGCCCGTGGTGCGGCGTCGATGCGTCCGGATCGGTGCGGTCGGGCCCGAAGAACGCGATGAAGATCATGCGGAACATGTAGTACGCGGTGATGCCGGCCGTCAGCGCGCCGATCGCGTAGAGCCACGGGTGGCCGCGGACCAGCATCCCGTAGATGACCTCGTCCTTGCTATAGTAACCCGCGAGCAGCGGCACGCCCCAGATCGACATCGTGCCGATCAGCATCGTCCAAAACGCGAACGGCATCCGCGCGCGCGCAGGCCGCCCATCTTGCGGATGTCCTGCTCGTCGGCAAGCGCGTGGATGACGATCCCGGCCGCGAGGAACAGGTTGCGCCTTGAAGAATGCGTGGGTGAAGAACTGCAGCACGCCGGCCGAGTAGGCGCCCACGCCGACGCCCATGATCATGTAGCCGATCTGGCTCATCGTCGAGTAGGCCAGGACGCGCTTGATGTCCCACTGGGCGATACCGAGGATCGCGCCCGCGATCGCGGTGATCCCGCCGATCGTCGCCGACCAGCTCGCGCGCGTCGGCCGAGGCGCTCCAGAGCGGGGCGCAGCGCGCGATCAGGTAGACGCCGGCCGTGACCATCGTCGCGGCGTGGATCAGCGCCGAGACCGGCGTCGGGCCCTCCATTGCGTCGGGAAGCCAGGTGTGCAGCGGGACCTGCGCCGACTTCGCGGCACAGCCGATGAAGATGAAGATGCAGGCGAGCAGGATCGTGCTCGCGCCGAGCGTCGGGCACCTTGTCGAAGACGTTGACGTAGCCGAGTGGCCGCGTCGCCTTGAACAAGACGAAGATCGCGAACATGAGGCCGACGTTGCCGACCACGTTGATGACGAAGGCCTTGCGCGCCGCGGCGACGGCGGTCGGGCGCTCGAACCAGAAGCCGATCAGGAAGTACGAGGCCAGGCCGACGAGCCCCCAGCCGACCAGCAGCCCGACGAAGTTGTCCGAGAGCACGAGCGTCAGCATCGCGAACACGAAGAAGTTCATGTAGGCGAAGAAGCGCGCGACGGCGCGGTCGCCGTCGATGTAGCCGATCGCGTACAGGTGGATCAGGCCGCCGACGCCGGTGATGATCAGCGCCCAGAGCAGCGAGAGCGGGTCGAGCATCAGACCGAGCCGCCAGCCTGGGATCCAGTTCACCAGCGGCGCGCTGATGCCGTCGTAGCCGTGCGCGTGCGGCACGCGAGCCGTCGTTGAACAGCAGGACCGTGACGAGGAACGAGGCCGCCACGAACAGCGTGCCGACCCAGCCTCCGCGGTCGCGGATCTGCGGGCCGAAGGTCCAGAGCACGAGCGCGCCGACCAGCGGCAGCAGCCACAGCGCGTACAGCATCAGCCGCGCATCGCCGCCACTTCGTCGACGTCGACGTTGCGGGCGGTCCGAAAGACGACGACGACGATCGCCAGGCCGATCGCCGCTTCGGCGGCGGCGACCGTGATGACCAGGAAGACGAAGATGTGGCCGACGTTGTTGACCCAGCTCTTGGCGAACGCGACGCAGCGCGATGTTGGCCGCGTTCCACATCAACTCGATCGCCATCAGGACGATCAGCGGGTTGCGGCGCGCGACGACGCCGGCGACGCCGATGAAGAACAGCACCGCCGAAAGGCCGATGTAGTTGGCGATCGCGACCTGCGCACGCTCACTCGACGATCGGCTCTCGCTTGCGGGCGCGCGCGCTGCGGCGCGTGCGTGCCGAGCGTCGCCGCGGGCGCAGCGTCGCCGGCGAGCAGCACGACGCCGATCACGGCGACCATCAGGATGAACGCCGTGACCTCGAAGGGCAACAGGTTCGTCGTGAAGAGGGCGGCGCCGAAGTCGTGGACGCTGCCGAAGACGTTGGCCGCACCGACCGGCCCGGGCATCGAGGTCGGCGAGGTCGGCACGATCGCGATCGGCGCGCGGGAGAGGCCGTACACCAGCAGGCCGAGCGTCACGATGACGAGCACGAGCGCGGGCCCGAGCGCGCGCGGCATCCGGTCGGGACCGACGCGGAACGGCGCGACGCCGCTCGAGAGCAGCGCGATGACGAACACGAAGAGGATCAGGATCGCGCCGCTGTAGATGACGATCTGCACGATCGCCAAGAACTCGGCCGACAGGGTCAGATACAGAATCGCGAGCGCGGCGAAGTTCGCGAGCAGCCCGACGACGCTGTAGACCGGCTTGCGCGCGGTCACCGTGAACATCGCGCTCGCGATCAGGGCGATCGCCAACAGCCAGAACGCGATCATTCGGCGAGTCCCTTCCGTTCGGTCTTCAGGATCGTGCCGCGCCAGGTTGCGTCGTAACCGGTGTTGATGTTCGTCGTGCTCTTGATCTCGGCCACGAGCCCAGGTCCGCCGGGATCCCGTTCGGGACGCTCGTCGGGCGCGGTGCCGACGCCCGCATCCGGCGGCACCAGCAGGCGCTCCTTGGGTAGACGAACGAGCCGCGGCGGTAGTCGGACATCTCGAAGCGCGGCGTGAGGACGATCGCGTCGGTCGGACACGCCTCCTCGCAGAGGCCGCAGAAGATGCAGCGCAGTTCGTCGATCTCGTAACGAGCCGCGTAGCGCTCGCCGGGCGAGCGCCGGTCGGTGGGCGTGTTCTCGGCGCCGATCACCGTGATCGCGTTGGCCGGGCACGCGATCTGGCAGAGTTCGCAGCCGATGCAGCGCTCCTTGCCGTCGTCGTAGCGGCGCAGCTCGTGCAGGCCGTGGAAGCGCGGCGCGTGCTGCTTCTTGACCGACGGATACGGGATCGTCGGCTTCTTCTTGAAGAAGTAGGAGAACGTCGTCCGGAAGCCGGCGCGAGCGCGAGCGCGCCGGCGATGATCGCTTCATCGTTGCTCCGTCATGAACCGGTCACGGCGACGAGCGCCGCGGTGACCATCAGGTTGAGGGTCGCGATCGGGAGCAGCACCTTCCAGCCGAACGCCATCAGGCGGTCGTAGCGGAAGCGCGGCAGGGTCGCGCGCAACCAGATGTAGACGAACAAGAACAGCCCGACCTTGAGCAAGAACCAGACGATGCCCGGGATGAAGCCCAGGCCGAAAACCGCGTTCCAACCGCCCAGGAAGAGCAGGGTCGCGATGCACGAGACCGTGATCATGTTCAGGTACTCGGCGATGAAGAACAGGCCGAAGCGCAGTCCCGAGTACTCGGTGTGGAACCCCCGACGAGCTCGGTCTCCGCCTCGACCAGATCGAACGGCGCGCGGTTGGTCTCCGCGACCGCGGTGATCAGGTAGATCCCGAACCCGACGATCTGCGGGACGACGAACCACAGCCGGTCCTGTGCGTGCACGATCCCGGCGAGCGACGTCGTCCCGGCCAAGATCAGCACGCCGACGACGGACAGCGTCATCGACAGTTCGTAGGAGATCATCTGCGCCGTCGCACGGATCCGCCGAGCAGCGGAAACTTCGAACCGGAGGCCCAGCCGGCGAGCGAGACGCCGTAGACGCCGATCGATGTCAGCGCGAAGACGAACAGGATGCCCGCGTTGACGTTGCCGATGCTCCACACGCCCGCCGCCGACTCCGAGAACGGGATGATCGCATAGGCTCCCAACGAGCTCGCAGCGCGATGAACGGCGCCAGACGATAGATCAACGGATCGGCCGTCTTCGGCGTCAGGTCTTCCTTGAAAAGCATCTTCGCGGCATCCGCCGCCGGTTGCAGCATCCCCCACGGGCCGACCCGGTTGGGGCCCGGCCGCAGTTGCATCCACGCCAGGACCTTGCGCTCGGCGAGCATCGAGTACGCGAACGTCGTCATGACGATGAACAGCAAGATCGCCGACTTGATGACGATGACGATCCACAGCGGGACGCTGTCGACGACGCTCACCGGCCTTGCGCTCCGGCGAGTTCGCGCACCCCTTGATCGCGACCGCCTCGCCGTCGGCGAGGACGTTCGCGGGTGCGTCCGGTATGCCGTCGACGATGGCGGCGATCCCCTCGATCGCGTCGGGATCGATCTTGACCGTCAGGTTCGCGAGCACGCGGCCGCCGGCCGCGAGATCGACGCTCGCGCCGTCCTCGACGCCGTACGCGCGCGCCGTCTGCGCCCCAAGGCGCACCTGCGGCAACGGACGGAGCGCGGTGATCAACTCGTCGTGCCGCAACGTGCCGCCGCCGGCGAAGATGTCGGCGTCGATCGCGAGACGCAGCGCGCCGGAGGCCGGTTCGATCGTCCCCGCCTCGTCGGACGGCCCGCGCGGACCGCGCTGGCGCGACGTTGGCGGCTGCTGGCAGCGTGCCAGCGCCGCGAGTTCCTCGGGGTTCGGGATCGGAACGTCGAGTTCGGCCGCGAGCGCGACCAGCATCTCGCCGTCGGTCAGCGTGCCCGTCAGCGGCACGTGCGACGCCGCGACGGCGTGGATATCGCCCGCGATGTCGATGACGTGGCCGTCCTTCTCGAACGGTCCGCGCGCGGGCAGCACCAGCGAGGCGTACTCCGCGGACTCCGTCAGGAACAGCTCGCTCAACACGAGGAACGGGGTCGCGCCGAGCGCCTTGCGCGCGAGCGCGCCGTTGGCATACCGCAACACGGGGTTCACGCCGAACAGCGAGAGCACGCGCAGCTTGCCGTCGACGGCCGCCTCGAAGATGCCCGGCGTGTCGAGCCCGGTGCTGCGCGGCACCATCCCCATCGCCTCTGCGCCGCGCGCGTTGGGCTGCTCGCCGAGAATGTAGGCGAAGATCGTGCTGCCGCCGGACGACAACTCGCGGCAGAACTCGAGGAACTCCTGATTGCGCATCCCCTCGCGCCCGTCCCAAACGACCGCGATGCGCTCGCGCTGCTCGGGAAATTTTTCGCGCAGTTCCGCGACCGAAGCGACGTTGGTCTCCGCGACGTGCGAACGCGCCGGGCGATCGCCGAGCGAGAACAGCCGCGCGCCGCGATGCTCGACCGCCTTGCGGATCCGCAGGTCCATCACCGGCGCGAGTTCCGACGGCGGAACGCCGTAGGTGATGATGACCTGCGCGTCCTGAAGGTCGGCATACGTGCCGCCGAACCCGGCGTCGGCGACGCGCTGACGGCCCGCCCGCCAGTCGAGATTCTGCACGCCCAACTCACGGAAGATGTGCTGCAGCAGATACGCCTCTTCGTTCAGCAGCCGCCCGCCGCCGATCGCGGCGACGGACGCCTTGCCGGCCTCCGCGATCGCGCTGCGGATCTTGCCCGCCCACAGTTCGATCGCATCGTTCCAGTCGATCTGCACCCACTCGCCGCCGTCGCGCAGCAGCGGCGACGTGATCCTGCGAGTGTCGTCGTAGAAGCCGATGTTGTAGCGCCCGCGATCGCACAACCAGCCTTCGGACACGGTGTCGTCGTCGGGAACGGACATCGTGCGCAACACGTCGCCGTGGCGCTCGTCGACGTTCATCTGACAGCCGACGGCACACTGCGTGCAGGTCGTCCGCGTGCGATGGAGGTCCCAGGGACGCGAACGGAAGCGGTACGTCTTCGACGTCAGCGCGCCGACCGGGCACAGCTCGGTCACGTTGCCGCTGAAGTTCGAACGATAGGGGTCGTCGGTGGCGGTCGCGATGAGGTCGCGCGCGCCGCGGTCCTTCACCACCAGCGAGCGCTCGCGCGTGATGATATCGTCGAACCGAACGCACCGCTGACAGACGATGCAGCGTTCCTCGTCGAGCACGATCGTCGGCCCGAGGTCGACCGCCTTCGGCTTCGACGACTTGCCCTCGGCCTTGCGCGAGGCCGTCTGACCGTAGGCCATCGAGTAGTCTTGCAGATCGCACTCGCCGCCCTTGTCGCAGATCGGGCAGTCGAGCGGATGATTCAGCAGCAAGAACTCGAGGACGGCGCGGCGCCCTTCTTCCGTCTTCTCGCCGCGCGTGTGAACGACCATCCCGTCGGCGACGGCCGTGTTGCAGGCGATCTGCAGCTTCGGCGTCTTCTCGACCTCGACGAGACAGATGCGGCAGAGTCCGGCGGGCCCCAACTTCGGATGGTAACAGTAGACCGGCACGTCGACATCGACCAGCTTGGCGGCCTCGACCAGCAGGGTACCCGCGGGGCAAGTCACCTCGACCCCGTCGATCGTCAGCGTGACGTCAGCCATCGATCACACCGCCACCGCTTCGCGCGCCGGCTTGCGCACGTAGGCGTAAAACTGCTCCGGATACCGCTTCACGACCGACGCCAAGAACGGCTCGATCGAGTCGCCGAGCGGGCACAGGTTGATCCCGGTCATCTGGTGCGAGACCGAGACGAGCATGTCGACGTCGGACTCGAGCCCCTCGCCGTGCAGGATGCGTTCGAGCGTGACCTCGAGCCAGTCGCCGCCCTCGCGGCACGGCGTGCACTGGCCGCACGACTCGTGCGCAAAGAACCGCACGAGCGAGTGGGCGGCCTTCACGAAATCGGTCGAATCGTCGAACACGACGATCGCGCCCGACCCCACCATCGAACCCGCGCCCGCGAGCGACTCGTAGTCGTACCCGAGATCGAGGTGTTCCTCGAACAGGCACGCGGACGACCCGCCACCGGGCTGAATCCCCTTGAACGCGCGGCCGGACCGCAGGCCGCCCGCCATCTCGATGATCTCGCGCATCGGCATGCCGAGCGGGTTCTCGTAGTTGCCGGGTTTCTGCACGTGGCCGCTGACCGACACGACCTTATATCCGGTCGACTTCGGCGTGCCCACGCCGGCGAACCATTCGGCACCGCGCCGCATGATGTGCGGCAGATAGGCGAGCGTCTCGACGTTGTTGACGACCGTCGGCTCGCCGTAGAGCCCCTTGACCGCCGGGAACGGCGGCTTGAGCCGCGGCTCCCCGCGCTTGCCCTCGAGCGAGTTCAGCAGCGCCGTCTCTTCTCCACAGATGTACGCGCCCGCGCCACGATGCGCCGTCACCTCGATCGAATAGCCGGTGCCGAACAGGTTCTCGCCGACATAGCCCGCGGTGCGCGCCTGCGCGAGCGCGGCCATGAAGATCTCGTAGCCGCGCTGGAACTCGCCGCGAATGTACACGAACGCGTGATGGCATCCGATCGCGTACGAACCGATCAGGATCCCCTCGAGCATCAGATGCGGCGTCTCCTCGAGGAGCATGTGGTCCTTGAACGTGCCGGGTTCGGCCTCGTCGCAGTTGCACACCAAATACCGCGGCCGCCCGTTGTCGGGCAGGAACTGCCACTTGCGCCCGGTCGGAAAACCCGCACCGCCGCGTCCGCGCAGCCCCGACTTGACGGCCATGTCGATCAGCTCGGCCGGCTTCATCTCCTTGACGGCGCGCTCGAACTGCGCGTAGCCGCCCTGCTTCTTGTAGACCTCGATATCGCGCAGGTCCAGCTCGCCGATCCCCTCGGTGAGCACCTTGACGAGCTGAGTCATACCTCGTGCTCCTTCGGCACGATCTCGGCCAAGATCGCCGGGCCGTCCACGATCAACCGCTCGCGCGTCGGCCGGACCTCGACCGGATACGGGTTCTTCTCGACCCGCCGCAGCATCGCGACTCCGGAGGTATCGCCGATCCCGCCGGGATCGTTCGGGTGCGAGACGTCGCGCGCGCCGGCCGCCTTCTTCCCCGTCTCGTACGAGACGTGCCAGGTGCGGTCGGGCCGGTCGAACTGCGGCAACGGCGGCGTCTCGTACCTCCCCGCGCGCATCGCGGCCAGCATCGCGTCGATCTTGCCGTCCGTCAGGTCGTACACGAACTCGAGGTTCACTTGCATGCACGGCGCCCTATCGCAGGCCGCCAGACACTCGACCTCTTCATACGAAAACAGTCCGTCGTCGGTCGTCTCCAACTGCCCCAGACCCAGCCGCTCGCGGAAGTGCGCCATCGTCTCCTCGGCGCCGTTGATGATGCACGCGATGCCGCGGCACGGCTGCACCATGAACTTGCCCACCGGCCGCTTGAAGAACAGCGTGTAAAACGAGGCCGTCGACTCCACGATCGAGACCGGCTCGCCCACCATCTCCGCGCACGCGGCAATCGCCTCGGGCGAAACCCAGCCCTCTTCCTTTTGGAAGATGTGCAGAATCGGCAACAACGCCGACCGCCGCTGCGGATACTGCGCAATCACGGCGTCGCACTCCGGTTTCACCTTCGCGAGAACCGCCTCGAACTGCGGTCGTGTCTCGGTCATTCCGCGTGTGCCCGCGTTTGCGGCCGACGCGAATCGACATTCCATTCGCGCACCGCTCGTCGCTCCGCCCTCCGGGCTCCGCTCCTGCTGCCGGCCGCCTCGCTCCCGCCATCCATGGCTCCGCTCGGCGGTCCGAGCTGCGCTCATTGGAACGTCGATTCGCGTCGGCCGCAAACGCTTCGATGGTGGATGACTTCATTGCGGCCACTGTTGGCAGTGCACTCGCTCTGGCTGCAAACGCTCCGTTAACTACATAGCTTGTAAAAATAGAGTCGTCGAGCCGTGATTTTGCGGGCACTTCCAACGGGCAGCGAGAGCGCGGGCGCACGACGTGCCGCTGAGGAGCGGGCCATACGAAAGGCTGCCTGCCGTCGGGGCGCGGCGACGTTCCGTGAGCAAGTCTCGGACCGCCGAGCGGAGCCATGGATGGCGGGAGCGAGGTGGCCGTGAAGCAGGAGTGGAGCCCGGAGGGCGGAGCGACGAGCGTCTTGCGAACGGAATGTCGCCGCGACACGACGGCAGGCCGCTTTAAGCCCAAGTCGCTCCGCACCGGCATGTCGTGCGACCGCGATCTCGCGGCATCGACGAAAGAACGCATCAACGGTCGACCTCGCCGAAAACCGGGTCGAGGGAGCCGATCATGACGACTACGTCGGCGATCAGGTTTCCGATCGCGATCGATTTGAGCGCTTGCAGATTGTACATCGAGGGCGGACGCGTGCGGACGCGGTACGGGCGATTGATGCCGTCGGAAACGAGGTAGTAACCGAGTTCGCCGCGCGGGCTTTCGACGGCCTGGTAAACGTCGCCGGGCGGGACGCGGAACGATTCGCTGACGATCTTGAAGTGATGGATCAGCGCTTCCATCGAGAGCGCGATCGTCTCCTTCGCGGGCGCGGCGAGTTTGGGGTCGTCGACCATGACGGCGCCGGGCTTCAGCGCCTTGCGGACTTGCGTGACGATCCGCATGGCCTGATCCATCTCGTCGAGGCGGACGAGGAAGCGCGCGTAGGCATCGCCTTCGGTGCGGGTGGGGACGTTGAAGTCGTAGTTCTCGTAGCCGCAGTACGGGAAGGCCTTGCGGACGTCGTAGGCGATGCCGCTGCCGCGCAGGACCGAGCCGGTGAGGCCCCAGCGCACGGCGTCCACGGCGGAGATGGTGCCGATGTCGATCGTGCGGTCGCGCCAGATCGGGTTGTTTTGGAGCATGCGGCGCAGGTCGAGCATGCGGCCCGGGAACTTCTCGATCAGCGCGTCGAGCTCGGCGAGGAAGCCATCGGGGATGTCGCCGTTGAGACCGCCGATGCGGAAGTAGTTCGGGTGCATCCGGGCGCCGCCGGCGACCTCAATCAGGTCGAGGATGTTCTCGCGGATGTCGAACGCGTACCAGAAGTTCGTGATCGCGCCGATGTCGATCGCGTGCGTACCGAGCCAGACGCAGTGCGACGCGATGCGCGTGAGTTCGGCGAACAGGACGCGCAGTTGCGAGGCGCGTTCGGGGATGCGGTCGGTAATGCCGAGCAGTTGTTCGGCGGCGAGGATGTAGCAGAGCGCGTTGGACGCGGGCGACAGGTAGTCCATGCGTTCGATCACGGTCGAGGCCTGCGTCCAGAAGAGGTTTTCGGCGGACTTCTCGATGCCGGTGTGGAGGTACCCGATCTCCATCTCGGCGCGCTCGATCGTCTCGCCGCTGACCTCGACGACGACTTGCAGAACGCCGTGCGTCGACGGGTGCTGCGGACCCATCGACAGCGTCATCGTGTTGCCTTCGCGTTTGACGACGTCGACGTTGATGGTCGGCGTCGGACCGGCGATCGAACTCACTGCGCGTCCCCCTCGCGGGCGCGCTTGACCTGGCGCATCAACGCGGCGGCGACCTTACCGGACGGCGGCGTGCCGGCCGGGACGTTGTTCTTCAGGGCGAACGGCGGCCGCGGCGAGCGTTCGCGCGCCGGCCCGCGCAGCGGGTAGTCCTTGCGGAGCGGATGACCGATCCAGTCGTCGGGCATCTGGATGCGGCGGAGGTTCGGGTGACCTTCGAAGATCAGCCCGAAGAGATCGAAGATCTCGCGCTCGGCCCAGTCGGCGTTCGGCCAGAGGTCGACGACCGACGGGAGCTTCGGGTCGTCGCCGGGGACCCCGACGAGGAGCCGGATCCTCCGCGGTTTGCCGATCTCGGCGGGCGATGCCGGGGCGGTCGGCAGCGCGAGCAGATGGTAGACGACGTTGAAGCGCGGCGTGCGCTCGGGGTAGTCGACGCCGCCGATGTCGAGCAACATCGTCGCACCCTCGGCGCGGAGCGCCTCGATGCGCGCGCGCAGTTGGGCGCGGTCGAGCCGCTCGATCTGCGCGTCGTCGATCGGCGGGCGCAGGCTTGGCGGGTCGAGCGCGTTCCCTCCGGGGACCGGCGTCTGCGGGCTGGGCACGATTCGAGTCTATGCCCGGGCGAGGATCCCGCCGCGTCCGCCTTCGCGAATCTGCTGCTGGATCAGGGTGACCGCGTAGAGGAGGCCGTCGGGCGTCGGCGGGCAGCCGGGGACGTAGACGTCGACGGGGATGACGGTGTCGACGCCCTGGACGATCGCGTAGTTGTCGAAGACGCCGCCGGAACTCGCGCAGGCGCCCATCGAGATGACCCACTTCGGGTCGGCCATCTGGTCGTAGAGACGGCGGATGATCGGCGCCATCTTCTGCGCGACGCGGCCCGAGACGATCATCAGGTCGGCCTGGCGCGGCGAAGCGCGGAAGACCTCGGAGCCCAGCCGCGCGATGTCGTACTGCGGCGCTTGGACGCTCATCATCTCGATCGCGCAGCAGGCGAGACCCATCGTGAGCGGCCAGACGCTGGACGACTGCGCCCAGCGCGCGACGTCGTCGAGCTTGGCGAGGAGGAACTGGCCGGGCGCTACCTCCACTGCAAGCCTCCCTTGCGCCAGACGTAGGCGTAACCGATGCCGAGGACCACGACGAACACGAGCATCTCCAGCAGACCGTAGACCCGCAGCGCGCGCATCTGGACGGCCCAGGGGTAGAACGACGCCGCTTCCACATCGAAGACCACGAACAACATCGCGATCAGATAGAAGCGGATCGGGAAGCGGCCCGATACGTCCGACGTCGGCTCGACGCCGCACTCGTAGGCCTCTTCCTTGGCCGGATTCGGCCTGCGGTGGGCGAGCAGCCCGGGCACGAACTGGAATGCGACGGCCGCGACGAGGGCCACTGCGAGGTAGATGGCGACCGGACCGTACGGATTCATCCCGCTTCTTGCTTTCGCAAGGGGCTAGGCGGTCCTCCGAGGGAACGTCTTTAGGGCCATGTCGTCCGTCCGTCGCCGCGCCGTCACCCTGCTCCAACTTCTGGTGCTGACCGCCGGCGCGGCGGTGACGTTGCCGGGCGGCTGCGTCGATCCCAACGCGATCGGGGTGCAGCAATACGGCACGATCGTCGGCCGGGTGATGGACGACAAGACCAAGCGTCCGATCGCGAACGCGTTCGTCATCGTGAATTCGCTGCTGCAGGGCCGCACCGACTCGACCGGCGTCTTCTCCATCTCGAGGGTCCCCGAGGGGATCCAGCACATCACCGTCAACGCGACCGGCTACGTCGCCTATACGTCGGACGACCTCAAGGTGCTCAAGGGCCAAACGGTCGACGCCGGGCTCGTCCCGATGCAACAGGTCAACCCTCTGCCTTGACGCCGCGGCCGCTCGGGGCCCGGCGGCGCGCTGCGGACGACCCGTGCTGAGCGGCCTGCGCCTGCTCGCAGGCATCGGCGGCGCCGCAATCGTCGTCGTCATGTTGCTCAACGTCTTCCAGTCGGTCATCGTCCCGCGGCCGACCGGCTTCCGCTTTCGCGTCAGCGGAAACATCTCGCGCTACACGTGGCGCGGGTGGCGGTCGTTCGCTCAGCGCTTCGACGACTCCGAACGGCGCGAGGACTTCCTCGGGACATATGCGCCGTTCGTTCTGATCCTCAACCTCGCCATCTGGGTCAGCGGCCTGATCGTCGGCTACGGAACGCTGTTGTACGCGCTCGACGGCTTGCGCCCGGCGTCGTCGTTCATGGGGACGCTCTACTTCGCGGGGACGTCGCTGCTAACGATCGGCTATGGCGACATCGTCCCGTTGACGGGGCCGACCAAGCTGGTGGCGGTCATCGCGGGCGCCTCTGGCTTCGGCGTCGTGGCGGTCGCGACGGCGTTCCTGTTCCAACTGTTCGGGGCGTTTCAGACGCGCGAGAACTTCGTCGTCACGTTCGGCGCGAAGGCCGGCTCGCCGCCGTCGGGCGTCACGCTGCTCGAGACGTACGCGCGGCTCGGCATCGTTCCCGATCTGGCCAGCCTCTTCGAGGACGGGCAACGCTGGGCGGCCCACGTCCTCGAGCAGCACCTGGCCTATCCTATCCTCGCCTATTTCCGCTCGACGCACGACTACGAGTCGTGGGTCGGCGTCCTCGGGGCGCTGCTCGATGCGTCGACGTTGCTGATGACGACGGTGACCGACGGTCCGTTCGGACACGCGAAGCTGATGAACGACCTCGGGCGGCACCTTTCGCACGACCTCGTCGACTACTTCGGCCTCGATTCCGGCCGCGACGTGGGGATCGAACGCGGCGAGTTCGATGCGGCGCGCCGCCGCCTCGCCGAGGCCGGCTACGAGGTGCGCGACGGCGACGACGCGTGGGCGGAGTTCTCGAAGATGCGTTCGACCTATGCGATGGCGCTCAACTCCATGGCGCGTCACTTCGACGTGCCGCCGGCCCAGTGGGTCGGCGACCGTTCGCTATTACCGGAGCGTCATCTCGCGCGCGTGATGCCGAAACCGGCGCACTGAACTCAGCGCGCCTGCGCGACGCGCGCGCCCTTGGCGTGTGCGACGAACGTCTTCGCGTCGTCGATCGGGATGGCGAACCCGATCGCCTTCTCCTCGTCGAAGCGCGACTCGGCGAGCCCGATGACGGAACCGCTCTCGGCGTCGAAGACGGGTCCGCCGCTCTCGCCGGGAATGATCGGCACGTCGAGTTCGAGCGCGTCCTGGCGGATGCTCGAGATCCGTCCGAAGAAGACGGACGTGGCCGTGCCGAGCCCCTCGTCTTCGAACGCGTCGGGGATCGGGTAGCCGGCGACGCCGATCGCGAGTCCGGCTTCGAGCCCTTTCGACGACCCGAGCGGCGCGACGGTCAGGTTCGGCGCGTCGGTCGCGACGAGCGCGAGGTCGTTCTTCTCGTCGGCGGCGATCGTGTGCGCCTTGACCTTGCGCCGGTCGCCGATCGTCGCGCGCAGATCGCGCGCGTCGTGGATCACGTGTTCGACCGTCAGGATCTGACTGCCCCACTTGCCGCTGGCGACGATGAGCCCGCTGCCGTACGCCTCGTCGAACTGCCCTTTGCGCTTGGCGTCGTCGCTCGGGACGTTCATCGTGAACAGCACGACGCTGGGGCGCAGCACGTGGAAGACGTGCGGGAACGAGTCGCGTTGCGCTTGCGGCTCCTCGCTCTTGGGATGCGCCGCGCAACCCGCGGTCGCCAGCAGCAGTCCGAGCGCGAGCGCGCCGGCGCGCTTCACGTCGGCGACGGCTCCGCGGCGAGGTCGAGCCGCAGAGCGATCGCGGCGCGCAACGCGTCCAGCCCCGCGCCGCTGGCGGCGCTGACGGGGATCGCGCCGTCCGACGGGGACGGCCCTTTCGGTGCGAGATCGCTCTTGTTGAAGACGGTGATCATCGGTTTGGTATCGAGGTGCAAGTCGGCGAGGATCGCGGCGACGCTCTGAGCCTGGCGCGGCCAGTCCGGACTCGACGCATCCAACACGTGAACGAGCAGGTCGGCGCCTTCGAGCTCCTCGAGGGTGGCTCGAAACGCCGTCACGAGTTCCTTCGGCAACTCCGTGATAAATCCGACCGTGTCGGCGACGCGCACGTAGCGCCCGGGCGAGACGTAGACCCGCCGCAGGGTGGGGTCGAGCGTCGCGAACGGTTGGTCGGCGACGAAGGCGCGCGCCGACGGGACGGAGCGGGCAAGCCGGTTGAGAAGCGACGACTTGCCGACATTCGTATAGCCCACCAGCGCGACCAACGGTGCCTCGCCACGCGGCGCGCGTCGGACCGCACGCGAACGCCGGACCTCCTCCAGCGCGCCGCGCAGTACCGACACGCGGTCCTGGATGCGCCGGCGGTCGGTTTCGAGCTTGGTTTCACCGGGACCGCGCGTCCCGACGCCGCCGCCGAGCCGCGACAGCGCGGCGCCGACCCCGATCAGGTTGGCCTGACGGTGGCGCAACTGCGCGAGCTCGACCTGCAATTGACCCTCGCGGCTGCGCGCGCGCTGCGCGAAGATGTCGAGGATCACCATCGTCCGGTCGACGATCGGCAGCGGGATGATCTTCTCGAGGTTCGTGCGCTGGCGCGGCCGCATGTCGTTGAACACGAACACTTTCGTAGCACCGATCTCATCAGCGCGGTCGGCGATCTCGCGCGCCTTGCCGCTGCCGACGAGCGTCGCCGGGTCGACGGCCGCTAGCCGCTGCACGATGCGATCCGCGACGACCGCGCCGGTCGCCTCGATCAGCGCTTCGTACTCTGCGAGTTCAGCGTCGAGCGAACGATTCGGACGCTGCAAGTCGACGGCGACGACCAGCGCACGTTCCTGTTCGGGCCCGGTCGAGCGCGCGCTACGGGCCATGCCGATGCAACTGCGTGATCAGCCACGCGAGCCCTTCGTTGTAGCGCGGCCCCGGCCGCTCGAGCGGATCCGGGTCGGCGAGCACGTAGACGCGCTGCTTCTGCACCGCTCGCAACGCGCTCCACGGCGACTGATGCAGCGCGGCGGGCAGGCCTGTCGTGCGATCGGTGACGATCACATCCGGCTGCGCCGCGACCAGCGCCTCCGCGCTGTAGCGCGCGTACGCGTCGTGGACGCCCGTCGCGCCGTTGCGGCCGCCCGCGAGGCCGATCAGATGCGCGATGTAGGAACGGTCGCCGACGGTGTAAATCGGCGCGACGCCGAGCACGACGAAGACGCGCGGCCGCGGCCCTGCCGGAACGCGCCGCACGAGTTCTTCCGTGCGCGCGCGCAGCCTTGCCGAGAGCGCCGCGGCCTCGTGCGACCGTCCCGTGAGACGACCGAGTGCGGCGAGGTCGCTGAAAATGTCCTCGAACGAATCGTCCGACAGCAACGCGACGTTCAGCCCGAGGCGCCGCAGATCGCCGACCAGCGCGGCCTGTGCCGGGATGCCGACCACGACGGTCGGATGCAATCGCGCGATCTTCTCCGCGTCGACCGACGAAAACGTCGAGACCTGCGGCAGCTTCAGCGCGGCGGGTGGGTAGTCGGTAAACTGCGAGACGCCGACGACGTCCGGACCGGCACCGATCGCGAACAGATCCTCGGTCAGCGACGGGATCAGGGACACGACGCGCGGCCGCTCGGCCGCGATCGCCGGACGCGCGACGATGCCCGCGCACGACAGCACGATGAGCAGCCACGCGAAGGGGTGCCATACGCGCCGGGGAAGGCAAGTCAAGCGGGCCGCGCTCACGCCGTCTGAGAGGATCGGTTGTTGAAAATCAGTCGCTGCTCGCTCATAGCCATCGGCACTGCGGGAGTCGTATTCGGCACCGCCTGCTCGGGTTCTTCGGACGCCTTTGCGCCGCGACCCCGCGCCGGCTCCGATGGCAACCTCTCGTTTACCGACTTCTGCGACGGCCGGATCGATCGGATGCCGCCCGCGCGGTCTGGTCACGCCACTTCACCGTCCTCGGTAACAACTATCCGACGAACGTCGCGGCCGGATCACGTCGTACTCGACCGGCATCTCAGCCGGAGCCTACCCATACGGTATCACCGCCCGGCCGGACGGCGCCGCGTGGTTTGCCGACAGGAAGACGCGCCCATCTCGCGGTAGCGCACGGGTGGCCTCGTAGGCGGGAAGCCGGTGTAAATCCGGCACGGTCGCGCCACTGTGAGCGGGGAGCCGCCGGAACGTCACTGCCGCACAGGCGGGAAGACACCGGCAAACGGCTACGATCCGCAAGTCAGGATATCGCAACGAGCCCCGCAGCTTCGGCTGCGTGCATCGACGCACTTCACCTCGCGAAAAGGTAGGCGACATCGTGATATCCTCTCAATCCATGCGCGCAGCGCTATGCGCCGGATGCGCAGCGCTCGCGTTTACATGCGGCCCGGCGCGGGCCGCGGTCCCGGACGCGACGCCCTCGCCGTCCGCGACGGCTACCGCGCTCCCCGAGATCGGGCGCGTCGTAACGAGCGACCGCCAGGCCGAGGCCGCCAACGCCGCAGCCCGCACGACCTACGTGGTGACGAAGAACGAGATTATCGCGCGCGGCTACGCGTCCGTTGCCGACGCGCTCACTTCCATCCCGGGCGTTGTGATACAACGCTACGGCGGCTTCGGCTCGACCGCCAACGTCAGCATCCGCGGATCGTCATCCGCGCAAGTCCTCGTCCTGCTCGACGGCCGTCCGATCGGCAACGCCGAAATGGGCACGACCGACCTCGGGGCGGTCTCGACGAGCGGCGTCGAGCGGGTCGAGGTCGTCGAAGGCGGCGGCGCGACGCTCTACGGCACCGGCGCGATCGGCGGCGTCGTCAACATCATCACGGCGCGACCGTCCAACGCCGCGCCGTTCATCGCGGCGACGGCCGGGTCGTTTCAGTCGAGCGGCCTCGACGTTGAAACCCGCAACGTCTCGTTCGAACGCGTCCTCTCGGCGAACGACTACTCGTACGTGGGCGGCACCGTCCCGAGCGGCACGCGCATCAACGCCGACGCCGCGTCGACGACGCTGCGCCTGCGCGACGACTGGCACATCGGCGCGGTGCAGGTGAACGCATCGGCCGGAATCGCACAGGCGCATCTCGGCGTGCCGGGGCCCGTCGTGCTCGCGTTTGCATCGCCCCCACCCAACCCCGCGCTCGCGAGCTCGTACCAATCCTCGACGTCGCGCCAGAACACGACCAACGAAGACGCGCGCCTGACGTTCGCGCTCGATCGTCCGCACACCACGACCACGCTCGACGTGAGCGCAACGCGCGACACGCTGCTCTTCTACTCGTCGCCCGGCGATCTGTCGGGCTGTTACACGCTGACGGGCACGCCGTGCAACGACCTCAACGTGGAAAGCCGCGTCCAGGCGAGCCTCCGCCAGGTCGTCACGACGACCACGCAGCGGCTCGTCTACGGGATCGACCTCGCGCAGGGCAGCGCGCGCATCGACGCCGGCGGCGGCGCCGCGCCCACCCACGGCTTCGCGCAGACCGCGGCCTACGCGCAGGACGCCATCGGCCTTGGCCGCGGCGAGGTCTACGGCGGCGTGCGCGCGGAACGCGACGGCGGCCAGGGCGGCGCGATCGCGCCGAGTTTCGGATTCATCCAGCCCCTGTCGCCGGCGATCGGTGTGCGGGCCAACTACGCGGTCGGCTTCCGCGCCCCAGACTCGGTCGATCTCTACTACCCTGGCTTCTCGAACCCGGACCTGCAGCCGGAGCGAACGCAGTCGTTCGACGTCACCGCGACCGACACGCGCGTCCTCGGAGGCGTCTCACTCTGTTACTTCACGGTCGCCGGCAACAACCTGATCATCGACAACCCGAACTTCGACTTCAGCGCACCGCCCGGACCGGGGAACGAGCCGGTCATCAACGCACAGCATACGTCGACGGCCGGCTTCACGCTCGACGCCAAGACGCCGCGTTTCGGCGGTTTCACGACGACGCTCGGCGTCACCGACCTCTATCGCGCGCTCGACCT
Organism: Vulcanimicrobiota bacterium; assembly: GCA_963743605.1. Taxonomy (GTDB): domain Bacteria; phylum Vulcanimicrobiota; class Vulcanimicrobiia; order Vulcanimicrobiales; family Vulcanimicrobiaceae; genus CAVUQJ01. The sequence goes on along the minus strand of CAVUQJ010000009.1, from coordinate 868,756 downwards.
CACGACGGCCGCCACGCGCCTGCCGAACCGGCCGGTGTTCTCGACGAGCCTCGCGCTCGAGTACGCCGCGGCGTCGCCGCGCGCGACGGTCGCTGCGTTCGGGTTGATCGCGCTCGGCATGGGCGAGCGCAACCAGATCCCGCCGTCGACCGCCGTCGACCCGACGCAGTACGCGGCGGCATATACGACCGTCAACGGGTACCTCCGGCTGCGCGCGGCGCCGCGCGCGCTGGTCACTCTGCGCGTTTTCAACCTCGGCAACGAACGCTACTCGGCGATCGCGAGCCCGCCGTTCGGGGGCTACCCCGTCCCCGGTCGCGCATTCGGGGTCGAGTTGTCAACGCGGTGACGCCGCTGCGCCTGGCGGCGCTCGTGCTGGGACTGATCGCCGCGTTCGCCCTCGGCATCGCCGTCGGCGGCGCGCCGCTGCCCCTCGCCGACGTCTTCCGGGCGCTCATCCATCCGCGCCAGGGCGGCGACGTAGCGGCGATTCTGTGGACGTTGCGCCTGCCGCGCGTGTGCATCGCGGCTTTCGTCGGCGTCGCGCTCGCGATCGCAGGTTTTCTGCTCCAGGGTATGTTACGCAATCCGCTGGTGGACCCGTTCCTGACGGGCGTCAGCGCCGGCGCCGGCGCAGCGATTGCGATCGCGGTCGCACTCGGCGCGAGCGCCGCGTTCGTCCCGGGCGCCGGCTTCGTTGCGGGGCTCGGGACCGCGCTGCTCGTCGCGGCGCTCGCGCGCCGTGGGACGGGGCTCGACGCGGAGCGGCTGATCCTCGCGGGCGTCTCGCTCTCCGCGCTCTTCTCCGCGCTGATCGCGCTGGTCCTGACGCGGCTCGAGCCGGGCGGCGCCGAGCAGATCCCTCGCGTGGCTCGCAGGATCGCTCGCAGGCAGAGGCTGGGACACGTTGTGGTCGACGGCGCCCTACGACGTTGCCGGGATCGCGCTCGCGCTCGCGGCGGTGCCGGCGCTCAACGCGCTCCGGCTCGGATCGGGCGTCGCGCGCGCCGTCGGCGTCGACGTCGCTCGCACGCAGTGGATGCTGCTCGCCGCGGCGACGCTGCTCACCGCGAGCGCGGTCTCGCTGTCGGGTATCCTCGGCTTCGTCGGACTGATCGTCCCGCACGCGGCGCGCCGCCTGGTCGGCACCGACGGGCGCGTCGCGCTGCCGGCGAGCGCGTTGCTCGGTGCGATCCTCGTGATCGTCGCGGATGCGGCGAGCCGGGGCCTCATGCCGCCGCAGGAGATTCCGCTCGGCGTGCTGCTCGCGTTCGTCGGCGTGCCGGCGTTCCTTTATCTGTACCTGCGCCCGGCGGGATCGAGCGGCCTGTGGGGGGCCTGACCGCGCACGGCCTGCGCGTCGCGCGCGGGGGAACCACGATCCTCGACCGCATCGACATCGACGCGCGCGCCGGCGCGCTCTACGCGATCGTCGGGCCCAACGGCGCGGGCAAGACGACGCTGCTCGGCGCGCTCGCCGGCGCGCTGAAACCGCTCGCCGGGACGGTCGAACTCGACGGGGTCCCGCTCGCGACGCTGAGTGCGGCCGAGCGCGCACGCGCGCTGACCACGCTCTCCGGCACCACGGCGCCCCCGTCGGTCACGGTCCGCGAGGCCGTGGTCACCGGCCGCTTCGCGCACCACCCGTGGTGGGACTGGCGCCGCACGGTCGCCGACGCGGACGCGGCCGACGCCGCGATCCGGCGCGTCGGACTCGACGCGTTCGCCGACCGGCCCTTCGGAACGCTCAGTTCAGGGGAGCAACAGCGGGCGTGGATCGCGCTCGCGCTTGCGCAGGGCGCGCGCGTGCTGCTCCTCGACGAACCGACGAGTCATTTGGACGTCCGCTACGCGCACGAGGTGCTCGGGCTGCTCAAGCGGGTCGCCACCGACGGTGCGACCGTCGTCGTCGTCCTGCACGACCTCAACGAGGCCGCCGCCTACGCCGACACCGTCGCGCTGCTCGCCGGCGGTGCGCTGATCGCGCAGGGACCGCCGCGGGCAATGATCGACCCCATCCCACTCGAGCGCGCGTACGGAGTCGCATTCGTCGCCGTCGACGTTGACGGCAAGCGCCGGGTCTTTCCCGCGGCGCCGTAGCACAAATGTGCTACCGGTGGATCAGACGCGCGTCGTCGGCGAGCACCCAGCCGTAGCGGCCGCGGAACTCTCCGGTCAGCACCTTCACGCCGAGGACGTCCTTCGGCGTCGGCATGTACTCGGGCCGCGCCGCGCCGGGAGCGCACGAGACGACGAGCGCCTCCGTGCCCGGCTGCACGAGCATCGTGTGCGCGAGCACCGCGCGCGTGTTGCCCCACTTGCCGGCAGCGTAGTTGACCAGCCGCTGGCGCGAATCCCAGACGAAGACGTCGGGATCCTCCGCCTGCGACGCCAGCGCGACGCGGGCTCCGACGGCGAGCGAGCAAGAGTTCGCACGGCCTGGAGAGGTGGCGAGAGCGAGCAGCAGCAACGCGATGGCCGCGGTGCGCACGCTAAGCGGTAATAGCCCCCGCGGCGCTTCGCGGGGTCCTGGGGCCTGCGCTCACCGCGCTGGCTTTGTTTGAGCGCGCGCCCGAAACCTTTGCAACGCCGAGCGGACTTTCGGGTGCGTGGCGCGACGATTTCGGCGATTCCTCAATCCGCTGGCTGCCGTGCTCGGCGTGACGGGCGCGACGGCCGCCGTCAACCGCGGGCTACGCGCCGCGAGCGCCCTCCCGATCAATCACTTGGGCGGCACGCAGCAAGCGTGGCGCGTGCGCGGACACGAGAGCTTCGCGACCGCGCGAGGCGAGGGAGCGCCGGTCGTTTTCGTCCACGGCATGTACACCGGCGCATCGTCGTACGAATTCCGCAAGGTCTTCGCGCCGCTCTCGGCCGAGCGGCGCGCGATCGCGATCGACTTGCTCGGCTGTGGATTGTCGGCGATGCCCGCGCTCGACTATTCGGCCGACCTCTTCGTCGAGCAGATCGTCGACGCGGTCGAGCGCCTGAGCGACGCGCCCTGCACGCTCGTCGGCAGTTCGCTCGGCGCGGCGCTCGCGATCCGCGCCGCACTGCGCGCGGGCGACCGCGTCGCGCGACTCGTGCTGATCGCGCCGACCGGTCTGAACGGCGTCCTCGCCGGGCCTCCAAGCGCGCCGCAGATCGCGGCGCGCGCGCTGCTCCGCTCGCCGGTCGCCGGGGAGGCGGCCTTCAACGCGCTCGCATCGCGGCGGTCGCTCCGCAACTACCTGCGCTCGCACGCCTACGCGGACCCGTCCGTGGCGAGCGACGAGGTCGTCGCGCACCTGTATGCCGTCAGCCACCAGCCGGGCGCCCGCTTCGTGCCGGCCGCGTTCATCGGCGGCGAACTGAACTGTAACGTCGCGCGCGACCTCCCGTTCCTCGAAACGCCGATCCTCGTGCTGTGGGGCGAACGCGCAGCGACCGTGAACCCGGTCGCGAACGCGGGGGCGTACCTGCGGTTCGCCAAGCGCGCGACGCTGATGACCTTCGGCCGCTCGGGGCTCCAGCCGCACGAAGAGGAGCCGGAGTCCGTCACGCGCGCGATCGCCGAGTTCGCGGCGTAGCGGCAGCCTGCTGCTAGGGCTCGCCGGACGGTCCTGCGAAGCGCCGCCTCCGATGGCGACCGCGCTCGAGCCCGGCATCTTCAAGAGCTACGACGTCCGCGGCATCTACCCGGACGAGTTGAGCGACGATGCGGCCTACGCCATCGGCGGGGCGTTCGTCGAGCAGTTCGGGCTGCGCCGCATCGTCGTCGGCCGCGACATGCGCCCTTCGGGCGTCGCCCTGTTCGAGGCGTTCGCGCGCGGGGCGAACGAAGCCGGCGCCGACGTCACCGACGTCGGCCTCGTCTCGACCGACGCGCTCTACTTCGCCGTCGGCCAGTACGGCTTCGACGGCGGCGTGATGATCACGGCATCCCACAATCCCGCCGAATACAACGGCTTGAAAATGACGCGCGAACGCGCCCAGGCACTCTCGCGCGACACCGGGCTCAGCGAGATCCGCGATCGCATCCTCGCCGGCACCGTCGCACCAGCGCCGCGGCGCGGCACGATCGAACGGCGCGACATCCTCGACGACTTCGCGGCGCACTGCCTGTCGTTCGTCGACCCGTCGCGATCAGGCCGTTCAAGATCGCGATCGACGCCGGCAACGGCATGGCGGGGATCACGGTTCCGCGCGTCTTCGCCAAGCTGCCGTGCGCGGTCGTTCCCTTGTTCTTCGAACTCGATGGGTCGTTCCCGAACCATCCGGCGAGCCCGATCGAGCCCGAGAACATGGTCGACCTGCAGCGGGCGGTGCGGGAGAACGGTTGCGACCTCGGCGCCGCGTTCGACGGCGACGCCGACCGCATGTTCATCGTCGACGAGAAGGGCGGCCTGATAGGCGGCGACATGGTGACCGCGCTCGTCGGCATGAATTCCCTGAAGCACGCGCCCGGCGCGCGCATTTTGTACAACCTGATCTGCAGCCGCAGCGTCCCCGAAGCGATCGAACGCGCCGGCGGCGTCGCCGTGCGCTCGCCGGTCGGTCATTCGCTGATCAAGAAGATCATGCGCGACGAAGACATCGTCTTCGGAGGCGAGCACTCCGGCCATTTCTATTTCCGCGACAACTGGTTCGCCGACTCGGGGATGATCGCGCTGCTGCAGTGCCTCGAGGTGTTCAGCGCGGCCGGCAAGCCGGTCAGCGAGGTGATCGCACCAATCGACCATCGCGTTCGTTCCGGCGAGATCAACTCGCGCGTTCGCGATATCCCCGGCCGCATGCGCGCGCTCGAAGCGGCATATCCCGATGCCGCGATCGATCACCTCGACGGCGTGACGATCGCGTACCCCGACTCGTGGATGAACGTGCGGCCGTCCAACACCGAACCGCTGTTGCGTCTCAACGTCGAGGGCGACACGCGCGAACTCATGGAGCGCCGCCGCGACGAGGCGCTGGCGATCATCCGTGACGGCGATTCCGCAACCGTAGGAGCCTGCAGATGCTGACCGAAGTACGCGGTTGCGCATGCCGGCTCGGTGCCGCGCGCAGGAGGCTGCCCTGACTCGATCCTACGTCCTCGGACCAGCGCGCCTCGCGCTCGGCGATGGGACCCTCCAGTACGGCCGGCTCGTGATCGATAACGGATACATTTCAGACATTCTCGGCGGCGACGGCCCCTCGGACTTCGGGCTGCCGGCGTTCGCGACGATCGCGCCCGGGATGATCGACGTGCATACGAACGGCGGGGCCGATACGCTGTTCAACCGCGATCAGGGCGCGGCCGTCGCGTCTGCCTCCACGACCTACGCGGCGCAAGGGGCGACCGGGTTCGTCGCGACGATCATGACGGCTCCCTGGGAGTCGATGTTACACGCGGGCGGCGAGGTGGCCGAAGCCGCACACGTGCTGGCCGAGCAGCAGCAACCAACCGGCGCGCGTTGCCTCGGCATCCACTTCGAGGGACCGTTCCTCAACCCGAAGTTCCGGCGCGTCCATCGCGGTGAATGGCTGCTCGACGCGACGATCGAGCGGGCGAACGCGCTGATCGAGGCGTCGCGCGGGACGCTCGTCCTGGCCACGATGGCGCCCGAGGTCGACGGCGTCGGCGAGGTCGCGCGCTTCTTCTACGATCAGGGGATCGTCTGCGCCGCCGGGCACACCGCGGCGAAGTATCGTGACGGCATGCTGGCGATCGGCCTCGGCTTCCGCACGCTCACGCACGCCTTCAACGGGATGGCGCCCCTCGATCACCGCGATCCGTCTATCCTCGCCGCCTTCATTCAGGAGGCGCGCACCACCGTTCAGGTCATCTGCGACGGTTACCACGTCGCGCCCGTGATGATCGACATCCTCTACCGCACGCTCGGGGAGCGGCTAGTGCTCGCCTCGGATTACATGGCACCGACCGGAGGCAAGTATCGCATCGAAGGCGGCGTCGTCCGCGCGGAAGACGGCACGATCGCCGGCAGCGCGCTGCATTGCGACCAAGCCGTGCGCAATCTCATGTCCTACGCCTCGATCCCGTTCGAGAAGGCGATCCAGAGCGCGTGTGCTGCGCCCGCTCGCCTGCTCGGGATCGAGCGCGAGCGCGGTACGATCGCGCGCGGGCGCAGCGCGGACCTATCGATCTGGAGCGCTGACCATCACGTGCTTGCGACGATCGTCGGCGGCGTCTCGGTGTTCGGCGGTCAGCACCTCACGCCGCAGCGCGTCGAAACGGCGGGCTGACGCCCGCCGTTTCGTTCAAACGGACGGTCGTTACTTCGACGCGTTCGCGCTCGGCGTCACCGACGGGTTCTTCTCCGCGAACGCGCCGCTCGGGTTCGGTTTGACCCAGACGATGAGATCCCACAGCGCCGGGAACTCGAAGATCGTCGCTACGGTCGCCGGGTCTTTCACCTTGCCCATCTTCACGAGCGTCGCGGCGGTCGGGTTCGCCGCGTCGCCGCCGGCGGCAACGAACTTCGCGTTCGGCGCCCACAAGTCGTAGGTCAGGGCGCCGGTCGCGGGGTCTTTGGTCACCCAATGGACGTGTCCGTCGAACTGGTACCACCGCCCCGGATTGATCCCCCAGACGGTCGGGCGCGCATCGCCGGTCTGCAGTATCGAAAAGTCGGCGCCGAGCAGGTTGCCGTTGACGTTGTACCAGAGCTGGCTCGGGTTCCGGGGTCCGCCGACTGCCAGTGCATGTCGGCGTAGCTGATCGCGCCGGTGTCGTCCTCGCCGGTATATCGCACGTAGCCGGCCTTTTCGGCGTCGGCCGCCGTTGGGAATCGCTTGTTCAGGTCGGCCTGGATCGCCTTGACGAAGCTCGCTTCGGAGGCGCTCGTGGGACCGGTGTAGGTGGGGTTCTCGTCGGCCCAGACGGGCGCGGCGATGCTCAGCGCAAACGCAACGCCGAGCGCTACGACCAATGTTTTTATCACGCGTGTACCCTCAGTGTCGTCTTTCTACCGGCGGACGCCGATGTGGATCGGAAGGTTGAACTCGGGGTCACCGAACTGCCATAACAGGAAACTGTACTGATCTGCGAGCAGCCGGTCCGACTGCTCGCGCGAGGCGGCGAGGAAGCCGTGGCCGGCGTCATAGTCGACGCGCAGCAGCACGGGGCGGCGGCTGGACGTTGCCGACTGCAACGCGGCCGCGAACTTGGCGAGTTCCCACGGTGGGACTCGCGGATCGTTGATGCCGGTGATCAGCATCACCGCCGGGTACGCGACGCCCGGCCGCACGTGCTGGTAGGCATCCATCGCGAGAAGCGCGCGGAATCCCGTCTCGTCCTTGACCGTCCCGAACTCTGGGACGTTGGGCGGCCCGTTCGGCGAGAACTCCTGACGCAACGCGTCGCTCGAGCCGACGACGTTGAGCGCCGCCGCGAACAACTCAGGGTGTTGCGTGATCGCGCCGCCGATGAGGATCCCGCCGGCGCTCGTCCCTTCGCCGCCGAGCCGCGCGGCCGAGGTGTACCCGTGCGCGATCAGATAGCGCGCGCAGCCGACGAAGTCGTCTATCGTGTGCTGTTTGGTCGCGATCATCCCGGCGCGGTGCCAGTCCTCGCCGTACTCGCCACCGCCGCGGGCGTGGCAGACGGCGTACACGCCGTTGCGTTCGAGCCACGCGATCCGCGTCGTCGAAAAGTACGGATCGAGCGTGACGCCGTACGCGCCGTAGCCCTCGAGATAAGCCGGGTGCGAGTTGTCGAGCCGCATGCCCCTGCGATAGACGATCGAGAGCGGCACCTCGGTGCCGTCGGCGCTCTGCGCCTTGACCTCGACCGAGGCGTACGGCGACGCGTCGACGGGTGCCGGTGCCTTGAGCCGCGTATCGGTCAGCGCGCCGTCCGGCGCGATAGCATAGTAGAGCAGCGACCGGGTCCACGAAGTGAGCCCGATCGTCGCGCCGTCGTCGCGCACGTCGGTCGCGAGCAACGGGATCGCGCCTTCGTACGGCAGCGCGACCGGCACCAGCGCGCCGGCGCCGCCGTCGGAGGCGAACGGCAAACGTCCGACGGTTCCAATGCCGCCATCCAGTCCGCGCACGTAGAGCGCGTCCTTCGCGACCGAGATCTGTTGGATCACCGTCGTGCTCGGCGCAACGATCGTCTTCGCGCCGGCGATGTCGGGCTGGGCGAGGCTCATCTCGAGCACTTTGTAGTGTGGCGCGTCCTTGTGGGACAGGAGATAGAGGGTGTCGCCGCGCCAATCGAAGCTGGTGACGTTGTCGTCGATGTCCGCCAGCCTCTTCCACGGCGTCTGCGGCCCGGTCACCGATGCGAGCGGGGCCGCATACAAGGTGACTTCGTTGCGTACGCCGTGGACGATGAGCCCGATCGCGTACAACGAAGACGGCGAGACGGCCACGACCGAAAAGTCGTTGGGGTCGAGCACGATCGCGGGATTGATGCCGAACCCGAGGACGGGAACGTCCTTGTCGGGATCGTTCCCCAGGACGTGCAGGAAGTTGACGGCGCGCTGCTCGGCCTCGTTCTCCGATTGTCCGGGGGCGAGCTTCGGCAGGCGCATGTAGTAGAACGACGTCCCGTCGGGGCGCCAGGCGGTCACGCCGACGAACTTGGCGCGGTCGATCGCGTCGGGGAGCTGCTTGCCCGTCGCGGTCTCGATGACGTGGATGACGCTGTCTTCCGAACCGCCCTCCGAGATCCCGAAGGCGACGTAACGCCCATCGAGGGACGGCGTGAAATAGTTGATCGTGAAGTGCTGCCCGGGTTTGGTCGCCAGCGCGTCCGGATCGACCAACACGCGTTCTTGGCCGCCGGCGGCGTCGCGGACGCACAGCTTCTCATTGTTGTCGCCCGGCGCGCGCCGCAGGTAGAAGTAGCGCGCCCCGTCAAGCTGCACCGACGAAACCGAGGTTCCCGTCGCGTCGAGTTGTGTTATCCGGCGGAATAACCGTTCACGGGCGGGGTCGAGGCGCGCGAGCACCGCCCGCGTGTAGGCGTTCTGATCTTTGAAATACGCCTTCACGACCGGGTCGTTCAGATTCTCGAGGTAACGGTAGCGGTCGACCACGGCCGTTCCGAAGAAGGTTTCGGTGACCGGTTGCACCGGCGGCGGAGGCGGCGGTGTCGGCAGCCCGGAGGCACCGCTCCTCGATGCGGGCGGCGCCGCGCGCAACAGCGCCGGCACCGCGACGAGCAGTGCCGCCACGACGATGACGCCACGGCGACGGACGAGACCATTCATGACGGTGATCCTCTCAGCGGCTGCGACCTACCACAGTACGACAAAGGCGACGGCGAGGTTTCCTCCCAGCGGGGACCGGCACCGGCTTCGCCCAACTCTAGCGCTCTTCACCCGGAGCGTCCCTGCGGAGGTACCGCAATTGTTCCCTGCACGTTTCGAGTACCGGCGAGCGGAGTCGATCGACGACGCGCTGGCGGCCCTGGCCGAACACGGAGGCGACGCCCGGGTTCTCGCGGGCGGCCAGAGTCTGATCCCCGCTATGCGCTTCCGGCTCGCACGGCCTGCCGTCTTAGTCGATATCAATCCACTCGACGAGCTCGCGTATATCCGCGACGACGCCGCCGGCCTGCGGATCGGAGCGCGGACGCGTGACAGCGAACTGGAACGCTGGCCGGGACTCGCGCGCTTTCCGATTGATCGCCGACGCGAGCGTCCTCGTCGCCGACCCGGTCGTGCGGCAGATGGGAACGATCGTCGGCAGCCTGTGTCACAACGACCCGGCCGGCGACTGGCCGGTCGTCGCGCTCGCCGGCCGGGCCCAGGTCGTCGTGCGCAACGCGCAGGGCGAGCGCACGGTCGCGATCGACGATTTCCTGGTCGATTCGTTCGCGACGGCGGTCGTCGACGGCGAGCTCGCGACCGAGGTCCGTTTCCCGGCGGCGCCGGAGCGGTCGGCGGGCGCGTACTACAAAATCGAGCGCAAGGTCGGCGACTTCGCCACCGCGGCCGCGGCGGTGCGCGTCGACCTCGCACCGGACGGCACGATCGCCGACGCCTCGGTCGCGATCGGTGCGGCCGGCCCAACGGCGATGCGGGTCGAGGCCGCCGAGCGTGCGCTGCGCGGCGCGAAGCCCGCGAAGGCGGCGATCGACGCCGCGGCCGCCGCCGCGCGCTTCGCGGCGCAACCGTCCGAGGACAATCGCGGCTCGGCCGAATTCAAGCAGGCACTGGCGGGCGTGCTCGTGGCGCGCGCCCTGACGAAGACGTTCGAGCGGCTCGGCGTCGGAGGACTCGCATGAAGATCACCGTCACCGTCAACGGCCGCAAGTACGAGCGCGACGTCGAATCGCGTACCCTGCTGGCCTATTTCCTCCGCGACGACCTGGGATTGACCGGGACGCACGTCGGCTGCGACTCGTCGAGCTGCGGCTGTTGCGTCGTCGCGCTCGACGGCGACCGCGCCGTCAAGTCGTGCACGATGTTCGCCGTGATGGCCGACGGCCACGAGATCACGACGATCGAGGGTCTCGAACAGAACGGCGTGCTGCATCCGCTACAGCAGGCGTTCTGGGACCAGCACGGGCTGCAGTGCGGGTATTGCACGCCCGGTATGATGCTGACCGCGTACGCGTTGCTGCAGCACGAACCCGATCCGAGCGATGCGCGCATCCGCGAAGCGCTCTCCGGCAATCTGTGCCGCTGCACCGGCTATCAGAACATCGTCAAGGCCGTCCGGCAGGCCGCCGCCGCCCTGACTGCCCCCCAGGAGAAGTCCGCATGAGCAGCACGATCGACGGTGCCAAGCGGCACGCCCTCGGCGTCTCGATGAAGCGCAAGGAAGACCCGCGCCTCATCCGCGGCCGCGGCCGCTACCTCGACGACATCAGCCTGCCGAACATGTTGCATCTGGCGATCGTGCACAGCCCCTATCCGCACGCGCGCATCAAGAACATCGACGCGACCGCCGCCATGGCGGTCCCCGGCGTGAAGGCGGTGTTGACGGCGAAGGACTTAGAGGGCGCCGGCCTGGCGTGGATCCCGACGTTCCACGGCTACGACAAGCAGATGATCCTCGCGGTCGGCAAGGTGCTGTACCAGTATCAAGAGGTCGCCGGCGTGATCGCGGAGACGCGCGAGGCGGCGCACGACGCGGCCGAACTGGTCGAGGTCGACTACGAGCCGCTCGAGCCGGTCGTCGATCCGTTCGTCGCCAAACAGGACAAGACGATCCTACGCGACGACCGCGAGAACAAGACCAACCACATCTACCATTGGGAGGTCGGCGACCGCGCGGCGACCGATGCCGCGCTCGCTTCGTCCGAACGTCCACATCGAGGAGCGCCTCTACTTCCAGCGCTGTCACCCGGCGCCGCTCGAACCGTGCGGGATCGTCGCCGACATGAATCCGGGGACGGGGCGGCTGACGCTCTACCTCACGTCGCAGGCGCCACACGCGCACCGGACGGTCGTCTCGCTCGTCACGGGGATTCCTGAGGACAAGATCCGCGTCGTCTCGCCCGACATCGGCGGCGGCTTCGGCAACAAGGTCCCCGTCTATCCCGGCTACGTCGTCGCGGCGGTCGCGTCGGTCGTGCTCAAAGTCCCGGTCAAGTGGGTCGAGACGCGGACGGAAAACCTCACGACGACGGGCTTCGCGCGCGACTACCACATGGATGTTGAGATCGGCGCGACCAAGGAGGGCAAGGTCACGGCGCTCAAGGTCGCGACCGTCGCCGACCATGGCGCGTTCGACGCGGCGGCCGACCCGACGAAGTATCCGGCCGGTTTGTTCGGCATCGTGACCGGCTCGTACGACTTCCCGGTCGCGTTCACCGAACTCGACGCCTACTTCACGAACAAAGCGCCGGGCGGGATCGCCTACCGCTGCTCGTTCCGCGTCACCGAGGCGTCGTACGCGATCGAGCGCGGGATGGACATCCTCGCGCACCGGCTCGGGATCGATTCGGCCGAGTTGCGGCGCAAGAACTTCATTCCGAAGGAGAACTTTCCGTACCGCTCGCCGCTCGGCTTCGAATACGACAGCGGCGACTACCAGCAGACGCTCTCGAAGGCGCTCGACGGCATCGGCTACGCCGCGCTACGCGAAGAGCAGTCCCGCAAACGCGCGCGCGGCGAGCTGATGGGGATCGGGATCTCGACGTTCACCGAAGTCGTCGGCGCGGGACCGGCCAAGCACTTCGACATCATGGGCATCAAGATGTTCGACAGCGCGGAGATCCGCATCCATCCGACCGGCGCGGGGATCGTGCGCGCCGGCACGCGGCATCAGGGCCAAGGACACGAGACGACCTGGGCGCAGATCGTCGCCGAAGAACTGGGGCTCGACCCGCAAAACCTGCTCGTCGAGGAAGGCGACACCGACACGGCGCCCTACGGTCTCGGCACTTACGCCAGCCGCAGCACGCCGGTCGCCGGCGCCGCGCTCGCGATGGCCTCGCGCCGCATCCGGGAGAAGGCGCGCAAGATCGCCGCGCACGTGCTCGAGGTCGCAGAAGACGACGTCGAGTGGAAGGACTATCAGTTCCAAGTCAAGGGCGTTCCCGGCAAGACGATCGGGATGAAGGAGATCGCGTTCGCGGCGTATACGAACCCGCCGCCCGGCAGCGAGGCCGGGCTCGAAGCGACGTACTACTACGATCCCCCGAACCTGACGTTCCCCAACGGGGCGTACGTCGCGGTGGTCGACGTCGATGCCGACACCGGCGCCGTCGCGGTGCGGCGCTTCATGGCCGTCGACGACTGCGGCACGGTCATCAACCCGATGATCGTCGAGGGCCAGATCCACGGCGGGCTGACGGAAGGCTTCGCCATCGCCTTCATGCAGGAGATCCGCTACGACGACGAGGGCAACAACCTCAACACCAACTTCACCGAGTACCTCGTGCCAACGTCGCTGGAGACGCCGCATTGGGAAACGGGCAGCACGACGACCCCGAGCCCGCACCATCCGATCGGCGCGAAGGGCGTCGGGGAGAGCCCCAACGTCGGATCGCCGGCGGCATTCGTCAACGCGGTGATGGACGCGCTGGCGCCGCTCGGCATCACCCACATCGACATGCCGATGACGCGGGAAAAGGTCTGGCGCGCGATCCGCGACGCGCGGGCGGCGCAAGCGAAGGGCGCATGAACGCACACTTCGACGGGCGGGAGATCGTGCCGGCCAGCAAGGCGGCGACGTGGGCGTTCATCAGCGATCCGAAGAGCGTCGCCTCCTGTTTGCCCACGTCACCGAATCGACCGTCGTCGACGATACGCACGTCGACGCGAAGGTCAAGGTCGCGGTCGGCCCGGTGCGCGGCAGCTTCACGTTCAAGATCGCGCTCGACCCCCAGCCCGGCGAAAACCGCATGAACATGAAGATCAGCGGCGGCGGATTCGGGAGCGTCGTCGACGTCACCGCGGGCGCCGACCTGAGCGACAACGGAGATGCGACGACGACGCTCGCGTGGAGCGCCGACGCGTCGATGCGCGGACCCGTGGCGACGATCGGCGGCCGCGTCCTCGATGCGCAGGCGCAGCGCATCATCGCTTCGACCTTCTCCAACGTGAAGACGCGGCTGGCCGCGACGGGCTGACGCCGGTGGACTTCTTCGAACGGGTCGCGGAACTGCGGCGCGCGCGCGCCGCGTTCGCGGTGGCGACGGTCGTCGCGCGGCGTTCGCCCGTCAGTTCGCACCTCGGAGACCGGGCGATCATCCACCGCAGCGGGCGAATCGAAGGCTTCGTCGGCGGAGCGTGTTCGCGCGACATCGTCCGGCGCGAGGCGCTGCGCGCGATCCGCACCGGACAGCCGCGGCTCGTGCAGATCGTCCCAGCCGCGCCGGAGCACGGCGACGCCGATCCGGACCGCATCGTCGTGCCGATGGGCTGTGTCAGCGAAGGAGCCGTCGACGTGTACATCGAGCCGCACCTGGTGCCGCGCCGGCTGATCGTCGTCGGCTTCACGCCGGTCGCAGAGGCGCTCGCGCGTCTCGCCGCGACGCTCAGTACGACGTCGCCCGCATCGTCGCGAGCGACGAACTCGCCGACGCCGAGCCGATCGCGGGCGTGACGGTCGCCCCGATCGACGGGCTCGCCGAGCGGCTCGCCGCGATCGAGGCGCCCGAACGCGCGCGCCTCGTCGCGGTCGTCGCGTCGCAGGGCCGCTACGACGAGGCGGCGCTCGAGACGCTGCTGCCGCTCGAGCTCGCGTTCGTCGGGCTACTCGCGAGCCGCCGCCGCGCCGCGCAGATCAAAGGGATCCTCGCGCAGAGCGGCGTCGCCGCGGCCGCGCTCGCGCGGCTGCGCAACCCGGTCGGGCTCGACATCGGCGCCCGCACGCCCGGCGAGGTCGCGGTCTCGATCGTCGCCGCGATCGTCGCGGACGCGCACGAGCGCGCAGGCGGCGGCGCGGACCGGGACGAGACCGTCGCGCTCGGCAAGGATCCCGTCTGCGGCATGGAGATCGAGGCCCCTGCGCAGTCTGCGGACTACGGCGGCCGCCGCTACGGCTTCTGCAGCGCGCACTGCCGCCTCGCGTTCCTGAGCGATCCGGCGCGCTATGCCGCGGCGGGTTCGCTGTGACGCCGGACGAGGTTCGCACGCGCTTCGCCGAGCACGGCTACGTCGTCGACGACGCCTTCGCGACGACCGTCGCGCTGACCATAGCGCTCCAGAAACCGTTGCTGATCGAGGGACCCGCCGGCGTCGGAAAGACGGAGAGCGCGAAGGTGCTCGCGGCGGTGCTGGGGACGCGCCTCGTTCGCCTGCAGTGCTACGAGGGACTGGACGCCGCGAGCGCGCTCTACGAGTGGAACTATCCCAAGCAACTGCTGCGCATCCGTCTGACCGAGAACGACGGGGGATCGGTCGCCGAGCGCGAAGCGCAGATCTTCGGCGAATCTTTTCTGTTACGGCGGCCGCTGCTCGAGGCGATCGTTCAGGACCGTCCGGTCGTCCTCTTGATCGACGAGGTCGACCGTTCGGACGAGGCGTTCGAGGCGTTCTTGCTGGAGGTCCTGGGCGAGTTTCAGGTGACGATCCCCGAACTCGGCACGATCCGCGCGCACGAGCGGCCCGCCGTCATCCTGACCTCGAACCGGTCGCGCGAACTCTCCGACGCGCTGCGCCGCCGCTGTCTCTACACCTGGCTCGACTATCCGGACGCCGAACGCGAGGTGGCGATCCTCCGGGCGCGCCTGCCGGGCCTCGACGCGCGCCTCGCGAACCAGATCGCGCGTTTCATGGCGTTCTTGCGCGAGCAGCCGTTCGAGAAGGTGCCCGGCGTCGCGGAGAGCCTCGACTGGGCGCTCGCGCTGACGAAACTGCATCGCGACGCGCTCGACGAGCAGACGATCGAAGAGACGATCGGCTGCATCCTGAAGGTGCGCGAGGATTGGGCGCTGTTGGCCGAACAGCGCGAGCGCTATGGTCCGCTCCTGGCGGCCTCGCCGGCGGCCGCCCCCGCGCCGGCCGACATCGACTACGGCCTCGGTTCGGTGCGCGCGCGGCGCGGATGACGCTGTCGCGTAACGTTCAGCGCTTCGCGCGGATCCTGCGCGAACGGTTCGGCTTTCGGATCGGTCAAGCCGAGGTGCAGGACGCTCTGCGCGCCGTCGAGCTCGCGGGCGTCCGCGACGTCGACCGCTTCCGCGCCGCGCTGCGGGCCGTCCTGTGCGGCACGCGCGACGAGCTGCCCGTCTTCGAACGCGCGTTCGAGGCCTTCTTCTTCGGCGCGACAGGACTCCCACAGCCGGATTACCTGCCACGCGATACGCGGCCGCGCGCGGCCGACCAGACGAACGCGGCGTCGGTCGCCGAGCGGCCGCGCGACGTGCTGACCGACGACGAACCGGATGGGGCGCAGGCCTGGGAGGGCCGGCTCGCCCGCTACAGCGCGGCGGCTGGCTCCGCGCCGCCGCCCGCGGTGCCGGAGCGCGACCTCGCCGCGATGTTCGCCGCGGTGCGGCGTTTGATCGCGACCGTTCGCCTCGGCCGTTCGCGCCGTTGGCGCCCGCTGCGCAACGGGCCACGCTTCGACCTGCGCAGGACCCTGCGCGCGAGCCTGCACACGGGCGGCGATCCCGTTTCCGTACGGCGCCTCGGTCACCCGCGCCGCAACCCGCGCTTCGTCGTGCTGATCGACGGCAGCCGGTCGATGACCGGTTACGGCGCGCTCGCGTTGCAATTCGTCTACGCGCTCTGCCGGCGCACGGCGCGCGCCGACGCGTTCGTCTTCAGCACCGACCTGTGCCGGATCACGGGCGAGCTCGGCCGTGCCGCCCGCTCGCGCGACCGCCGGCTGCACGGGCTCGGCGCGGCGTGGGGCGGAGGCACGCGCATCGGAGCGAACCTGGCGCGTTCGCCGGCCGCTACGAGTCGACGCTCGGCGCCGGCGACACCGTGACGATCGTCGTCTCCGACGGCTTCGATACCGGCGAACCGGACCAGTTGGTGCGCGCGTTGCGGCGCATCCGGCGTCGCAGCGCGCTCGTCGTGTGGATCAACCCGCACGCCGCCGATCCGCGCTACCGCCCCGAGGCGCGCGGGATGCTGGCCGCGCTGCCGTACGTCGATCGGCTGGTCGCCGCAAACGACGCGCGCGCGTTCGGCCGGCTCGTTGACGGCCCCACGCTTTCCGTTACTTAGACGCGTCGGTCCGGTAGCGCTCCAGGTGATTGTTCGCGATCACCAAGTCCCACGCGTCCGGCGCCACCCGGATCGACGACGAGTACGGCCGGTCGAACTCGACGATCAGACCGATGAGCAGCCCGATCAGCCCGGCGAGGAGCCCGGTCATGAGCAGTTGCGGCGCCGGGTTCTCGACGCCGAACAGGAACGCGAACGCGAGCACGATCATGCCGCCGAGGATCAGCGCGAAGTACAGTACGGGGTCGAGGCCATCCGAGGCGTCGAGGAGGCGCTGGCGGCGGGCGACGCTGAGATGGTGGAAATCCTTGAAGACGATCTGGCGCGTCACCGACTCGCGCACGGCGTCCGAGATACTATTGCTCTGCCACCGCATGTCCGCGAAGGACTGGAAGGCGCGGAGACCCAGATCGCGCGCGCGCGCGTCCTGCAGCCCGCGTTCGAGCATCGGCCACTCGACGTCGCGCACCTGGAAGGCGTAGTCCGCGAGCGCGCGGCGCATCTGCGTGCTATCGGGCTCCGGAAAGGTCCCGGCGAGCACGAACAGCTCCCCGACGTCGCTCGCCTCGCTGTCCGCGTTGCGCTGCGCGCCGTCGAACGCCGTCCAGGCCGTGACGACGATGAAGCCGAGTACGACGGCGTAGAGCACGCCCACGACCGCCACCAAGAAGCCTGCGACGTCGTGATGTGCGATCAGGACGCGGGCCGGAACGTAGCGCCGGAAGACGGCGTGCAGCAGGACCGCTACGGTCGCCGGGATGAGGGTAAATGCTAGGACACCGACCCACGAGGGAAGGACGTCCAACGGAGAAAGCATCGGCGGGGCCGGTTTTCGCCCGCCGCCCTCCCTCTCCCGTCGACCTACCGCACGCGCCCATCACCGGAGGAGAATGCATGCGCACCAACCTCGACCGCCTCGCCGGCCTCGGTCCGGCACTCGCCATCGTCTTTACCGCGGCGACCGCGCTGGCCGGGACCGCCCTGCCCGCGTCGGCCGGCGCCACGAACGTCGTCTACGGCACGGTCCAACACGTCTCGACCAACAACATCAAGGTCGCCGTTTCGCACACGAACAGCTCGCTGTCGTTCGAAATCGTCCCCAAGTTCGATCAGGTCTTCTCGAGCGACGGCAAGACCACGTATCAGATGAAGGACGTGAAGCCCGGCACGTTCGTCAAGGTCTACTACGACCAGAAGGCGCTCGGCGTGCGGCACGCCGACAAGATCTACATCTACAAGTCGAACTCGCAGTTCCCGACCGGAACCCAGTAGCCGCCGAGCGGCCGGCCTAAGAGCCGAGATATGCGGCCGTCACGGCAGCGCTCGCGAGCAACTCGCGGGCGCTGCCCGCGTGCGCGATCCTGCCGCGTTCGAGCACGTAACCGCGTGCGGCGATCGCGAGTGCCTGGCGCGCATTCTGCTCGACCAGCAGCACGGCCGTGCCGGCGGCGTTGAGGTCACGGATCACGCCGAAGATCGTCTGCACGACCAGCGGCGCGAGTCCCAACGACGGCTCGTCGAGCAGCAGGAGCCGCGGCCGCGACATCAGCGCGCGCCCGAGCGCGAGCATCTGCTGTTCGCCGCCCGAGAGCGTGCCGGCCGCCTGCGCGAGCCGTTCGCGCAGCCGCGGAAAGATGGTCAAGACGCGCTCGAACGTCTCGTCGCCGTGGCCGCCGCGCCGCGCATACGCGCCCAGCGCGAGGTTCTCGCGGACCGACATCCGCGCGAAGACCCGTCGTCCCTCGGGCGCGTGGGCGACGCCCAGGCGCACGATCCTGCTGGGCGCGTAGCTCGCGATCGCGTCGCCCGAAAAGACGATTGACCCCGCGACCGGCCGCACGAGCCCGCTGATCGTGCGCAGGAGCGTCGTCTTGCCGGCGCCGTTCGCGCCGATCAGCGCGACGATCTCGCCGTCGCCGACCGCGAGCGAGAACGTCCGCGAGTGCGCGCACGCGGCCGTAGTCGACGTGCAGGCCGGCGATCTCGAGCAGCGCCAACTCAGCCGCCCGCCGGGCCGAGGTAGGCCTCGATCACGTGCGGGTTCGCCCGCACCTCGCTCGGCGTGCCGTCGGCGATCAGTTCGCCATGATCGAGCACGACGATCCGTTCGCACAGCGCCATCACGAACGGCATGTCGTGCTCGATGACGATCACGGTGATGCCGCCGGCGCGAACCCGCTCGATGACGCCGCGCAGCGCCGCCTTCTCGCGCGCGGTGGTCCCGGCTGCCGGTTCGTCGAGCAGCAGCAGGCGCGGTTGCGCGGCGAGCGCCCGGGCGATCTCGAGCCGGCGCGCAAACCCGTAGGGGAGGTTGCGGGCATAGGCGTCCGCGCTGCGTTCGAGCCCGACGAAGCGCAGCAGCTCGCGCGCGCGCTCGCGCGCGGTGCGCTCCTCGGCGCGATGGCGAGGCGTGTGCAACAGACCGTCGAGCAGCGTCGCGTGCAGGCGCACGTGTTCGCCGACCAGCACGTTCTCGAGCGCGGTCATGAACGCGAACAGGCGGATGTTCTGAAAGGTGCGCGCGACGCCAAGCGCCGCGACGCGAGCGGGGCCGCAGCCCACGAGCGACCGTCGCTCGAACGCGATCTCGCCGGCGTCCGGTCGATAGAGTCCGGTGATCAGGTTGAACAGCGTCGACTTTCCGGCGCCGTTCGGTCCGATCAGCCCGACTAGCGCGCCCCCGTCGATCGCGAACGAGAGATCGCTCAGCGCGGTGACCCCGCCGAACCGTTTGCCGACGCCGCTCAAGCGCAACGGTCCCGCCGCCTGCGGCGCGGTCACGTGGGGGCCTCGGCGTACTCGGCGTCTTCCCGCTCGAGGAGGCGCGGGTCCTCGGCCGCGCCGCGCAGTTCGTCCCTCCGCCGCCCGCTCGGGATCAGGCCCGACGGCCGCAGCAGCATCATGAGCACGAGGATGCCGCCGTAGAGCATGAAGCGATAGTTGGTCAGATCGACGTGCAGCCCGATCGCCGCCGCGATCGACGTCGCCTGCGGCAGCGCGACCTGCGCGACGAACGCGAGGATGAACGCGCCGGCGACGGCGCCCGCGACGCTGCCCATCCCGCCAAGCACGAGCATCGACAGGACGAGGATGCTCACGCTGAACTGGAACTGATCGGGCGATACCAGTTGCAGCTTAGAGGCGTACAGCACGCCGGCGACGCCGCTGAACGAGGCGCCCAGGGCGAAGGCGGCGAGCTTGGCGCGCGTCGCGTCGATCCCCATGCAGCGTGCTGCCAGTTCGTCCTCGCGTATCGCGATCCACGCGCGGCCGATCCGGCTGTCGCGGACGTTGCGTGACAGCACGATCGCGACGACGATCAGCGCGCAGGTCAGATAGAAATACGGCAGCGGATCGAACCCGAAGCGGTAGCCGAACAGGACCGGCCGGTCGAGCGAGCCGATCCCGTTCGGGCCGTTCGTATAGGGCGTCAAGTTGAGGAACGTCTGCGGCACGATCTCTCCGAACCCGAGCGTGACGATCGCGAGGTAGTCGCCGCGCAGCCGCAGCGTCGGCGCCCCGAGCACGAGGCCGAACACGCCGGCGATCGCGGCGCCCAGGAAGAGCATCACCCAGAACGGGACGTGCACGCCGAACTGCGGGCTCGCGAGCATCGCATACGCGTACGAACCTATCGCGAAGAACGCCGCGTAGCCGAGGTCGAGCAGACCGGCGAACCCGACGACGATGTTGAGCCCCAACGCCAGCAGCATGAACGCACCGGCGTCGACCAGGAAGTCGATGTGAGCGGCGTTGCGGTCGACGAGCGGCACGAGCGCGATGGCGACGACGACCGCGAACGGCCACGAGCGCCGGATCATACCTTGTCCGGGAGCGATTCGCCCAAGAGCCCTCGGGGGCGCACGATCAGCACGAGGATCAGGACCGCGAAGACGACGACGTTGCTCCACTGGTCGGAGATGAACTGCGTCGTGAACGACTCGATCAGCCCGATCAGGAATCCGCCGAGCATCGCGCCGGCGAGGTTGCCGATCCCACCCAGCACGGCGGCGGTGAACGCCTTGAGCCCGGCGGAGAACCCATTGAGGAACCAGGTCGTTCCGTAGTACGCGCCGCTGATGAAGCCCGCCGCGCCGGCGAGCGCGCTGCCGATCAGGAACGTCAGCGCGATCGTGCGATCGACGTCGATCCCCATCAGTTGCGCGGTCTCGCGGTCCTGCGCCGTCGCCCGCATCGCGCGCCCGAGCGACGTGCGATAGACGAACAGCTGCAACGCCGCCATCATGGCGAGCGCGCAGCCGACGACGGCGATCTGCTTGACCGCGATCGTGACGCCGCCCGCGTGGACGGCCGCGTCCGGGATCAGCTCGGGGAAGGGGACGGGCGACGGCCCGCGCCACAGTTGCATGACGTTCTCGAGGATGAACGACACGCCGATCGCCGTGATCAGCGGCGCGAGCCGCGGCGCGTTGCGTAGCGGGCGGTAGGCGATCCGCTCGATGAGGACGCCGGCGATCCCGCACAACAGCATGGCCGCGACGATCGCGAGCACGACCACGCCGACCAGCGCCGCGCCGTGCAGCACGCCGGTGACGCCCAGCGCCGTCAGGATGCCCAGGGCGATGAACGTGCCGAGCGTCGCGACGTCGCCGTGCGCGAAATTGATCAGTTCGATGATCCCATAGACCATCGTGTATCCGAGCGCGATCAGGGCGTAGATGCTGCCGAGCGAGATCCCGTTGACGAACTGCTGGGCGACGAGTTCCACGATAGCCTCAGGAACTCAGGACTTCGTCGTGACCTGGCTGACGAGCAGCGTCTTTCCGTCCTCGATCCGATACAGGCTCAGGGTGTTCTCGGTGATGTCGCCGTTGCGGTCGAACGCGATCGTCCCGATCGGCGACTCGAACCCGCGGGTCGCGGCGACGTAGGCGCGCACGGCCTCTCGGGTCGGCAGCTTGCCGTGCGCGGCGGCGATCGCGTTGCCTATCGCCGCGATCAACACGTCCGCCGCCGTGTAAGCGTTTGCGCTGTACGGGCCGGGCGGCGCCTTCCAGCGCTCGTCGTACGCGGCGCGAAATCCCTTGGCGCGCGGGTCGGTCGCGACGTCTGGAGCCGCCACGGTGAAGTAGGTGTCGTTCGCCATGGGGCCCGCCGTCGTCACGAACTCTTCGTCGGCGATGCCGTCGCCGCCGACGAACGGCACGTTGCGCATCCCGACGTCGCCCATCTGGCGCCGCAGCAGCCCGCCGCCGCTCGACGTCGTTCCGCCGAAGAACACGATGTCCGGATTGAAGCCGTGGAACTTGGTGAGCAGCGCCTTGAAGTCTTGTTGTCCGCGGGTCAGGTGTTCGTGTCCCAAGATCCGGCCGCCGAGCGCGGTGAAGCGCCGTTCGAACACGCCCGAGAGGCTCGTCCCATACGTCTCGTTGTCGTCGACGACGAACGCCGAGCGGAAACCCAGCTTGCGCACGAGTTCCGCGGCGGCGCCGCCCTGGCGATCGTCGGTCGTACACACGCGAAAGAACGAGTTCATGTTGGGGTGCGCGCTGCGCAGGCTCGCCGCTTCGTCGCCCTCGGTCAGCAGCGGGCTCGTCGTCGCGGGGCTGATCTGCACGATGCCGGCGTCGTTCGTCACCGGGATCTGCGCCTGGGCGACGTTCGAGTTGTAGGGGCCGATCACGCCCAACACCGTCGGGTCCGCGATGAACGACTTCACGTTCTGCACGCCCTGCGCCGGATCGTGAACGCCCTCCACCGCGTCGTCGAGCGTCACCGGCACCAGCGTGAACCCGCCGAGCGCGTCGCGCGCGTTGGCCTTCTCGATCGCGAGGATCGCACCGTTCTGCGTGGGGATGCCGATCGACGCGTCGGCGCCGCTGACGGGGAGATCGATGCCGATGCGGATCGTGCCGGAGGTCGCGGCGGGCGGAGCAGACGCCGTCGCGCCCGCGCCGGCATGCGAAGACGAATGCGCGCAGTGTGCGAGCGCGATGACGCCGAGCGCCGCGACCGAAGCGCGCAGGACCGCGCCGCGTGAAGATCTCGCCAGGCCCGTTCCCCTTTCCGGCGCTCGCATACGCCGGTAGACGGGGCTTCCCTTTACGCCACCGACGCGCGGACGGCGGCCGCGTTGAAGTAGGTCGCCTGCGGGTGATGAACGACGATCGCCGCAGTCGACTGTTCCGGCACGATCTGAAACGCCTCGGTCAGCTCGGCGCCGAGGACGGCTGCAACGTCGAGCAGCCGCCAGACGAGCGCGTGCTGCGACAGGTCGGGGCACGCCCCGTACCCCCACGAGTAGCGCTTCCCGCGCTCGGGGGAAAGGCCGAGTTGGGCGCGGATGCGGCGGTGCGTGTGCTCGGCGAGCGCCTCTGCGGACTGGACCGAAAAGCCGTGCAGGTAGTACGCCTCGGCGTATTGGCCCGCGCGCTGGAGCGCGTCGATGCGCTCGGAGATGCCGCGGCCGACGGTCACGACCTGCAGCGCGACCACGTCGCTCGCGCGCCCGCCTTCGGGCGGCCGCAGGTAATCGGCGAGGCAGAGGTGACGATCGCCGATCTGGCGTGGAAAGGTGAATCGGCCCAATTCGCGCGCCGGGTCGGCGGGGTCGTAGATCACGATGTCGTCGCCGTCGCCGGCCGCGGGGAAGTACCCGTAGACCGCACGCGGAGCGATGACCGCTTCGCGCTCCGCCTGGTGCTGGTATCGCTCGAGGCGCGGTTGAAACTCTTCCCGTAATAGGAAATCCCACTGCGGCCCCTTCGCGTTCGCACCGCCCCACGACAGCCGGAACAGACTCTTGTGATCGAAGCAGTCCCAGAGCTCGCGCACGTCGACGGCGTCGATCGTACGGGCGCCGAGGAACGGCGCCGCCGGAACCGTCGCGACGCTCAGCCCCGCGCGCGCCGAACGCCCCTCGACCGCGACGGGCGGCGCGGGCCGCTCGCCTTCGCGCGAGCGAAGCGCCTCCTCGCGCCGAATCCGCTCGAACTCCGAGCGCTGGGCAGGTCCGCTCGTCAGCCGATCCATGATCTCCAGCCCCTCGAACGCGTCCTTCGCATAGTAGACGCCGGGGTCGAAGTAGCGGTCGTCGACGAACGCGATCCGCCGTCCGAAGTCGCGATTGATCGCGGCGCCGCCGATCAGCACCGGGAAGTCCAGCCCGCGCGACGACTGCTCGGAGACGCAGACCGGCATCTGCTTCGACGTTGACACCAATAGCGCCGAGAGCCCGATAGCGTCGGCCTCGACCTCGATCGCCTTGTCGAGGATCGCGCTCATCGGGACCTGTTTGCCGAGGTCGAACACCGTGTAACCGTTGTTCGAGAGGATCGTGTTGACGAGGTTCTTGCCGATGTCGTGCACGTCGCCGAAGACGGTCGCCAGCACGATCTTACCCTTGGTGACGCCTTCCTTGCGCTCGAGGAACTGTTCGAGGTGCGAGACGGCCTTCTTCATCACCTCGGCGGACTGCAGGACGAACGGCAGGATCAACTCGCCCGAACCGAACTTGTCGCCGACCTCTTTCATCGCCGGTAACAGGATTTCGTTGAGGACCTCGACGGGGCCGCGCTCGAGGAGCGCCAGGTCGATCTTGGCCTCGATCCCGTCCTTGCGCCGCCGCAGGATCGCATCGTGGATCCGCCGCTCGGGCGGCGCGTCTGCGTCGTCCTCCTGCGCGGCGGCGGCCGCGCGCGACGGGCTCTGCGCCGACTCCCAGCGCTCGATCAGCCGCGCGAGCGCGTCGGGCCGGCGGTCGAAGACCAGATCGTCGCAGAGTTCGCGATCGGCCTCGTCGAGCTCGCCGTAGGGCGTGATTTCCTTCGCATTGACGAGCGCCATGTCGAGCCCGGCGGCCACGCAGTGGTGCAGCATCACCGAGTTCAACGCCGCGCGCGCGCCCGGCTTCAACCCGAACGAGACGTTCGAGACGCCGAGCGACGTCAGCACGCCGGGCAGCGCGGCTTTGATCGCGCGAATGCCTTCGATCGTCTCGATCGCCGAGCGCGAGAACTCCGGATCGCCGGTCGCGAGCGTGAACGTGAGCGCGTCGAAGATCAGCGCACCGGGCGGAATCTCGTACTCGCCGGTGACGATTGCGTGGATGCGGCGTGCGATCTCGAGCTTGCGCTCCGCGGTCTTCGCCATCCCGGTCTCGTCGATCGTCAGCGCGACGACGGCAGCTCCGCTCTCGCGCACGAGCGGCATCACGACGTCGATCTTGCCGCGGCCGTTTTCCAGATTGACCGAGTTGACGATCGCGCGCCCGGCGTCGATCTCGAGGGCCGCCTCGATCACCTTCGGCTCCGTCGAGTCGATCATCAGCGGCGCCTCGACCGATTGCGCGAGCCGCTTCACGAGCGTCGCCATCTGGACATCCTCGTCCGTTCGCTCCGTCAGCGCGACGCAGACGTTCGAGCACGTGCGCGCCGCCCTCGACCTGCTCGCGCGCGACGAGCATCAGTTCGTCGTAGTCGTCCGCCAGGAGCAGGCGTTTGACCCGGCGCGAGCCCTGCGCGTTCAGCCGCTCGCCGACGATCAACGGCCGTGGATCCTGCTCGAGCGACACGGCGGTCATCGCCGACGCGACGGACTGGCGCGTCTGCGCGACGGGCGCGCGTCCCTTGCGTCCGCGCACGGCGGCAACGAACGCGCGGATGTGCGCCGGCGTCGTGCCGCAACAGCCGCCGATCGCATTGACGCCGTAGTCGCGCACGAAGGCGCCGAGTTCGCGCGCCATCTCGTCGGGCGTCTCCGGATAGATCGTCTCGCCCTTGGGGCCCATCAGCGGCAGGCCGGCATTGGGGATGACGCTCACGAAGCAGCGCGAGTTTTCGACCAGGTAACGAACCGCGTCGCGCATCGGCACCGGACCCGTCGAACAGTTGAGACCGACGACGTTGATCGGCAACGCGTCGAGCGTCGCGCAGACCGCTCTGATGTCGGTGCCCAACAGCATTCGCCCGCTGAGATCGAGGGTCGCCTGCGCCTGAATCGGGACGCGCCGCACGCCGCGGTCGAAGGCTCGCACGATCCCGGCGATCGCGGCCTTCATCTCGAGCAGGTCTTGGCTCGTCTCGATCACGAGGAGGTCGACGCCGCCCGCGACCAGGTGCTCGGCCTGTTCGCCGTAGAGGGCGGCCAGTTCGTCGAACGTGATTCGCGAGAGCGTCGGGTCGGATGAGGAGATCAGCATCCCGGTCGGCCCGAGCGAGCCGGCGACGTAGCGCGGCCGCGCGCCGGTCGAATGTTTGTCGGCGGCGGCGCGCGCGATCTCGGCGGCGCGGCGGTTGACGTCCGCGACCCGCTCGCCGAGCCCGTACTCGTCGAGCTTGAGACGCGAGGCGGTAAACGTGTCCGTCTCCAGCACGTCCGCTCCGGCCTCGAGGTACGACTCGTGGACGGCGGCGATCAGGTCGGGGCGCGACAGCACGATTGCCTCGTTGCAGCCGTGGTAGGGCGTCCCGCCGTAGGCGGCGTCGTCGAGGTGCATGGCCATCAGCGCGGTCCCCATCGCGCCGTCGAAGACCAGGACTCGTTCGGCTAGGGCCTCGAGATAGGACATCATCGCGCCGGATCTTCGCGCCGGCCCCACCCGACCGCTGCCAAAGTTGTCCAAATTCTTGAAATTGTGTCGATTTGGACGCTCGCCGGTACATCCGCGGCGAGCGCCGAAGCCCTCCGCCCATGAGCGGCACGACGGTACGGTGGGAGCGGCGCATGCGACGGCTGTCGGAGGCCGTCGATCGCGACGCCGCGCTGGTCGACGCCGCGACCGCGCCGCAACGGGCCGCGCTGCGCACGGCCAGGCAGGCGCTGGCGCTCGACGAGGTCGCGACGTTGTGTGCGCTCGCCGGCTATCGCCTGACGCGCGCCGAGCTCGTCGCCCTGCTCGAACGAGGAATCGCCGCGGGCGGAAGGCGGCTCGAGACGTACGACGCGGTGGCCGACTACGCCGGGGCGGCGCGTTACGCAAGCGAGCTGGAGGCTGCGGGCGGCCGCCGCGCCCACCCGTATCTCCGCACGGAAGAGGTCCTCGAACTCCACCGCCATGCCTGCCGCCGGACGGGGATCGCCCCGGGCTCCTGGCGCGAGCGCAACGTCCCCGCGGTGCGCAGCGGGCTCGTCCCGCCGGCGCATTGGCTCGTTCCCCGCGAGGTCGCCGCGTTCGCGGACCGCTTCGCGGCGGGGCCGCCCGCGCGAATGTCGCCGGTCGTCTGGGTGGCCGGGGCGCACGCGCGCCTCTTGCGCGTTCAGCCGTTCGACGGCGGTAACGGGCGCGTCGCGCGGCTGGTGGCGAACCTGCTGCTGCGCCGGCTCGGGCTCCCGCCCGCGGCGTTCACCGGCCGGCTCGCGACACGCTATCGGCCCGCGCTCGCGGCCGCCGACGGCGGCGACATCGGTGCGCTCGCCGAGCTGACCGGGGAGGCCGTGGCGGCCTCGTTCACGCGGCTCGTCGCGGCGCTCGGCCGCAGCGACGACCTCCGCCCACTGCGCGAGTTGGTCCCGGCCGGCGAACTCGCGGCGCTCGTCAAGGCCGCTCAGCGCGGCAGGCTGCGCGTGCTGCGGCGCGGCGCGCGCGTGTTGTCGACGCCGGCCTGGATCGCGGAGTATCGCGCGCCCTGAGGCGTCACTCGCCGGCCGGGATGCGCTCCAAGTCCTGCACGGCGATGTAGCCGTACTCGCGCAGCAGCGCGCGATTCGTCTCCAGGTACGCGAGGAAGCGCGACTCGTCGACGGTCGCCGGACCGTTCGTCACGATGTACTCGTACGCCCACAGCGGATAGCCGGCGTTCAACACGTTTTCGTCGCTCGGTGCGACGCCGTCGATCGCGAGTTGCGTCAGCCCCGAGTCGCGCGCGCCCGCGAACGTCGTGTAGCCGATCCCGCCGGGCGCCGCGGTGATGTCCGCGATCACGCCGGTCGTGCCGTCCTCGGTCGCCTGCCCGCGCGCGAACGCGGCGCCGTGCATGATGTGCGACGCCAGCAGCGCGCGAATCCCCGAGCTGGCCGGGCGCTCGACGATGACGACCGGAACGTCGTTGCCGCCGACCGCACGGTAGTTGGTCGCGGCGCCGGATAGCACGGCGCGCAGTTGATCGCGCGTGAGCGAGGCGACGCCGGCCGCCGGATTGACGACGAACGCGAACCCGACGATGGCGATGCGGTGCGCGAACAGATCGTCGCTGTTCGTATCGAAGTCGCTCGCGGCCATGTCGAGACTGCCGCTTCCGAGCCGCGCGATGGCGGCCGCCGAACCGCCGCCGCCGACCGCGATCGCGACGTTGGCGTTGTCGGCCCGGTAGGCGGCGGCGGCGGCGCGCAGCAGCGGTTCGAGCGCCGTCGAGCCCGCGATCGTGAGCGTCACGCTCGCGACGGCGCGCGTCGGGAGGCGCAACGCGCAACACAGCGCAAACGCGCCGGCGATCACCGAGCGGCGCGTCGGCGCGACACGGCTCACGGTCAGACCGGCGTCGTCTCGGCTTCCCCGACCCGCGACACGACGCCGGGGGTCGCGCCGCCGTTCTCGCCGCGGCCGCCGGTCAGGCGCTCGCGCAGTCCGACGATCGCGATGTACAGCGCGGGCGTGACGAACAGGTTGAGGATCGTCGACAAGACCATCCCGCCGAACACCGCCGTGCCGAGCGAGTGCCGCGCCGCGCTGCCGGGGCCCGTCGCGACGACGAGCGGCACGACGGCGAGGATGAACGCGAGCGAGGTCATGATGATCGGACGGAAGCGGATCTCGGCGGCGCGGATAGCGGCGTCGACGACGCTCAGACCCTGCCGTCGCAACTGATTCGCGAACTCGACGATCAGGATCGCGCTCTTGCTCGCGAGGCCGATCAGCATCACGAAGCCGACCTGCGCGTAGGCGTCGCTCGGCAGGTGGCGGATTCCCAGCGCGATCAACGCGCCGAAGATCGCGAGGGGAACCGCGAGGATGACGATCAGCGGATCCGTGAAGCTCTCGTACTGCGCGCACAGCACGAGGAATACGAAGACGATCCCCAGCGCGAAGATCAAGGCGGACTGGCCGCCCGCCTCGAGCTCCTCCAGCGAGATGCCGGACCACTCATAGCTCATGCCCGGCGGGTCGACCTTCGCGCCGATCGCCTGCATCGCCGCGATCGACTGGCCGGTCGAGTGCCCGGGCGCCGTCTGGCCGTTGATCTCGAGCGACCGGAACAGGTTGTAGTGGTAGATGATCGGGGCCGACTTCTTCGCCACCGACGAGATGAGCGTCGTCAGCGGGATGATGCCTTGCTGCGCGGAGCGCACGTAGATGCGCTGCAGGTCGGGGATCGTCGAGCGGTACGGCGTGTCCGCCTGGACGTAGACCTTGTACGAGCGGTTCTGGAACACGAAGTTGTTGACGTAGTCGGAGCCGAGGTAGACGCCCATCGTGTTGACGAGGTCGCCGATGTCGACGCCGATCGACGATGCCTTGTCGCGGTTCAGCGTCACTTCCAGCTGCGGACTGTCGTTGCGGAACGTCGTGAAGACGCTCTGCAGCGCGGGATCGCGGTTGCCGAGCCCCATGTAGGCGTAGCCGGTGCGCGTCAAGACGTTGAGGCCGAGATTGCCCTTGTCCTCGAGTTCGAACTGGAAGCCGCCGTACGAGCCGACGCCCTGGATCGCGGGCGGATTGAAGGCGAAGACCTGCGCCTCGGGGAGCATGAAGAGCGGACCGCGCACCCGCTGCAGCACCGAGAACAGCGAGTGCTCCGGTCCCTTGCGCTGCCCGTAGTCCTTGAGCTTGATGAACATGATGCCGCGGTTGGTCGCCGCGCCGGAGAAGCTGAAGCCGCCGACCGAGAAGATGTCTTCGACCTCGGGCTGCGCGCGGAAGATCTTCTCGACCTTCTTCTCGACGTTCGAGGTATAGCCGAGCGGCGAGCCCTCGGGCGCCTGCACGGTCGCGATGAAGTAGCCGACGTCCTCGTCCGGCAAGAACGCCGTCGGCGTCGTACGATAGAGAAACGCCGTCGCGGTCAAGCCGATCGCGAACAACAGCAGCACGATGACGCGGGCGCGCATCGCCGGGATCAGCGCGCGATGGTACGCCGCGCGGCTGGCGCGGATGATCCGGTCGGCTACACCGAGGATGCCGCGCGGCGCCCCCTCCTCGTGACCCAGCAGCAGCGCCGAGAGCGCCGGCGTCAGGGTCAGCGAGTTGAACAGCGAGATCGTGATCGACGCGGCGATCGTCAGCGCGAACTGTTTGTACAACAGGCCGGTCGTGCCCGGGAAGAACGCGACGGGGATGAAGACGGCGAGCAGCACGAGCGACGACGCGACGACCGCGCTCGTGATCTCCTCCATCGCGCCGGCGGCCCCCGCATAGGGGTCCATCTTCTTTTCTTGGATGAAGCGCGAGATGTTCTCGATGACGACGATCGCGTCGTCGACGACCAAGCCGGTCGCGAGGGTCAACCCGAACAACGTGATCGTGTTGATCGTGAACCCGAAGGCCTTCATGAAGGCGAAGGTCCCGATGAGCGAGATCGGTATCGTGCAGGCCGGGATCAACGTCGTCCGCCAGTCCTGCAGGAACAGGTAGATGACGAGAATGACGAGGAAGATCGCGATCAGCAAGGTCACGACGACGTCGCGGATCGACGCGCGCACGAAGGTCGTGGTGTCGAACGCCATCTCGTAGTGCACGCCGGCCGGGAACGACTTGGAGAGTTCGGTCATCTTGGACTCGACCGCTTCGGCAACGTTCAGCGCGTTTGCCGTCGGCAATTGCAGGATGCCGAGGCCGACCGCACGCCGGTTTCCGTTGAAGCCGAGGAAACTCGAGTAGTCCTCGGCGCCCAGTTCGATCCGCGCGACGTTGCGCAGCCGGACGTAGCCGCCGTCCGCCGTCGCCTTCACGATGATGTTCCCGAATTGCGCCGGCGACTCGAGCGTGCCGAGCGCGTGGATCGAGATCTGATACGGCTGGTTCGGCCCGTTAGGCGGCTGTCCGATGGCGCCGGCCGGAACCTGGACGTTCTGCGCGTTGAGGGCGTTGACGACGTCCGAGGCGGCCAACCCGTTGTCGGCGAGCCGTTTCGGATCGACCCAGATCCGCATCGCATACTTGCGTTCGCCGAAGACGCGAACGTCGTTGACGCCGGGCAGACGCTTGAGGACGTTCTTGATGTAGACGTTCGGCGTAGTTGCTGAGCTTGATCTGGTCGTAGTCGGGGTTGTCCGAGAGCAGGCCCATCGCCATGACGAACGTCCCGGAGTTCTTCGAGACGGTGACGCCGAGCTGGTTGACGGAGGCGGGCAACAGGCCGGTCGCGCTCTGCACCGCGTTCTGCACGTCGGCGGTCGCGCGGTCGAGGTCGCGCGAGAGGTCGAACGTGCAGGTGATCGTGCTCGCGCCGCTGTTCGTGCTCTGCGAGGTGATGTAGCGCAGCCCCTCGACGCCGTTGATCGCCTCTTCCAACGGTACGGTGACCGACGCCTCGACCTCTTCGGCGCTCGCGCCGAGGTACGTCGCCGAGACGGTGACGACCGGCGGCGCGATGCGCGGGTACTGCGCGATCGGCAGCGTCGGCATAACGATCAGGCCCGCCAACAGCACGACCAGCGAGCAGACCGCCGCGAAGATGGGACGCCGAAGGAAGAACTTGGTCACGAGCCGCCTCTCGTCTGCCGGTTGCTCTCTTCAGAGACGCTCATGCGGTCGTAATGGTGTCAGTCTGAGGAACAAAATCGGGGTCCAAGGGCTCGATCCGTCCGACGACCCGGCCCGCGACGTTGTACACGTCGCGGCGCGCGTGCCGCTCGAGCGCACGGTCCGCGTTCTCGTCGAGGGCGCCCAATTCGCCGAGCAAGGCGACCGCCGCCGGACTGCCCGCCCGCCGGCTGCCGTCGATCACCTTGAGCGCGAGCCCCAGGCCCGACGCGAGCAAGGCGTCGCACTGGATGCCCTCGGCCCCGCCCTTGCCGACGACGCGCCCCTCGGTCGCCAGGATCAGATCCGTATCGAAGCGCTCGGTCCCCGCGATGTACGCGGGTTCCGCGATCACGGCGCGCCGCACGCGCTCCAGCGCGCGCGCATCGTCGTCCTCGACTCCCTCGAGGCTCGCGAGCCGCGCGAACGCGCGCGCCGCGCGCCGCAGGGGCGTCGCGAAGACCGGAATCCCGCACCCGTCGACGGCGACGGGCCAGGCGGCCGGGTCGTCGCCCGTCATGCGCGCGCAGAATTCCAGGATCAGCCGCTGCGCCGGATTCGTCGCTTCGAGATACGTCGCGGGGTCGGCCCCGAGGACGACGCACAGCGCGAGGATGCCGGCGTGCTTGCCGGAGCAGTTGTTGTGGACCGCCGACGGCGACTCGCCCTGCTCGCTCAGCACGCGCGCCGCGGCGCCGTACGGCGGATGGACGCCGCACTGCAGGGCCGACTCGGGCAAGCCGATCTTCTCGAGGATCGTGCGTACGGCCGCGACGTGGAACGGCTCACCGTTGTGCGAGGCGGCGATCACGGCGATCTCGCGGTCGCCGAGCGCGAACCGGTCGGCGACGCCGGCCTCGACGATGGCGGCGGCGATGAACGGCTTCGCAGCGGAACGCAGGAAGACGGGGACGTCGACGTTGCCCATGACGAGGCGCGCGTCCCCGTCCGCATCCGCGGCACAGGCCGCGACGTTGTGGACCGATTCGACGAACCCGCCGCGGGTGACGGCGACGAACGGGATCCCGCTGGGGATTTCCCTTTGCATCGCGGGTCGCTTCGGCCCCGGCGTGTTCGGGCTCCTTGAGAGATCTCTTTATACGGGCGCGAGCGCCGGTTCGACGACGTGTTCCTCCAGTTCCGAGAACACGGGGTTGGAGAGGTAGCGCTCGCCCGTGTCGCAGCCGATCGTGACGATCGTTTTGCCCGCCATGGCGGGGCGGCTCGCGACCTGCAGCGCCGCCCAGATGTTCGCGCCCGAGGAGATGCCGACGAGCATCCCCTCCTCGCGCGCGGCGCGGCGGGTCATCGCGATCGCGTCCTCGTTCGTCACGCGGATCACCTCGGAATAGGCGTGCGTGTCGAGCACCTTGGGGACGAAGCCCGCGCCGGTCCCCTGAATCTTGTGCGGTCCGGGCTTTCCACCGGACAGAACGGGCGATGCGTCCGGCTCGACGGCGATCGCGATGAAGCCGGGCTTGCGCGCCTGCAGGACCTCCGCGACGCCGGTGATCGTTCCGCCGGTTCCGACCGCAGAGACGACGACGTTGACGTTCCCGTCGGTATCCCGCCAAATCTCTTCCGCCGTCGTGCGGCGGTGGATCTCGGGATTGGCCGGATTCTCGAACTGCTGCGGCATGAAATACTTGCCCGGGTCGGCGTCGTGAATCTCCTGCGCCTTTCGGATCGCGCCCGGCATGCCGTCGGCGCCCGGCGTGAGGACGAGCTGCGCGCCGTATGCCTTCAGGAGATTGCGCCGTTCGACCGTCATCGTGTCAGGCATGGTGAGGATGATGGGATAGCCCTTGGCCGCGGCGACGAACGCGAGCGCGATGCCCGTGTTGCCGCTGGTCGGTTCGATGATCACGGTCCCGGGACGCAGACGGCCGTCGCGTTCGGCGGCCTCGATCATCGCGACGCCGATGCGATCCTTGACGCTCCCCGCCGGATTGAACGATTCCAGCTTGACGAGGACCGTGCCGGCGATGCCGGCGTTCAAGCGAGGGATCTTCACGAGCGGGGTGTTGCCGAAGGTGTCGGCGATGTTGTCGTAGATGCGGGCCATGCTGCTCCCTATCAAACTCTAACTTTTGTTATCTGCGGTTCCGCTTTGGTTTGCCGCGGGCGCGGCCCCACCTGTAACCCGCGCCCGGCGGAGGGGGTGCCACCGCGCGGCGCCGACTTGGGGGCCCGAGGGACCCTTAGGTCCGGCGCTCCGGGTTATCTGCTACCAGGCGGCCGGCCGCGGCGGGCGCGGAATCTACGGCCCGCCGACGTCCCACGCGAGGCCGGGATCAGACTTCGCGAACTGACGGAACGCGATCAGCGTCTCGGTGCGCACGACGCCGTCGAGAACGCTGACGGCGCCGGTGACGAGGTCGCTGAGCGCCTCGTGTTCCTTGACGCGGGCGACCGCGACGAGGTCGAACGGGCCGGCGACGCTGTGGACCTCGGTGATGCCGGGGACGTCGATGAGTTCCTCGGCGACGCGCTGCACGTGCCCAGGTTGGACCGTCAGGATGATGAACGCGGTGATCATGGTGGCGTCGCCTCCCCCGCTGGTGCTATGTCGGACTCTCTGCCGTTCCCTAGCGGGATGAGGCGATTCGCGGCCGTTTGCGAGGCGATCGCCGCGACGGCCGGCAAGACCGAGAAGATCGAACTGCTGGCGGACTATCTGCGCGGGCTCGCTGACGACGACCTCGCCCCGGCGGCGCGGTTCTTCACCGGCGATCCGCTGGCCGACGAGCGCGGGAAGGTCGCCGTGGGCGGGCGCACGATCGTGACGGCGGCGCACGCCGTGTGGGGCGTGACCGGCGAGGAACTGGGTGCGGCGTACCGCGCGAGCGGCGACCTCGGCACCGCGCTCGGCACCCTGGTGCGGCCGGTGCTCGACCTTGGGCTGTTTCGTGAGCCGCTGACGCCGGCGTCGTTTTCGGCGTGGCTGCACGATGCGGCGCAGATCGCGGGCAAGTCGGCCGCGACGCGCCGGCTGCGCGCCTGCGAACGGCTCCTCGCGTCGTGCGAGACGGGCCTCGAGGCGCGCTACGTCGTGAAGGTCTTGACGGGCGACCTGCGGATCGGCCTGCGCGCGGGGCTCGTGCTGGATGCGATCGCGCGCGCGTTCGGCGCCGATGCCGCCGCCGTGCGACGCGCTGCGCGCGCGGTCCGCGACGCGGGGGCGCTGGCGCTCGCCGCCAAGCGCGGCGAACTCGACCAAGTCGTGGTGCGGTACGGCGCGCCGATCGGGTTCATGCTCGCGACGCCGATCCCGTTCGAGTCCGACTATCCGGAACTGGCGCACGAGGCCTGGCTGGTCGAGGACAAGTTCGACGGGATTCGGGCGCAAGTGCACAAGCACGGCGCGGACGTGCGGATCTTTTCGCGGACGCACAACGACGTCGCCGCCGCGTTTCCCGAGGTCGTCGCCGCGGTTCGGGCGATTGCGACGGCGACGCGATCGTCGACGGCGAGATCGTCGCGCGCCGCGACGGCCGGACGCTGCCGTTTCGCTACCTGCAGACGCGGTTGCAACGCAAGCTGGTCGACGAAACGCTGCGGGAACGGACGCCGGTCGCCTTCGTCGCCTTCGACTTGCTCGCCGACGGCGCGGATCTGCATCGTCGACGAGCCGCTCGCGGACCGCCGCAGACGCTCGAGGCGCGTCTCGCCGGCGCGCCGGTCGAGGTCGCTTCCGCGGTGCCGCTCTCGGCCCCGCCGGAGCCGGCGGCCGTGCGCACGTCGTTCGCGGCGGCGCGGGCCCGCGGCAACGAGGGGCTGGTCTTCAAGCGCGTCGACGCGCCGTACATGCCGGGCCGCGCGGGAAGTTCTGGCTGAAGCTCAAGCGCGAGCTTTCGACGATCGACGCCGTCGTCGTCGGCGTCGAGTGGGGTCACGGCAAGCGCAACGCCGTGCTCTCCGACTACACGTTCGCCGTGCGCGCGCGCGACGGCGAGCGGCTGCTGGTCATCGGCAAGGCGTACTCGGGTTTGACGGACGCCGAGATCGCCGAGATGACGCCTGGTTCTCGCGCACCGCGCCGGAACGCTCGGCACGCACGCGATCGCCGTCGAGCCGAGCGTCGTCGTCGAGATCGCCTTCGACATCATCCAGCGGAGCACGCTGCACGACTCCGGTTACGCGCTACGGTTTCCGCGCATCGTCCGCGTGCGCCCGGACAAGCCCGCGGCCGAGGCCGACACGATCGCCGACGTCGAACGCATCTACTACGCCGAGATGCTCGAGCGCGAGGGCGTCTCGACTAGCCGCGAAAGGGGCGCATGCCGTCACGCTCAGTCTCGCGCACCTTCGCCGTCACCCGATCGCGGCGGCGAGCCTCGGGCTCGCGCGCGCCGTCGCCGATCCCGCCGTCACGACCCTCGTCGCCGACACCGTCTACACCGATCCGGCGACGCCGATTCATGTCACCGCCGGACAACTGTTCTGATCGCCGCTGGCCCGCAATCCGGGGACGGGCTACTCGTGGCGTGTCTCGACGGCGCCAACCCGAACCTCGTCACGATGACCGGCAGCGCGTTCCTCCCCGGCAAGGCCGGCCTGATGGGCGCGCCGGGACTAGAGATTTCGTCGTACGCGGCGCATGCGGCCGGCCGCGACGGTCGCGCTCGATGACGTCGCACCGGGTCGCGACGCGACGGTCGCAAAGACCCTCCGCTTCAAGGTCGTCGTCAAGAAGCGTTGATCGGCGCGCGTACGTCGCCGCTTAGCGGCGTGGAAATTCGCAACGCCGGGGTCGTCGGTGCGGGGACGATGGGCGCCGGGATCGCGATGACGTTCGCCGACGCCGGCATCGCGGTCGCGCTGATCGACGTCTCGGGCGACGCGCTGGAGCGCGGCCGCGCGACGATCGCGCGGCCTACGACGCCGCGGTCGGGAAGGGGCGGATCGATGCGGACGAACGCACGCGCGGGTCGGGCGGATCGCGACGGCGCGTCCTTCGACCGGTCGCGGCGGACATCGTCGTCGAGGCGGTCTTCGAGGACCTCGCGCTCAAGCGCGAAGTGTTTTCGCGCGCTGGGCGCGCGTGCCGCGCGACGGATCCTCGCGACGAATACCTCGACGCTCAACGTCGACGCGATTGCGGCCGCGGCGCCGCGTCCCGAGCGTTCGCTCGGCATGCACTTCTTCTCGCCGGCGCACGTGATGCGCTTGCTCGAGATCGTCCGCGGCACCGCGACGGCGCCGGCGACGATCGGCCACCGTTCGCGCTCGGCGTCCGGCTCGGTAAGGTTCCGGTCGTCGTCGGCAATTGCGACGGATTCGTCGGCAACCGGATGCTGCACCGCTATCGTCGCGAGGCGGAACTGCTGCTCGAGGCGGGTGCGTCGCCCGGAGCAGGTCGACGGCGCGCTGCGCGCTTCGGCTTCGCGATGGGGCCGTTCGCGGTCGCCGATCTCGCCGGCGTCGACATCGGCTGGCGCGCCAAACAGGAACGGCTCAGAGAAGGGTCCCTCGCCGTTTCGCCTCTCGAACCTCCCCGACCTCTTGGTCGCCGCGGGGCGACTCGGGCAAAAAACCGGCGCGGGCTACTACCGTTACGAGGGCGGCGGCCGTACGCCGCTGGCAGACCCCGCGGTCGACGAGCTGATCGCCGGCGAACGCGCACGCCTCGGCATCGTGCCCCGCGCGCGACGCCGACGACGAGATCGTCGCGCGCTGCGTCTATGCCTTATCAACGAGGGGCGCGCATTTCGACGAAGGCATCGCCGCCAGTGCCGGCAACGTCGACACGATCTGGCTACCGGCTACGGCTTCCCGGCCGCGCGCGGCGGCCCGATGACCTACGCCCGCGAGCTCGGGTACGGCCGGGATTCTGGCGGCGATCCGCGCATTCGCGCGCGACGACCCCGCGTTTTGGCGGCCGGCGGGTGGGCTCGAGGCGGCCGCCTCGGCAAATGGTACAATGCGCCATGACGCTACGAACCTCCTTCGGTCGCGATCGCCGCGGCGGTCGCATTCGCGCTCGCTGCCGCTCGGTTTCCTGCACAGCCGCCTCGTCCCCGGCGCCGTCAACGTCGCGTTGCACACGACCTTGGGGACGATCGTCGTCCAGTTGGACCGCGGCCACGCCCCGTTGACGACCGCAAACTTCCTGAGCTACGTCGAGCGCCGCGCCTACGACGGAGCGACGTTCTATCGCACGGTCCCGCGCAATCCGCGGCCGGCCGCGTGACGATCGCCGTCATCCAGGGCGGGCTCGAGACGAAGCTCGGCGACGCCGGCATCAACCGCCTGCCGACGATCAAGCTCGAACCGACGACCCTGACCGGACTCTCGAACACGAACGGTACGATCGCGATGGCGCGCGACGTCGGACCGAACACGGCGAGCTCCGAGTTTTTCATCAACATCGGCGACGACTCGGTGCTCGACGCTCAGCACTTCCGCGATCATCAAGGCTACGCCGTATTCGGCCGCGTCGTGCGCGGGATGGACGTCGTGCTCGCAATCGCGCATTCCCACGCGAAGCCCGATCCCGCGATGACGGCGCTGCTCTCGCCACCGATCCCGATCCTAACGGCCCGCCGCGTCGCCGCTCCCTAAAGGACTCATGCGGCGCGTCAGTCGTTGTGGAAGACGGGGCTGCGCTTTTCGAGGAACGCGAGGACGCCCTCGCGGTGGTCGTGATGGTCGGACGCGCGTTGCTGGATGTCGGCTTCTTCGTTTAGCCACGACGCGAAGTGCGGCATCGTCGAACGATTGAAGGCGTGCTTGGTGAACGCGAGCGCCGACGCCGGGACAGCGACGAGCCTGCTCGGCCAGCGCGCGCGCCTCGGCTGCGAGCCGGTCGGGCTCGACGACCCGGTTGACGAGTCCGATCCGCAGCGCCTCGGCCGCGTCGATGCGGTCGCTCGTCATCGCGAGTTCCAAGGCCCGCCCGAGCCCGACGATCAGCGGGAGCAGAAAACTCCCGCCACCGTCTGGCACCAGGCCGATGCGCGAGAACCCCAGCGTGAAACGGGCGTCGGCGGCAGCGATCCTGATGTCGCAGGCCAGCGCGAGCGACACGCCGACGCCGGCCGCGATGCCGTTGACCGCCGCAATCACCGGCTTGGGAGGGCCCGCAGCCGGAGCGCCAAGGCGTTGTAGGTGCGCCGCAGATGACGGGCAACGTCGATCCGCTCGCCGTCGCGATAGTGGTCGGCGAACAGGTCGAGGTCCTGCCCGGCGGAAAAGCCGCGGCCGGCAGCGGCGACGATCACGCAGCGGACAGTCTCGTCGCGGTCCGCGCGGTCGAGCGCCTCGATCAGCCCGTCGGTGAGCTCGAGATCGAACGCATTCAGTTTTTCCGGGCGGTTCAGTTGGATCGTGAGGACGCCCGCTTCTTGGCGGCGCACGACGGTGGGTTCCGGCATGCGCGTCGCCTTCGTCGGCCCGGTGCGGCTGCCTGTGCGGGCGGCCGGGTAAGCCGGGATACATCGAAATCGGCCCCGCGTGCGTTATGATCGATGCATGATGACCCGAGGCAAGACTCCTGGCGACGCTCACGGCCGCCGCCGCGCTCGCGGCGGTGCAGCGCCGCACCCTTGCCGGAACGCCCGCCCGGGTGACCCACTCGCGATGCGGAGTGGCGCCGCCTCCTGTCGCCGGAGCAGTACGACGTGCTGCGCCAAGAGGGGACCGAGGCCGGCCGGCTCGAGCCCGCTCGATCATCGAGTTCGCCAAGGGCACCTACTACTGCGTCGGCTGCGCGCTCGCGCTCTTCTCGTCGAAGACGAAGTTCGATAGCGGTACCGGCTGGCCGAGTTTTATGCGCCGTTGCCGAACGCCGTCGAGACGCGCGACGATCACAGCCTGATGATGGACCGGATCGAGGTCCACTGCCGCCGCTGCGACGGCCATTTGGGCCACGTTTTCGACGACGGACCGAAGCCGACGGGGCTACGGTACTGCATGAACGGCGTCGCGCTGCGCTTCGTGCCGGCCGGGAACTCCTCGGCCTAACCGCGCGCGCTCTGGCGAGCGCTTGCGGTGACATGTCTGCCGTGCGCCGCCGGCGACCGCCGCGCAAACGGTGCCGCCGGCCGATGCCCGGCAGGTCGCATGTGTCGCGACGTCGCGCACTCGCCGCCGAGGACGTTCCCGGCATCTCGGTCGCGATCGTCCGCGGCGGCCGGCTCGCTTCGCGCGGCGGCTATGGCCTGCGCGACCGCGCCCGCAGCCTGCCGGCGCGCGCGGCGACGCGCTACGGACATCGGCTCGGTGACCAAGACCCTCGTCGCCGCGCTGACCCTCCAACTGGTCGCAGCCGGCAACTCTCGCTCGACGATGCCGTCGCGCGCGCCTCTCCCATCGTTCGCAGCGGGCCGCGAGATCCGCATCCGCGACCTGCTCGACCAGCGCTCGGGGCTCGAAGACTACAATACGGCTGGGTTCCTGCAGACGGTGCTGCCCGCGATCGCACCGGGCCACGTCGACCGCGCCGCGATCGTCGACGCGATCGGGCGTAGGCCGCTCGCGTTCGCGCCCGGTACGCGCTTTGCATACAGCAACGCGAACTATCTCGTGCTCGGCGCAATCCTCGAAAGCGCGACCGGCACGCCGCTGGGCACGCTCCTCCAGCGGCGCATCTTCGGCCCGTTAGGGATGCATGCCACGACGCTGGCCGGCGCGCAGATCCCGACGACGCGGTCGGCTACACGCGCGGTCCGTTCGGTCCCGTCGCGTTCGGCGAATTCGACCCGCAACTGACGTACGCCGCGGGCGGGGTACGCTCGACGGTGACGGATCTCGCGCGCTTCGATGCCGCACTCGCGGCGGGCCGCGTCGTGCCGCCGTGGGCCCTCGCGGCGATGCAACCGGCTGCGCCGCAGGAAACCGAAGACGCCTACCGCTTCGGTTCGTTCGTCGCGCGCGACGGAGCGCGCCGCATCCTCTGGCACGACGGAACGGTGCTCGGTTTCAAGGCGATGAACGTCATCGCTCCCGAGACGCGCGCCGCGGTGGTCGTGCTGGCGAACGCCGACTACGCGCACGCGCCGGCGCT
The DNA here is from genome assembly GCA_963743605.1 of Vulcanimicrobiota bacterium. GTDB lineage: Bacteria > Vulcanimicrobiota > Vulcanimicrobiia > Vulcanimicrobiales > Vulcanimicrobiaceae > CAVUQJ01. The sequence goes on along the minus strand of CAVUQJ010000009.1, from coordinate 828,546 downwards.
GGGCTTCGCGATCGCGCGCGCGACGCTCGCAACCGCGGCCGGAGCGACGACGGCGACGTTCGACGTCGCGGCGCCGGCGTGGTCGCCGATGCACACCGTTGCGGCGTCGATCGCGCTCGTCGTGCTCGCACTCGGCGCGGCCCTCGCCGTGTGGACCGCGCGCCGGCGCGCCGGTGAGGAGGTTTCCTAGTACACTAGTCTTCGGTTTCGTGGAGATGGAGGTGGCAGCCGTCCTCGGCCTCGTCGAGCACCTCGCGCGCCTCCGCCAACACCGTGGCGGAGAGCGCCGGCGCGCCTTCGACCGTCCCGTCCTCGGCGAGGAAGTCGCTCTCGCTCCAATCCTCCCACGTCTCGAGCGGTTCGCCATCGACCTCGGCCGGGAAACGCACGCAAAAGCCTTGGTCGAGATGAAGCCCGACAACCATCACCCGCGTCCCTCGGGGGAAGTACGTCCCGTCCTTCCAGAGTGTCCCGTAGGTCGTCCCGTAGTGAGTGCCGACTCGCAACCGTTCGATCGCCGCTTGGTCTCCTATGCCAGGTCCCGCAGAGTTAACCGGAGGGCGCTCTCGCTCCCCCGCCGCAAGCCACGGATCATGGCCACGAGCGGACGTCCCGGCTGGAAGATCCTACACTCGGAGACCGTGATCGCGACGCCGCACCTGCGGCTGCGGCGCGATCGGATCGAACTGCCGAACGGCGCGATCGTCGACGACTACTTCGTCCGCGAGACGCGCGGCTTCGCCGTGATTTTCGCGCAGACGCACGACGACCGCGTCCTGCTCGTGCGTCAGTACAAGCACGGGATCGGCGAAGACGTGTTGGAGCTTCCCGCCGGCGCGATCGACGAAGGGGAGACGCCCGTCGCGTGCGCGCATCGCGAGCTCGCCGAGGAGACGGGCTACGCGCTCGCGGCACTCGAACTCGTGACGACGCTCGTGACCGATCCGACGAACTCGAACGCCCGGCTTCACCTGTTCGCGGGGCGCGGCGCGCGGCGGGTCGCGATCCGCACCTCGACCCGACCGAAGCGATCGTGGTCGACTTCGCGACCCTGGCCGACCTGCGACGGTACGTGGCGGACGGCACGATCGGCGTGAGCTCGCACGTCGCCGCGATCTACCTGATGCTCGACCGCCTCGGCCACCTGTAGCCGCGGCGGCGGGGCGAAACACGGCCCACCCGGAGCGGGTATGTGGGCATGAAGGAGCCACCATGGGAATGTTCGTGCGTCTGACCCTCGGCATCGCGATCGTGATCGTCGCGTTCGTCGCGCTGCTCGCGGTCTTCAAGATCGTATTCGTCGCAGCCGCGATCGCCGCGGTCGTGATCGCGGCCGTCTTCGCCGCGAACTTCGTGCGCGGCATGATCGGTCGCAAGAAGGCCCTGCGGGGCTGAGCGCGACGCCGCGCTCGCGGCGCTAACCGGCCTCTCGCAGGAGCTGCTCCAGCGCGGACGACACCGCGTCCGGAGCCTCCAGCGGCGCCATGTGGCCCGCGTCGACCTCGTCGATGACGGCGCCGGGGATCGCGGCCGCCATCGCGCGCTGCACCTCGAGCGGAATCAGCGCGTCGTGCTTGCCGGTGACGACGCGAACGGGGACCGCGATCTCGCCCAGCAGGTCGTCCGCCGAGACGCGCAGCGCCATACCGCGCAGCACGGCCGCGGCGCCGTGCGGATCCGTCCGCGCGCACAGCGTGCGCGCCTCCTCCACGAGCGCCGGCCGCGCGGCGTAGGCCTCCGGCGCGAACAACCGCGGCAGATAGAAGTCGAGCAGCGGCGCCATCCCGTCGCGTTCGGTCGCGTCCGCGAGTTCGAGGCGGCGCCGCCGCCCGGCCGCATCGTCGGCGTCGGGACGGCCGCAGACGAGCCCGAGACCGCGGACGCGTTCGACGAACAGCCGCAGGAACGCAAACGCGACGTACGTGCCGAGCGAGTGTCCCACGACGACCGCGCGCTCGACCTCGAGCGCGTCGAGCAGTTCCGCGACGTCGCCCGCGAGCGAGTCGACCAGCACCGGCCCCGGCGTTGCGCCGGAACGCCCCAAGCCCCGCAAATCCGGGCGAATGACGCGCGCCGAGCGCGCGAGCGATGCCGCCTGTCGATCCCACTCTTCTTTCGCTAGCGGGAACGCGTGGAGCAACACGATGGCCGGTCCGCGGCCCTCGTCGAGCACGTCGAACGTGGTTGCATCGAGCGCGATCTGCATCGTCCGCGCGTTCCGCTAGCGGTGTGCGAACTCCGGTTTCGACGGCCGCGCACGCGCCGAATTTGCGCGGGAGTTGCAAAGTTGCGTGAAATGCGCTATAACATTAGCAACACCCTTACGATGTCGAACCATGTTCGTCGTAAGGCGGCGTGGTTCGAGGAAAGGATGACTCGTACCAACGATGGCAGTCCGAAGAAAGTCCGTTCGTACGGCGGCCGCGAAAAAGGCGATCGTCCGGGCGGTAATTCGCAGAGCGGTTCGCAAGGCCGTTCTCAAGAAGGTAGTCCGTAGAAAGATAGCCCGTAAGGCCGTTCGCAAGAGAGTGGTCCGCAAGGCGGTCCGGAGAAAGGTAGCCCGTAAGGTCATTCGCAAGAAGGCAGTGCGCAAGGCCGTTCGCAAGAGGGCAGTCCGCAAGGCCGTTCGCCGGAAGGCAGTCCGCAAGAAGGCAGTGCGCAAGGCCGTTCGCAAGAGGGCAGTCCGCAAGGCCGTTCGCAAGAAGGCGGTCCGCAAGAAGGTAGTGCGCAAGGCCGTTCGCAAGCGGGCAGTCCGCAAGGCCGTTCGCAAGAAGGCCACCTAGGCGTAGCACCAGCCGATCGCTGGAAGTCACGAGTCGTGCATCGCGCACGACTCTTTTTTCGTGCTACGCGCGCGGGGCGCGGACGAACTCGTGCAGCGCGCGGCCGACGCGCCGCCGCCACGCGAGGGCGCCGGCCGGATCGTGCGCCGCATCGAGCAACGCCGTCGCCGCGACGGCGAGCGCGTCGGCGATCCGGCCCGGGTCGCGGGCCGCCGTGGCCGCGGCGCCTCCGCCCGCGGTCGCGAGCGCGGCGAGCGTTCGCAGCAACATCCGCGGCGCGAGCGCTTCGCGGGCAGGAACGACGCCGGCCACGACGCCGCCGGTCGCGCGTGCGTAGGCGGGGTCGGTACGCGCGCGCGCGACCATCGCGCGCAGCACGAAGAGCCACAACGGGTTCAGCGAGCGGTTCGCGATGGCTCGGACCAGCAGCCGCGCGAACGCTACGTCGACGCCGAGTTCCGCCCTGATCCTGGCGCCGTACGCCGCGAGCCCCGCGCGCGAGCAGTCGTTCGCGCGCAGCGCAGCGATGGCGGCATCGGCGGCCCAGCGCGCGCTCGTGAGCGCGTACTGGATGCCTTCGCCGTTGATCGGGTTGATGAGGCTCGCCGCATCGCCGACGAGCAGCACGCGATCGTCCAGCGGCGACGGCTCGCCGTCGAACGTCGCGAGCGGCCAGCCGGCGAGCTCGCCGCGCATCGTCGCGCCCCCCAGCCGCGCGCGCATTCCGCCGTCGCGCTCGAGCAGGCGCCGCAAGAGATCGCGCAGCCGCTCGGCCGTCGGCGGGAACGTCTCGACGACCATGCCGACGCCGACGTTGGCGACGCCGGGCGCCGTCGGAAAGATCCAGGCATAGCCCGGGAACGAGTCGCCGCCGAAGTAGACGTCGCACCGGCCGACGGGTCCGGCGACGCCGTCGAAATACGCGCGCACCGCGACGATGAGGTCGTCCCGGCGCGGCGTCCGCCCGCGGACGACGCGCGCGACGTGCGAGCTGCTGCCGTCGGCGCCGACGACGAGCCGGCACCTGACGACCCGCTCACCATCCGGCGCGCGCACGCTCACCTCCGCGTGTTCCTCGCGCACGCGCAGGTCGACGAACGTGTGTTCCTCGAGCAGCACGGCGCCGGCGTCGCGCGCGGCCCCCGCGATCAGCGCATCGAGCGCGACCCGTGGTACCACGACGCCGTAATCGGGCAACGTTCCGACCTGCGGCAGACCGAACGTCATCAGGTGCTCGCCGTCGACGAACAGGCCCGCAGTGCGGATCGGGTTGCCGCTCGCCAGCGCCGGCGCGGCGTCGAGCCCGAGCCGACGCAGTTCGTCGATGGCGACGGGGCCGACGAAGTCGCCGCACGTCTTGTCGCGCGGGAAGCGCGCGCGTTCCAGCACGATCACGCGCCGGCCGTCAGCAGCGATCCGCGCCGCCGTCGCCGCGCCCGCCGGGCCGGCGCCGACGACGACGACGTCACACTCGGCGGAGCTCTGCATTTCCGGCGAACACGACGACGGACAGCAGCAACGCGACGGCCCCGCCGCCCGCGATGGCGCCCGTCAGCCCGACGACGGTGGCCAGCGAACCGAGCAGCAGCGATCCGAGCGGGACGAGCCCGAGGATGACCATCGTGAAGACCGAGATCGCGCGACCGCGCATCTCGTCGGGCGAGAGCGTCTGAATCAGCACGTTCGAACTCCCTGCGAAGCTCATGACCGACAGCCCGATCGCCGCGAGGACGACGACGGCGAGCGCGAAGACGTGCACGAAACCGAGGACGATCGTGCCGAGCGACATCACGGTCGCGCTGGCGAACCACACGCCCGCGCGGCGGTGCGCGCCGACCATCGCCGTGAGGACCGAGCCGCAGATCGCCCCGAAGCCGACCGCTGCGAACAGGACCCCCAAACCCCGTGCGTCCGTGTGCAGTTCGTGGACCGCGTACGCGGGCAGCAATTGCGAGTAGGGCCGCACCAACAGACAGGTCGCGATCAGCACGATCAGGATCGAGCGCAGCGCGGCGTGCCGGACGAGGAAATGGAGACCGCCCGCGATCAGCGCGAGCACGTGCTCGGAGCGGGCCGAGCCGGGCGGCGCCGGCTTCATGAAGAGCAGCGCGACCACGACCGCGAGCGTCGCGACGGCGTTCACGTAGAACGACGCCGCGATCCCGGTCGCGAGGATCAGGAAACCGGCGACCGGCGGACCAACGACGCTGGGCAAGTTGAAGGCGAGCGAGTTGAGGCCGATCGCGTTGCCGACGAACTGCCGCGGCACGAGCAACGGCACCCAGCTCTGGCGCGCCGGCGAGTCGAACGACTGCACCGCGGCGCGGCACGACGAGAGCAGGAAGATCTCCCACAGCCGGAGCGTGCCGGCCGTCGCCAGCAGCGCGAGCGCCAGCGCGACGCCCGAGATCGCGGTGTTCGTCAGTAGCAGCGTGCGCCTGCGCGGAAAGCGATCGGCGACGACGCCGGCGAGCGGCGAGAAGATCAGCGCGGGCACGGCGTTGCACGCGCCCAGGATGCCGACGTTCGAGCGCCGCGAGCCGAGCGGTGCCGGCCAGTTTGACGACCACGTACCCGAGCGTCGTGAACTGCATCCACGTGCCGAGGTTCGATACCAACAGGCCGGTCCACAGCAGCCGGAAGTCGCGAAACCGGAACGTGTCGAGGACCGTCGAGCGGCGGCGCGGAACCGGCGGCTCGACGTCGTAGACCTTCGGCTCGCGGATCACGCGCCGAGCGCCCCGACCGCGGCGACGATCGTCGCGACGGCCCCGTCGATCCCGAGCCGCGACGAGTCGACGATGACGTTGTAGTAGCGGCGATCGCCCCAGACGATCTTGTAGCGGTCGCCGGCGAACTTACGCCGCTCGACGTTGATGCGGTCGATCTCGGCGTTCGCCTTGGCGAGGTCGAAGCCGAAGGCGGTCATCAACCGCCCGAGCCGCCACTCGCGCGCGGCATAGACGAACGCGCGCGCGAGGCCCGGCGAGCCGGCGAGGACCGCGTTGCCGACGCGGCCGAGGATGACGACGTTGCCGCGCGCTGCGCGCTCGCGGATCGCGCGCTCGATCTCGCGCCTGACCGCCTCGTCGAAGGGGTCCAGCAACGGCGCCGCGTCCGGGCCGACTGTCTGCGGCGAGCCCGCCCCCATGTCGACCAGGATCCGCTCGGCGAGCGGCGCCTCGGATTCGCCGCGAGCGTCGACGTTGTCGCTCGAGGTCCCGAGGCGCGCGGCCACCTCGGCCGGGATCTGATCGGAGAACAATTCGTAGCCGAACGCCGCCGCGACGCCGCCGGCGACCGCGAGACCGCCGGCGCCGTACTCACGGGAGATCGTGACGACTATCGATACGCCTCTTGCAGTTCCAGATAGCGCTCCCGCAGGCCGGTGATGGGCGTCTGCGTGACCGGCCGCTCGGGGATATGCGTGAGTTCCTCGAGGGTCGCGCGTTCCTCGGTGTAGAGGACGCCGAGCGGGATCTTGTCGTGGCGGTTCAGCATCTCGAACGCCCGGACGCGATCGGTCGGATCGAAGCCCGGCACCGCGGCGACGTTGGTGACGTTCTCCTTGAACCACGCGTACGTGTTGATCTTGTTATACGTCACGCACGGCGACATCACTTCGACGACGGAGAAGCCGCAGTGCTGGATCGCGGCCTTCAACAGTTCGACGAGATGCTTCGGCTGCGCGGAGAAGCCGCGGGCGAGGAACGTGCCGCCGGCGGCGAGCGCCAGCGAGAGACCGTTGATCGGCGCCTCGGGGTGACCGCCCGGGCTCGTCCCGGTGACGTAGCCCGTCGAACTCGTCGGCGACGACTGACCCTTCGTCAGGCCGTACGTCTGGTTGTCCATCACGATGTAGGTGATGTCCGGGTTACGCCGCAGTGCGTGGATGAAGTGGCCCGCGCCGATCGCGTAGCCGTCGCCGTCGCCGCCCGCCGCGATGACGGTCAGGTCGCGGTTCGCGAGTTTGACCGCGGTCGCCACCGGGAGCGCGCGCCCGTGGACGCCGTGAAACGCGTACGAGTGCAGGTAACCGGTGATCTTCCCGGAGCAGCCGATCCCCGAAACGAAGGCGACGTCCTTGGGGACGAGCCGTAGTTCCGCCAGCGCCTGTTTCAGCGCCGCCAGAACGCCGTAGTCGCCGCAACCGGGGCACCACCACGATGCGGTCGCCGTTGCGAAGTCTTTGGGTGTCAGTACCGTAGCCACTAGCGTATCCTACCTCTTGATCCTGACGAGTTCGCGCAACGAGACGCGCTCGACCGCCTCGATGATCTCGCACGGCCGGAACGGCTTGCCGTCGTACTTGCGCACGGACTGCAGCGCCGGCAGCGGTCCCACGACGTAGCGGATCAGGCGCTCCAACTGACCCGTGTAGCTGTTCTCGACGACGAAGATCGCCTCCGCGCTCGCGCAGAACTCGGCGACCGTCTCCTCGGGGAACGGCCAGAGCGTTCGCAACTGGAGGAAGCGCGTCTCGATGCCGGCGGCGCGCAATCGATCCTGCGCCTCGTTGATGGGCCCGGTGTTGCTGCCGTAGCCGATGATCGCGATCCGCGCCTCGGGGTCGCCGTGCACGATCGCGCGCGGAAGTTCGTCGCGCATCGACACGAGCTTGTGCATCCGCTTGTCCATCATCCGGCGCCGGTTGTCGGCGTTCTCGGTGATGACGCCCGCGTCGTTGTGCTCGGAGCCCGCCTCGAGGTGCATGCCGCCTTCGACCCCGGGGATCACGCGCGGCGAGACGCCGTCGTCGGTGAACTCGAAGCGCTTGTACTCGCCGAACACGACCTCGCCGTCGGCGATCAGCTTCCCGCGATCGATCCGGACGCCGTCGACGTCGAGCGGCGGCAGCGTCGCCTTGCTCTGACAGAGCGCCTGTTCGCTGAGGACGAAGACCGGGAGTTGATAGCGCTCCGCGAGGTTGAAGGCATCGACCGTCAGATAGAACGACTCTTCGACTGTGCCGGGCGCGAGCACGACCCGCGGGATCTCGCCGTGACCGGAAAAGATGAGATGGTTCAGATTGCTCTGCTCGGTCTTCGTCGGCATCCCCGTCGACGGGCCGGTCCGCGCGCATTCGACGATGACGACCGGGATCTCGAGGACGCCCGCGAGGCCGATCGCCTCCGTCATCAGCGCCTGACCGGGACCCGAGGTCGCCGTCATCGCGCGCACGCCGGTGAACGACGCGCCGAGCACCATGTTGATCGCGGACAGTTCGTCTTCTGCCTGGATGACGACGCCCCCGAACTTGGGGGCGTGCTTGGCCATCCACTCGAGGACGTTGGTCGCCGGTGTGATCGGGTAACCTGCCATGAAGCGGCAGCCGGCGACGAGGGCGCCATAGCCGATTGCGTCGTTGCCCATCATGATGAGCCGATCGGCGTCGGGCTGAGCGAGCAGACCGTAGCCGCTCGGTTTGTCGGCGAAGTGCTCGGTGACGTAGTTCTCGCCCGCCTCGATCGCCCGGACGTTCAGGTCGACGACCTTGTCGCCCTTGCGGCGGTAGACGCCCGAGACCTCGTCGCGGACGATCGCCGGGTTCATGCCGATCAACTTGGCGAGCGCGCCGAGCGAGATCGTGTTGCGCACGATCTCGAGGCCGAGCTCGCCCTTGGCGATCTTGCCGAGCGGGATCTCGTACCAGTTGACGTTGCTGCGGCGCAGGTGGTCGGGGACGGTGTGCGAGGAGTTGTCGAAGAGCACGAAACCGCCGGGCCGCATCTCATCGATGTGGACCTCGATGGCCTCGACGTTGAACGCAACCAACCCGTCGACGAAGTCGGCCATGCCGTAGTGCGGACGACTGCCGGCACGGATGACGTAGTTCGTGTGGCCGCCGCGAATGCGCGAAGGGAAGTCTTTGTAGGTGTAGACTTCGAGACCCATGCGCTTGAACGTGCCGGCGATCAGATCACCCGTCGTAAGGCTTCCGTCGCCGGCCTGCCCTCCGAACATGATCTCGATGTCGTTAAGGATCAATGATGCCTCCAGTCGGCGCGTGGCCGACCGGGGTTCTTCCTTCAATGGCAGGCGGGCGTGGCCCTCGCTCCGCCACCAATGGACGCCCGCTTGCGTCGCCGAACGTGTGACTTGATGCCCCTGATCGAAACGAACGCGCTGCGCAAGGTCTTCGTCTCCGTCAAGCGGAGCCCGGGAGCGCTCGGTGCGCTCCGGACCCTCTTCAGCCGCGAGCGCGTCGAGCGCGTCGCCGTCGAGGGGATCACGATGTCGCTCGAAGCCGGCGAACTCGTCGGCTACATCGGGCCGAACGGCGCGGGTAAGTCGACGACGATCAAGATGCTGACGGGGATCCTCGTGCCGACCTCGGGGAGCGCGAAGGTCGCCGGCCTGGTCCCGTGGGCGCAGCGCAAGCAGAACGCGCGCAACATCGGCGTCGTGTTCGGGCAGCGCAGCCAGCTGTACTGGGACCTCCCGCTGATCGAGTCGTTCGAACTCTTGCGCGCGATCTATGCCGTCCCACGCGATCGCTACCGCAAGAACCTCGACGACTTCACCGCGCTGCTCGAGATGGGCGACTTCCTGTCGACCCCCGTGCGCCAACTCTCGCTCGGACAACGGATGCGCGGCGACTTCGCCGCGGCGCTGCTCCACGACCCGCGCATCGTCTATCTGGACGAGCCAACGATCGGTCTCGACGTTGTCGCCAAGGAAGCGATCCGGACGTTCGTCGCCGAGCTCAACAAAGAGCGCGGCACGACGTTCATCCTCACGACCCACGACCTCGCCGACATCGAGCGGCTCTGTCGCCGGATCATCCTGATCGACAAGGGCCGGCTCGTGTACGACGGCAGCGTCGAGCGGCTCAAGGAACAGTACGGAACGAACCGCACGATGGTCGTCACGCTGAGCGATCCCGACCCAAACATGCGGGTCCCCGGCGCGGAGGTTGAGTCCCGCGACGGCCCGGTCGTTCGGCTGCGCTTCGAGCGCGACCGCATCAGCGCCGAGCAGCTGATCCGCCGCGTGACCGAGCGCTACCAGGTCACCGATCTCTCGATCGAGGAGCCCGATCTCGAGTCGATCATCCGCCGCATCTATCGCGAGGGCTACGATCCCGGCGCCGAGCCGCGCCCCGAGCAGGCAGTACCGGCGCCGTGACGGCCGCGCCCTACATCGAGTTCGCGCGCAAGGCGTTCGCGCGCGAGGCCACCTATCGCGTCGAGGTCTTTACCAACGTCGGCTCGCTGGTCTTGCGCGTCTACCTGCTGCGGTCGTTATGGACCGCGCTCTACGCGCAGAACGCGGCGCCGGCGGGGATCCCGCTGCACGCGATGATCACGTACGCGACCGTCGCACTGCTGATGTCGCTCGTTCTCGAGATCGACGGGACCCGGGCGATCCGCGAGCGCGTCCGCGAGGGGACGATCGCCACCGACCTGATGAAACCGATCAGCCTTCCCCTCTACTTCTTCAGCGACGGGATCGGCCAGACGCTGCTCGGCCTATTGCTCGTCGTGCCGTCGCTGCTGTGCGCGCTCTTCCTCGTACACATCGACGTGCCGTCGCCGGCGACGTTCGCCCTCTTCATGTTCTCGTTCGCGCTCGGCTACGGCGTCAATTTCTTCGTGAACTTCCTGATGAACTCGGTCGCGTTCTGGACGCTGGAGACGTTCGCGCTTCAGCTGATGGTGCGCTGGGTCTCGGATCTGTTGAGCGGTCAAATCATCCCGCTCAGCCTCTTCTTCGGGCCGCTGGGCCGCATCGTCAACGACCTGCCGTTCGCGGCGATCTACTCGACGCCGCTGCGCATCTACATCGGGCAACTCGCTCCCGGCGAGATCGCGCCGGCGCTCGCCGCGCAGGCGCTATGGCTCGCGGCGTTTGCCGGCTTCGGATTTTTCGTGTGGCGGCTCGCGCAACGCCACGTCGTCGTCCAGGGCGGCTAGCCCTAGACGAGTCGGTTACTGAACGACGCCCGTCGCGAGCGGTGCCCCGCGCGACGCCGTCTGCAGACCGTCGAGTTCGACGACGACCGAGCGCACGTCAGAGAGCTGGTTGCCGTCGACGATCAAGACCTCGAGCCCGTTGCGCGCCGGCGTGAGCGCACCCAAGAGACGCGAACGATCTCCTTCGAACCACACGCGGTAGGCGAACCCGCTCGGCGCGGGGGACAAGCCGCGCACGATCACGGCGGTGCGGCGTCCGCGCCTGCCGACGATCAGTCGCCCGCGGACGTCCGTCCCGGTCAGCGCGACCTGGCGCGGACCGTCCGCCATCATGCCGGCTACCGTCATCAACATGCTATCGGTCTGCGGTTGCGTCGCCCGATAGAGGCCGCCACCCAGGGCGAGGAGTACCGCCGCGGCCGCCGCGTACGCGAACGGCAACAACGGGATGCGGCGGCGCGCTGCCGCTGCGGCGACGCTCGGCACCGGTGGCGCGATGGCCTGCGGCATCTGACGGAGTGCGTTGAGCACCGGAACGTAAGAGGCGAGGTCGGCGCTGCAGCGCTCGCAGCTCGCGAGGTGTGCGCCGAACCGCTGCCCGTCGTCGGGATCGAGCGCGCCGAGGGCGTACGCCTCGAGGTCGTCGTGCGGAGATGCCAAGATTGTGTCGCTCATGTGAGATTCCCCTGAAATGGTCCCAATAGGCGGCGAAGCTTTTGCATACCGAGTCGAACCCGAGACTTAACCGTGCCCAGCGGCTGGTCGATGACTCCGGCGATTTCTTGTTGGGTGAGCCCCCCGAAGAAGGCGAGCTCGATGACGGTGCGCTGTTCCTCCGAAAGGATCAACAAAGCCTCCCGGACTTCGCGGTCCCGTTCGCGGTCGGCGACGAGTTCGGCCGGCCCGAGGTCGGCGGATGAATGGGCCAGCGCCGCCTCAAACGGCACGACGTCCACCCGCTTCACGCGGGCCCGGTCGATCGCGGCGTTCCGTGCGATCGTCATGAGCCAAGCCCGCAGCCGGCCGGACTCCGGCCGGAAGCGCGCCGCGTTGTTCCACAGCGTGAGAAAGACGCTCTGCGTCACCTCGTCCGCGGCCTGACGCGGACAGACGCGGCTGACGACGGCGGTCACCGCCGACGCATGGCGATGGTACAGCGTCTCGAACGCGTCGGTTCGTCGTTGGGTGACCAGCTCCATCAAGGCCTCGTCCGAGAGGTCGTTGAGATCCTTCGAGCCCAACCGCGGACGAACCGCGGCTCGACCTGCCCGTTCGACCATTGATCACGAATATACGCCCGTCGCCCCGGGCGGCCTGCCCACATTCTCACGCATCATCTTACCCCTCTCGTACGGCTGCGCAGTGGGCACGGATCACCGGGCGGCCCCGGAGGCGGAGCCGAGCGGGGGGACGCCTAATCGCCGCCCCTTATGGCACCCGCACGCGAGGAGGCCGATCTGGTGGTCGTCGGCAGCGGACAGGGTGGGGTCCCGCTCGCGATCGCCCTCGCGCAGCGCGGCCGGCGCGTCGTCCTGTTCGACGGGGGTCCCCTCGGCGGAACCTGCATCAACCGGGGCTGCACGCCGTCGAAGACGCTGCTCGCCGCCGCCCATGCCGCGGGGAGGTCGCGCAAGGCCGCTCCGCTCGGCGTCCACGCCGACGTGACCGTCGACGGGCCGGCCGTCTTCGACCGGGTCCGCCGAGTCCGCGAGCAGTTTCGGGCGGGAATCGGGCGGCGGCTCGCCGCCGCCGGCGTCGAGGTCGTCGCGAGCGATGCCCGCTTCGTCGGCGAGCGCGAGCTGGAGGGCGGGGGCCGGCGGATACGGGGCGCCGTCGTCGCGATCGATTCCGGCGGACGCCCGAGCACGCCGCCGATCCCTGGCCTCGCAGCGACCCCGTACCTGACGAGCGACACGTTCTTCGATCTCGCAGACGTACCGCGCAGGCTGGCCGTGATCGGCGGCGGCTACGTCGGCCTCGAGTTGGGCCAGGGGGCGCGCCGCCTCGGCAGCGACGTCACGATCGTCCATGCGGCCGAGCGCGTCCTCGAGCGCGAGGAGGCCGATGCGACCGCCATCCTGGAACAGGCGCTCGTCGCCGACGGCGTGCGGCTCGAACTCGGGACGCGGCCGGCGTCGGTCGCCGCCGCGAACGGCGCCGTCGACGTCGCGTTGACGAACGGCAAGCACGTCGTCGCGGACGCGCTGCTCGTCGCGACGGGGCGCAGGCCGTGCACGGAGTCGCTCGACCTCGCGGCGTCCGGGATCGCGTGCACCCCCGCAGGCTTCATCGCGGTCGACGACTATCTGCGCACCGCGTGCCCAAATGTCTTTGCGCTCGGCGACGTGGCCGGTCAGCCCGGGTTCACGCACGTCTCGTGGGAGGACCATCGGCGCATCCTCTCGACGCTCGACGGAACGCCGCGCAAGCGTGACGACCGCGTGCTGTCGTACACGACGTTCACCGAACCGCAGCTCGCGCGCACGGGAATGACGCTGGATCAGGCACGCGCCGCAGGAATCGCCGCGCGCGCGGTCACGCTACCGCTCTCGGACGTTGCGCGTGCGGTCGAATGGGATCTCGAACGCGGTTTTTTCCGGCTCGTCGTCGACGACGCCGACGGCCGGATCGCAGGCGCGACGTTCATCGGCTACGAGGCCGGCGAACTGATCCACGTGATCGTCGCGCTGATCGAGGCCGGCGCGACCTGGCAGGTGCTCGCGCGCGCGATGTTCGTCCACCCCACTTTGGCGGAAGGGCTGCCGACCTTGGCGCGGTTGCTCGCATGATCCATCCCGGCGGCCGGGGACTGGCGATCCGCGCGGCGTTCATCGCGGCGCTGGGCGGGCTGCTGTTCGGCTACGACACGGGCGTGATCTCCGGCGCGATCCTCTACATAGTGCCGGCGTTCAAGCTCGACAACGTCATGCAGGGCTTCGTCGTCAGCGTCGTGCTGATCGGCGCGATGGCGGGCGCGCTCGCCACTGGGTTCTTGGCCGACCGCCTCGGACGCCGCCTCACGCTGCTGATCGCCGGAATCGTGTTCGCGGCGGGCGCGCTGATCTCGGCGGTCGCCGTCAACGTCGGCATCTTGATCGCTGGGCGTACGATCGTCGGCGTCGCGATCGGGATCGCGTCCGTCGCGTCGCCGCTGTACATCTCCGAGGTCGCGCCGGCGGCGATCCGCGGCGCGCTCGTCTCCGGCTATCAGTTTGCGATCACGCTCGGCATCCTCGGCGCCTATCTCGTCGACCTCTGGCTCGCGCGCGCGCACGCCTGGCACCTGATGCTCGGCATCGGTCTGCTTCCTGCGCTCGTGTTGATCGCTGGGATGATGACGATGCCCGAGAGCCCGCGTTTCCTCTTTAAGGTCGGGCGCGACGACGAAGCGCGACGCATCCTGCTGCAGATGGTCGGTCAGGCCGGGGTCGCGGCGCAGGAGCAGGAGATCCGGGTCGCGCTATCCATCCGCGAGAACGCGCGCCAGGCGCTGGCGGAGCCGTACGTGCGGCGCGCCCTCGCGCTGGGCATCACGCTCGCGGTCCTGCAGCAGTTGACCGGAATCAACACGGTTATCTATTACGCGCCACAGATCGTCAAGATGGCGGGGATCGGAACGAACAGCGCGTCGCTGATCGTGACCACCTGGATAGGGGTGGTCAACGTGCTCGCGACCCTCGTGGCCATCGCGTATGCGGATCGGATCGGCCGCAAGCCGCTGCTCTACGTGGGCGTCGCGGGGATGGGCGTCGCCCTGTGCGCGCTCGCGATCGCGCTCGGGATCCTTCCGGCCAGCGCGACGGTCGGCGTGATCTCGTCGGCGAGCCTGATGCTCTACGTCTGCTGCTTCGCCTTCAGCCTCGGGCCGATCGTCTGGGTGCTGATCTCGGAGATCTATCCGCTGCGCATCCGAGGCTTCGGGATGAGCATCGCGACGCTCGGGAACTGGGCGGCGAACTTCGCTGTCTCGCTGACCTTCCTGCCGTTGCTCGATCACGCCGGCGCCGCCGCGACCTTCTTCGGCTACGCCGCCCTCTGCCTCATCACGATCGTCGTGGTGCGCTTCGGCGTGCCCGAGACGAAGGCGCGCGAACTCGAGCAGATCAGCGCGGCGACCTAGCGGCGTACGAAACTTAGCCGGCCGGCGGAACGTCCCACAGCACCAGTTCGCCGTCGCCGCGCACGTCGATCTCCAGCGGACCGGTGACGCGGAGCGCATCCCCGGTGCCGAGCGTACGGCCGTTGGCGTCGACGTTGCCGCTCGCGACGAAGAGAAACCCGAAGCGGCCCGGCGCGATCGCGTGCGTGAGGCGGCCGCCCTCGAGTCGCGCAACATACGCCGCGGCGTCCTGCCAGATCGCGATCCGCGCCGGCTCGTCAGGACGGCCGCTCGCGATCGGCAGCCAGCGGTTGCGGCGCTCCTCGAGCGTGTACTCGACCTGCCCGTAGCGCGGCGTCAAGCCGGCGCCCTGCGGGAGCACCCACATCTGGACGAGGCGGAGCGGGTTGCGCTTCGAGTGGTTGTACTCGGAATGCGCGATCCCGGTCCCAGCGCTGAGATACTGCACGCCACCCGGCTCGACGACGCCGACGTTGCCCATGCTGTCGCGATGCTCGAGCTGACCGTCGAGCACGTACGTCAGGATCTCCATGTCGCGATGCGGATGCGTGCCGAAGCCCTTTCCCGGCTCGACCGTGTCGTCGTTGAAGACGCGCAGCGCCCCCCAGTTGACGTTCTGCGGATCGAAGTAGTCGGCGAAGCTGAACGAGTGATACGTATTCAGCCAGCCGAAATCGAAGTGCCCGCGTTCGCCCGCGCGTTGCACGGAGATCTGTCCGCCCTGGGGCGATAAGGTACCGGTAGGATTCACTGCAGCCTCTGATCCGGGAGTTCGCCGCGCGCCTCGAGGCGCGCGAGCAGCAGGTGAAAGTAGAGCATCCCGCGCTGGTCTCCCAGTACTTCCAACACTTCGGCGGTTGCAGCGGGCGCACCGCCGGTCAGATCGCGCAGGCCCCGGGCCGCACCCGAGTCGTTTTCGGGAAACACGTCGATCCGCCCGAGGCCGCGCAGCAGGATGAGCGCCGCCGTCCAGGCGCCGATCCCGCGATGCGCACGGAGCCGCTCGGCCGCAGTGACGCTCGGCAGCGCCTCGAAGACTGCGGTCTCGAGCGCGCCGGCGAGCGCGGCGCCGGCGAGGCCCTGGAGCGCGACCGTCTTCGCAGTGCTCAAGCCCGCCGCGCGCAGGCCGTCGTCGCCGAGTCCGGCGATCGCCGCGGGCGACGGGAACGGGCGCAGCACGACCGGTCCCGCCGCGACGGGCGTGCTCAGGCGCTCGATCAGGCGGCGCATGATCGCGCTCGCCGAGTGCAAGCTGACGTGCTGGAAGACGACGGCGTTGACCGCGGCCTCCCACACGCCCGGATAGCGTGCGGGATGGACGCCGCGCATCCGCCGCGCGAGCGGTGCGAGCCAGGCGACGCGCCGCGCTGCCCGCAGGAACGGAGCGACGCCGACCTCGGTCCCGAGCATGTGCGGCAGCTGCGCGCCGACGCGTTCCCGCGCGCGCGCCGGGCCTTCGAGCCGCACGGTCAGCGCGTCCGGCGACGATTGACGGACGGTCGCAATCACGAGCCCCTCCGGCTCGTCGAAGGCACGCCGGTAGAGCCCGTCGGCGGCCGCCACGTCGACGAGGTTCGAGGGCGTGCGGCGCAGCACGGCCGCCGTCAGGTCGAGCCGGTACGGCGTAACGACGGGGAGCGCGAACTCGGAACTGGAACGTCGCCGCGGTGTACTCGGGGCCATACGCTGGTCATCGTACCGCGACGGCGGCAACGCAACAAACCCTTTCGCCGGCATGAGCGATAGCGCGCGCTTCGTCATCTTCGATCTCGACGGGACCCTCATCGAGAGCGAGCAGGTGTGGGGGGACGTGCGCCATGCGTTCGCGGTCGCGCACGGGGGGCGCTGGAACGATCGCGCCCAGTCCGACATGATCGGGATGCGCACGACCGAGTGGGCGAATTACATGCACGATGCACTCGCCGTCGCGCTGCCGCCGGACGAGATCGCGCGCGGCGTCATCGCCGACGTCGAGCGGCGCCTCGTGCCGGTGCCCGTGTTGCCGGGTGCGGTAGCGGCGCTCGCGCGCCTCGCCCAATCGTTCCGGCTCGGCCTCGCCACCTCGGCCGCGCTGCCGGTCGCGCGCACCGTGCTGGCGCGGACGGGCTGGAGCAGATATTTCGGCGCCGTCGTGTCGGCCGACGAGGTCGCGAGCGGGAAACCCGCCCCCGACGTCTACCTGCGCGCACTGTGGTTGCTCGGGGCCCGCCCCGCGGACGCCGTCGCCGTCGAAGACTCCGCTAACGGCATCCGCTCCGCGCGCACCGCCGGCTTGCCCGTGATCGCTATCCCCAACCGGACGTTCCCGCCGGACGCGGCATCGCTGGCGCTCGCCGCGCGAGTCCTCCCGGACCTCGGCGCGCTCGATGCGGACGTTGTTCGGGCGGCACGCAGGACCGGCGAGACGCCGGCGGGGAGCTGATCGGAGATGTACCTCGCGGCCTACCTGCAGTTTTGGCGGATCAATCTGTTGACGATGCTCGAGTATCGCGCGAACTTCCTGATGTGGTTCGGGTTCTCGATCGTCTACCACGGCACGGCGATCGCGGCGCTCTACGTCACGCTGCGGACGTTCCCGTCGATGAACGGCTGGGACTTCCGCCAGATGGCGTTTCTCTACGGCCTCTGGATGCTGGGACACGCGTTCCACAACACGTTCTTCATCACGGTCGGCAACGTCCCGACGTTCGTCCGCGAGGGGAAGTTCGACCGCTTCCTCGTGCGCCCGCTCGACACGCTCTTCCAAGCGCTGACGGTGCCGCAGCAGATCTGGCCGGACGAACTGCTCCTCGCGATCATCTTCTTTTCGTTCGCGACGGCGTTTGCCGGCGTCCACGTCAACGCGGGGTTTCTCTGCTTCGTTCCGCTGGTCATGGTCGGCGGAGCGCTGATCGATTTCGGCATCAACCTCGCGATCGCCACGGCGTCGTTCTGGTTCATCCGCATCGACACGCTCCGCTGGGTGGTGATGTCGCTCGAGCAGGACTTCACGCGGTATCCGATCAGCATCTACACACGCGGCGTCCGGTTCGTGCTCACGTTCATCCTGCCGTTCGCGTTCATGAACTACTTTCCGGCGACGTTTCTCCTGCGCAAGACGCAGACCGGGCTCGCGCTCTCGCCCGAGGTGGGGCTGCTCACGCCACTCGTCGGGGCGGTGTGCGCCGCGGCGGCCTACGCGTTCTGGCGGGTCGGCCTCAATCACTACGAGGGGACCGGCAGTTAGGCAATGTAGCCGTAATTCAGGCGGTGGGCCGCGGCTCGGTCGACAACGGCGCGAAGAGCGCGCCCGCTGTGTCAGCGATGGGAGCGACGCCCTCCGGCCGCAATTGGCGGATGAACCAGTGGGCGATCGAGCGCAGCCGCAGCACGCGGTTGCGCGGCTTGCCGCTGCGGCCGAGGTTGTGGCCGTCGCCGGTGAAGCGCACGAACTCGACGGTCTTACCGAGCCTCCGCAACAGCGTGAACAACTGCTCGCCCTGATCGATCGGACAGCGATAATCGCGTTCGGAGTGCTCGACCAAGAGCGGCGCCTCGATCGCGTGCGCAGCCCGCATCGGCGAGCGCTCGAAGAGACGCAGCCCGGCGTCGGCGATCCACGGCGCGGCCAGTTCCTTAGAGCGCACCGCAGCTACGGATGGTCCGCGGCGGTGCGCCAATCTCGGCTCATCGCCGCTTGTGCCTGCGCCAGCGGAACGCGATGGCTGCACACTAGATGATGGAGTTCGTCCTCGACAACTTCTTCGCGCTTTGCGTCGCCCATCGGCTCGGGCCAGAGGTTTCGGATGTCGTCCGGAGCGCCGCCAAGCTCGATCGGCACGAGATGGTCGACCTCATACGCCGCGTGCCGCAAGCCGTTCTCGTCGACGTAGCTTCTATGGCCCCGCGCGATCCCGTATCTCGCGTACGCCTCCTCTCTCAGCTTCCGCCATTGCGCGCCGACCGGTCGCACCTTTTTCGAGTAGCCCGGCGTGCAGACCATTGTTGCATCTATCACCGTAACGACGCCCGGCGTAAGCGTCTT
Source organism: Vulcanimicrobiota bacterium (assembly GCA_963743605.1). Classification (GTDB taxonomy): domain Bacteria; phylum Vulcanimicrobiota; class Vulcanimicrobiia; order Vulcanimicrobiales; family Vulcanimicrobiaceae; genus CAVUQJ01. The sequence continues at coordinate 809,703 of CAVUQJ010000009.1, read as the reverse complement.
GTTGGGCAGCGCACCGCCGCAGCACTCGGGGCCGCTGTCGGGCCACCGCTACTTGGAAGCCACTGCCAGGAGCCGATCCGTGGCTCGACCGCGTCGCAAATGCTCGCCACAACGCGAGCACGAGGACGATAGCAGCGACCGCGGCCACCGCGAACTGGACCGTGGTCCGTCTCCGACTCGGTGTCCAGAACGGGCCAGACCGCGGATCGTAAATGGGAGAAGGCGGGATGGAACCTTCTGCGGTCAGCTTCCAACCTTTCGCGAGCGCGCCGAATGCGGCCGCGGCTTTCCGCTATTCTATTGCACGAAGCGCGTAACGATGCGAGAGGGTCGTCGTTCATTGGTCGAGCAAGAAGTAATGATTGAGGTGCTTGTATTGGGAACGCGAGTTAGTCTCGCTGCTTTCGGCGACGTAGATATTGCAGTTCGGGTATCGCTTGTTTAGTGCGTTTCCTAAGCTATCGAGGTCACCTTCGGAGATCGAGACCGATCCCGACCCAGCCCGGCCCAGAGCCAACCACAAAACGGGAACGATCTCGCGGATCGGATTCGACAGGACATACCCGCCCTCGACCGCCACTGCGGCGAAAGCGGCCCGGCCGTTAAAGCACCGTGGCTTGATAATCGCGATCGCTTGCGCTACCAACGCAGACCGTTGAGCCGGCGACATGGCCACGTAGACTCTTCGAAGTTGCGCGAATCGCTTAACGTCGGACGGGCTGAGGGATGTCTTCGGTTGGCTCGCGAGGATCGAGGCGAGCTGCGGCAATCGGGCCGCGTTTATCGGATCGGACAGGAATCGTGCCAAAGACTCAACTTCTGGCGTCGACAGACCCGAGATAGCACGCATCAGTTTCGATATCGCCGCAAGACGGTCTCGCACGCCGCGGTCCTGATCGCCGATACTTCGAGCCTTATCGATGCTGCTCAAAGGGACCATGCGCGAAACGGCGTCGATAAACTCGACGAGTTGCGTCCTCGCGACCTTGGTGTACGGAACCAGCGCGCGCTCCACGCCCGTCGGCAGCTCCGGTCGCGACTGCTGAAGCAAGACGAGCAGAAACAGCGCAAAGAAGATGATTTGGACGAGCAGGTCGACGAGCGTGAATAGAACGACGCGCTCACCTCGTCCGGTTCCTTTAAGGCTAACGGCCATCGAACTTTCCCGCCAGGACTCTTGCCGTCTCGGCAAGCTCGGACGCGAGATCCGTGAACGCCCGTCCTAGCAGGACGCTCGCGGACTTGAGTTCGTTCGTAGCTGCATCCACGGCAGATGACGACTGAGCCAACCCCGACCGGTAAAGCGCTTCCGAACGGTCGATCGCGTCGGTAAGCGTGTCGAGGTGCTCCCTGAGCCGCGCAGCGCTCGAGCCGATCTTGTCGATGGAGACGTCGCTGAGTCCCCTGCTTGCGGCCCCGATCCGGCTCGCAACGCCGGCCAGTTCGTCGCCAGCACTCGTGCCACGCGCCCGAATCGCGTCGAACGCCACGCCAACTTCCGCGATTTTCGGCGGCAGGGGGTCCAGCGACGTTGCGAAGGCGGATATGGTGGTGCCGGTCCTACGCAAGGACGTTCGCAAGCGTGGAAAGGGAGTCCTCAAAACCCGAAGCCGGAACCATTGCGCTCAACTTCGCAGAAAACGCTTCGACTTGGGCCTGAACCGTCCTCACGACGGCCCCCATCTCCGACGCGAACAAATCGGCTTGCGTCTTCGACGACGATTCCATCTGCGACAGAATGACGGCGATCGTGCTGGCCAGGCTGGAGTAGCCGCGGTCCACCTGAAGGACCATGTTCGAGACGTGCTCTTCCAAGCCGGCGACGGACAGATCTACCTCCCGCTGCTCCTTCATGCTTGCCAGTTGGACGCGCGCAAAGAGCGCTAGCGCCGTGGCCGTAAGGCTGAGACCGAAGGCAAATGAGACGGCAACCAGATTCGATTGGTCGCCGAGCGCCGCGCTCGACCCATGGCGCAGGACGGACAGCGAAGTCGAGATAACGGTGACGATGAGAGTCACGAGCGTGATGAGAAACCCGAGGTAATACAACGAATCCATCTCGCCGTCGCTCGGGATTCGGGCCCGATCCCGTCAGACGGGAGTACAGCGATACGTAAAAGAGCGAGATGGGAACCATGCCGGCGACAAAGAGAGCGGCGCCGTACCGCAACTGCAAAGCCGGGTTGTACATGGCGCCGACGGCAATGCTGATGAGGCCTAGTACGCCGATCAGGCCGACGGCGAGCAGAACGGCGACCGTGAAGGTGACCCGAATCTGCTGCATCGCTACAGCGGCTCCCACGTCAGATTGGGCAGGACATTTTCCCAAAACACGCGCAGGCACTCAGGCGTCGGCAAATCGCGCACGCGGGACGGGTCACGAACGATCGCATACACGTGAGCTGGCACATTAGCGTAGAATTGCTTTACTCTGCCGACGTACGGATTCAGCCCGCGTGCGCTCGCCGAGGCATACGACCTACAGCTCGTCAGGCTTCCATTAACCGAGCTTTGAATCATATCGCTGAAAATGTAGATGGAATTCTGCCCGTTGTCGCTCGACACCAGCCGTTCACGTGAAAGGGAGTCGAGCGTTTCCACGATCGGCGTAGCGGCGGCGGCGTGCAGCGGCAAATCGATCGTCCGGCGGATCGTGTCGACGACGTGCCGCTGCAGCTCGAACTCGACCTCCTCAGGATCGCCGCCCAGCTCATTGACTCGATTGGGGCGGCACAGCGACAGGACGGTTTTGGGATCGTCCCCGTCCTGGTTCATGTAAAACACGTTGATCTGGGCGTTCGACTTCGAGGCGCGACGACGGCCCTGACCGACTTATCGAGATCGAGTCGATCGTGAGCCGAATACGGCTTTGTCCGGTCGAGCACGATATTCACGCGCTCGCTCGCATGGTTCATACAATCGTCGGATGGCGCTGTTATTCGAATCGCGATCGCGCCGACAATAACGATGCCGATAACCGCGAGGGCCGCACGGAATAAGACTCGGCGCGCCTTGTCGTCCTTCACGAGGGCTGCCAGGCCTGATGCGCGCCCGATGGCGTCGTCTCGTCGCGAATCTGCGCCTCCGCCTCGTCTTCGCACACCTTCTTGAACGCAGCGACGCTTTCGTTGGCCAGCCTCGCTTCGTCGGTCGCTTCGCTAATCTCCGAGCGAAGCCGGTCAGCGTTCGCGCTCGAAAGCGCGTCAAGGGTCGCCTTCTGCCGGGCGATATGGTCGTGGTCCTCCTGAAATGGGGTCGCATCGACCACAAGCTCGATTGCGGGAGGCGTTTTGAAATACTCCGGCGGTTCGCGGGCCGGATACACGCGCGAGACGTTGTCGCGGTAAGTTCGTATGAGCAGGCTGTGATTGCCCTCCAGCCGCGACGCCGTGTCCTTGAGCATGGTTTGTAGGCGCTCAACCTCAGCGCGGTTCTGCGCGATTTGGTTATTCGTCGACGTAAATGCCTGAAGAATTGCGTTGCGATCGGTGATATGGGCGGTGGCCACGGCGCGGGCTGCGTCCAGCAAGCGGCGCTCGTCATCGTGAACCGCTTGCTCGGCGCTCTTGTATGCGATATCAACGTCTTTGAATCCCCAAATCCGGTCATCGGACGTGTCGCCCTTCCAAAACGCCACGCTAAAGGCAAAAAGGGACACAAGAAACAGCAGCAGGGACTGAATGTCTTCGAATGGCAACCGCAACGTAAACGGAAACAGAAAGATGGCCGGCGCCTTGGTGAACGCCTGTTCGAAGATGATGTAGGCCGGTGTATAGTCGAAGTTCGCCGCGTGGATCTGTTGGTCGCGAACGATCAGCGCGATCGACCGGTAGGTCGCGGTCAAGGAGGCGAGGTAGATAATGCAGAGCACGCCGAGAACGAGGGCGGCCCAGCCCGTGAGGGACTTGGCAGGAGCGTGCTCCCGATGAAGTCGGAATAATCGACCCGCCGCGAATCCGGCTCCGGCGGTGACTGCAGAAAATATTGCCGCGACGATTGCGCCGCCGGCGAGTCCGACGCCAAACGAATAGAAGTACGAATTCAACAAGAGCTCAAGTGCGAAAATAATGACCATCCATTGCAACACACCCCAGGTCGTTGTATCATAGCTCGCCTCGCGGTCGATAGCTCGATCAGCTTTAAATCTGAGGAACGCAGATCGATTATATTTCTCGCGTTTTATATCTCTGACTAAGACTGATTTCCCTTCGGTGAGCGCGGCGTCGGTCGCCTTTTTGATGCTGCTCGTCGCTGAGACGTTGGTCGCCGAGGCCTCCAACTGCACGAGGCTTTGATCGACCCCCTGAATACGTTTCTCGACGTCCCCGCAATTGAGAGATGATCGGCTCGCGTTGTCGTTGATAGAGCGAGTGGGTTGTGGTCGCGAAGGAAACTTCATTTACGTCGGGCTCCGTAGCATGCGGAGGCGGCCGCCCTTGAGCGCCGTCTCGTCGCCCGAGCCGGGCAGCTTCGTCCAAGTATCTCTGAAAGTCGCTCATCCGTTCTCCGATGCGGCCGCGCAAGCGCCTCGAATAAAGGGCCGCCTAGGGCGCCCTCCGCGCGGACCCGCAGAAGCCCAAACGCGTCTGCGACGAGGGGACCGCCCGTTCCTTTTCAGCTCTCGTGGCTTGTAACGGCGGCTTACGCCGATATCCGTAAAGTTCCCGCCCTCGTAATGTCTCCACGCGCGCCGCAAGCGGCCATAAGTGTGCGGCGAACAAATGTTGTCGGCCTTCGATCATTGCAGCGATAAACGCTAACGCTTCGGTGGAGTGGGCCCGCGGAGTAAAGACGTCGGCTTTGATACTATCCACGAGCGGGACGCTAAGCGTCTGCGCCGCGGACCGGTGGAGTGCCGTGCCGTTGAGACGACGCTGCGCCGACCCCCGTCTCCGAGTGCATTCGACAGTCTACGGCGAAGCGGCGACCCTCGAGTTCAGCTCGGGAACACGGGTTCCGTCGACAACGGCGCGAAGAGCGCGCCCGCTGTGTCAGCGATGGGAGCGACGCCCTCCGGCCGCAATTGGCGGATGAACCAGTGGGCGATCGAGCGCAGCCGCAGCACGCGGTTGCGCGGCTTGCCGCTGCGGCCGAGGTTGTGGCCGTCGCCGGTGAAGCGCACGAACTCGACGGTCTTACCGAGCCTCCGCAACAGCGTGAACAACTGCTCGCCCTGATCGATCGGACAGCGATAATCGCGTTCGGAGTGCTCGACCAAGAGCGGCGCCTCGATCGCGTGCGCAGCCCGCATCGGCGAGCGCTCGAAGAGACGCAGCCCGGCGTCGGCGATCCACGGCGCGGCCAGTTCCTTCTCCAGGAACCAGCCGAAGTCGGACGCGCCGGCCTCGCTGACGAAGTCGTTGACGGCGCGCATCGAGACGCCCGCGGCGAACCGTTTGCTGTGACCGAGCAGCCAGGTGGTCATGAAACCGCCGTACGAGCCGCCCGCTAGTCCGATCCGCTTGGTGTCGTAGCGGCCGGTCGCGAGGACGGCGTCGAGGATCGCCTCGACGTCGGCGGCGTCATCTTCTCCCCATTTTCCCGTTATCGCGTCCGCGAACGCCGTCCCATAGCCCTGACTGCCGCGCGGATTGCCATAGGCGACGCTGATGCCGTGCGACGCGAGCATCTGGAACTCGAAGAAGAACGCGCAGCCGTAGGCGGTGTGCGGGCCGCCGTGCACCTCGAGGACGAGCGGCCCGCCCGGCTCGGCGTCGAGCACCCACGCCTCGAGCGGCGTGCCGTCGGCGCCCGCCGCGTCGACGCGGCGCGGCGCGCGCAGCGCGACCTCGTCGAGCCACGGATTCAGCCGTCCGAGCGACACCTCGTCACCGGCCGGCGATAGCACGGAGACCTCGCTCGGCGTCAGCGGGTCCGACCATGCGAGCGCGAGCGTCCCGTCCGCGCCGAGCGAAAAACCCGCGACGTCGCGGTCGCCCGCGACGACCGTGCGCACGCCGGAAGCGTCGGCGGCGAATGCGCGCACCGAGCAGCGCCCGCCGTCGGTCACCTGCGCGAGGATCTCGCGGTCGCCCGCGCCCCACGCGAGCGCGCCAGAATCCGCGAGCCCACGCGTGTCGCACACGATCCAGTCGCCGAGCGAACGGCCAAGCCGCTCCGAGAGCGATGCGATCGCACCACCTGCAGCAGGCACGACGAGCAACTCCTTGTCGATGCGGCCGGCCGGATCGTCGCCGTGACGATGGCCCGTGAAGGCAATCCGCGCGCCGTCGTGCGAGAACGCCGGCGCCGCCATCGGACCCTGTGCGTTCGTCAGCTTTCGCAGGTTTGCGCCGTCGCGATCGACGAGGAAGATGTCGGTGAAAAACGACGTCTCGGGGACGTCCTTCTGCGCGGCGAACGCGAGCCGCTTGCCGTCCGGCGACCAGGCCGGCGTTTGGACGTCGAAGTCGCCGTGGGTGATTCGTAGAGGCTCGGCGTCGCCGTCCGCGCGGACGACGAACAGGTGCATCCGCGCGCCGTCGAGCAGCCCGGCGTCGTCCGACTTGAACGGGAGGCCGCGGATGTGGCGTGCGCCGCTGCGTTCGTCGTGTGCGACCAGCGCCGTCGCCGGATCGTGCGGCGCCTTGGCGACGAACGCGATCTCCGTCGCGTCCGGCGACCACGCGAGCGCCGCGATCCCGTCGTAGTCGGGGCCGGTAAAGCGCGCCTCGCCGCCGGATGCCCCGATGACGCAGACGCGCTTGCGTTCCGCGCCGCGCACGAACGCGAGCCGCGTGCCGTCGCCACAGAGGCGCGGCATCCGGTCGTCGGGACCGGATGTAAACTGGTGCGCCTGCGCACCGGGCGTCGCCCGCCAGATCGCGCGCGCGACGGCATCGTTCGGCTCGTCGGGCAGCGCGCGCACGAAGTAGACGGTGCCGTCGGGCGCGCACTGCGGATCGCTCGCGGTGACGAGCCGGTAGAGGTCGGACGGGACGAGCGGACGCTTCGTCACCGGCCGTACGTCCGAACGATCGCGTCGAACAGTGCGGCCGCCTCGCGCCGCTGAAACGCGGCGTCGGTAAGGAGCCGTTCCTGGTGCGGATTCGAGATGAAGCCGAGTTCGACCAGGACGGCGGGGACGACGGCCTCGTCGGTGACGGCGAGATGCCTGCGCCGGTATTGCGACTCGCCGAGTCCGAGCGGTTGCAGCGCCGCGCGCATCGCCGCGGCGAGCGGTTCGGAATTGGAACGCAGCCAGAAGACGCTCGTACCGCGGGCACTGCGGTCGAGCGACGAGTCGCCGTGCACCGCGATGAAGGCGGTCGCGCCGAGCCGGTTGGCGAGCGCGGCCCGCGCGCGATTGTCGGCGTTCTTGTCGGTCGCGACGCGATACGGCCCAGCGGTGGTCCGCGTCATCACCACGCGCGCTCCGGCGGCTCGCAACAGCGCCGCGAGATCGGACGACACGAGCAGCGCGATGTGCGCCTCCTCGACGCCGTCGGGCGCGACCGCTCCGACGTTGAGCGGCCGGCCGTCGGGATAGCGCGTGCCGTGGCCCGGATCGACGACGAACGTGTCGCCGGCGAGCGGCGCGCTCGCCCCCGCGGCGCGCGCGCCGGAAAGGGCCAGCGCGCCGCAGAGCACGAGCGCGAACGAGCGGTGCATCGGGCGCCGGATTGCTCGACAGGCCGCCGACTCCTCGTCGTGAACCCCAGCCGGGATGAATCGGGTCGCGTTCCTCGCGAGCGGCATCGCGCTCGCCCTCCCCCGCGCCGCGCGCGGCGCGACGCTCGCCGACGCTGTCGTCGCGGCGGCCGCCGCATCGAGCGGTACCGTCGGCGTGTACGCGCGCTCGATGGGAATGGGACCCGCGCGCGTCTTCTACAACGCCGAGGTCGTGTTTCCGGCCGCCTCGACGATCAAACTGCTGATCCTCGTCACGCTCTACGCCAAGGCCGACAACGACCCGGCGCTATTGCAGCGCAAGATCGTCCCGCGCGCGCAAGACCGCGTCGGCGATTCGCCGACCGTCGACGCCGCGCCGGACGGAACGGCCTTCACCGTCAAGACGCTCGCGCATGCGATGATCACCCAGAGCGACAACTCGGCAGCGAACACGCTGATCACGCTGCTCGGGTTCGATGCGATCAACGCGACGGCGTCCACCTATGGGTTACAGCACACGCAACTGAAGCGTCACTTCCTCGACTGGGGCGCGATCGTCCGGCACAGCAACAACCTAACCTGCCCGCGCGACCTGGGTTATCTCCTCTACCTCATCGAGCGGGGCGCCCGCGAGGGGATCCCGACCGTCGCCAAGCCGCAGTCGTGCCGCAAGATGGTCGGCATCCTGCTGCAGCAAGAAGATCGCGAGAAGATCGCCGCGGGACTGCCCCCCGGAACGCCGCTCGCGAACAAAACCGGCGAGATCACGGGCGTGCGCAGCGACGCCGGGATCGTCGATCCCTACGGCGACACGCCATACGTGCTCGCGATTCTGACGAAGGACCTGACCAACTACGACGAGGGCGTCGAGGCGATCCGCAAGATCACGCGCGCCGTCAACGGCGCCCTGTGAGGCGCGTACTCTACCGCAGGTAGCGGTCGAACCAGGCCAACGTGCGCTCCGAGAGGTCGCGCTGGTTCTTGGGAAGCCGCAGATGGTGGCCTTCGCCGGGATAGACGATGAACGACGTCGGCACGCCGAGCGTCATCAGCGCGTGCCAGTACTCTTGCGACTGCGGCATCGGGCACTCGACGTCGCGCTCGCCGACGGCGATCAGCGTCGGCGTCTTGACGTTCTTGATGTACGTGATCGGCGAACTCTTTGCGTAGACGGCCGGATCGTCGTAGACCGACGCGCCGAAGAATGGGATCATCCACTGATCGATGCCGTTCTCGCCGTAATAACTGAGCCAGTCGGAGACGCCGGCAACCGCGACCGCGGCCTTGAAGCGCTGCGTCTGGGTGACGGCCCACATCGTCATGAAGCCGCCGTAGCTGCCTCCGGTGATACCGAGGCGATTGCCGTCGACCGGCGCGGCGCGCAGCGTCGCATCGACGCCGGCGAGGATGTCGCGCAGGTCGCCGCCGCCGAAGTCTTTGACGTTGGCGCGGACGAACGCCTCGCCTTGCCCGAAGCTGCCGCGCGGGTTGGGCAGGAAGATGTAGTAGCCGTGGGCGAGCGCGTCGCGCACGAAACCCTCGCCGATGTAGCGCGGCGTCACGGCGGCGCTCGGGCCGCCGTGGACGGCGACCACCATCGGATGCTTGTTGCCGTCAGTGCTGCTCGGCGAGAGCAACCAGCCCTGCACCGTGAAGTCGTCGCTCTTCCACGTCAGGCTCGTCGAACGCCCGGCCGCCGGCAGCGCGGCGTTCGCGCTCGTGACGTTGCGCCACGCGCCGACCGGACCGACTGCGATCTCCGGCGCGCGCTCGAACGTCTGCCGCACGACCGCGCTGGTGACGCCGTCGCGCGCGACCGAGATCTGCGCCGGCGCGAAGAACGAGCCCAGCGTGACGGGGCCCGACCAGAGCGTCTGCGTCGCCGGCGCGGCGACGCCGACCGTGCGGATCTGCGTCTGATCGCCCGCGAGCGCGATGTAGGTGACGGCGTCCGAATGCCCGTTCCACAGCAGCGAGGTCGCGGACAACGCGAGCGACGGCGTAAGGTCCCTCGCTTCGCCGCCGGCGGTCGGCACGACGAAGACGTCGCCGCCGGTCGAACCGAAGTCGCTCATGAGACCGCCGATGAACGCGACCGTGCGCCCGTCGGCCGAGACGCGCGGGCTCGCGATCTGGAGCGGCGGCGCGTACAGTTCGCGCGTCGCGCCGTCCGCAGCGAACGCGTACAGCCGGGCGATCCACCAGTTGTTGTCGCCGTCGCCGCGCGCCGCGGTCCCGACGAACCCGCCGCCGGGCACAACGTCGTATTCGTAGACGAACATGTCCGGCGGCGAGATCATCCGCACGCGTCCCGCCGCGTCGACGATCGCGATGCGCTGTTCGTCGAACGACGTCCCGATCTCGCCGACGATAGGCGCGCCCGCCTGCGTCGCGCCGACCTGTTTGTGCGCACCCGCGGTAGCGAGCACGGCCACCGAACGGTCGTCCGGCATGACGATCGGCGCCTGCAACTGGCCTGCGAACGAGACGATGAGATGCGACGGACCGCCCGTCCGGCGCGACCCACTCGAGCGACGAGCGGTGCGTGACGAAATCGCTGCGCACGAAGACGATGCGGCGCGCGTCGGCCGACCACACCGGCGACGCGATCGTGCACGCCCGCGACGCCGCACACGGCGCGAAGCGGCTCAGTACGCGGCCCGCCGAGGAACGCACGACGAGGACCGGCGGGATCATCGCGCCGGGGACGTCGGTCCCGTCGATCGAGGCGATGAGGCCACCCGTCGGCGCCATGGCGACGCCGTCGAAGGTGTGCAGCACGGGCGCGGACTGCGCCGGCATGGCGACGGCGGCAACCGCCGAGCAGAACAAGAGCGAAGCGATGATCGAGCGCATGGGAACGCGTTGGTCGCACGCGGCGGCGTTCCCTAGTCGGCGGAGGGGGAAGCCGGCCGGGCCCCCAAAGCCGGGCGGGTGAGCGACCGATCGTACCCCTTCGCACACGTCGACGTCTTCACGGATCGCCGCTTCGAAGGCAACCCGCTCGCCGTCTTCCCCGACGCGCGCGGCCTCGGTGACGACGAGATGCAGCGCATCGCGCGCGAGTTGAACCTGTCGGAAACGTCGTTCGTCTTTCCGGCGACGCAGCCGGGCGCCGTAGCGGCGCTCCGGATGTTCACTCCCGGCTTCGAGGTGCCGTTTGCGGGCCATCCGACGATCGGGACCGCCTTCGTGCTGCGCTCCGCCGGCCGCCTACCGCCCGGCCCCTGCGACTTCGTCTTCGAGGAGAAGGTCGGCCCGGTGCGAGTCCGGCTCGAAGGCGGCGACGCGTTCATGGCCTGGCTGACGACGCCGCCGGTCAGGCTGCTCCCGCCGTTCGAGGACCGTGCCGCCCTCGCGCAAGCGCTCGGCCTCACCCCCGCGGACCTCCGCAATGACGTGCCCGCGCAGGTCGCGACGGCCGGCAACCCGTTCCTCTACGTCGCACTCACGGACGAAGCCGCCGTCGACCGCGCCACGGTCGACGCGCGCGCACTCGAGGACGTTTTCCGCAAAGCCGGTGACGCGGAGGGCGCCGCCGGCGTCTACGTCTTCGCGGTCCGTCAGAACGGCGCGTACAGCCGCATGTTCGCGCCCGAGGCGGGGATCGTCGAGGATCCGGCGACCGGCAGCGCCACAGGCCCGCTAGCCGCGTTCATGCTCGCGCACGGACTCGTACCCGAACGCGACGGACTGCGCCTGATCGCGGAGCAAGGCACGGCGATGGGCCGTCGCTCGATCCTGCACGTCCTCATTACCGGCACCGCCAGCAACCGCCGCATCGAGGTAGGCGGCAGCGCCGTGCACGCGATCGACGCAACGTTGCACTGCTGAGGCAAACGGTGGGGCGCATTAGGCGGCTGCGTCGACGGTGACGATCACGCTGCCGCTCCGTCCGCGAGGCGGTGGGGGCGGGTGACGTTGCGCTGCGGAGCGTTGCGCGCGGTGCGGAGCCATGGAGGGCGGGAGCGCCGCGCGCACCGAGCGCGAGGGCCGCACGGATGCGGACCGAGTGCGTCTCCGCAGCGCAACGTCACCCCGCCACCGCCGCCGGTAGCAGAAAATGACGTGGCACAAAAGAAGCGTCTAACCCGGCGCGGAGGGGCCCTTTGGTTCGATCGTCACGCGCTCCATGCGATCGCCGACGCGGATCTTGTCGAGCACGTCGAAGCCGTCGGTTAACTGCCCGAAGACGGTGTATTGTTTGTCGAGGAAGCGTGCGTCGTCGAGGCAGACGTAGAATTGCGAACCCGCCGAGTTCGGGTTCGACGAACGCGCCATCGCGACGGTGCCGCGCACGTGCGGCAGCGAACTGAACTCCGCGTCCAACGTGTAGCCGGGCCCGCCGGTACCGGTGCCGTTCGGGCAGCCGCCCTGCACGACGAAGCCGGGCTCGACGCGGTGGAAGTTCAGCCCGTCGTAGAATCCCGCGCGCGCGAGTTTCATGAACGCGGCGCTGTGCTGGCGCGCCTCGTGCGGATGAAACGCAAAGACGAGGTCGCCCTTCGGCGTGTGGATGCGCGCCTGCGCTCCTTCCGCTTCGCGTGCGAGGTCGTCGAGTTCTGTTCCGGTCGGGGCGGCATGCGTCGGCATCGCGATCGATTCTCCCGTGACGGTCGGTGGTGAGTGTGCGTCGAGGAGCGGTGTCTTGCGGAGCCGCCGTCCGAAGACCTCGGAGGACGCTAGGGCACCGAGTTTCGCCGAGCGCGCGAGCCGCTTGAAGCGCGCCTCGTCGCGCATCGCCTCGCGCCGGTCGCAACACTCCCACCAGGCGCCGAGCGCGAGCGGCCGCTTCGAACGCGTGTAGCGCGACGCCGTTCCCGCGATATGCGCCGCCGTGCGGCCGGTCAGGTCGTACGTCCAGCCCGTGTACAACGAGCCGTCGCGACAGGTCAAGACGTAGACGACGGGACGATCCGCGCGCACGCCGTTCTATGCGCCCGCTTGCTCGGGTTCTCCCCTGGCGTCGTTTTCCCCAAGCTGGCGGGCGGGTACGTTAAAAGATGTGCACGACGAAGTGGCAAGCAAGTTCGACCGGGACGGCTACCCGTCGTTGACTCTCCGCGTCCCGGCGGAACCGCGCGCGAGCCGGGTCGTCCGGGAGGCCGTCTCGGCGTTCGGCCGCGAAGGCGGCGTCGGCGAACGCGATCTCGAGTTCATCCTGACGGCGCTCGGTGAGGCGCTCGCCAACGCGATCGAGCACTCGGGCACCGTCGAGCCGATCGAGGTCTGCTGCGTCTTGCGGCCCGACGCGTTCTTCGCGACCGTCCGCGACTTCGGACGCGGCCTCTCCGAGTTGGAGATCTCCGCCGAGATTCCGCCGCTGTTGCGCGAACGCGGCCGTGGCATGCCGATCATGCGGACGTGCAGCGACTTGTTTTCGGTGCGCAGCATGCCCGGTGGCGGCACGATCGTCGTCGTCGGCCGTTACGTGCACTTCGATCGCCGGCCGGCAAAACGGCGAACGGAATTCGGGCGACCCGCCGTGCGCCGGCAGCAGCCCGTCCCGCACCACTATAGGAATCGCTGACGCGCAATCCCGGCGCGTCCGCTCACTAACAAGGAAGTATACAATGCATTTTGAACGGCGCGCGGCCTGCGTCGAACGCACCGCGATTTTCATCGACGGCTGGAACTTCGCCAAGGCGACCTACGAAGGGCTCGGTATCCGGGTCGACTTCAAGCGGCTGCTGGCGACGCTATCGCAGGGGCGGATGCTCGTGCGGGCGCTCTACTACATCGGCGAGTGGAGCGACGAGAGTTACGCGCTGGTCGCGGGCCTGCGCCGGATCCGCACGCTCGACGCACCGCCGCCGCCAGATCCGATCGAAAGCGAACGGCGGCGCGTCCAACAGCTCGGGTTCATCCGGATGCTGAACCGTAACGGTTATCAGGTCGTCAAGAAGCCGGTCATCGTCCTCGCAGACGGCACGACCAAGGCCGACATCGGCATCGATCTCGCGATCGACATGCTCATCGCTCGCGGAGCGCTGCGACCGAATGATCCTCGTCTCGGGCGACGGAGAGTTCGTGCCGGCGGTCAGGGCGGTCGCGAGCCGAGGCGTGCGCGTGCAGATCGTCGCGTCGCAGGTTCCACTCGCGTCGAACTCGACCCCGGAGCATCCGCGCTCGTTCCCGGCGCGCGCCTCGGACGCGTTGCTCGACGTCGCCGACGAATTCACCGAGTTGCGCGACCTCGTTCCGCAGATCGAGTTGCCGGAGCCGCGCCGCAGCGCGCGTCCGTTCGCGCCATCGGAATCCGCGCCCGCCGCCGACGCGGACGGCGACGAGGAGATCGCGGCGGTGTAACAGGCGGTCTAGGCGCTGGGGTCGCCGGTCACCACGCCGAGCGCCTCGTCGGCCGCCGCGATCGTACGGTCGAGTTGGCGGGCGCCGTGTTCGGTCGAAAGGAACAGCAACTCGTTCGGCGACGGGGCGAGCAGGACGCCCCGCTCGCGCATCGCGTGGTAGAACACCGCGAACGCGCGCGGGTCTGCGTTTGCCGCGTCGCCGTAGTCGCGCGGCGGGTCGCCGCGGCGGAGCCGGATATCGACCATGCTGCCGACTTGCGTCACAGGAAACCCCAGCCCGTGACGCGCGACGGCAGCGCGGAGACCCGCGGCCAGCCGGGCGCCCGCCGCGTCGAGCCGCTCGTAGATGCCCGGATCCGCCTCGATGAGGTCGAGCGTGCGGTGTCCGAGCGCGATCGAGAACGGGTTGCCGGAGAACGTGCCGCCGGCGAACGCCGCGCCCTCGGGCGCCAGCGCGCGCATCACGTCGGCGCGGCCGCCGAGGGCGGCCAGCGGATAGCCGCCGCCCATCGCCTTGCCGAGGATCGTCAGGTCGGGCCGGCGCCGCAGGATCCCTTGCGCGCCGCCGAGGCCGAGGCGCAGCCAGGTGATCACTTCATCGAAGACGACCAGCGCGCGGTGCGCGGCGGCGCGTTCGAAGACGGCGTCGAGAAATTGCGCCGTCGCCGGCACGAGACCCATGTTGCCGACGATCGGCTCGAGCACGATCGCGGCGAGATCGCCGCCGCGTCCGCGCAGCGCGCGGTCGAGGCCGGCGGGATCGTTGTAGCGCGCGACCGCCACATCGGCGACGGCTTGCCCCGGGATTCCCGACGCCGTGCTCTCCGGCGAACCGGCCGAGGCGCCGGCGCCGTGCAGCGCCGCGTCGAAGTGCCCGTGATAGTTTCCCGCGAAGCGGACGACGAGCGTACGGCGCGTGAACGCGCGGGCCACCCGGAAGGCGCTCATCGCGGCCTCGGTCCCCGTGTTGAAAAAGCGAACCAGTTCGACCGTGGGCAGGTGCGCGCCGATCCGATCCGCCAGGCGCTCCTCCTCGGGGTGCGTCGAACCGAAGACGGTCCCGCGCGCCGCGATCTCGTCGAGCCCGCGCGTCAGCGCGGGGTGCGCGTGCCCGAACAGCAGCGGCCCGTACGCCATCACGTAATCGATGTAGGCCCGCCCCTCCGCGTCGAACGCGTACGCGCCGCGTCCGGCCGTTTGCACGAACGGCGCCCCGCCGACGGCGGCGCCGGCGCGGACCGGCGAACTCACGCCCCCGGCGAGCGCCCCCGTGGTCACCACGCGGCGTCGGTTACTCGGAGACCGCCGCGCTCCCTTGACGCGTGCGCTTGGTGCGCTTTTCCAGGTACATCCGCTGGTCGGCCGCGTCCAGGGCGTTGCGCGGCGTCCCGGCCGCCGGCGAGAACTCCGCGACGCCGACGCTCGCACCCGCCGTCGGATAGCGCAGGCGCAGGCGGTCGACGACGGACGCGAGCCGGCGCCGCAGATGCGGTAGCGCGAGGCCTCCTGTGCGCACGAGCAGCGCGAACTCGTCGCCGCCGACCCGGTAGATGCCGTCGGTCCCGCGAAAATATGTCCGCAGTTCGTCGGCGAAGTCGCGCAGATAGCGGTCGCCCGCGGCGTGGCCGCCGGCGTCGTTGACGGTCTTCAGGTCGTCGATGTCGACCAGGACGACGACGCCGTCCGCGCCGAGCGGCGACCGCTCGAGCGCATCGAGATCGGTCTCCAGCGCACGGCGGTTCCCGAGGCCGGTGAGCGCATCGGTGCGGGCCTCGCGCTCCGCGCGAGCGCGCTGCGATTCCGCTATCCTGCGCAGCCGTGATTCCGCGTCGATGCGCCGCACCGCGAGCCGCAGCGCGAACTCCGCGCCGACGACGGCGCCGAGTTCGCGCAACACCGTCACCTGCACGTCGGTGAACGGACGAACGACGCCGTCGAGCACGCAAAGCGTGCCGATCGCTTCGCGGTCGTCGCGCACGGCGACGCCGCACAGAGACCGCAATCCGTTTTCGCCCGCGACCAGCGGATGGCTGCGCGTCAGGGGATTGAGAGCGGTGTCCTCGGCGACGACGACGTTGCGATTCCAGGAGATGGGTCCGCAGCAGGCAATGCGGCTCGCGAGTTCGGCCCCGTCGATCTCGGCGTCCCGCGCGAGCCACAGGCGCCGCAAGGCCCCGATCGCGATCAGCGCGACGGGAGCGTCGGCAGCAAGCGCGGCGATGCGAGCCAAGCGCTCGAACGCCTCGTGTTCCACCACTTCGGCGAGCACCGTCGAGGCTTCTGTGCGCTCCATCATAGGAAGTATCGGTCCGTCGCGCGAGAAGCGGAGGCTGCGAGGGGTGCCGTGAAAGACAGCCGACCGACTGTGACAACCATCACCCGAGCGAATCGAGCGCTGCGCGGCTTCCTAGTCGTTGCGTTTCTGTTCGGCGCGGTCGTGGCGAGCAACGGCTGCGTCCACATCCCGGGCGGAGCGATCCCGAACCCGAGCGGCGGCCCCACCGGTGCGACCCCGACGCCGGTCGGCTCGTGCGGCGCGCTGCAGACGAACACGACCGCCATCATCGACATGTCGCAGGGCATCGCGGCGAGCCTCGATCCGATCTGACGGCCCGATCCTCGGCTACGCGCTCGATCCGGGCAACGGGTCCTTCCCGACGATCGCCGCGCGCGTCACGCTGCGGCCGACCGACGTCGTGCAGTTCGCGAACATCGACGCCGACATCGCCTATTCGGCCGTCGGCTTCGGCATCAAGGTGTTCCCGCCGGTCCCGTACTCCGTTCCCGAAGGGCACGCAGAACCCCGTCGGGCGGCAGATCGGAGCCAACGAGTGGTCGACGGGGCGCATCTCACCGGCCAGCGCCATCACCGGACTTCTCTGTTACTCGCAGCAGTTCTCGCTGCCCGGCACCGCGGCGCGAACACGGTGACCGCGTACTTCGGCGACTACGACCGCTACAACCTCACCGGCGGTACCTTCCGCGACGTCATCGTCGTATCGAACACGGCGCCGCAGACGCGACGACGACGACGATGATGCGCGCCGCCGCGGCCGCATCCCAGGGCAGCGGCTGAGCGCCGGCCGCGATCGCGCGCGCATTGCCGCTCGTGACGATGTCGTCGCGCGCGACAAACGCGAACCGCGGGCGGCCGAGCAGTGCCGCGTAACGAAGCGTATGCATCGCGCCGCCGGTCGCCTCCGACTCGACCAGCACGACCGCCTGCGCGTGCGCGGCCTGCAGCCGGTCGCGCCGCATGAGCCGGTAGCGCGTCGCCGGTTCGTCCGGCTCGTACTCGCCGGCGAGCCCGCCGCCCCCGTCCGCGATCGCGTCTGCGGTCGCCCGCGCTTCGTCCCCCGCGATCGCCGCAAGCCCGCACCCCAGGTATGCGATGGTCGGGACGCCGGCCTCGAGCGCAGCGCGGTGGGCGGCGAGATCGATCCCCGGCGACAGACCGGCGACGATCGGCGCGGAGAGAAGCGCCGCGAGCTCGCGCGCCATCGCGAGCCCGTCCGCCGTCGGCGTTCGCGTACCGACCAGTGCCGTGCCACCGGCCGGCAGCGCTCCGCGCACGTACAACGGCGCCGGATCCGGCAGGTCCTCGAGGCCCGGTGGATAGCCCGGCTCGCCCGGCCGCACGAGCCGCGCCACGGGTTCGGTGGGGATCATGCGACGCAATTCGGCGCGGGGCAACGAATCTCGCCGGTCCCCGTCGAATCGGCCCACATCGCATGATCGAACTCCGTCCGACGACCAACATCAGCGAGCTCGTCAACGCGCTCCCGCTGGCGCGCGACGTCCTCGAACGCTTCGGGCTGCACTGCGCGGGCTGCGGGGTCAACAAGTACGAGACGCTCGAGCAGGGCGCGAACGCCCACGGGCTGCGCATCGAGGCGATCCTGCGCGCCCTCGAAGACGCACGGCGCAGCGGACGCGTCCCGCAGATCGCCGAGGCCGACCGCACGCCCGCGCGGCGAGCGCCCGGATCGTTCTCGCGGCGCGCCTCCTTCGGAGCGGTCGTTCCCGTCATGTCCGGCAAGGGCGGCGTGGGCAAGTCGCTCGTGACCGCGCTGCTCGCCGTCGGACTGCGCCGCGCGAACAAGCGCGTCGGCATCCTCGACGCAGACATCACCGGTCCGTCGATCCCGCGCCTCTTCGGGCTGCGCACGCCGCTGGCGATGGAGGTCGATCCATCGACGCCGCCGGGCGCTCAACCGCGCGCGCTCATCGTGCCCGCGCGCTCGCGCGCCGCGATCGAGATCGTCAGCTCGAACTTGCTGACGGACCAGGAAGATCAGGCGATGATCTGGCGCGGTCCGATCCTGTCGGGCGTGATCCGGCAGTTCTACGAACAGGGGCTGTGGAGCGACCTGGACGTGTTGCTCATCGATCTGCCGCCCGGAACGTCCGATGCGCCCTTGACCGTGTTGCAGTCGCTCGCCGTCGACGGCGTCGTGTTGGTCACGATGCCGCAGGCGCTCGCGACGATGATCGTGCGCAAGGCGGCGAACCTCGTACACCAGCTGAACAAGCCGATCCTCGGCGTCGTCGAGAACATGTCGTACTTCGTCGCGCCTGACACGGGCAAGCGCTACGAGATCTTCGGGCCTTCGTACGCGACGCAGGTCGCGGAACTCGCCGGGGCGCCCATGCTGGCGCGGATCCCGATCATTCCGCGGCTGATGGAGCTCTCCGATGCCGGCCGCGTCGAAGAGATCGACGATCCGGTCGCCGACGAACTCGCACGCGCGCTGCTCGACGTGTTGGCGAGCAGGCCCGTCGCCCGCGAAACGATCTCGCTGATCTAGAAAGTACACTAGCACGTGCGAAAGTTCTTGCTCGGCCTCGCCGGGGGCCTCACGCTCGGCTACGCGATCATGCGCGGCTGCGACGCGCTGCTCGACCTGCGCAGTCCGGCGAAGGCGGTCGACCAGGATGCGGGCGCCTACGGGCGCGCACGCCGCCGCCTCGATGCTCGTCGGCATCGCGCGCACGAGCGCGGCGCTGGCCTGGACTGCGTTCGCCGCCGGGCCGGGCTACGCAGCCGCGGCGGTTCTCGCGACGGCCGAAGCGGCGCGTCCTCGTGGGTCGTCGCCGGGACGCTGCTGTCGTTCGTCATCGACCTGCCGGCCGACTACGTCGACGACCACGTCCTCGAGCGCCGCTTCGGCTTGAGCAAGCAGTCCGCGAACGCGTGGTTCGCCGACCGCGTCAAGGCGCTCGCCGTGATGCTGGTCGCCGCGGTCGTCCTGCTCGAACTCTTCGTCGCGCTCGCGCGTCGCGCGCCGCGACGCTGGCCGCTGATCGCGACGCTGTGCGTCGGTCCGTTGCTCATCGTCGCCAACCTGATCGTGCCGGCACTGATCCTCCCGCTGTTCAACACCTTCGAACCGCTGACCGGACCGCTCGAGCAGCGTCTGCGCGCGCTGGCGGCGCGCTACGGCGTGGGCGACGCTCGGATCCTGACGCGTCGATATGAGCCGCCAAACCGAGAAGGCAAACGCCTACGTGACGGGCCTGTTGGGGACGCATCGCATCGTCATCGGGGACACGTTGCTCGCGAGCTTCGGCGACGACGAGATCGAGTTCGTCGTCGCGCACGAGCTCGGGCATTACGTGCATCGCGACGTATGGCGCTCGGTCGCCGTCGGTACCGTCGCATCCGGCCTCATGCTGTTCGTCGCCGGCGCGCTCGCGCGTCGCGCGCCCGACGAGCCGCCGGGCAACCTCGACGCGCTCGCGCGCCTCTTCTTCTATGCCAACGTGGTCGGGCTCGCGCTCGGGCCAGCCGCTCGCGGCCCTGTCGCGCTCCGCGCGAGTGGGCCGCCGACCGGTTCGCCGTCGGCGCCACGGCCGAGCCCGAGGCCGGCGCACGCGCGTTCACGCGCCTGCGCGAGCGCAACCTCGCCGAAGACGAACAGCCGCGCTGGATGGAGCTCCTGTTTTCCTCCCATCCGTCGCTCGGCGCCCGCATTCGCGCGCTCCGGGCGGAATCCGTCACGCCGAAGGCGACGGGCTCGGTCGCGGCGACGGGCTCGGAAAGACGCCCTCAGGCAACGTCGCCGGATAGCTGAAGCCGGAGCCGTGCACGTCGATGAGCGCGTGCAGGTGCAGGAGCAGCGCGTTCGCCGCGACTTCGACGTGTTCGTCGCGCACGACATAGTAGGGCGCGGCATCGTCGAACGTCAGCACGAGGCCGGCCCAGCCGCTCGCGACGACGAGGTGGAGCGAGACTTCGCCCGACGCCTGGCGGACCAAGAAGTCCCCGCGGTCGACGAGCATCCCGGTGAGCGGGTAGTCGGAACTCCGTTGCCGTAGGCGCTTAGCGCCAAACGGTACACGGGATGCCCCTCGAACGACTCCTCGCCGACGAGCGTGATGCGATAGTGATGCGCCGCCTCGGAGCGCACCGCCGCGATGATCGGCAAGCCGTTCGGCGCGACGCTCTGGTCGTCGGGCGTCGGGGTCGGTTTCGGCCCGAAGAGGTCGTCGTGGTCGTGCCCGGAGTCGACCGGCGACAGGAGCGCGTCGTCGCAGCGCCCTTCGGACGGGTCCTCGACGCTGACCGAGGCGCCGTCGCGCGAGCGATACCAGACGCGGTAGCGCGTCAGCTGATCGCCGTGACGCAGCGCGATGTCGAGTCCCTTCGGCCCGCAACTGAAGAACAAATTGCGCGCTTGGATCTCCTCGTCGAAGATCACGTACGGAGGGGTGGGCGCCGTGCGCATCGCGCGGACCGCGCGCAGGTAGATGGCCTCGCCGGTCAGCCCGGCCGGCGTCGGGGCGGGACTGGGCGCGTCGGGCGCGGCCGCGACGAAGCAAACCGCGGCCGCGAATGCGACCGCCCGTACCGCGCTGCGATCGTACCTTCGAGCCACGGCCCAGATACGGGGCCGGTATCGGCGAGGTTTCGAGATCGGGACCGGAAGGTGCTGGGAGAGGGAGTGCCCCCGAACCCCCTCTCCGTCGCTTCCAGCGGCCGCGGTATCGGGCGGCGCTCAGCGGTCATCCCGCCTCCATCAGTTTGCCGCATCGAACAACCCGGCGTCCCGGGTGAAGTGCCAAGAAAAGTGCCGGGTGGGCGGCCGGTCGGACGCGGGGCGAGCGTGCCCGGCCCAAGAACGCGCGCCGACAATGACCTATCAGGATGCGATCGAGGGCCTGCGCCAGGTCGCCGAGCGCGAGAGTGCGGAACCGGGGCTCAATCCGGTCTGCCATTCCGTCGCGCAACTGCACGGGAAACAGACCGACGAGGCGATCATCCTCTGGCACGGATTCACGAACTGCCCGGCGCAGTTCATCGAACTCGGGCAGATGTTCCACGACCGGGGCTACAACGTCTACATCCCGTTGATCCCGCGCCACGGCATGCGCGACCGGATGACCGACGCGCTGGTCGGGTTGACGCGCGCCGAACTGAAGATGGCCGCGCTCGAGGCGATGCGGATTGCCTCAGGACTCGGCAAGCACGTCAACACGGCGGGCCTCTCGCTCGGCGGCGTCCTGGCGGCCTGGCTCGCGCAGAACGCGCAGATCCAGACCGCGCTCGCCATCTCGCCCTTCTTCGCGTTGCCCTGGTTCGGCCGCGCGATCAACGGCTACGTCTGCGACGCCCTGCTCGCGCTGCCGAACCAGTGGATGTGGTGGGACCCGCGCCTCAAGGAACAGTGCAAACCGGACCACGCGTACCCGCGCTTCCCGACGCATGCGCTGGCGACGCTGATGAAGTTCGGCCAGAGCGTCTTCGCGCTCGCTCAGGAGCAGCCGCCCCTCGCGCAGCGCTGCGTCCTCGCCCTCAACGCGCGCGATCCGGCGATCAACCTGATGGTCGCACGCGAACTCTGGACGACCTGGGAACGCGCGGCCGAGATGGTCGAGACCTTCGTGTTCACCGACCTGCCGGCGATTCACGACATCATCGAACCGACGACCTACCTCGAAGCGCCGCACATGTCGTACCCGCGGCTGCTCGCGCTGACGCTGCGCGCGAACGGCGCGCGACTGCCGATCCCGCAGGGCGACGACCCGAACGTCCCGGCCCCATCACCCTAGGCCAGGACGGCCGACGGCCGCGTCCCGAGCCACGCCGCGAGATCGGTCTTGCTCGCCGGCACGCCGCTGCGCAGTTCCTCGCGCAACTCGCCGAAGGTCCCGAACGCTTCGGCGAACGCATCGTGCTTATGGATCGACTCGTCGTTCGTCTGCGTCGCGGCGACGAACGTCCCGTCGCCGAAGTCACCGTACATCGTCAGCGCGTTCGCGAGGATACCGCGGACGACGTCCTCGACGAACTTCGGGTTGCGGTGCGCCTTGTTGACGACGAAGAACTCGTCCGGCCGCTTGAGCAGGTCGTAGGTTTCGCTCGACATCGCGCTTTCGACGATCTCGACGAGATCCTCCGCGCGCACCTCGGCGTCGCGGCCGCCGGCGCCGATGAGAACCGAACCGCGCCCGCGCTGATTGTGGGTGGCGACGGGAAGAACGTCGAGCGCGCGTTCCGCCTGCGCGGACGTGAAGCCCGCCTCGGCGAGATCGCGCGCCCCCTGTTCGCGCATCATGCCCTGGGCGCACGGGCACGCGGTCATCCCCTCTGCCTCGACGCCGACGACTCGGCGCATCCCGCCGGGGTCGGCGTGCGCGATCCCGATCAGCGTGTAGGTCTCCTCGCCGCGCTTGCCGCTGACCGGCGTCCAGCGCTCGAGTCCAAACTCGGCGCGCAGCCGCACGTCGGCGCGCCGGGCATCGTGCGCGTCGACGATCGCGCGCGCGAGCCGGCCGGCGAGATCCTCGATCCTGGCCGGTGCCTCCGGCCGCGCGAGGACGTCGAGGGCGACCTCCTCCAGCAACTCGGCGAAGCGCGACATGTGGACGCCGGCCCTGCGCGGCGGCAGATCGGCGACCATCGAGAACTCGCAACAGAACACCGTCTCGCGGCCGTCGACCGCGAGGTGGACGATGCGCCGAAGGCGCGCCACGCCGGCGCGGTCGATCGAGAGTTTGACCTCGGGTTCCTCGTCCTGCCGGTTCGCGACGAACTGCAGGGCGCGCGCCTTGCGCTCGACGCCGGCGCTGCCGGCGGCCGCCGCGAGCGCGGCGATCGTCTTCCCCGAGCGCGGATCGACGAGATCGGGTGCGATCTCCGCAAGCGGAATCAGGTTGAAGGTACGCTCGGCGAGGTAGGGTTGCGGCACGGCAAATCGCCCGAAGTCGGCAACGAGATCGCCGATCAAGAGGATGTCGATATCGATCGGCCGGGCCGCGAGCGCACCCGCCGTCCGTCGACCGACGGCCTGCTCGATGGCGCGCAGGAAGCGCTCGAGTTCGTCCGGAGCCAGCGCGGTCTGCGCGACGAGCGCGACGTTGAGGAAGGCCGGGCCGGCGACACCGGCGGCGGGCTGCGTTTCATAGTAGGAAGAGACGGCCTCGATCCGGCAGCGCGCCCGCAGACGCTGCAACGCCTGCGCGATGTTGCTCTGGCGGTCGCCGAGGTTTGAGCCGATCCCGAGATAGACGACGCTCATGCGCCGCTACGTCTCTGGCGGAGCGAGCACTTTCTCCTCGTTCGCGAAGTTTGGCCCGGCGAGTGATCCGTCGGCGCGTGCCGCCCGTACTACCGATAACTGAACTCAAACCCGCTGAAGGGGGGACGTCGTACATGGGCTGCGACTTCACCCGGTATCCGAATTACGGACCGCTATCTCGCAGGTGCCGCCGAGCCGGAAGGCTCAGGGGCTGCGGTCACCGGTTGTGCGACAAGCACGCCGGGCGCCACGATTCCGTCTGCGCGCCGCCGTCTCCGGTCGAGCTGACGCGGGTCGCGGTCGCCGCAAGGATAGCCTAGGCCCCTAGGCTAGCCGCACAAGTATCGGCGGCGCGTCCACCGAACACGCCGCCTCGTGAACGCGATCGAGTTCGCGGCGGTACTGCTCGCGCTGACGATCGTCTTCGTCTCGATCGGGAAGCGTTGGCACATCCCGTATCCGGTCGTGCTGGTGCTCGGTGGTCTGTTGCTCGGGTTCTTCCCGCGGCTGCCGCACCTCCACGTCGATCCGGAGATCGCGCTCGTCCTCTTCCTACCGCCGCTGCTCTACTGGGAGGCGGTCTCGGCGCCCACCCAGGCGATGCGGCGCAACGCGAAGTGGCTCGTTTCGCTCGCGCTCGGCTTGGTATTCGTCACCGCCTGGGCGGTCGCGCTCGCGATCCACCTGATCGAACCGGCGCACAACATCGCGATCGCGCTGGTCCTCGGCGCGATCCTGGCGCCGACCGACGCCGTCGCGCCCGCCGCGATCGCGGAGCGCCTGCACGTCCCGCGCAACGTCGTCTCGATCGTGCAGGGCGAAAGTCTGCTCAACGACGCGGCCGCGCTCGGACTCTATGGCGTCGCGCTGGCCGCCGTGGCGAGCGGGACGCTCGTTCCGGGCCGGGCCTTCTTCCATTTCGTGCTGGCGGCGGTCGGCGCGCTGATCATCGGCCTGATCATCGGCTGGCTGGCCGTGCAGGCGTGGCGACGCATCAACGATCCCGAACTCGAGAGCATCGTCTCGATCGTCCTCCCTTTCATCGCCTATATTCCGGCGACGCGGATGGGATTGTCGGGCGTGTTGGCCGTCGTCTCGGCCGGCCTGTACGTCAACCGCTACATCCCCGTCGTCATGAGCCCGATCGCTCGGCTGCGCAGCTACGGCTATTGGGAGACGCTCGTCTTCGTCACGAACGCGCTGATCTTCCTGACGGTCGGCCTCGCGCTGCACGAGGCCGTCGCGGCGCTGCACGAGTACCGCATCGGCGTTATCGTCATCGGGATCGCGCTGGTCAACATCGTCGTCGTCGGGACGCGCTTCTTGTGGATCGAGTTACAGGAGTGGATCTTCACGCTGGTGCCCCGCTGGCGCGCGTGTCGCCTCGGCCGCAAGGCGCGGCTCGTCCTCGCGTGGTCGGGACTGCGTGGCGGCGTTTCCCTCGCGATCGCGCTGTCGATCCCCGCGACCTTGCCGGGCGTCGGCCCCTTCCCGTACCGCTCGCTGATCATCGTCGCTGCGTTCAGCGTCATCCTCTGCACGCTGGTCGGCGGCGGCCTGACGCTGCCGTACGTCATCCGTAAGGTCGGCCTCGAACCGGACGACCAGGAAACGATCGCGCTGCGGTCGGCGCTGCAGGAGAGCGCAACCGCGGCGCTGCGCGAACTGGAGCGACTCGAAACGGAGGGCGTCGTGCAACCCGAACAAGCGGGCGCGTTGCGCGAACGCTACGCCGAGGTGTTACGGCGTGCGAATGATCCCGGCGAGCGACAGCGCCAGACGGCGATCCGGCAGGCCGCGGTCGAGCACAAACTCTACGAGGCCGAGCGTAAGGTCCTCGTCGCATTGCGCCGCAGCGGACAGATCGACACCGTCGTGCTCCAGAAGTTGCAGATGGCGGTCGACCTTACCGAGGCCGGCTCGATCGCGCGCGCCGTTTCCTCCTAATTCTATCGGCGCGTCGTTGCTGCGGGCGCCGGAGAGGGTCCGGCGGCCGGCGTCGCCGCAGGCGCGACCGCGGGCGTCGCGGCCGGCGCGGCTGATGCCGACGCCGTCGCTTTGGGATCGGCGCGCGGCACGGAGTCGGCGGTGAGCCGGCAGCGTGCGAGCGCGAGGTCGTCGCCGAGCAGCACGCTGAATTTGGTCCCCGAGGCGAAGATGATCTCGCGCCCATAGTGCAGGGTGTTGTACGCGCCGGTCATCACGCTCGCAAACGGGATCATTCCGATGTAGGTCGGCGCGTCCGCGCTCCAGCCGTCCATGACCTCGCTGTCGTATCGCGCCCGCGGGATCAGCGTCGCTTCGACCCGCGTACCGTCCGCGAGTTCGAAGAAGCGGGTGTCGACGAGCAGATGTCCTGCCCGCCCTCCGCGCTGCGCGTGATGCGCTCCCATGACCAATCCGTAGCCGACCGTCCCTTTCGGGATCGCGGGATGGCTCGCGGCGGCCGGGATGTCCGCTATCGTCTGAAAGCGGAACCGGTCGCCGGCGACCGCCCGCGCCGAGTCGACGGAGTCGACCAGGGCGACGGTGATCACCTCGCAGGCGGGCAGAGTAGATGCGGTTTCGACCGCTCCCGCCGGCCGCGCGACCGCGGCGACGAGGACGATCGCGCACAGCCAAGCTCGTGGTCGCGGGAGTGCACAAAACGTCACCCCGGCAAGGTTTCACCCCAGCCTAACGGTTCCCGCAGCGCGCCGCGGTCCGAACGTCCGAGCGCTCGCCGGTGCAGCTCTGCCGTCTTTCATCGGCGTTTCATTCCATCGCGGCGCCGAATTTCGTTTTTGGACTAGCACCCACGAAGTGAGGAACCCAGATGCGCACTACATACTTAAAGACCGGCGGTGGGTCGCTCGCCGCGCTCGCCCTGCTGGCGAGTCTCCAAGCACCCTCCGCAGCCGCAACACCATCGACGACGTCCCAACCACCGGGCGTCGCCCGAATCAGCGACGTCCGCGGCAACGTCGCTATCACCCGCTCCGACTCGGCGGGCAACGTCGCGGCCCGCACGAACGCGCCGCTCCTGACGAGCGACGGCCTCTCGACCGGTTCCGGCGGACGCGCCGAACTGCAACTCGACGACAGGACCTTCATCCGAGAAGACTCCGGCGCGCAAACGCGCCTCGCACAGGCGGGGGCACGCGGCAACTCGGTCCAACTCGCCGCTGGAACCGTCGAACTCCGTCGCTTCGGCAACGAATCCGACTCCGCCGCGATCGATACCCCGTCGATCAGCGTTCGCCCACAGCAGGCGAGCGCGTATCGCGTCAGCGTTCGCAACGGCGAGACCTTCGTCACGCCGACCGCCGGTCGCGTCGAACTGGTCGGCGCTCACGTCGACCGCATCGTCGAACCCGGCAATACCTTCGTCGTCCGCGGCAGCGCCGCGTCGCCGCGGTTCTCGACGGTCACGCCGGTCGAGAACGCCCGCTTCGATCAGTGGGTCGCCGAGCGCGACCGCCTCGAGAGCGGATATAACGGCTTCGGGCTCGCCAACACCGGGCTCGTCGGCGTCTCGCAACTCAACTCGTACGGGCGGTGGGTGACCAATCGCCAGTACGGCCAGGTGTGGGTACCGAACGGCGTCGCCAAGACGTGGGCGCCGTACCAGAACGGCCAGTGGACCTGGGAGCCGTATTACGGCTACACCTGGGTCGGCAATGAGCCGTGGGGTTGGGCGCCGTACCATTACGGACGCTGGTTCAACAGCGCGAGCAACCCCGGCAACGGCTGGGCTTGGGTCCCCGGGACGCAACAGACGATCACGACGAGCGTGACGTTGTATCCGACCGTGTACAACCCACCGGTGGTCTATCAACCGGGCTCGTACTACCCGAATGGCTACTACCCGAACAGCGACTACCCGAACGGTACGTATCCCAACGGCTACTACCCGAACGACTACTATCCCGGGAATCCCGCGTCGTCGCTTTGGGTTCCGGCTGCGGTCGCCTTCCTCGATCTGATGGGGCAGGGCAGCGGCGGAGCCGACAACGGCCTATTGACGGGGCTGCTCGCTGGGCTACTCGGCGGCTACGGCTCGCCGTACGGCGCAGCCTATCCGGGGTACGGCTATCCGGCCGGCTATTACGGTAACACCTATCCGTCATACTACGGGACGGACTATCCCGCGAACGTCAACGTCGCGTGGGTTCCGCTCGCACCGAGCGAAACGTCGTATCCGTGGTGGGGCACCTGGCAGACCGCGCCGTCGTGGACCACGACCACGTACACCAGCGCCCCGCAGGTCGTCACCAACAACTACTATCGCACCGTCACGGTCGAGAACGTGACCAAGATCTATCGCAACGTCGCGGTGCCGAACGCGGTGACCGTCGTCAGCGCGCGCAACTTCGCAGCGGGCCGGTTCGCCGACCGCATCGCGTTTGCGAACCTGCGCGGCCGGATCCGCACGGTCGCGGTCGTCCGCAACGCTCTGCCGATCATGCCGACGGCGGCGAACTTGCGCGTCGGACCCGGCGCTGCAGTTGCAGTCCGCCCGGCGTCGTTCGCCGGCTTCCCGGCCGTCGCACACGTCCCGGCCTTCACGACCGTTCGGCCGGCGCTCGCAGCGACCGAACGCAAGGCGTACCGCCTCCCCGAGACGCGCGCCCAACTCGCCACCGTCGAGCGGGCTCATCCGGTCGAACAGGCTCGCCCGGTCGAACAGGCCCGTCCGGTCGAACAGGCGCGGCCGCCGGTAGCGGCGCCGCCGGTCCAGCCGATGCATCAAAACGAGCAAACGCGACCGTTCGCGCCGGTGCGGCCGGTCCAAGCGGCGCCGATGATCCGGCCGCGCGAGTACGCTCCCCCGCCGGCGCCGGTGCAGCGTCCGCAGCGGGCCTATCCGCCCGAACGGTCGTACGCCCCGTCGGCGCGCGCCATGGTCGCACATCCCGCCGCGCAGCGGCCACCCGCCGCGCAGCGGGCCCCCGCCGCAGCTCAGCACGGCGCCGGCGATGGCGGCGGTGGTTCCGCTCAGACGCACCACCAACACGACGACCAATAGCCGGTCCGATGACCAACGTTCCGGCGTCGCGGGTGACCGTGACGCCGGAGGCGCGTCGCGGGCCTTTTACCTTAGGTGTTGGTAGTCTTACCGCCGTAGGGCAGCGAGACGACGAGCCACTTCCCGCCGCGCTGCTGAACTCGGTCTTCGCCGTCTCGAGCTGCGAGGTCGCGCCCTGCAACATCCAGACCAGCCGGACCGGGAAGATGAACGATGCGCCGGCCCCCTTCTGACCCTCGCTGATCTCGAACGCCTCGTTGTTCGGCGACGAGGTGCCGACGAGGAAGTCGCGGATCTTGGCGGCCCCGATCGCGTGCACGAGGTCCGGGGCGACGTACGCCATCCCCCCGTCTGCGTTCCGCTTGCTCCACGAGAACAGGAAGCCGTCGACCGCCGCGAGCGCGGCTGCGTAGTTCGGATCGGGGGTCGCGGCCGGGGCCGCTTGCGGAACCGCGAACGGAAGCACGATCAAGGCCGCCAGGATGATGTGACGCATGCGCGGCCGGTTCGCTGCCGGGGAGGGCGCCTCCCCGCCCCGAACGTGGAACCTTCCGCATGCCGCGCCGGTACCGTCAGGGGTACCCCGGGCCCTACCGAAATCGGCTCGCCGCATCGCGGCTCCTAATGGACGTTACGACACCATGTGGCTGACACGCTTCGCGATCAAACAACCGACGATCGTCACGCTCTTCTTCCTGGCGATCGCCTTGTTCGGGACCGTCGGATACTTTTCGATGGGCAAGAACATCATCCCGAACGTCGCGTTCCCGATCGTGACGGTGTCCGCGAGCTACCCCGGCGCGAGCCCCGAGGAGATCGAGCGGCTCGTCATCCGGCCGATCGAGGACCAGATCCAGTCGATCCGCCATCTCGATAAGGTCAGCGCGACCGCGGTCGACGGGTCGGGCACGATCGTCGTCCAGTTCAAGATGGGCACCGACATCGACGCCGGCGCCAACGACGTCACGCAGGCCGTCAACGCCGCCCGCGCGACCCTGCCTTCGGACCTCGATCCCCCCGTGATCGACAAGGTCGACGTGACGGCACAGCCCATTCTCATCGAGGCGATCACGTCGAAGACGATCAAGCCGTCGGCCCTCTCCGATCTGATCGTCAACGAGATCGAGCCCGCGCTGCGCGGCACGAAGGGCGTCGGCAACGTACAGATCGCCGGCAACTACGCGCGCGAGTTCCACGTCGAACCCGACGCCGGCAGACTGCTGACGCTCGGGCTGACGCTGGAGGACGTAAACAACGCCGTCGCGACCGGCAACGTGAGCATGCCCGGCGGCAGGCTCGACCAGCCCGCCCAGGAGTCGACGGTCGGCGTCCGCGCCGACATCACCGAGCCGGCGCAGCTCGCGCGTCTCCCGCTCAGCTTCCTCGGGACCTCGAACAACCAATTGCACGTGGGCGACGTCGCGCGCATCGACGACGGCTACGAGGACCACCGCATCATCTCGACGCTCGACAACAAGGACAGCGTCGTCATCTTCGTCTCACGCGACTCCGACAGCGACACCGTCCAGACGACGCGCTCGGTCCGCGCCGAGTTCCTGACGCTCGCCGAGAAGTATCCGCCAGCTGCACTTCCAAGAGGTGGACGCCGACTACGCGTTCACGATGCAGTCGATCGACGGCGTCCTGCAAAACCTCGGCGAAGGCATCCTCCTGACCGCGATCGTGCTGCTGCTGTTCCTGCACGTCTGGCGCAGCGCCGTCGTCGTGATGGTCGCGATCCCGGCCTCGCTGCTCGCGACCTTCTTCGTTTCGTGGCTCTGCGGGTTCACGATCGACGTACTGTCGCTGATGGGCCTCTCGCTCACGATCGGTATCCTCGTCGACGACTCGATCGTCGTCATCGAGAACATCACGCGCCATCGCGAGATGGGGCAGGCGGCCCGAGGAGGCCGCGATCTCCGGCCGTTCCGAGATCGGCGGCGCCGCGATCGCGATCACGCTGGTCGACGTCGTCGTCTTCGCGCCGATCGCGTTCATGTCGGGCATCATCGGCCAATACATGAAGGAGTTCGGGCTCGTCGTCGTCTGCGCGACGCTCTTCTCGCTCCTCGTCTCGTTCACGCTGACGCCGCTGCTCGCCGCAAAGTGGGCCCTCGTGCGCAAGCCGCGCGCACTGGACGGCCGCAACCTCTACGAGCGGTTCGTTCAAGCATTCCAGCGCGGCTTCGAGTGGGTCAAGGTGGGCTATCACGACCATTGGCTGCCGCGCGCGCTCGGCCGCCCGTTCCTCGTCTTCTTCGGCTCGTTCGCGCTCGTCGTGCTCGCGATTGGGCTCGTGCTCTCGCCCGCCTTCAAGGGCCCGACGTTCATCCCCGGCGAGTTCCAGCCGTACACGGAGTGGGGCGAAGCCGTCATCACCCTGCAGTATCCCGCCGGAACGCCGATCAGCGTGACCCAAGCAGCGGTGACGCGGCTATCCGACGCCTTCGCGAAGATGAAAGGCGTGCGCGGCGTCTCGGCGACGGTCGGGCGCGGCAGCAACGGCTTCAGCGACGTCATCGGCGGCCATATGGCCGAACTGCGCGTCTACCTCTACGACAGCCAGCGGCATCGGGAGCACACCGTTGTCGCAGCGGCAGAGAACCTCGGCTACCTGGCACCCGGCGCGCACATCAGCGCGTCCGGCGCGCAGAACGCCGGCGCGCCGCCGATCACGTACACCGTCATCGGCGCGGCCGGTCCACGCGACGCCTTCGCCGCCAAGCTCGCGGCGTTCATCGCCAAGAACCCCGCGGCCCAGAGACGTTCCAGACGAGCAATAGCGCCGCCGGACCGCGCCTCGAAATCCGCATCGATCGCAATCGCGCGGCGCAGGTCGGCGTCGCCCCGCAAGACGCGGCGACGGTCGCGCGCGCCGCGATCGGCGGCCTGATCTCGACCAAGGTCAGGATGCCCGGAGGGCCTCGTCTACACGATCCTCCGGCTGCCGGTCGCACAGCGCAACGACCTGCAGACGCTGAGTCGCTCCAGGTGCGCGCGACCGACGGGACGCTCGTTCCGCTGGCCTCGGTCGCCTCGTTCGATTGGACGACGGAGCCGTCGCTGATCGAGCGCCAGGACCGCCAGCGCATCGTCCGCGTCTACGCAAACGCCGCGCAACGGCGCGCCGATCGGCCTCGTCACGCAGCAGGTGCAGAGCAAGCTCGCGGAGCCTGGCTTCGTCCCGCCGGACGTGACCGTGTCGACCTCGAGCGACAGCGACGCCGGCCTATTCGGCGACGCGATCGCGAAACTCGGGCTCGCGCTGCTGACGTTGTTCCTGCTGATCTACATGCTGCTCGTGGTGCTCTACCGCGGCTACCTCGCGCCGCTGGTCATCATGTTCAGCGTCCCGGTCGCGCTCGTCGGCGCGTTCGGGATCCTCGCGATCATCAACGGGCTGCACGCGGCTCTTCCCCGAGGTGCGCTACTTTCAGGGGCAGTCGCTCAATCTGTTCTCGATGCTGGGCCTGGTCATGCTGGTTGGGCTCGTCGCGAAGAACGGTATCTTGCTCGTCGACTACTCGAACACGCTGCGGGCACGCGGGATGGCTCTGCTCGACGCGGTGCGCGAGTCGGCGACGGTCGATTCCGTCCGATCGTGATGACGACGGTTGCGATGATCGCCGGCATGACGCCGCTCGCGCTCGGCCTCACCGACGGCGCCGAGTTCCGCAAGTCGATGGGAACCGTCATCATCGGCGGCCTGTGCTCGTCGCTTTCCTCACGCTCTTTCTCGTACCGGTCGTGTACGTGTTCATCATGCGCATGGTCGACCGCTCGGCGCAGCGCAGGCTCGAACGGCGCACGCGGCTGTTGGCCGAGGAAGGTTTCGAGGAGGTCCCGATCGCTCCGGTCGGCGTGACCGACGGGGGCGGGCGCGAACTACAGCCCCGTTAAGCCGAACGAGCGATCTCGCGGTGAGGCGCGTCACGATCGCCGTGGCGCTGTTTTGCGCTGTGCTCTGCGCGGCGCAACTCTACCGCTGGCATATCTGGACGTTCGGAACCGATACGGGTACCTTCGGTCAGATCGTGCTCGACGCGTTCGGGGGCTTCCGCGACGGGCCCGAGCAGGGGACGCACTTCCGTTTCCACTGGGCCCCATCATCGGCGTCCTCTATCCGCTGTCGCGCTCTCGCATTCGGCGCTGTCGCTGCAGTTCGCGCAGATCGGGCTGATCGCGCTCAGCGCCTACCCGCTTTACGGGCTGATCCGCCGCTACGCGTCCGAGCGCATCGCGGTCGGTGCGGCGTGCTGCCGCTGATCTATCCGCCGCTGCAGGCCGTCGCGTTCGGCGAATTCCATGAGATCGCGTTCTATCCGGCCATCGCGCTCGGACTCATTTGGGCCGCGGACCGCGAACGACTGGCCGATCTTCGCCGCGCTTGCTGTCGCGGCGGCGCTGATCCGGGAAGACTGTTGCATGGTCTTCATCGCCGTCGGCGTCGCGCTCGCTGCGATCGCGCTGCTGCGGACGGCGGTCGCCAGGCCGCGGCCTGCTGCTCTTCGAACCGCCCGCCCCGCGCGCACTCCTCGTCGCCGGCTGCGGGCTCGCGCTCGCGAACGCGCTCGCGCTCGCGGTCTACTTCCTCATCGTCATCCCGCGCGTCGGCGTCTGGCAACCGTCGCACTTCTACGACTACCCGTTCGCCTACGGGCCGCTCGCCGTCACGTTGGCGTTGCTGCTGCACCCACGGCTGATCGGCAGCGTGATCACCTACGCCAAATTGGGCTACCTCCTCGAAGCATTCACGCCGCTCGCGTTCATGCCGCTGCGTTCCGGCTGGACGCTTGCTCGCGCTGCCCGGACTCGGCGGTCTGATCCTCCTCGAGCGAATGGGGCGCCTTCCGGATGGGTTCGCACTATGCCGCCATCTGGATCCCGTGGCTCTTGTTCGGCTGCGCCGCCGCGCTCGTCGGCTTCGAGCGGCGCGGCGGATTGCGGGCCGCGACCCGCACTTCGCCGCCGTTGCGGCGCTGTGTGCGATCTTCTTCATCGCGCTCAACCCCATGCATCCACTGCATTTTCTGCGACCGATCTATCCGCACGATCACGCCGCCGAGCTGATGGCGCTCGTCCCGCGCGACGCGAGCGTCATCACGCACGACGAGTGGTTCGCGCATCTCTCCCTCGACCACCCGCATGCGACCGTCTTCCCCTACACGCCCGCACGAATATGCGGTCGTCGCGGACGACTATCCGAACGCCTACTACCAGACCGTGACGCGAGCCCAATTGCGCGCGGCCCTCGCGGCCGGTCGCGCGCACGAGCTGAAACGGATCGGGCGGGTCGCGCTCTACCGGTTCGATGCGCCGTGAATGAACGCGGCAGGAGTGGCGTAGCGTCGCGGGCGAGTTCAATGAGGCTGTGAAAGAGAACCCGCAGTGATGGACGCCGACGTCGTCGTCATCGGCGCCGGCGCGGCCGGCCTCGCGGCGGCGCGGCGGCTCGCCGGCCGTTCGCTGCGCACGATCCTCGTCGAGGCCCGCGACCGCATCGGCGGCCGCGTTTGGGCGCGCCGCCTTGGCAGCGCGACCTCCGATGCGGAACTCGGCGCCGAGTTCATTCACGGTCGCGCGCCGGAGACGTTCGCACTGCTGCGCGAGTCCGGACAGGCTTCGGTCGATCTCGGCGGCGATCAGTGGACCTGCGCGCCCGACGGGCGCGCCGAACCGGCGCGCGAGGACTTCGTCGCCGCGGCGTCGCTGTTCGCTGCGGCGCACGCCCTCGATCCCGACGTGACCGTCGACGCCTTCCTGCGCGGCTACGCCGCGGATCCCGGACGCAGCGCAACCGCGGAGATGGCGCGCTCGTTCGTCATCGGTTTCGACGCCGCCGACCCGGCGATCGCGAGCGCCCGTGCGATCGCCGACGAGTGGCTGTCCGGGACGGACTCCACGATCGCGCGGCCGCTGGGCGGCTACGGCCCGCTCGTCGCGTGGCTGGGCGAGGCGTGCGCGGCGGCCGACGTCCACACGATGCTCGCGACGGCCGTCCGCCGGATCGCGTGGCGGCGCGGCGCAGTAACGATCGATCTGTCGCGCGACGCGGGCCCGCTCTCGATCACCGCTCGCGCCGCCGTAATCACGCTCCCGGCGGGCGTACTGCGCGCGCGCGGCGACGACGGCGTCGCGTTCGCGCCGGAGCTCCCGTCCGAGAAGGACGCTGCGCTGCGGCACGATCGAGATGGGGCACGTCGTGCGGGTCGTGCTGTCGTTTCGCAGCCGCTTCTGGGAGGCGATCGGTGACGGGCGCTTTCGCGACCTGGGCTTCGTCCGCTGCAACGGACAGCCGTTCACCGCGTTCTGGACGCAGGTCCCGGTGCGCACGGAACTCGTCACGGCGTGGGCCGCGGGCCCGATGGCGATCGCGCTCGCGAACGTATCGGCCGCGCACCGCATCGAGCTCGCCCTCGACGGATTCGGCACGTTGCTCGGAGCGCCGGCCGTGGCGCACCGCGAGTTCGACGACGGCGCCGTCCACGACTGGTCGGACGATCCGTTCGCGCGCGGCGCCTATAGTTATCTCGCCGTCGGTGCAGGCGACGCGCGCAGCATGCTCGCCGTCCCCGTCGACGGCACGCTCTTCTTCGCGGGCGAAGCGACGGCGTCGCGACGGCCAGGGCGGGCACCGTCAACGGCGCCCTCGCGACGGGCGAACGAGCGGCGCGCGAGGTCGCGGCCGCCCTCGGGATCGCGGCATGATCGCGGAGGGCGCATCGCCGCTGCTCGTGGCGTGGTCGAACTTCTACATTATGGTCGGCTCGTCTGCGGCCGCGCTGACCGGCCTGATGTTCGTCGTGATCACGCTGGTCACCGACGCGGAACGCACGCGCAGATCGCGCGACGGGATCTCGACCTTCAGCACGCCGACCGTGATGCACTTCTGCGCCGCGCTGTTCGTCTCTGCGGTCTTGAGCGCGCCGTGGCACCTGCTGATTCATCCCGCGATCCTACTCGCGGTCGGCGGCGCATACAGCGTCGTCTACATCACCCGCATCATCTTTCGAACGCGAAGGCTGAGCGGCTACACGCCCGATCTCGAAGACTGGATCTGGTATGCGGTCATGCCGTTCGTCGCGTACGGCACGATCTTCGCGGGGGCGCTAGCGCTGCCGGTCGTTCCCATCGACGCGCTCTTCGCACTCGGCACGGGCGCCCTCTTGCTGATCTTTATCGGCATCCGGAACTCATGGGACGTTGTCACGTTCCTCGCGATCGAAGTCGTCAGGCCGACGCGGCAAGAGCCGAAAACGCCGGACGATAGCGGCCCGACGTGAACGCGGCTCACGACCTGCGATAGACGACACCGAAGCCCGAGGTCCCCGATCAGTTCGAACGCGCCGCTCGCCTCGATCGTCGCGCGCTCGACCGGCGTGTGGTAGAGCAAGGTCACGCGGCGCGGAGGCCCGGCGAGCAAACGGTCGAGCACCGCTGCGAGGACAGGCGCGCGAAACGGGTTGTAGAGATAGACCGCCAACTCGCCGCGCGGGAACGCGTAGCCGGCCGCGTCCGCGCGCACGAGCCGGACGTTCCCTGCAGCGCTGAACCGCGCGATCGTAGGTCGCAAGGTTCTCGCGCGCAATCTCGTGCAGCGCGGGTGAGATCTCGACGCCGACGACCTGCTTGAACGGCAGCCGCGACGCGATCAACACGACGCGCCCCATCCCGGAGCCGATGTCGACGAACGTCGTGCATTCGGGCACGAGCTGCGCGACGGCGAGCAGCCGGACGACGTCGCCGGGCGGCGTCGCTTCGTAATGGGTCGCGAGCCCGATGTTCGGGCCGATCGCGGCCGGATCGAGCTCGCCCAAGAACAGCAGCGCTTCCGTGACGACGCGGTGTTCGGCGTCGAAGCGCTGACCGGCGCGACGGCCCGAACGTTGGCGCGGCATCGCGCCGCGACTTCGGTTAGCGCCGCCCCGTCCCCCCGGCGTGCCGCTCAGCTAACCAAGGCAAGCGACCTCACACCATTCTGGCTGCTTGACGCCGCAACAAGCCTGCGCTATCATCAACTATGTTTTTAAGAGTTAGGTCGCGTCGGAGGCCGCACATGTCGCTCATCAGGTTCTGGCACATCATGGGATTCTCGCTGGTCGTGGCGGTCGCGGTGCTCGATCAACGCCCCGCCCAGGCGTGGCCCAAGGGCGGTCCCAACCAGACAATGGACTGCGTGCGCACGAGCTCGCAGGGGGCGAACTGGGCCGGCCGCGACATGCGCGGGGCGACCCTCGAGTACATTGACTTGAGGAACGCCGACCTCCACAACGTCCGTCTCGCCGGCGCGAGTCTGTACTGCGTCGACCTGCGCGGAGCCGACCTGAGCGGCGCGGACCTGCATGGCACAAAACTCAAGGCCGTGAACTTCGAGGGCGCCAAACTCGCCGGCAGCACGTTCGACGGCGCGCACCTCACCGGCGTCGGCTTCGGCGGCCCGACGCTCGCGCCGCTCCCGGACGCGCAGGTGCGAACCATCATGAGCGACTGCCGCGGCTGCGACTTCTCGCACGCACCGCTCGCGGGTCGTAACCTCGCGGGCATCCACCCGGAAGGCGTCGACTTCTCCAGGGCCGATTTGCGCGACGCCGACCTGGCGAACGCCGAGTTCAAGGGCGCGGACTTCTCGCATGCGCTACTGGCCGGCGCGAAGTTCAAGGGAGCCGCGCTCATCGGGTGCGACTTCTCGCAGGTCGACCTCACCGGCGTCGATTTCGCGGACGCGCGTCTGGTCGGCTCCGACTTCAGCGCTCACCAATAGGCCGATGCCACTCGTGCGTCCTCGGCGTCACGCCGGTACGCGCGCGCTGAGCACCGGGACCATCCACACGGCGTAGCGCCCAGGATCGCGGACGTTGACGATCATCTGATCGAAGTAAGCGACGGCCCGTTCTTCTGAGAGCGGCGTGTTCTCGCCGATTATCCCGGCGTAGCCGTCGCGCCAAGCGGCGAGGATCGTCGCGAAGGTCTCGCGCGGCACGCGTAGCGTGTCGACGACGATGTAGTCCATCGTGATCCGCTCGAGGCCGAGCGCCGCCACGATTCCGAACGCGTCGCGTCCCGCGAACAGGTCCGTTCCGGTCGCCCGGCTCATGCACGCCGGCACGACCTCCCAGAACCGGTTTGGATCGATCGCCGCTTGCTGGAAGTGCAGCATCCCGTAGTCTTCGGCGATCAGGTGCAGCGTGCCGCCGGCCCGCGTCACGCGGACGAGTTCGCCGATCACGCGGTCGGCGTGCGGGATCGCGTGAATGACGTGGCGGCAGACGGTCAGATCGAAGGCGTCGTCCGCGAACGCAAGTTCGTAGACGCTCTGATGCTCGAAACGCACCCGCGGCGCGAGCGCCGCATAGCGGGTCCGGGCGAGATCGAGGTGCGCGTCGATGATGTCGACGCCCAGCACCGACGCCATGGGAAAGAGTTCCGCGAGGCGCGACGACGCCTCGCCCGTCCCGCAGCCGGCGTCGAGTATCTCCGGGCGCTCGGGCAACGGATAGCGCCGCAGTAGCGGCATCTCTTGCGGCCAGATCGCACGCGCCTGCGCCTCGAGGTTACGCACCATCGATTCGTCGGCCATCTGGCGCGCCTGCGGGTTGAGGTCGACCGGGTCGCCGTTCGGGCGATCGCCTGCAGTCATGGGGACGCGCCCCTTCGGGGCGGGATTTGGAGTTCTTCTCGCGCGAACGCGGTGGCCTAGCCGTGGAGTTCGTTCACGACTCGTAGGTTCTGGGCGATCGCGAGGGCGGCAACGAGGGCGTAACGTTATGCGCCCTGTTGCGACGTCGCGTCCGAGGCGCGGTAATGTAGGCCGCGCCGTCGAGACGCCGCTCAAGGCTTCGCTCGCCCGCTCGCTCGTGCGACTGCGTCTTGCCGCGAGTCCCCCTTGGCAACACCCGCGCGCCTGCCCTAGACTAATCGAACGCTAGCACATTTAGACTAGCTCCTTTGGTTACCGCCCTGGGCGGAGAAAGTCGAGGGTTCTCCATGGCTGCCTTACGCAAGGCATTGGTACTCATTTTGTTGCTCGGCCTGGCCGGCTGCGTCCCGCTGCAGCAGCTCGACCAACTGGTCGCATCACCGCACCGTCACGACCCAGGACGACGGGAGCGGCGGGAGCAGCAACGGTGATGGCGGTCCGGCAACAGCGATCCCGGCGGCGGCCAGGGTGTGCCCCCTGGCTAGGTAGGCAACCGCGGACGGTCGCCCAGGGGCGGTCCCGGGAAGGGTCCGCCCCTGGTTCGAACAGATGGGCAAAATGAATAGCCAACGGCGACATGGCAAGCGCCCCCTCAACCTGCTCGAACGCTACCGGCGCGGCGAGTTCTCGGAAGTCGCGGCCGCGATCGACGAGCGAGCTCGACGCATCCGGGACGCTCCCCGCCGACCTGGTCACCCTTAGGGCTCGGCTCTACATCAAAACCGATCCTCCAGCGGGACTGCACTTCCTCAACCGCCAGAGCCGCGGATTCAAGGGCGCGGCGCTCGCGGAGGCGACGATGCTCGCCGGCGTGCTTTACGCGCGCTCCCGCGATGATCGCATGGCCGAACTCAGCTTCGGCAAGACCGACGAGCTTCTGAAGAAGATCGATGCCCCCGCGTTACGAGACGAATTGGCGTATCACCGAGCGATTTGGCTGTGGACCAAGGATCGCCACGACGACGCCGAGACGATCGCGCTTGGATTACGCACGAGCAAAATGAAGGACGTCCGCATTCGAGCCAAGATCCTCGAGAGCGTAATCGCGAGTTCACGCCAGCGCTACTTGGAACAAGCCGCCCTCTCGCTCGAAGCCTATCGGCTCGCGATGGACAACGACGACGTGGAGCTGCAAGCCTACGCGACGCGCAACCTCGCGACGCTCGCGCGCGAACTGCCGATGCCGCAGCTGCGCGACGTTGCCAAGGGTGCGGTCGAGCGGGTCCCGTGGACGCACGACCTGCGCGAGGAGCGGTTCAAGGCGGTCCGAGCAGCGGGCTGGTGTTGCGCGCTCGACGGCGACTACCTCAACGCGTTCAGATTACTGAAAGCAGCCGGCGCCGTCGCGCCGAGCGATCACTGGCGGGTGACTGCCGCGCTCGATCGCGCCTACCTCGCCCGCTGCCTGGGCGAGCCGCGCTGGTCCGAGCAGGAACTGCTCGAGGCGAACATGCTCGCTCGCGACCTCGACTGGCACGGCAGCACGAACGAGGAGCACGTCGCGCTCGCCGTGCTCGCGGAACTCTACTCCGAGATCGACGGCGCGCTGTCACTGGCCTATCTCGCGCGCTTCCGCGAACTCGGCCCGATCGTGAAGCCGACCGAGTCTTTCGCGCACGACCGGCGGCTCGGCGCACTCGCCGACCACTCTACGGGCGTCGTGCATGCGCGTCTGGGCGACGCGCAGGCCGCGATCGCGAATCTCGAGGCCGCCTGGGACGTCCTCTCGACCGTTCACTATGACTGGCGCGCCGGCCGCACGGCGATCGAGTTGTACAAACTCACGAAAAAGCCGGTCTGGAGCGAACGCGCACAGGAGAAGCTGGCCGGCTACCCGATGAGTTGGCTCGCGAGTCAAGTCGTGTCGACGGGGCCGCGCAACAGCCTCGCCAAGCTCAGCCCCGCGCAACGCCGCGTCTTTGAGATGCTGATCGCCGGAAGGTCGACCGGCGACGTCGCGGCCGCGCTCGGCCGGAGCGTCTTCACCGTCCGCAATCACATCCGGGCGATCTTTCTGGCCTTCGACGTGAAGTCGCGCGCGGCGCTGGTCGCCGAGGCCGCCCGGCTCAAGCTGATCGAGTAGACGCCGGCCTGGCACTTTTTCGGGCACTAATCCCGAGACGGCGAGACCCGCGGTAAGGCACAATTTGAGTAGATCAAAGATGTCTTCGCCGCCGGACCCGAGGCCCGACGGTTCCAGCGGCGAGGCAACCCCATCAGCGGGGGCTGAGGCGGAGCGATCCTCAAGACGCTCCGCCGCAGCATTTCCCGGGGCCGGAGGCGAGCGGACCGCCACCGCCAATTAGCCGCCCGATGGACAGCACGCTCGGCCGGCGTGCGTGCGTGGGGGCAGCGCTCGCGATCGCGCTCGTTCCCGCCGCCGCGGCCGCCTCGACCAAGACCGTCGCCTACCGGCCGGCCGCCATGCACGCGACCGCGACCTACGCCGGACATTGTCCGTCGGCGTCGCACGTGACGTCCCGCGCCGACGCCGTACGCTGCACCGTGCACCTGCACGGGACGTACGATCCGTGCTTCGTCGAAAGCGCTCATCGCGTCGCGTGCCCGATCGACGTCGTGCACGACAGCGGCATCATCGTGACCGTCGCGAACCTGCCGCACGCCACGCCGCGGAGCGACGCGCGCCGAGCGTGGGCGATGCGGCTGAGCCAAGGACAGTTCTGCATCTACGCGGGCCACTATACCGGGCAGGCCGGCTACCCGTACTCGTGCGGCGCGACGATCTGCTCGGTCCCGGCACTCGCCCCGCTGAACACGACCTACGAGGCGAACTGCATCCCGGTCGCGGGACACGGGCACAACCCGCGTCCGTTCTTCGTCGCTACGCTCTGGGAATAGCTTCCTTCGTTTCCGCGATCGCCGCGTCGATCCGCCGCAGGTAGCCGCTGCGGTCCGACGGTTCGAGGAAGGCGGCCTCGAAGCTGTTGCGGGCGAGCGCGATCACCGTCTCATCCGGGAGGCCGAGCGCGCGGGCAGTCTCCGCCAGATTGTCGCCGACGTAGCCGCCGAAGTATGCCGGGTCGTCGGAGTTGACGGTCGTCAGCAGGCCGGCGTTTATCAGCCTGCCGAGCGGATGATCCGCAAGCACGTCGACGACGCGCAGGCGCACGTTGGAGAACGGGCAGACGGTCAACGGCACGCGTTCGTCGCGCAGCCGCGCGGTGAGTGCGGGATCCTCGATGCTGCGCACGCCGTGATCGACGCGCG
This sequence comes from Vulcanimicrobiota bacterium, assembly GCA_963743605.1. Classification (GTDB taxonomy): domain Bacteria; phylum Vulcanimicrobiota; class Vulcanimicrobiia; order Vulcanimicrobiales; family Vulcanimicrobiaceae; genus CAVUQJ01. Next base: position 768,327 of record CAVUQJ010000009.1, on the reverse strand, counting down.
ACACCTTCAGCAGATCGAGCGCCTGCCAGACGTATGCGGGCGGCCCCTCCTCGCCCGCGTGCGCGACGGTCTTCCACCCGTTCGCCCGAGCGCGGTCGAAGACGGCCGCGAACTTCTCGGGCGGGTTGCCGACCTCGGCTGAGTCGAGCCCCACCGCGACGATGCGGTCGCCGTACGGCAGCGCCGCCTCGAGCGTCGCCATCGCAGATTGCGCGCTCTGATCGCGCAGGAAGCACATGATCAGCTTCGACGTAATCCCGTAGCGCGCTGCGCTCTCGCGGACGACGCTCCACAGGCCGTCGATGACGACCTGGAAGGGCACGCCGCGCGCCGTGTGCGCCTGTGGGTCGAAGAAGATCTCGGCGTGCACGACGCCCTGCGCGTGGACGCGCGCAAAGTACGCACTCGCGAGGTCCGCGAAGTCCTGCTCGGTGCGAAGCGCGGCCATCCCGGCGTAGTAGACGTTGAGAAACGACTGGAGATCGACGAACCGATACGCCGCCGCGAGCGCCTCAACCGAGGGATACTTCAGCGCGACGCCGTTGCGCTCGGCGAGCGCGAAGATCAACGCCGGCTCGAACGTGCCCTCGATGTGCAGGTGCAACTCGGCCTTCGGCAGGCGCATAGCGAGCGCGGCGTCCATCGTCCCTACGTCCCCGAGAGCGACTCCGTCGCGTTCAGCCCCGCGCGCGCCCGGGCGGCGAGCCACTGCACGTGCGCGCGCATCGTCGCGTCGAGCGAACCGGAACGCGACGCGCGTTCCGCCTCTCCCTGCACCCGCACGAGGCTCGCCCGCGCGAGCGACTTGGCGTCGCCGGGCGCGGCCGCGTCCGGCTTGAGGTAGAGCGCGATCAGTTGCTCGAGGTACGTCTTCTGCAGCGTCCGCCGGAGCCCGTCGATCGGTCGTGGCGCGGACCCGGCGATCTCGCGGAAGACGGACGCGTCCATCCACGAGAACAGGTCCGCGAGCGTCATCGGGCGCGGGTCCGACGTTTCGGCGGCGCCGTCCGCGATGCGCGCGAGCACCATTGGCTCGAATAGCTCGCCGATGATCCGCTGCTGCGCGCCCGCGATCTGCTCGGCGAGCGGCACGTCGTGACGCTTGGGCGGATCGTAGGCCCACTCGGGCAGATTGCCGTAGCCGGTGAGGCCGACGTAGCCGTAGCCCGCCCACTCGCTGTAGCCCAGTTTGTTGAGCAGGTTCGGCGAGAGCCGCAGGTCGTTTGCGGTGAACAGGTAGCGGTCGAGCATCTCGAACGCGGTCCGCTGGACGGCACGCGGAACGGGGACGATCGGCGGCTGAGCGTTGGGATCGCCGCGATGCGCGCGCGACAGGTACTGGCCGCCGATCCAGTGCGCAGGCACGGTCGCACAGTACATATACTCGCCGAAGACGGCGCCGAACGCGTCCGTTTCGTCCTCGTACGCGTCGCCGAGACCGGGGAACCGCGTGTTGAGGCCGCGCAGCAAATCCGTCGCCATCCTGGCACGGACCGTGCACCAGCCGAGCGGGTCGTTCGTCAGGTCGCCCTGCTCGACGCGCGGGTCGGACGCGTGTCCGTCGCCCCACGAGACGTCCTCGTCGGAAGCGTAGCGGTAGCGCGGGTCGCTCCAGGCGCTCGCCCAGCGGCGCAGTGTCGGGATCTCGTCCTCCGGCGTGCGCGCGCCGGGAATCTGCGCGTAGGCCCAATGCATCGTATAGTAGTCGTACGGCCCGAGCGCCGTCTGGAAGTAGTCGCCCTGGCCGTACGGCTTGGGCCAGACGTTGAGCGGCGCATACTCCATGACGGTCGAGGCGACGCCCTCACGCGACGTAAAGCCCTTGTCCTGAAGTTGTTTGGCCGTATAGGCCATCGAACCGATGAAGTTGTGCTGCATGCCGAGGTTGTGTCCGGTTTCGTGCATGATCGTCGCCAGCCACGAGTCGGTCATGAACTGCGCGGGCATCGGATCGGTCGAGCGCCCATGGCGGGCCGGGTCGACGACGTAGGTCCAGTTGGCCAGCGTAAAGCGCGGAACGTCGGCCGAGATCAGGATGCCGGTGCGAAACTCCTCGCCGGTGCGCGGATCGTAGAGCGTCTGCGAGTCCGCCCCGAAGCTCGGATTGAACTCGGGGACCCAGCGCAGCACGTTGTAGCGGATGTCGTCGGGATCCCAGTTGGGATCGTCGGGCTGATCGCGCACCTGGAGCGCGTCGCTGATGCCGATGCGCGTGAACGCATCGTTCCACTTCAACACGGCCTCGCGGATCGCGGGCCGCCATGCCTCCGGGATCGTGTTGCTTAGGTAGAACACCATTGGGTGCTTTGCAGGCGAAACCGGCTTGCTCGGATCGGACGGCTGCAGATTCCAGCGCACGATGTAGCGCAACTTGCGCGAGAGCACCAGATCGTTGTCGAAGGTCAAGTAGATGTCGTTGTAGAGCCCGACGCGATCGTCGGCATAGCGCGGACGGTAATCCTCGCTCTGCGGCGGATCGGCGATGTTGTAGACGACCCGCATCTGGACGTGCCGCGGATCGGGGATGCTGTCGCTGGCGCGCAGGTCCGGCGAGGTCCAGTCCTGCAGCGCCTCGATCACCACGTTGCGCGGAAACGATTTCGTCGTACCGAAATAGGTGCGATCGCGATCGAGCGAGTACGGCTCGCCCTTGCTCCCGGCGAATCCCTGCGCGAGGACGCTCTTCAGGTTCAACTGGTCGTCGAGGAACGGCGAGGCGTCGATGACGAGCCTGCCGTTCTTTTCCTCAGCGGCGATCGGCGCGAGTCCGACGACCGAGCGCCCGAAGTTGCCCGCGATCGCCCGCTGCGACGCGGCCGACGTCGGGGCGATGAAGTTCGGGTTCGGCCAAAGGATCGCCACGTTGTCTCCGGCCCGCTCGAAGCGTACGAGTTCGGCGGGCAGATGGTCGGTGTTGCCGTAGACGACGAAGTCGCCGCCGAGACCCGACGCAGGAACGATCGTCTGCACGAAGTCGTGGTCGAGTTGCGCGGCACTCAACTCGAGGTAGACCTTGCCGTCCTTGCGCCAGATCGTGAAGAGGCCGGGTTGCGACTCGGCCCCCTTGGTGAAGGTGTCGTAGGCCTCGGGGCCGTCGGCGCGTGCGACCCTGGTGACGGCGACGATGAAGGCGGCGACGGCAAGCAACATGCTACGGTGGTGCATCCCGCCGCGTTTTGGCGCCGCGCAGCGCCGCTCCCGCTTCGTCAGTCAGTTGAGAGCGGGGCCGCCGCGGCGGCCCCGCTCTCAACTTTTCTCTAAGGTTTCGCCGCGAGGACGCCCGTCGGGAGGTTCAAGCCGTTCGTCAATGTGGCGTACGGTGAACTCGCTCCGGGCTTGAACGCGAACACCTTGTTGGCGTCGAACGTCGGAGATGAACCCCACGCCGGCGGCGCTGACCGAGACGCCGTACGGGAAGCTGAACACGCCGGAAAGCGTCCGGTTGGGGGTCGTGGAGCCGGGCGCATAGACCTGCACGCGATCGCCCTGACCGTCGGTCACCCACATGTTGCCGGCCCTGTCGAACGCGATCTGCAGCGGCTCGGTCATGTCCTGAAGGTTCAGCGGGGTCGGCGTCGTCGAGCCGCTCGCCACCTCGAAGACCTGATCCGCTCCGAAGTCGGCGATGAACAGATTGTTATTCTTGTCGATCGCGAGCCCGAACGGGTCGTCCAGGCCGCCACCGGTGATCGTCTCGGAAGGCGTGGTCGCTCCGGGCGCATAGACGGTGATCGCGGCCGGAAAGTTCGAAACGTAGAGATTGCCGCTCGAGTCGATCGCGGTGCCGAGCGGGTTGGAGATGCCGTTGGTGATCGTCAGGTTCGACGTCGTCGAGCCCTTCGGGAACTCGTCGACGCTGTTGCCGCCGCAGTTGTTCGGAACGTAGACGGTCCCATGCTTGTCGATGGTCAACTGATATGGGCAGCCCGACGATGCCGGAAGCGACGCCTTCGCGGCCGGGTTCGACTTGATCTTCCTGATCGAATATATGCCGACGGCGGAGTTGCTCTGATTCGAGACGAAGAGCAAGGGCCTCCGCGTCGGGTACGAGCCTTGCGAGTGCGCGCGGGGCCGCGCCGGTATCGCGCTCAGGAACGGAACGCCGCGGTGCACGAAGGCGGTGGTTGGGTGGGCCGCGCGGGACGATGCCGCCGGCTGTTGCAACGGCGAGACCGAGGTGCCGGGGCCGGTACCGGCGCCTCCGCTGCAGCCGGTGATGGCAAACGATGCGGCCGCCAAGAGTGCGCCGCGCAGAAGGAGCTTAGCCATGCGCAGATCTCCTACAGAAGCTGGGGGGTCATGCCGGAAGGCGTCACGCAAGGTCGCCCGACCCGGTGCGCCGTTCGGGCGTCGAGGCTACGGCGTCGCCGTTGCCCCGTCCTGGCCCCCGGCCACGGTTAACCTGCGACGTAACCCAGGTCACAGTTTTTCGCTCCGGCGAGGCGCGGAGCCGCCCGCTGCGGCCCCGCTCCGCGACGGGCTTCCCTAGATCTTCTTTGCCAGCAACGCCGTCGGCAGGTTGATGCCGCGTCTCTGCCTGGCATAGGGCGCAAACGCGCCGGGATGGAAGGCGTAGATCTCGTCGTTCGTGATGTCCGAGACGAACACGTCGCTCATTTCGTTGATCGCGATCCCGTAGGGGAACTTGAAGTCTGCGGTGAGCGTGCGGATGGGCGTCGTGGAGCCGGGTAGGTAGACCTGGACTCGATCGCCCTCACCATCGGTCACGTACAGGTTATCCGCTTTGTCGATGGCCAGTTGCAACGGCTCGGTCATGTCTTGCAGGTTGAGCGGAACCGGGGTGGTCGTACCGCTCTGGATCTCGAAGACCTGCGAGGCGCCGAAGTCGGCGATGAACAGGTTGCCGTGACTGTCGAATGCGAGCCCGAAGGGATCGGTCAGGCCGCCTCCTGTGATCGTCTCCGACGGCGAGGTCGCGCCGGGGGGATATACGGTGATCGCGGCCGGATAGTTCGAAACGTAGAGGTCGCCCTGCGCGTCGATAGCAACGCCGAGCGGGGCGGAGATGCCGGTCGTAATCTCGCGGCTCGGCGTGGTCGAGCCCTTCGGGAAGATGTCGACGACGTTGCCGTTCGGCGGGCAATTCTGGGCAACGTAGATCGCTCCGCGTTTATCCTCGGCGATGCCGGCCGGGCACCCCGACGTGCTCGGCAACTGCGCGATTGGATTGCGGTTGCGCCGGATCAAGCGGAGGGCATAGACGGCGACGGCGTTGCTGCTTTCGTTCGAGACGAAGAGCAACGGATGTTCGATCGGATAGTCGGCTCGTGCGTGCACCGCATGCCCCCGAGGCGCACCAACGGCGAACGGGACACCCTTGTGAGCGGCTTGCGACGCCGGCGGCGCGTGCGCCGCGCGGGCACTGCCGAGCGTTGGATTCCCCGGCGCGACGGACATGCTCGCCGGCCCGCTGCACGAGGTGACGGCGAACGCGGCCGACAGAAAGAGCGCTCGGCGCGAGAGGACGACGAACATGGCGATGCCTCCTTACGACTGTAAACAGCTCGATGTCGCGTCGCCTTCGCGTCGAGCCGTGCCTGCCCTTGCCCGCGGGCTGGTCCTCGGGCGAGGTGACGCGCTGGGCGGCTACTCGAAGCGGAGCGCCTCGATCGGATTGAGCTTCGCGGCGGCGCGCGCCGGGTAGTAGCCGAAGAACAGTCCCACGGCGGACGAGAACACGACCGCGAGCACGACCGCGCTGAGCGGGATCACGGTCGGCCAGTGACCGAGTTCGGCAACCCCGAGCGTACCGGCCGCCCCGAACGCGACGCCGATCGCGCCGCCTATCGTCGCGAGGACGACGGCCTCGGTCAGGAACTGCAACAGGATCGCGCGAGCGCGTGCGCCCAGCGCGAGCCGCAGCCCGATCTCGCGCGTCCGTTCCGTGACCGAGACGAGCATGATGTTCATGATGCCGATTCCACCGACCAACAGCGAGACCGCCGCGACGCCCGCCAGCAGGTATTCCATGATCGAGCCGGTGGCGCTTGCTGCCGACGCGATGTCGGCGAGGTTACGCACGTTGAAGTCGTCGGTCGCCGGCGGAACGATACGGTGCCGCTGCTCGAGCGCCGTCGTGATCGCGCTCTGCACGGCGTCGATTTGGCCCGCCTCGCGCACCGAGACCAGATACGACGAAACGTAGGTCGTTCCGGAGAGCCGCTCCATCGCCGAACTGTAGGGCACGAGGACGGTGTCGTCCTGATCCTGACCGACCGCGCTCTGACCGCGCTGCGAGAGCACGCCGACGACCGTGAACGGCACGCTCTTGATCGTGACCGTCTGACCGATCGGGTCGGTGCCGGGGGCGAACAGATTGTCGACGACCGTCTGGCCGAGGACGGCGACCTTGGCCGTCGCCGCGACGTCGGCATCGGTGATGAACGAGCCCGACGCCAGCGGCCAGTCGCGGATGTAGGTGAAGGACGGCGCAACCCCGACGACGCTCGTCTGCCAGTTGCTGCTGCCGGACAGGACCTGCGCTCGGACGTTCACGCTCGGCGAAACCGCCGCGACGCCGGGCAGCTTCGCGATCGCGAGCCCATCGTCGACGGTCAACGTCGACGCTCCGCCCGTGCCGCTGCGTGCCCCGGTCGTGCTGACGCTGCCCGGGAGGACGATGACGAGGTTGCTGCCGAGGCTGTTGATCTGCTGCGCGACCGAGACGCGCGCGCCCGCACCGATCGCGACGGTGACGATCACCGCCGCGACGCCGATGACCACGCCGAGCATCGTCAGCAGCGAACGCGACTTGTTGCGCGTCAGTGCGCCGATCGCGAGTCGAACGATGTTACGAAAGTCGATCATGCCGGTAGTCCTTCCGTTCGCCGCGGCGCGCTCGCCTCGTCCGCGACGATCTCACCGTCGCGGAACGTGACGACGCGCTTGGCATGCGCGGCGATGTCGGGCTCGTGGGTCACGAGCAGTACGGTGATGCCGCGCTCTTCGTTGAGGCGCTCGAACAGCCGCATGACGTCCTCGGACGAGGCCGTGTCGAGTGCCCCGGTCGGTTCATCGGCGAGGATCAGCGCGGGCTGGTTGACGATCGATCGCGCGATCGCGACCCGCTGCTGCTGTCCGCCCGAGAGTTGATTGGGATGGTGGTCGCAGACGTGCGAGAGGCCGACGGCCGCGAGCGCCGCGCGGGCGCGTTCGCGCCGCTCGGCCTCGGGCACGCCGGCATAGACCATCGGGAGCTCGACGTTCTCGAGCGCCGACGTCCGCGGCAGCAGGTTGTACGCCTGAAAGACGAATCCGAGCCGCGCGCTGCGCAGGTCGGCGAGCCCGTCATCGTCGAGCCGCGCGACGTCGCTGCCCTCGAACTCGTACGTCCCGCCGGTCGGACGGTCGAGCAGCCCTGCGATGTGCATGAACGTCGACTTCCCCGAGCCCGAGGGGCCCATGATCGCCACGAACTCGCCCTGCGCTATCGTGAGGTCGACGCCGGCGAGCGCGGTCACGCGTTGCTCGCCGAGATCGTAAACCTTGCGCAGGCCGCGCACGGCGACGACGGCCGGACGGTCCATGTCGCGCGCGATCATCAGTGGATCGCTCCGAGGCCGCCGCGGCCGCTCACGAGGGAGCTGCCGGCGCGCGCCTGCGAGGCGTGCGCCGTGGCGTTCGCGCTGCCGACGACGACCGCCGCGTTCGCCGGGAGCTGTGTGTCGATGGGCGTGACGGCTGCCTGCGTCTGATTGACGAGATCGATCGAAACCGGTACGCGCTGCAGTTTCCCGCCCGCGCCCTGCACGAAGATTCGCCCGTTCGTGCCGGCCTTCGGCGCCGCGTTCGCGGCGACGTCCGTCTGACCCCACGCCGAACCGGCCGCGGCCGGCTGCGCGTTCGCGGCGCCGGTCTGCTGAGCGTTCTGCGAGCCGCCGCCGCGCTTGTGCGCGCCGCCGCCCGTGGGATGCCACTGCAAGGCCGCGATCGGAACGATGAGTGCGTTCTGCTTGCTCGCGACGTTGATCGTCGCGCTCGCGGTCATCCCCGGATACAGCTTGCCGTCCTTGTTGTCGACGAGCACGACCGTGTCGTAGGTGACGACGTTGTTGACGGTCGTCGGATTCTGACGCACCTGCGAGACGGTGCCGTGGAAGGTCGAGCCCGGATAGGCGAGGACGCTGAAGTCGACCTGTTGGCCCGGCTTGACGCCGCCGATGTCCGGCTCACCGACCGCAACGTCGACTTCCATCTTTGTCAGGTCCTGCGCGATCGAGAAGAGCGTCGGCGTCTGGAACGACGAGGCGACGGTCTGTCCGACCGAGACCCCGCGCGAGATGACCGTGCCGTCGACCGGCGAGGTGATGATGGTGTTCTTGAGGTTGAGTTCGGCGGCCTCGACCTGCGCCTGCTGGATGCCGATCGCCGCGCTGCTCGCCGCGCTCGTCGCGATCGAGCCCTGCGCCGCGGCCGCGCTCTGCGCGGTCTGCGCCGCCTGGCTCTGCGCCGTCGCGGCGGCCGCCGCAGCTTGGCTGACGCCGGCTGTGGCCTGCGCCTGCGCCTGCTGCGCGGCGACCTGTGCGCCGGTGAGGGCCGCTTGCGCGCTCACGAGGTTCGCCGAATCGGAGTCCAACTGACTCTGCGAAATGTAGCCTTGCGCGAGCAGTTCTCTATCACGCTGGACGGTGGTCTGCGCGACGTTCAACGCGGCCTGACTCTTCGCGACGTTGGCACGGGCGGTCGCGACGGCTTCCTTGGCGACGGTCGCGTTCGCCTGTTGTGCGGACGAGGTCGCGATGGCGGCCTGTTCCGATGCTCGCGCCGCGGCCGCGCTGTCGCCGGCGCCGCTCGCCGTCGCCTGCGCGGCCTGGGATTGCGCCTGCGACTGTGCGAGCGCCGACTCGGCCTGATTCAGCGCGGCCTGGAACGGCGTCGGATCGATGCGCGCCAGCACCTGGCCCTTGCGGACGCGCGAGTTGTAGTCGACGTCGATCGCGGAAATCGTTCCCGAGACCTGACTGCCGACGGCGATCGTGTCCTGCGGGTTGACGGTGCCGGTCGCGGTCACGCTCTGGACGAGCGTTCCGCGCTGCATGGGCTGGGTGACGAGCGCCGGCGCCGCCGGTGCTCGGAAATGCATGAAGACGAGGATGGCGAGCGCGACGACGGCGACGGCGGCCACGACGACCGGCCAGCGAAACCAGGCTCGTCCGCGGCGGGGCGGCAACTCCCCGTTGCGGTGGTTACGTGTGCCCAACGTGGGCAGTGGGATGCGTTCGAGTTGCTGCATGATGCTACACGTGACTACTGGCTCGCTTCCTCAAAGGTGCTGAGAAAACGCTGGAATGGCCGCACCTTAACTCGTCACTAACCCAACCGGCCCGACGCGTGATGCCGGGCACATGCCTTAAGCCCACGCGTCGCCACGGATAATGCGCGCTTAACGACCGCCCGCTACCATCGTGCTGCGGCGCCGCGACTCCCCACTCACCTAACGGAGATCTGATGCTTTTGCACACTTGCCACCGCCGCGCGATCGCGGTGGGGCTCAGTTTTGCGTTCGCCGCCGTGCAGTTCGCCCTCCCCGCCGATGCGCAGACGCGCGGCATCCAGGTCGTCGGGGGCCCACCGCAGGGTCCAGCCTACCTGCCGACCGGCCAGTACATCACCGCGATGGCCGCACCCGGTTCGCGCTTCCAGCGGATCCGGACGGGCCTGCGCCCCGACTACAACGCCGACGTCAACGGCGCGATCTCGTCCGCGCTGAGCCCCGACGGAAAGACGCTCGCGGTGCTGGCGAGCGGCTACAACTGCTGTTTCGACACGACGAGCGGCACGCCGATCACGACGCCCTACATCGACCCGAACACCGGCAACCCGTCGTCGCAGACGACCGGGAACTTCGAATGGGTCTACTTCTACAACGTCTCGACGGGTCTGCCCAAGAAGACGCAGCAGATCCAACTCCCCAACGCGTACGACGGCATGACGTTCGATCCGACCGGTACGCACCTGTACGTCTCCGGCGGGCAGGACGACCGCATCTATATCTTCCAGAGCGGCGGCTCGGGATGGCAGATCAGCGCCCCGCTGCCGGTGCTCGGCCACAACACCAACGACGGCACCGCGACGCCGACCTACGACGGCGGCATCCTCAAATTCACCGCGGCGGGTTCGTCGCAACTCGTTCAGACGCTCGGGTTGAACTTCGGCGCGATGACGGCCGGCGTTGCCGTCGCCGAGGACGGCTCGGCGCTCTACGCCGCCAACCTCCAAGACGACTCGGTCTCGGTCGTCGATCCCACTTCGCGCGCGGTGACGCAGGAGATCCACCTCTTCAGCCCGGGCGCGCACGCGCGCGCGACCGGCGAGTTCCCCTACTGGGTGACTCCGCATAGCAAGTACGCGGGCGGACCGCCCGACAAGGCGTTCGTCTCCAGCGTGCGCGACGGCCAGATCCTCGTCATCAAGCCGCCCGCCTCGACGTTCAGCGTCATCCCCGTCGGCGGCGAGCCCGGAAAGATGACGCTGTCGTTCGATCAGCGCCGGCTCTACGTCGCCAACCCCGACCTCGACGAGATCGACGTCATCGACGCCATCCACGATCGGCTCGCCGGCCGCATCTCCGTCATGCGCCCCGGCTACCGCTATCGCGGCGCGAGCCCGAACTCGGTCGCGCTCAGCCCCGACGGCAACACGCTCTACGCGACGCTCGGCAACGAGAACGCGGTCGCCGTCATCGACCTCGTGTCCGGTCGCGTCCTCGGCCGCATCCCGACCGCGTGGCAGCCCAGTTCCGTCACCGTCAGCGCCGACGGGACGCGGCTGTTCGTCCTCAACACCAAGTCGGAGTCCGGCCCGACGCCGACCTTCAAGGGCGATTATCGCAAGCCGAATTTCCCTAATCCGACGTATCTCGATCAGTACGTCTACAACACTGAGAAGGCCGGACTCGAAATGATCCCGATCCCGACGCAGCAGATCCTCTCGCACCTGTCGTCGATCGTCGACTCCAACAACGGCTTCCCCGGCCCGGGCAGCGACCCGATGATGGCGTTCCTGCGCAGGCACATCAAACACGTCATCTACATCCAGAAGGAAAACCGGACCTACGACCAGGTCCTCGGCGATCTCCACGAGGGCAACGGCGATCCGCGACTCGTCGAGTTCCCGGAGCCGATCACGCCGAACTTCCACGACCTCGCGACGCGTTTCGTGGACCTCGACAACTGGTACATGGCCTCCGACGTGAGCGGCGACGGCTGGAACTGGGCCGAGCAAGGCCACGCCAACGATTACACCAACAAGTCGGTCCCCGTCTCGTACGCGGGCGGCGGCTTCGACTTCGAGTGGAACGGCACGGTGCGCAACGAGAACGCGGACCTGCCGGTCTTCGCGGGCCATCCGACGTTCACCGACGAGCGCATGACCGAACTGGCCGATCCGACCGGCAGCTCGAACATCGAACCCGGTGGCAAGGACATCGCGGCGACCGCGGGCGCTGACGACGACCGCCCCGGCCAGACCGGCGGCTACATCTGGGACTCCGTGATCCGCGCCGGCCTGTCGTATCGCCACTACGGTCTCTACGCGGATCAGACGTTCTACTCGACGCCCGGCGGTCCGTACACGATCCCGATCGTGCGCTACGCCTACAAGACCGGCGTCGTGCAGGCCGCGCCCCTGCGCCCCGCGATCACATCCTATATCGACCGCTACTACCGCGGTTGGGACCTCAACACGCCGGACGAATACCGCTTCGAGGAGTGGAAGCACGAGTTCGACGGCTACGTCAAAAACCACAACCTGCCGGCCTTCGAGACCGTGTTGATGATGATGGACCACTTCGGTGACTTTAGCACCAACGTCGAGGGCCTCAGCAACCCGAACGTCCAGATCGCGAGTAACGATCACTCGGTCGGCGAACTGGTCGACGCGGTGTCGCACTCGCCGTACTGGGCGAGCACCGCGATCTTCGTCGTCGAGGACGACTCGCAGGACGGACCGGACCACGTCGACTCGCACCGCTCGATCGGCTACGTCATCTCGCCGTGGGTGCGCGGCAACTCCGTCGACCACACGGCCTACAACCACACGAATATGTTGGCGACGATGGAGGATATCCTCGGGATCGATCACCTCGGGATGAACGACGCGAACGCGGCGCCGATGTCGGACGCGTTCACGACCGTTCCGAACATGCAGCCCTACGACGTGATCATCCCCGGCGTGCTCTGCAAGCCACCGGTGCACAGCGATCTCGTACCCGACTGCCGCAACGCACGCGCACGCAAGACCCAGTACGTCGCACCGCTGCACGACGGGAACTGGTGGACGCGCGAGACCCGCAAGATGGCGTTCAACCGCCCGGATGCCAACGACGCCGGCGCGTTCAACCGCATCCTTTGGGAAGGCATGGTCGGCGCGAACGTGCCGTATCCGACCGACCGTTCGCAGCAAGACCTCTCGCAAAACCGGGCCAAGGTGCTCGCATCCTACGAGCTGCCCGTCCCGATCAGGTAGCCTGCAAGCCTACCTCGGCACCACGACGGCAGGGGCGGCCGGGCAACCGGCCGCCCCTCGCATTTCGGCGGGGAGCGGCCGCGCGAACGCGTAAGCGAGCCTACCGCCGGAAGGTGCGTGGGCAGCGTAGGATCGCGTGGATGGCTTCACTGAACACGCTGTTGGCCACGTTCGGCGAATTCGGCCGGCGCTGCGATCTCGCGGCCGGACGCGGCGAGGAGCGGCTCGTGGAAAACAAGGTCTGGTATCTGCGGCAAAACCGGCTGTTCGCGCAAGCGGGCGAAGAGGCGGTCGAGAACTGTGCGCACCTGTTCAAGACGACCCTGTTTCCCAAGCGCGCGCTCATCTTCGACCAGGGCGATCCAACGCGGCTCGTCTACCTGATCAAGCGCGGCCGCGTCCGCATCTCGCGGCTGACCGCCGACGGCAAGGAAGTCACCGTCGCCGTGCTCTCCGCAGGCGATCTGTTCGGCGAGGAGACGATGTTCGAGCCCGGCCCGCGCACGACGGTCGCGACCTGCATCGAAGAGTCGCTCTTGTGCACCGCGCGCGCCGACGACATGTTCGCGCTGCTCTCGGGCAATCCGACGCTCGCGCTCAACGTCGCCAAAGTGCTGAGCGGCCGCCTCGGCGAGGCGTCCGCGACGATGGAAGACCTCGCGTATGCGCGCGTCGCGGACCGCATCGTGCATCTCTTCGAGCGGCTGGCCGGCGAGCACGGAACGGCCGTCGACGGCGGCGTCCGCGTCGAGGTCGGTTTGACGCACGCGGACATCGCGTCGCTGATCGGCAGCACGCGCGAGACCGTCTCGCTCGAACTGGCGAACCTCGTCAAGAACGGCCGGCCTGCGGCTCGAGGGCAAGTCGGTCGTGCTGCCGGCGGTGGCCTCGTGAGCGCCTGGCGCAGCATCGCTGCACTGCCGGCGCTCGTCGCGCTGCTCGCGCCGGGAATGGCGCACGCTTCCACCGGGGCGACGACGCTCGCGCCGGCGCTGGCCGCGTCGACCTGGCTCAACGGCAAACCGGCAGCGGCGGGCCTGCGCGGCAAGGTCGTGCTGGTCAACGTCTTTACCGTTGACTGCATCAACTGCCAAAACGTCGTACCGAACCTGCGCCGGCTCGACGCCGAACATCGGGGCGACTTCGCGATCGTCGGGATCCATAGCCCCGAGACGCCGGCGGAACGGAAGCGCGCATACGTCGTCGACGCGCTCCGCACGCAAGGGATCGTGTGGCCGGTTGCGATCGACGACGACTTCGCCGTCTGGCACGCGTACGGCGTCGAGGCCTGGCCGACGGAACTGATCTTCGACAAGCAGGGCAAGCTCCGCAAGACGATCGTCGGCGACGGTCAGGACGAGACGGTCGACGCGACCGTGCGCACGCTTCTCGCGGAACACTGAGCAGCGGTTCGACCGCCGTTCCCTTTCGGCCATTTTGGCCCCGAATCGCGCGTCGCCCCCAGGACCGCGCGGCCGTGCCCGCCGAGATGCTACTCCCTTACCTCGATTCGGGAGTCTATGATGTCGCTTTCTCCGTTCTTTCGCGCGAGCGGTCTGCTCGCGCTCGTCGCCTTTGCCGGATGCGCGGGCGCTCCGTCGTCGTCCGCGACGCCGGGGCTCGCCCTGAACGCGCCGGTCACGACCGCCGCGAGCGCGCACCGCGCAATCGGCTACGGGCCGGTCTCGCATCTCGTCAAGCGGGGCGGCGGATGGCTCTCGCCCGCCGCGCGCCATCGGGCGGTCCTCTACGGATCGTCGTACGACGGCGGGTTCATCAACATCTATCCGTTGCGCGGCAACAATCAACAGGTCATCGGGCAGTTGACGAGCGGCCTCGTCAGCCCACAGGGGATCGTCGTCGATCGCCATCAGCGGCTCTGGGTCGCCAACACGAACGCCTTCAACATCGTCGCGTTCAGGCGCGGCCAGACCGAACCGTTCAAAACGCTGAGCGATCCCGGTTACTACCCGGTCTCGGTGGCCGTGGCGCCCGACGGTACGGTCTACGCAGGCAACGTCGTCGGCGTGAGCGGGCCGCCCGGTAACATCGAAGTGTACGCGCACGGCAGCACGACGCCGACGTCGACGTTGACGTACGGCCAGCTCGAACTCGTCTTCGGTCTCGGCGTCGACCAGAGCGGCGACCTGTTCGTGTCATACCTCCCGACGAGCGGACCGCCGGCGTTGATCGAGTTCCCAAACGGATCGACCACGGCGCAGCAGATGCCGACCTCGGACGAGTCGGACGGGGACATCATCTTCGACCGGTCGGACGATCTCGTCATGGAGGATGGCCAGGGGGCGCTTGGCGTCTGGCCCGCGCCGTGGGGCGGCGGGCCGACGCGCGCGGTCCCGGCGTTCGGCAACGAGCCGACGTTCGACCGCGCGGAAAACCGCGTGTGGGTCGCGCTGGCAAACCCGTCGACGCCTGAGATCCTCGGCTACGACTACACGAGCGGCGCGCTCGTCGACACGATCACGAACGGCTTCACTCAAACGGGGATCCCGTACGGCGTCGCGATCGATCCGTCGGCCCCGCGCTAGTGTGCCCCAGCGGTAGCGCGGCTGCATGAAGTGGCCGCGCTACCGCTGAACGGTTGCACATGCCCCGGTCAAACCCGATGCGTTCCGACTATTGCGCGGGGCGCCATCTCCTGCGACACCTGAGCGATGCGCGCGCCTTGCGCCGCAATCCGCTTGCGCGGCGCTGGATCGGGCCGGATCACACCGATGCTAACCTGCTCGCCTCGGTCGGCGGGGCGGTGCGCCGGGCCTTGGCCGCCATGGATGGTGAAGCCGGCGAGCGACGCTGGCGTACGGCGCGCCACACGGTCATCCTGTTGCGGATGGACGTCGGCGCGGAGGCGGCGGACGCCGTCGCCGGCGATCTCGGTCTCTCCGAACGTCAATTGCGGCGCGAGCGCAGCACCGCGCATGCGCGCTTCCTCACCGCGTTGCGTCGCCTAGAACCGAGCGGCGCACAGGTCTGCGAGCGGACCGCCGACCTGCAGATCGATCACGCCTCGCGACTGGCGGATTCCGGCGAGGCAACGTCCGCGCTGGCGATCCTCGACGACGTCGCGCGGCGCGCCGGCGAATCGACGGCCCGCTGCCGCGCCCTCGTCCGCGCCGCCAACGTCGAGATGGACCTGCACCGGCTCGATTGCGCGAAGACCCATCTCTCCGACGCGCGCCGCCTCATCCTCGACGGCGTCGTCCCGGTCGATGCGCAACCACGCCTCACCACCGAACATCGCGCGGCGGCGCTGCAAGGCCGGTGGTATGAAACCGGGCCGGCGATCGTCGGCGCGTCGCTCGAGCCGGCGGACGACGCTGCCGATCCTCGGCTCGGCATGCTGCGCGTGTGCGCCGCGCTGCGGGGCGGCGACGGCCACGGCGCACGCCGGCTGCTCGCGCGGGTCCGCGAATCCGTCGACCGCCTTCCCGATGCCGGCTTGCGCATCGACGCGCTGATCCTCGAGGCCGAACTCGCCGACTTTCTCGACGGCGACGTGCAGCGCGCCGAGGAGACGTTCGCGCGGGTGGTCGACGTCGCCGGCGAGGCCGGCTACGGCGGGCGCCGTCTCTGGGCGACCCATCTGCTCGCGTACACGCGCTGGCTGCACGCGCCGAGCGTCGCGACGCGTTCGCAGTATCGTGGACTGGTCGACCGCATCGACGGCGGCCTCCCGGAGCAGCAGCGCCTGATGCTCTATTTCTCGGCCGCCGACATCGAGGCGGCGGTCGGGAGCCCGCGTCGCGCGTTGACGGCCGCTCGTAACGCTCTGCGGCTCGCGACGAACCCGTACGAGTCCGCCTCCGCCCAGGCGTTATGCGCGATCGCCCTCTTCCGCTCCGGGAAGGCGGACGCGGCGGCGCACCTCGCCGCGGAGACGGCCGCGCTCGGGCGCTCGATCGGATACGGCCGCGTCGTCGCGACCGCGCAACGGGTAGCGGCCGAGGCGGCGCTCGCCCGCGGCGACCGGCGTTCGGCGCGCGAAGCGATCGACGAATCGATCGCTTGTGCGTCCGGCAGAACGAGCCTGTACGTCCTCGCGAAGACGTATGCCGTCGCCGCGCGGGTGACGCGGGATCCGCGCTACCGGATGCGGGCGCGCGAACTCAACGTGGAGGCCTGCGCCTGATTCCAGCCGGAGCACAGCGTCACCTAACCAAATCCTAACACCTAACCGCAGCGCGAGCGGACACCTTCCGGGAACGTCCCGTTACGGGACTATATTAGTTCGTACTTCCGGAGGATACATCGATGCTCGGACGCCGGTTTGACAAGTTGCGGTCGGTAGCAGTGTTCGTCGGCGCCGGGGTGGCGCTGGCCTCGTGCAACGGAGGCTCGGGCGGCGGGAACAATCCGTCGGTCGTCGGGACCAGTTGCAGCCCCGGCACCCAACTCGCCCTCGCGAGCCCGTTGCCCAATCAGACCGGCGTCTCACCGGGCACGAGCCAGATCACGATCGTGGGGAATGGTAACAGCAACTACCTCTACCAGACCTACTCGACGTGGCAGGTCGTCCTGCTGATCAACAACAACGCCAACCAGGGTATCCCCGGCGGCAACCTATCGCTCGTCACGGACAACAACGGACCGCACCCGTTTCCGTCGGACTACTACTACTCGTCGTCGATCAGCGGTCTTCAGAGCGGCCTGACGTACGCGGTCTATCTGAATCAGGAAAACACGAGTTGTCCGCTGGCCGGGCCAATCGGCGCCTTCTCGACCTGAGGCTGAAGCGAACCCCTAGGGGGCGTGCCGCACGCGCGCGTTCCCGATCGCGATCGTCTCGATGATCCGCTCGAGGACCGCGCTCGCGATTAGGTAGCACGCGTCGGGATCGTCGCGCCCGCGTTGCAGCTCGCGCAGGCCGCGCAATTCGTCGTCGCCGATCACCGGCGGATCACCTTCGGCGGGCCCGATCAACGTCAGGGTCGCGTCGGTCAGATGGGTCTCGCTCAGTTTCATCGGCGATCTCTCAGCTACACGTCTTGCGAAGTGCTGACGACGCTGAGCGGGATCGACAGGATGCGGCCGGTGTTGCTGCCGATCACGAGAGAGCCGCCGACGATGATCGGTGAGCCCACGTTGTACGACGTGCGCGTGTTACGGGTGCCGAGCACGCGGCCCGTGCGCGCGTCGAGCGCCCATAGGTAGCCCTGCATGTCGCCAAAATAGAGCGCGCCGTTGCGCGCGACGATGCCGCCCTTCACCGTACCGTGCACGCGCTGGCGCCACAGGAGCTTGCCGGAGCGCGCGTCGATCGCGTGGACGTACGGAGCGACGGCGCTCCCGACGTAGACCGAATCGCGATAGAGCAGCGGGATCGCCGACTCGTTGCGCGGCGGCACGATCCCCGGCTCGAGCGGCAGCACCCAGCGCAGTTTACCGCTGCGTGCGTCGAGCGCGTACACCTTTGCCTGGGCGAGCTGGCCAGGATCGACCGGGGGACCCGACGCGACGGGTGAGAGATAGTCGCAATAGATCGCGGCGCCGTCGCTCGCCGGCGGGCAATCGCCGAGGCCGGAGTCGGATCGCGACGTCTCCCACGTCCAGACCGTGTGGCCGTTCGAGCGTTTGAACCCGATCACGCGGTTCGGGAAGATCCCGGTCGTAACGACGATCCCCGAGTCGAGCGGGACGGCGCCCACCATCGACGCGACCGACCGCACGCGTCTGCGATACAATTCGCGGCCGCTCGTCGGATCGAGCGCAACCACGAAGCCGTCGCCGTCGTGATGGATCAGCACGTTGTGCACGATGGTCGCGGTCGGCTGGCCCGTTCCGGTCAGCGCGTGGTACCAGCGCGGATGGCCGGTCGCGGCATCGAGGGCGACGATCCCGCTGGAACCGGTGCCGACGCGCACACGCTTGCGGGGAACGAACGTCGTCGAGTCGGCGTTGCCCTCGCCGACGATCACCAGTCCGCCGTAGATCAGCGGATTCGACTTCAGACCGTTACGGGCGAGGAACGTCCACCGAATCGCGCCGCTCGCGGCGTCGATCGCGTAGAGCCGGCCACCGTTGGTCCCGATGTACAGCATGCCGTTGACGACGGTCGGACTCGCGGAGATCTGTCCGTGTGTCTCGATCTGCCAGGCCGGGGCGATCGGCGCGTCGATGACCGGATTGTGGGCGCCGTTGAGGCGGAACTGCAGCCACGACTGCGGCATCGAAACGCCGCGCTCGTCCACGCTGGCCACCGTCTCCGCGGCGCGCGACAACTCGAACGACAGCGCGCCGAACGCGACCAACAGGGCCGGCGCGAGCGCGAGGGTCAGGCGGAGGAAGCGGCGGTTGGACCACATGAGTGTGGGTTATTCCCACGAAACCCAGCCGTGACGCAGCCGTGCGGCCGCCTGGACGGCCCGAGCGGCCGCCAGGCAGTCGTACGCGTTGGATTACATGGAGCCGCCGCTGCTCGCCGCCTTCGGGATGTCGCCGCAAGCGACGTAATCCTTGAGGTCGGAAGTCGACTTGTGCACGTTGATCGCGAATGCGCCGGTCTCGAGATCCGTCAGTTTCATGCCCTTGAGCACGGTGACCGACTTACCGCCGACGACGTTCGAGAGCGGATACTTCGGCGCGGGATCGAGCTTCGCACACGTTCCGGGATGGATGTGGGCGGGCTGCGGGTCGCTGCCGCCACCGGTGATCGCGAGCGTCACTGTGACGTCGCTGCCCGTCTGCTCCAGATTTGCCGTCCCCGTTTCGCCGGAGCCGTTCTGCGCATTCATCGTGACGGTGATCAACGTCGCCGACGCCGAGGCGGATTGAGCGGAAACGGTCGCCGCCAGAGCTAGCGAGCAGGCAACGATCGTGCCGAGAGCGATTAGGGTCCTCATCATCTCCTCCAGTTGTTCATGGGCCAAACGACCACGCTGTGGACTGCTCCCATCGTTTCCCAGGCCGTCCGTAGGCAACACCGAAAAGGGCGGAGATTCGTCCATTGTCCTACGGGGAGAACCATGGTTAAGGATGTTGCATTCGTCGCGTATTCCGTCAATGACGTCCCGCGTGCGGTCGCGTTTTACCGCGACGTCATTGGGCTGAAGCCGAGCGAGACCTCCTTCGGCGACAGTTGGGCCGAGTTCGACGTAGGGGCGACGACGTTCGGCGTGGGCAACGGCACGAGCATCGGCATCGTCCCGGGGACCCAGTTCAGTGCCGCGTTCGAGGTCGACGACGTGGCCGCGATGCGCGAAGCGCTCGTCAAACAGGGCGTCGAGGCATCCGAGCTGATGGAAAGCCCCGTCTGCTTCACCACCTTCGTCACGGACCCGGACGGCAACCGTTTCGCGCTGCACCAGCTAAAGTAGTCAGTGGACGGCGAGGCCGTTCGGGACGATCAACCCCGTCATCGAACCGCTGAGCGTGCGTAGCGGCGCCGTATCGCCGTCCGCGCGGTTCGCGTATGCCGTGACGCTGTAGGGGCCGGACGTCAGACCCTGGTTCGAGACGAAGATCGTGCCGCGCGGGTCCAGCGCGATTCCGTAGTTGGCGTCCAGTTGCGTGCGCCGCCCACGGATCGTCAGGGTCGGCTGCGCGTCGCCGTCCGAGTCCGGCGCATAGGCGGTGACGCTCTCATCGTAGTTCGATACATAGATATTACCGGAAGGATCGACGGTGATGCCCGTGGGGATGTGCAGACCCGTGTGGTCCCCCTCGATCGTCGCGGTCGGTGCGACGTCGCCGTTCGCGCCGGGGGCGTAGACCGTGATCGCGGGCCGGCCACCCGCGCCGAGGTTCGCGACGTAGACCGCGCCGCTCGCGTCGATCGCCAGCGCATCGCTCGCGTTCAATCGCGTGTGCGCGCCCCCAATGGTTCGCTCGGGCGCCACGTTGCCGTCGGCGCCTGCGGCATAGACCGTCACCGTGTTGTTCGAGTTGACCACGAAGATGTCGCCGGACCCGTCGGCCGCGATTCCCTCGGGATACGTCAGAACCGGTGCGGTTGCCCGCAAGGGTACGCGTCGGCGCGGCGTCGCCCTTCGCTCCGGGACGATAGACCGTGACCGTGTCGTTGTAGTTCGCGACGAAGAGCTCGCCACGATCGTCGAGCGCGATCCCTTCGGGATAACTGAGCCCCGTGTCCGAGCCGCTCAGCGTAGAGTCCGGCGTCGCGTCGCCGCGCGCGTCGGGAACGTAGGCCGTGATCTCACCGAGCCCCTCCGAGCCGCCTTGATAGTTCGAGACGTAGAGCCGCTTCGACGACGGTGAGCCCGTCGGCGTCGGGGTCGGCCGCGGCGTTGGCGATGCCGTCGGCGACGGCGTCGGCTTGGGCGTGATGGTCGGAACCGCGGTCGGCGCCTGCGTCGGGCGCGGGCCCGGCGGTGCCGTGCTGCTCCCGCCCGAGCATGCGGCGACGAGCGCGGCGCCGGCGCACAGGCCGACGACCGCGATGATACGGCCGAAATGAACGCTCATGCAGTCATGCTTATAGTGCGTGCCCGGAGAGCGCCTTCGGATTTCGTTCGGCAATGACCTGGAGAGCGCTGGAGGCAAGCGCGACCGGCGGGCGAACCCCAGCGCGGTGTTCGTAGCGCGACCGTTTCTCGCCGGGTTCATCGTCGCGTCGCTCGTCTCAGCAATCGTCGCCCCGGCGATGGCCGCGTGTCCGCCCGGGTTCGTCGAGGGCTCCCCGCAATTGGTCAGCCTGTACTTCGCGGCCTACAACGACGTCTTGACCCAGCATGCGACCACCGAGCCGGACGGTACGGTCTACGTGTCCACCGGCGACATCCACGCCGAGTGGTTGCGCGACTCGAGCGCCGTAGCGCAGGCGTACATCAAGCTCGCGAAGCACGAACCGGATGCCGCCCGCACGCTGCGCGGCATCATCGCCAGGCAGGCGAAGTACATCACGATCGACCCCTATGCGAACGCGTTCAATCCGGACTACACCGTCTTCGAGCGCAAGTTCGAGCTCGACTCGCTGATGTATCCCATCTGGCTCGCGTACCTCTACTGGCGCGGCACCGGCGACGCATCGATCTTCAACGCGCAGCAGCAGCGTGCGTTCGACGCGATCCTCAGCGTGATGCGCACGGAGCAGTATCACGACCAGCGCTCGACGTATCGCGGCCCCGGTCTCCCGAACGGCGGGAAGGGCTCGCCCGTCGGCTACACGGGAATGGTCTGGTCGGGCTATCGGCCCTCGGACGATCCGTGCATCTACGGTTACCTCATCCCGGATAACATGTTCGCTGTCGTCGTCATGCGCAACCTCGCGACGATCGAGCAGCAGGTCTATCACGACAGCGGCCGGTCCGGCAACGCGTCCAACCTCTCGTCCAGATCGCTCAGGGTATCGAGCGCTACGGCAACGTGCGCTTCGACGGCTCGACGGGGTCTATGCGTACGAAGTCGACGGCTACGGGCATACCAACATGATGGACGACGCCAACGTCCCGTCGCTACTCGCGATCCCGTACTTCGGCTACCTGCCGGTAACGATCCCCGCTATCAGCGGACGCGTGGGTTCGTCCAGTCCTCGCAGAACCCGTACTACTTCACGGGAACCTACGCGAAGGGTATTGGCAGCCCGCACACGCCGCACGGCTGGATCTGGCCGATGTCGCTCGTCGTGCAGGCGCTGACGTCGCAGGATCCCGGCCGAGACGGCGCTCGTGTTCACGTTATTTCTCGGCGTCCGAGATCGGCGATGACTTCTTCCACGAATCGTTCAATCCCGACGATCCGACCCAATTCACGCGCACCGATTTCGCCTGGCCGAACGCGCTCTTCATCGAATTGATCAGCGCGATGAAACCCGAGTCACGGCTCGGTCCGCAAGGCCGCATCGAATGCTTCCAGGGCGTCGTCGCCGGCGAGATTCAGGGCGGGGCGTAGTCCTGTTAGTTAGTTCGTTGGGCCGGCCGTGTTCGTGATTGCGACCGCGACCGCTTCGCGTACATCGGGCGCCAGCCGTCGATCACCGACGGCGCGATCGCCTTCATCAGCGCCGTCCCGGTGCGACATCGTCGGCGAACGATCGCGCGCGCAGGCGACGATCGGAGGCGAGGCCGTCTCGCTTGTCGATGACGGCGTTATGGAAGCGGGCATAGGTCACGGCGAAGTTCTGCGGGTTGCCGGCGGCCGATTCGACCGCCAGCGCGTAGTTGCGCGCGGCCGTCGACATCGCGGCGAGTTCCTCGTTGTTGCGCTGCTCGCTGAACGCCGCGCTCGAGCGCAGCACCGCGGCCGCGTCTTTCTGCCACACCATCGAGGCGTCGCCGAAGGCGGCGTAGCGCGCGGCGAGCGATTGCGCGACGTCCGGGCGGAACGCCGTGTTCGACGTCTCCAGAAGGCCGGCAGCCTGATCGCGTGCGCTGCCCAGCGAGGCGAGCGCATAGCCGGCGCTCTCGAACCCCGTCTGAGTCGTCGGGCAACTGACGAGGTAGCCGCAGCACCCCGCGAGCGCGGCGGTTCCGCCGATCATCGTCACCAAGCGCAACGCGCGCGCGATCGAGAGCATCATGGACTGGCCTGTCCTCCCAGCGGTTTGTCGCTCTCGACGTTGACGTTCGAGAGCGTCCACACCTTTTGGGTCGTGTCGGCGGTGCCGTCGACGACGGCACCGGGATGCAGGCGCAGCACGTCGTTGTGATTCGCGAGCGCGAACGTGTGCCGAGTGATCGGGCCGCTGCCGGGCGTCGCATAGCGCAGGTCGACGGTGTCGTGCTGGCGGTCGACCGAGACGACGGTCGCGTGGATGGGCGTGAGGTCGCTGGCCGCGGGGGTCTGTGCGAGCGCGCCGGTCGAGGCGAGCGCCGCGACGACGGCCAGGAGCGGGAAGATTGCAGTCAGACGCATGGCTATGGCCTACCCATCCCGGCGGCCCGACAACCCGGCGACCGGGCGGTCGGGCGGCACCGCCGCCGTCGCCCGCGTGTCTTAGAAGATGTATGACGGAAAAAGCAACATTTGCGGCCGGCTGTTTTTGGGGCGTCGAGGACGACTTCCGCAAGGTCCCCGGCGTCATCGACGCCGTTTCGGGCTACACCGGCGGCACGCTCCCCAATCCCACCTATCCGGCGGTCTGCACGGGCCGTACCGGCACGCGAGTCGGTCGAGGTCACGTTCGACCCGCAGCGCGTCTCGTACCGCGAACTGGTCGACCACTTCTTCGACGATCCATAATCCGACGACGATGAATCGCCAGGGCCCGGACTTCGGCACCCAGTACCGCTCGGCGATCTACACCCACTCGGCCGGCCAGGCCGCGGAGGCGAAGGCCGCCCGCGACTGTGCGCAGGCGCGCCTCAAGCAGGCAGTCGTGACGGAGATCGTCCCGGCGACGAACTTCTATCCTGCCGAGGACTAACCACCAGCGCTACTTCGAGCGACAGGGGATCGGGCATTGCGCGATCCGTTAGCCGAGCCGAGAGGGCGCTATAAGCCCCGCGGTAATCTCCCGGAAGGCTTCGACGGCGCTGGCCCGCATCACCCGGATCCGGGGGAGCCGGTACGGATCGGAAAGGTCGTGCACGTAGCCCGGCTGCATCGTGAACGCCGCGGCGACGTGCGCGCGGCGCATCACGGACTAGCGTCGTCGCGTTAAACCGGCCCGACGGATAGGCGTAGGTCGCCGGGTCGACGTTGGCACCCCGCATCAGTAGACATACAGTCGCGGACCTGGGCTGCCTGGCCGGGCGCGCTCAGATCGCGCAGGTCGACGTGTTCCGCCCCGTGCGCGCCGATCTCCATGCCGGCGTCACGCAAGGTGCGTGCGTCCGCCCACGTCAGGTGCCGCGGGCGAGTCGATCGTGCCGCTGATCAAATAGAATGTTGCCTTATCGTGGTAACGGCGCAGCAGCGGGAGCGCCTGGGTAACGTCGTCTTTGTAGCCGTCATCGAACGTCAGCACGACGGCCCGCTCGGGGAGCGGCCGTGGCGCAGCGAGGCGACGAGTTCGGCCGGCGCTGATCGTGCGTAGGTGGTGTTCGGCCAGCGTCGCGAGTTCGCGGATAGCGAATTGGCGGGGCGTGATCGTAAGCGCGCCGCCGATCGGGTCGGCGGATCCGCCAGTCGACCTTGGTAGGTGAAGACCGGTACGCCGCGCGCCGCGAGCTCCACCGCAGGCTCCGCCCCGCGGCCGGGCGCACGGCCAATGCGGGCAACGCAGAAAGAACGCCGCCGGTCGAGGCGAGCCTCGCGGCAGAGAGAACGTGCTCATGGACGCGGGAGGATCATTCGTGGGCCCGCTCGACGGACTCCGCCACCCCTGGCGGCCCGGACGCGACCGCCTCGCCCTGTCGTATCGCGAGCAGAATATCCCGCTCGACCCGCAGAAGGTTCCCGTTGATCGTTTCCTCACCGACGCCCGCTCGATCGCCGTGGCGTTTCGCTCTCACCTTGTCGATCGCGCGCCTGCGGTCGCCGCATCCCCGTTCACCGCGTCCCGGCGGGACGCAAACGCACGCGTCGCGTCCGATCTTCAAGACCGCGTCGAGTCCGATCCAGCACGTGATCTTCGTGATCCAGGAAAACCGCTCGTTCAACTTCATGTTCATGGGCTACAAGGGCGCATACACGAGAACTTCGGGTACGACCAGACCACAACAAGATTATGCTGCACTCGCAGACGCTCGACACGAGCTGGGAATCGACCACTCGATCAACGCGTATTATGCCGACTGCGACGGGTCGGGCAGCCTGCCCGGGACGGATGCAAGATGGATGGCTGGAACAGCGCCTATGCGTGCTGCCACCAGCCGGCGAACTTCGGCTATGCTTATGCGCCGCGCAGCGAGGTCAAGCCATACTGGAGATGGCCGAGCAATACGTGCTGGCCGACCACATGTTCCAATCGAATCTCGACGGCAGTTTCGTGTCCCACCAGTACGCGATCGCCGCATACGCGAGCAAGTCGGTGAACTTCCCCGGCGGCGCTGGGGTTGCCCGGGGGCTCCCACGACACCGTCCAGACGTTGACGCAGCAGCGCACCTACGGCCCGAACATCGTCACCTGTTTCAACGATCCGACGATCGGCAGCGAGGCGGACACCGCCGGGCTGTCGTGGCGCTTCTACACCGGCTCCCCACGGCGTAACGGCGGCATCTGGTCGGCGTACCAGGCGATCCAGCCCATCTACAACAGCGGCGACTGGGGCAACGACGTGATCCCGTCGCAGTCGCAGTTTATCAGCGACATCGGCAGCGGCAAGCTCGCGAACATCACCTGGATCACGCCGACCTGGAGCAACTCGGACCACGGCGGGATGGACTCGACCGGCGGACCGCCGTGGGTCTCCTCGATCGTCGACGCGGTCGGCCAGAGCCAGTTCTGGAATTCGAGCGCGATCTTCGTCATGTGGGACGACTGGGGCGGCTTCTTTGACCCCGTCAAGCCGGTGACCGAAGACTACGACGGCCTCGGCTTCCGCGTGCCGCTGATCGATCATCTCGCCCTATGCGAAGAAGCACGTCGTCATCCACAAGCAGTACGAGACGGCGAGCGTCCTGAAGTTCATCGAGGACAACTTGGACGCGGACCCCTCGCGGCGCCGACGCACGCGCCAACGATCCGGCCGCCGAGGCGCTTCAACTACAGCCAGAGCCCGCGTCCGTTCAAGAACATCCAGGGCGCCAAGCCCTATCGGTACTGGCGTCAGCTCGAGGTCGAGCAGGCGCAGCCAGCCGCGCCGCGCGCTCGTGGACGGCGACTGACGGCGCTCGTTTCGTCACACAAAAGGGGACGGGGCACACACACTAAAAGGGGGACGCGGCCGTCGCTACGGCCGCGTCCCCCCTTTACTTTCGCCTATCGGCGCTGCGGTCAGTCGAGCCCGATGTCGATCAGGATCGGTTCCTCGCCGGTCACGCCACCGCCGCCCTCGATCGTGGCGTAGCATCCCACGCTGACGACGATGCCCTGGCCGCGGACGATCACGTGCACGGTGTCACCGTCGATATCCAGGCGCGGTTTGCTGAGCAAGCCCAGTCCGCACTGGATGTCGCCGCGATACCGGCCCTGTGTACGTCTTGCCGCTCTTGCTCTTTTGCGAGACCCGGAACGTCGCTTCGCCGCCCTTGCCGAGACCCAGTCCGATCGTGATGCTGTTCGGATGGGACCTGACTCGGGCCCCACTTCGGGGCCTTATCGGGGAAAAAGACCACCGATGCTTGTGACGCGAGCGGCGTGATCATTAGAGTCGCGCAAGCCGCCAAAGCCCGAATACTCTGCCAATACCTCATGTTGCTTCCTCCACGCATGTAGGTGTTCTGCCAACCGGACAACCGTGTCCGACCTGCTCTCATCCTACGGCGCGCGGAGTAACAACCGGCGAACAGCACATGCGGCGGCTCCCGCAAAGGGAACCGCCGCAAGGGTTTCATGAGGCTAACAGCCCCGCTTAACTAAGTCGGCGGTGCGAGCCTCTTGGCTGCCTCGAGGCGCTTGCCGACAACGTCCCAGTCGACGTTGGCGAGGAACGCCTCGATATACTTGCCACGTTCCGACGGCTTGTAATCGAACATGAAGGCGTGCTCCCACACGTCCATCACCAGCAGCGGGACGAACCCCGCGATGTTGCCGTCTTCATGTAATGTTACCCAGTTGTTCGTGACGCGCGCGAGGCGAGGATCGTAGTAGACGATCGCCCAGCCGACGCCGCGCATCCCGCCGACAGCCGAAAAGTCCTTGCGCCACGTGTCGAAGTCGCCGAACGGCGCGGCGAGCAGGTCCAGCACCGGGGCCGGCGGTTTGGCCCCGGCGCGCTTCGTCAGGTTGCCGAAGTAGTACTCGTGCAAGACGACGCCGTTGTACTCGAAACCGAGCCGGCGCGTCAGTTCTGCAAATTGGGGGTTCGCGCCGGCCGCCTTGCCGCTTCGCACGAGGTCGGCAAGTTGTTCGTCGAGCAGGTTCGCGTTCTTGACATAGCCTTCGTACAGCCCGAAGTGCACCTCGAGCGTATGATCGGAGATCCCCTGGAGACCGCTGAGATCGAATTTCTTGGCAGTGTGCGCTTGACGCGCCTCGGTTAGCATCGTGTCGTTGCTCCTCGCCCATGAGTGTCGTAGAACGTCCCGTCTGTACCCCGCGGACCGGCGCGTACACCGAAAACGTGACACCCGTCGCATTTTCGGTCGTGCCGTTGGCGGCCAACCTTGCGACCCCTCCGGCAGGAGGCCCCCCTGAGCGCGGGGCAACGTGCGGCAGGAGGTGCCTTCGATGGGGAAACGCGCCATTTTCCTACGTTCCATCGTCGCTCGTCTGCCGCTCGCGCTCACGGTCGCGTGCGCACTTGCACTGACGGTCGCGACACTACCGGCGTCCGCAACCGGGACGCTCCGCGTCCAGGAAAGCGACGGAAAGGTCAACGTGTACCCGAACGTCGTGATCCGCCTGATCAGCCACAAGGCGTTGACGATCACGTCGGCAGACGGCAAGGGCGTCGTCAAGATCGATCAGGCTGCGTGCTCGTACGCCGGCGAACTGCGCAGCTGCTTGCTGTACCACATGGAGTGGATCCAAGCCGGGCAGCTGCATCCGATCGACCTCGTGCGGGGCACGATCTACGCAAATCTCACCGGGCAACGGCAGCCGTTGCCGCTCTCGTCGACCCAACTCCCCCCGAACGGGGTGATGATGGCGTTCCTGACCAAGCGCGGCACGAACGTGTCGATGACCGGCACGATCGACGAGGTGAAAAAATGAGAGTTCTTGCGTACGGGCTGGTCCTGACGGCGATCGTCGCCGTCCCGTTGACAGCCGGCGCTCAGCGGCGGGGCGGCGGCGGGATGGAACGATCGGCGGGTGGGTTCTCTCGCTCGGAAGCGCGGCCCCCGGCCGGCGGCGGCTTCAATTTTAACCACGACACGCGTCCTGCGCAGCCGGTCAACCGGCCGCCGGCCAACAACAACTTCAACCACCCAAACAACAACGCATATCACAACAACAATTACAACAACTCCTATCGCAACAACTACAATAACAACTCGGCCCACAACAACTACAACAACAACTCGGTGCACAACAACTATAACAACAACTCGTATCACAACAACTACAACAACAATTCGGTGCATAATAACTACAACAACAACTCCTATCACAACAACGTGAACAACGTGAACTACAACCGCAACGTCGTCGTGAACCCGGTATATCACGGATCGGCGTGGGGCTGGAACCACGGCGTGGCCTGGTATCCCGCGCCGACGTACTGGGGCGGCGGCTTCTGGGGTGCGATGGCTGTCGGCGCGACGTCGGCCGCCATCTTCGGTTCGATCGTGAACTCGACGACGCACGAGACCGTCACGTCGTATCAGGCGCAGCCCTCGAGCCCTGGCGCAACCCTCTTGTCCAACTACAGTCTGACCCAAACGCAGTGCGGCGGTCCGAACCTCGTCGTCATCTACGGCCCGAACAACAGCCTGATCTGCGCGTACCCGAACAACGTCGTCTCCGCCGGCAACTACTCGGTCAACCCTTCGACCCTCACCATCGAGTCGGCGTGACCTGCGGCGGGGAGACCCGCCAACAGCGCGCGAACGCGACGACGCCCCGACCTCGCCCGGGGCGCCGTTGTCGATTTTCGGGGGCGCCGTTCGTCTTCAGGACGCAGGCGGGGACGACCGCCGGAAAGGTAACCACGACGATGCAGTACATGTGCCTGATTTACGCCCCGAACGGCGGCCCGCAGTTGCCGCCCGAAGAAGAGCAGCGCGTGTTCGCGGCCTACGGCGCGTACACGGAAGAGGTCCGCAAGAAGGGGATCATGGTCGACGGCGCCCCGTTGCAGCCGCCCGACTCGGCCACGACCGTGCGCGTCCGCGACGGCAAGCGCTCCGTGACCGACGGCCCGTTCGCCGAGACCAAGGAGTGGCTCGCGGGCTTCTACACTCTCGAGTGCAACGGGCTGGACGAGGCCCTCGACTGGGCCGCCAAGATCCCGGGCGCCGCTTACGGGAGCATCGAAGTCCGCCCCGTCATGCAAATCCCGAACATGTAAATGAACGGACGAGGCGATGCGACCGCCGTCGCCGAGTCGTTCCGCCGCGACGCCGGGCGCGCGATAGCAACGCTATCGTGCGCCTTTCGCGATATCGACCGGGCCGAAGATGCCGTGCAGGAGGCGTACCTCACGGCGCTCGAGCGCTGGCCGGCCGACGGCGCACCCGCGAACCCGTCCGCCTGGATCGTGCAGACGGCACGCAACCGCGCGATCGACCGCATCCGGCGCGAACAGCGCGGCGCCCAGAAACACGAGTTGCTCGCGCGCCTCGAGCGCGTCGATACGCTCGCGCCCGCCGAGGGTACCGCCGACGAACAGACGTTTTCCGACGACCGGCTCGGCCTGATCTTCGCCTGCTGCCATCCGAGTCTCAACCTCGACGCGCGCGTCGCGCTGACGCTGCGCGCACTGGGCGGACTGACGACCGAGGCGATCGCGTCCGCCTTTCTGGTTCCCGTCGCGACGATGGCACAGCGGCTCGTGCGCGCGAAGGCCAAGATCCGCACGGCGGGCATCCCCTTCGGGGTCCCGTCACCCGACCGTCTGCCGGAGCGTCTCGATGCGGTCTGCACGGTGCTCTATCTCGTCTTCAACGAAGGCTACGCGCCTACGTCGGGGGACGCGGCGCTGCGCGCCGATCTCGCCGAGGAGGCGATTCACCTCACGCGCCTGCTCGCGGGCGCGATGCCGAACGAACCCGAGGTCCTTGGGCTGCTGGCGCTCATGCTGCTGCACACCGCGCGCCGCGGCGCGCGTGTCGACCCCACCGGCGAACTCGTGACGCTCGAAGAGCAGGACCGCACTCGCTGGGACGGCGCGATGATCGGCGTCGGGCTGCAGACGCTCGTTCGCGCGGCGCGCCACCACCGTGAGGGCCCCTATCAATTGCAGGCCGCGATCGCGGCCGCGCACGACGTGGCGCGCGACTTCGCGTCAACCAACTGGCGCGGAATCGCCGCGCTCTACGGACGGCTGAGCGAGCTGAACCCGTCGCCCGTCGTCGAGTTGAATCGTGCGGTCGCCGTCGCGATGAGCGATGGAGTCGCCGCCGGGCTCGCGATCGTCGACGGGCTAGCGGGCGACGGACAGCTCGGCGACTACTACCCGCTGCACGCGACGCGGGCCGATCTGCTGCGCCGGCTCGGCCGCGAGGAGGAGGCGATCGCGGCATACGAGCGCGCGATCGCGCTGTTGCGCAACGCTCCCGAGCGGCGCTTCCTCGAACGCAGGCTCGCCGCGCTTCGGACGTCCGTGGGGAGAACGCGACCTCGCGCTTGACACAGAGCGGGCGCTCTATTATTCTCATTATATGGGAACAAAGGAGGCCACCGCGGCGATCCGCGTGATGGCGAACCCGATCGCGTACCGTCTGCTGGCGACGATCGGGATGCGCGGTCCGCAAACGACCGCCGAACTCGCCCAGGTCCACGACGACGTGCCCACGTCGTCGCTCTACCGGCAGCTCGCGCGCCTGCGCGACGCGGGTCTGCTGCGGGTCGTCGCCGAGCGCCAGGCGCGCGGCGCGGTCGAGCGAACCTACGCCGTCGCCTCGCGCGGGGCCGCGACGTTCGACCCCAAGCAGTTCGCCAAACTGCCCGTCGCCCAGCTGCGGGCCACGCTGCGCAACTTCCTCGCGACGCTCGTCGCCGACGTGTCGACCTACATCGAGAGCCGCACGTTCGCGCGCGACCCCTCGCAGACGCGCGCCGCCCTCGCCGTCTGCAACCTGACCGACGACGAGTACGCGACCGTCCTGCGCGACGTCAACGCCGCGCTGACCCAGTTCAACGAACGGACGACGCCCGCGTCGGCAAAACGGCGCTACGTCTACCTGATCGCGCTCCCCGAAGCCGCGCCGCGATGACCTCGTTCCCAAACGTCTTCGACGTCGTCGTCCTCATCATCATGATCGCGCTGATGGCCGGTGAGGTCGCGCTGTTCGCAGCCCGCGGTGGCTCACTCCACATAGCGCGGGCTATGCCTTGCGTGGAGCCGACGATCGGACTCGAACCGATGACCTGCTAATTACGAATCAGCTGCTCTACCAACTGAGCTACGTCGGCGTCACTGCGGGCGTCCCTGGATTCGGGCCGCCCCACCCGACCCCTCCCGGGTGGGAGGGAGGACTACTTTGCCAGCAGTCTCGCGAAGTACGCCCGTGGACCGGCGACGTCGATCTGGCCGTCGACATAGCCCAGGTAGTCGTCGGGTCGGACGATCGCAACGCCCTCATCGCCGAAACCGTAGTGCGGCGCGAGCGACCAGTCGGGGGTCGTCACGGTGAGCAGATCCGGGTAGGTTTGCTGTGCCCAAGCAGCGAGTTCGCCGGCGCGCGCCTGCGATGCGGGGTCGGTGCGGTCGACGAACGCGAGCGCGACGTGGCGAAGATCCTGCGCGGTGTCGCGGAGCGCGGGATTACGGTCGCCGGCCTGGACGGCACCGCGCCAGCCGCGGTCGTCGACGATCGGACTGCGGCGGTAGCCGATCAGCGTCTCGCCGACGACCTCGCGCAGCCGCTCCTGCACGAAACCGAGCGAAGCGACCAGCGACACGACGCGATCGCGCACCGCCTCGACGATCGGGTTCGGCGAGAGGATGAAGTCGCCGGCGAGCCCGGTTGCGCGCAGCAACGCCTTGCCGGCCGGCTCGCGCTCCGCCTCGTACGACTGCACCAACTCGGGAGGCGCGAAACCGCGTTCGACCAACGCGACCTTCCACGCGAGGTTGACGGCATCGGCGATTCCGTAGTTCATGCCCTGGCCGCCGATCGGCGAATGGATGTGGGCCGCGTCGCCTGCGAGCAGCGCGCGTCCCTTGACGTAGTGCCCGGCCTTGCGCTGGTTGATGTCGAACTTCGTCGACCACGCGAACGTCGTGGAAACGCAGCGACAGGCCGCTCATGCGCGCCACGACTGCGGCGATCTGTTCGACCGTCGGCTCGCCCTCGCCCCACGGCGCTTGGTGCACCTCGACGATGATCCGCCAGCGATCGCCGGGCAGCGGGAAGATGACGGCGAGATCGCCGTGCTCGAGAAAGACCGTGCCGCGCTCGCGCGTCGGAACGTCGCCGTCGAGCTTGGTGTCGGCGAGTGCGAACGATTCGTCGTACGCAAGCCCGGAAAACGACACGCCGAGCGTGTGGCGCACGAGGCTATGCGGACCGTCGCAGCCGATGAGCCAGCGCGTCCGGACGGTCTCGTCGCGCCCGTCTGCGTGCCTGAGCTGCGCGACGATCGCGTCGCCTTCGTCCACGAAGGAAGTCAACTGTACCGAGCGCTCGATCGTGCCGCCGCGCCGGAGGAATTCGGCGGCGAGGATTCCCTCGGTCGCCGGCTGAGGGATCGCGAGCACGCGCGAGCCGTGCTCGTCGTGGGTGACGTCGAGCTTCGCGATCACCTTGCGTTCGCTGTAGATCGTGACGCCCTGGAGCGGGATCCCGGCCGCGATTAACTTCTCGAGCAGGCCGACGCGCTCGAAGTACTCGAGGGTCCGAGCCTGTACCGCGAGCGCCTTCGAGAGTTCGGACGGGCCCTCCGTCTCGTCGACGATGCGGATCGGAATGCCGTAGCGCGCGAACTCGAGTGCGGCGGTCAGACCCGTCGGTCCCGCGCCAACGATCAGGGCAGGCAACGCAGCATCGGCCATCCGCGCTCCTTTCGGTCCGCGCGCGACGAACCTGCCCGGTCGCGGCGGCGGGCCCCGCGCCCCCCGCGCGTCGAAACACCACGGTTGGAGGACGACGCACATGACCCCGAAGGCGAGCGAGTTGCTCGAACCCGACACCCGCGAACCGGAGCGCACCGGCTACGATCCCGACACGCCCCCGGCGCTCAAGGCGTTCATGTTGCGCGACTGGGCGGCGCGTTCGGCGGACGCGCCGCCGCCCATCGACGGCGCCGCGTACCACCACGCTCGTCGCCGCGCGCTGTCGCGAGCGTTCCCCGGCGAGACGCTCGTCGTGCCGACCGGTCGCGAGAAGGTCCGCGCCAACGACACGTTCTACCGCTTCCGCCCCGGCTCGGATTTCTATTACCTGACCGGCGACCTCGAGCCGGACTGCGTCCTCGTGATGGAGCCGCTCGCGGCCGGCGGCCATCGCGACGTCCTCTACGTCGAACCGGCGCACGGCAAGACGGACGACCGCTTCTTCTCCGACCGCCTGCGCGGCGAACTGTGGGTCGGACCGCGCCTCGGCATCGACGAGAGCCGCGACCGGTTCGGCGTCGACGAGGCGCGCGGGCTCCCCGAGTTACCGGGCACGCTCGAATCGCCGCAACGCGGCCCGCTGCGGATGATCCGCGGCATCGACGGCACCATCGACGCGCTCGTCCCCGAACAGCCCGACAGCGACGCGGAGCTCTCGACCGCGCTGGCGGAGATGCGGCTGATCAAGGACGAGTTCGAGATCGCGGAACTCGACAAAGCCGTCGCGTCGACGGCGCGCGCGTTCGACGACGTCATGCGCGCGCTGCGCGGGTTGTCGAAGGAGCGCGAGGTCGAGGGCATCTTCAACCTGCGCGCGCGCAGCGAAGGCAACGACGTTGGCTATAACACGATCGCGGCCTCGAGCGCGCACGCCTGCACGCTTCATTGGACGCGCAACGACGGTACCTTCGACCCGAACGACCTCTTGCTGCTGGACGCCGGCGTCGAGGCCGGCACGCTCTACACTGCCGACATCACGCGGACCGTGCCCGTCGGGGGCCGCTTCTCGCCCCCGCAGCGCGAGATCTACGAACTCGTCCTGGCCGCGCAGCGCGCCGGTTTCGAAGCCTGTAAACCCGGCAACGACTTCCTCGACCCCAATCGGGCGGCGATGCGCGTGCTCGCGCATGGCCTCGAACGCCTCGGCATCTTGCCGATGCCGGCCGAGGAAGCGTTGCGCGACGAGAACCAGTTCTACCGGCGCTACTCGCTGCACAACGTGAGCCACATGCTCGGCATCGACGTCCACGACTGCGCGGCCGCACGCCGGGAGAACTACAAGTACGGAAAACTGCGGGCGGGCATGGTCCTCACCGTCGAACCGGGCCTCTACTTCCAGACCGACGACCTGACCGTGCCGGCGCGCTATCGCGGGATCGGGGTGCGCATCGAAGACGACGTCGTCATCACCGCCGACGGCCATCGCGTCTTGTCGGCCGCGATCCCGGTCGCGCCCGACGCGATCGAACGCTGGGTCGGCTCCTAGGCTTCGTCCTTCGGCGCGTCGTCGTGGAACGTACGCCGCGGCGACGCCGCCTCGATCTCGAGGTCGGCGAGCAGGTAATAGACGATCTTGCGATCGTCGAAGCCGACCTTCGCCAGTTCGCGTCCGCCGATCGTGACGACCTCGTGCACATGACCCGTCTTCCCGGCGTAGGCGTAGTTGATCGCCGTGTAGTCGGGGTTATCGGGCGCAGGCCGCGGCGTCGCCTTGGCGCCGCGCAGCGGCGTCTGGTGGCGATGCGCGCTCACGAGGGACGTGCCGGACGGCGTGAGAAGCACGCAACGTCCGTTCGCCGAGGGAGCCGCATGTTCATCGAATTTCGAGGCAAGTCGCCGCAAGTGCATCCGAGCGCCTTTATCGCTCCGACCGCCGTCCTGATCGGCGACGTCGAGATCGGGGAGAACTCGAGCGTCTGGTTCGGCGCCGTCGTCCGCGCCGACAACGGCCCGATCCGCATCGGCGACCGTACGAACGTCCAGGACAACGCAGTCATCCACGTTGGCCACGACTCGCAGACGATCATCGGCAACGACGTCACGATCGGCCACTGCGCGCTGATGGAGGACTGCGTCATCGGCGACGGCGCGCTGATCGGCAGCAACGCCGTGATCCTGAACTACGCGAAGGTCGGCAGGCGCGCGCTGATCGGCGCGGGCAGCGTCGTGCCATCCGGCGCCGAGATCCCCGACGAGGTCGTCGCCGCCGGCGCGCCGGCGCAGGTGCGCAAGAAGCTCGAAGGCAAGGCGGTCGAATGGGTCGATCAGGCCGGCCCCGAGTACGTCGAACTGTCGCGCGCGTATCTCGCTGACGCGATCGGCGACCCCGCGACCCACGAGATCATCGCGACCGAACCGCTCGTGTGAGGTAACTCCTAAGGTCCGCTGTAGTGTGACGCGTCGCCGTAGGGGACGAACAGCGTGTGGTCCTTGAGGAAGCGGAGCTTGACCATCCCGGTCGGCCCGTTGCGTTGCTTGGCGATGATGAACTCGGTCAGTTCCGGGTCCGGCGCGCTCTCGGGGTTGTAGTACGCGTCGCGATACAGGAACGCGACCATGTCGGCCTCCTGCTCGATCGCGCCGGAGTCGCGCAAGTCCGATAACTGCGGATGTTTGTCGGTGCGCGCCTCGACCGCGCGGTTGAGCTGCGCGAGGGCGATGACGGGCACCTTGAGGTCTTTGGCGGTCGCTTTGAGCGTTCGGCAGATCTCGGACAACTCGTCGTTGCGGTTCTGCGCGCGCGTCGACCCGCCGGGCCGCAGCAACTGCAGGTAATCGATGAATACCGCCGCCAGTCCCGTCACCGGACTGCAGGCGCCGGCAGCGGCTGCGCACCTCGGTGACCGTGAGCGTGCCGGAGTCGTCGATGTAGATCGGCACCTCGGCGAGCGCGCCCATGCCGTCGGAGATCTTGTCCCACTCGTGCTTCTGCACGTTGCCGCGGCGCAGGCTCTGACCGTTGATCCGCGCCTCCGCACAGAGCAGCCGCGTCACGATCTCGACGCTGGTCATCTCGAGCGAGAACACGGCGATCGGGCGCTGCTCTTCCTTGGCGGCGGCGGCGGCCATCGCGAGCGCGAGGCTGGTTTTTCCCATCGACGGGCCGCGCCGCGATGATCACGAAACTGCCGGGCTGGAAACCGGCCGTGTACTCGTCGATGTCGGCGAAGCCCGACGTGACGCCCGTCCGATCGCCGTGGCTCTGATAGAGCATGTCGATCTGCTCGAAGGCGTCCTTGAGCAGCCTCGTGATCGGATTGAACTCGCCGCGCAGCTGGCGCCGGCCGACCTCGTAGACGATCTGCTCGCTACGGTCGACCGCATCGTCGACGTTGTCCTCGGCCTCGTAGCCGATCTGCGTGACGATGGTGCCGGCGTGGATCAACCCGCGCAGCGACGGCCTTCTCGCGCACGATCCGCGCGTAGTACTCGGCCGACGCGGCCGTCGGGACCGTGTCCATCAACGACGAGAGGTACGGCAGACCGCCGACCTTGTCGATCATGCCCGCGCGGTCTTCAGCTCTTCGGCGATCGTGATCTTGTCGAGCGGCTCGCCGCGCTCGTAGAGTTCGAGTAGCGCGCGGTAGATCGTCTCGTGCATCAGTGCGTAGAAGTCTTGCGGCTGCAAGATCTCGCTGATCGTCGCCATCATCTCGCGATCGACGAGGATCGACCCGATGACGCGCCATCTCCGCCTCGAGGTTGTTGGGCGGAATCCGTTCGATGTGCGTCGCCGCGAGGGTCGCCATCAGCGCGCGCGCCGCGCGTCTGCGGCCGCGCCGGCCGCTCAAGCCCAGCGCGTCGAGCGCGACGTCGACGCTCGTGCACCGGGATCACGTCGAGCACGCCGTGGCGTGCCCGCGCCTCGCGCGCGTTCTCACGCGGGATCAGCACGGCGCGCATGCCGGCCTGCCGCGCCGCATACAGCTTCTCGACGATCCCGCCGACCGGACGCACCTTGCCGGCGATCGACAGTTCGCCCGTGATTGCGACGTCCTGCGGCAGCGGGGTGCGCGTCAGCGCGGAGTAGAGCGCGAGGAAGATCGCGAGACCGGCGGACGGTCCGTCGATGTTGCCGCCGCCGACGATGTTGACGTGCAGGTCGCTGTCCGCCGGGTCGATCCCGGCGAGCGCGCGGATCGCGGAGGCGGCGTTGAAGACGCTGTCGCGCGCCATCGAGCCGGCCGTCTCGTTGAAGCGCACGCCGCCCTTGCGCTTTCGCCGCAGGGAACGCCGCCGCCTCGATCTCGATCAGGCTGCCGACGTGATGCGCCACGCCGAGCCCGAACGTCTTGCCGACCTCGCGCACGGAGCGCGCGCGCACCGGCGTATGCGGAACGAGCCGGCTCGCCTGGACGACGTGCTCAACGTCGGCCTCGCGTGATCGCGCACGCCGGTCGCGCGCCCGAGCCGGTACAGCGCCTGCCCGTGCGCGTCGGCGAGGATCTGCACGGCCTTGCGACCCTCGATCGTGTACGACGCGATCGTGTCGGCGACGCCCTTGGTGACGCGCGCGCCCAGTCGCGTCGCGGCGCCGGTCACGATCTCGCGAATCTGCGCTTCGGTCAGTGGTTCGAAGAAGACCTCGGCGCAGCGCGAGCGGATCGCCGGATCGATGTCCTCGGGCTCGCGCGTCGTCGCGCCGATCAGGATGAAGTCGGCCGGCGCGCCCTCCGGCAAACAGCCGCCTGACGTAGGCGGGCACGGCCGGATCGTCGGGATCGTAGTAGGACGACTCGAAGACGACGCGCTTGTCCTCGAGGACCTTCAGCAGCTTCGTCTGTAACAGCGAATCGAGTTCGCCGATCTCGTCGATGAACAGCACGCCGCCGTGTGCCTTCGTCACGAGGCCGAGCTTCGGTTCGGGAATCCCGCTCTCTGCGAAGTCGCGCCGGCTGCCCTGATAGATCGGGTCGTGGACGCTGCCGAGCAGCGGATTGGTCGTCTCGCGCGGATCCCAGCGCAACGTGGCGCCGCTGGCCTCGACGAACGGAGCGTCGGCGGCGAACGGCGTGTAGTTGCGCGTCTTGGCGACCTGCAGCGCGAGCCGCGCGACGGTCGTCTTGCCGACGCCGGGCGGTCCGTAGAGGATGACGTGCTGCGGATGCGGCGACGAGATCTTCGCGAGTAGCGAGCGGATGGCCAGGTCTTGACCGACGACCTCGCCCAGCTTCGACGGCCGCAGCACGTGCAGCGTCGACGCGCCCAACTTGCGTTGCGAGAGCGCGTCGAGGTCGGCCATGCGCCGGCGCGTCGCCGCGGTCTCGGGGCCGCCGTCGTCCTTGATCGCCTCGAGCCGGAGGTCGGCCAGATACTCCTGGTGGCGCTCCGACATCTTCACGCCAACCTTGCGCTCGATCGTCTCCTCGACGCTGCGCTGCGCGATCAGTTCGGCCAGGCCGTCCTCGATCTCGGCCAGCGCCTCGCGGTACTTGCCGGGCGCGGGAAGCCGGTCGCGGGTCGGGTCCTCGAAGACGAGCCGCTGCAGGGCAAGGATGCGGTCCGGCAACGACGCCGACCGCATGAGCTTCAGGGCCTCGAGCTTGCCCGCACGCAGCACCATCTTGTCGGCGCCGAGCGTGTTCGAGAGCAACTCGTACAGCGCTTCGACATAGCGCCGCGTTGCATCGTCGCCACCAAAGCGGCGACGAAACCGTGCAACGTAGGCGCGGTCAACGTCAGCCACGGTTAGTTAGGCTGCGACTACTTTGACCGTCGTTTTGGCGGTGATGTTCCGGCCGAGCTTGACTTCGACCGAGTACGAGCCCAAAGACTTGATGTTCGTCGGAAGTTCGATCTTGTGCCGGTCGATCGCGACGCCGAGATCGGCGGAGATCGCCTCGGCGACCTGGGCGTTCGTGACCGTGCCGAACAGCCGGCCGTTGCCGCCGCTCTTCGCGCTCACGAGGATCTGCTTGCTCTCGAGCAACGCTGCCAGGCTTTCCGCATCGGCCTGTGCCTCCGCCTCGCGCCGCGACTTGGCGCGGCGCTGTTGCTCGAGCAGCGCGATCGCACCGCCCGATGCCTGCGCGGCGAGCCCCTTCGGCAACAGATAGTTGCGCGCGTAGCCGTCGGCGACGTCGACGACCGCACCGGCGGAGCCGAGCGGTTTGAGGTCGTTCATCAGGATGACTTTCATCGTGTCTACTCTGAAGTGAAGGGCAGGAAGGCAATGATGCGAGCGCGCTTGACGGCGACGGTGAGGATGCGCTGGTGGCGCGCGCAGTTACCGGAGATGCGCCGCGGTAGAATCTTGCCGCGCTCCGAGATGAATTTGCGCAGCCGCGTCACGTCCTTGTAGTCGATCGCCGTCACCTTGTCGACGCACAGATTGCAGACTTTTCGCTTCGGGCGGCGCTCCTTCTTCTGAGCGCGTTTCTTCGGTGGTCCGGCCATGCTCTCGCTTTCATGTAGGTGGAAACGGCCGCCACGAGGACGGCCCTACACACGTGATCCGCAGATCACGACCGGGCTGGTGCCCGGATTTAGCAACCGCCGGCGACCCGGCGGCACAACCTCACTAGTATACAGAACCCCGTGCCCCCGCGCTAGGGCCCGTATTGGCTCGCCCCAAAGCTGACCGGAGCCGGATCGCTAGCTCACGCAAGAATCTGACCCTGAGGGGGGCAGAGCAAGCGATGCGGATAGGGGCGAGGTACGAGCTAGCTGCCGTGATGAGCACGCTCTACTGCGCGGTCGGTCGGGCCGAAAAGGGTCTCCTGCTCGACCACTTCTGCGCGGTGACCGGCTATCACCGCAAGCATGCCCTCGGCTTGCTCCGAGGACGGCGACGGCAGCGTCGCCGGGGTGGCCGGGCGCGCATGTACGACGGCCGAGTCCAGGGCGCTCTGGAAGTCCTCTGGGAGGCAGCCGGCTACATCTGTGGCGATCGCTTGCGCCCGTTTCTCCCCGACCTGGTCGAGTCACTCGAACGTCACCAGGCGATCGTCGTCGACAGCGACACCCGCTGCAAGCTCGCCGGCATCAGCCTCGCCACGCTCAAGCGATGCCTTCGCAAACTCGCTCAAACGGGTCGCGCCAAGCGGATGTCGACGACCCGCCCCGGCGCACTGCTGCGTCGTCAGATTCCGGTCGAGTTGAGCGGCTTCGAACCCGACTGCCCAGGATATTTAGAAATCGATCTGGTCGCCCACTGCGGCGAAACGGCTGCCGGTCAGTTCATCAATACGTTGTGCGCCACGGATCTCGCCACCGGCTGGACCGAACGGGTGGCGATCTCCGGAAAGAGCCAACACGCTGTTGTCGCGGGTCTCCAGCAAATCCAGGCCCAGCTTCCCTTTGCGCTCCGCGGCATCCACTCGGATAACGGCACGGAGGTTCTCAACATGTCGCTCTTGGGTTGGTGCCGTAAGGATGGAATCGCCTTCACTCGCAGACGACCGTACCGCAAGAACGACAACGCCCACGTCGAGTAAAAGAACTGGACGTTGGTGCGCAAGCTCATCGGCTACGCTCGTCTGGAAACCGCCCAGCAACTCGCCTGGCTCAACACGCTCTACACGGACCTGCTGCGACCGTACAATAACTGCTTCCAGCCCGTGATGAAATTGATCGCTAAGGAGCGTCGCAGCGACGGCCTCGTGGTCAAGCGCTACGATGTCCCCCGAACTCCCTTCCACCGCGTGCTGACGTTCGGCCGGCCCTCGCCGCAGCTCGCCGACCTGCAACGCATCTACCAAACAAGTAACCCCTTGGCACTCAAACGGGCGATCGACCGCTACCTCGCCGTCCCGCCTGCCACTCTGGAGGCTCCGCGCAGTGCCTAGAAGCTCCCTGAACACGGTCAGAAAATTGATGACCCAACGATCCGATCCAGGGTCAGCTTTTTGGGCGACCTACAACGGGGCCCATCGAGGAGTAGAATTCCAGCGCGTGGCTCCGGCTTGCTCGCCTTACCCTACGATTCTGCACGGTGTCGGCCAGAAAGCAGGCCGCCCGTCGCGCCAATCGAACATACGTTCGCATAACGGTTCTCCTCGGTTTTTGCGACTTGCTCGCAGATCCTCCACCGTCCATCCACAAAGTCTCCACCCCCTCTATGGCGCACGGGGTTGGCAACATACGCGCAATGTCTCGAGAGGACAATGGCCCTGTGAACCAAGCCGAGCAGGTCTTCATTCCATGCAACGTCGTTGGCGATGGGATGTTCCCGACTGAGGTCACGATCGAAATTC
Organism: Vulcanimicrobiota bacterium; assembly: GCA_963743605.1. Classification (GTDB taxonomy): domain Bacteria; phylum Vulcanimicrobiota; class Vulcanimicrobiia; order Vulcanimicrobiales; family Vulcanimicrobiaceae; genus CAVUQJ01. The sequence continues at coordinate 726,968 of CAVUQJ010000009.1, read as the reverse complement.
GCACGGTAGACGGTCAAGCCGTCACGCTCCTGGCCGACAAGAGCCTCCTCTCCACAGATCCACCAGGTGTTCGAGCGACGCGCGTGTCAACGGAAGAGGGGGTCAGCATTTGTCTGCTACCGACGGAGGATCCCTCAACTGGATCACGTTGGGTTAGGATTAGGAGCGAAGACGTTAAAGCTGCATGATTCTTAGCAACACGCATATTCTTGCCGCAATCGAAGCCGGTGAGATCGTGATCGATCCCCTCGCCGGTCGCGACGTTTCTCAAGCACCCTTCAACACCTCGGCCGTTGATCTTAGACTCGCGGAAACGATATCGATCCCCAAAGGCGGCCCCGCTACGATCCAACTGGACCGGCCTTATGACAAGGCCTACGCTGAACGTAACAGCGAGCCCGTCAAACTCTCCGCGGATCGACCATACAACCTCCAGCCAAACAAGTTTGTCCTTGGCCAAACGGTGGAGCGTGTATCATTTCCGATCACGAGCACGGGAACGTGTTACGCAGCTCGAGTCGAAGGCAAGAGCTCCTTGGCTCGCTATGGCTTGCTCGTCCATTTTACAGCCCCGACGATACATACCGGCTTTGACGGCCCGATCACGCTAGAAATGATCAATCTCGGACCGAACAACATCCTTCTAACTCCGGGCGCATATATCTGTCAAATCATAATCGAAGTGCTGTCAGGACCACCGAGCGACGCTCCCAATCAATTCAGCGGTCAGCAGCGCCCAACTGGATAGGGGTAATTGGTCTGGTCGACACTCGTGCGAGTGGGGGCGGCCTCCGCGATCGTAGAATGGTTCGGGGCCGCTTATACTAGGCGCGCGGCACTGGAAAGTAAAGCGACCATGAAGGACAAGAAGCTCGACCTGAGCCTGCGCATGGGGACCTTCGTCGGGGTCGTCGCGCTGGCAAGCGGGGTCGCGACGGTCGCCAAGGGCCCCCAGGATGCAACGGCGGGGTCGCTAGCCGTCCTCGCGATTGTCTTCGGCGCCGCAGCCGCCGTCGGCTCGTATACGACGCTAAAGTCTCTGTGGCTGCAGGATCACCACCACACCCCGCGCTGAGCCAACACCCCTCGTCGAACGTATCTAGTCTGAGGGCCACCGACGCCACAAGGAGATCTCGATGAAGAACGCGTTTGCCACTACGGCCGCCGCGCTGACCGCGGCAGCCGTCGTCTGCGCTGTGTCTGCAGCACCCGCGGCGGCAAGCAGCGGATCGGTACAGCACATCGTCATCGTCGTGCAGGAGGGCCGCAGCTTCGACGATCTCTTCTGCGGCTACCGCGGCGCCGATGCGGCCGCCTGCGCGAAACCGCTGCATCCGATCGGCCTGGCCGCGAACTGCAGGTTGTCCGACACGTTCGCAGACTACGAGGCCGACCGCAAGACCGGAAGCTTTTCGGGCGAGAAAGCGCAATGCCCGGGTATCAGAAATCCACAGTATGGCTTCGTGCCGCGCGACCAAACTCGACCGTATGCGGCGCTCGCGCGCGACTATGTGCTCGGCGACCGGATGTTCCCGTCGACGGGCAACCCGTCGTTCGAAGCACATCAGTACCTGATAGCGGCAGAGGCGGCTCGAGCCGTCGATGAGCCGTTCGGGACGACGCCGCCCGGCGGCTGCGCGTACCGCGCGAAGGTCGCGCAGTTCAGCGGACCAGCGCAACCGGCGTGCTTCGCTTACCAGACGCTCGCAACGGAACTCTCGGCGACCGGCTTGACGTGGTCCTACTATCGCGCACCCGCCGCTCGCGCAACGGCTCCGTGGGACGCGTTCGGCTGGATCGACGGGAGCGCGAGCGGCTCGTGGTATGCGATGAACTCGATCGCGCCGCCGCAGCAGTTCCTTTCGGACATCGCCGCCGGCAAGCTGGCGGCCGTTACGTGGGTCACGCCGGAAGCGGCGAACTCCGATCTTTCAGGAGCGCGCTCCGCGACCGGCCCCGCCTGGGTCGCGTCGGTCGTCAATGCCGTCGGACAGAGTCAGTTTTGGGGCAGCACCACCGTGCTCGTCACCTGGAGCGGTTTCGGTGGCTGGGCCGATCACGTGACGCCGCCGATGCTCGACCACGAAGGGTTGGGGTTCCGCGTACCGCTGATCGTCGTGTCACCGTACGCGAAGCGCGCCTACGTCTCGCACGTGCAGTACGAAGACGGCAGCATCCTGCGCTTCGCGGAGGACACGTTTGGCCTCGGCCGGCTCGCCGCGAGCGACTCGCGCGCGAACTCGATCGCAGGCGACTGTCTCGACTTCAAGCAGCGGCCTCGCCCGTTCGTGTCGATTCCTACGGACTGATGGGCCGCGACGTGCGTTTGGCGATCCCCTAGAACGGAATCTCGCCGTCGCTGTCGTCCCCGGATGCGTCGCCGCCGCCGCCCGCGCGCGCGCCCGCGCGTTCGTAGCCGCCGCCACCACCGCCGTCGCCGTCTCCGGGACGCGCGTTGCGGCTGTCGAGCATCTGCATGTCGTTGCAGACGACCTCGGTCGCCTTGCGCTTCTCGCCTTCCTTGGTTTCGTACGACCGGATCGAGAGCCGGCCGTCGACGAGGACGTTCATGCCCTTCTTGAGGTACGTGTTGCAGATCTCGGCGAGCTTGCGGTTGGGGCTGTCCCAGGCGACGATGTCGACGAACATCGCCTCTTCGCCCTGGCGCGTGCGGCGGTTGACCGCAATCGAGAACGACGTCACGGCCGTGCCGCTCTGAACGTAGCGAATTTCGGGATCGCGCGTCAGCCGGCCGACCAGGACGATGTGATTGTAACTAGCGGCCATGGACGGACCTCCGAATCTTAGGCGTCGAGTCTGATGAGGAGATGGCGCATCACGTCTTCGTTCAGACGAAGCTGCCGTTCGAGTTCCTTGGCCTGGGCGGCATCCCCCTTGAACTTCATGACGACATAGTGCCCCTCACGCACGTCCTTGATCTCGTACGCGAGCCGGCGCTTGCCCATCTTCTCGATGTCGCCGACCTCGCTGCCGCTGGTGCGGAGGGCGTCGGCCACGCTCGTGACCCGCGCGTCGATGTCGGCCTCTTCAAGGTTCGGGCGCAGGATGTAGGTGACTTCGTAGGCGGCGGTCATCTCAGGACGTTCCCTTCTATGGACGTTCGCCGCTCTGGCGAACGGCCCGGCCTCAGGAGCCGAGCAGGTGGGGATGGGGCGTGCGCCCCCACGCGGCCGAGCGACTGAGGCCCGGACAACCCCGGGATTGTAGCACGGCCGAACGTCGAGCGTCCAGGCAGAATGCGGGCGACGCTCGGGTCGAAAGGCCTGCTCGGCCGCCAGGCCCGCCTCTCGGACGGCTCGAAGGCGCTCCGTCCTGTGATGAGCATGCCTGCCTTTGCATTCCGGCGCGCGTCCGCGCCCCGCCGCGTCGCGAGCGCCGTCGCCGTCGCTATCCTCTGTACGACCACGGCAGCCGTTGCCACCGTCGTGGTCCCCCACGCCAAGCACTCGGGCCCGACCTTCACCGTCTACGCGGCCGGTCAGGCGCAAGGGCTGCCGTCCGGTGCGTCGCCGTTCGGCATCGCCGGTGGTCCCGACGGCAACGTCTGGTTCACCGAACCGTCCGCCGGCAACGGCAACGCGGGCGTCGCCAAGATCGCGCCGTCGACCGGGACGATCACACAATATCTGACCGGAACCACCTCGAACTCGGAGCCGTACGCGATCGCCGTGGGCGGCGACGGCAACCTGTGGTTCACCGACCTCGGCAAGCGCGCGATCGCGCGCATCACACCGTCGGGCGCGATCACCGATTTCACCGCGGGACTCTCCGCCGGCGACCTGCCCGCCGGCCTGGCGAGCGCGCCGGACGGGTCGCTGTGGTTCGTGTCGATCGGTCAGGGCGGTCCGTACGTCGGCCACGTGCAGCTCGACGGCACGATCACCGAGGTCATGCACTTCGACTCCACGCTCAGTTCGAACCCGTCGCTCGGCGTCGACAAGCTGGGCAACGTGTGGTTCACCGGCACGAACGCGAACGCCGACGAGTATCTCGGCGAAATCCCGGCGCAGGGCAAGCCGACGGTGCACAACCTCGCGCTGCAGGCGATCTTCCTGCCGTGCTGCGCGAACCAGTCGACGCAAGCGTTCGCGACCGATGCGAACGGCCTGCTCTGGTTCACGAACCTCTTCTATGGAAGCGCGAAAGGTGGCCGCACGCCGTTCGGGCGCATCGGCAGCCGGGTACGGTTCGTCGGCAAGGGCGGCACGTATATCGCGAGCATCGCGCTCGGGTCCGATCACCGGCTGTGGTTCGCCAACCAGGACCCCTTCTTCATCAATGCCGGCATCGGAACGCTCGAGCAGAACGGCCGCCGGCGCAACTACTTCTCACTGCCGAGCAAGTCGTCGCCGATCAGCATCATCGGCGGCCCCGACGGCAACCTGTGGATGACCGGCATCAACGGCTCCGGCGGAGTGCTGATCAAAGCCGCCATCTAGTGCCGTCCGCCGGGACGATAACTTACCCCATGGAGGAACACTCGTGACCCCACGTTTTCGTATTGCCATCACGACGGCGGTCGTCGTCGCATTCGCCGCGCAGCTCGCGCCGGCATCCGCCGCAAACGGCCTCGCCTGGGACGCCGTGACCAAGTTCGTGACCAGCGGCGACACGTCGTCGCTGCAACCGGGCACCTTCACCAGCGATTTCCAAACCGCGTCTCAGCCGCCGCCGTCGCACGGCGGCATGTTCGCCAAGATCCAAAACGCCGCCGAAGGCGCGATGGCGTCCTTCAAGAACGGCACCGCCGAACGCCACTACGTCGCCGGCAGCAAGACCCGCATCGACATGGTCGCTCTGCAGACCGCGACGATCGTCGACTGCAGCGCCCGCACGCTGACGACGCTCGACCTCAAGGCGAAGACCTATCACGTGACGTCGCTCGATCATCCGAGCACGCCCAGCACGTCGAGTGGCGGCCCGAGCGGACCCGAGCCGCGCGCGACCGATGACGGTTCGAAAGTCGCGCTTTCGGTGACGACCAAGTCGCTCGGCCCGAAGCAAATCGACGCGGTCAACACGAACGGCTACTCGTCCGATATGAAGGTCACGGTGACCAAGCCCGGCCAGACCCCCCAGACGTCGGAGATGACGACGACCGGATATTACACGGGCACGCCGATGCCGTCGGCCAGTTGCCGCGAGCCGGGCGAGGTCACTTCGCAGCAGCACGCCGGCATGAGCGGCGGACAAATGGGTGGCGCAATGCTCGCGAATTATGCGGCCGCGATGCGCGCGCTGCACGATTCGAAAGGCAACCCTCGCTTCACGGTGAGTGCGAGCGGTCCCACCCTGCCGATCGGCACCCTATCGCTCTGGGATCTCGTTACGTTCCCAGGACAGGGTTCGTCCGAAGGGCACAGCTTCTCGTTGTTGACGGAGCGCGGCAACGTCAGGACGGTCACCGACAGCGACCCGATCTTCTCCGTCCCGTCCGACTTCACGCAACAGACGTAGCCGAGCGGACGGGCCGCGGTCAAACGCCTCCCGCTTCGCAAGGAGCGGGAGGCCGAGCGACGCCCGTTAAAGTTCGGGTCGCGAACCTACCTGCAGAAACGTCACGAGGTTCCCTTCAGGGTCTGCGACCGATGCGGTTTGGAAACGTGTGTTCTCGAAGTGCGAGACTGCGGTACCGCGCAATGTTGTGGCTTGCCCACCTGCCGCCTGCGCGTCGTGGACGACGAGCGTGACCGAGGAGGCTCGCGGCGGCTCCCCAGGCCGGCCGATTTTTAAAATCTCTCGCATGCGCTCCAGTACGACGAGCTGCACGCGATGCTCGCCAATTTGCCAATCGCACAAGCCCTCCATCGGTGCGGCGTCCAGTTCGCGCCCGAAGAGCCTCGTATACGACGTCCTTGCGCGCTCGAGGTCGGCCACGGCGATTCTGGCGAAGAGAGCGCGTACCCTTACCCGCGCGCTATCGCCGTCAACCGACTACCTTCACCGCGCAGAACGAGCCCTCGTCAAGGAAACAGGGAGAGTTCCGCGATGCGGCCTTCAGGTGTCGCGCAGAGCACCGCCGTGGTGAAGCAGTCACTTAAGCGCTGATGCCAAGTCCTTCTGCGCGGCCGTCGTCGTCACCAGCAACGCGCATCGCAGTGCGGAACGCGGAGAGCGTGGGCTAGATGGTTGCAGTCGTTATCCAGTGATATAACGGCCCGGCCAACATTGCTCATGGCCCCGCACACGTCGCGCAGGCGATCGAATCCGAAGTACGCAGCGCCCCTGAACTGCGGCAACCGGCCGGCCTCTCCGATCACACAAACACGGAAGCGCTGGGAAAGTCGGTCGACAAGCTGCTGCCATCGTTCGTGAGGCCACTCCGCCGCTTCGCGACGCGAATCGCGCGAATGCGGGGCAATGATGAAATCGAACGCCTGGGCGTCCCGAGTGGCCCCTATGTCTAGAAGAGGTGGCTCCCACTTATCAGGGTAGAATCCGTGATTGACGAAGTGCGCGTGCATCATGTGATACCGGTGTCCGTAGCGCGTCCGACATGGGCCGACGGCAAGGTGAGCGATTCGCTGCTCTACGAAGGGAGGCTGCGTTTCGAAGAGGTCCTCAAGGCGAACTATTGGCGACAGCTGCCGCCTGACCCGCGCCGGGATCAGGTCGAATACATCCACGTTCCGGAACAGTATGTACAGCGGCGCGCTTTTTCTAGACTCGATCGCTGCCATGTAATAAATGAAGGGAAGCCCGGAAAGGGCTTCTCCGACGAACTCCTCGTCGTTGACAATCAGCATGGGAACCTTCTGCCTATTGTTCGACTCGGAACTCGGTGCTTCGCCGTGCCTAGTTGGCGATCCAGGTCCAAGCGAAGTTGAAGGCGTTCGGCGTGGTATTGAAGGTGAGTTCGAGCGGTTGGCCGGCGGGCACGGCGACCGGATAGGTCGCAGCTCCGGTCATCGTGATGCCGGTGCTCTCGCCGCCGACGGCGATCTGCGTAATCTGGATGCCCATCGACGTTAGGTACACCACTACATCGAAGCCCGTGTCGTTGGTTCCCGTCCACGCCGGCAGCGACGGGATGGCCGGGGTCAGCACGCCGGCAGGATTGAATGGCGGGCTGTCGGCCAGGGTCACCGGACCCCCGATCGCCAAGGGGGCATCGGTCGCCAGCGCCTCGATCAGGAGTGGGGCGTTCGCGCTCCCAGGCCCGCCCGAGAGGTGGATGCCTTCGGTGTACAAACTGCCGCCCACCACCGCGGCCGGTCCGGCGTTCAACGTGCCGATCTCGATGCTGGGCCCGGACTGCGCGGTACCGACGGTGTTGAACACCGCCGAGCCGCTGGCCGTCATCGATAAGAAGATGCTCGATGAACTCGCGATGCACCCGATCACGCTCAGTAACGCCGAGATCGGCTCTTCGTCGCCGGTCGTGCTATCGAGAGCGCTCACGCCAAATTCGATGCCGAAATTGCCTCCCGATCCGTAGTGGTTGCCGGCCAGCAGCCCGACCCCGCTGAACGTCTGCGTAAACAAGCTCCCGATTCCCGAGACGTTCCCCCGATCGTCGTTGAGATGCGTGAACTGCGCGACCGAGCCACCCTCCACGACGCTGACCCGGTCGTCGGCCTCGCTACTGCTGTTGCGCACTCGTAGGATCCCGGTGTTGGTGCTCACCGAACTCGCACCGGTCAGTATCCGAAAGGCGTCCTTGACGTTCTTGGGCGCGGCCTGATCGAGCGTCATCTCTGGGTAGGGCGGGACCAGAAGATAGCCGACCACGCCGCCGCTGACATTGAACGTATCTCCGGTGTCCACCTTAGAATCGCGGATCACCATCGTGAGGCCGGCCAGGGACTCTGAGTCGCCCGGTTCGGCGCAAAATCCGTACGGAGGCAACTGCGGCAAGCTGTTCCCCGACGTTCCGGGCGTTCCGTACACTTGCACCCTCTCGCAAACCACCGACGACGCGACGCAGTCCACCCCGCCGTACGCGTTCACGATAATGACGTCCTCGATCACCACGCCCGCCGTGGACACCACCTGAATCGCCGCTACGTTGTCACCATCAAGCGACAGAATCGTATCGTCCGGGTAGTGCAACCTGAACCCCTGCAGGGTCACGTTGGCGCCCTCGATGATGAACGCACTCTGCAGGGCGTTAAAAGGGGTTCCAGAAGGCGCGAAGTTGAACAACGTGTCGTTCGCGCCGGTCGAGATCAGCGCGCACGACCCGGTGATCGTGTGCGTACCGGAAATGGGGTACGGATTGCCGCCGGACAGCGGCGGAAAGTAAATCGTCCCGCCGACAACGGCGCCGTTTAGCCCATTCTGCGCGTCGTTGAGGGCGTTCTCGAGCGCGCCATCGATGAAATCAGTGGCGTGCGGATAGTTCCCGCTAAGATAGTCGTACAGGAAGTTCGCCCACCCGAGCGCTGTAGAACTAGGCGTCGGAAAGCTACTCACAAAACTCGCCTCCTCTGCCCTATCTTGACCACACCAGGTTGTTTCGCGGCTCTAATTTTGCACAAACTGCCATACGGGCGTATTCAACGTACCGCGGAACACCGTTGCCCCGTTCAGCGGTGAGCTGAATGTGATGCTGTGGCTCCCGGGTTGCGGCGACCCGATATTCATCGTCCAGGTACACTGCGACGACGGGCACTGGTCGTTGTAGACGAAATTGTAGACATTCAGCGTGTACGTGTGATCGGACGTAAGCAGCGGGCTTGTGACGGTGTCAGTTACTCCGTCGTTGTTAAACTCCCAATCCGGTGGGTTACGCAGCCACATCTGCATGTAGAAGATCGCTTCTCCGCTCGGAGGCGCCGGTACCCCGAAATTGTTCGTGACGCTGGACGTTATCGTCCAATGCGAGACGCCGCGGATCGACGAGTAACGAATCTGCCCCTTCCACCCGGCGCAGGGCGGCACGCGAAACCCATGTTCCCCGCCGTGGATGAGTACGCGGACGCCCTTGTCGCAGGCCATCGGTGACGCGGGCCGGACCGACAGTGAACCCGAAGCGATTGCGACCGCTGTGCCTTCCGGTCTGCCTGGCACGGGGAGAGGCGCCGGCATTGAGGTCGCTGCGCCAATGCACCCAGCGGCGAGGAAAGCCGCGGTAAAGAGGACGCTAAGACGGACCATGGCACCCTCCTAGGGCTCTGGCGCTTGGGGGTTCCAGGGTTCTGCCCAACGCACCCTTCGACGGAAAGCGCGTTGAGGCGTTCCCTATGGCGCTTACCGTGCCCCGTGGCGAAGGTTTCGGGGCCAGGCCCAACAACCCCCGCCGGGAAGCCTTGCCTAGGGTCGCCGCCGGCACGCGCGGCTCATTGGCCTCCCCGCCAACCGCCCCGGCGCTCCGGACCTTCGCTCCCCCAAGGCGCCGCGCCGAGCAAGGAAGAAGGCAACACATCGGTCGGCCACGGGCGCTGAGGAGCGCGCTTCCGGTCACCCGGCACCCACCGATTTGTTGAAGGGGGAGAGCGATGGCTGCTGCGTGCTCACCGTTAACGATAACGGGGGTTCCCGCGACCACTGGCGTCTCGACGACGTTGGCGTTCATGGGGTGGTGGGATATTCTGGATTTCGCGTCACAGTATTCCAGCCCGGGAGCTACTACCGATGCGACGGAGTGGGTGCAGGAGTCGATCAACCTCGCCGTCGCGACCGGCAAACCGCTCTATTTCACGCCTCGGCCGTACGTCATCTCTGGCTCGATCTTGATTACCGGGGCCTGCACGCTGCTCGGCTTGGACAGTAGCCTGGACACGTTCGAGCAAGAGGGGTCGCCGTATTTATTGACCGGCTCCGCAGCCGCAACCTTCGTCGCCACGTCGGGAAACGTCGAGATGCTTTGTGTGACCGGTGACGACGTTGTCATTCAAAACATCAACTTCGTCAGCGTCCACTCGACCGAAGAGGGCGGCATGGCGATACACCTTTCGGGCAATAGCAACGTGAGCATCAGCGACGTGGCAATCTTCGGGACGCGCAACGGTATTCTGATCGACTCAGCGAGCAACGTGACGATCGAAGATGTGTTATTCGTGCCGTACCCCTCCACGACGACACCCCGGTATGGCATCAAGGCCGACGGGCTTGCCGCGCTGCAGGCCTTTGGGCCGTCTGGGGCGGCAAGCAATACGAAGCTGATCAACTGCGTCGTCGACCAGACCGTTCACCCATATGCCGCTCCAGCCGGCGCACCGCAGCCGTTCGTGGCAGACGGTTTCGTAATCGACAACGGTTACCAGGGCCTCACGTGCGACGGGTGTGTAGCGCGCGCTGCGCGCTACGGCTTCGTCTCGCGAAATACGTCGGGGGGCGCGACGGGAAGGCCCGGCGATTTTGTCGTGTCCTTCTGCAGGGCCTACGACTGCGTCATCGGTGTGAACCTTGTCGACGGTGAGATCTCCGTAGTGGAAGACAGCCTGATCCTATTAGACTCCGCCTTCCCGCCATCCGGCGGCCCGAACTACGGGATTCAAGTAGCCGATACATATGGCTCGGGACCGATCTCTCTTAGCAGCAACGTCATCTTCGGCAATTCGTCCCACCTCATCGGGATCGACCTTGAGGGTTCTTCAGCTGTGAATGTGAACGGGGGAATGGTCAGCAACTGCGGAAAACCGGGATCTGATGTGAATGGGACCGGTCTGCGGATCAATGCTCCCGCCTCCGGAAACTATCTTGTTCAGGGCCTCGTCGTTACGAATTGCAACGTCGCCGGTGTCGAGGTCCTCGATACGCACGACGGGAATGCGACCCTTATCGGGCTAAACCTAGCGGGCAATCAGTCGGGTGTCATGAGCGGCTCTGCTTACGGACTCCTTATCGATACTCCCGGCGCATCCGGGACACTGCTGGTGAACGGATGTGTCTTCAATGAAAACGACGTAGACGTGCAAAACGGAGCGCCGGGCCTCGGCACCGCGCCAAAGGCGCTTCACAAACTCACGAACAATGCTGGGATCAGCGGTGTGGTAATAACGCCGCCCAGCTTAGTCAACGATTTGTACAACAATAGCGGTAATGACGTTTTCGTTTACGTCGCCAGCGCTGCCGGGCCAGCAACGATAACCGTCAACGGCGAAAGCGCCTCCGGCGTTGGCGACATCCCGGGCGTCTTCTTCGTACCAGATACGGGAGGACTCGCGGTGTCCGGGGGTGCCGTGTGGACCTGGCTACCAAGTTGACAGGCCCGCCGCTGCCCGTACCTGCTAGGAGAAGCTAGGCCAGCTCAGGACGATTGGGCAGTCCAAGGGTCAATTTCCGATCCAAGTCCAGGAGCTAGGCGCGCCCGTTCCGGACAGCGTGATTGACGCTCCAGCTGCCACGATGTATGTGCTAAGAACAGGGTCGATACCCCCGGTCGTCGACCCGGTTGGCGAGATGTTCGAAATCCCCACACCAGTTAGCGGGGAAATGCCCGCCGCGCCAAGGTATACCGATTGGTCAACGCCCGTGTTGTTCACGAAGGGGACTCCGGCCGAGGGCGACGGAACCCCGCTGAGAGGTCCCGTGGGGTTGTAGCCGGTGTTGTTCGCCAGCTTGATCGGGAGCGGCTCCGCGGTTGTCGAAACAGCCGAATTTGCGTTGAGTACATCAACGCTGTTGCCTGCAAACACGCAATCAACAATCACGATGCCGCTCGGGACCCCGCCTAGCTCATCGATGAGAACCCCAGCACCTTGACTGGTCGCACCGTTAACATTATCCGCCAGGAGAAGGTTGGCAACGACCGCCGAGCCCAACTGGTCCTCCCCAAAGTGTAGGCCGGCGTCTGCGCATCCACTGATGACGATGCCGCCCACCGTGTACTGCGCGCCCGCGGGCGCTTCGATGAACAGGCCGTCGCCTGAGATGCCTGGGGACTGTGGGCCACAGTTCACGATGGCCCCTCCGAGGACCGCGATAGGAGCCGGGCCCTCAAGCGCAATGCCAACCATCGCCGAGGAGCCGTTACCGGCGATGACGTTGTTCCGCAACACGAGCGCACCCTGTACTCCGGTGGTCGCCACCACACCATAGAGGGGGGACGCGCTGGGGGCATTCGCGGAGTTGTCGACCGTAACCCGGCAGTTCTCGACGACGCCGAAGCCGAGATCCTCGAGGTTCACGCCGACGTTGCAGTTGTATGCCTCCGAATTCAGGAGCGAGTAGAAAGTGACGCCGCCGGTACTCCCCGAGATCGTCGCAAACCCGTTGTCGGCCGCAATGATCGTGCACGTATCGAAGGTAAGGGACGCATAATTGCTCTGGGCGACGACTCCGTCGACGGTATGCAATATCGCCGATAGGCCGGGAGGCCCGGTGAATGGCTGCTGCGTCTGATCTAAGACGAAGTTCTGCAGGTCCACCGGCCCGGGCGACGAGTGGTCACCCGGATCGGATGAGCAAAGAACGCCGTAGCGCCCGGTCACCTCGCTAGCATATGGGATGATCGTAACGTTTCTCAGCCTTACCCCGCTGGCGTCTTCGGCATGCACGCCGTTCATAGGGCCGTAGAGCGTAGCGTTGTCGATCTGCGCGCCGTTGTTGTAAATGTGGAGGCACGCATTACCGGTCGGGGGGCTTTCCTCCACCGGCACTACGCAGAAATCGATGTTCTCGATGAGCACGTTTACGTCGTGATCCACATCAATGCACATCATGTCGTAATCGAGCCCGGTCGTCCAGATCATCGCTCGAGTGGAACCGGTCACGTCGTAGTCCGGGCCGCCGGCCTGCGCGAAACTCGACTGGGCCACCGGACCGAAGAGGTGGCAGCCGGCGCCCGAGATGCTGAGGCCTCCAGTGATGGCGTAGGGCGCCGGAATGCCACCCGATGTGGGCGGGAAATAGAGCGGGATCTGCATCTGCTTTGCCAGGTTGATACACTGCTGGATCCACGTCGTCGGGTCTCCGCCAGTGTAGTAATCGAAGATATTGATCCAGCTCAACTCAAGCGCCGTCTGGCTTTGGGCGACCGTTGGTGTCCCAGGATGCAGATTCGGACAGTTCGCCACGATTCACCCCCTCGCACCGACGGGCCTCGCGCCCCGACATTAACGGGTTGGACGGTTTGCCCGAAGCTCGGGCGGCACTTCGGGGTGCGGCCCCCTCCTGCCCCCTTTGAGGTCGGGCCAGGGTAGAAACCTGCCGGAGGCAAACGGTCCAGTCAGCGAGGCTGCTGCGTTAGGGCCGCCGAGCGATGGTACTGGTCGTTCCAACGACAAGAGGCGTTTCCGATGAGGGTCGTCTTCGTGCCCGCCGACATGGGCGGTTGCATGTACTACAGGTGCTGGGTTCCCGGCCTGCACTTGCGTTTGGTCGGACACCAAGTGCACTTCGCTCGGAGCCCCTGGGACATGGAGGTTCAACGCGCCGACGTGGTCGTTTTTCAGCGGCAGTGCGGCACGGCGGCACTAGAGGTCCTACCTCCGATTCGCGCCCGCGGAGGCGTCGTGTTCCACGAGTTCGATGACAACTTCCACGAGGTTCCCCCCACGAATCCCCATGCGATCTACTACAACGACAGTCCATCGACCCAAGCCTTGGAGAATTGGTGCATCGAAGCGGACGCGCTGCTCGTTTCTACGCCGGACCTTGCGGCCGAGTACGCTCGTTTCAACCCGCGGGCATTCATCTGCTACAACGCCCTCGACGACCGCCAGGCAACACGGCTCCTCCCTAAGGCTATCTCCGGTACGCCGAAGCGCACTGAGGAGATTCGGATCGGATACGCCGGCGGAGGCTCGCATTCAGGCGATTTTGCTATGATCGCCCCCGCTGTGACCGTGATCCTCCGAGAGTTCCCCATGGCTAGACTCGTTTTTATCGGCGCATGCTACAGGCAGCACCTCCCGGATGACGTGTGGGACCAGACCGAGTTTCCAGGTGGGACCGGTTCGGCGGCGGACATTCCGATGGAGGACCCCCGCTTCGACGCGACCACGGAACGCCGATTAGCTTCGGTCGCCTATTACGACATGGTGCGGGCGGCCGACTTCGACATCGGCATCGCGCCTCTAGAGCCGGTGACGTTCAACCGATGCAAGTCGTACGTAAAGCTGATAGAGTACGGAGCGCTCGGCATCCCCGCGCTCGCCAGTAGATTTGGCCCATACGCGCAGTACCAGGCCGAGGCAGGCGAGACAGTGATTGCCCTCGCGTCGACCGTTGAGTCCTGGCAGGCCGAGCTGCGGAGCCTGATTCTCTCTGCGGTGAGACGAGCGCAACTGGCGAATGCGAACCTGCGTTACGTTCAACGCGCGCACCTGATGAGCCGCCGAGTTCAGGCCTGGGTGGACTCCTTCGGGGCGGTCATGGCCGACAACAACCTTCGGGTGAGAGCGTCGAACCGCGCGTGAACAAGCCAACGAAAGCACGCGGCACGATTGCGATCGCATGCCAGAACGTGAGCGTCGATTTCGGCGGTCGCCTGACCTTGCACGAGCTTACTAATCAAGTACTCAGCCTACGATTTCCCGCCCGGAGCACGCGGTTGTACGCGGTGTTCGGCATCGTTCCTGAAGCCGCAGGACTCCTAATTGCCATCCGCGTTGAGGTAGTCAGCTCCTCCGGCACGGTCGTTGCGGGGATGGAGTTTCCCGATATCATCTTTCGAGCGGACCGGCCGGTCCACCACACTGTCGCTGCACTGAGCGGGGTCGCGTGGCCAGAGCCGGGACGGTACCGCGTGCAGCTCACCTCGCGTGGAACGATCGTTGCAGCAATGCCGATTGACGCGGTGTTGGTCCGGCTGGACCCTCCCGCTGCGGCGTGAGCTGCGGAGCGCCTCGCACAGGCATGCAGGCTTAGACTAAGGGAAGCCCGGAAAGGGCTTCTCCGACGAACTCCTCGTCGTTGACAATCAGCATGGGAACCTTCTGCCTATTGTTCGACTCGGAACTCAGTGCTTCGCCGTGCCTAGTTGGCGATCCAGGTCCAAGCGAAGTTGAAGGCGTTCGGCGTGGTATTGAAGGTGAGTTCGAGCGGTTGGCCGGCGGGCACGGCGACCGGATAGGTCGCAGCTCCGGTCATCGTGATGCCGGTGCTCTCGCCGCCGGCGGCGATCTGCGTAATCTGGATGCCCATCGACGTTAGGTACACCACTACATCGAAGCCCGTGTCGTTGGTTCCCGTCCACGCCGGCAGCGACGGGATGGCCGGGGTCAGCACGCCGGCAGGATTGAATGGCGGGCTGTCGGCCAGGGTCACCGGACCCCCGATCGCCAAGGGGGCATCGGTCGCCAGCGCCTCGATCAGGAGTGGGGCGTTCGCGCTCCCAGGCCCGCCCGAGAGGTGGATGCCTTCGGTGTACAAACTGCCGCCCACCACCGCGGCCGGTCCGGCGTTCAACGTGCCGATCTCGATGCTGGGCCCGGACTGCGCGGTACCGACGGTGTTGAACACCGCCGAGCCGCTGGCCGTCATCGATAAGAAGATGCTCGATGAACTCGCGATGCACCCGATCACGCTCAGTAACGCCGAGATCGGCTCTTCGTCGCCGGTCGTGCTATCGAGAGCGCTCACGCCAAATTCGATGCCGAAATTGCCTCCCGATCCGTAGTGGTTGCCGGCCAGCAGCCCGACCCCGCTGAACGTCTGCGTAAACAAGCTCCCGATTCCCGAGACGTTCCCCCGATCGTCGTTGAGATGCGTGAACTGCGCGACCGAGCCACCCTCCACGACGCTGACCCGGTCGTCGGCCTCGCTACTGCTGTTGCGCACTCGTAGGATCCCGGTGTTGGTGCTCACCGAACTCGCACCGGTCAGTATCCGAAAGGCGTCCTTGACGTTCTTGGGCGCGGCCTGATCGAGCGTCATCTCTGGGTAGGGCGGGACCAGAAGATAGCCGACCACGCCGCCGCTGACATTGAACGTATCTCCGGTGTCCACCTTAGAATCGCGGATCACCATCGTGAGGCCGGCCAGGGACTCTGAGTCGCCCGGTTCGGCGCAAAATCCGTACGGAGGCAACTGCGGCAAGCTGTTCCCCGACGTTCCGGGCGTTCCGTACACTTGCACCCTCTCGCAAACCACCGACGACGCGACGCAGTCCACCCCGCCGTACGCGTTCACGATCATGACGTCCTCGATCACCACGCCCGCCGTGGACACCACCTGAATCGCCGCTACGTTGTCACCATCAAGCGACAGAATCGTATCGTCCGGGTAGTGCAACCTGAACCCCTGCAGGGTCACGTTGGCGCCCTCGATGATGAACGCACTCTGCAGGGCGTTAAAAGGGGTTCCAGAAGGCGCGAAGTTGAACCTCGTGTCGTTCGCGCCGGTCGAGATCAGCGCACACGACCCGGTGATCGTGTGCGTACCGGAAATGGGGTACGGATTGTTGCCCGACAGCGGCGGAAAGTAAATCGTCCCGCCGACAACGGCGCCGTTTAACCCGTTCTGCGCGTCGTTGAGAGCGTCCTCGAGCGCTCCGTCGACTGCGCCGGACGGATAGCTCCCGCTGAGGTAGTCGTACAGAAAGTTTGCCCATCCAAGTGCTGTCGAACTAGGCGTCGAAATACCCACAGAAGCGTCCCCTCACGGCGGATCTAGGGGGGAAGGTAGGATCCGAGGAAGCACGACCACGGTCGTCGTCAGTTCTCAACAAACTGCCACACGGGTGCGAACACTGAGCCGGAGAATACCGTAGACCCATTCAAGGGTGAACTAAACGTGATGCTGTGGCTCCCGGGTTGCGGCGAGCCGATGTTCATCGTCCAGGTACACTGCGACGACGGGCACTGGTCGTTGTAGAAAAAGTTGTAGACGTTCAGCGTGTAGGTGTGTTCCGAAGTGAACGCGACGCTCATGACGGTGTCAGTTACGCCGCTGTTGTTACCCTCCCAATCCGACGGGTTATGCAGGTACATTTGCATGTAGAAGATCGCTTCTCCGCTCGGTGGCGCCCGCACCCCGAAATCGTTCGTCACACTGGTCGTCATCGTCCAATGCGAGACGCCACGCGCCGAAGAGTAACGAATCTGCCCCTTCCATCCGGCGCAGCGTGGCATACGGAAGGCGTGGTCTCCGGCGTGGATGAGCACGCGCACACCTTTGTCGCAGGTCAGCGGGAACGCGGGGTGGATTCCAAGCGAACTCCCTTCACTCGCGACAGTGCCGGATTGCGGCGCGCTTTGCACGAGTGGAGCGGTCGGCATTGAGGTTGCGGCCCCGGCACAGCCTGCGACCAAGAAAGCGGCTGTCAAGAAGAACACTCGTTCGAACCATTACACCCTCCTGGACCCCGGGCCCTGTACGTTCTAAGCTCGCCCCAAGACACCCCTGCGGCAAGGGCGTCGAGGGGTCCTCAAGGCGGTTACCTTACTCCCCGGCAAAGGTTTCGCGCTTCATATAGCGTCCCGGCCGAACCCCGTCCGCGTCGCGATGAAAATGGCGTGGGAACGACCCCTTCAGCGCGACGGGGACGGCGCGACGACGACGATCGCGTCGTGCGCGTCATCGGCCCACACAGCGCGCTGCACGAGCGGGCTCGCCATATACGCAAACGCCGCACGTACCTCGGCGCGCGTGCAGGGGCGCTGCGAGCCCTCCGCGCCGACGAGCGCCTGATCGACGAGCAGCATCGCCGCGTCCTCGTTCACGAGCGGCGCATCGTTGAGCGTCTCCGGTTCGGGCCGCAGCGACCTGTTCGTGCCACGCGGCATTTGCCAGCGTCTCGGCGACGACGGCGACGCGCTTGGCCTCGCCGTGCTCGCGCTCCCAGAGTAGCGCGTCCAGGTTCTCGCCGGCAAAGCCCGGCTGGAAGAGCGGCCGCATCTCCTGCAGATCGAGCCCCTCTTGAGCATCCGCGCGATGTCGTCGACGGTGAACGCCGCGACGCCGTGCGTCCGAAGCTCGCCGGCGAGCGAAACCCACTCGCCGAACGCAGGCCCAACGAACGTCGCGTACTGTGCGTGATAGGCGTCACGATACTCCCGGCCTCGACGGCGTTGGGCTGGGTGGCGACTACGCCGTGTGCGGTCTTGCACTCGAGCATCACGCGATAGCCGAGCCGACCGAGGATCGCGTCGAGATAGCCGTCGGGGGCGGCCATCCCGCCGACGTGCGTCGCGACGAAACCCATCGCCGCGAACGCGTCGCAGACGGCCACCTCGAAGGCCGCCGGATCCGTGCCGTTTGCGGCCTCACGTAGGCGCGCCGTCAGCCGGGCTGCGTCGCCCGCCGGAGCGCTCGGTGCCTTCCACGTCGTCGGCGCGGGCCAATCGTCCGCCGGATGATTCGCTCGGAACCGCCGGTCCGGATCCTGGACGATGAGCGGGCGCCGGTCGTGCCCCCGTTGGCGCGCGATGTACTCGGTCAGCGCCGTGCAGAAGTATTTGTGCGTCGTCGAACGTGGCACGAGGCCCCGCGCGATCGCTTCGGCGCAGAGTTGTTCGGCATCCCGCGGTTTGCCGTCGGCGAGGATCGCAATAGCGGCGGTCAGGTCCGCCCGCGCGGCTCGAAGGCGATCGGCGCGATCGCGAACGCATCGAACGGTTCGGCGAAACCGATCGCGATGGAGCGCCGTGGTTCAAGGCCCGTCGCAGACCGCTGGTCGCCGATCTCCGCGGCTTCGCCCGCAAACACGTCGCCGGCCGCAGCGAGCCGCTCGCCTGAGTTATGTGCGGCAACGTCGCCCGACCACATCGTCGCCAACTCGTCCCAGCGGATCGGCGTCACCATCGGCAGGCAGTCGAAGCCGCGCAGGCTGTACGGCAGCGCGCTCCACCGGCCTGGGGCGTTGGAGTCAACCGCGACGTGCACGCGATTGCCGCGCTCGCTGAGTGGCCACTCGGCGGAGATGAGCTTCGTGTGGCGCGTCTCCGCCTCGCGGGCGACGGTGTGCAACCACGCGCGGATAGGCGGGTAGGGCGGTCGGTCCCCAAAGGGAATCCACAGCGCGATGCCGCCGACGCCGAGCAACGGGATCGCGCGGATCCCGGCGCGCTCGAGCAGCCCACGAAATACCAGGGCCGCTTCCTTGACCATCGCCTCGGTAGCTGTCCCGGCCTGGGTCAGGAGGATGCGCGCAAACGCGACGGCGCTCGGGTCGTCTCCCGCGGGCGACCAACTGAGGAACTCGACGGCACCACGGTGTGCCTGCCACGACAGCGCGTTTTCTGCCAACGGAGTATTGCCTGAGAGCGGCGGAAAGTAGATCGTCCCGCCGATAACCGCGCCGTTTAGCCCATTCTGCGCGTCATTGAGAGCACTCTCGAGCGGGCCGTCGACGAAATCAGTCGCGCCACCCGGATAGCTCCCGCCAAGGTAGTCGTAGAGAAAGTTTGCCCACCCGAGCGCCGTCGAACTAGGCGTCGAGATGCTCACCGGCGCGTCCCCTCACAGCAACCTGGGGCGGGCGTTAGGGTCCCAGGAAGCACGACCAAGCTCAGTCAGTTCTGAACAAACTGCCATACGGGTGCGAACCCTGGGCCCGAGAATATCGTTGCCCCGCTAAGAGGTGAACCGAATGCAAGGGTGTGGCTCCCAGGTTGCGGCGAGCCGATATTCATCGTCCAGGTACACTGGGACGACGGGCACTGGTTGTTGTAGATGAAATTATAGACATTCAGGGTGTAGGTGTGAGCGTCCGTCAGCAGGGGGCTTGTGACGGTGTCAGTTACGCCGGTGTTGTTACCCTCCCAATCCGACGGGTTATGCAGGTACATTTGCATGTAGAAGATCGCTTCTCCGCTCGGTGGCGCCGGCACCCCGAAATTGTTCGTTATGCTGGTCGTCATCGTCCAATGAGAGACCCCGCGCGACGACGAATAACGAATCTGTCCCTTCCATCCGGCGCAGCGTGGTACGCGGAAGGCGTGGTTTCCGGCGTGGATGAGCACGCGCACACCTTCGTCGCAAGTCATCGGGGACGCGGGGTGGATTCCAGGCGAACTCCCTTCACTCGCGACAGTGCCGGATTGCGGCGCGCTTTGTACGAGTGGAGCGGCCGACATTGAGGTCGCCGCCCCGGCACAGCCTGCCACCAAGAAAGCGGCCGTAAGAAGAACACTCGTTCGAACCATGACACCCTCCCGGACCCCGGGCCCTGTAAGTTCTCTAAGCTCGCCCCGAGACACCTCTGCGGCAAGAGCGTCGAGGGGTCCTTAAGGCGGTTACCCTGCCCCCCGGCAAAGGTTTCGCGCTTAATACAGCGCCCCGGCCGAACCCGGTCAGCCGTTATTCGTTCTCGAGCTGACGGTCCATGAAAATGGCGTGGGACCGACCCCTTCAGCGCGACGCGGACGGCGCGACGACGACGATCGCGTCCTGCACGTCATTGGCCCACACAGCGCGCTGCACGAGCGGGCTAGCCAAGTACGCAAACGCAGCACGCATCTCGGCGCGGGTGCAGGGGCGCTGCGAGCCCTCTGCACCGACGAGCGCCTGATCGACGAGGAGCATCGCGGCATCCTCGTCGACTAGCGGGGCGTCTTGAGTGTCTCCGGTCCGGGCAGCAGCGACCTGTTCGTTCCACACGGCAATTGCGAGAGTTTCGCAACAACGGCCACGCGTTTGGCTTCACCATGTTCACGATCCCAGAGAAGCGCGTCCAGTTTCTCGCCGGCGAAGCCGGGCTCGAACAGCGGCCGCATCTCCTCCGCATCGAGCCCCGCAGCTAGCATCCGTACGATGTCGTCGACGGTGAACGCCGCGACGCCGTGCGTCTGCAGTTCGCCGGCGAGCGAAACCCACTCGCCGAACGCTGGCCCGACCAACGTCGCGTACTGCGCGTGATAGGCGTCGCGATACTTCCCCGCCTCGACGGCGTTGGGCTGGGTGACTACGCCATGTGCGGTCTTGCACTCGAGCATCACGCGATAGCCGAGCCGGCCGAGGATCGCGTCGAGATAGCCGTCGGGGGCGGCGATCCCGCCGACGTGCGTCGCGACGAAACCCATCGGCGCGAACGCGTCGCAAACGGCGACCTCGAAGGCCGCCGGATCCTTGCCGTTTGCGGCCTCGCGTAGGCGCGCCGTCAGCCGCGCTGCGTCGCCCGCCGGAGCGCCCGGCGGCTTCCACCTGGTCGGCGCGGGCCAGTCGTCGGCCGGATGATTCGCACGGAACCGCCGGTCCGGATCCTGAACGATGAGCGGGCGCCGGTCGTGACCCCGTTGGCGCGCGATGTACTCGGTCAGCGCCGTGTAGAAGTATTTGTGCGTCGTCGAACGCGGCACGAGGCCCCGCGCAATCGCCTCGGCGCAGAGTTGCTCGGCATCCCGCGGTTTGCCGTCGCCGAGAATCGCGATCGCGGCCGTCAGGATCCGCCCGCGCGGCTCGAAGTCGACGGGCGCAACCGCGAACGCACCGGCCGGTTCGGCGAACCCGATCGCGATGGAGCGCGGCGGTTCGAGGACCGTTGCAGACCGCTGGTCGCCGATCTCGGCGGCTTCGCCGACAAACACGTCGCCGAACGCGGCGACTCGCTCGCCTGAGTTATGTGCGGCAACGTCGCCCGACCACATCGTCGCCAGCTCGTCCCAGCCAATCGGCGTCACCATCGGCAGTCCGTCGAAGCCGCGGAGGCTGTACGGCAGCGCGCTCCACCGGCCTGGGGCGTTGGAGTCGACCGCGACGTGCGCACGATTGCCGCGCTCACTGAGGGGCCACTCGGCGGAGATAAGCTTCGGGTGGCGCGCCTCCGCCTCGCGGGCGACGGCGTGCAACCACGCGCGCACCGGCGGATAGGCCGGCCTGTCGCAGAACGGAATCCACAGCGAGACGCCCCCGACGCCGCCGAGCATCGGGATCGCGCGGATCCCGGCACGCTCGAGCAACTCGCGAAATACCAGGGCCGCTTCCTTGACCATCGCCTCAGTGGCCGTCCCGGCTTGGGTCAGGAGGATGCGCGCGAACGCGACGGCGCTCGGGTCGTCGCGCGTGGGCGACCAACTGAGTAACTCGACGGCGCCTCGGTGGGCCTGCCATAACAGCGCGTTTTCTGCCAGCGCGACGAACCGGCCGGCGTAATGCGTCGAGTGGACGACGACCGTCGCGATCGACGGGGGCACGGGCTTCTCGACCCACGCCTCGAAAACGGCCGCTCCCGAACCCCAATCCGGCACGAATCCGGCGACCAATGGAATGGGTCCAAACTGCTTGACGAGCAACGGCCCGACGCGACCGTAATGCGCGAGTAACGCTTCGTGGTCGGCATGCGTCATAACGCCGCGTCCTTTCTCGCGGGCCGCCGCGATCCCGCTGCGCCACGCTTGAGTGCCTTCGCCGTATCGTCGAACCATCCAGAGGCCGCGATCGCCGCCGTCAGCAGCAGCGCGTTGATCTGAGCGCCTTCGCGGTGGGGTCATCATCGCCGTGGTTTACGGTTGCGGGCCGACCGTGACGAAAACCGGTATGGTAAGCCCGGTCTGAGACCCGGTGATCTGGGTCAGCGGAGCGACATTGCCCTTGGCCTTGGGGGCGAACTGCTGGAGCGATTGGCCAGTCTTGTCGCCGTTGCGATCCGTAACGTAGATGCTGCCGTCGGGTCCCGCAGCCATGCCGTCGAGGCAGCAGTCCAGGCGGGTTCGTTTTCCAACGATGACCGCGACGGGGCGGACGTTGCCGTTCGCCGACAACCGAAACCGCTCCAAGTACTTGCCGTTCCAGGTGTCCGTGTAGATCCCTAAACCGGTAACGGCCAAGCCATAAGCCTGGTTCAGCAATGTGGTCGAACCGCCGATGACGCGTTTCGGGCGCACGTCGCCGTTGGCGTTCGGCGCGAACACGTCGATCGTCGACTGCACGGATGGCGGGTTACCGCTGTCGAGGACGAAGATGTCGCCGTTCGCCCCGAGCGCAACGCTGAACGGAGCGACGAAGTGCGTGCGCCGGCCCCCTATGGTGCGGATCGGGGCGACGTTCCCGTTGCTTCCCGCGGCAAATTCCTCGACACTCGGGTGGCCGCTTCCATTGAACGGGCATCCCCAGACGCCGCCGATGCTGCAATTTGCGACATAGATGTCGCCCGTAGCGTCCAGCGCCAGCCCCACCGGTTTCGCCAAGCCGGTCGTTGGGCCGTGGATCACGACATTCGGAGCAACGTTGCCGTTCGAACCCGGAGGGAATCCGAGGATCGAGTTCGTGTCGAGTTCGGCAACGTAGATCTCCCCGGCAGCGGTCACGGCGACACCCTCCGTGTAACCCGTCAGCTGGGTGTCGCTACCGGCGATCGCGCCGGCGGGCGGAACGTTACCGTTCGAGCCTAGCGGGAAATACGCGATCTCAGCCGATGACAAATTCAAGGGGTTGTCGACGAACAGATATTCCGTACTGGACGTATGCGACACCACCTCGAACGGATGCGAGCGGGCTCCGCCCATGGACTGCGGGCCGGATGCAACGTAGCCGCCCGACGGACCACCGCACGCGGCAAACGCCAAGCACGCCACCATAAACGCTGCAAGCCGCATAAGAGCCAACCTCCCAAAGAGGGTTACGGAACGTTCCCCTCGGTTCAGCGAATCGTCAACCACCCGGGCCAGGTTATGCTGGTGTGCCCACCCCCTATGGTCCGCGTAGGAGGCACGTCGCCGGTCGAGCCGGCCGCAAACACGTAGATCGAGTGGCGGAACACGTGGGGCGACGACACGACGTAGATGTTGTTCGCACTATCGACGGCTAAGGCCCCCACGCCATTTATGTGCGACTGGTTTCCACCTATCGTCTGCATGGGCACGGCATCGCCGGTCGCGCCGGCCGCATACACGGTCACCGAGCCATTGGCCCCGTCCAACTCCGCGGCCGCGTTTGATACATAGATGTTCTGTTGTTGATCGACGGCGAGGCCGAGTGGATAGCTCAACCCCGTGTCCTTGCCGACGATATCCTGAATCGGTTGCGCCTGCCCGGTCGCGCCGGCAGCGTAAACCGTCACACTATTCGACGCGCTGTCGGCGACGTAGATGTTCTGCCGATCGTCGACCGCGATCCCTTCGGGCGCGTCGAGCCCAGTGTCTGCTCCGGCGATGGCCTGAATGGGCGCAACGTCGCCGCTCGCACCCGCAGCATAGACGGTGACGCTGCTGCTTCCGAAGTTTCGATTGTCGTTGACGACGTAGACTCGGCCCGTGCTATCGACCGCGACGCCCTGTGGCCCGATCAGCAGCGTACGCGGGCCCCTAATCGTTCGGATTGGTGCCGCGTCACCATTCGAACCCGCGGCGTAGACGAACACGCTCCGTGTAAGGTCGTCCGCGACGTAGAGATTTCCGCCCGCATCGACGGCGATACCGCGCGGTTGCCCAGCCGCGTGCTCGTGCCCTCGATGTCGCCAACCGGCCGCACGTGGCCGTTCGCGCTCGCCGGGAACTCGAGGATACGCGGCTGGCCCCTATACCGCGCGGGGTTCGTGTAATAGATGCATGGGCTTGCCTGACAAGCCGCTCCCGTGCCGTGCGCTCCTTGAATCCCGATGCGTGCCGCGCTCTCCGCCGCCGGCGCCGCGGGAGATGGCCCAACCGATGAAACCGAACAACCCGTTAACGCGGTGCTAAGCGCCAAGACTCGATAGTAGCGCACGACGTTCCCTCAATTCCGCCACGGAGCGCCCGACGCGACCCAGTTCGATGCGACCTTCCTGCAAGCCTAGCGGAAGCCTAAGCGACAACGACGAAACGGGCAGGCAACGAGGATTCGGGCCCTCCGCTAAGGATTACAGCCATGAATTCGCGACTCATCGGTATTACGGCCGTCGTGGCGCTGGGCGCGGTCCCGAAATACGCACTGCCCGCTAGTCTACCGCCGACGCAACTCTACGAAGCGAGGGGTAGCAGCGTCGTCGCCTACGCGCTGAACGCCGACGGGTTACCCGCAACAACGCCGACTGGCAGTTGAACGGCGGCCTGCGGAGTGCGGTTTGGGTCGGCTTCGATGGCTCCGGGTACATCTACGTCTCCGACGCCGGGCTCGACCAAGTACGCGTCTATGCGCCCGGCGCATCCGGCGACGCTGCCCCGGTGCGAATCATCCCCCTCACAGGCCCGGGTTGCGCGCTGTCCGTGGACAAGGCCGGTTACGTGTTCGCCACCGTCCTCGTCGACGGTTTTGACTGCGGCGCACGCGTGATGGTCTATGCGCCCGGCGCGGGCCTAGGTCCAACGGTAACGTTGCCGATACACACAATCGTCACGACGGCGAACGAGTACCTCTCTGATATCGTTATCGACGGCGCCGGGGAACTCTACATCGAGACCGCGGGCGAGGTGTGGTACTACGAAGATCCCGATCAACCGCTGGCAGTCTCCCACCAGGATCATCCACGCGGAAAGCTTCGCCGAGTACGCCCTCTATCCGCCGATAGCGACCGAAGCGAGCACCGGCGACCTATATTTTCAGGCCATAGCGATCAACTATCCACGTTTCTGGTGGCTGGCAGACCACGCCTCGCGCTCGTTCACCACGACATCACCCGATCGGCTCAGCGTCTCTCGGGAATGCAGTGAGAATGGCGGGTTCGGCTTCGAGTATGCCCTCGCGGTGAATAAGCACTACCTCATGTTTACGTGCGAGGGAAACGGCGAGCTCCTCGTCTACCGCAACCGGTCCGGCGCTCAACGCGCAGTGGAGCGCCTCCCGGGCGGTCGAGGACTGCTGCTTTGGCCGTAGCGTGCGACTGGAGCATGACGGCGGCAAGGCCGCCATTTGCGGACAAACGACCTCGATGACCTCGCGGAGTAGCCGGGTCGAGGCGATTTCCGTTGCTTCCCGCGGCAAACTCCGGCGCGCACCGGTGAGAGCGCAGGCTCACGCAGGCAATGAGAAACGCAGGCCCTCTAGCGTAAGCGCGTCGATGATGCCGTCGGCAGACGTGATGACGCTGCGATAGGTGTCGCCTGCCGGATCGGCATGCGCCACGATGACCCGTGTCTTGGGATCGACGATCCAGTATTCCGGCACGCCGTGGCGCGCATAGATCTCGAGTTTGCGCTCGGGATCAACGTCGGAGGATGACGGCGACAGCACCTCGACCAGCAAGCTCGGAGCGCCCATGATATTCTTCGGGCCAATCAAAGCGAGACGACCGGGAGCGAGATAGAGTACGTCGGGCTGAACCGCGTCGACTTGCGAGAGAACCACGTCGATCGGTGCCGTGAAGGCCTCTCCGCCGTGCGCTTTGGCGTAGGCATCGAGGGCGACGAAGACCGCTCCGGCCGCGCGCTGATGCACCGGCGATGGTGCCGGACTCACGTAGAGCTCCCCTCCGAGAAGTTCGCGCCGGAGCCCGTCCTCGGGAGCCGCTCGCATGCCGTCGTAGGTCAGAATGGTGCGGGCGATCATGCCACAGGGTTCTCCGGTCGCCGGTCCGCTCCCACCGCCCGCAAGGCCGAACCAGCCGGCGGGGTTTGCCCGACAAGTGTCTTCAACCGCTATGACCACGGCGTGACCGCCAGGTAAACGCGAGCGTTCGGCCCGAGACGAACTCGCCAATGCGACCTACGGTATTCCGAAGATGTGTCGCACCGTACTCCCCTTGCGCTCAACCCGAATCAACGACAGTCTCGGCCAACTCTCGGGTTCCCCTGGTAAGTCAATGATGACCGTCTCGCCAGCGCGCGCGCTTGCTAGGGACTGCAGGAGTGCCGAAACAGCGTGCCTGAGTTGCATCAGTCGATTCGTCGGCAAGATCAGCACGGAGTATCGGGAACCAGCCAAGTTTTGCTGGTATTGAATCCCCTGGTCGGCGGTTAAGAAAACATCATAGCGACCTCGAGCGCGGGCCAAAAGGTCGCCGTTTCGCAAGCCCGCCCAGCCCTGAGCGGCGACGGTATCAGCGTGGTGCTCGGCGGCGAGCGCGAGCGCGATTTGCTGCGGAAGGCACTCGTCGACGAGTATCCTCAAAGGCTAAGATGCGGTGCGCTCAATGAGCCGGTCGGCTTGAAGGAGGACCGCGACGACGTGCTCGCGCGTAAGCGTTGGGTACTCCTCGAGGATCTCTTCGAGACCGACGCCATCCGCAAGGTTCTCGAAGAGCACCTTAACGGGAACGCGCGTTCCGGCAAACGTCGGAGCGCCTCCAAGAACGTCCGGATCGGATACGATGATCGAGCCACTCATCGTTGACTCTACTTTCCGCAGGAAGGCGGTGAGTCGCAGCTACCTCGCGCTGAGACTTCGCTGTCAAGCGAGGGCATCCCGCTCTCCTCCGCGCTCAAGGAAGCAGGAAGAGTTCGGCGATGCGACCGGTGGGGGGTCGCGTAAAGCACGGCGGTGCGCTCGGCGCCGCGAAAACGCGCGCTCGCGACGGTCACGTCGAGACCGCCGCGCGTCGCGAGGTTGAGGAACTGCAACCGCTGCGTGCTCCCGAGCCGCGCGAGCGTCGTCTTCGCCCGCGCACGGTTCGTCGCGTCCATCAAGGCGGCGAAGTCGGGCGTCGCAAGCGACGGCGACATCGCGCCCGAGCGCAGCGCGGCGAGGCCGGTCGCCATGATCGCCATCGCGCGCTGTTGCGCCGAGGTCAATGCCGGCGACTGCGACGGCTTGGTCGCGGGCGGTTTCGCCGGCCGCGAAACGCTCTCTGGCAAGACGACGCCGAGCACGTCGTCGGCGAACTGATCCGACGGTGCCTCGTAGGAGTTCGTCAGTACGACGACCGCGACGCCGTCGTCCGGCGCGAGCACGTTCGTCGCAGCGTAGCCGATCACGTTGCCGCCGTGCGAGACGATCCGATGGCCGTTGCGCTTTCCGACCTCCAGGCCCAGGCCGTAGTGCGTGCGCCGACTGCCCGGCATCAGGATGCGCTCGGTCGTCATCTGGTCGAACTCGCGCTTGGTCAGGATCGTATCGCGCATCAGGGCGATATCCCAGCGCGCGAGGTCGGTCGCCGTACCCGCGAGGGCACCGGCCGCGTTGAGCCAGTCCGGCGCCTCGATCCGGTCCTCGTGCGGCGGCTCCGTGAAATAGCTGTTATAGCCGGTCGCCCGGTCGGCGACGGCGCGCTGCGGCTCGTCGTAGAATGCATGGGTCATCCCCGCCGGGATCAACAGACGATCGCGTAACAAGTTCGCGATGGGACGACCGATGACGCGCTCCGCGATCAGGCCCGGCGAACAGGTAGTTCGTGTTGCTGTACTCGACGCGCGTGCGCGGCGGTGCCGTCAGCGGAAAGGCTCCGTACTCGCGCGCGATCGCCGGCATCGAGGTCGGCCGCGCCATCTCGAGGTCGACGTAGTCGAGCGGATAGTAGTCGCGATAGCCGCTCTCCATGCTCAGCAGGTCCACGATCCGCACGTTGGCCGCGTCGGTCGCCGCAGGCGGCCAGCGCGCGACCGGATCGGACAGCGACAGCTTGCGAGCGCGCTGCAGCAGCACCATTTCGGCCGCGGTAAACTCCTTGGTCACCGATCCGTACCGGAAGACCGACTGCGGGTCGACCAGCGCGCGGGTCGCCAGGTTCTTGAACCCATATCCCTCGGCGTACACGACGCGCGAGCCGCGCACGATCGCGAGCGAGACGCCCGGCGTTGCGGCCGCGCGCATGTCGCTGCGGACGATCGCATCGATCTTGGACGCCTCGGCCGGCTGCAACGCCTGGGCGGCGACGGCCGCCCGAACGGCAACGACCAGCGCGATGGTCAGAATACAGCGGCCGATGCGTCTCATCGGGCGCACGATTCCGGTTACCGGCCGCGTCCCCTCCGTCGGTCGCCTCAGTTCGGAGAGCGGTGCGCGGACGAGGCCGCGAGCCTTAGATCCGCGCGCCGATCTGCAGAAACGTCACCAGATTCCCTTCGGGTCCGCGACCGACGCGGTTCGAAAGCGCGGGTTCTCGAACTGCGAAACGGTGGATCCGTGCAAGACGGTGGCCTCACGCGCGGCCGCCTCCGCGTCGTCGACGACGAGCGTGACCGAGGAGGCACCCGGCGCCCCCCAGTCCGGCAAATTCTGAATCTCCCGTACTCGTTCTAGCGCGACGACCTGCACGCAATGCTCGCCGAGATGCCACTCGTACAAACCGTCCATCGGAGCGGCGTCTGGCTCGCGGCCGAAGACCCTCGCGTACCACACTCGTGGCCGCTCGAGGTCGATCACGGTGATTCCGGCGTAGATCGCGCGTACCATGGGCGAACTCTTACCCGCTCGCCCTGGTCGCTAAATCGAGTATTGCTGCCCTCCCCGTCGTGGTCGCCGTTGGGCTCCCCGCCAGCCGACGAGATCGATCGCCGTTGCGCTGACTACCGCAATGCTCGAGACGTTCGAAGTTTTTGAAAGACAGGGTCTACAGAATGTTCCCGCGCTAAGGCGATCGATCACGGCTAAGACCTTGGAGGTGCGCCGGGCGCGAATCAGGTCGAATCGCTCACCGTTCAGCAACCGATGATGCGCGTGCAGCCACATGCGCGTCTCCTGGGGAGCGTAAAGGTCAGACAGGCGGTCAACGACGTACCGGAGATCGGCGATGATCATCTGCGTCTCGAGGTTCGGAAGGGTGGACCCACTTGACCAGCGCGCTACCGTCCGCGGGGAAACGTCGGCAATGTTCGCGACATCTCTTTCCTCCAAGGCGCCTTCGCTGCGTAGCGTATCGACGATACGAGCGACGGCGCTGCCGAAGGTCGGAGTCCTGCCAGGTTCTGAGACCCACCGCCGGCTGCCGGGGCCGGGTCCCGATTCGGTTTCACGAATTTAGCTTCTCGGAACCGATAAGGAACCTTTCAGCCGTGCGGCGCGGCGCGCAGGGCAGCGCCGGCCGAAGGTGAGCGGCACCCAGCGAGCCCTTCAGCCCAGCGGATCCTCGTCCCGATACTCGTCGAACAGTTTCGCGATCCCGGGATCCGTGGATGCTCGCGCGAGCTCGCGAAGCGGCGTTCCGTCCTCATCCTTTTCATCGCGAAAGTGCGGAAAGCGGAGCAAGAAACGCTCGACCCAGCGCACGTCACCCGAGCGAATCGCGTAAGCGAAATCGCGCAGTTCGATCCCGAGGAAGTCCGCCCCGCTCGCGCAGGTACTCGATCGCCCAGCCCGCCGGCGTCGCATGAAACTTCGCGTCGCGACTGTTGATGTAGGCGCCGCGGTCGAGCAGCAGACGGACGACCCGTCGGTGACCACCGAATGCCGCGTAGTGCAGCGGGGTCGCCCCAGTGTCATCGAAGCTGTTCACGAGAGCCGGGTCCCGCGTCCAGACATCGCTCTACGGACTCTACGTCGCCGCGCCCGGCGGCTTCGATCAACTCGCTCAAACGATCCATTGCAGTGTTCAACTCCGCCAAGCGTACCTGCGCCGTCCCTTACCGCCGCCGCCGCGCAGAGGCCTGCGCCGTAACTGCGCGTCGTCGCACCGGCCGGTAGCCGGACCGAGAGCGCGGACGGCCGAGGGTAACCGCGGGCGGCGCCGGAAGGATCGCGGCGTGGAACGCCTGACGGCCGCCGGCGCCGTGTACGAAACCGACCACGATGGTCGCAGCGTGTTGCGGCATCACCGTCACGACGTGCCGTTCGTCACGATCGTCCTCGACGGCGCTTACGTCGAGGTTCGAGATGCGGTGCCGGAGCCGTGCGCCGCGGGATCGATCGTCGTGCACGACGCGCACGAAGAACACGCCGACGGGTTTTCGCAGCCGACTCGCTGTTTGAACGTCGAGTTCGCGCCAGACGGCGCCGTGCCGCAAGCGTTCGGCAACCTCGCACTCTACGGCGCGCCGCTGCGCGCGGCGGTCGACGGTCTCGTCGGTGCGTTTTACACCGGCACAAACGATCTGGAGTCCGCAGTGCGGCGCCTGCAAACGGTCATCCTCGATCGGTGCGCGGAGAAGAGCGACGACCATCCGCCGTGGCTGCGCACCGTCATGAGCGCGTTTCCGTGGGCGCAGCCCCTTCCGCTGCGCGATGCGGCGAGTTTCGCGGGCGTGCACGAAACGCACTTCAGCCGCGAGTTCCGCCGCTATGTCGGCATAACGGCCAGCGACTACCGCGCCCGCGCGCGCTTGCGCCTGGCGTCGCAACTCCTGTTGACGACGACCACCTCGCTCGCCGCCGTCGCGCTGCAGAGCGGCTTCAGCGATCAGAGCCACCTCACGCGCGCCTTTACGGGGACGCTGGGGATGGCGCCGGCCGGCTACCGCCGGACGTTCGCGCGCTAAAGATCTTCAAGAACGGACCGCCCAAGAGACCGTACGATGGCGAGGTGAGCCAATTTGTGCGAATCGCCGCCTGCGCCGTTTTCGTCGCGGCCTTGGCGCTGCACGGTTCCGCGGCCCTCGCGGCCGAGGGCCCCTGCGACCCGTCGTTCTTCGCCGGCGTGGCGCGCGCGGCGGGCGGCGCCGCCTGGGAAACGGTCGGCGAGCTGGCCGCGGCTGGCCGCTTGACGAGCACCGGCCTGCACGGCTCGGCCGATCTACGCTACGACGTGCGCACGGGGCGCTCTGCCGAAAGATCTCACGCTCCCCGTGCAGGGCGAGAGCGCCGTCGTCTACGGCGGCCGCACGGTGTGGTCGCTCGACATCTCGGGCGGCGTCCACCCCCTCGATGCCTGGTATCCCCGCGCGCGGGCGATCACCGACGCGTACGTCGCGCGCCGCGGCTACCTGCATCCGAGCCCCGACGTACCGATAACGTGCACCAGTAACACATCGGAGGGGAACCACCCGGTCGCGCTCGTGCGGGTGAGTCCGCGCGGCGGCATCCCGGCGACGCTCGCGTTCGACGCGCGGACCCACCTGCTCGCCTCCGTAGCGATCCGCAGTCCGATCTCGACCGACGTCACCACGTACGGCGACTACCGGCAAGACGGCGGCCTGGTGTTGCCCTTCTCGATCGCCTCGGGCTCGCTGTTCGAGCCCGAGAACGGCTACGTGGTCAACGTCACGAGCTATCGCATCGCGCCGCACGCCATCGACGCAGGTTTCCAAAAGCCCGCCGGCACCGACAGCGTGCAGATGATCGGCGGCGCGACATCGACGCGCGTTCCGCTCGCGCTCGAGGGCAGGCAACTCCTCGTGTGGGCGTCGATCGACGGGCACGCTCCGATGCCGTTCATCCTCGACACCGGCGGCCACGCGATCCTCGACACCGTCGCGGCGCGCGCCCTCGGGCTGCGCGGCGTCGGCGCGGGGGTCAGCGGCGGCTCCGGGAGCGGGGACGGTCGGCCTGCAATACACCCGCGTCGAACGCGTGCGCATCGGCGACGCGACGCTCGTCAACCAGCCGTTCCTCGTCATCCCCTATCCGTACGCGTTCTACGAACGCGGCGATCGCGTGCCGCTGGCGGGGATCCTCGGCCTCGAGTGGTTCGAACGCTTCGCGACCCGCATCGACTATGTGGGCCGCGCGCTGACGCTCACGCGTCTTGCGGACTTCCGCTATAGCGGCAGCGGGAACGCCGTGCCGATCCGCTTTCAGGAAGACATGCCGCTGGCGCCCGCCGCCGCGGACGGCCACGCCGGGTCGTTCGGCGTCGACACCGGAAACGCGGGCACGCTGATCCTGTTCGGCGACTTTCTGCGCCGCACGGGGCTGCTCGCGAAACATCCCGGCGGCGCCGCCGCGCGCGGCACCGGCACCGGCGGCGGCAACACGGGCCGCGTGGTGCAGCTGGCGCAGTTCTCCGTCGGCGGTCACGACCTGGCGCAGATCGCCACCTATCTCACGCAGATGAGGAGCGGTGCATTCTCGTCGTGGACGGAGGCCGGAAACATGGGGCTGACGGTGCTGTCGCGCTTCACGCCGACGTTCGACTACGCGCACCAGATGCTCTATCTCGACCGCGTCGCGCACCCGCTCGCGCTACCGCCCAACCGCGCGGGCTTCTTCGCGAACAAGACCGGGCCGGCGGGCTTCGACGTGTTCATGGTCAAGCCGAAATCATCGGCAGCGGAAGCCGGCATCGTTCCCGGCGATCGCATCGTCCGCGTCGACGGCAAAGCCGCGCACGGCGTGTCGCAGGCCGATCTGTACGACCTCACGACCGCACCCGCCGGGACGCGCCTCGACCTTTCGGTGGAGCACGCTTCCGCGGTGCGAACGGTCCGGCTTACTCTCCGGTAGCACCCGGGGACGCCGGTGCGCGTGACGCTACAGCGGGGCGGCCGGCTGGAGCGCGATGCCCTCCGGGACGTTGTTCTGCGCGAGGCCGTTGCTGAAGCTGTAGAGGTACAGCCCCGACGGATACTTGTACACGTCGACGGTGCCGTACTCATAATCCGTGCAGTAGAGCCGCGTCTCGGGCCGGTTCAGCGCGCAGTAGCTCGCGCCACCGTTGAACGGGATCGTGCGAATCGGTGCGCTCGTGTACGGCGGCGCATAGACCGCGAGCGAACTGTTGTTGTTCGGGTTGACGACCAGCAGGTTCGCGTTCTTGTCGACGAGGACGCCGCCGGGGAAATCGGCGCCGATCCAGAGGGTTCCCGTCAATTCGATCGCCGGCATCTGGCCGCCCGGAAACTCGATCACCTCGGAGTTCCAGTCGCTGTCCGGCGCATAGACGCTGACGAACACGTCGTGCTGGCCGTCGACGGCGATCGCGTAGCCGTTGATCGTCGGATGGCCGCTGCCGTCCGTCGGCCCGTTGAGATACCCGGTCGGGGAGGTCGCCCCGCCGGCGTACACCGAGACGAGGGTCGGTGACGCGCCGACGTTGTCCATGCCGTAGACCGTCGAGCCGTCGATCGCCGCGTTCAGGAGCGGATATGTCGAGGACAGCGTCTTCATCAGACGGCCGCAGCGCGGTCCGTAGACGGTGATGATGCCGTACTCGCCGCCGGATTGGCTCGGCACCTCTTGCGGGACGTACAACTTCCCCGTCTGGTCGACCGCGATCCCGTTGACGTACTGCACCGCCGGTACGCGGCAGACCGGCGCCCCGTCGCGCTTGTTGCTCGACCGGTAGCCGTTGATCGTCGTACCATAAAACTGTGAGACGTACGCGTAGCCCCGACTGGCGTCGGGACTCGGATCGCCCCAGCGCATCCACAGCGGCTTCGCATCGCTGCGATGCAACGCGGGCCGGGGCGCCAACGGCCCGTCGATCGCTTCGAGCCATCGCGCTGCCTGCGCAGGCGATGCGCCGCTTGCTTGTGCGGCGCCGGCGACGATGATGGCGAGCAGGCCGGCGGCCGACAGCCTCCCGGCGATGGAACGTGCAGACGTGTTCATGCGTGGATGTGCGCGCCGGCAGCGCCGCTATCCCTGGCACACCCGGTGCCAACCTGCGTGACGGCATCGCTCGTCCACGACGGCAGGATGCCGGTCCGCCGCTACGGCAGGTAGCGTCATGTCCGCCACGGTGGCAGGTGCGGTCACGCCATCGCTCGCGCTGTTGCGCGCGTGCCGCCAGTTGCTGAAGTACTGGGACCGGCCGCGCCGGCTCGCGGACAACGGGATCGTGCGCATCCTCGCCGACCGTGGCATCGACGTCGACAGCCGCGACGCGATGCAACACTGCTTGGTTCAAGCGTTCGAGCGCGTCGCCGGCAGGCACGGTTTGATCCTGCATCGCTGCGACATCCTCCACGAGAGCCACGGCGACGTCTACGCGTCGCTCGGGCTTTCGCGACGCCAGTTCTACCGCGAGCGGACGCTCGCGATCGAGAACGTCACCCGCGTGCTACTCGATCGTCCGCAGGCGGTCGCCGTCACCGCACCGGCGACGAACCGGCTCGCGCTGGATTTGGCGCACGCCCATGCGCTCGAACAGGTCGGCCGCTGGCTGGAAGCCGTCGACGTTCTCGAGGGCGTCGTGCAGGGCGGCGATCGGGCCGCGCGGATCCCGGCGCTGTGCCGCCTCGTCGAACTGCACGTCCGCGCAGGCCGTCCGTCGCTGGCCGGTTCGTATCTCGCGCTGGCGCGGTCCGCCGACTCGGGCCCAACGCCGCTCGAAAACGCCTTTACCGATGTCGCCGAAGCGGGGCTCAGCCTCGCCTTCAGCACCGGCTCCGAAACGGAGGCGGCATGTCGTCGTGCGGTCCCCGTCCTGCGGCAGCACGCCGGCACGGTCGTCGACGTCGGGGTCTTCGAGTCGCTCGCCGCAGCGTTGCTGATCGAGGGGCAGATCGCGCTCGAGCAGGGCAACTTCTCCGGCTTCGTCGCCAGCGCGCGCGAGGCGCACGACGTGCTCGCGCAGGGCCGCCGGCCCGATCGGCGTCGTCGCCCACGACGTTGACGCGACGCTCGCGTACTCGCGGCTCTTCGACGGCTCCGGTGCGCAGTACGCCGAAGCCGAACTGTGGCGGTGTTATCGCGCCGCCGTCGACCAAGCCTTGCTGCGGCAAACGGCGATCGTCGCGTGCAGCCTCGCGCGCATCGCGACGCGGGCCGGTTCTCCCGATCGGTCGCTCGCCATCATCGGCGACGTGTTGCCGACCGCGCGCAGCGCGGGCTGGCGCGAACCCTTGACGCTGCTCTGCTTGGAGGCCTCCGACGCCGCGTACTGTGCCGGCGATCGCGCCGCTGCGTACCGGTTCGTCGTTGAGGCGCGGACGACGGTCGATCAGGGCCGCCTGCGCAACCACGTCGATCTCGCGGCCGCGCACCTCGAGTTGGCAAACGGCTGCTTCCGCGAGGCCTTGGCGCTGGCGGAGTCGGCCGAAGCGGGCCTCGCGCGGATGAAGCGCACGCGGTACGCCGCGAGCGCCCTGCGGGTCCAGGCCGAGGCGCTCGCGCGGTTGGGCGAACGGCGGCGCGCGCTCCGTACCGCGCTCGTTGCCGCCGACATGCTCGAGCACTGCGGCACGCCGTTCGCGCAGCGCCGCATCTGGGCGCTGATCGGCACGCTCGCGCCGCACGTGCGGGCGCCGCGACTTGGCACCTAACGTGCCGAGGAGGTACGACGCCTAGCCCGGCATCGTAGCGCTGCGAACGTTCGCAGAAGGGGACGACGATGCGCTTTTCGGGATGCTCTGTTTTGGTACTCGGTGGTGGGATCGCGACGATGCTGGCGGGGTGCAGTAGCGCCTCGCAGGTGAGCCCGGGCGCGGGAGGGGCGGTCGGTCTTCAGGCTGTCGCCCACGTGGCGAACCCCACCACCCGCGCTGCGATGCACTACCCACGCTGGATGCGGTTCGTCGATCCGGAGTCGCGGGCCAAGCGCGTCACGTTCTCCCCGTACGTCGCCACGGTCAACACGAACGAACAGAGCGGATCGTTCGTGATCCAGTTTGCGAACAACAGCCCGAGCGGCAAACAGGTGTGCGCGCTGCCCGGCGCCGACACGGACTACATCGGCGGGATCGCGACCGACGCCGCGGACGATCTCTACGTGCCGCAGTCGGTGGGGCAAGGGACGACGATCACGGAGTTCGGTCCGCACTGCGGCAACGCGGTCAACACGCTGACCGATCCTGCCGGCAACCAGCCGCAGGGGCTCGCCGTCGACGGCACCACCGTCTACGCGATCGACGCGTCCACTCGCGACCCGCAGATTCAGGTCTTCGCGGACGGCGCCACTTCGCCGACCGGCACGCTCTCGGACCCCTCGATCACCCAGGCGTTTTCGGTCGCGGCCGACGCGAGCCACGACGTCTTCCTCTCCTACTACAACGGCGGCGCCGGCAACGATTCCGTGATCGAGTTCCCCGCTGGAGCCATGCCTGGCACGATCCTGCCGATGACCGGCGGAAACGCGCTCCTCGTCGACAAGGCGCAGAACCTGTTGTACGTCGGCGACAACGGCAACCCGTGCTGTCAGATCAACGTCTACGCGCCACCCTACACGGGCTCGCCGTCGCAAACGCTGACCCTCAAGAGCGTCCTCGGCCGCAGCGGCCCGACGTACTGCTCGCTGAACCGGGCGAGCACGCGGCTCGAGTGCGGCGACAACCTCTACCAGACGATGGACATCTACGAGTACCCATCCGGGGCCTACGTGTACAGCATCCTCCTCCCGTACTCGCCGTACACGCTGACCTACAGCCTCGCCAACGCGCCGTAACCCATAACCCCAGGGAACGCCGGCCAACTCGAACGTTGCTGTGTCCGAACTCTGAGAGCCGTCGCTTACCTCTTCGAGGCGAAAACGGCGTTCGGGCGATCTTGTTTTTTCCGCGCATGTCGCGATACGTTAACTGCGGGAAAGTCGTCGTTGCTCGTATGGCCTTTCAGCAAGGCAGGCATGCGCCGGTGAACCGCGACGGCCCGCGCCTGGGTCCATCCTTGACGCGCTAACCGATCAGGGGTAGCATAGGGGGCACAGCAGGGGGCATAATCGGTGGCATAGGCGCCCTGCGAGGAGGCCTCGATGCCGTTAGTCGCTCGCACACCAATCGCCGACATTCTGAAAAGAGTGCACCATCGCATCTATCACACCGAGGACGCCGAGTTGGTTAGGGACCTGGCCCACGCGTTAGGTCGGCCGACCCTGGCGCGGTTGACGAGCGCTCCCGACCTTAAGACCATCACGCGCTGGTCGCTAGGGCGCAATCGCCCGTCCCCCGATCGCCTCGATCGGCTCCGGCACGCGGGAATGGTCTATTATGCGCTGCTCGAGCTGGGGCTTTCGGGGGCGAATGCCGAGCAATGGTTCCGCGGCGCGAACCCAGTGCTCGACTTCACGATGCCAGTGGACGCGCTGCGTGACGGCCGATACGCCGAGGTCCTGAACGCTGTGAAAAATCACGCAAGCGAGTGAGTTGCGCCGCGGGTGTACTATCGGCTCTCGGAGTTTTGGCGCGTGGGCTTCCACGAGTCGCCTCTTACGGTCTCCCTCGAGTTCCAGAACGGTTCAGGGCGCTTCGACGATCCGCTCCATGAATTTACGGTCCTCTACGGCGGCGACTCGGCGACTACGTGCATCCTCGAAGTCGCACTTCCGTGGGAACAGCACGTTAATGGTTCTTACGTTCAGCGGGCCGAAGCGCCGGATTGCGACTTAGACCCACAAGAATTGCGCGCGGCATTGCAGCAGGCCGAACGGGATCATGAAATAGCACTACGTCCACCAGCGCTGCCCGAAACGCTGTACGACCATTCCAAAGTCTTCGCGCAGCTGAAGCGTCCGGTCGTGCTGTGTGACCTGGACGACGTGCGCGTACGCACGCAGTTGATGCACGTTCCCTCGGTAGCTGGGGCTATGGCACGCTGCGCCGTCCCGCAGCTAGACCGTTCGGTCATTACCGCCCATGGCCCACTTCTTGAGATCACGCGGGCCATCGCCGGATTCTTAATGCGCGAAACCTTCATAGGACACCGCTTTGCCGGCATACGCACCATCTCGCGATGGAAGGGCGAGATGTTCGCGCTCTTTCAAGGTCGATACGAACTCGGTACGCCTCTGGTTGGGCCGATCCGCTTATATCGCGGAGATCTCAACGTCGTTCGGGTCGCCGCACAAACGCGGCTCGTTCCTTAAACCGCACAGCTGCGTCCCGCCGTCCCGCTCCAGGGGCAACGGAGGCGCGGCTTATCGGGCTACTGATGCGGCATGCACCACTATTTGCTCAGCGCTGCTCCGACCGGCTCGTAGAATCCCTGGAGCGTTTTCGTTGGGTTGCCGCCTTGCGGGTATTGGAAGAACCCTACGTCTTCGTTGCGAGCATCGGGGGCGATGACCGTCTTGCCGTGGAGCCAAAACTGAACAACGTCTCCTGCGCCACCTAGCGGCATCGTTTGGTAGAGGTGTGCGACGCCCTGGTCGACGGTCAGCAGGTAGATGACGTTCGGTGGCTGCGAGGGCATGAACTTGCCCGCATCCGAATCGCCCATCGCGACATGTTGCCCGTCCCAAGCCAGTCCCGCAGCCCAACCCACCTGGGGCTGCAGGCTTACGCCTGCGAGCCCCGACGCACCCTTTGCCAGTTCGCTCAACGCGGCCCGACCGGTCAGGCCGAAACCGTCGACGAAGAGGTCGCCACTTCCGTCGTACGTGCAGAAATATGTTTCGTATAAACCCCCATACGACGCCGGGGTACCCCGGGCTTTCTTGTAGACCTCGACTTGCCCAGAGCCGGGAGCGTTGTAGCTCGTCACTGCCAAATCGCCGGACTTGGAGTCAACCGCGCAGCCGACCGGACCGATGTCCTGAAGCGTGGCGATCGGCGCGATGCCACCGTGGGCATACTCGACGATGCGGTTGTGATACGTGTCGGTGACGAATACATCGCCCTTGCCGTCTGCACACAGGCCGTTCGGTTCGCTGAAACCCGTGAGGGTTCCGACGAGCTTCGCGTCCGGGTACGTAAACACGTCGACATCTTCGCCGCCGATGTCGGAAATGTACAGAAGCGAGCCAGACTTCGACCTCGCCATCCACGACGTTTCCGTATTGGTCTTACCTGATCTCGCGCCGAGATCGGCCGGCCAAACCACGCCGAGGTTGGCCTCCGGCGCACCTGCGCCACACGCGGCGAGCACGATGCCGGTCAGGGCGACACCACAGATACGCGTCAGCGCGGGGAACATCTTCATCCTGGCCATCCTCAATCGTTGACGCATCATGCTACCTACGGGCGAGGCTCACGGTTGACCCGATGGGCTGGTTGAACCCGCCGCCGACTATGGTCGGGGTTCCGCCGACGGGATAGTCAAAGAGGCGACGTCGCTCGGTTCCCCTTCCCCGATGTTGGGGGCGACGATCGTCGACCCTTGGATCCAGAACTGCACCACGTCGCCGACGCCCTCGAGCTTCGTCGTGCCCACGACGGTTCCGCGCGAACCCTTCACCCTGACCCGATGAACGGAAGACGTGAGTTCGTTTCCGGCGTTTTGATCGCCGACGGCCAGGTACTTTCCGTGCCACTGCACGCCGCCGGGGTAGTAAATGTGCCGATCCAATGTTATAGCGGTGAATGCGCTGGCGCCGCTTCGAAGTTCGGCGAGCACAAAGACGTCCCCGCCGGTTTGGTCGGCGTCGACGAAGAGGTCGCCGTGGGAGTCGTAACCGCAGAAGTAGACGACGCGCGCCTGCACGACGCTGTACTGCTGTGGCGGCTTCTGAGTGTCGGTATAGACGAAGACGCTCCCGTTCTCAATGCACGTGAAGTTGCTGCTCACTTCGCAGTAGCTGTCGACCGCCAGCGTTCCCGTCGCCAGATCGACCGAACAACCGTCGATGAGCTCTTGCGGCAGCGAGAGCGTGGCGATCGGGCTGGTTCCACCGTGCGCATATTCCACGATCTCGAACGCGTCTTGGTTCGCTATCCACACGTTGCCCTTCGCGTCGGTGCAGGCGCCCTCCGGACCGTGGAAGCCCCCGAGCGACCCTACCTGCTCTCCCCCGGGATATGAAAGAACG
This sequence comes from Vulcanimicrobiota bacterium, assembly GCA_963743605.1. Lineage (GTDB taxonomy): Bacteria > Vulcanimicrobiota > Vulcanimicrobiia > Vulcanimicrobiales > Vulcanimicrobiaceae > CAVUQJ01. Next base: position 686,839 of record CAVUQJ010000009.1, on the reverse strand, counting down.
TCGACGACGTCGTTGGGAAAGTCCGAAACGTACAAGAGGTCTTGCGCTTTGGCATCCGGCCGCATCCACGTGGGACGCGCGCCGTCACTGGCGGCACGCGGAAACGATAACCGGGCGGCGAAGGCCCTTCCGGGCCCCGCGACCGCGGCCCGATCGAACGTGAAGGCGCGCGACGACGCGACAGGTTGCACCGCCGACTGGATACCGCCGCAGCCTGCGAGCATCATCGACGCCGCGACCGGGCCCGCGATTACACGTACGAAACGCTGCATTGTCTTGCTCACGATCTCCTCGATGCGATTGTAACACGGCGTAACTCGGGACGTTGCGGCCGTGTGCGAAAAAGTCGCTCTCGTGCGAAAATGCGCCTTAGGCGGCGAGGATGCGCGCTATTTCCAGCGCTTGCGCGACGGCACGCGGTCGTCCGAGAATGCGCCCGGAGACCGCGTACGCGTCGTGCAATAGCGGTGCCGCACCGAGTTCTTCTGCGGCGGCGAGGGCCATCTCGGCGGCTTGGTATGCCTGAGCCTTTCGGCCTAACAGATACGCCGACTCGGCGGCCAGCAGTCCGCGGCGAACGTCGAGGGTCGCCAACCGAACGTCGGTATCGGCGGACGCCGCGGACCGCCACGCCTTCTCGACATCGCCGGCCCTGAACGCGCCGAGCGCCAGCGCGTAGCATAGGAGTTGCCTACGGTAGCAATCGAGATTACCCCGCGCGCTCTCGGCGGGGAGCATCTGCAGAGCTACAGGCCAAAACCTGGTGGACAACAACCGAACGGCGAGTTCGATCGCTATCTGTGCTCGCTCGGCCGGGTTCTGGACCGCCTCTGCGAGCGCGAGCGCCGGTCGAGCCGACCGGAGCGCCTCTGCGTCGCGCTTCGCGAAGACGTGGCACTCCGTTATCGATACCATTGCATCGAGCGCCTCTAAGAGCGCGCCAAATCGCAGCGCGCGTTCCTTCGCCCTTAACAGTCCGTCGATCCGGGCCTCCGAGCTGCAGGCATTGTTTAAGACGAAGTACGTCCGCAACTTCCATAGCGAGCCTTCGACGCGAAACCGTATGGACGCGAATGGTGCCAGTTGATCGCAGCGCGAACCGGTCTCATTCAGCAGCTCATACGCGGCCGCGAGATCGCCGCGGGCCCACAGTTCCGCGCAAAAGTTCAGCCTCATCTGCACCTGCAAGCGATCGGCCTGTGGGGTTCGTTCTATCGGCCCGCGCTCGAAACAGTGAACCCCTCGTTGCGCCGCCACCATGGCGCGATCGCTTTGCCCGCGATAGTGGGCAAGCATCCACGCCATGTGGTTGACCATCGCCTCGACGGTACGGCGACGATCTGCGGACAGCGTTAGGCCGTCCTCGTCGTACAGTCGCGCGGCGTGCACGTATGCGGCTTCTGCGTAGCCCTCGTCGCGCAGCATCAAGGAAACGATTACGGCGGCTCGCAACGCCGCGACTTGCTGCGACGTCGTTTTAGCCAGGTGCTCCAGGCACTCGCACGCCACCAATGCGTCGCGGGTAGCGTCCGACTCTGTACTATCAAACGGTCGAGGAGGACGTAGAAGCCCTCCGCCGGCTCCATCACGACGGCGGAGGACTTGTTACGGCGATCAGTGCCCGCGCGATGCGGCGGCAGATCGCGGCACGCTCCCGGTAGCAGTGCTTCACGGAAATGTTCAGCGCGTTCGCCACGGCGTGTATCGGAACGCCGTCGACGTACAGCATCTTGACGATCGCGAATTGCCGTGCGGCGCGAGCGCCGTCGCCGGCCGCGGCCTCCTCCTTGCGGAGTCGTTCGGCAACCTCCAACACGAGCGCCCGGAGGTCGGCCAACGCTTGCCGCGCACGATACGGCGACTCGGGCGCGCTCGCCGCTTCGAAGAACGGTCTCGCGATCGGATTCAACCGCAACAGCCTGGCATCGTGAAGGTGGCGGAACGAGATCTTCGCCGCTGCGTCGAACGTCCTGGGGGTCTTCGCCGGCACGGCTCCTCCTTCGCTGCCGCGCCCGCGCTCGCGAATCCGGTGCGGCGTGAGGCAACTCCACTACGACCGCCGTGCAGTCAATCCCCGCCGCGGCGCGCCTAACCGCTCGCGCGGGCCTCGCGCTTCGTGACGCGATAGACGCTGCGCACGTCTTTGAGGCCGCGCAGGCGCTCGATCAATTTGTGCAGGTGGTCGAGGTCGTTGATCTGCAGGGTCATGCTGATGAGCGCCGACTTGTCGCGCTTGACGCGCGCGGTCACCGACGAGACGCCGCGTCTTTGAACTCGGCGCAGACGCCCATGACGTCCTGCAGCAGTGCCGGCGCGGTCGAACGCCTCGACCTCGACGTCGACGGCGTGGGTCGAGTTCCTGCGCGCCTGTCCAGCTCGCCTGTAGAATGCGCTCCGGGATGCGCGCTCATGTACGCGATGTTCGGACAGTCGGCGCGATGCACGCGAAACGCCCTTGCCGATCGTCACGTAGCCCATGATCGGATCGCCCGGCACGGGGCTGCAGCACTTCGACAGCCGGACCAGCACGTCGTCGACGCCGGCGATCCGGATGCCGCTGACGCGGCGCGTCTGCGGCGCGGCGGTCGGCGCGCGGCAGCGTCGCTGATGTCGACGATGTTCGTCGCTCTTGAGTTCGTCGCGCAGGCGCTCGACGACCGCGACCGCCGACGCATCGCCGAACCCGATCGCGGCGAACAGGTCCGTCGCGCGTCGCGTAGTTCATGCGCTTGGCGATCTGTCTCGATCAGCTCGCCGCGCGCCGAGATCGATGCGCATGTGCTGGCGCGACGAGTTCGTCCTCGACCGCCTCTTGGCCGGCCAGCACGTTCTCCTCTTTGCGCTCCTTGCGGAACCACTGCCTGATCTTGTGCTTGGCGCCGGAGGTGCGCACGACGAGAGCCAGTCGAGCGACGGCCGCGAGCTCTTGTTGAGCAGCATCTCGCAGATGTCGCCGTTGCGCAGCTGGTAGTCGAGCGGCACGATCTTGCCGTTGACCTTCGCGCCGACGCAGTGATGGCCGACGTCCGTATGCACCTGATAGGCGAAGTCGAGCGGCGTCGCCGCCGCGGCATCGAGAACACGTCGCCCTTGGCGAGAACACGAACACCTGGTTGTCGAACAGGTCGAGCTTCAGGTTCTCCATGAACGCGCGCGAGTCGCGCATGTCGTTCTGCCACTCGAGCAGCGAGCGCAGCCAGGTCAGCTTGTTCTCGAACTCGTCGACCTTGCCGCCTTCTTTATAACGCCAGTGCGCGGCGATCCCGTATTCGTTCGTGCGGTGCATCTCGAGGGTGCGGATCTGGACCTCGAGCGCGTCGCCGCCCGGCCCGACGACCGTCGTGTGCAACGACTGGTACATGTTGGGCTTGGGCATCGCGATGTAGTCTTTGAAGCGGCCGGGGATCGGCTTCCAGATCGAGTGCACGACGCCGAGCGCCGCGTAACAGTCCTTGACGCTGTCGACGATGATGCGGACCGCGATCAGGTCGAAGATCGTCGCGAAGTCGCGTCCCTTGCTCATCTTCGTGTAGATCGAATAGAAGTGCTTGGCCGGCCGTGGACCTCGGCCTCGAATCCCGAGCTTCTCGAACTGCTCGCGCAGCTCGATCGACGCGTGCTGCTGACCGCGGCCTCGCGCTCGGTCCGCTTCTTCGCGACGCGCTCGGCGATGTCGTGGTACGCCTCGGGGTCGAGGTAGCGCAGCGCGAGGTCCTCGAGGTCGTACTTGATCTTCCACATCCCGAGGCGGTGCGCGATCGGAGCGTAGATCTCGATCGTCTCGCGCGCGATCGACTGCTGCTTGTCGGGCGGCAGGCTCGCCAGGTCCGCATGTTGTGCAGGCGGTCGGCCAGCTTGATGATGATCACGCGGATGTCCTTGGCCATCGCGATGAACATCTTGCGCAGGTTCTCGACCTGCGCGTCTTCCTTCGACTGATAGGGAATGCGGGTCAGCTTGGTGACGCCGTCGACGAGGTTGGCGATCTCGGGCGCCGAACTGCTCGGCGACCTCCTCGGCCGTGACGCTGGTGTCCTCGACCACGTCGTGGAGGATGGCCGCGGCGATCGTCGGCACGTCCATCTCCATCTCGGCGAGGATGCCGGCGACCGCGAGCGGATGCTCGATGTACGACTCGCCCGAGGCGCGGCGCTGGCCGGCGTGGGCGCCCTCGGCCAAGGTGAAGGCGCGCCGAATGACGCCGTCGTCGGCGGACGGCTCGTAGTGCTGCACCTTCCCGATAAGCGTCTCGACCGGCATTATCCCTCAGTGTGCCACACCTGTGGGACTTCCCGCAAACCCGGCCCGCTTGGTTTGGCCGGCCACAGTGCGCGAGGAACACTTCCGCTGTCGTCCCTGTGCTCTTTAGCGACGACCCCAGCGCCGAGCTATCCCGGCCTGCCTGGTCCACACTCTGGTTGACGCTTTGCGGACCAAGCCGGTGGTCCGGCCCGTTCGCTCGTCCTTTTGAAAGTGTGCGGGTTAACTGTAAACATCCGATTTCGTTCCGAGCGTGGGCGGAGCCGCACGTCGTGATTGCACGACTCGTGCGCGACCGAACCTTGGCGGCCAGGGTCCTCCCTGGTTCGGTCCGACCACAGACCGTACGATGTCGCCATTCCGCAAGTTGCTCTCAGGTGCGGTGACCGCGCGGAAACACTCGGATAGCCTTCCCACAGGGAAGACGGCCTTCAGGAGGTTTCGCTACATGAACCTTTATTCTCTAGCGCCCCGCGCACTCGTCGTCGCCGTGGTGATCCTATCAACCGGCACCGCCTCGATTGCACACCCGCAAACGGTCCGTCACGGCAGCGCGAGCGGCGGAGTTCTCACCGAATTCGATGCGCCGGGCTCGACGACCCAATGGTCGCAGACGTGCGCACCGTTGTGTGGGACATTGGCCTACTCCAACAATGCGCAGGGGGCGGTCGTCGGCGCCTACACCGACAAGTTCATCGTCCCGCATGGCTTCATACGCAGTTCCAACGGATCCATTGCGACCTTCGACGCACCCCCATAGCTAAGCCATCGATGAACCACACGGTACCCTAGCGCGAAGAGCACCTTCGCATCCATTGGCGATGCCCCGCCCGGCGCACGGCCGGACGGGGCATCGCGTGCTGCTCGACTGCGTCAGTCGTTCGGGCAGCCGTCGGAAGGCGTTGTCGCCGGTAGGAGGTTGAACGTGGCGCTGATTCTCGGCGGCGAGCCCGTCGGCCTGAAGCGCCAGTAGCACGTCCCGCTATTGTGCGGTGCGCCGAAGTTGCCGACGTTGAACAACGTCACCGCGGTGCCCGCCGCCGGGTTCGAGAGGACGATGCTCATCGCCTGAAGATCCCAGTTGTCGTTGGTCTCCACGCCGTTGTTGTGGCTCGTCAAGCTCAGCGTCATCTTGCCGCTGCCGGCCCACTTCCAATTCGCGAAGCGGTTCGTGTAGGTCAGCACCTGCGTCGACCAGCCGGGCCAGCCTTGCGTCCCATTGACATCGCCGTAGACGTTGCCCGTGCAGGCGCCGGACGGTGCGCCGTTGTTGGAGCGCATCAGGCAGAACGCGGGCAGGTTGGCGATGCCGCTGAACCGGACGGCCAGGTCGGAGTCGGAACGCAGGTCGTCCCCCCGGAGTAGACGATGATTTGGAGCTTCGTGAAGTTGAAGGTCGGCGGCGGATCGAGCGTGCCGATCAACTTCACTTGCGGGCTGCCCCAGCCGGTCACCATGTCGTAGCCGGGTTCCGCGCTGAAGGGACCGTTATTCCCCAACGTGACGTCGTGGAAGTTCAGCGGGTATAGCGCCGGGTTGCGCGCGATCGCATACAGGGCGGGATTGGGGAAGCCCATCGCGGGAGCGCCCACCAGGATCGCCTGCTGATTGATCAGCGCGGTGTACGCCGCCCACAGCGGCGTCGAGATGCTCGTCCCGGAAACGGAGAACGTTCCGCCGTTATCCGCGACCAGGAACGTGTTGGTGGCAACCATCGCAACGTCGGGGACCATGCGAAACTTGGACGTGCTGCCCTTACCGGCGGGGTTTTCGACGACGAGGCCCCGCTGAAAACCCGGCACGTATTCGCTGGTCTCGACTCCCCCGCCGCTCCCCGGCCACGCGACCTCGGAGAGCCACCGGAAGTTGTCGTCGAGCTGCAGTTCGGTACCCCCGACGACCGTCGTGTCGCCCATGTCGCGATCGTCGTTGGTGTCGCTGGTGAACCCGCCCGCGTCGCCGGACGACACGAAGAAGCTCTGGCCCTGCAGGGCCATCTGTTCGACGAGCTGTTGCGACGTGGAATCGACGCCGAACGTCCACGATGCGCTCAGTTGACTGCACAGCGGACCGTTCGGCGCCGCCATCGCGGCGAGGATGTCGTCTTGGACGCTGCCCTCGAAGACGAAGATGTTCGTGAGATTGGGCGCCATCGCTTGGCCGACCTCGATGTCGAGCGCCGTCTCTCGCTCGCCGCTGCTGACGACCGGGACGCCGCTGAAGCCGTTGAGGAGGATCTTCTGGGGCACGAGCGGCGGCAGGCCGAACGACGACTGATACGACGCGATGTCGGCCGGGAAGAACGACGAGTCGAATTCGAGGAGCCCGAGACACTGCGTCGTTCCGTTGAGGGTCGTGCCGCGTGCGTATGCGTTGCGGAAGTCCGACCCGGCGAACGTATCGCCCGGACCCGAGCCGATATCGGGCGTCGGCCGGTGCAGGGACCCGCGGTGGAACCGCAGCGGCACGAGCTTCGAAATCTGCGGGCGGGGAATCTGCTCGTTGTCGAGGCCGGCGATGTGCAGGATAGGCGTGCTCGCGGCGAGCGCCGGGTCGTTGCTCGGCGCATAAAAGACGCTGCCGTCCGGACGCACGCGCGTCTGCATCGTCAGATGGAAGGCCTGCTGGATCGCCGATACCGGCGCATCGACGTCGACGATCATCCGGTTCGCATACGTGCGCGTGATCGTGAAGTGCGAGGCCTGCGCGAACGCGAGGATCGATTGATAGTCGCCGAGCGCCGGGCCGAACCGTGCCTGGTATTGCGCGGGCGTGAGGTAGTGCCGATAGGAGGCGCTGGCCGGATTGGAGACCGCGGCCGCGAGGCGCGTCGCTTCGGCACGGTTGCGGATCGGCAGGCCGATCGCGAGGTGGAGGGTTTGCGAAGCGGGCAGCACGCCGACGATCGGCGCGCGCAGGATCTCCGGACGGAGATGCCCGGGCACGACCTGCAGGCCCGCGACGGAGCGACCGTACTGCGCGGACTGTGCTGAAGGGCCGCGGACGACCGCGGCGCGAGACGGGCTCGCCTGGGCGAGGACTGCAACGAACAGCAGCGCGAGGCTGGCGGGCAGCTCGAGTTTCATAGCCTGTTCTCCTCCGGCGCGCGCCGAGCGCGCGCTCTGTGTGGGATGCGGTGGCCGCGGCGAAAGCCGGGCGGGGACCGTGCCGGGGATCCGGGCGGGTCGCCCTGACCCGTACGCTAGTGCAGCCGGCGCGAGCCGGGTATCCGCGAACTCACGGAGACGTGCACGCGCTTACCGAGGCGCGTGTAAGGTTGCAGCCAGTTCGGAGCGCGATTTGACGCCGAGCTTGCGATAGGCGGTTGCGAGGTGCGACTCGACGGTGCGCCGCCCGATGCCCAGTTCCGCCGCGATCGCCGGGTTCAGGTAGCCGCGTGCCGCGAGCGCGGCGACCTGTGCCTCGCGCTGGGTCAGGGCGGCGTTCGCGCCGTCCGGGGCGGCGGGCGCGCCCGCGAGCCGGCGCAGCGCTTCGGCGGCGCCGATCTCGCGCCAGGTCTCCGATGCCCGTACGGCGTCGCCCGCCGCCTCGCGCGCGAGGGCCGCCTCGACGCGAGCGCCCAGGGCATGGAGCCGCTCGGCCGCGGCGGCCGCCCCGGCCCGCGCGAGCGCATCTCCCGCGCGAAGACCGCGGCGCGCGTCGAACAGATCACGCATCGCCACCGCGAGCGGGTTGCGGCTGGCGGCCGCCGCGAGTTCGAGGAGACGACGCGCCTTGGCGACGTCGTCGCCGTCGAGGATCTCGGCCACGACGTTGCACAACCAGTACGCGTGGTCGGGCTCGGTGATCGCGGCCATCCCGCGGCGTGCGAAGTCGCGGGCGCGGTCGACGTCGCCGCGTTCGAGCGCAGACCGAGCCGCGGCGCCCGTCACCGCCGCTACGATCTGCGATTCGCGCAAGGCGAGTGCCGTTTCGACGGCCGCGACGTTGTCGATCTCCGGAACGGCGGCCGCCCCGAGCAAACCGCGCAGGCGCAGCGTGACGGCGCACGCGAAGGCTTGCGTCAAGGGCGCGATCGAACGCGCCGCGGCGATCGACCGGCACGCCGCGAGCGCCTCCGTCAGATCGCCGCAGTAGAGCGCCGAGTGCGCGGTGGCGGCGCGCGCGATCAGCGCGTGACGGCGCAGACCGTGACGGTCGGCCAAGGCGTAACCCTCGCGCTGCGTGGCGAGCGCGTCCGCGTACGCTCCCAGCATGAACGCGGCGTTGCCCTGATTGACCAGCGCATGGACCTCGAGTTCCACATTGTCGAGCTCGCGCGCCAACACCAGCGACGAAGCGTACTCGTCGCGCGCGCGGTCGTAAGCCCCGAGCGAGCACAGCGCGTTGCCGCGGGCGTTGTGCGCGCGGAAGCGGTCGATCGGTTCGCGTACGACCGTGAGCCGCTCGGCCTCGTCGAGCGTGCGGAGCGCGTCGTCTGCGCGCCCAAGCGTCGCCAGCATACCGGCGAGCGTCATCGCCGCCGTGTAGTGGGCCGGCGTCGGTTCGCGCCGGTCGAGGTCGCGGCAGACCGCTTCGGCAGTGGCGACCGCGCGGTCGACCTCGCCGGCCTCGTAGAGCTGTCGCGCCGCCCACAGGAGCAGCCGTTGCGCGTCGCCTTCGCGACCCCGTCCGCGCAGCGCTTCGGACTCGGCGTGGCAGACGGCGCCAGCGCGGCGCATGTCCCCGATCGCGCAGAGCGCGAAGGTCAGCTTTCCGACCAGTTCGTGCCGCTGCTCGCCGTCCGCCAGCGACGCCGCGCGCTCGTAGAACACGGCGGCGTCGGCATACGCGCACATCGCGCCGGCGCGGTCGCCGGCAGACTCGTTGGCAGGCACGGCGCGCTCGGGAACGTGCGCGGCCCACCAGTGATACGCCGCTTCGTCGCGATCGGCATCGTGGTCGAGAGCTTCGGCGATCTTCCGGTGCAACGCCCGGGCTTCGACGCTCATGAGTTCGCGGTAGACGATCTCGCGCGTCAAGGCGTGACGAAAGTGAAAGGATGCGCCGTGCGGATCCTCGACGATCAGTTGCGCCTTGCGGGCGTCGCGCAGCGCCGAGACGATCGCTTCGTCGCTGCTGCCGCTGACGCGCGAGAGCAACTGAACGTCGACGGCGCGCCCGATCACCGCCGCCGTCATGATCAGCCGCCGAACGGCCTCGTCGAACGACGCGAACCGCTCGAGGACCGTCGACCGCAGCGAGACGATCGGCTCGGGTACGCCGAGTCCGGTCCGGTGCGGGCGCTCGAGGGCGGCGCGCAACAACTCTTCCGCAAACAACGGCTTGCCTTCGGAGAGCGAAGCGATCGCGTGCACCTCGCGCGCGGACAGCGCGTCGCCGGCCGTCAGCGCCGACCGGAGTAGATCGACGATGTCCGCGTCGGCCAAGGGCGCGACGACGAGGGCGGTCGTCGCTTCGTTGCGCAGTGCGACGACGTGCCGCTCGCGCATGGGCTCGTGGTTCGGATCGTCGTCGCGGATCGTGACCAGCTGCAACACGGGCGCATCGCGCAAGCGGTTCGTGAGAAAACGCAGGAGCTCGAGCGACGCCGTGTCGCTCCAGTGCAGATCCTCGATGACGAGCACCAAGCAGCCGTCGATGGCGGCCTGCCGGCGGAGATCGTCGGCGACCAACTGAAACCGTCGCAAGCGCTCGACGTCGGAGCCGTGCGACCGGTCGCCGGCCGCGCTCCGTAGCTCCGCTTCGAGTTTGGCGCCGGTTCGGCTCGCGCTCAGCGCCTCGACGAACGGCTGATACGGCGTCGATAGATATTCGAGGCACGCCCCGCGCAGAACCGAGCAGCGTTCGCGCTGTACGCGTCTAGCGAACTCGTCGACCAGCCGCGACTTTCCGACGCCGGCCTCGCCGGAGATCACCAGGGTCGCGCCGCGTTCGGCAGCCTTCGCGTCGCGAAACGCCGCCAGCAATGCATCGAGTTCGGCGCGCCGTCCCAGGAACGGCCGGAACCTCGTTTGTTCGAGCATCATCGCACTCGTGGACGGCCGCCGCGAGGGAGTGTTAGTTGCTTGGAATGCCGAGAACCTGGGTGACCAGGCACGGCAACGTCTTCATGTCGTCGCCCGCGGGCGGCAGTACGACCGCGAACCGGTACGCCGTCACGCCGTTACGGGGCGGCCCCATTTGCGGCACGGCGACGATGCTCGAAAAGTCTTGGCTCTGACCGAGCGCGGCGGTGATCGGGACGTTGAGCAGCACCTTTTGATCGAAGAAGATCCGCAGTTGCGATCCGGAGGGCAGTCCGATCGTGCATTTGTTGACGAACGAACCGCTGAGTCTCACGTGGTCGTTCGTGCCGACGGTGTCCCCCTGGAAGTGCATCAGCCAGAGATATCCGGGACTGGACTGCGCTTGCGTACGGGCGGTCGAAGCGCAGGCGACCACGGCGAACGCAACCGCTGACAAGGCCAGGCGAATGACTGATCGGTCCATGTGACCCTCCTAAGCGTGCGTACCGCCCGCTTCGCCGGGGGGACGGGCCGGGCCCGGGCGCTGATCCGCGCGGCGCCCGATCCATCGCGGGGCGAGCCCAAATGGCGCCCGCGAGGAGGAACGTTATTGACGAGACTACCGAGTCCACATTATGATGTGACCATGGGAACTACAAAGTCGGGACTCCGGCGAACTGCCGGCGTACGCGAGGCGAAGGCGCGGTTAAGTGAACTCCTCGATGACGTTCGGCGCGGCCGCGAGTGGACGATCACGGATCGTGGCGAGCCCGTCGCACGGCTCGTTCCGGTGGCTCAAGAGTCACTACCCCTCGACGTTCGTCTGCGGCGGCTTGAGCGACAGCGCGTGTTGGAGCCCTCGCCGGAGCGAACGTTGCCGGTACCACCACCTCTGCCCCTGAAGAAAGGCCTCGCCCGGAAGATCCTCGATGAAGATCGTGGCCGGTGACCGCTCGCTCAGCAGCGGTGGTCTATTGGGACACATCCGCTATCGTCGCTGTGCTTTTTAGCGACGACCATAGCGCCGAGGCATCACGGCTCGCGCGGTCGGCTGGAACACATCTGATTTCGTCACTTGCGTGGGCGGAGACGCATGCGGTAATCGCGCAAATCGAGCGCGACCAATCCTTGGCGGCTACGCTGGTCGATGCTTCGAGGGCTCTGCTGTCGGGCGGACCGTGGCGCCGCATCAACGTGGCGCCGGCGTGGACCGCCGTCGAGACGCTGGCTCGCGCCTGGCCATTGCGCGGAGCGGATCTATGGCATCTGGCCGCGGCGAAAACGCTCCAAGTGGAGCTCCCGGAACTCACCATCGTCACATTCGACGAGCGTCTCGCCGCGGCGGCGCGAAGTGAAGGTTTGTAGCCGGGGCCCGGCGGCAACTCGCCGTGCACTTTTGGCCGCGGCGTGCTGGTGCGGGGTCGAATCGCGGCCCGTTGGCCGAATCAGGATGGCGCTCGTGAGATGTTGAGGGCGAGTCTCGCGCGATAGTGCCGTAAATGGGTCGCTTCGTCGCGCCACGCAAGGTGGGCGACGGGCCGCGTCCCCAAGTGAATGGCGGCACGCACGAGCCGCGTGCCGAGGGAGCCGATCGTGAAAAACGTTGCAGCGCCGGTCATGTGCGCATTTATCGCGGCCGTTGGTGTCGCCGCACTAGCGGGTTGCGGCGGATCCCCGGCCTCCGTCGGGCTCGCGATGCCGCTTCCCGGCACGCCGCTGGGAACAGCCTCGACGACGGGACGGCAGGCGAGTTGGGCGTTGCCCGAAGCGCGCTCGCACGATCTGCTCTACATCTCCGATCTCATCGGTCAGGTCGTGACGTTCTATTCGTACCCGGACCTCAAGCAGATGGGGGTCATCACGGGCTTCTTCAACCCCGAGGGGCTCTGCGTCGACAAGGCCGGCAACGTCTGGGTCCCCAACAACACGAGCTTGGGCGTAGACCAGGTGACCGAATACGCCCACGGCAGCACGACGCCGATCAACAACCTGATCGACCACGACGGCAGCGTGAGCGGCTGCGCCGTCAACTTCAAGAACGGCGACCTCGCCGTCAACGACTTCTTCGGCAACCACGGTCAAGGCGGCGTAACGATCTGGAAGAACGCCCAAGGAACGTCGACGGAGTACATCGCGCCGAACATCTACTACTACTGGTATTTGGGCTACGACGACAAGGGCAACCTATACACCGACGGATTCTCCAGCGGGAGCGCGATGTCGCTGGCCGTCCTGCGCCGCGGCAGGAAGAACTTCCAGCCCATCAACATCAAATCGAACCCGTTCTGGTATCCCGGCGGCGTGCAGTGGGACGGCAAGTATCTCGCGGTCGGCGACGAGTACGGTCCGATCTATCAGTACGCGATCAAGGGCGTCACGGCGACCCTCGCCAACACGATCACGCTCAACAGTGAGAACGAGATACCGCAGTTCTGGATCCACGGGAACACGGTGATCGCCCCGAACTCCAACGGTCACAATACGCTGCTGTATCCCTATCCGGGCGGCGGCGACCCGACCGCGACGATCCCCGGCAACGACCCGATCGGCGCGACGATCAGTCACGCCATGCGCTAGCCGCCGCGCGCGTCAGGCGTCCTTCTCTTACTTCGCGCCCTGCGGGTAAACTAGCGTCGCCGTATTCGTCACGCCGGTGATGTCGCGCAACTCGACCCGTGTCGGCCGCCCCGCGTTTTGCACGAGGAGCGCCGACACGTGGCCGGAGGGCTGCAACTCGCCCACGTCGCGGCGCACCCCGCCGCCCGTCAGCACGACGCGCAACCGGCTCTGTGGCTCGTCGACGATCACGTAGAGCCACGAGCCGTCGCGCCCGTAGAGCACCTTCGCGTTGGGCGCCGTCGGGGATGTGCCCGTCATCTGAACGTGCAGGAAATGATTGTTGACGAGCGCCTGCAGCGCGACCGCGGTCGTCGTGGTCTCGTAGTGCAGCATGACCTCGGCCCACGCCAGGATGCCGAAGCCGATCGCGATGACGGCGGCGGCCGCGAGCCACAGCGGCGACGCGGGCCGGCGCGCTCGGCGGGTTTCGCGCGCGGGCAACGCCGACGCCATCGCAGCGACGACGGCCTCCGCATCCGCGACGCGTTTCATACACGCGGGGCACGTCGCGAGGTGCGCCTCGATGGCGGCACGTTCTGCCGGGTCGAGTTCGCCGAGCGCGTACAGTTCGGCGTTTTCGTCGAGGTGCTGCATCACGACGCGACCTCCGGGACCGCCAAGAGCGCGTGCATCCGCCGGATGCCGAGCGACAGCCGGCTCTTGAGCGTGCCGAGCGGAACGCCCAACTGCTTGGCGGCCTCCGCCTGCGTTTGATTGCGGTAGTAGACGAGTTCCAGCGGCGCGCGCTGCTCGCTCGGGAGCGCGGCGAGCGCCGACTGTACACGGCGCGCCTCGACGTGGTCGACCACCTCGAGCGTCGTCGAGACCGGCGCGAGGCGCCCGACGCGTTCTTCGCGTGCGGCGCGGCGCGCATCGCCGCGCACGACGCTCAGGGCCTCGTTGCGAACGCAGACGAGGAGGAACGTGCGCAGCGGCCCGCGCTCCCGCCGATACGAGTTGGGCATCCCCCACACACGCAACAGCGCTTCGTGGACGCAGTCCTCTGCAGCCGCGTCGTTGCCGAGCACATTGCGGGCGACGGCGCGCAGCACGCGACCGTACGCCGCGTACGCTCGTTCGAACGCCGATGGTTCGCGGGCGATGAAATCGTGCGCCAGTTCCTCGTCGTCGCTCGCCATCTCGTCGATCTACGTTCTCCGGCGGGTCTGCTATCCCAAAGCATGCTGGCTCAGCGTCGCCATCCCTGCGCGGAGTTCGATGGTCCGGTAGCCGATGGCATGCAAAAGCTGGTCTTTCGGGAGCGTCAAAGGACCCGGCTTGTCGGCGGTCCCGGGCGCCGGCTGGGGATACGCGGTGGAGGTCGCGGTCGCGAAGCGGATGTTGCCGTCGGTGTGGCTGATGACCTGATGGATGTGGCCGTTGAGCACCGTCACCTGCGAGAAGCCGGCCAGCATCGCGAGCGCCTTCTGGCCGTCCTCTGTGGTCCAGCCCCACTGCGGGTAGAGCGCGTACAGCGGCACGTGGCCGAACACGACGATCGGCGTGTCCTTCTTCTGTGCGGCGAGGTCGCGTTGCAGCCAATCGAGCTGGTCGTTGCCGAGCAGCCCCATCGTCTCGAAGTTGAACACGTTGACGAGCGCGACGAAGTGCACGCCGCCGCGATCCCAGGAAAACCAGGGGTTCTTGGCGTCGGGCCGGCCGAACGCGGCGGCGAAGCCTTTGCCGCCGTCGCCGATCATGTCATGCTCGCCGGGGATCGCGATCAGCGGCGCCTTCAACCGCGACAGCAGTTGCTTGGCGTCGTCGAACTGTGCGGTCTTCGAGAGATGCGTGACGTTGCCCGTGTGCATGACGAACGCCGGCTGATTCGCCAGGCCGTTGATGGCATCGATCGTCGCGTTGAGTGTACCGGCGACGTTGCCGTTGGCCGGTTTATCGAAGCCGATGTGCGTGTCGCTGATCTGGACGAACCAGAGGTTCCCATCGGCCGACGGCGCGCCCTCGGCGAGCGCCTTCGCGGTAAACGATCCGACGCTGCTCAGCGTGAAGGCGATGCCGGCACCCGTCCAGCCGACGTGATCGAGGAAGTTTCTGCGTTTCATTGCGGTGCCTCCGTCGGCGGTGCGCCGGCCGTCACGACGATCGTGGCCTTCATGTAGGGATGAAGCGCGCAGATGTACGCGTAGCGGCCCGGTTTGGTGAAGGTGTGCTGCCAGCGTTCGTTGGTGTCGAGCCCGCCGGAGTCGAACGACTTGTCGACCGCGGTGGCCGTGTGGGCGTCGTTGTCTTTATTGACCCATAGGACGCTCTGACCGGCGCGGATCGTCACGGTCGCCGGTTTGAAGGCGAAGTCGGCGATGGTCACGGTCGCGGCCGGCGCCGGCGCGGCCGCCGTGCCTGCAGGCGGTGCGGTCGGCCCGGCCGCAACCAGCGCCGCGATCACGACCGAAAGGGACGAAGCGAGGAGGTTCATGCCCTAGATACGCCGCCGACGCCGCCTCCGGTTGAGTCGTTGACGCTGGTTGCGTTACGCGCCGATCTTCGCGAGGATGCGAACGTAGCGCCCGGGCGTCAAGGAGCCGGTGCGGCCGGCGTGCCGCAAGAGTGCGCGCTTGACGCGTAGCCGGCGGATCTCGTCGTCGATCGCGGCGATGTGCGTGGCCGCGAGCTCGCTCCACGGACGGTCGGCGGCCAGCGCAGCGCGAATCTCGGAGAGCGAAAACCCCAAGCGGCGTCCGACCAACGCCCGGAGCAACCGATCGAGCACACTCGGGTCGTAGGTCCGCGCCCCGCCGCGTCGGACCGGTGGCGGGATGATGCCCCGCTCTTCATAGTAGCGCACCAACGAGGTCGCAACGCCCGCCGCGGCGGCGAGGTCTCCTATCCGCATCGTTGCTCCCCTTGACTTCAAGTCGCCTTGAACTCCTAACGTGGGAGTATGACGATTCGCGACGAGATGCTGCGAGGGTGCCGCCCAGTCCCCCCGGCACCGGGTGAGGTGACGCCCGCAGCCGACTGATCCCGGACGCGATCCGGCCCGTTAACCGCGATCCCCGTAGCGGTCGATGGGTTATTTGTGCGTGCGCCAAAGCGCTAATGCGCATAATATAACACCGAAACAATCGACGTTTGTGCGGCGTAAGGTGCGCAGACGGTGGCCGGCGCGCACCGTCCCCACAGACGGAGATTGAACGTGACCTACACCGATCCGCCGTCCCGGCGCAGCTCCTTGACGACCCGAACAAATGCAGTTGCTCGCGCGTGCGCCGCTCACGCTCGCTGCGAGATCTGGTCTAGGTCGGTCCCGAGCGTCTTCGCCGCCGGGAACGTCATCTGCTGGGCGCCCGAGTTCTCCCTTCAGGGCCAGGGCTTCTACGTCGAGGACATGGTGTTGATCACGGCCGGTGGGCACGACCTGTTGAGTCCGCCGCTCCCGTACGAACCAAGAGCCCTCGAAGCACTGAAGGCATCCGCGCGCGGATGAGAGCCCGGTTATGCCGCAACACGCGCGCGACCCTTCCCCGATTTCGAGGTGCGAACGCGAATCTCGACGTCTTGACCCAGCCGGGTGAGGACCTTAATCAATCGATCGGCTGAAAAGCCCCGAATGTCCCCGCTCATCAAAGCGCTGACCTTCGGCTGGTCGATCCCAGCGATCTCGGCGGCCGATGTCTGCGTCAAGCGTCGGCTCCGGACCACCTCACCGATCGCGATTGCAAGATCGACCTTGAAGAGCACTTCCTCGGCATGTGGGACATCGATGTCCTTGAAGATGTTCCCACTGCTCCAAGTCGCATCAAACTCTCCTGGCGATCGCTTTCGCGATGGCGAGTCTTTCCCCAACGAGCTTGAGCTCACGCGACGGCGTCGCGATGCCGTGGTGAGCTTTCTTTTTGAACGCGTGGAGGACATAGATCACCTCGCCGAGTCGAGTAGTGTACATGAGCCGATAGGTCCCGTCGTCGCACGGGGCGACGACCTCGGTGACTTCACGAAGCGCTCCCTTCATCGCTTTGGTAGCCGGTGAGTGCGAGCCTTCCTGGGCAATTCGCAGAGCCGTTCCGAGCTTGAGTTTCGCTTCGACCGGAAACGCTGCGATCGTTGCGCCCGTGGTTCCGATCCAGGCGACACGCCGCCGCACCGCTGCCATGCCACTTTTGATATAGGGCGCCACCTGACCTTTCCACCGGTCTCTCCTCCTCATCCTTCCGCCCGATGATTCACGCCCTCGTTGAGTTGCCGCTAGACAACCGGGATGTCCGAACCAGCAACGATCCAACCTGGAAACCGGCCGCTGCCCGGCGCGGGGTTGGCGCGGGGGCGTATCATGAGTACGGATTCCTCGATAGGTGAGGCGTCCACACGTAGACAGGCCGCTGCCCGGAAAGGTCGAGAGACCCCAACGGGTCACCAGGCACCGCCGAATCAAGGCGTTGCCTAACGCTGCTGAGCAATCGGCTCTACGACGTGTGGTGCTAAAGCTCGGACGTTGAGGGCAGCCACGATGCGAAAACGTGGCCAGACTTTCATCGCCGGCGGGGAATCGCCGGCGATTTGTTTTGCGAGAGGGGGTGATGGACGATGGACGACGGCCCGAGTCCCAGGCGATGTACTGTTGCTTGCGCGGGCCGCTGCACGGGTCCGCGCGTCTCGTAGAGAGGTGTCGTGTCATGACCTATGCTGCGCGCCGGCCGAGCCGCTGGCGCTCGATCCTCATGTTTTTCTCGGTCGTTGGGCCGGGGATCATCACGGCCAACGCCGACAACGACGTTGGCGGCATCACGACATATTCGCTCGCGGGCGCGCAGTTCGGCTACGAGCTGTTGTGGATCCTGACCCCGTGACGATTGCGCTGATCGTCGTCCAGGAGATGTGCGCCCGGATGGGCGCGGTCACCGGCAAAGGCCTCGCCGACTTGATCCGCGAGAATTTCGGCGTCACGGTGACGTTCTGGGTGTTGCTGCTGTTCGTGCTCGGCGATTTGGGCAACACGGCGTCGGAATTTGCCGGCATCGCGTCGGCGGCGCCGATCTTTCAGTCGTACATTCCGGTGCTCTCGAAGTTCGTGCTGGTCCCCCTCGCGGCGATCTTCGTGGCGGTCGTCGTGACGCGCGGCTATCGCGTCGTCGAGAAGGTCTTCTTCGCCTTCTGCATCGTCTATCTCGCCTACGTGGTGAGCGCGATCTTGGTTCGGCCACCGTGGCACGAGGTCCTGACCCGGACGTTCGTGCCGCACTCGCAGGCCACGCACGCCTACGTGCTCATGGCGGTCGCGATCATCGGAACGACGATCTCGCCCTGGATGCAGTTCTACATCCAGGCCGCGGTCGTCGAGAAGGGCATCCGCGCCGACAACTACGGCCTCTCGCGGATCGACGTCGTCGCGGGCGCCGTCTTCACCGACGTCATCGCCTTCTTCATCATCGTAGCCAGCGCCGCAACCATCTATTTCCACAACCTGCACGCCGGCCCGCACGGCCAGATCGTCATCAACGACGCCGGTGACGTGGCGAGCGCGCTCGTGCCGATCGCCGGGAAGTACGCCTCGCTCTTGTTCGCAATCGGCCTGCTCAACGCGGCCGTCTTCACGGCGTCGATTCTGCCGCTCTCGACGGCCTACTACGTCTGCGAGGCGTTCGGATTCCAGGCCGGCGTCGTGAACCGCCTCGGCGAAGCCCCGATCTTCTATGGGCTCTACTTCGCGCTCATCGCGATCGGCGCCGTGCTCGTGATCCTGCCCGGCGCGCCGCTGCTGGGGATCATCTTCTATTCGCAGGTGCTCAACGGGGTGCTTTTGCCGATCGTACTCGTGTTAATGCTGATCCTGATCAACCGGCCGCGCCTGATGGGAGCGCACACCAACGGCGTCGTCTTCAACGTGATCGCCTGGGCGACCGTGGTGATCGTCGTCGTGCTGACGGTCATCTCGACCGTGCAGCCCTTCTTCTCGGGGGTCGGGGTCGTGAATGCGGCGGCGACGCACGTCAGTGGCGCCAGCGAATGGCCGGTCTGCGTACGAATGCGCTCGTCGCGACCGGCACGTGTCTGTTCATCCTCATCACGCCGCTCGTCGGCGGGGGCGGCAACGCGACGCAGATCGCCGCCTACGTCGTCTCGCGCATCGCCTTCCTCGCCGGCGGTGTCATCTTCAAGGAGCGGCTCAGCGTCAGCGGGCTCAACACCGCCGCGACCCTCTGGTGCACGGCCGCGGTCGGCGCGCTCGTCGGCTTCGGCTTCGTACTCCAAGCCGCGATCGGCGTCGCCGCGGTGCTGACCGCCAACGTCGTGCTGCACCCGATCGTCCAGCGGATCAACCGTCAGCCGATGGACGGCACCGAGGTTGTCTCCAGCTACGAGATCCGGGCGGTCTGCCGCCAGGACGTCGAGGAGCGCATCCGCACCACGATGATTACCGCGGTCCGCGGCGCGACGATGTCGTTGATCGCCGTCTACAGCGATGACATCGAGGCGACGACGCGCGTCGCCGTTACAGCCGACGTGAGCGTCACGGGCCGGACCGACGCGCGCCTCGAGAAGATCGTCTCTAAGCTGGGGGTCGAACCGGGCGTCGTCTCGGTCAGCTGGCGGATGGTCCCCACGAGCGACGACGAGCGCGAGATCGTTCCTGAAGAATAGATGAGGATGTTTTTCCGGCGCGGCTCCGCGGGAAGAACCGTCCACAGAAACGCGTTCTTCTTATCGAGAGGAAACTGGAATGATACGCTTGCTACGCACCCTCGCCATCGGAGCCCTCGTCGCGTCGACGACCGTTCCGGCTCTGGCGCAAATCTACGTCAACACCGCGCCACCGGCGCCGATCTATGAAGCGCAACCGGCCGCCCCGGGCAGCGGGTACGCGTGGGTCCCCGGTCACTACCGTTGGGATGGGAACCAGTACGTCTGGGTCCACGGCCACTACATGCGCCCGCCGCAGTCGGGCCAGGTGTGGGTCCCGGGCCACTGGGTCCAGAGCCCGAACGGCCACTACCACTGGCGCGAAGGCCACTGGCGCACCGTCTAAGCAACGACGACAACGCGGTCGGCGCACATCGGCGCCGGCCGCCTTTATTTTCGCCTTCAGTTCGTGCCTTGCGGCCAGGCGGCGATGCTGTCGTAGAACTCGCCCGTGACCGCGAGGCTGCTGGACCCGACGCTTCCGAGCGGGTAACTGTTCGCCACCACGTCGGCGACCGCGTGCGACTGGTTCAGCAGAGTGAAGTTCGCGGCCCACAGCGTGGTCTGCGCCGCGTTGAGCGAGATGCCCGAGTAGTAGCCGTTCGTCGCGCCCGTCCCGTAGACGAATGAGGCGATCGGCGACCCATTCCACGGCTTCGCGTAGACGAAAATCGTGTTTGTGTTCCCCGCATTGTTGAAGATCAGATTCTGGTTGCGATCGAATACGATTCCGTAGGGCAGGGTCCCCGAGACCGGCATCTGGAGGACCGTGTCGGCGCCGGTCTGCGTGTTGACGGAGACGACGATCGGCTGCCCGTTTTGGTTGTAGCCGTCGGCGACGAGGCTCGTTCCGGTCGCGGCCAGATATTCGACCTCATTGAGGTTGGTCGTGAACAGCGTGCGCGCCGGACTGCCACCGCCGCTCTTGATCTCGCTCGCCGTGAACACGTCGATCACGTTGTCGCCCGCGTTGCCGGCGTAGAGGTTGCCCTGCGCGTCGAACGCGATTCCGATCGCGTACGGACCCTGCGACAGCTTCAGCGTCGCGAACTGGGTGATCGCCTTGCGCGTCACGTGCCAGAGCGTGACCGCCGAGGATCGCGATCCGATGGCGAGCACTCCCGTCTTCGGCTCGACCGCGACGCCCACGCCGGTGCAGGGGCAGGTCGAGATCATCTTGAGCGTCTTCTGCTCGTAGACGTTGACGTTGCCGCCCTCGCCGTTCGAGGCAAAGATCCAACGGAGCCGATTCCGCCGCCCCTGCGCCACCTGCGGCGTCGAGAAGACCGGGCGCCCGCGCAGCGCACGCGTCTGTCTCGCGATGCTCGGCAACGACGCACGAAACGACGCGAGCGACGACTGGTCGGCGGTCGGCGCGGCGACCGAACTCGCACCCTGGCACCCCGCGACGAACAACGGGAGTGCGGCGATCAGGACTCGGCGCATGGCAACCTCGCTCCGGGCAAACGTGCGGGGAGCAAAAGACTTCGCGTTGCGCACCAAAGCGCCTCGCCGGCGCTTCATGAATGATGAAGCGCGAGACGCGTCTAGCCGGCGAGTTCCTCGCGGTCTTGCCGATCCAGGTTACTCGTCTTCTCCGACAACAACCATTCGTTGGCGACGGCGGTGCGCTCGGCGGAGACGCGCGTGCGAAACCACGCAGCGATCGCGCCGTCGGTCTGATGCGCGCGGATCGCGTCGTTAAAATCGGCGGCCGTTATGCCCCACCGCTCGAACACGCCGCGGTCCATCGGGCACGGATAGACGTAGTCGTGAATGGTCCCGTTCGCCGACGCGCGCGCCTTGTCGAACACGCGCAGGAGCCAGAGCGCGTCGCCGCTGCCCTCGCGGCCGCGTCGTGGAAACGTCTTCCCGTCTCGAAAATCGGTCGGCATCGCCAGCCCCCTGCGCCGACCCGATCCTTCTCTCCTCTAGGAAATCACCCCGTGGACGATGCCTCGAGCGCGCGCCGCGCCTCCTCCTGCTTGCGATAGTGGCGCCCGAGCAAGCTGGACGCAACGGCGGTCGCCGTGAACGCAATACCGGTGGGAAGGTGCGTCTCGGCGACCGGCAACGTGAACACCAAGATCATGCAGACGAGAAACGGTAGCGTCCAGAGCGTCATGAACGCCGTCTGTCGCCGCGCGCGCCGCACGAGCTCGGCCGAAATCGTGCCGGCGAGCAACGGCACGCACACGTAATACTGCAGCGCGAGAATCCCGTACGCGAGGAAGAATAGCGTGTAGTACAGCCGCCAGACCTCGATGTCGCCGGCGAGGCGGACGATGAGTTGCGTCGAGTAAGCGCAGAGCACGACGACGGCGAGCCACGCGAAATTCAGGATGATCGGGACCGTCCTCGGCACGAAGACTGACCCGAACATCCGATGATGGAAGAACCACAGCGCGCAGATGGCGGCAAAGGCCAGCAGAAACGCGATCAACCAGGTCGGATCGGCGAAGAGTCCTTCGCCGCTCCTGGGGAGGACCAGAATCGACCCGAGTTCCGCGAGCCCGAAGCCGATGACGATGTCGGAAAACGCCTCGTAGCGGTGGATCGTGCGTTCGTCGGCAGGGCTATGTGTCACCCGAAGGCCTTCTACCCGTAAACCGTGTGCCCTCGCCCTGCTCGTACTGCGAGAGGTGGCGACTCGGCCGCGGGTAAAGCAGCGCGACGAATCGACCACCGAGGGAGAACAGTTTCATGGGCGCTCCATTGGATCCGATTGCCGCCGCAGGTTACGGCGCGTTCGTCGACGCGGCTTACGCGATGTACGAGCTGGACAAGAACGACCTTACCCCGGCGCCGCAAGGGATACCGCTGACCCACGATTTCGTCGCCTGGATTCAGATGAACGACTTCTTGCCGGGCTCGAATCCGCTCACGTTCTATGGGATCCTGACGCAAGCCAAGACGACGCCGAATGCGTTCGTGCTGTCTCTGCGCGGCACCGACGACTGGATCGAGTGGTTCGATAATCTGCACTTCGGTCTCGTCCCATTTGCGGAAGTGCCCGGCGCGGGACGCGTTGCGAACGGCTTCGATGCGATCTACGCGACGATGAAGATCGTCGACGTCCCGGTCGGCGCCGTACCCGAAGCGGCGCGCGACGCGGCACCCGCCGGGCCCTTCGCGCAGCAGGTGCGCGCGATCGTCGCGCGCCACGCCCCGGCCGCGGCCGCCGACGCAAAGGGCGTCGCCGGACTGCCGGCGGCGAGCGTCGTCGTCGTCGGCCACAGCCTCGGCGCGGCGCTCGGCACGCTCTACGTGCTCGACAACACGACCAATTCCGGACTGACGAATCCCCTGCTATGCACCTTCGGGTCCCCGCGCGTCGGCGACGGAACGTTCGTCGCGCGCTTCAACGCGCTCAACCTCACCTCGTGGCGCATCGCGAACGCGCCCGACATCGTCACGATGGTTCCACCGCCGATCCTCGGCTACGGCCACATCGACACGCTATGTGGGGTCGATTCGCGCGGTCAGGTGCAGTCCACGATCCCGTGCTTCCACGCGATGTCGACCTACGAACGCATGCTCGATGCGTCGCGGCCGGCATCACCCGCCTGCCCTGCGACGGACCTCGATCGGACGGTCGCCGCGCCCGTCGAGGCCCACGCCCTGTTCGCGGCTTCGGTCTAGCCCTTCTTCGCCTTCGGCGGAGCGGTCGCGTGCGGCTGCATGATCTCCGATAGCATGTCGGTCGTGCCGGGGATCCGCTCGAGGTGCGGATACTTGAGGCCGTCGTGGTACGGGATGTCGATCGTCGAATACCAACCACCCTCTTTGACGATCAGGTGGATCGGCTGCCCGCTGCCCTTCGCGTCGGTGATCGCCTGCGTCCAGAGGTCCGGGTCGAACGCGCGCCCATTGACCGAGACGATCGACATCATCGGCGACAACCCCGCCTTCCAGGCCGGCGAGTCGGCGCGTACGTCGTTGATGCCGCCCTTCGGCCCGAGTTGCACGCCAACGTTGTACCAGGAGTACAGCACGTGGAACGCCGCGGCCCGGCCGGCGTTGAACTTGTTCGGCGTATCGTTGTAGACCAGTTTGTACCCCGAGCGTTCGATCTCGTCGGTCGGGGGCACCGGGGCGATCGAGTAGACGTACTTCTCGAAGAACCCGTGCCAGTCGTAGGGCACGACCTGGTTGAGGTAGTTCTCGATGTCCTCGCGCGTGTAGGTGACGACCTTCGGCGGCGTCGTCCCGCCGGCGAAGATCTTCGTGTAGTCGTCGATCGACTTCGCGCCGTGCGTCTGCTGGCGGATGATCGTGTCGACGTCGAGCCACATCAGCTCGCCTTCGGTGTAGAAGTCGCTTGCCGTGCGGCGCAGGTTCGGATAGACGCCGTTCGCGCAGCAGTAGTAGTACGGCGCGCCGGTCGTCGTGTCGATGATCGGCGTCGTGTTGCGGCCGGGCTCGTAGGCCAGGCTCGCGTACATCGACGCGAAGAACTCCGGATAGTCCTTCGGATCGCGAATCCCCGACCGGAAGGAGAGCAGGTCGCCCATGTACTGGTTCATGCCTTCGTACTGCCACAGCAAATTGGTCTGCTCGGGATACGGCTCGTTGAAGTTGGGTTGCTGCAGGTTATACGGCCGGCGGTACTTGCCGTTCCACGAGTGCGAGAACTCGTGCGGGATCAGGTCGCCGTTAGCGAGTTGCTGCGACGGGTCCGTCATGAAGGCGTCGGGCGCGCGGTCGTCGCTCGACTGATGGTGCTCGATGCCCTGAAAGCCGACGGCGTCGCTCAGCGTCAGCTGCGCGTGATAGACCTCCCAGTGCCGGCCGCCGTAGAGCGCGATCGCCTCGGGGACGAGCCGCTTGTAGGCGTCGATGAGTTTGTCGTCGATCTTGAGATCTTCCGGGGCGTCGCCGAACAAGTCGAGGTAGGCGCTGGCGCCGTCGCCCTGCCAGGTCGTGATGTGCTTGACGTAGCGCCCGAGATCGGTCGGCGAGTCGACCAGCGTCTCGAGCGTCACCGTGTCGAAGTCGACGCGGTCGCCGTTGTGCGCCTTCACCGGCAGGGCCGACGAGTAGTCGAAGCCCGGCGGCAAGATCAGGCTCGCCTGCACGTAGTACTGTTGGTTGTCGATGTTGCGCTGGTAGAGGATGTACCGGTTCCAATTGCCGACCATCAGGTTGCGGGTCGCCATCGTGCCACCGTTGCCGGTGTTCAGGATGACGGTGAAGTCGGCATCGATCGTCTGCACGCCCGGCGGCACCGTCACGTGAAACGCGTACATGTCGACCTGATCGCGGATCCAGTGCAACTGCCGGCCGTTGGCGCTGATGCGGAGTTCCGACATCCCGGCCAGCGGCCCGCTGGCGCTGTGCTCGCCCGGGATCCACTCCGGGAAGTCGATCGTGAAGGTCCCGGGCGTCGCCGGGATCGTCATGTGCGTGGTGGCGAGACCGATCGGCGCCTTGCGGGCATCGAGGACGACGGTCATCGGGGTGCTCTGAGTCGCGAGCGGCTGATCGAACTGCGGCGCGGGTTGGGTCTGCGCCGATGCGACGGCGGCGAGACAGACGTAGAGCGAAGCGAGCCCCGCTGCGATAACGTACTTCATGGAGACTCCCTTACTTCCCATACGGCTTCACGATGTCAGAAAGCATATCGACCGTCCCCGGGATCCGAACGAGGTGTGGATACTTGAGCCCTCCGCGGTAGGTCAGTGCGATCACTTGATAGTTGCCCGTGTGGTCGACCAGCAGTTGCATCGTCGACGTGGTCACCGCGGTTGCCTTGATCGCCGCCCGCCACGCTTCTGGGGTGAACTCGCGGTTGTTGATGGCGACGATCTTCATCCCCTTACCGAGCCCGGCATTCCAGGCCGGCGAACCCTCGCGCACGTCGTCGATCGTACCGTCATTTTCGAGGTTCAGACCGACGTCGAGCCACGAGAAGATTGACTTGCCGACTTTTTCGAAGGTCTCCTGAAACGCGTTCGGCTTGCTCGTCAGAACGTAGCGGTAGCCCGCGCGCTGGATCTCGTCGGTCGGGGGTAGGGGTGCGATCGAATAGACGTAGCGCTGGAAGAAGCCGTGCCAGTCGTACGGCGTCACCTCGTTGAGATAGTGCTCGATGTCGGCGCGTGTGTAGGTGACGACGCGCGGAGCCGAGACGCCGCCGGCGAACACCTTCGTGTAGTCGTCGATCGACTTCTTGCCGTGGGTCTGCTGCCGGATGATCGTGTCGACGTCGAGCCACATCAGCTCGCCCTCGGTGTAGAAGTCGCCGGCGCTGCGCCGTAGCGAGCCGTAGTCGCCCTGCGCGACATAGTAGTACGGCGCACCGGTCGTCAGGTCGATGATCGGCGTCGTCGCCCGGCCCGGTTCTGTCGCCATCTGCGCGTAGATCGCGGCGAAGTAGTCGGGGTAGTCGGACCGCTTGCCCTTGATCCCACAGCGGAAGGCGAGCAAATCGCCCATGTATTGGTTCATCCCCTCGTACTGCCAGAGCAATTCGGTGTGCTCCGGATACGGGACGTTGAAGTTCGGCTGCTGCAGGTCGAACGGCCGGCGATATTTGCCGTTCCACGAATGCGAGAATTCGTGCGTCAACAGGTCGCCGCCCAGCATCTGGTCCATGGGGTCGGTCATGAACGTGTCGCCGGCCCGATCGTCGCTCGACTGGTGATGCTCGATCCCCTGCCCCGGAATCGCATCGCTCAGGGTCAGTTCGGAGTGGTAGACGTTCCAGTGGCGGCCGCCGTAGAGCGCGATCGCCGCAGGCGTCATACACTTGTACGCATTGATCTCCTTGGCGCTGAATTCGAGGTCTTCGGGGTGATCGGCGAACGCGTCGAGATAGGTGTGGGTCGATCCGCTGCTCCACATAGGAATGTGCCGATAGTAGCGTCCGGAGTCGGTCGGCGAGTCGACCAGCGTCTCGAGCGACACGGTCTTGAAGTTGATGTGCTGGCCGCTTCGCGACGCGACCGGCAACGCGCTCGCATAGTCCCAATTCGGAGGCAGGATCAGGCTCGCGCGGACGAAGTATTTCGTGTTATCGATGTTGCGCTGGTACAGCAGGTAGCGATTCCAGTTGCCGACCATGATGTACTGCGTCGCCAGGTTTCCGTCCGTGAAGTTGTTTGGGTGGTTGATGAGCACCGTGAAATCGACGTTCACGCTGCTGACGCCCTGCGGTACGTTGATGTGAAAGGCGTACATGTCGATCGGGTCGCGGTGCCAGGCGATCGGCTGGCCGCCGGCCGTGATCTTCAGCTCGGACATGTCGTTGAGTGGTCCCGTCGGTCCGTGCTCGCCGGGGATCCACTGAGGATAGTCGAGCGTGAACGCCCCCGGGGCGACCGGGATCGTCATATGGGTGTAGGCGTAGCCGAGCGGGGCCGGCCGCTCGTCGAGGGTGATCGTCATCGGATTGGCCGCGGTTGCCAGCGGCGGATCCAGCGTCGCCGCCGGGGTCCGCGCGGTCACCGCGAACATGACGACGGCCAGCAAGAGAAAAAACCGGCTACTCGTCCAGCCGGACTGCGGGATTCGCTGCATCAAGGCCTCCGTGTGACGAAACGACGCTCCGAGAGCGCAACCCGGAGCAAATTCGGATAGGACCGCGTTCTTCCCGTCAGACCGACCGGTTCGCTCGCGCCTTGCCGAACATACTGGGGGTCTCGGTGCCGTGTTTCGACAGCGCGCTCCCAGGCCGCCCGCCGAGGCAGGGACGGCGGCGCGGCGTTAGGCTGCCCCGGGCCTCAGCGCAATCACTGCGGCGGAGCGATAGTCGCGAAGAGCTCGTCGATCGTCAGCGTGAACCCCGGCAGCGCGTCGTGGGCGAGCACGTCGCCCCCGCGCAAGATGACGCATCGCGCCCGGTCGTGGAGCTCGACGCGCTTCTCGCGCGGATCGACGACGATCACCAGCGTCGTTCCGGCCACGAGATACGTCGCGATCTTGTCGTCGACGTTCCGGTCGCCGATCGCCCGGCGAAAGCACCTCGACGACCACATCCGGCGACAGTCGCGGCACCTCGAGATCGTCGCCGCTGAGGCCGCGTAACCGCTCGACCGAGACGAACGCGACGTTGGGGACGAGCGGCCGCGCGGGCTCGCCGGGCGGCGCAACCCGAAAACGCCACTCCGGCCCAACCTCGCCGCGCAAACCGGCCCATTCTTGAAGTGCGCGCGCGACTTTGAACTGCAGCAGCGCCATGGCTGCGAGTCGGGCTCACCTTTTGCAGCGCGCGCCCACGCACCCATTCGGTCTCGGGCTCGGTGACCGCAAGCACGATATCGGCGGGTGACATAGCTTCACGCACAGTCTATCACTCCCGCGCGCGTACCGGCAAGCGGATCGCCAGCCGCTAAATCGCTAGTGGTAAAAGTACGGGTCCAAGACGCTGACGGCTGTTACCGAGTCGACCGGCAGTCCGTTCTTTTCGGCCGTCTCGCGGATGGCGGCCTCGTTCGGACCGTCGTAGACGCAGAACGTCTTCTTCTTGTCCGCCGACACGTACGAGTGAATCCACGTAACGCCGCTGCCGGCGTTGGTGTCGACGACCGCACACACGCCGCGTGCCCCTTCGTCGTTCGGCGGGATGTGGAGGCCCGCTGGGAAGGTACGCTCGACCATGAATCTCGGCATCGCGGCTCCTCGTGAAAAGCGTAGTGCAGGGCCGCTGTATTCTCGGCCCGGCCCGCTCGCCCTACGGGACGAAAGGACCTACAGCGATGCCCGACATCCGCGTCGGTCATGCAAGTCGGGTTCGTCTGCAAGCTGAAAAAGAGCGCCGCATCGAGGTCTACGCCGTCTGGGACCGCAAGGACGCGTACTGACGCCCGAGGTCCCGCTAGTTCGCGCACGTCAGTGCGAATCCGACCACGCATGAGAGCGCCGCGACCCACGTCGGACCGGGCAGGCCGAACCTGTCCTGCAAGAGCGGGAAGCTGAAGGTGCCGACCGCCGCGCCGACCTTGCCGATCGCGGCCGAGATGCCGTGGCTCGTCGTGCGCACGCTCATCGGAAAGATCGACCAAGACCGTTAAGCCCCTTAACGTAGAGCCGCCGCGCTACCACACTAATCGCTACGCGGACCCCACTCCCGACGGAGTCCCTCACCCTCCACGCGTATGCACCACGACAGCATCGCCAGGTTGAGCACGCCGAACACGAACGCGTGCAGCCGATCCGAGCGCCAGCGAGGCGCACGGCAACTCCAGCGCGACGATCGCGTAGTTCGGATGGTCGAGGTAGCGAACGGTCCGGCAGTGACGCGCGCCGCTCCCGGCACGACGATGATGCGCGTCGTCCAGCGCGGCCCCAGCGTCCGCATCACCCAGACGCGCGCAATCTGCAGCAGCACGTAGAGCGCGACGAACGGAACCACGAGCGAGCGGTTCCAACCGAACAGCCACAGCGTGACGAGCCACGTCGCGTGCAGCGCGATCATTGCGGGGTAGTGCCCCGCCCGATCTCGTACGCACCCGCCGCCAGCAGGCGGCGCGTGTTGCGGCGCGCGATCGCGAGTTCGTACAGACGCTGTGCGGTGACGACGGCCAGCAGCGCTAGGCCGTTAGCCACGCGTGTCGAGGGCCACGAAACTCGCCGTGAAGCCCGGGCCGAGCGCGGCGAGCAGCACTTTCGGCGGCAGCCCGGCGGCGAGCGCGCGCTGCAACACGAAGAAGACCGTCGGCGCCGACATGTTCCCGAAGTCGTGCATGACCGCGCGTTCGTCTTCGAGCGATCCCTCCGCGACGCCGAGCATCGTCTCGATCGCCTCCAGGACGCGGCGGCCGCCCGGATGGCACACGGCGCGACCGGGTGGCTGCGCGAAGTCGAGGCGCTCGCACGCGGCGGCGAAGACCGGCGCGTAGTGCGTGGCGATGAAGTCCGGAAGCGAGCGCGAGAGCACGACGCCGAAGCCGGTGTCGTCGATCCGCCAACCCATGATGTCGAGCGAGCGCGGCCACAGGTGCCCGTCGAGCCGGTGATCGTGCCGATCGCGTCGCCATCGCTTCGGCTCGTCACGACGACCGCCGCAGCGCCGTCGCCGAACAGCGACGCGGCGATGATGTCGCTTTTCGTGGGATGATCGAGGCGGAACGCGAGCGTGCACAGCTCGACCGTCACCATCAGCACGTTCGCGCCCGTGCGCGCCTTCGCGAGCTCGGCCGCGAGCGCGAGACCCGAGACACCGCCGGCGCAGCCGAGCCCGAAGACCGGAACGCGCCGCGTCGCCGGGCCGAAGCCCAGCTCGGGCAGCAGACGCGCCTCCAGGCTCGGCGTCGCGATCCCGGTCGACGACACGGTGACGACCGCGTCGATCTCCTCAGGGCGCAGCCGCGCAGCGCTCAACGCCCGCGCGACGACCGTCCGATACAAGTCGCACGCCCCCGCCAGATAGGCCTCCGTACGATCGGGCCAACCGTGCGCCTCGGCGAACCACTCGAGCGGACGGACGGAATAGCGGCGCGCGATCCCGTTCGAGGCGAACACCCCGGCGAGCCGCTCGTAGCCGGCCATGCGGCCGCCGAAGAGCGCGAGCGCCCGCTCACCGGCGACCACTTGCTCGATGGGGTGCGACGGGACGGCGGTTGCCACCGCGAGCAACCGCGCCGGCGCGCGCACCCTTCCGTTCGTCGAAGCCATCGTCGTCTCTACGCTATACCCCACAGACAGCCTGGCAGCGAAGTCTTTAGAAAGCCTGAAGCGCAGGATGGAGGCCGACCGCTACGCCGCTGCGCTGCGTCAGAGTCGCTGCAATAGGTCCGGGCGGCGGCCGACGTAGCGACGGCTCCAGGTCACGAGCGTGCCGTCGCGCAGTCGCACCTTGTACTCGCCGTGGAACCACGGCTCCATCTCGGCGATGGCGTCGATCCGCACGAGATGCGATCGATTGAGCCGAGCGAACCGGCGGGGATCGAGTCGCCGCTCCAGCGCCTCCATCGTCGTGCGCAGCGCGAATTCCCGGTTGCCGCAGTGCAGCACGACGCTGTTGCGAGCGGCCTCGACCCGCACGATGTCGTCGACGGCGACGAAGAACGAGCGATCCTCGCCCGGCACGAGCACGCGCTCGGGATAGGACGCCGTCCCGCGGAAGGCGTCCAGCACCTCGCGCAACCGTTCGGCCGTGCCGTCGTGCTTCTCGCGCACGCGATCGAGCGCGCGGTCGAAGCGCTCTTCGTCGAACGGCTTGAGCAGATAGTCGGCGGCGCAGACGTTGAACGCGCGCACGGCATAGCGGTCGTGCGCGGTCACGAAGACGATCCGCGGCGCCCGCGCGTCGCCGGCGATCGCCTCGACGACCGAAAACCCGTCGGCGCCCGGCATCTGGACGTTGAGAAACACGAGGTCGGGCCGCTCCGCACGGATGCGGTCGACCGCTTCGGCGGCGTCGGCGGCTTCGCCGATGATCTCGACGTCGTCGTGCCGGCTCAGCATCCGGGCGACCTTGCGGCGCGCCGGCGCCTCGTCGTCGACGATCAGCGCGCGCAACACCGGCGCCGTCACGCGACTCGGTACGGGACGCGCAGTTCCACCTCGGTCCCACCATCGCCGCGCGAGGCGATGCGAAAGCGCTCGCCATCGCCGTAGAGCTGAGCCAAGCGCATCCGCGTGTTCGCAATGCCGCGCCCGCTCCCCGGCGATTCGACTGCGCCGTCGAGCCCGGCGCCGTCGTCGAGCACCTGGATCACGACTTCGTCGCCGTCGCGGCGGGCGGCGATGCTGATGCCGATCCCGCTTCGTCCGCCGGTCATCCCGTGCACGATCGCATTCTCGACCAGCGGCTGCAGCACCAGCGACGGCACTCGCACGTCGCGGAGATCGGGCGGACACGAGCAGTCGAGTTTGAGGTTGTGTTCGAGTCGCGCCCGCATGATATCGGCGTAGAGCGCGACCAGCCGCAGTTCGTCCTCCAGCGACGCCTCGTGCTCGTCGGCCGCGTCGAGCGTCGCGCGCAGGAAGTCGCTGAGCCGCGCGATCATCGTGTCGGCCGCTCGCGGGTCCTCGTACATGACGGCCGAGATCGCGTTGAGCGTGTTGAACAGGAAGTGCGGTTGCAGTCGCAGGCGGAGGTTGTCGAGCCGCGCCTGCGCGAGCTGGGTCTCCAGGTGCGCGGCCGCGATCTCGCGCCCGCGCGCCTCGCGTACCCGTTGAATGAAGTACACCAGCGTGACCAGGACCGAGAAGAAGATGTCGTCGTTCGCCATCTCCATCGGATAGCGGTAGAGCAGGTTGCCGTAGTCGTACGGCCCGAGCCCGGCGAGCGGAAAGAGGATCGCCCGCGTCGCGGCCATGAGCGTCGTATGGGCGAGCGAAAACAGGACCCCGGCGACGACGAGGATCGCGACGATGCGGGCCCAGCGCTCGGGCCGCCACGGCACGCGCCGGCACAGTTCGAGCACGAACGGGATCAACACGAAGAAGGTGACCGTCCCGGTCGATTCCTCGATGAAACGGGGCAGGAAGGTTCCGTGCAATCCGCGCGAGAGATCGTCGAGGTACCGGTACAGGAACTCGAGCGTCCCTACCGCCAACGCGAGTCCGACCAACAGCAGGATGGTCTTGCCGCGTGAGGCCTTCATCCGATGGACTCGTCCGTCGCTCAAATATACACCTTCTGGCGCGGCCAGATCTGCGCGAGCGGCATCCGCAGCCCGCGGCAGACGACGATCGGCAGATCGCGCTCGTAGGGCATCGCGTAACGCGCCGAAACGGTCGCCGCGACCCAGGCCTGCGCGCAGAGCCGGCGGTCGGCGCCCACGTCGCCGTTCACGTCGATGACGTAGCGGCCGTCGCCGTCACCCGGTCCCCACAGGAAATACTGATTGTGGCCGCTGACGGCGTGCGGTAGGCCCAGGCGCGAACCGAACACGTCGATCGCGCCGGCCTCGCCGTAGTTCGAGGCGACGATCGTGACGTGGCCGCGCGTCGCCGCCGGCAGGCCATGGTAGACGCGCGCGACGGCGTCGACCAGCTCGTTCCAGCCGTGCATGTCGGCGAAGTCCTGCGACAGTTCGCCGGTCCGATTGTGCTCGGACTCGACCGGATGGATGTGCAGCGCCTTCACGTAGGCGACGTACGTTTGCTCGGGCAGAAGCGGCTCGACGAACGGCAGCATGAGCGCACCGCCGGCGACGGCGACGGCGGCGATCGCGGGACGCAGCGCCGTCGCGCGTTCCGTCCACTCGTCGATCGCGACGGAGCCCGCGGCGAAGAGAATCGGGTAGATCGCGGCGGGGTAGTAGTGCTTGCCGTGCAGCACGATCATCGTGGCGATCAGGACGATGAACGCGTAACCGAGCCAGCGGGCGCCGTCGCGCCGCAGGAGCAGCACGAGGCCGATGATCCAGATCGGGGCGAGCAACGGCGCCGTGATGACGATCTCTTCCAGCAGATACTGGGGCGGCGTCAATACGACGTTCTTCCCGTGCTGGCCGTTGCGCAGCAGTTCGAGCATCGGAAACCCGTGCAGGCCCTGCCACAGGAAGCTCGGTAGCGCGATCGCGGCGCCGAGTCCAGCGCCGTACCAGAACCACTTTGAGCCGAACCAGCGGCGCTGCGGCGTCAGGACGAGCCCCACGAGCAGCGCGAACGTGAAGAACAGGACGCTGTATTTGCTTTCCGCGGCGATCCCGAGCGCCGCGCCGGCGCCCAGCCACCAGCGGCCGTCGTCGCGCCGCACCGCGCGCAACGCGAACAGCGCGGCCAGCGGCCACGACCACAGCATGTCGGTGTCGGTCGACAGCTTTGCGCCGAACGCGGCCAGCACGGGCGCAAGCGCGACGGCGATCGCGGTCAATATCAGCGCGAACGCGCCGCCCCCCAACTCGGCGGCCAGCAGGCACGAGGCCCACACGGCGGCGCCCGCGCAGAGCGCCGGGATCGCGCGTAACAGGAAGAGCGACGTCCCGAAGACCTGCGAGAGCGCGGCGGCGAGCGGCACGAGTGGCGGCTGATCGACGTAGCCGAAGGCCGGGTGGCGGCCGCAGATGATGAAGTAGAGTTCGTCCCGGAAGAACCCGTAGTGCGGATTCGCGATGAGGTGTCCCACGACGGTCGCCGCGGCGGCGATCAGCGCGATCCGTTGGGCACGAGCCGGCGAGATGCGAGCGTTCTGCATGCCCACAGCATCGCAGGCCGCGACCGCGGGCGCGACCGTTTCGGGACGACCGGGCCCAAACCGCTGCTAAGCGGGCTGCCCGGACCCTCCACGTCGCGATGTTCTCGCGAGCATTCGGACCCACGCTATCACGGACTCAACGGAAGTGACTGGTCTCCGCAGCGGTCGCACCGCAGGGTAATCTGTGACGCGCCGGCCGGGAGGTTCAATGGGACGATCACGGCGGCGTGGCCGGCGGCGATACTTTCGGGGGACCGCCACCCGAGGCGGGCCCTATCGCTCCAAAGCGCCAGCGCCGAGTGGGTCGGCGCCGGCGCGAAGAGCTGCAGATACAGTGCGTGATCTGCGCGAGCTGCCAGCTGGATCGTCGGGATCAACGCCGGCGGGAGTGCGAGCAGTTGCCGGTACCAGACCGACTGCGTATCCGCCGCATAGGGAAAGACCCGGGTCGGCATCGCCTGACCCGAGACGAACGTCATCGCCGCGTCACGGTCAACGTAGTCGACAGTGGCCGGATACGGCCGCGGCGACGGGTTCGGAAAGCCTTCGTAGATGTTTGGTAATCCGGCGATGAACGGAAAGGCGACCGCGCGCGGTTGCCCCGCGAACGCTCGCGCGGCCTCTACGGCATCGCCCATCGTCAGCGCGCGCATGCCGACGCGGCGCACTTCGCCGTACAGCGCGCTCAGCACCGTGTATGCGGCCATCGGGTCGGCGCCCGTGATCGCGACCTCCTGCTGGGTCATGACGACAAGCGGCCGCGTCTCGCCGGCCGCGGCATATGCATCGACCAGTTGCCGCACGTAGCGCGCAGCCGCCGCGGGTTCCAGCAGCGCGCGCGCCGTCAGATCCACCGGCTCCGTCGAGTACGTTTCTTCGTGCCCCGAGAAATACGACCGCGTCAAGTCGCGCGCCGTCCACTCGAGGCCGACGAACGGGCAATCGCCGCTCGGATCCGGTCGCTTGTAGGACTTCGGATCGGCGCAATAAGCGCCCCAGGGGGCGCCGCGATCGAGAATCCCGTCGACGCCGCTCGAGTTCCACGTGATCCCCCAGAACGCGCGGCTTCCCATGGCGAGGTCGTGGGCGATCAAGCGTTCGTGGCCGCCGCCGTCGATCGTCACCCGAAGTTGAAACCACGGTAGCCGTCTAGCGGTCACCGTTTTGAGATCGTCGTAGGGTTCGATCTGCAGGTCATCACCATCGATTCGGTGCGTCCGGTCGTAGATGTCGGCGTTGGTCGACAGTTGCCGCAGGTTGCCTAGCATCCACGTCAACGGAATGCCCTGCTCGTGCGCGATTGCGGCCGCGACGACCGTTCCGAGCCGCGACAGGTCGTCTTGAAGGCTGCCGCCGACGAAGACCGCCGCCGTTCGCGGCGGGGCCTGTGCCCAGTGCGGCACCGCAGGATCGGACAGGGCGACGAGCGCGTTCGGCGCGCCGCAGCGTGCGACCAGCGCGCGCGTCGGTGGAAAGTGCGGTTCCGGGATCGCGTACCAGACGAATCCGTCGGCCGAAAGGTTGCAATCCGTCGCCGGTAACACCATCGCGTCGACCGTCACGGGCGACGTGCCGGCCGTTTCGCGCACGTACCACGTCGCGCCGACCGGTGCCGGTATTTCGTCCGACGGCGCGTCGCCGCGGCAGCCGTCCCAGCAGAGTAGCGCACACTCGCCCGCGAGCGCCGCAGGATCGCAACCCCAGCGCGCGGCGATCTCGCCTCCCGCCGCCGCGGGCGGCGAACTCGATCGGCCGCAGCTCGCTACCGACACGACCGCGATTGCCGCGACCAATCCACGGCACGCGCGCGCGAGCGGTGTAATGCTAGGCGCTCGCCTGACTCGGGGAACTCGGTTTCGGCTGCGTGCGCACCATCGGCGGCAGGAAGAACCACGCCATCAGGCCCGAGATCCACGCGAGCGCGGCCGAGATGAGCATCACGGTACGAAATCCGTCCGCATAAGCGACCGCGATCTGACGATGGACGAGTTCGCGTTGGCCGCCGTCCGTGATGTCGTCGGGGACGCGGCCCGCGACGATCGAGGCACGATTGCGCGCGACGCTCGCCGAGGTCGCGGGCGCCGCGTGCGCGGCGCTGAGCGAACGGGCAAGTTGCGCCTCGAACGTCGTCGCGAGTGCGATGCCGAGCACGGCGATCGCGATCAGCCCCGCGGTACGCGCGATCGCGTTGTTGATTCCCGAGGCGATCCCCGCGTGCTCTTCCGATACGGAGCCCATGACCGCGGTCGTCAGCGGCGCGACGAACGCCGCACCGCCGAACCCGAGGATCACGGCCGCTGGAAAGAACGAGATCCAGTAGGATTTCCCGATGCCGGTCATCGCATACGCCACGAAGCCCAAGCCGGCGATGAACGCGCCGACGACGAGCGGAGTCCGGATGCCGACGCGCCCGACGAGGCCCCCCGAGAAGCGCGACAGCGTGAACATGATCAGGATGAACGGCAACAACGCGGCGCCCGCCGCCGTCGGCGTGTAGCCCTGGACGTTCGAGCAAATTGAAGGGCACGAAGTACAAGCTGCCCCCGAGTGCCGCGTAGAGGAACAGCGTGTAGATGTTCGTCACCGCGAACGTGCGATTGCGGAAGAGATTGAGGTGCATCATCGGCTCGCGCGCGACGCGCTCGTAGAGAACGAAGGCGACCAGCAGCAGCAGGCCCGCCACGACGGCGACCGTCCCCGTCGCATCGAGCGTACCCGCCTGTAGTCGCACGAGGCCGTACACCAAGGCCCCGAGCCCGAGCGTGGCCAGCAGCGCGCCGATCAGGTCGACGTTCCGCGGCGCACTCGGGTCGCGCGACTCGGGCACGCGCGCCACGAGCACGATCAGCACGAACGCCGCGAGCGGCAGGTTGATCAAGAACACGGCGCGCCAGGAGAACGTCTGCGCGAGCGCACCGCCGAGCACCGGCCCGATCGCGGTCGTGATCGCGCTGAACCCTGACCATGTGCCGATCGCGCGACCCCGCTCGGCGCCCGAGAAGTTCGCGCTGATCAGCGCGAGGCTGCCGGGCGTCGCGAGCGCGCCGCCGACACCCTGAATGCAGCGCGCGATGATCAGCTGTTCGATCGAACCGGCCAGCGCACACCAGGCCGACGCGGCGGCGAACACGGCGATCCCGATGCCGAAGACCAGTTTGCGCCCGAAGCGGTCGCCGAGCGAGCCGCCGATCAAAATCAGCGCCGAGAGGAACAGCAGGTATCCTTCGATGACCCACTGCACGGCGCCCGAGCTGGCGTTGAAGTCCTTCTGAATCAGCGGCAGCGCGACGTTGACCGCCGTCCCGTCGATCCCCGCCATCGCCGAACCGGCGATGGCCGCGACCAGGACCCAGATCCCGTTGCGCGACTGCGCCGGCTGCGCGGAAGGAATCGGCGGCGCTTCGGCCTCGCACGGACGCGCGGCGAACACTGCTAGCCGATCGCGACCGTGCCGCGCATCAGATCGACCACTCCCACGAGTTCCAGAGGTCGGTGACGGTGTGGGCCGGCCGGAACCCGCGCAGGTCCGAGTTGAAGACGTCGATCCGGCGGGCGAACCACATCAGAACGAGCGGCTCGCGGTCGACCAGCCGGTACTGGATCGCGGCATAGGCGCGCTTGCGCACCGCGATGTCGTAACTGTTGAGCGCGACGTGCTCGGCCGCGTCGAGCGTCTCGTCGCAGAAGTGGTAGATGTTCTGTCCCGCGGGCGGCATCTGGTCGCACATGAACTGGGTCGAATCGTCCGGATCCGCGCCGTTGACCCAGGAAAAGAATGCGACGTCGAACTTGCCGGTCTGGAGGATCCCGCCGGCGTTGTAGGCCGAGAAGAACAGCGACGAGACGTAGTTCTTGATCGTCAGGTCGACGCCGACGTCGCGCCAATCGCGCTGCAACAGCACGAAGATCGCGTTGCCGTTCGACGATCCGGCGACGTTTGCGGCGACGAGCTGTAGCCGCCGCCCTTCCTTCTCGCGAATTCCGTCGGTCCCGACGCGCCAGCCCGCCGCGTCGAGCAGCGCCCGCGCCTTCTGCGGGTCGAAGTCGTAGCGCGGCAGATTGCGCGCATACGCCCACGAGTACTCGGGCTGGTCGGACGCCGCGCGAATCTGCACGCCGTGGGTGATCTTTTGAATGTAGGCGTCGATGTCGGTTGCATAGGCGAGTGCTCGCCGCACCTGGACGTTGGCGAGCGCGGGCGTGCGCAGGTTGAGGCCGAGCTGCGAGTATTGAGTGAACGGCGTGAGCGTCAGCCGGTAACCGGTCAGCTTCTGCAGGCTCGGGTACTGCGAGACGGGCGCGTTCCACTCGAGGTCGATCTCGTGCGCCTGCAGTTGGGTAAGGATTGTGTTCTCGTCCGCAATGGCCGTGTACTCGATGCGGTCGAGCTTCGGTCGTCCCCGCCAGTAGTTGGGGTTGGCGCGGAACACCATCTTTTGCCCGCGTTGCCAACGATCGATGATGAACGGCCCTGTGCCGACCGGCTGGCTGTTGAACGGAATCCGGTTCAGGTCGGGATACTGGGCGAGCAGGTGCTTCGGCAACACGGGATAGGGGTCGCCGGACATCGTGAAAAACGTCGCGACGAACGGCGACCACGGGTGCTTGAGCCGCACGGCGATCGTGTAGGG
This sequence comes from Vulcanimicrobiota bacterium, assembly GCA_963743605.1. Taxonomy (GTDB): domain Bacteria; phylum Vulcanimicrobiota; class Vulcanimicrobiia; order Vulcanimicrobiales; family Vulcanimicrobiaceae; genus CAVUQJ01. The sequence continues at coordinate 648,632 of CAVUQJ010000009.1, read as the reverse complement.
GTCCCGTTCCACGATTGTGGCGATCACGTCGTAACCGACGCGGCTCGACACATTGTTGCGGTCGCTCATGATCGCGCGCCAGGTGAACACGACGTCGCCGGCCGTGAACGGCGCGCCATCCTGCCACTTGACCCCCTTGCGCAGGTGGTACACGATCGTGCGCCCGTCGCGCGAGATCCCGCCGTTGCTCAGCGTCGGAAACTCCGTCGCCAGTTCCGGCACGAACTGGTTGCGGTCATCGAGGTTGTAGAAGTACCCGCTCCACAGCATCGACAGATCACTGTCGATCTGCTGGTTGCCGATTAGCGGGTTTAGGTTGTCGGGCTCGCCGAGGTTCGCGACGCGCAGCACCCCATGCTCGGTCCACGGGTTCCCCGCGCTCGCCGAACTCGTCGTGCCGACCTTTGTGCAGGCAGCGACCAGAAGCAGCGCCACGGCGGCGCCGGCCCGCCCGGCCGCCGCACTAACGCTCACTCGTAGATGGCGAACGACGTCACGGGCGTGCCGGCAAGCGCCTTGCGGCCGTCGAGCGCCGCGAGTTCGATCAGGAACGCGTAGCCCGCGATGTCGGCGCCGAGCCGCGCGAGCAGCCGGCCCGTCGCGGCGGCCGTACCGCCGGTCGCCAACAGGTCGTCGACGATCAGGACCCGCTGCCCGCCGCCGACCGCGTCGTCGTGGATCTCGAGCGTGTTGGTACCGTATTCGAGCGCGTACTCTTCGCTGAACGTCGCGCCCGGTAGCTTGCCGGGCTTGCGAACGGGGACGAAGCCGATGCCCAGCGCGTAGGCGAGCGGCGCGGCCAGCATGTAGCCGCGCGCCTCGATGCCGACGATGGCGTCCAGGCGCTCTTCCTTGAAGCAATCCACGAACAGATCGATGGCCGCCTCGAAGCCCGCTCCGTCGCGCAGCAGCGGGGTGATGTCGCGGAACAGAATCCCCGGCAACGGGAAGTCGGGAATCGAACGGATGAGCGAGCGTGGGTCCAGCGTGAGCCCTCCAAGAGTGCCCTGCCCCGTTCGCCCCCTCGGGCATGGGTGCCCCTACGCTCCCCGGAACCGGCCGACGGGTCGCGGCGTTACACGTGGTGAACGTCACGTCGTAGGGAAGGCAGCAGATGCACCTGAGAATCTTGACCGGTCTGGCCCTGGCAGCGACGACGCTGGTCGCGGTTCCCGCCTCGGCGAACGGCGTGACGCCGGCGACGATGCACTTAACCAACACGTCCGGCCAAATGGCCGGCGCGGAGAACGCGCACCGCCAACCGGCGCCCGGCGACGCCGCCTTGCGCGATCAGACGCGCCGCGAGAACACGTATCGCGCGTCCTACCACCGCAAGCACGGCACGAACCCAACTGAACAACAAGTCCGCGCCTGGTACGCGCAGTACGTACCGACACCAGCCCTCCTGACCAACAGCCGCAACCCGCGCAAACGATCGACGGAGGGCCATTCGCGGCGAGCGGATGGCCCTCACTACTCGGCGCCCTCGGGGCCCTCGTGGGCAGATTCCTATGCGCGCCGTTTCGCGGTCGCCATCGGCGTCGCGATCGTCGTGCACGCGATCGCGGCCGCCTTTTCGTGGTACAGGCCGCCACGCGAATCCGCCGACACCGTCGTGGCGCAACGGGTGACCATCGAGCGCCACACGCCGGCACCGACGCCACCGCCCACGCCGCGGCCGACGCCTCGGCCGACGCCGCGACCCACACCGCCGCCGACGCTCGCGCCGACGCACACGACCGCTCCCGCGCCGGCGGCGCCGAAGCTCGCTGGAGCCGGCCGGCCCGGCTCGCGCGATCGCAACGGTCGCGCCGACGCCGGTCGCGACCGCGCGGGCGACGCCCGCGGTGCCACGCGTCGCGGCCGCGGCCGCGAACACCGGCGCGAGCACCAATGGTGGCGGCACGGCGAACGCGGGCAACGGCGCGGCGGGGGCCGGCACCGGTTCGGGCGGCGGCGGCGACAACGGCAGCGGCGCCGGCGGCGCGACCGCCCCGCGCGGCGCCGTCTATCTCAGTAATATGAAAACCGAGACGCGCCCCGACGGAAGCGCAGGTCGTGCAGGTCCACATCTCAGTCCATCTGCGCGACGGTAAGACCGCCGACGACGACCTGCACTGGTCGTTCGTCTATCCCAGCGACAGCGCTAATCCGTTCTCGCAAGCGAACCGCGGCAGCGACATCCCCGTCCTGCTGCAGTTACCTCCGGCCGGCTACGACCTCGCCTCCAACCAGCATCCATGGACCGTCTTCGCCGTCCAGCACACGCGCCGCAACGGCACCACCGATCTGCCCTCCTGTCCCGACGAAGAGTAGCCTCGTCGCATTAGCGGCGCCCCGCGGGGAGGCGTCTCACCGCGGCGCGAACACCGCGACTCTGCCGCTTTCGGCAGGCCCGTCCTTACCCCGGAGGGATCTCGAGATGTTCGGTCGCTTAGCACCGTTTGCGACGATCGCGGCGTTCGCGCTCGGGACGGGCGCGGCGTCCGCCGCAACGCGCGTCGACGTTGGCTCCCTGCGCGGCGTCCGCGATCTCGGTCGCGCGCCGGCAACGACGCTCGTCCACATCGCGGTCATCCTGAACTACCACCACGAGGCGGAACTCGACCGCCTTATCGATGCGCAGGCCGACCCCGATTCCAGCCTGTACCACCACTTCCTCACGCCGGGGCAGTTTCGGAACTACTTCGCGCCGGCGCCGTCGGAGTATGCGACGGTGATCGCGACGCTGCAGCGCGGCGGTTTCACGGTTACCCATGCCTTCCCCAATCGCACGGTCGTGGAGGCGCAGGCGCCCGCGCCCGTCGCCGCGCGTTTCTTCGACACCGACGTTCATCGCGTCATGACCCCCGACATCGGCGTACGCATCACGAACGTGCGCGCCGGCCTCGTTCCGGCGCAGATCGGCAACCTGGTACTCGGCGTGCTCGGCCTCGACACGGTGCGACACATGCACCCCGACTACGTGCTGCTCCGCGGACTCCACCCGCATCGGCCGCCGCTCGTGCACGGCGCAGCGCCGTTGTTCGGCCCCGACGGCGGCTACGGTCCGCAGGTGTTCATCAACGCCTACGACCTGCCGGCCGGCAGAGGCATCACCGGAACGGGCCGCGCCACCGGCATGGTCGGCTTCGCCGACTTCGCCGACAGCGACGTCGCGGGATACCTGCAGTACTTCGGCATCGCACGTACCGGACCGCCGACGACCCGCGTGCTCATCGACGGTGGACCGAAGGGCGTGATTTCGATCGAGGCGACGCTAGATGCGGAAACGCTAGTCTCACTTGCGCCTGGGACCGCCCTCTACTCGGTACCGAGTCCCCCGACTTCGGGTTGGCCTACTTCATCGGCATGTATAACCAAATCGTCTCGGACGACAAGGTCGATACGGTCAACACGAGTTACAGCGAGTGCGAGACGGCCTTCATTCGCACGTTCCCGAGAGCGGCCGAACACGTCGAAAAGCAGGGGGCGGCGCTCGGTATTACGTTCCACGCCGGGACCGGCGACAGCGGCATAGAAACGTGGGGCTGCGATTCGCTGAGCGTCGGCACGCCGGCCGACACGCCGCACAACATCGCCGTCGGCGGCACCGCGCTGGCGGTCGATCCGCAGACGGGCGAAGAGACGAGCGAGGTCGGCTGGAACGATTCGAGCGGCGCTACCGGCGGAGGCGTATCGGTCATCTTCGAACGCCCGCGCTTCCAGCACCGCGTCCACCATGTGATCGCCGGCGGCCGCAATATCCCCGATCTCGCGTTCGACGCCAGCGTGCTCACCGGCGAGTCCTTTTACTACAACGGCAGTTGGCAAGGTCCGATCGGCGGAACGTCGCTGGCGTGTCCGATCTTCGGGGCGGCGCTCACCGAGATCGATCAGATCCGCAACACGCGCGCCGGGTTCTTCAACTCGGCGCTATACCATACGTGGCGCGCGAAGCGCTATGGGATCGGCTCGACGCCGTACTTCCGCGACATCACGTCGGGCAGCATCCCACCGTACGAGGCGCTGCGCGGCTTCGACCAGATAAGCGGCATCGGCGCCATGATGGCCACGGACTTCGCGGGCATTCTGCCATAGCGGCGCTGTCGCACTAACCGGCGCGGGTGCGCGCCCTGCTTCGCGCGAAACAGCGTACCCCCGTCGCAGTGGCGGGGCTACTTCAGGAGGACCTCAGGATGGTCTCTCGACTTGTCCCGCTAGCGACCGTAGCGGCCTTCGCGCTGGGAGCCGCAGCGGCATCGGCAACGACCCGCGTCGACGTCGGCACCCTCGGCGGCGTTCGCGATCTCGGCCGTGCGCCGGCGTCGACGATGGTCGACGTCGCCGTCGTTCTAAGCTATCACCACGGCGCAGAACTCGACAACCTCATCGAAGCGCAAGGCGACCCCGACTCGAGCCTCTACGAGCACTTCCTTTCGCCGGCGCAATTCCGCAACTATTTCGCGCCGACGGCGACGGAGTATGGGCGCGTCATCTCGGCGCTGCAACGCGGCGGTTTCACGGTCACGCACACGTTCCCGAACCGGACCGTCGTCGACGCGCGTGCGGCGGCGCCGGTGGCGGCGAAGTTCTTCGACACCGAGATTCACCGCGTGCTGACGCCCGACGTTGGCGTCCGGATCACGAACGTGCGCCCCGGCGTCGTACCCGCGTCGATGGGCGACGCGGTGCTGGCCGTCCTCGGGCTGGACACCGTGCGCCACATGCACCCCGACCACGCCTTCCTGCCGAAGGGCGCCGCGCGACCGGTGAGGCCCATGGTGCGCGGCGCAAGCCCGCCGCTGTTCGGACCCGACGGCGGATACGGACCGCAGGTGTTCATCAATTCGTATGACCTGCCGGCCGGAAGCGGCATGACGGGCACCGGCCGGGTGACCGGGATGGTCGGCGATGCCGACTTCACCGAGAGCGATCTCGCGACGTACCTCTCCTATTTCCAGGTGACGCGCACCGGACCGGCGACGACCCGCGTCCTCGTCGACGGTGGACCACCACAGGGCGACGGAGCGCCCGATTCGGTCGAGGCCACCCTCGACGCCGAGACCCTCGTCTCGCTGGCGCCGGGCACCGCGTTGTACTCGTATGAGGCGCCGGAATCGTCGACGCTCTCATATTTCATCGACATGTACAACCAGATCGTTTCCGACAATAAGGTCGACACGGTCAACACGAGCTACAGCGAATGCGAGACGGCGTTCATCCCGTCGTTCCCGAAGTCGGCGGAAGCCGTCGAAGAGCAGGGCGCGGCGCTGGGCATCACGTTCCACGCATCGACCGGCGACGAGGGGGTCGACACCTACGGTTGCGATCACGTCAGCGTCGGAACCCCGACGGACACGCCGCACAACATCGCGGTCGGAGGGACGCGGATGGCGGTCAACGAGCAGACCGGTTACGAGACGAGCGAAGTCGGCTGGAACGACAGCAGCGGCGCGACGGGCGGCGGCGTCTCGACGATCTTCAAGCGGCCAAAGTATCAGAAGCGCGTGAAGAACGTCATCACACCGGGTCGCAACATCCCCGACATCGCCTTCGATGCTAGCCCCTACACCGGCGAGTCGTGGTACTACGACGGCGGTTGGGACGGCCCGATCGGCGGCACGTCGCTCTCGTCGCCGATCTTCGGCGCGGCGCTCACCGAGATCGATCAGATCAAGAACGCGCGCGCCGGCTTCTTCAACAAGCCGTACTATCGGACGTGGAAGAAGCACGGCTACGCGTCTGGTTCGACGATCTACTTCCGCGACATCACGTCGGGAAGCATTCCGCCGTATATGGCGCAGCCTGGATACGACCAGATGAGCGGCATCGGCGTCATGATCGTCTCCAACTTCGCCGGGATCGTCCCCTAGCGTTTCGCCAGCCGGGGCTGCATCGCAAGCGCGGTGCGACCCCGGCCCGGTCCTCCGTAACGCGCGGGTAGTGCCTTTCATGGCACGCATTTCGCCGGCGTTCCGCGTTAACGTTTCGTTCTCCAATGGGCTCGCCGGGCTTGTGCGAAGCGCGCTCGCGTGAGACAATCGCCCCCACATCGTCACGCCGGAGAACGTCATGAATTACGACGTCGTCATCGTCGGTGCGAGTTTCGGTGGCGTTTCCGCCGCCCTCGCAGCCGCGCGTTACGGTAAATCGGTCGCGTTGATCGACGCCGGCGGGAACGTCGGCGGCCAAGCGACCTCGCAGGGGTTGACGCGCTGGGACGAATCCGCACCGGTGCTCACGCCGAACACGTACGGTTCATCGCGGTCGTATCAAACGGTGAAGAGCGACGTCCGCGGCTGGTACCGGGCGTATACGAAGCTCGCGCCCGGCGTCGACGGCCAGACGTTCAACCCGGGCTTCTCGGCGCCGGCTCATCCGTTTTCGGCCGACTGTAACGTGACCGAAACCGTCTTGCGGCAACTGCTCGCGCGACTTCGGCGCCACGATTACGTTGATGCTCGATACCGTAGTGCCGGCGCGAACGTCGCGAACGGCACGATACAAGGCCTGCGTCTTGGGACGGCACGACCGTTACCGGCACGATCTACGTCGACGCGACCGACCTCGGCGACCTGCTGCCGCTGTGCGGATCCAGTGGGTGACCGGAGCCGAGGCGCAAAGCGACACCGAGGAACCGCACGCCGAAGCCGACGGCGAACCCCGGTCACATACAACCTATTACGGTCTCGATCGCCGTCGAACACCGGCCCGACGGCGAGAACCACATCGATCCCTCAACCCCGCGAGCTACTCGCAGGCGCTGATCCAAGCGCAAGCGTTCGGAGTCTACGATCAACGCAATGGGATGATCGGCGGCGTCTTTTCAGTCGGCACACTCGCCGAATCCCGGCTGGGAAACGATCTTCAACTACCGGCAGTACGTCGACCACGCGAACTTCGCCGACCCGAATTACGCGACGACCGCACGACCATCAACGTCGGCTGCAACGATTATCAGGCGGCGGTCATCCCGACCGGCGACGCAGCCCGCGATGCGGCGATCGTCGAGGACGCCCGTCAGGTCTCCCTCGCCTACCTCTACTGGTTGCAGACCGCCGCGCCGCGCGATGACGGCAGCGGCACCGGCTATCCGAACTTGATGGTTCGGCAAGACATCTTCGGCCGCGCGGACGGTACCGCGCCGCAGGCCTACATCCGCGAGTCGCGCCGCATCGGCAAACCGCTGGTGCGCATCCTCGAGCAGCACATCGCCGTCGCGAATAGTTCCGCGCCCGGCGTCCGAGCGCCGATGAACTTCTCGGACGCGTGCGGCATCGGCGACTACGGCATCGACGTCCACCAGTGTTACGGGCCGCCGGGAACGCCGTGGGTTGGCGGCATCAACGTCCGCCCATTTCAGTCCCGCTCGGGCGCTTGTCCCGAGCGACTGCACGAACCTGATCGCCGCCTGCAAGAACCTCGGCGCGACGCACCTGACCGGCGGAGCGTATCGCGTCCATCCTGCGGAATGGGCGGTCGGCGAAGCCGCCGGCACGTTTGCCGCGTATTGTGCGGGACAAGCGGTGTCACCGGCCGCGACGCACGCGAACGGTTCGCGCATCGCCGCACTGCAATTGCGTCTGTTGGAACAGGGCGTTCCGATCTTCTGGTGGGACGACCTCAACTTCGCGCGGCGACTCCAAGACGTTCGCCGCCGCCAATTTGCTCGGCGTGCGCGGCTACCTCAGCGACCCGAACTCGCTCCACTTTCGGCCCGGCGATACGCTCGTGCAGAGCGAGCGTGATGCGATCAACAGCCATGCCGGCAACGCTGCCCTGGCCGACGACGCCGATGACGCGCGCCCAAGCCGCAATGGTGGGTCTGCGCCGAGCTCGGCCTCCCGTCAAGCGAGATCGCTTAGCGACGGCGCGCCTACGGCGGTCCGTTGCGAGCATTTCGTCGATCGTCTCGCGGCGGGCCAGGACTTCATCGTCGCGCGGCTGACGCCGATGACGGCCGGGCGCGGGAAACCGATTGTAGTTGCTCGCCATGCTATAGGTGTACGCGCCGGTCGTGCACATCGCCAGCAACTCGCCGACCGCGAGATCGCGCGGGACGACCGCCGGGCCGAGTTCGTCGTTCTCGCACGAGCGGCCGCAGATCGTCACCTCGATCACGCCGCCATCCGGCCGTCCGCTCGCGGGATCGACGTAGTGATGCGCCTCGTATAGCGCGGGACGTGGATTTTCTGCGATGCCGCCGTCGACGACGACGAACGTCCGGCTCGCCTGACGTTTGATCGCGTTGACGCGGTAGATCGTCGTCCCCGCGGGCGCGACGAGCGTGCGGCCGGGTTCGACGCCGACGCGCGGCACCGGCAGCCGCCGGGCTCGCCGCGCCGTCGGCGACGGTCCGCGCGAGCGCGCGCATCGTCGTCGCCAGGTCGATCTCTTCGTCGTCCTCGTCCGGCAGCATGGCGACCCCGAAACCGCCGCCGACGATCAGCTGTCCACAGGAAGCCCGGCGCTCGCGAACTCCGCCGCCAGATCGAGGCAGCGTCTCGGCGTTGGCGACGAAGCGCGCGCTCGTCGGCGATCTGGGAGCCGACGTGACCGTGCAGGCCGGCGAAGCTGCAGGCTCGCCGAACTCCGGAGGATGTCGCGGGCCTGCGCGGCGTCGCGCGGATGGATGCCGAACTTCGTGTCGTCGCCGCCGGTCCGCATCATCGCGTGCGTGTGAGCCTCGATCCCGCGTGTTCGAGCCATAGATCGACGTCGACCGGCCGATCCGCCCGCCAGCTCGCGCGAGCCGCCGCAACTCGTCGACGTTGTCCGCGACGACCGTCCCGACGCGGCCTGCGACGCCCGCCAGCAGGTCGTCGTCGGTCTTACCGCTGCCGTGGAACACGATCTTTCCGGGTGTTACGCCGGCGCGTTCGGCCGCTGCCAGCTCACCGAGCGAACAGACGTTGACCTCGAGGCCGCGCGCCGCGATGCGCGCGATGATCCCCGACAGCGGCAGCGCCTTCGCGGCATACGCGGCCCCGATGGCGTACGGCGCGCACGCCGCGACCAGCGTCGCCCGTGCGGTCGTCGACGACGTCGAGATCGATCGCCAGCAGCGGGGTGCCGTACGTCGCGGCAAGCGTGTCGACCCGCGCGCCGCCGATAGTCAGCACGCCGTCGACGCGCTCGGGGAGCCTCAATTGCTGCTCAGCCCCCTCTGCGTTCAACGCGCGCAAGAGATCGATCAAGTCGGAGTTTACTTCCATCCTCTCCTCGAAGGTTTGCGAGGTCGCAAACGAGCGTCCAAAATTGCCTCGGCGCGACGATAAGGCTCCGCCGCACGTTCGCGCTCGAATTCGAAATCCTCGCGCTCTCGAGGCGAGCGGGCCACGCGTACCACCATGGCCTTGCGGCGCGCGTCCGCCCGCGCCCGATACGAGCCGTCCATGCAGTATCCTTCGCCTCGCGAGGCGACGTTTACCGCCGGTCCCGGCTGGTTCGAGCGAAGGTTAGCCGGGCCCGAGCGGCGTCAGCGACATCGCAGCGACGACCGGTCCGCAGTTGCTCGCGATGCGCTTGTCCTCGCTCTGAAAGATCAGGGTCGTCATGTCGTCGATCGCGGTGAAGGTCCAGGTCTTGTAGGCGAACACCCCCTTGTTTGCGTCGTGTCCGCGGCGCGTCGACCAGTGGAACGTTCGCTGCAGCGTCCCGTGCGTGCCGGTCGCCTCCACGACCATCGTCTTGATCGGCGGCCCGTGCTGGTAGCGCGCGCAATGGCGGTTCCCCGAGAACAGGAAACCGACTCTACGGCACCCCGACCGTCGTCGGGACCGGCGCATGCTCGATGCCGCCGACGCCTTCGGGGCCCGAACCGTCGAGGTCGACGCTGCACAGGCCGCCGGCACGGGCCACGCGCCGGTCTTGCCGTAGAAGTCGATCGTACGCAACTGATGACCCAGTACGGCGCGAACGCGGTGCCGACCGGGATTCCCTGCCACGAACCGGGGTCGCGCGCGAACGAGAAGTCGCCGTCGAGAGGATCCCCGAACCGTTTTCCGCCTTCTGGCAGGTGGCGAGCGCCGGGTCGCCCCGCAGACTCTGCAGCGCAGCGGCGCGATACGGCACCACCGACTGCGTCGTGACGGCGCCGCTGCACGCTGCGAGCGACGACGCGACGAATGCCGCAACGAGCGCGGTTCGAATAGCCGGCAGCATCATGGCCACCTCCGAGAACTCCCACGAGGGTATGCGCGCCCGACTTACCTGCTATTCGTCGACGCTCTACCGTTTCCCCGAGGGCGCTATGGGGCCATATCGCACAAAGGCGGAGGGCTCGCTGGCGTCGCCGCTCACCGTCGCCCAGACGTTCGTGCCCGGTCCCACCTTCAGTGCGCCGAAGACGTTCGGAAAGCGCCTAGGCGGAGACAGGAACGAGAACCGGGCGATCGCCGGGTCGAATCGGCCGATGCCCCACTCTTGGGCAGATCCCGAGCCGTAGCAGCGGCATGCGGCGAACCAAAGCACGCCGTTCGGCGCGAGGATCATGTTGCTGTCGCGGGCATAGGTCGGCAGTGGGTGCATCGTTCCCCAGCCGCCCGCCGTCCCGATGGGCGCGATGCTGTAGTACTCGTCGCCGGCCGTAATAGCCGATAAACAGAGCGTGTATAAGCGAGACCGCGCCGAGACGATCGCCTGAACGTCGAGACACCCGTCGTATCCGTAGGCCGTCATCGCACCGCCGTCCGGCGCGATGCTAACGAGCCAACCCGGCTCGGAGTAGTATTCGCCCGTATTGTGGGAAAACCAGATGTTGCCGTCCGGTCCCACGGTGATAGCATCATTCGTCGAAGCGTGGCTGGACGCCGTAAACGGGTACTCGCGAATGATCCCCGACGGCGCGATCCTCCCGACGTGCATCGTCTCGGGGAACCACACGTCGCCGTCCGGTCCCAACACCAGCTCGCCGTCCGGCGTGTCACCGCTCGGCGTGGCATAGCTGCTGACGCCTCCGCTCGCCGTCACCGCAACGATCAGGTTACAGGCCTTTCGGTCGGACGTGCATCCGTCGGCGTAGAGCCTACCGTCCGCGCCTGCGACGAGCTGGTTGGGCGCGAAGGCTTTGCGCACGCCGCCGACCGTCACCACGAGCGGCCAGGCTTGCACGGGCGACCCGCTGGTCGGGATCTCCAGCAAGGCATCGTCGGTCGCGTCGGCAGCCCACATCGCGTTACCATGTGGGCCCGTCGTGATCCCGGCGAGGTGGCCGCTCGTTCCCGCTAAGAATTGCGCCCAGCGCCCGCCTGTCGCACCCTCGCGCGTGCGAGCAAAGCCCGCTGTCGGCAACGCAGCGCACACAAGGAGGAACGTGACGGCTATGATCCTCGACATAGAACCGGCTGACTGTTGACGTGTAACGAGGGTAGCTGCTAGCCGACGTTGCTTGGCGACAGGCACAAGTTGACGAGATGGTTCGCAGGAGTCGTTTGTCACCTAATTTGTTTGCTCCTCTCGCGCGTCGCCTCTTGCCACCTCAAATCGACGTCGCGATACAGCGGCGAAGGGAAACTCACGGGAGGCAAGATGGTCGGCACGGTCAACGCGGAGCGCACGGCGCGCGCGCTCGAATTCGGCATCTATCGCGACGGCGACAACAACCTCGACGTTGCCCAATCGGCGACGATCGCGCAGGCGCTGCGCGTGAGCGATCACGACTCAGCCATCGAGTTCTCGGTTGAAGACACGACGGCGCGGCGCGGGTTCTTTCCGGCGCACGTCCTGCGCACGGAGACGTACGCGATCGCCGACGGCGACATCGGCAACGTGCACGTCGATGAGGCGCACGACATGGCCGACCGCGACAACCTGGCGGCGTTCGTCGCACATACGTTGGACGCGGCGGAACGGTCGCACGCGCGCCAGACGTGGATCGACCTCGTCGACCATGGCGGCGGCGACGGCGGCGGCCTCGAGGCCGATCACGGCAGCGGCATCATGGGCGCCGACGACATGGCGGCCGCGGTCGCCGACGGCGAGGCGCTGCATGCGCGCGCACATCCGGAGGATGCCGGGCGGCGCGTCGACGGCGTCGTCGCGAACCAGTGCTTGATGGCGACGGAGTCGTTCTCGTACGCGCTATCGCGCGCCGGCGTACGCTGGCTCGCGGCGAGCCCGGAGACCATGATTGCGCCCGGCGTTCCGACGACCATCGCCGCAGACATCGCGCACCACGAGGGCAACGCGGTCGCGATGGCCCGCGCCGTCGTGCACCGCGCGATGGGGACGCGCTACGAAACCCCCGACGGCGAGCGGTTCGGTCCCGCCGCCGCATTCGACCTTATCGATCTCGCTCCACAGAAGATGGCGGCGATGAAGAGCGCCGTCGCAAGCCTCGACGGCGAAGTCACGCGGGACGCGCGCATGCCCGGGGTCCGTGCCGCGATTCGCGACGACGCGCGCGGCGTCACCGGGATGGTGCGCTTCACGCATCAGGGGCTTCCGTGGCGCGCCGACCGGCCGGCGGTCGCGCTCTATGATGCGCTCGCCGCCGACGACCGGCTCCCCGATGCGCTCCGTACCGACGCGGCTGTCGCCTCGAGCGCCGTCTCGGCGACGATTCTGGCGCACGGCGAAAGCGACGGCTTCGAGCCGTTCGGCGGCGCGGACTACCGCGACGCCGTGGGACCGACCGTCCACTTCCCGGTGACGCGCGGACAGATCGACGCCTGGGCGCCGGAGATCCGCGAGACCGACAATGCCTTCTATCGCGCCGTCGGCGGCGACCGCGTCGCGCGCGCCATCGCCTGAGCGGCGTTTCGGGGATACGGGGAGAACCGGCCGCGCGTCGAACCGAGGACGGCCAATCCCCTATCCTCCGGAGGCCCGCCGTTCATGACCGTCCGCGGCTTTGCAGTCGTCCCGTTCCTTGCTTTACTCGCCGCCTGCGGCGGCGGAGCCGGCCTCTCGGCGGTTCCCGGCGGTGCGCAGCGCGCGACCGACCACGTCGTGATGGTGCCGGCGAAAAATCCCGGGAACACGATCGCGTGGAGCCCCGCGACGATCACGCTGCGCGGCGGCCGTCCCGCATACTCGACGCTGACGTTGACCGCCGGCATTCTGTTCGAACAGCAGAACCTGTGCGGCAACGCGATCATCTACCAACGCGTGCAAGAGCTGACGAAAAAATTCCTCGAGTATCAGACGTTCGAGTTCATCAAGAACGAGCGTGGACCGATCACATGCACGATCACCGATACGCTGCTCGACGGCTCGAAACAGGAGCCGACGGCGACGCTGACCATCACGATCAAGTAGCCACCCCGCGCCCCGCCGGGCGTTAATAGCGGCTTAACCCGCGCCTCGTATGATCCGGCTATGCCGGATCCGCTCGAATTCGTTCGCAACGCGCAGGGCCGGTGGTGCCTCGCGGCGTTTCTCGTCGGCGCCTGCGTGCTCTTCGGGCGCGCCGCGATCTCGAGCGCCGCCGGCGACGGGGAGACCGTCATCTTCGCGTTCGACGGTGGAACGGGAGCCTATCCCTACGCGCCGTTGATCGCGGTGCGCGGCACGCTCTACGGCACGACGATGTCCGGCGGCGCGACGGGCGCGGCCGGACGCCGTTCGGGGGTCTTTAACGGCTACGGCGCCGCGTTTGCCCTGACGCGCGGAAAGTCCGGGTACGCGCAGCACCTGCTCTACTCGTTCAAGGGTGCGCCGGACGGCGCCAATCCCTATGCAGGCCTGCTCGCGGGACCGAACGGCGTTTTTTTAGGGACGACCTGTTACGGCGGCGCTGCACAAGTCGGCACCGTGTTCATGCTGACGCCGAGCGCCTCGGGGTATGCCGAGACGATCCTGCATGCGTTCGGCGGACTGAAAAAGCGCGACGGCAGTTGCCCCTACGGCGGCCTCATCGCCGGAGCGGGCGGCTCGCTCCTCGGCACGACCGAAATCGGCGGCGCCGCGGGCTGTTCGAGCGGCTGCGGCACCGTCTTCGCGCTCACGCCGAACGGAACGGGCTATGACGAACGGATCCTCTACCGTTTCCAGGGACGCAACGACGGCCACAACCCGTACGGCGGCCTGATCGCCGACGCGTCGGACGCGCTCTACGGCACGACCTATTACGGCGGCACCCACGGCGCCGGCGCGGTCTTCAAACTCAGTCCCGCAGGTTCGGATTACAGCGAGACCATCGCCCACAGCTTCGCCGGCGGCAGCGACGGCGCACAACCGATGTCGACGCTCGTCGCCAACAAGGCCGGCGCGCTGTTCGGCACGACGTACGGCGGCGGCGGGGGCGCCTGCACGGGCGGCTGCGGCACTGTGTTCGCACTCACACCGACGGCCTCGGGCTACGCGGAGACCGTGCTGCACGCCTTCCAAGGCGGCAACGACGGCTACTTCCCCTACGGCGGCCTGGTCCTCACCGCAAAGGGCGCGCTCTACGGCACGACGTTCCTCGGTGGCGGCACGGCCTGCAACAAGACCGGTTGCGGCATCGTGTTCGCGCTCACACCGGCCGCGTCGGGATATAAGGAGACGATCCTCCACCGCTTCAGCGGCAACGACGGCGCGCAACCGGGCGCGACGATGCTGAGCGACGGCGGCAGACTGTTCGGCACGACGTACGGCGGCGGCGGCATCCTGTGCTTCCAAGACGACGTGAATTGTGGGACGGTATTTTCGCTGGTTATGCGACGGTTAAGGTCACGCTAAGCGAACGATAAGGTCATCTCGGTACACCGGGGGTAGGCTAGGTTCACTATTTTTCTGCGGAGGACTGTTTTGATGTTCCGCCCCCTCGTCGCGCTCTGCGCGACGCCGCTCGTAGCCCTCGCGCTCGCGCTTGCGACACCCGCCCAAGCGCAGCCGACGTTCGACCACGTCTACGTGCTCATGATGGAGAATCAGAGCTTCGACGACCTGATCGGCCGCGACAAGGTCAACCCCAGCAACGGCAACATCCTCGGACCCGACACCCCGTTCATCACCCAGTTGGCCACGCAAGGTGCCGGCCTCGCGACGCTGTACTACGGCGTCACGCACCCGAGCCTCCCGAATTACCTGTCACAGGTCGCCGGCGACTATTTCGGCGTCCAGGACGACAACGCCAGCTGCTACGCAGAACCGCCGCCGGGCGCCGGCTGCCACGCGATCAACGGCAAGAACATCGTCGACTCGCTCGAGAGCGCGGGGATGACCTGGACCGTCCTCGAGCAGACGATGCCGCGCGTCGGCTTCCTCGGCACGGTCTGGCCGAAGTCCGGTAACCCCACGCTCTATGCACAGAAGCACAACCCGTTCGTCTACTTCACCGACATCGCGTCCAACGAGGCGCGCCTGAAGCGCATCCTCCCGCTGACCGCCGACACGCTGAAGTCGACGCTGGCGAACCCGCCGACGTTCACCTACATCGTCCCCAACCAGTGCCAGGACATGCACGGTTCGACCACATGCACCGACTTCGACGCACTGCTGCACGCCGGCGACGACACCGTCCGTTCGCTGGTCAAGGACATCACGGGCGCGCCGTCGTTCACCGCGAACTCCGTGCTGTTCGTCGTCTGGGACGAGGACGACTACAGTTCGAAGTTCGGCTGCTGCTCGTCGCGGCGCGCGGACGGCGGCGGCCACACGCTGATGATGGTCGTCGACAAGAACACGAAATGGCGTTCGTCGTCGCTGCCGATGAACCACTACTCGATGCTCAAGACGATCGAAGAGGGCCTCGGCCTTCCGCTGCTCGGTCATTCGGCCGATCCCGGGATCATCGACCTCACCAGTCTCCTCTAAATCTAGGACGCGCGTCTCTAGCCGACGTGCCCCCGGACTGGACCGCTCCGCCGTAACACGGGACGGCGGGGCGGTCCCGATCAGATCGGCGCCTTGCTCAGGTCGAGACCCTCGGCGATCGATCCGCCGAGGCCTTCGGAGATCACCTCGAGCGCCTGGCCGCCGGCGGGGTAGGCGAACACGATGACGTTCGTCTCGACCTCGTAGCGGTTGTGGTAGTACTGGTTGGCGACGATCGCGCGATCCCCGACGATCTGAAACTGATGCGCCTGGTATGCGGCAGTGAGCGCCGTAGACCCTACGACGGTCCCACGGTTGCCGCGAATGCGATAGCGATAGATCGCCGGATGGATCGCTTGCCCGACGGCGAGGTACTTGCCGTCCCATTGCACCGCGCCCAGGGGCCCCACGGTGTCGTTGACTTTGATGCTCTTCAGCGAGTCGCTGTCGTGCCGCAGCACGGCGAGTTCCGGATCCCAGTTGGCATCGATGCCGTCGACGAACAGGTTGCCCCGCGCGTCGTATCCACAAAATCCATACGCGACGATGTTCTTGTTCGCATAGAGCGTCGGCGGCTGACTCGCCGCAGCGAAGATAGCGAGGGTCCCGCTCTGGCTGCCGAACACGCCTCCGGTCGTCACCGCCAACGCTCCGCCGAGCGGGTCGACCGCGCAGCCGCCGGGATTGATCAGCTGACCTGTGAAAACGGCGAGTGGCTGCGTCCCGCCGTGCGCGTATTCGACGACGTTGCCGTTGAGCGCATCGGTGATGTAGACGTTGCCGCTCTTGTCGCCGCACTCGCCCCACGCTGCGCCGAAGCCCACCAATTGCCCCACCAAATTTCCCTGCGGATAAGAATAAACGTTGACGTCCTCGTCGCTCGACACGTACAGCAGCGCTTGGGAAGCCGCTTCGTGGGCCATCCAGGACGACGGACGCGCCCGCGCCGCGTCGAGCGACCGGCCCCGCGGCATCGTCAGCGCCGTGCCGAATCCGAACGACGTCCCCGAAGCGCCACACCCGCCGAGAAGCACGGCAGCGGCGCCGATACCTAAGACGTAGGGTCCTCCTCTGGTCGTCATCGCACCCATCGCTCCGTGCCCGGTAGAGGGCAGCGGGTTGCGGTACTTCTCTCTGGGCGCGCGGCCGGACCTACCGCGAGAGCGGGATGTCGTCGGGGTAGATCGGACGATTGACGATCTGCTCCAGAGTCTGCGCGGTCGCCGAGAGCGCGAGGTCGCTGAAGCGCGCGAACGCGTCGCGCTCTGCCTCACCTTCCGCGTAACGCGTGGTCTGCGTCAGGTCGACCCGGCTCGGATTGGGGTGAAAGCGCATGAACCGTCCGTCGTCGTCGCGACCCGTCTCGACGAGTCCCGCCTCCTCGAAGATACGGACCGCCGCGCTCACCGTCTCGCCGCTGACCCGGTCGTACTCGAGCGTGCGCGCGACGTCTTCGTAGGTCATCCGCACCGCGTCGTCGGTCGCCAGAGACCGCATCCCGCGGTACAGCGCGCGCAAGGTCGGCAGCGACGGGGCCGCGCGGTCGATGATGTACTCGTTGAGCCGGCGGTCTTCTGCACCGAAGAGCAGATGGATCCGCGCAGCAGCGCCGTCGCGCCCGGCGCGGCCGGCCTGCTGGTTGAACTCCGTGAAGTTGAAGTTGAGGTGATACAGGTAGACGTCGCGCACGTCGGGGAGATCGATGCCCTCACCGAACGCCGACGTTGCGACGACGACGCGCGCGGCCCCCTCGCGAAAGAGCGATTCGACGCTCGCGCGGTCGGGCGCCGGCATCCCGGCATGGTAAAAGGCGACGCTTCCCTTGCACGGCGCCCGCAAACGCTCGGCCAACTTCGTCGCCTCGGAGCGCGAGTTGCAGTAGACGATCGCCTTACCTGCGGCGTCGAGCGTGTCGGCGATGTGTGCTAGCCGGGCGCCGGCCGCGCCGCCGCGCGCATCGACGACCTCCAGGTTCTCGCGGACGGTCGCGTCGACGACCCAGCGCTCGATGCGCAGCGCGCGCCGGACGTGCGCGAACGCATCGCGCCCGGCGGTCGCCGTCAATCCCAGGACGTTCGGCGACCCGAGCGACGCGATTAGGGCGGGGAGCGTGCCGTAAGCGGGACGATGCCGCGATTCGTACAGGTGATGCGCCTCGTCGACGACGACGAGCGCCGGCCGGTTGCACTCGCGCACGAACGTCTCGCGGTGATACTCGGCGAATTCCGGCGTGAGCAGGATCAAGTCCCATGCGCCGGTCGCCAGTGCCGCGTCGAGTTCGGCGCGTTCGTCGTCATCGATCGCGCCGTTTGCTCGCAAGATGCGCAACCCGAACGCCTCGAGACGTCGCGTCAGCGCCGTAAACTGGTCGTTGGCGAGCGCCCGCAGCGGATAGAACACGAGCGTCTTGCGACCGTCGCGCAGCGCCTGCTCGACGGCGGGCAACTGAAAGCAGAACGATTTGCCCCGTCCGGTTCCCATGATCGCGAGCGTGTTCGCACCGGCCCGCACGCGCTCGAGCACGGCGGTCTGCGACGGGCGGATCGGATGGTCGCCGATCAGCGCGTGGACGATCGCTCCGGCGTCGGTTCGGCCCGCGACGACCGCGGTCGCGGCGTCGCGTTCGACGACCGGCCGCACGCGTCGCACGTACAGATTTACCCCGAAGTGCCGGCCGTCGCGGCCGCCCGTGACGTTGCTGATGCGGGCTTCGTAGCGATCGCCGCCGTCGATGTTCGGCGCGATCCGCTTGGCGATCTCGCGCCGCAGGAAGCCGATCTGCAGCGTGCCGTAGCACACCGCGATCGCGTTGGGATCGTGCGCGTTATCCGGTTCGCGCACGAGCTCGACGGTCTCACCGCCGCGCAGGCCGCCCGCGATCTCCTGTCGTCCCTCGAACGAGACGCCGACGACCTTCGTGTTGAAGGCGCTCGACGACTCGATCCCCGCATACGGCTCGCGCGCGAGATAGCGATCGCGATTCGCGAACAGCGCGTCGAGGATCTCGCTTGCCGCCGGGGTGGGCGCCGCGAGCATCTCGCCGGTCGGTTCGGCCGGCGCGGGTGCGACGGCGCCGGCCCCGCGGGGACGTCGTTGCCGAACGACGCGAGGAGCCGTTCGAACGCCGCTTCCGATTCGGTCGGCGGGGGAAGGCTCTTAGCGCTCGGGCTTCGCGGCCGTGGCTTCTTGTTCGTTCGCCGCGCCCTCGGGCGGCCCGTTGGGTTCGTCGAGGTTCAGTGTGACCTCTTCGTGGCCGAGCGCGAGCTGTTCGTCGTGCATCCCGGCGCGCTGCGCGTCGAGCGGATCGACCATCGACTCCTCATCATCGACGCCCGTATCGGCCGGGGGTTCAACGTCGACGACGCGCACGACCGGCGCGTCCGGGCGGCGCTTGCGATAGCGGCCCGGGGATGCGCCGCCGCCGGCAGGGCGCTCTTGCACGCGTCCCTTCGCCCGGCGCTCCTTGCGCGCGGCGACGACCTCGTCGCGCGTCATCGCGTTCGCGGCGCTCTGTTGCTGACGCGCCTGCGCAACGGTGCGCGGACGGTCGAGCGCGGCCTTGCGCTCGTTCGCCCGGCGCGTCGCGGCGCGGCGCTGCTGCGCGGCGCGCAGCCGCACGACGAGCGGCGCCGAGTAGAAGATCGAGTGGTAGCCGCCGGAGACGATGCCGACCAAGAGCGCGAACGCGAAGTTCTGCAGGGACGCACCGCCGAAGAAGAGCAGCGCGAGCAGCACGATGACGACCGTGAACAGCGTGTAGACCGAACGGGTCATCGTCTGCAGGATCGACGTGTTGACGATCTTGTCGTAGGGCTCTCCGACCATCAGCTTCTGGTTCTCTCGTATTCGGTCCAGAATGACGATCGTGTCCATCACCGAGTAGCCGATGACGGTCAAGACCGCGGCCAGGAAGGCGTCGTCCGCGCGGCGTCCGGAGATCGCGTAGATGCCGATCATCATCAGCGAGTCGCGGACGAGCGCGACGACGACGACGGTGCCGAAGATGTAGTTCCAGCCGAACCGGAACGCGATGTAGATGAACTGGATGCCGATCGCGATGACGAGCGCCCAGAGCGCCTTGATCAAATACTCGCGCGAGAGCGACGGACCGACGGATTCGATCTGCGACTGCGAACGGTCGACGCGCCCGATGGAGTTCAGCGCGCCCCAGATCTTCGCGGTATCGTTCCCGAAGGCTTTCTGCGTCGAGATCGTGTAGCGCTCGTTGGGGAGGGCATCGCCCTGCTTGCCGATCGTATTGACCTGCGCGTCCGCGACGCCGATGCCGGCGAGGGCGCGGGCGATGTCGGCCTTCGTGACAGGGCTCGCGAACTTCGCCGTAACGTCGGTGCCGCCGGTGAACGACAGGCCGAGCTTGATGGGGTAGCCCTTGGTGAAGTAGTTGTAGCCCATCATCAGGACGCCGGCGATGATGATGACGTACGAGATGGTCGAGACGATGGGGAACCAGGAGACGACGTTCCACTTCAGGCGACGGAATAGCATAGCTCTACGCTCCGTACGCCGCGGGCGCCGTCACCACGTCGTTGTCGACGACGAGGTCGGTGAAGTAACGGGTGATGAAGACGGCCGTGACCATCGACAAGACCGTCCCCCAGAACAGCGTGTAGGCGAAGCCCTTAACAGTGCCGGTGCCGAGCATGAACAGGACGCCGGCGCCGACGATCGTCGTGAAGTGGCTGTCGAAGACGGTCCAGAAGGCGCGCCCGAAGCCGGTCCTCACGGCGGCCCGCAAGGTGCGGCCGTGCCAGATCTCTTCTTTGAGGCGTTCGAAGATGAGGACGTTCGCGTCGACGGCCATACCGATCGACAACACGAAGCCGGCGATGCCGGGCAACGTGAGCACGGCGTGGGCCGCAGACAGCAGTCCGAGCAGCATCAGGACGTAGATCACGAGCGCGAAGTCGGCCAGGATGCCCGGAATCCGATAGACCCAAATCATGAAGATGAGGACGAGGCCGAGGCCGACCATCGATGCGTAGAGCGACTTCTGCAAGTCGGTCGCGCCGAGCAGCGCGCCGACGGTGTCGTTCTCGATGATCGTCACCGGGACGGGAAGCGCGCCCGCGTTCAGCTCGTTGGCGATGCGGACGGTCTCCTCTTCGGTGAAGTGGCCCGTAATCTCGCCGTCGTTGGTGATGACGCCCTGGATCACCGGTGCCGAGACGAACTTCTTATCGAGGAAGATGCCGAGCAGCTTGCCCATGTTCTGCTGCGTCACGCGGCCGAACTTGGCGGCGTCCTTGGTTTGGAACTCGATGCGCGGCTGGTTCGACTGGTCGAAGGACGCCTGCGCGCCCTTCAGGTCGGCACCCGAGTAGACGGTCGGGCCGACTATCTTTATATGCGCCGTTGGGGTCGTTCGCGTACTTTGGATCGCCGCTGCGCGCGCGGCCGAGACGGCATCTGGGACGATCTTGAACTCGAGGATCGCGACCTCTTTGAGCGTCTGCACCGCTTCGTCGGGGTTCTTGACGTTGGGCAGCTCGACGAGCAGGCGGTCGTTCCCGACGCGCGTGAGCACCGGCTCGGAGACGCCCAAGCCGTTGATGCGGTTCTGGACGACCTGCTCGACCTGGCTCTGCACGTCGCTGGTGATCTTCGGCACCTCTGGCGAGGTGTTCAGCTGCAGCAGCACCCGGACGCCACCCTGGAGGTCGAGCCCAAGCTTGATCTTCTGCTGGATCGGCACGACGAGGTAAGATACAGAGGCCGACGATGGCCAGAATGACCACGCCTTTGACCCAGTTCTTCAGTTGTAACCACATAAGAAAGCGACCCACAGGGACGGGGAGAACCTTGGGATTGTATCAGGGTGCCCCCGGAGCGTCAAACGACTCGCCGGCCCGTGTTGGCAGGAGTGACCTGCCTGCATCTAGCCCCGGCGACCGCGATGGGCGGCCGCTTACCGCCCCGCGATCGTCGATTACCGCGAGTAAGCCCGGCCCGCAAGCGAGAACTTACAATGGGACTCGACCGCGACCGGCGCCGGCATCCTTCGCACCGGTCTAAGGAGCATGCACGACATCGTCGACTCGCTACCTACGTCGTTTCGGACCGCGTCTGTTTGGTGCCATGTTCCACTTCCTCATAGGCGCTCTAACAGGCTCGTCGACCGCGATTTAAGCCATGTTGCGTCACGGGTTGCTCGGCGCGAGCGTTTGAAACGGTACAATGCCGCCGTCCACGCAACAGTCGCCACCGTCGCGCGTCGAGCGAGCGAAGAGTTTCCTCACATGGGCGTTCGTCTTGTCGCTGATCGTGCACGCGGCCCTCGGGCCGATCGTCGGGCGCTACAATCCATCGCACGCCGAAGAACGAGAACCGCAAGTCGTCTCGGTCAGCACGAGGGTGAAAGTGCGTGTGACGCCACCACCTCCGACGCCAACTCCACCGCCGCTTCAAACGGCTCCGCCGGTCAAAACACGCGCCGATTCCACGGCGGCCGTTCCGGGCCAACATCGTGCACACCACGTCGCGATCGGACGCAGGCCCGGTCGAAGGGCGATACACGAGCGAACCGGGCGCCGGGGCTGGCAACGGCGGGCGCGTCGATGCGCCAACGTCCCGCAACCTGCCGCAGCGACGGCTCCACCCACACCCATCGCGACGCAGAAGCCCGCCTGCGCGCAGCCGCACGTCGACGCGACGACGACCAACCCCGTTGCGCCGGATACGCCCGAAACGGCGCGCGAACAGGGTGCGACGGGCACCGTGCAGGTCAGGGTCTCGTTGAGTGCGGCCGGCTGGTGCTCGCGGCAACCGTCTTCAGGTCGTCCGGCTCGCCGCTGCTCGATCGAGCGGCGCTGCAGGCAGCACGTCAGAGCTCGTACGCTCCCGAGATCGACGACTGCGTCAAGGTCGCCGGAGACTACATCTTCCGCGCCGACTTCGAGGGGAACTAGCGGAACGTGTCGCGCCTGCAGGCTACATCAGCAGGCGATTTGGGCCCATGTCACTCATCGAACGCTACTTCCAGGTTGTTGCGGCAATGTGGCCGCAAGACTTCCGGTTCGCAAGGGTCGCCCCTTGCTACCGCGCTTCGCGCACGACGAAGGCTACGATGCGCGCTGATCAGCTTCGCCGGGAGCGGGCCGTCCAGCGGAAACTGGATCGAGCCCTTTGCCGTCTTGTACGCCGCGAAGTCGTCCTTGAACGCCGCCACCGCCGCGGCGCCGGGATACAGCCCGATGTGCGACTCGAACGCCCCGAACCAGATGCGCACCTTGCCGTTGATGGTAAAGGCGGGCATTTTGTAACTGATCCGCGGCACCGCGCCCGGCGCGGCGTCCTCGATGAGGTTGCGCATCATGCGCAGCGCCGGCTGGGCCGGCGCGGGAAAGCGACGCGCGTACTCGTCGAAGTCGGCCGGACCGTCTTCTTCATATGAATGCGCTTGCGACGTCGCGTCACGCTTGCCCCGCCCGCGGCGGCCGTGACCAGCGTAGTGGGCACTCCCCGAAGAGATGGAGAACTCCGGAGACAGGTCTGTTGGAGAGGCGAGACGACATGGTGGCTCGGATTTCTGGTCGGCGCAACGAAGGACGACGTGCGCCGGGTTTCCGCCGAAAACCCAGGATGGCGCGTCGAGCGCGAGCCGGACGGCACGCTCGTCATGAGCCCGCCGGCGGGGTACTGCTTCAGGCGTGCGCAACGCGGCCCTAACCGCGAAGATGCGAGTTCTGGGGCGAAGAGCACGGCTACGTTGTGGGCGATTCGTCAGGCGGTGTGAGTTTGCCGGATGGCGTCGGTCGTCGCCCCGGATACGCGACTGATCGCTGCGAATCGCTGGCGTCAACTCAGCCTCAAGGAGCGGGAAGATTTCGCTCCGATCGCGCCCGACGTTGCCATCGAACTCGTGTCGACGACCGATCGCCCGGCAGAGGTTCGCGGCCGACTGCGGCGCCTTCGGTTGCAGGGTGCTCCGTTCGTCGTCATGATCGATCCCTATCGCAACGAGGTCTGGACCGACGGCGCCGCGCCGAAGACTTCCCGACCGACTTCGACGACGTCATCCACGCGGCCAACGTCTAAGGCCTGCGAACGCCGGACTCCACGCGCGTGCCTCTTCTCACGCCGCGCTGGGCTCGATCTCCTCGACGTGCGTTTCGGGTTCGGGAACGGCGTCGCCGTCCGCGCGAAGTCCGCGGATATGGAACTCGATCGCAGAGGCGACCTGCGCCCGCATTAGATCGAGGTCGGGCGGCCCGGTCACGAGGACGGCCGGTAGGTCCGGGACGTACGCGCTCCAGCCCGTTTCGGTATGCTCGAAAACGACGGCGTATTTCATTTCTTGAGCCCTGCCTGTTTGCGGATCGAGTTCAGCGTCATCGGGTGGACCTCTTCGTGGGGGTGGCCGCTGATGGTGACCTTTCCGTGCTTCACGGGGTGGACGAACTGTCTGTGGCTGCCTTCCTGATTTCTTCAGGACCCACCCGTCCTGCCCTACCATCTTGAGCACATCCCGAACCTTCATGCTCAAACGATAGCCCGGCAACGTTAGCAACTTATGCATCCAACGTGTCGGCACGCGTTGGCTTCGCGCACGTCGCTCGCGCGACGGGGCGACTCCGTCGGCGTCGAACGAAGCCACCCTGTCGCGTCCGGTACGGCTACCGCGACATCGCGGCGCGGATTAGGTCGACCTGGTTTTGTGAGAGACCGTCGGGCATCGCGGCGAGCACGATGCGCGTGCCGTGGACGGTCCACGCGACGGGATGGAGCTCGACCTGACGCTTGACGGTCTGGCCGTTGACGCGCTGGACGTCCATCTGGCGTATCACGTAGGTACCCTTGGAGCCGTCGGCTGGGGGCGGCGGGGGGGCGACGGCACCACCGGCATCCGGGCCGCCGGCAGCGTCGGGCGGCGGCGGTCCGCCGACGCTGCGCGACGAGGTGACCAGCAGTTGCTGCGGCCCGGCGCTGCGCGCCGACGATTCGTCGATCGTGAGCACCGGGAAGCCCCTGTTATCCTGATACTGGAAGATCACGTGCGCGGTCTGCGGCGCCGACGGCGACGACATCGTGTTGATCATCGCGCGCAACCCGGCCGGCACGCCGACCGGCGCGATCACCGCGAACGGCATCTGTGCGCGAGCTTGCTCGAGGCTGACGGTGCGGACGTTGAGCGGTACCGTTTGACCGTTGACGACCGCGAACGCGTGTAACGCCCGTTCGACTTGCGCGCGCACGAGCGGGATGTTGGCGAGCAGGGCGACGAGCACGACGGCGGCCGGCACGCCCACGAGCGCCCCGCGCGGATCCATGCCCGTGGCCGCATGGGCTGCGCGCCGCCTGCGGCAACTTTCGATCGGATCGCCGCGGCGTCGAACGCCGGGACGTTGACCGCGTCGAGGGACTGCGTCACGACGCCGCGCACGTCGTTATCGGATGGATTGCGGTTCATCTGCATACGCTCCAATTCGGTTGGTCGCAAGACCGGGTGACGACGATCGCCGACAGGCCGAGCATCGTGCGCAAGCGCCGCCGCGCCATGAAGAGCCGCCAGCGCACCGTCACCGGTGACGCGCCGACTATTCGCGCGATCTCGTTGCCGTTGAGGTCGTAGTAATAGCGCAGGACCGTCGCCACGCGCAGCGACGGGTCCAGCGCTTGTAGCGCGCGGACGAGGTCGATCCGATCCTCCGGGGCGCCCCTGCATCGGTTGCCGCGGTCGCGTCGAGCGACGCGGTGCGTCGCAGCGTGCGACGCCGGCGTTTGGCCTCGTTGACGACGATCCGGTAGAACCAGCCGACGAAGGCGTCGGGCCGGCGGAGCGTCCCAATCGAGGCCCAGAGCCGGGCGCAAGCCTCCTGGGCCGCGTCCTCGGCGGCGGTCCGTTCGCCGAGAACGGACCAGGCGATCCGGTAGGCGTCCGGCCATACTCGTTCGAGCAGGTCGGAGGTTGCCGGGGTGGAGCCGCCGGCTGCGGCCGCGGCAAGTGATGCGAGGGAGTCCAAGAGCGGTACCTTTCTCGGTGTCGGCTCGAACACGCTACATGAAGAGAGATACCGCTCGGGTCCAAAGTGTTGGACTAAGTTCGCTCGGCTTTCCATGCGGCCCAGCATTCGCCGCGGGCGAACGGATCCGGAGGCTCCCATCACTCTCCGGCGGTTCGGGGGCGTCCGACGACCTGATTTCGACGTGGAACCGACGAGGATTGCGACGTGGCGACCCTCCATGCACTCTAGGGGCTAGCAAAGGAGGCTGGAAATCATGACTAGCGTTACGCAGAGGGAATACTCGGCGCTACTCGCCGAGCGTCCCCCG
Organism: Vulcanimicrobiota bacterium; assembly: GCA_963743605.1. GTDB lineage: Bacteria > Vulcanimicrobiota > Vulcanimicrobiia > Vulcanimicrobiales > Vulcanimicrobiaceae > CAVUQJ01. The sequence goes on along the minus strand of CAVUQJ010000009.1, from coordinate 622,619 downwards.
CGCGTCCTCCGCTCGCGGGCCGAATACGATGCTGCGCTCGAAGAGATCGATCACCTGATGGTTCGCGGAGAGCAGCGGACCGAAGCCGAGAGCGAGTACTATGAGCTCCTCGCCACGCTCGTCGCGGACTACGATCGCAACCACGTCGACCCGCTGCCGAAGCTCGCGCCGCTGGCCTTCCTCAAGGAGGTAATGAGATTGCGTGGGATCACGCCGGCGCAGATCGGCCATCTTCTCGGGCGGGCGGCCGCGTCGTACATCCTGAACGGCGATCGCGGGATTAGTAAGGTGCAGGCCAAGAAGCTGGCAGAGCTATTTCAGGTGGATGCCGGAGCGTTTATCTGAGGCGACCCAACGACGACCGCCGGACGGAGTTCGATCTCCGGCGGGATCTCGCCGTAGGCGAACACCTCGACGCTCGCCCCGAACCGCCGCAGCAGTTCGGCGAGGTTGGGCCGCAGCGCGGCGGTACAGATGACGGCGGCGCGGTCGCGCCGGATGCTGGCCGACGTAGTCGTCAACGGCGCTTCGTAACGCCAGCACTACCTCGGGGCGTGGCGCGAGGTCGCCGTCCGGCGACCACGACGCGAGTAATTCCGCCTCCACCTCGGGGCCGACGATCAGCGGCTCCAACAGCGCAATGTCGCGCCGCCGGAGATTGGCGGGCACGATCGCCCGTCGCACGGCCTCGGCGATCTGCCGGGGGTCGCGCGTCGCGGCGCCGCGTCGATCATCGCTTGCAGCGTCGCGACCGTATCGCGCGGCCACACGCGCTCGCGTAACAGCAATTCAAACGTCTTGTGCACGATCCGCGAGCGGCAGCGCATCGGTGCCGACCTCCTTCACCAGGGTCGGCACGGTCGACGCGGAAATGCTCGAGCAGCGTCTGCAGTTCTTGGCGCCCCAGCAGGTCGGCCGCGTGGCGCGGGCGACCTCGGCGAGGTGCGAGCCGATGATCGAAATCGGATCGAAGACGAGCACGCCGCGAGCGCGGCCGCCTCTTCTGCTGCGGCGCGATCCAGCGGCCGGCAAACCGTAGACCGGCTCGCGCACGAGTTCGCCGCCGAGCCGGCGAGGATCGCCTCGTCGCCGACCGCGAGCACGGCATCGAGCCGCAGGCGCCCTTCGCCGACGACCGCGTCGCGGACGCGCACGGCGTACGTGTCGCCCTCGCGCGCGAGATCGTCCCGCAGCCGCACGCCCGGGAATGACCAGGCCGATGTCGCTCGCGAGCGCGCGGCGCACCTCGCCGATACGATCGAGCAGCGCGTCGGCGTGCGGCGGCGTCAGCAGCGCGCCGAGATCTGCGCCGAGATCGATCGACAGCGCGTCGACGCCGACGAGGCCGAGCGCCATCTCCGGCCGGCGGATCGCCGCCCGCCGGGCCGCCTCGCGCGCCTGGCGCTCCTCGAGCGACGCGCGCTTGACCTGATTGCACACGAGCTGGGCACATCCCGAAGAGCGCGAATCCGAGCACCACGAAGGGCACGCGCGGCAACGCGGGGACGAGCGCCAGCAGCAGCGCGAAGCCGCCGGCCGCGCGCAGCGCGTCTGGTCGGGCAAATATCTGCGACGCGAGATCGACGCCGAGCGAGCCGTCCGCCGTCACGCGGGTGACCATCAGCCCCATCGAGGTCGACAAGAGGAACGCCGGCAGCGTCGTGACCAGAGCGTTGCCGATCGACAGCAGCGCGAACATGTCGATCGCCTCGAGCGGCGCCCATCGCGTGGTAGGCGACTCCGACGGCGATCCCGCCGGCCAGGTTCGAGCGCGACGATGATGAGCGCCGCGATCGCGTCGCCCTTGACGAACTTCCCGGCGCCGTCCATCGCGCCGTAGAAGTCCGCTTCCTTTTGGATCATCAGCCGCTTGCGGCGGGCGCCCTCCGCGTCGATCGCGCCGGCGTGCAGATCGGCGTCGATCGCCATCTGTTTACCGGGCATCGCGTCGAGCGTGAAGCGCGCGGCGACCTCGGCGACACGCTGCGAACCGGACGAGATGACGATGAACTGGATCGTGATCAGGATCGCGAAGACGATGATTCCGACGACGAGGTTGCCGCCCACGACGAGCGCGCCGAACGCGGGGATGATCGAGCCGACGCCACCGTCGATGTGACCCTGCGTCAGGATCAGGCGCGTCGCCGAGACGTTGAGCGCGAGCCGGAACAGCGTCGCGACGAGCAAGGCCGGCGCGAAGGCCGCGAACTCGAGCGGGTCGCCGATCGTGATGCTCAACAGCAGCACGACGCCCGAGCCGATGATGTTGAGCGCCAACAACCCGTCCAGCAGCGCCGGCGGCAGCGGGATCACGAGCATCGCGACGATCGCGAGCACGACGGCCGCGAACCCGTAGGTGGCCGCCTTGCCGCTCATTCGAGGACGCCCTCGTGCAGCAGTTGGGCGACGATCTGCGCGACCGCGAGGTAACAGTCGCGGGCAATGTACGCGTCCACGTCGCTCGACGCGTAGAGCCTGCGCGCGAGGATGACGTGCCGCACGACCGGGATCCGCAGTTCGCGCGCTCGCGCGAGGACGGTCTGTGCGACGTCGTCGAGCGCGCGGACGACGACGCGCGGAACGGCGATCTCGGGCGGCCGGTAGGCGAGCGCCGACGGCGACGTGTGTCGGATTTGCCACGACGAACGCGGCCTCGCGGAGGCGCGCGAGCGAGCGTTGCGCCAGTTCGCGGTGCCGAGCGCGACGACGTCCGCGCAACACCGGGTCGCCTTCGTTTTGCTTCACATCGCGCTTCATCTCATCGAACGTCATCCGCAGCCGCCGGCGCCACTTGATGCGTTCGAACAACGCGTCGGCCACGCCGAACGCCAAGCCCGCGACGAGCGCCGCGCTCGCCGCGCGCTCGACGCCCTCGAGCGCGAGCGCTGCGAGTCCCTCGGACGTTGGGCGCGCGACTGCCACGCGAAAGACCGCGCGCACGGCCGGGACGAGCGCCGCGGTGACGGCGCAGGCGGCGACGGCCGCGCGCAGCGCGCCAAGCGCCGCGTCGCGCGACAGCATCCGCCGCAGACCGGCGGCCGGATCGAGTCGCGCGAGGTTGAGCTTCAGGCCCGTCACCGTCAGCCCACCCGCCAGCGTCGTCGCGACCAAAGCCGCGGCTGCCGCCGCCGCGAAGACTGTGCCCAACGCCCACGCGCCGGCGACCGCATACGGCCGCCAGTCGAGCGCGCCGTGCGCCGCATCCTCGAGCGCGAGCCGCATGGCCGCCGCGACGTACGGCATGCCGCCGACGACGACGGCGAACGCGGCGCCGAACGACGCGACGGCGACGAGTTCGCCTGCGCGCGGGACGTCGCCCTCGCGTCGCGCGCGCTGCAGCCGGCTCTGCGTCGGCGCAAAGGGCTTGGAGTCGCCCACGGTTCAGCGCGCGCGCAGCGGCGAGAGGTCGAACCAGGGACGCGCCGCGTCCGGAAACACGAGCGCGAAGCCGGCGATCGTCGTGACGAGCGCGGTCGCCAGCACGAGCGGAAACGCCAGCGTAAACGTCGAGAAGCGCGGCACCATGCGCCCGATCGCGCCGAGCGCGACCTGCACGACGAATGCCGTCGCGATGGCCGGCCCCGCGATGTAGAGCGCGGCCCGCAGCAGCGTCGCGGGCAACGTCATCGCGAAGGTCGCGAGCGATCCGCTCGCGACGAATGCGCCGGGTGGCACGGCGTCGAAGGCGTGCACGAACGCCGCGATCGCGAACCGGTGGCCGCCGAACACGAAGAAGCCCGCGGTGAACGCGAGCGACCACAGCCGCCCGAAGCCGGCGCCCGCGACGATTCCCGCGCTCGGGACGCTCGCGCGGATCCCGACGTAGTCGTCGAGCGATCGTCCGCCCGCGTAGGCGCCGTCGTAGAGCATCGACGCGGCGGTACCGATCGCCGCACCGAGGATCAGCTCCGTCGCGAGCGCGCAAACGAACGTCGTCGCGTCGAGCCGCAGCGTGGCGCGCAGGCCCGCGGCGACGGCGAGCGCGATCGTGAAGGCGAGCGCCGCCCTGATCGCCGGCGAGACGGACGGATGCGAGAAGCCCGGGGCGCGGAACACGAAGCCTGCGCAGCGCGCGAACACCAGCGCCTGCAGTTGCGTCACGCGCCGCCGCACGATCGCGGGCAGCGCGGCGAGCACGTCGTCGAGCAGCGCGCCGCACAGGTGGAAGCCGAAGCCGCCGAAGACCGCGAGCATCGCGCCCACGACGAGCATCTTCGGGAGCAGCGTCAGCGTTTGTTCTTGCACCTGGGTCGCGGCCTGCGCGACCGCGACGAGCGTGCCGACCAGCGTCGCGGCGAGCAGGATCGGCAGCGAGAGGACGGCGGCGACGACCAGCGCTTCGCGGACGATCGCGTCGAGCGGCGTCCATCCGGCAACGCTACGTCGACGGCGTGGCCGGAGGATGTCCGGCCGGTGTCTAGTCTGCTCTAGCGCCATTGCTTCGCCGCGAGCAGCGCCGAGACGACCGCGCGCGTCGCCGGCGACCGGTTGAGCGTGTAGAAGTGGATCCCCGGCGCACCGCGCGCGAGCAGGTCGGCGCACTGCAGCGTCGCGTAGGCGACGCCGAGCTCCGCTACCGCTTCCGGTTCGTCCTTGCGCGACTCCAGTTCGGCAGCAGGCGCGGCGGGATCGTCGCGCCGCACATCGCGGTCATCCGCGCGACCTGTGAGAACCCGGTGATCGGCATGATGCCGGGCACGATGGGAACGTCGATGCCCGCGGCGCGGGCGCGCTCGACGAACGCGAAGTAGCGCTCGTTGTCGAAGAACAACTGGGTTATGAGGAACTCGGCGCCGGCCTCGACCTTGCGCACCGCATTTGCGAGATCGCTGTCGGCGTCGATGCGCCTCGGGGTGGACCTCGGGATAGGCGCGCCGCGCCCGTGCAGAACGCGAACTCGCTCGACAGCAGACCCAGCAACTCCGTCGCGTAGCGGAACCCGCCGTCGGCCGGGATGAACGGCGGCTGCCCCTTCGGCGGATCGCCGCGGAGCGCCAGCACGTTCTCGATCCCGTCGGCCGCGAGCTCGGCGAAAACGGTGCGCAACTCCGCGGCGCTGTGGCCGACGCAGGTGACGTGCGCGAGGACCTCCATCTCGAGCTCGCGCTTGATCCGCTTGGCGACCGCGATCGTGCGGGCCCGGGTCGAGCCGCCCGCGCCGTAGGTGACGGAGACGAACCCGGGCCGCAGGGCGCGCAGCTGGCGCGTCGTCTCGAGCAGCGTCTCGACGCCCTCGTCGCTCTTGGGCGGAAAGAACTCGAACGAGAAGTGGGGGTTGGGCCCGCGCAGGGATTCGCTGATCCGCATCGGGGACGCGCTTTCGCGCGCGAGGCGCAGCCCTCCGCTAACGAAACGTCGTCACGACGCCGCCGCAGACGAGCGCCCACCCGTCGACCATCACGAACAGCAACAATTTGCAGGGCAGTGAAACGATCGGCGGGCTCAGCATGAACATCCCGAGTCCCATCAAGATCGACGCGACGGCCAAATCGATCGCGACGAACGGCAGATAGAGCGCGAGCCCGATCGCGAACGCGCTGCGCAGTTCCCCCACTACGAACGCGGGAATGAGGACGGCCGGCAGCGCGCTCCCGCGCTGGCCGTCGACCCGTCGCGATCCGCGCGAACAACGCGAGGTCGCGCCTGTGGACCTGACGCAACATGAACGCGCGCAGCGGGCCGAACGCGCGCGCGAGCATCTGCTTCTGCGAGATCTTGCCGTGCACGTAGGGTGCGATGGCGCCGTGCTCTATCCGCTGCATCGTCGGCGTCATCACAGCGACGGTGAGGAGTAGCGCGATCGCCGTTAAGACTGCGTTCGGCGGAAGCGACGAAGCGCCGATGGCAGACCGCACGAGCGACAGCACCACGACGATGCGGATGAACGAGGTCGTCGTGACCAGCACGAACGGGATCGCCGCCAGCAGGGTCAGCCCGGCGAGCATGTCGAGCGGCAGACCCGGGTGCGCGTCGTGCGCCAGCGCCACGAGTGGTCCCACCGCGTCACCCGCCTTCGGCGCGGGGCGCCGGCGTGCGGCCGAACAACTCCGTCACGCAGATCCCGTAACGGTCGTCGAGCGCGACGATCTCGCCGCGACCGACGACCGTCTCGTTCACGAGCAGATCGACGGGGGCGCCCGCCGAGCGGTCGAGCTTGATCAGCGAGCCGCTCGCGAGTTTGAGGATCTCGTGCAAACGCATCGAGCAGCGCCCGAGTTCGACGCTGAGCGAAAACGCGACGTTCAACACGACGTTGAGGTTGCGTTCGTCGCCCGTCATGCCGCCGCGGTCGCAGTCTCGGCGACGAAGGCAGCGGCGTCGTCGCATTCGCCGGGGGTGCCGTCGCACAACACGCGGTCGCCGACGACGAATCGAGCGGCCGCATCCAGCCGCGTCTCGAGCGGAATGACCGCGCCGGGGCGCAAGAGCGCGAGCGCGGCGGCACCCATCCGACCGCGCGCAATCTCGACGCGCCCCTCGCAGCGCAGCCCGGCAAGGTCCTCGACGGTCAATCCGGCCGACGCGGTCGGCTCGGGATCACGGGTGAAGGCGAACCCGAACGCCGCCGGAGCGGCGGTACGCACTTCGAAGTACGAGACGCAGTCGAGGGCCGCATCTGCCCCCACCCTCCCGATCGAAGCCAGCGAGCCGCACAGCGGTCCGCAAAGCGGTAACAAGTCGCCCGCGATGCGATCGAGCACCCCGCGCTCGATCTCGGAAACGCGCGCGCCTCCCGCGTACCTTCGCCGAACGCGCGGGCGACCAACGTCGCGGCGTCGTCGAGCCGGACGATCGCGAAGACGTCGGCGCGCTCACCGCGCGCGCGCACGACGTGCGCGCCGCCGAACAAGATGCTGCGCTGCCGTTCCGTCGGGGCGCAGGGCTCGATCAGATCGACCTCTGCGTCGATGCCGAGCAGCGCGCGCAGGCGCCGCCCGACGCCGACGGCGATCGTGCGAGCTGCGACGAGCGGGAGACGCGAGCGTGGGCGAAACATCGCAGACCGCACCACCGTTCCGTCGGGCGCGCGCCGCGGCGCACCGAAGCCGAGCGACAGCACTATTTTAGGAGATCCATCGTCGTCTTCTCGACGTTGGCAGACGAACGGTGCGCCGCCTCCAGCGCCTCGAAGCGCGCGTACGCCTCGCGGAGACGGTCGAGACTCGCCTCGAGGTCGACCGCGCCCAACTGACGGACGTGCGTCGCGAGAACCCCGAAACCCGCGGCCCCCGGAACACCGACGCGCACGCGCGCACCGGCGGCCGGACGCACGAGCGCGCCGGCGAGCATGCGGTGGTTGCGTCCCGGCGGGCAGCGCCGCCAAGGCGATCCGTCCCAGGATGACGCGACGCGTCTGCGCCCGACCCGTGACGGGATCGAGCGACGAGAGCCGGCACGTCACGCTGCCGTCCGCCGCGATCTGAGGATCGGCGACGCGCTGCAGTGCGACGTTGACCGGGTCCGCCCGCAGCGCGTGCGGCGTGCGTCCATTGCCGGAAAATCCGAGTACGCTCGCGCCGTCGCTCGTCTGCAGCTCGCCTCCGACGAAGCGGAAGCCGCCGGCCTGCGTCAACGCGTCCTGCCCGTCGCGCCGCACGAGGAAATACGCGCCACGGGGCGGCGCGACCGAGAGCGGGCTCGCGTCGCGCACCACGGCCGGTCCGTGCCGTCGAGCGACGTCGGCGTCTTGCGGACGAAAGGCGGGATCGTAGGCGTGAACGACGTTGTTCGCAGCGCCGCGCGATGTCGCGCAGCGCGTCGGAGGAGGCCGGGTCGATCACGGTTCACTCCGATCCGCACCGACGCCGCCGCCGCGATACCGTTCATCTGCAACGCGATCGCGGCGAGCGCGAGCGCCCTCCGCACCGCTGGCGCATGGCGCGCGCTGCAGACCGCGATCACCTCCAGCCGGTTGCCGTCCTGCCGCATGGCGAGCCGAACGCGCGCGTGTTGCAGCGATGCGGTGATCGCGAGCTGCAAGGGTTGGGGTTCCGGTTTCGGAGCGCGGGCGACGGACGGCGGGCGGGCGCGCAACCGCGCGTCGGACGGTGCGTCCACGGTCGCGGGCCGGCGCGGCGTCGCGCGTTTGACCTGTGCGGACGGCGGAGGAGATGCCACCGGCCGGCCGTGGGCGAGCAGCGGTGCGCCGAGCGGCACCGCTACGGCGCCGCGCCCGACGACGGGGCGCGGCGAGATAGCGCGTTCCGGCACGGTCGTCGCAAGATGCAGCGCGGAAAACCATGCTTGCGACAGCGCGCGACGGTCGACGTACGGCAGCCGCGTCTTGATGACGGCGAGTTGCGAAACCTCTGCACTCACGGCGACGCCCTCCCCAAAGCGTTCGGGAAGCGTAGCGCGACCGGATGAATCGCCTGTGTCTTGGTTGTTACCCCGCGCGGCTGCGGCCGTCGTCGAAGAGCGCACCGCGCTCGACGTAGAGCGCGCCCGCGCTGTCGTCGAACGTCACGACGAAGTTCTTCAGCACGCCGAGGCCGATGTTGCCGGCGTCGAAACGGTCGGCGAACGCGCCGCTCGTCGCCTGCATCACGTCGACCTCGGTGTGGAAGAGCGAGATGCCGCCGATGTCGAGCCGGTCGAGCGCGGTGCGATAGGAGTCGGTCGCGCCACCGAGCCCGTAGCTGCGCCGCTCCGTCCCGGTGAACGGGACGATCCCCGGATTGCGATCGACGAACGGGCGGTACAGCAGCATCTCGGCCGCGTCGCCGGTGTCGACGACGAACTGACCCTGCAGGTCGCCGTTGAGCCGCAGCGTCGCTTCGGGGATCTGTCGATCGAGCTCCAGGTCGAGCCTGCGTCCCGCTCTCCGGCATCGACCCGGGCGGACCGAACGTCAGCACATTGTTCGCGTAATCGATGCGCACCGTCGCCGAGGCGAAGAACGGATACCCCAAGATGCCGTCGATGCGAAACGCTCCGCTGGTCGAGTGTCCGAGGTCGATCGTGGCGACGACGAGGTCGCGCAGGTGTCCCGTTCCGATGGCCATGATCGTCGAGCCGCGCGACGTGGAGGCCACCCGTGCGCGCCGCGCCGTTGGCCTGCAGCGCTCCCTCCTCGTGAAGTCCCGCCGCGTGCGCGACGCGCTCGTCGACGACGATGTTGGCCGAGCCCGAGTCGAGCAAGAAGTTGTAGGTCTCGCCCCGGATCGTCACCGGCACGTAGAGGTGACCGTTGCGCAACGACAGCGCGACCCGTTCTGGCGCCGCCATGTCGATCGCGCGCGAGTGCGGCGGTGCGAACGTCGCCGGAGGAATCGCCGCGTCCGGCTCGACCTTGGTCGTGACCGAAATGAGATCGTAGTCGTGATCGCCGTTCGAGACGAGGCTGCGAAATGGGAACCGGTGGCCGTCGATCTCGCGCCAATCGGTCAGATCGATCGTCGTGCGTCCGTCGTCGTCGTCGTAGGCGATGCGGTCGGCGAGGCCGGTCTCCGCATCGAGGTACAGCGTCTCGGTCTGGCCGCCCGGCGCGGTGACGTCGAGCACGTAGGTCGGCCGGCCGAATACCCTGGCCGGGCCGCGGTAGATCGCATACTGCGGCTGCTTCGCGAAGTCGCCGCTCTCGATGAAGCGCTCGGTGCGCGCGCGCCGCATCAGCACGCCGTGCAACTCGCGCACGTTACCGTCGGAGTCGCGAACCGAGATCGCGTCGGCCGATTCGTAGACCGACTCGACGCGCGGGCCTAGGTGCTGATCGTCGCGGTTGAATGCGCCGTCGTGCCACGAGGTGAACGTCCCGGTCAATCCCTCGCCCGCGAGCGTCCCCGACATCACGTAGCGGTCGAGCGGCGCGGCGCCCGGTTCGTCGACCTGCGTCGCGTAGCGCGTCAGCAGATCGGGGACCGACGGCGCCGGCGCGTCACCGGCGAAGGCCGGCGCGCCGAGCGCGCACGCGATCGCCGCCGCCGCCGCGATCGCGATCCGGAACGGCGCCGGGCGACTCAAACGCGCGTCTCCACCACAGGTATAGTGCTCACTGCGGAGCGAGATTCGCTGCCAGCGCCGCCAAACGCTCCATCGTCTCATCGGGCGAGACCGCGCCGCGATGCTCCAGAAATGCCCGTATCTCCGGCTCGGACGCCGTCGCCCGTGCGAGCGCCTCGTCGCTCGAACCGGTAAAGCCGAGCGAGCGCAGATCGCTCGTTTCAGCCAGCCGCGCGAGCGCGCGCCGGATCGTCGACGCGGCCTCGCGGTGCTGGGCGGTCACGACGTCGTCCATCGTCCGGCTCGCGCTCGCCAACACGTCGATCGCCGGAAACCGTCCGGCGCGAGCGAGGTCGCTCGAGAGAACGATGTGACCGTCGAGCGCAGCGCGCGCCGCGTCCGCGAGCGGTTCGCGTTCGTCGGCGCCGTCGGAGAGGACGGTCGCAAGCAGCGTCAGTGAGCCGCGCTCCGCGTTGCCTGCCGACTCGAGGTAGCGAGCGAGTTCCGCGAAGACGCCGACGGGATACCCCCCGCGACCGATCGTCTCGCCGAGTCCGCCGCGCAGTTCGCGCAGGGCCGTCGCGTAACGCGCGAGGCTGTCGAGGATCAGGACGACGTCGAGGCCGCGACCGCGCAGCGTCATCCCCTGCGCCATCGCGACCTCGGCGGCGCGCACGCGTTCGGCGGCGCTGCGATCGGCCGTCGCGCAGACGATCGTCGTGCGCCGATTCGCGCGTCCGAGCCAACGGGCGGCCTCGCGACCGCGCTCGCCGACGAGGCCGACGACGATCGCGTCCCCCCGTGCTCCGCGCGCGATCGTTTCGAGCAGCGTGGTCTTGCCGGCGCCGGGCGCGCCGAAGACGCCGACGCGCGCGCCGCGCCCGATCGTCAGGAGTCCGTCGATCGCGCGGACGCCGGTCCACCACGGCGTGGCGACCGCCTTGCGCGCCACGGCCTGAGTCGCGAGTGGGATGCTCGCGCGATTGCCGCGCAGCGGCGCCCCGCCGTCGAGCGGTTCTCCCGCCGGTCCGACCACGCGGCCCAACGCGCCGAAGCCGAGGATGCATGCCAGCGCGTCGGGCGCCGATTCGACGCGATCGCCGACGGCGACGCCCTGCAGCGGCCCGAGGGGCGCGACGATGGCGCGCGACCGATCGACGCTCGCAACGCGACCGCAGATGGGAGGCCCCTGCCGGGGATGCACGCGCACGCCGTCGCCGACCCGCGCGGCCGGCAACGCGACGACCGCCATGTGGCCGAGCGTGCCGGTCACGCGACCGCTGCACATCATGCGACGGCCTCGCCCACCGCCTGGTGCAGGCGCAACGGCAAGCGCGCGTCGACCGTCCCGTCGCGCACCACCAGCACGATGTCGCCCGCCGAGAGCGACGGATCGCTGCGCGTCGCGATGCCGCAGCAGAGTTCCGTCGCGTCGGACGGGGCGACGACGAGCTCGACCGGCGACGTCTCCTCGAACGCGGCGATCAACCGGCCGGCGAGCGCGCTCACGTCGGCGGGCGCGAGCGCGAGTTCCCGCGCGAGCACGTCCTGCGCGAACCGCTCCAACAGCCGCACGGCGCCGCGTTCGAACGCTTCGAGCGCCGCAACGCGCGCGAGCGCCAGATCCTCGCAGAACGCGACGACGCGCGCAGACGGCGGTGCAGCGGCGACCGTCTCGACGGACGCCGCCGCTCGCGGTTCCGCGGCCTGCGTTTCCACCGGTGCGGGTTGCGACCTCGCGGCGCGGCGCTCACGCAATACAGTCGCGAGCGAACGAAATCCGTCAACCACGCGAGAGCAACCCATCCAACCCGTGCGCGACCGGCGCGAGCGACCGGTTGAGCCGCTGCACGATCGCCGCGCGTTCTTCCGCCGAGTAGAGCTCGAGCACGGCGGCTGCCGTCGCGGTCGGCAAAGCGGCGATGACGGCCGCGACCGTGTGGGGCGGCTCGGCCCGGAGCGCGTTGCGAACCTGCGTGGGTGCGAGCGACGCGACCGCGGGCTTGCGTAACGCGGCGCGCGCGAGCAGGGAATCGACGGACGCGAGCGCGGGTTTCACGAGCAACCGCAGGGCGATCAGCAACGAGGCCGCGACCACGACGAGCGGTGCAAGCGTGGACGCGTACCCGAGCGCATCGACCGCCGGCGAGGCCGGCGGCACCGGGCGAACGAAGCGCACGCTCTCGATCGAAAGCGAGTCGCCGCGGTCGGGCTCCAGGCCGATCGTGGCGCCCGCGATCGCCCGCACCTTTCCGACGTCGACGCCGCGCGCGGCGTCGACGAGGACCGCCGCAGAGATGCGTTCGTTCGACCCGGGAGGAATCTGCGTGTGCTCCTCGCGGAGGTCGCTCCCATGGTCCTCGGTCGCGCGCAGGCTGCGATAGCGCTTCTTTTCGTTATCGTAGCGCTCGTCCGCGCGCGTCGCGACGATCGCGCGGCCTCCGAGCGGCTCGCGTCGCACCTCATGGAGTTCGCGCGCCCGAGCATCCGGCGTAACGCGAACCCGCACCACCGTACTGCCCGCGCCGAACACGGTATCGAGCGCGGACTGGAGCGATGCGGCCAGCGTTTGTCCGTCCGCGCCGCGGTCGCCGCTCTCTTCGAGCGCGAATCCCCGATCGTCGAGGACGGTGACACGTTTCGGTTCGAGCCCCGGAACGGCCGCCGCCACGAAGGTGCGGATCGCATCGACGACGCCCTTCGGCAGCACGACGCCGGGATGCAACGACAGCCGCACGCCGGCGCTCGCGTTCGAGCCGGCGTCGTCGGCGAACGTCCCCGGCCGCGCGGGCGCAACGATGACGCGCGCGTCGTCGATCCCCGCGACGCCGCGCAACGCTAGTTCGAGATCCCCGGACAGCCCGTTTCGTTGATCGGCCTCGAGCACGGTCGAAGGCGTCAGCGGCCCGGCCTTCTCGAGCAGTTCCGACGACGTAGCGACGTGCATGTGCGGTATGCCCGCGAGCGCGAGCCGCAGCAGGAGATCGTTGCGGCGGCGCTGGTCGACGCGGACGTTGTCGGGGACAGCGACGAAGCCGACGTTCCACTCGGCGAGCCGTTGCGTCACCTCCGCGACCTGCTCCGGTCGGAGCGGCTCGGAGAACAACGCGACCCGTTGATCGCGTTGCAGCATCGTCGCGAAGAGCGCGGCCACGATCGCCATGACGATCCCGGCGACGGCCAGCATCCTCGTGCGCGGCGATAGCGCGCGCAGACGTTCGCCGTACGGCATCAGACCTGCATGTTCAAGATCGTCGCGAGCGACTGGGTCGTGCGGGAGGCGGTCGTCGCCGCGAGCGACAGGATGATGTCGGCTTGAGCGCGCTCGACCACCATTTCTTGGATGCCGCCGCGTCCCGCAGCGAAGGCGGACTCGGCCCGCTGCGCGCGATCGAGCGCGGACGACGCCGACGACAGCGCGTCGCCGAGTGCGCCACCGAAGGCCGCGGCGTCCGGCTCCGCTTCGAGGTCCGGTGCGACGTTGGGGACGAAGCCCGAGGGACCCGGCACGACCGCTCCGACCATCACGCGCGACCCACGTCGATCGTGCGCTCGGCGAGCCGTTTGCCGGCCTCGAAAACCGATGCGTTGGCCTCGTAGGCGCGCTCCGCGTTGAGCACCGTGACCATCTCGGCGATGGAGTCGGGTGCGCTGCCTGCCTCTTGCGTCGTGCCGATGAAGCGCACCGGGTCGTCGCCGTCGCCCGGCTCGCCGAACGCACCGCTCTCGCCTCGCTCGCCGACCGCATCGCTTTCGACCGGTTCGCCGAATGCGCCGTCCTCGTAGCGCGCGGTAAAGACATCGAGGCCACGATCGGAGCCGCCGGCTCCGCGGTCGACGGCGTAGCGCGGGACGAGGCGCGCGAAATTATCGCCCGTCTCGGCGGCGGCGACGTTACGCGCCGCTACGTTTAAGGCGGCCCGCTGCGCGTCCATCCCCGCGGCCGCGGCGCCGAGCGCACCGAACTCGGTCACTTCGCCACCGCCCGCAGTTCCTCGAAGCGGGCGCGGATCGCACCAAGTAACGCATCGGCGAAGATCGCCGAGCGGGCGGTGGCCGCCATCGTTCGCTGCAGGTGTGCGCCCGCGTCGGGTCCGACGGTATCTGCCGCGGCCGTGCGCGATAGCGTGGTAAGCCGATCGCGCGCCGCGAGCGCCGCGCCCTGAAGGTCGCCGGGGATGAGGTCCATCCGCCGACGCTAACGCGGCGCCTTTGCCGGTCTGTGTCCGAGCCGTGTCGAATCGGAGGCTTCCCGAAGTCCCGGCTGTAGGCCACGCGCCGACCGCCGGCGAGACCTTCGAGCCCTCACGATGGCGAGGTGGGATTTCAATGGCGCTTCAGGTCTTCGTATGTCGACGTTGATCTACATCACGAATATGTCGCTCGACGGTTACGTCGAGGACGAAACCGGTGCCTTCGATTGGGTCGATCCCGATCAAGTGTTCGAGTTCATCACGGACTTGATGCGGCCGATTGGAACCCTTCTCGTCGGGCGGCGACTCTATGAGACGATGGCCTACTGGGATGCGCCGGTGGAGGACTATCCACCCGAACAGCGCGACTTCGCTCGGGTCTGGCAGAAGCCCGAGATGATCGTCTTTTCTCGAACGCTCACAGGCGCTGCCACGCGCAACGCGCGCGTCGAGCGGGACTTCGACATCGAGGCTGTTCGGAAGCTCAAGCGGGAATCGCAGCACGACATCAGCATTGGCGGCGCCGAGCTCGCGGGGCTTGCACTCGAGGCAGATCTCGTCGACGAATGTCACCTGTTTGTGAACCCGGTGATCGTCGGCGGCGGAAAGCCGGCATTCCGAGCCGCCTTAAGACGGAATCTCGAACTCCTCGAGACGCGCCGTTTCGACAACGGCGTAATCCACTTGCGCTATCGCATACGAGGCGCTACTCCGTGAGGAACTACATCCTGCGCACGCGCAGCGACGGGCGGCCGGCGGCGAGATGCGCGATTACGGCATCGCGGCGGTCGCCCTGCAACTCGACGACGCCGTTCTTGACCGTGCCGCCCGTCCCGAGGGCGCGCCGCAGTTCGGACGCGACCTGCGCGAGATCCCTCGGCGATAGGCCGTAGATCGACGTGACGCTGCCGCCGCGACGGCGCTCGCAGCCGACGCGAACGACGCCGTCGTTCGGAGGCGCGGCCGATTTCTTCCCCGCGACGCCGAGCGTAGGTGACGGTTTCTCGCTCGGGATCGGCAGCGATCCGTCCGTCGAGTAGACGAGACGCCCTTCGTCCTTCATCTCCGTCTAACGTTCGCCGCGGCGAGCGACACCGCTTTCGCAGCGTCGCCGTTTCCTGGGGACGCGCTCCAGGATCATTTCATCCTGCACTCAGCGGCCTTTGGGGTGAGCCGGCGTTACTATGTCACTACCACGCCTTCAGGCTGCGGCAAAGTCTGCCCACTCAGGGCGACGCCAGCGTCAGTGGAGCAAGAAGGAACGCACATGCCATCATCAATGCTGCCAGGGAGGGCCGGGGCGCTCGCGATCGTTGCGACGTTCTTCGCCGTCCTGCTCGGCGGCCGACCTGTGTTGGCGACCGAAATCGTCGGCACGCAACCCACCGTCATCACGTCCGTCCATCCAGGGACCGTCTACTCGACGGTGCGGATACCCGCCGCCGCGATCGCGAACCCCGGTTCGCGCGTCGGCACCAACTATCCGACGATCTACTACCCGGGCTCGCAGTTCGGGACCGCTCCGTACGGCTATAGCAACGGCTACCCGTCCGGCTACACCGGCTCTCCTTACGGTTCGGTGCCCTACGGTTATGGCTCAACGCCGTACGGCTACGGCACTCCGTACGGCTACGGCACCAGTTGCGTGAACGGCGTCGGTACGCCGTACTCGACGCAGAGCACGCTGCTCGTCCCCGTCCTCAGCGCCGCCATGAGCATGCTGGGCAACCAGAGCCCGATGGCCTCCGCCCTGCTCACGGGCCTCACCTCCGCGCAGACCGCCGGGTGCGTGCCGCAAGTCGCGCAGTCCGGCGTTCCCTACGGCTACGGCCAATCACCGTATGGGTACGGCACCGCCACGCCGTATGGCTACGGCACGTCTCCTTACGGCTACGGCAACTCGGGGTACGCAACGGCACCCTGCGCCGCAACGCCGTATGGCGCCTATCCGACCGGAGCCTATCCGACCGGCGCCTATCCGACCGGAGCCTATCCGACCGGCGCCTATCCGACCGGCGCCTATCCGACCGGCGCCTATCCGACCGGCGCCTATCCGACCGGCGCCTATCCGACCGGCGCCTATCCAACCGGCGCCTATCCAACCGGCGCCTATCCGTATCCGGTGCAGAACGGCACGCAGCAGCTCGTCGCTCCGGCGCTCGCGGCCCTGGCCGCGCTCGGCGGACAGTCAGCGGCCGCCGCAGCGTTGCTGAGTGGCTTCGGATCGACCAACACCGCCTGTGCGCCGGCAGCATACGCGCCGTCGTACGCCTACGGATATCCGCCGACCAACAACTATAACGGTTACGGCTACAACGGTTACAATGGCTACGGCTACAACGGCTATAACACCATGCAGCCCATCGTGAACAACTACTATATTACCCGCAATATCATCCGCGTCGTCCGAGTGCACCGGGTCCCGGTGATACCGCCGGTCGTCACGCCGCCCGTGCCGATCGCCCGCGTCGCTCCCACGACGCCGATCGGCAACCGGGTCGTTCCGGTGCCGCGCGTCGCGCACGGCCCGACCGTTCTCCCCATCAATCACCGCATCGCGACTCCGGTCATCGCATCACACGTCTCGCCGGTCATGTCCGTTCGCCACGTCGCTGCGGTCACTTCCGTGCGACACATTGATGCGGTAGCGAAGCCACACCTCGCGACCACAGTCGGTTCTCCGCGCATCGCCGCGGTAACGAGGCCGCGCATCGCGAGTGCAGTCCCTGCCACGCACGTGGCAGCGTTCTCACCGGCAAACGTCGCGCCGTCACACCTAACGCTCGCGAAGGTCGCGCCGATTCGTCCCGCCATCACCGATCGTACCGCTCCGGTCATCGCGAACACGGCCGTCGTGCGTCAACCCGCCGCAATGCCGGTGGTTCGTAACGTCGACGCGGTTCGCAACGACGGAGCCAACCCCGACTACGCCGCGCCGGCAACCCAACGCGTCGCGCCGGTGGGCGATCGCGCCGTCGCGCCGCAAGACATCGCGCGTCCGGTAGGCGCCCCCGATGAGGCGCGTCCGATGCCGGCGGTCGCACCGCGCAACGACTACGAGGGGCCGCCCATGGGCGTCCGCCGGCAACCTCCGGCGGATGGCATGTACGCGGCGCCTCGTCCGTACGCAGCAGCGGCTCCGATCGCGCGACCCGCAGCCTACGCACCGCGTCCGTACGCCGCACCGCGTCCGTACGCCGCGCCGCGCGCGTATGCCGCCCCGCGCGCATACGCAGCTCCGCGCGCAGCCGGACCGCGCGCCGCCGGTGGCGGCGGCGGCGGCGGTGGCGGTGGAGGCCACCGGAACCGCAACTAGTCCATCGCAACCTCCAACCAGCAAGGGCCCGGCTTCCACCGCCGGGCCCTTCTTCTTATGAGCCGGTCGCGACGCGCGCGAACGCCGCGGCTGACGATGTCTAGGAGTCGGCTCCGACGATGAGCGCGTAGAGCCGGTTCGCGGCGGTCACGATCGTTTGGTCCAACGCGTCGCCCACGACCCGGTCGTCGGCCTCGCGGTACGCGATCTCGAGGCACGTCGAGTAGATGTCCGGATAGTCGATCTTCATGTCCGTTCCGTTCGCCCTCGAACGCCCGAACCGCTCTCGCACTCGACGTTGAGGCGCCTGATCGTAGCGTCGGGCCGGCCGCCCTCGCTGCTGCGTCGGATTCGGATAGCGCGTGTTGTACACGTCAGAGGCCCAGCATTCCCATTAGCGTCGTTCTGCGAGCACGTCGCCCGATTCGATGTGCAGTTGCGCGTCGCGCCAACGGACTGCGTTTCCGGTTAGCCCACAAGCCCAAACGGCAATCCCGAAGAGATCGCGTGGCAGCACGAGCCATGCCGAGGCTGATGCGACGCCGAGCGCGTGCGCGGAAACGCGCTGCAAGGCAATACGTACGAGCCCCGCAACAAGAAGTGCTGCTACGCGTTTCGGCTGCGGCGCGAACAGAAGCGCCAGCAAAGCGAGCGGTACCGGATAGGTTAGGAACATGCCGGCGTAACCGGCCGGCCGCACTCCCCGAATCGTCCGGTGCCAGCGCAACTCGTGGTTCCAGAGGCCCGCGAGACTCGAATCCGAAACGATCGTTCGTACGACGTAACGCGAGATCACGACGCGGAGGCCCCGGGCGCTGACGTAGTTCCCCAACATGAAGTCGTCAGCGAGATGGGGTGCAAGCGCCTCGAAGCCGCCGATTGTGGAGAGCACTGCTGAGCGTATCGCATTCGTCGGTCCTAGGCAGTGTCGCGGCGGCCCGAAGAGTCGATTGACGAGGACCGATGGGATAAACTGCTCGGTCATAAACATCGCCCCGAGTTTCGACGAAAACGTGTGGTCGGGGACGCCGGCGAAAAGACAGGTCACCGCGCCGACGCCCGACTCGTGCAACGGCGCTGTGACGGAGCGGACGTACGTCGGATCGACCCGTGTGTCACTATCAGCCACGATCAACACGTTGTGGCGTACCAACCGCATCATCGAGAGGATGTTCGCGAGCTTGGGGTTACGCGCGCTGCGAACTTCGCCGACATCGATGTCGATGTTCAGCTCGGGCAGTGCCGCTGCTACGCGCTGCGCAATCGGCAGCGCGTGATCGTCCGCGCGCGCGACGCCGAGGACGAGTTGACAAACGGGATAGTCCTGCAAGGCGAACGCATGCAAGTTCTCCTCGAGATCGCGTTCCTCACCATGCAGGGGTACGAGCAACGTGACCGCGGGTGAGTCGTCGACGGTATCCGGGCCAGGTTCGCGTCGCCCGAAGCGTGCGACGCACACAATTGCGACGGTCGCATAAGCGATCGCTGCGATCGTGACGACGTTGAGGCCCGCGGCTAGGGCACGCGCAAACTTCACGCGATGCGGTTCGGTAACCGCAGAAGGCGGGCCTCCGCTGCGAAGAACCTCGTGCGAGGATGAAGTGGGTAAGCGCGCATCCAGAACGACCGGAGCGTACGAGGATGGGCGACCATGCATGCATTTCTACTGCGAATGTGAGAAGGTCGCCCCCTCGGCGATGTACGGGATGTAGCGGAAGTCGCGGACGAGGGAGACGCGGCCGTCCTCCGCCTCGAGCAAGATGAAGTACGCGGGCTCTGCACTCGAGGACGGACGGAATACCGCAATCGCCGGGACGCCGTCGACGGTCCCCACCTCCGCGCGGAGGTCTTCTTCTCTGACGATCTGGGCATAACGATCGTAGTACCCCGCTTGCCGCATCCGCTGCTGGACGCGCGACACGAGATCGACGCGCGCTTCGTCGCCGAGGAGCGACCGGAGTCCGTCCCAGTCGCGCGCGTTGAACAGGTCGACGTATTGCCGGAGCGCCGCCTGGTCGTGCGCCGTCTGCGGCGGCGCCGGCTTCGCCGAGGCCGCGCGCGGCGTACGCACGACGTTGGCGCGCGCGCGAAACAGCGCCGCCTTGACGGCGCCGGCGGAGATGCCGAGCGTCGCCGCCGTCTCTTCCAGCGAGTGTCCGAGCACGTCCTTGAGGATGAGCGCGCCGCGCTGGACGGGCGGCAGCTCCACGAAGACCGTCAGGGCCGCTTCGACCAGGCTCGGATCGACGCCGTCGTTCTGGGCTTGGGCGCGCTCGGGCACGTCGGGGACCAACTCCACGTTGCTCCTTTCATAGCGCCGCAGGAAATCGAGCGCGGTGTTGTGCGCGATGCGGAACAGCCAGGGCTTGAGGTTCGGCGGCTCCCGCATCTGACCCAAGGCGTAATAGGCCTTGGCGAACGTCTCTTGCAGAACGTCCTCTCCGTCGAAGACCGACCCGGTCATGCGCGCACAATACCGGTGGAGCTCGGGACGCAGTTCTTCCACGAGCTCCATGAAGCGGTCCCGCGCCTCCATCATCTCCGGCAGCAGCGAACGCGTGTCGTCGTGCATCGTCACGCCGGCGTCAGGGCGACGTCCTCATCGGTAGCGTCGCACCCGCGCCATGGAGATCGCGGCGCCGATGCTCGACGCGAGCAGCGTGACGATCGTTGCGCCCAGGCCGCTGGAGGCCAAGGGGAGCAGCTCCTCAGCGGGGATCCCCGCGATGTGCGCGAGCAGAAACATCGCAGGTCACTGAGCCGGTGCGCCGGTCGCGGCGTCGATGACATCGCTCCACCCCGGGTTGACGGAGGGTTCGGCCTCGTAGTTGTCGTGCCAATTCCACCACTTGTACGGCTCGGTTTGCGGGTAGCCCTCGGGCGAGTCTTCCCACAGCTCTTGACGTCCCAGCGGGGTGATGTCGAGGTAGTTCCAGGTGCTGCCCATCTGCTCGTCGCCGCGATCGTGAACGAAGTAGGTGCGATACACGCGATCGCCGTCGCGGAAGAACACGTTCGTGCCGTGCCACTCGTCGACGCCGAAATCGGTGTCGAAGCTGTCGGTGATCGTGTACCACGGCATCTGCCAACCCATCCGCGCCTTCACGCGCGCGATGTCGGCCTGCGGGGCGCGCGAGGCGAAGGCGAGCGTCGTGTCGCGCGCGTTGAGGTGCATGACGGGGGCCACCTGGTCGGCACCCATCGAGCAGCCGCGGCACGCGTGGTCGGGCCAGCCGAAGACGCCGGGTTCGAGGAACGCGCGGTAGAGTATGAGTTGCCGGCGCCCCTCGAAGAGGTCGAGTAGGCTCGCCTTTACGTTGGGGCCTTCGAACGTGTAGTTCTTCTCGACGGCCGTCCAAGGCATGCGCCGGCGTTCGGCGGCCATCGCGTCGCGCGCCCGGGTCAGGTCCTTCTCCTTGACGAGCAGCCGCTGTCGGGTGGCCTCCCAGTCCTGCGGCGATACGATCGGGGGTGTCTTCATCGTGCGATTCCTCCAGAAGCGTGGCTCTCTCTCATGAAGACGATTTACCGTCGCAGAAAGATACGGGTGGCCCCGAGTTCGCGTCGCGCGGCATCCGCTAGCCTAACCTGCGAGCAACCGATCTTCTTCGAACGGCGCTGAAGTGAGCGTGTTCACATTTTCCTGGCGCCTAGTGCTAGTCAATTTGAATCATGTTATCGTGGTGGTCCGGCGCCCGGGCTCCGTCACCTCCATCCGTTGCACGGACCGTGCAAGGAGACTTCACCATGAAGCGTTTTTCGGGCGCGTTTGTGTGCGCCGTTTTCGTCGCCCTTACCGTCGTCCCGGCGATGGCGGGCTCGACGGGAAAGTTGCGCATCGAGAACGAGAACTCGTCAGCGATCACGCTCAACACATCGAGCAGCGGCTTCTGCGGCACGTTCATCGGCACCACCACCGGTGGTGCGCCGCCGGCGACGGTTGCCGCCAACTCCTTCAGCGGCGCATTCAAGTTAGTCACTTCGGGTTGTAGCGGCGGCATCAACGTCGCGACGTTCCAGTACGTCGGCAGCAACGGTGAACTCGTCGCCCAGTGCACCTACACGATCGCTGGGAACGACCCGTTTACGTACTCTGCCTCGTCCGGCTGCTCGGTCGTCTTCGACCCGGCGGGCTACACGGATTTCGTGTTCCCGAATATCGGCTCTGCCTCCAAGCGAGGGGCAAAGTCCGTCCATCTGAAGCGCTAGGCTCACGAGGGCGGGCCGGCGTCTCGCGGCGCCGGCCCCGCCCGCTAGTCCGCGCGCCAGGGCGCCGGACCGAGGCTTGCGTGGCCAGACGGTTCGTGAAACAATCGTCCGGCATGGAACCCCGGCGCCCCCGCCACATCGACCCGTTCGCTCAAACGTTTCTCGAACGATTGCAGCGAGAGCCGTCGGCGCGCGCGTTCGTCCTTGGGGGTTATTTTGCTCTACAGCACTATCTCGATTACCGATCGACGAACGACGTCGATGCTTGGTGGGCCTCCGGACGCGACGACAGCGCTCTAAACGTGGCGCGCACTATCTTCCGCGAGACGGCAGAACGGTTTAACTGGACGTTCCGCGAGCGGTCGTGGGGAGACACGGTTTCGCTCGAAGCGTGGGACGACGGGCGCAAGGCCTTCTCCTTTCAGGTTGCGGATCGGACGGTCGAACTGGCCCCTCCCCGAGTCGGGCTCTGGGGCACACTTGCGCTCGAGAGCCTCGACGACAATATCGGCGCAAAGATGAACGCGCTCGTTTCCAGAGGAGCGCCGCGGGACTTCATCGACATCAAAGCGGTTATCGATGCGGGCATCGCATCGGTCGACCGCTGTTGGGCGCTGTGGCTGCAAAAGAACCCGTCGGCAACCCTCGAATTCGGGAAGATGACCGTGCAAAACAACTTGGCGGCGCTCATCGCCCGCATGCCGCTTGCGAGGCTCCCCGAAGACCGGCGCACCGCGGCCCAAACACTTCGCGGTTGGTTCCGGGACGTGTTCGCCGCGCCGTGAAGCCTCCGATCGACCTGACCGTTTACCCGGACCGCGAGCCCCCAACGGACTTTGCGGATGACGGCGAGCGCGCCGACTACGTCATGCGGGTGTGCGGGGCTTGGGACTTCGGCGTCCCTCCGGACTCCGCGACGATCGCGTTGTTCGCCGATTGGCGTGCCATCTTCGATGCGTATCCTCTCCGCACTCGCCGTCATACCACGCGTTTCGCGCGTTCCTGAGGTGGCCGGCGATCCCGATCCCTGAGTCGCCGCTCGCTACGCGTTGGGAGCGATCTGACGCCCGCGAAGGCCGCGACGATCCGTGTCGGGACATGGCCTAGCGGTGGCGGCGACGCCGTGAGCGAGCGTTTAGGCGTTCACGACACGGACTGCGACAAGATGCCCCACGAATTGGCAGAGATGCGCCAGCCGGCCGCCGTCTTGCGCTCGACGACCGTGAACAGACCCGTCTGTGAGAAGTGCTTGTTGTGCGGACCGTTTCCGTGCCACACAGCGTGGAACGTCATGTAGGCGTTGTCGCCTTTGACGAAGACGTTCTCGGGCTGGCCGACGTTGACGTGTTCGTGGGTGCCTAGCACCATCTGCCGGTGGCCCGGAACGTCGAGGCCTTCGACCGACGCGTACCACTGGCGCACGGTCGGATGCGACTGGCCCCATGCGAACGGCGGAAACTCGTCGATCACCGTGCAGTCGTCGGTGAACGCATCGCTCGGAAACGTCGCCTGGGCGCCGTTGAACGCCTTCACCCAGGCGTTGACCGGGGCCATCAGCGGGGTCGTGTCGGGCTGGACGGCGGCGATGATGAGGGCGGACGCGAGTGCATGTATCATGCCTCCAGCGTAGCCGCCCGCCGCGGCGCGCGCGCGTCGCGCGTGACGAGCCGCCGCAAAGTTGGGACGATCCGGCCCTCCGCGGGACGAGCCGGACGCGCTGCCCGAATGGCGCAACCCGCGCCGCCCCGAACCCGTACCAGTAAGCAAGGTGATCGGAAGGCGGGAACGTCGCGATCGTCGTCGCGGGTTGGACCGCGCTGGCGCTCGCAGCCGGGGTTCAGGGCGGGCTCGACGCGGTGCTCTTGGGCCGCGCCGCGACCTGGCCTGCATCGTTCCGCGACGCGTTCCTGGATTGGTACTCGTGCGCGCTGTTCATCCCGATCCTGTTCGTGATGGTGGCGCGCTGGCCGCTCGGCCGCACATCGGGCCCGCTCGCCTGGGCCGCCTACGCCGCGGTCGTCGCGGCGTGCACGGTGCTGAAGTTCGTCGTGTGGGTGCCGATCCTGCACCTGCTCGAGCCCGCCTCGAAGATGTCGCTCCTGACCTACATCCTCGGCGACTTCGTCTTTCAGTTTTTCGCGTTCTCCGCCGTCGTCGGCCTCTTGCTGTCGCTGGTCTATTACCGCTCGTTCCGCGACCGCGAGATGCGCGCCGCGCAGCTCGAGGCCACGCTCGCGTCTGCGCAACTCGACGCGCTCCGCGTCCAATTGCGCCCGCACTTCCTCTTCAACACGCTCAACAGCATCGCCGCGCTCATCCACATCGATCCCGACGCCGCCGACGAGATGCTGGGGCGCCTGTCCGACCTGCTGCGCCTGACCCTCGAACGCGACGGAGCCACCGAAGTCACGCTCGATGAAGAACTCCAGACGCTCGACCGTTATCTCGCGATCATGCGCGTCCGATTTCGCGACCGCCTCCGCGTCGAGATCGGGGTGACGCCGGCGGCGCGGCGCTGCAAGGTGCCGCACTTCATCCTACAACCGCTGCTCGAGAACGCGATCGAGCACGGCATCGACCGCGTCCAGGGCACCTGCACGGTGCTCGTCTGCGGCGACGTGACGGATGGTGTCTTGGCGCTCTCGGTCGCCGACCGCGGGCCCGGCCTCACCATCGACGCCCCGGCGCAGACGGGTATCGGTCTAACGAACGCGCGCCGCCGCCTCGAGACGCTCTACGCGCGCGCCGGGTCCCTCGAGCTCGACTCGACGACCGGCGAAGGGCTCACCGTGCGCGTCCGCATTCCCGCCCGCTCGGCCGACGCGTCGTGAGCCGCTACTCGGCCGTCATCGTCGACGATGAACCGCTCGCGCGCGAACGGGTCCGCGCGATGCTCGCGCCGTTCGACGAGATCCGCGTCACCGGGTCGTACGGCGATCCGCTCAAGGCGCTCGCCGCGCTCGACGCGCAGCGGCCCAACGTCCTGTTCCTCGACGTGCAGATGCCGCGTCTCGACGGCTTCGCCTTACTCGAAGCGCTGCCGCGCACCAAGCGTCCCGCCGCGGTCATCTTCGTCACCGCCCACGACCGCTACGCGCTGCGCGCCTTCGACTCCGCCGCGATCGACTATCTCCTCAAGCCGTTCACGAAGTCGCGCTTCGCCGAAGCGCTGTCACGCACGCTCGACCGCCTGGCTGCCGCGCCGCGCCACGACGGCGCCGGCGAAAGGTTGCTGAGCGCGCTGCGCCACGAACATCGCACTCAGGAACGCTTCCCCGTGTGGGACGGCGACGGCTTGCAGCTCGTGCGCGCCGCCGACATTCGCTGGTGCGAGGCCGAACGCAACTACGTGCGCCTGCACGTCGCGACCGCGGCGCACCTCCTCCGCTCGACCTTGCACGACCTCGAACGCCGGCTCGACCCCGAGCGCTTCGTCCGGGTGCATCGCTCGAGCATCGTCAACGTCGAGCACCTGACCCGTCTAGAACCCTGGTTCCACGGCGAGTACGTCGCGTTCCTGAGTGACGGCGCGCGCGTGCGCGTCAGCCGCACCTATAGCGCACACCTGCGCGAACTCGTCGGCGGCTGACGACTACTACACCGCCGTGTGCGTCAACGTCTCGAGATACTGGTGCACGTAGGCGATTACCATACTGCCTTCGCCGACTCCCGACGCCACGCGCTTCACGGAGTCGCTGCGTACGTCGCCGGCGGCGAAGATGCCGGGGATGTTGGTTTCGAGCGCGAACGGGCGGCGCTCCTCGGTCCACGTCTCGAGGCTGCGTCCAGTCAAGAGATAGCCGCGCGCGTCGCGCTCGAGGTTCGGCGGCAGCCAACGCGTCTGCGCGTCGGCGCCGATGAACATGAACAGCCCTGCCGCAGGGCGCGTCTGCTCGCCGCCGGCGGCATCGCGCGTGACGATCGCCTCGAGGTGCGCCGTGCCGATCGCGCGCTCGACCGTGACCCCGAGTTCTACGTGGATGTTCTTCTTCGAGCGAATCTGTTCGATCAGGTAGTGCGACATCGTCGCTTCGAGCGAGTCGCGCCGCACCAACAGCGTCACCGCGCGCGCGTAGTTCGAGAAGAACACGGCGGCCTGCCCCGCCGAGTTACCGCCCCCAACCAGAAAGATGTCGTGGCCGCGCGTCTCCAAAGCCTCGGTCGCGGACGCTCCGAAGTACACGCCGCGCCCGATCAGGTCCATCACGCCCTTGGCCGTGAGCGTGCGCCACGCGACGCCGGTCGCGAGCACGACCGCGCGCGTCGCGATGCGCTGGTCGCCGTCGAGCACGATCTCGTGCATCCCGCTGCCGCAGCGCAGCTCGGCGACCTCGCGCGTCACGAGGATCTCGGTGCCGAATCGTTTCGCCTGCTGCAAGGCGCGGTGGGCGAGGTTGCCGCCTGAGATGCCGCCGGGGAAGCCCAGATAGTTTTCGATGCGCGACGAGGTGCCGGCTTGGCCGCCGGGCGCCTCACGCTCGATCATGATCGTCTTAAGCCCTTCGGAGCCGCCGTACACGGCCGACGCGAGGCCGGCGGGGCCGCCGCCGATGATCACCACGTCGTACGTCTCGCTCTTCGGCTGCGTTTGCAGTCCGAGCGCATCGGCGAGCCTGCGCAGATCGGGCTGCACGAGCGTGTGCTCGGCGTCGATGATGACCGCAGGCAACCGGTCGCCCTTCAGCAGCGCGGGTGGGATGCAGCCGCGATCGCTCTCGTCGTCGGAGTCGAGCCATTCGAACGGCACCTGATTGCGCGACAGAAAATCGCGCAGGTCGTGGCAGAGCGTATCGTATTGGCCGCCGATGAGCTGCGCGCGCGTCACGGAATCGGCGACAAACTTCTCGCTGATGAGCCCCACGCGCCGCACGACGGTCTGCGCGATGATCGCGCCCGCCTCTTTCGACTCGGCGACCATCATGTGGAAGTCCGCGCGATCCAGGCGCATCAAACGCGACGGGCGCAACGCGCGGCAACTGCGAAACGACGCCGCCCCGAGCATCAGCGGCACCTCGCCGAAGAACTCGCCCGGATCGAAGGTCGTCATCTGCTCCATGCGTCCGGACGCCTCCGAGGTCACCTCGACCTCGCCCTCGATCACGATCCAGAACGCGGCCGGATCACCCTCGAACAAGAACCACTCGCCCTCGCTCACGCGGACGTCGGCGGCGCGCGCGACTATCCGCTCGCGCAAGGGTTCCGCGATCGCGGCGAGCAGCGGGACGGCGAGCGCCTCGGCGGGGGAGATCATTGCACGGACTCCATGGTCCGCGGGAAGTTGGCCCTGGGGCCCGGCGGTCCATTCCCGCGTCCGCCGCCGCACGGCCCCCGGCGGGGCCACCGCCGGCTGAGGGGCCGCCCCCAACGAGGTAGCCAAATTGGGCCAGCCGCCGGTATGTTCCGGGGCCGCCGGCGCCGAAAACTAGGGTAGATCGTGATTGCCCTCACGTTATCGCTCACTGCCCTCGTGGCGTTCCCGTCTGGGCCGCCCGCGATTCCGAGTGCGGCTCCGGCCCCCCTCGTGCCGCTGGTCGACGGCCCGAAGCCGGCGCCTCCGCCGTCTGACGCGGACGCCCCGTTCGTCCAGGTCCACATCCCGGCCGACATGCGCGCCGGCTTCGTCACGACCGCGGCCACTCCGGACGGCATGTACTACGTGACGATCGCCAACGCCGCCGCGACCAATACCTCGAACACCGACTTCGGCTGGTACGAACCGAGCGATTTCCATCTGCTGGCGGACGGAAACGTCTACTATCCGGTCGTGCGGCCCAACCTGGGCGCGATCGACCTGTCGTCGGCGGGGAGCGTGCCGCCGCTCGGCACGGTCGTCGCGACGGTCACGTTCAAGGTACCCAGGACGGTCAAGGTCGCCGACTTCGAGTTCATCCCAAAGAACTGGTTCAACAGCTGGGGAGGCTCGCAGGTGTTCTGCTGCCTGTATCAGTTGTGAGCGATTCGCTCGACGCCCGCGTCCTCGACGCGCTCGCCGGCGGCGTCGCCGCGCTCGACGAACGGCGCTGCGTCATCGCCTTCAATCATTCGGCGGAGGAGACGTTCGGCGTTCCGGCCGCGCACGTGCTCGGGCGAGGGCTCGATGCCTTCTGCGAATTGATCCCGGAATTGGACGAGCTGCTCGACACGTTCTTCGCATCCGGCGCCCGACAACTGCGCGCGGAAGTCGAGGGGATTCGGCGCCCGGCGACCACGCTGACGCTCGAACTCCAGATGGCGCCGCTCGCGCTCCACGGTGGCACGGGCGTCGCGATCTCGATCGCCGATCGCACGAAACAGCGCGCGCTCGAAGAGGCGCACGCCGCGAGCCTGGCGCGGAGCAGCGCGATCGAAGCGTCGTTCTCGCGCTACCTCGCGCCGCACGTCGTCCACGCGGTCATGGAAAACCCCGAGACGCTGCGGCCCGGAGGCACGTGCCACCGCGCGACGATGCTGTTTGCCGACATCCGCGGCTTCACGGGGATCGCAGCGCGGCTCTCGCCGGACCGCGTCGTCGACCTGCTGAATCGCTACTTCGAAGGCGCCGTCAACGTGGTCTACGGACACGACGGGCTCCTCGACAAGTTCTACGGCGACGGATTGCTCGCGGTGTTCGGGCCGCCGCTCGTTCGTGACGACGACGCACGGCGCGCGCTGGTCACGGCCTTGCGGCTACACGGCGAGGTCGATCGCATCAACCCGTACCTGGCGCATCCGATCCAGATCTCGATCGGCATCGCAACCGGCGACGTGATCGCCGGCCACCTCGGCAGCGCGACGCGGATGGACTATACCGTCATCGGCGACGCGGTCAACCTCGCCTCAGGGTTGCAAGCCGCGGCTCCTCCGGGCGTGACCTATTGCGATCGGGCCACCTTCATCGCCGCCGGTCTCGACCTGGCGGGTGATCCGGTCGCCGTTCGCGTAAAAGGCCGCGCGGAACCGGTCGCCGCGTACACCTTCGCCCGCCCGTCCGCTCGTTCACGCGAACTGTTAGCCTGACGGAGAGACGCCGTGCGCAGCAAATTCGCCCTCATGATTGCGTTCGCGCTTCCGCTGTTTTGTTTGCTGCGCGCCCCGGGCGTCGCCTCCGATGGGGTGAACGTCTACGGGCCCATGGCCTTGGCGCTCGAGCAGGCATACCATCAATGGACGGTGTTCCACGGTTTCGTGCCACCGGCCAGTTTTGAAGCGATCGTCGATGGCACGCGCGATCCGTACACTGTCCGGTTTGCCACGACCGGCGACGCGCTCGCCACCGAGGTGACGTATACGATCCCGGTGACGGCCGTGCTCGATGCTCGGCAACCAAAGCTGCCAACTATGTTTCTCCCGCGACGGCTCGGACCGCAGCGGATCCGTGGCAGTTACGTTGTGGCTTTCGACGCCGCCTACCACTATCGGGAACGCCATCGTCCGGCGAGCCAGTTCGCCCCGCTGGACGGCGATACGAGTTGGGCATTCTTTTCGACAACGACGCGCAACCACGGCGACTACTTCGTCACGATGCGCTATTTTGATCCGCGCCTACGCGTGATCGGCTGCGACGTGCAGCAGAACTACAACGTCGACTGGCGCACTTTCCAGGTCTCTACGATAAAGGGGTGCTGGCCGCCTTAACTCTCTACGGGGTCTTGGGCGTCCGCGCCCTGGCTTTGCCGGCGGCGGCGTCAGGTCAGCGACGTTGCTTGCGCGTGCTGGACCGCCTCGCCCAGATCGGCGAAGCACGTCAAGAGCGTGTTGACGCGGCTGATCTCGAAGACGCGCAGGCTCGGTGGCGGCGGTAGGACCACGATGAGCTGTTCGCCCCGGTCGCGGCGTCGCGCGTGCTCGGAGAGCAGCACGCTGATGCAGGTCGAGTCGATGTATTCGACGCCGAGCAGCGACACGACGAGCGTCCGATGGTTGGTCTCGGCAGCGAAAGCCTTGCGAAGGGCGTCGCAGCTGGAGAGATCGATTTCGCCGGAGACCGATAGCGTGCGGACGCCCTCTATCTCTGCTGCGACAAACGTGGGATCATAACGCAAATTAAAGCTCCGCGAGACTGTGATATGCTATCAGCATAGCATATTGGATGACGCCGCGCTGTTCGCCAGCGAACCGCACCGATTAACATCGCATTACGCAA
Source organism: Vulcanimicrobiota bacterium (assembly GCA_963743605.1). Lineage (GTDB taxonomy): Bacteria > Vulcanimicrobiota > Vulcanimicrobiia > Vulcanimicrobiales > Vulcanimicrobiaceae > CAVUQJ01. The sequence continues at coordinate 592,837 of CAVUQJ010000009.1, read as the reverse complement.
AGGACCCGACCCGTCTGTGAGTAACTGATGAGCGTGGAGAATTCGGCGCTCGTCGCTTCCGGCGATGGTCGGAGCGCCCTAGGCACGACCGGCAACCTGTTCCTCGACTACCTGGACCAGCCCGTTCGCGCCGCGCTGCAGCCGTATCTCGAACACGTCGCGGTCCGTCACGGCGAGGTCGTCTACGAGGCGCAGAGCGCCTTCGACCGCGTGCTGTTCCCTGTCGGCAGCGTCGTCTCGGTCGTCACGGAGATGGTCGACGGCGCGAGCGTCGAGGTCGGCTTCATCGGGCGCGAAGGGTTTACCGGTTTACCGATCGCCCTCGGCAGTTCGGCGGTCCCGCATCGCGCGCTGGTTCAAGTCCCCGACGGCGCGCTCTCCATCAGCGCCGACGATTTCCGCACGTGCCTCGACGAGCAGCCGGAGCTGCGCCGCCACATCTACCGGTACGCCGAGATGAGTTTGATCGCGCTATCGCAGTATGCCGGCTGCAACCGGCTGCATCCCATCAACGAACGCTGCGCTCGTTGGCTACTGATGGCACACGATCGCGTCCCCGGCGACACGATCTTCCTCACGCACGACTTCCTGAGCCAAATGCTCGGCGTGCGCCGGCCGGGCGTTTCGCTCGCCGCGATGACGTTGCAGCGCGCCGGCTTCATCGAGTACACAAACGGCCGCATCACCGTGCGCAACCGTGCGGGCCTCGAAACGGCATCCTGCGAGTGCTACGCCGTGGTTGAAGGCCACGCGCTACAGACCTTGGGCTACTCGCCACGCAAGATCGCCTAGCTCCCCGCCGAGCGTAACCCGTCCCGGAGCAGCGCAGACGCGCTACGGAGGCGTCATCTCCGGCCCTTTGAACGCGAGTCCCTCGATGTCGATCGAAGCGGTCGGGATCGTCAGGAACGGCTGAACGGCGCCATGCTTGTAGACCGAAACACTGCACGCATCGTCGAAACAGCTGTTGGACACGAACAGCCAGTCGTGGCGCTTGTCGCCGATCGCAAGATACGTTGATGGAAAGTAACCGTGTGAGTCAATCAACCGTTTCGGTAACGTCGCGCCGCTGGCATACACGCGGATCATCTTGGTGGTAGCATCGCTAACGATGACGTCGCCGTTTGCCGGATCGACGACCACGCCGGTCGGCTCGACCAAGCCCTGCAGGTGCAACGACCTAAAGGAGGGAGCACCATTTTTTAGGACGGAGACGCCGCCCACGGAGTCGGCGAGATACAGATCGCCGTTGCGATCGAAGAACAGCTGGAATGGCCTGACGATCAGGTTGCTGACGAAATAGTGAAACGGCGCCGCTTGACCGGGCTTGTATACGGTGATGTCCGGTATGCCACTTTGGTTGGCAACGTAGACCTCGCGCTGCGCGTCGACGGCGATGCCCATCGGCGACGCAAGGCCGACGAGCTCGAGTGATGGGAACTGCTGCCCGGGATCGTAGACCATCACATCGCTGGAGTGTGCCGCGCACGTGATGGGAGCGTTTGCCACGTAGACGTAGCCCTGCGCGTCGACGGCGAGCCCGGTCGGAAACGTCAACCCCTCGAATACGTAATAGACCTGCGGCGCACCGGGCTGAGCCAGATCGTATCCGAAGACGCTATCGCTGCAGTCGCCTGCGACGAGGATCCAGGGATCGGTCCGCGTCTTGCCGCTCTGCCAAGGCAACGCATGCGATCCGACCATGGCGGCCAACGCGAGTCCGGTGAACAGGTGGAGCACCGGAGCGCGGTGGCTCCTAGCCTAGCGCTTGGAGAACTGGAAGCGCTTGCGGGCGCGCTTGCGTCCGTACTTCTTGGACTCTTTCTCGCGCGGGTCGCGCGTCAGGAGTCCGTTCTTGCGCAGCGGTTCACGCAACGCTTCGTCCATGTCGAGTAGCGCGCGGGCAACGCCGTGCCGGACGGCGCCGGCCTGACCGGCCATGCCACCGCCGATCGCCTTGACGTTGACGTCGAACCGCGTGCCCGTTTGTGTCACCTCGAGTGCCTGACGCGCGATCTGCACGAGGCTCTCGCGACCAAAGTAATCCTCGACTGACTTATTGTTGATCGTCATGACGCCCTGACCGAGGGTCATGCGTACGCGCGCGATCGCGCGCTTGCGACGACCGGTGCCGCCGAAGAGATCTTGGTCGACTACTTCCACTACGTGAGCTCCACAGGGGATTGGGCGGTGTGCGGGTGCGCCGCGCCCTTGTACACTTTGAGGCGCCCCAACTGCACCGCGCGCGTCCGGTTCGTTGCCAGCATTCCACGGACGGCCATCTCGATGAGCCGCTCCGGATGCTTGTCCATCACCTCGCGCGCCGTCTGCTCGCGAAGGCCACCGGGGTAACCGCTGTGCCGGTAATAGATTTTCTGGGTCAGTTTGTTGCCGCTCAACTCGACGCGCTCGGCGTTGATGACGACCACGTGATCGCCGTCGTCGATGTGCGGGGTCCAGGTCGGCTTCTTCTTGCCCGACAGCGCCTGGGCGATCCGCACCGCCAGTTGGCCAAGCCGCTGGCCCGTCGCATCGACGATATACCAGTCGTGCTTGGTCTCGGCCGTTTTCTGTTGATAGGTGCGCATCGTAGGAGCCTTCTGAGCCGCAGTAAAACCGGCCGGCCGCAGGCGGCCGGCAACCTACGAATTCTACCCGGGGGGCGGCCCCGTGTCAATTCTTAGCGGGCAGGTCAAGCGGGCGGCTGGGCGTTTGGGGGCCGGACCTGGACGACCGGCAGGATGAACGAGGCGATGGGCTGCCCCCGCGAGGTGAAGCGGACGGCGTACTGACCGGGGGCCGGCCAGACCGTGCCCTGGAAGCCGACGATGGCCCGCTGGACCATCTGGTCGGGCCGAAACGCGAGGTCCTGGAGCACCTGGGCCGCGATCGGATCCCCGGTCGGGGGCACGATCTCGACGCGGCACTGGACCAAAAAGCCCGGCACGTTGCGCTGGAACCCGAAGACGACGTAGAGCAGCGAGGTCTGGATGGGGAACTGCGGCGCGTTCATCACCTCGATGATGTTGTGGAACGTGACGCGCTGCATCGGGTCGGTGCTGAAATTTTCACACGCGAACGCCATCTGCACCGGAACGTCCGTGGCAATCCGGATCGGCTCCATCGGGCCCTCCTGCATCCTTCCTCCTCGCGCCGGACGACCTGGCGGTCCGGCCTCGCACGTTTGTCCGCCCGGCTGCGCGCGGCCTGTGCGATCGCTGCTTCAGATCGGCAAGCGCACCGCCCGGTACGAGCTGAAGTCGGGGTAGCGCACGCCGGTCAGGAAGAGCCCCTGCGGCGGCGCCGTCGGCCCGGCCGCCTTGCGATCGCGCGCGGCGAGCACCGCGGGCATCGAGGCCGGATCGCGCCGACCGGCCGCGACGTCGAGCAACGTCCCCGCGATCGTGCGCACCATCCGATGAAGAAAGCCGTTGCCGCGCACGCGCATCACGATGACTTCGCCGTCGCGCGCCACCTCGAGGGCGTGAATCGTGCGCACGGTTCCGCCGCGGTCCGGCAGCACGCCGCAGAACGACACGAAGTCATGGGTCCCGACGAGGTCGCGGGCCGCACGTTCCATGAGCGCGAGTCGAGCGCGCGGTGCTCGTGGTGCGCCCAGCGGCGCAGCGGTGCCGACGGTTCGCGCCGGTTCAGCACGACGTAGGCATACATGCGCTCGATCGCCGACAGGCGCGCCGAGAAGTCGGGCGCAACGCGCCCCGCGTCGCGCGCCGAGATGTCCGGCGGGAGGGCGCTGTTCAGCGCGATGGCGAGCCGCTCGACCGGAAACGTATCGCGCCCCGTGAACGAGACGACCTGGCCGGTCGCGTGGACACCCGCGTCCGTGCGTCCCGCTACCGTCACCTTGATGGGACGATCGAACAATCGCGAGAGCGCCGTCTCCAGCACTCCCGCGACCGTTCGCAGCTCGGGTTGATATTGGAATCCGTTGAACGCGGTTCCGTCGTACTCGATGACGACGCGGTAAACGGACTCGCCCAACCGTGGGAAACGCTAGGCCGGAACGCGCTGCGGAACGTTCCGCTTTTCGTCGAGGTCGAGGAGGTCGGCCCAGGCGACGACGTCGGTGCGATCCGGCGCGACCTGGCTGCGCAAGTCGAGGAAGTACCCTTCGCTGTCGCTGCCCGGCTCCGGCCGGCGCTCGACGAAGGCGCGATTGAACTCCGCGACTTCGGCAGGCGACTTCTTCGCCACGAACTCCTTCGCGTAGGCCTCGATCTCGCCGTCACTCGTCGAATGCCGGATCTTGTTCAGGTACTCTTCGGAGTCGATGCCGAGAAAGCCGAACACGGCCTGGTCCATCGGACAGTTAAAGTTGTATTCGCCGGCCGTGCCGGCGAGTTTCGCCTTACCCTTATCGGTCGCGCGGCCGAGCATCACGACGCCGGCAAAGGTATCGCGAACGCTACGGGGGTAGCCTTTCGTCAGGTCCATGATTCTCCCAGAAGATTGTGGCTTGCTGCGCTCGCGAGCTGCCGCCCGGGCGCATTCCTAGGACCGGCCCGCTCGCAACGCGGTTTCGCCCCCTCACAGGCGGCGAATCGAGAGGCTGACCAACGTCGAGACGCGCTCGATGTGGAAGATCGAGGAGACGTTATCGATGAGGATCGCGGGGTAGATCTCGACGCCGAACCGCAGCGCCCGCGTGCCCGACGTGCCCAAGCCGCGCACGGTGAGGCGCAGGACGCCGTTCAGGGCCAGCGCGACCGCGGCGTTGGTGAGCGCCGAGCCGACGAACGGGCGCGCGAGTGGGTCGGCCTCGTCTCCGTAGACGCAGTGCAGGGTCGTGCCGCCGCGGACGCGACCCTCGACGATCGCGTCGAGCGGCGCGGTACAGCGGGCGCTGTGCAGGAGCTGCTGGGTGGTGGCGACGTCGACCATTTGTTCGGCGAGCAGCAGGTTCGCGAGCGACGCCTGCTCGTCGGCGCGGGCGGGCGGCGCGCAAAACCATCCTGCGAACGCCGTCAGGGCCATCGCGAGAACGGCGGCGGCGACGCGCCGCGCGCGGCAAGCGGCATGGCCCACGGCGACCGCCTAGCGCCGCCGAACCGCGAAGGTGATCTGCGAGGACAGCCCCTGCAGATGGAAGATCTGCGAGACGTTGCCCACCATGATCATCGGATAAACGTTGACGCTATAGCGCGCGAGCCGCGTCCCCGTGCGCCCAAAGGTGTGGAGCGCGATTCGCACCAGACCGTTCATGGCAAACGCGATCGCCGCGTTGTTGGCGATCGAGCCGACGAAGGGCCGCGCGAGTGGGTCCGCTTCGCTGCCCTGCAGGCACGTGAACGCCGAGCCGATCACGCGCGGGCCGGCAGCGACGATCGGATAGGGCTTGCTACAGTATGGACCGTGCAGGTACTGCTGCGTCGTCGCGACGTTCCGTGAGTTGTTCGAGCAACAACACGTTTGCGAGCGCGGCGTTCTCGTCTGCACGCGCCGGAGTGGTCCCGACGAGCAAAGCAAGCGCGATCAGTATCGAGCCACAAACCGGCACGACTCGCACGACGCCGCACCTCCAGGGAGCGGCGATTCACCCGCCGGGCGGCTCGTCCCTCTGGCTTTGCGACCGCTGCTGCGGGAACAGAATCACGTCGCGGACCGACCGGCTGTCGGTGAGCAACATAACGAAGCGATCGACCCCGACGCCGATCCCCGCGGTGGGCGGCATCCCGTACTCGAGGGCGCGCACGAAGTCCCAGTCGGGCTCCGGGATTTCGTCGTCGCCGCCGGCGCGCTCCGCGATCTGCGCTTCGAAGCGGCGGCGCTGGTCGTCGGGATCGTTCAGCTCCGTGAAGGCGTTCGAGATCTCGAAGTTCGCGGCGAAGAGTTCGTAGCGCTCGACCAGCTCCGGATCCCCCGGCTTGCGCTTGGCGAGCGGCGAAATCAGCGTCGGATAGTCGTAGATGAACGTGGGCTGCACCAAGTGCGGCTCCACGATGCGCTCGAAGATCTTGTCGAGCGCGTGCCCATGGCTCGGCGACTTCGGGAGCCCGAGGCCAGCGAGAATCTTCGCGGCGCCGGCGGGATCGAAGAGTTCATCGCGGCTGAACCCGCCGTGCCGCTGCAGCGCCTCGAGATAACCGACCCGCGCGAACGGAGCCGCGAACGAAATCTCGCGGCCGTCGTAGGTCAGCGTATCCCCGCCGCGCACGAACCGCACGAGATGCGCGAACAGCGCCTCGTTGAACGCCATCATGTCGTCGACCGACCAGTACGCCGCATAGAGTTCGAGCATCGTGAACTCCGGATTGTGCGTCGTATCGATGCCCTCGTTGCGGAAGATCCGGCCGAGCTCGTAGACGCGCTCCAGCCCCCCGACGATCAGCCGTTTGAGGTTGAGCTCGGTCGCGATCCGGAGGTCCAGGGCGCCGTCGAGCGCGTTCGAGTGCGTCCGAAACGGTCGCGCGGTCGCGCCACCTGCGATCGCGAGCAGCGTCGGCGTCTCGAACTCATAGAAGCCGTGTGCGTCGATGAAGCGGCGCATCTCCGCGAGGATGCGACTGCGCGCGATGAACGTGTCCCGGACCTCGGGGTTGACGATCAGGTCGACGTAGCGCTGACGATAGCGTTTCTCGACGTCGGTCAGCCCGTGCCACTTGTCGGGAAGCGGCGCCAGCGCCTTGACGAGCACCTCGACCGTTTGCACGCGCAGTGACAACTCGCCCGACTTCGTCCGGAACGGCGTCCCCTCGGCCCCGACGACGTCGCCGATGTCGAGGGCGTCGAACGCCGCGAACGCCTGCTCGCCGACGGCATCCTTGCGCACGTAGAGCTGGACCTTCCCCGTGCGGTCCCACAGGTCGGCGAAATAGACGTTTCGTCCCATCTGCCGGCGCGCGAGGATGCGGCCCGCGACGGCGACGCGCTCGCCGCTCGGCGGATCGTCGGCGCGGAGTTCGGCGAACCGATCGGCCAACTCGTTCGCGTGGGCGCTCACCTCGTAGCGCGTCGCCGCGAACGGATCGCGCCCGAGAGCGCGCAGCGCCGCGAGGTTTTCGCGGCGCGCGGCGATCAGACCGGCTTCGGTGGAGTCGCTGCCGGCCGTGACCTACGACGCCTTCTTCGGAGCCGGGCGCTTCTTCGCGCCGATCGCCTCGATCTTGTACTGCCGCAGACCCCGCGGCGTATTCACGTCCACGGTTTCGCCTTTGCGGCGGCCGAGCAAGGCTTTGCCGAGCGGCGATTCGTTCGAGAGACGGTTGTGTTTGGGGTCGGCCTCGGTCGAGCCGACGAGCGTGAACTCGTGAGCCTCGCCGCCCGGGACTTCCTTGATCTTGACCATCGCACCGAGGAAGACTTCCTCGGCGGAGGCATCGGAGGCTTCGATGATACGCGCGTTGCGAATCATCGCCTCGACGCGCATGATCCGGCCCTCGACGAACGCCTGCTCCTGTTTGGCGTCCTCATATTCGGCGTTTTCCGAGATGTCGCCGAATTCTTTGGCTTGCCGGATCCGTTCGTTGACCTCGCGGCGATGCACCGTCTTGAGATCGTCGAGCTCTTCCTCCAGTTTGGCGAGCCCTTCCTTGGTGAGGACCGTTTCCTTTTCGTTCAAAATGCGTTTCCCGTCCGTCCCGATACTGAAAAAACGCGAGCGCCGCCCACGTCAGCGCCGCATGTTCTGCCCCGGGCCCGGTGGATACCTTGTTTCGCCCTGCCGGTTGAGGTCGCGACGGGCCGGCCCGGCCCCGGCGCTCAGGCCTGCTTGCGCGGCGACCCTAGCAACGAGTGCCGGTAGCCGTAGAACGCGTAGACGGCCATCCCGACCGCGAACCATATCACGAACCGCAACCACGTCCCGCCCGATAGGCCGCCGATCATGAGATACAGGCATAAGACGACGCCGATCAGCGCGACCGCCCGGCCGAACGGGGCGCGGAACGGCCGGCGCGCCTGCGGCTGACTGATGCGCAGCACGAACACGCCGGCGCACACTATAGCGAACGCCGAGAGGGTGCCGATGTTGACCAGGTTGATCCCGATGTCGATCGGCACGACGCCCGCGAGGATCGCGACGAGCACGCCCGTCACGAGCGTCGGCGCGAGCGGCGTCAGGGTCACCCGGTTGATGCGCGCGACGGCGGGCGGCAGCATGCGGTCGCGCGCCATTACGTAGAAGATGCGAATTTGACCGAGCAGCGACGTCAGCATGACGGTCGTCGTTCCGGCGATCGTGCCGACGATCGTGATATTCGAGAGCCACGGGTTGTTGCCGGCGCGCCGAACCGCGTCCATCATCCCGGCGTTGAGATCGATGTGCTGCCACGGCGCGACCCCGACGGTCACGAACGCGACCGCCATGTAGAGGACGGCGCCGATCAGCAGCGAGCCGACGACGCCCCAGGGGACGTCGCGTTCCGGCCGCTTGGCCTCTTCGGACGCGACCGTCACCGTGTCGAAGCCGATGTAGGCGAAGAACACCGTCGCGGCGCCGGCGACGATGCCGTGCACGCCGTGCGGCAGCAGCGGGTGATAGTTACCCGGATGGATCGCGCCGAAGAGCCCGGCCGCGAACACGACGATCGCGACGACTTGGACGACGACCAACACGTTGTTCGTGGAGGCCGACTCGCGAATGCCGATCGCGAGAACGGCGGTCAGGAACAGCGTGATCGCGATTGCGAGGACGTTGATCTGAGAGTGGGCGAGATCCAGCCGCCCGCCGCTGAAGACCACGTGCGCAACCTGCGCCCATTGCGGCAGCGTGATGTGGTAGTCGAGCAGTTTCAACTGCACGGAGCCCGACCACGACGCGGCGGTCGGCGCGACGCTGATCCCGTATTCCAGGATCAGGTCCCAGCCGATGATCCAGGCGATGATCTCGCCGAGGGCCGCATAGGCATACGTGTAGGCGCTGCCGGCGATCGGGACCATCGAAGCGAGTTCGGCGTAGCAGAGCGAGACGAAGACACATGCCAGGCCGGAGAGGGCGAACGACAGCACGACACCGGGCCCGGCCTGGTGCGTTCCGACGCCTATCGTCGTGAAGATGCCCCCCAGCATCGTGCCCAAGCCGACCGCGATCAGCGCGGGGACCCCCAGCACGCGCCGCAGCTTCGGTCCGTCGCCGACGTGCACGCGGTCGTACGGCTGCTTCGCGAACAGACGCTGGAGCACGGTGCCCATTGAGCGGCCGTGTTACAAGGGCCGTTAACGAGCCCCTCTCACCGGTGCGAGCTGCGTGCTCGATCGCCTACGCGGGACTCGGGTGCCCCGGCTCGGGTCCAGACCGGCGGCTCAGCTCGTCGCGGAGCCGGGCCATCTCGCGTCCGGCCGTTTCGCGCTCTTCCATCAGCGCCTCGACCACCGCGCGCAACGACTGCACCTCGATGTGGTCGTAGGCCGCGCCGGCCCGTTCGGTCAGCGGCGCGAGGCTCCGTATTTCGTCCGGATCGATGTCGGCTCCGGAGCGATGCGGTCCATAGAAGACGATCGCGGCGAGTTGTTCGCGCAATAACACCGGCGCGGCCAACACGGAGTTCGCCACGCGAAACTCACCGTCGTCCGCCGACCAGCGAACGTCCGCCAGCCGGACCGGCGCGCCTTCGGCAAGCAAGTGCAGCACCAACGGGTGGTCCGCGGTCAGTTCCGTGAGATCCGGTTCGCCCCAACCGATCGCGAGTTCGCGCGTGAACCCCTTATCCGGCTGGGATCGCCGGAAGAGCGCCCCCGAGGTCAGCGCGAGCGCTTGGACGGGCTCATGCACCATGAACCGGTCGACGGCCTCGTGCGACTCGGCCCGAGCGAGCGCCGCAGCCGCACGCGCGAGCCGTTTCTCGGCTTGGTGGCGCGCGCGGAAAAACGTGCTATCGACGAACCGGTCGACGTTGTGGTGCAGTATATTGAGCCACGAACCGAAGGCCAGCGCGACGATGATCTCCGCGGTCAAGGTGAACCTGGTCGCGTTAAACTGCTGCGACAGGAACCAGTCGAGGAGCAGGAACGTGCCGGCGACCATCGTCGTGATCGAGCCGTAGACGAGCGCGCGACTGATTACGAACTCGATGTCGAAGACGCGTTGGGTGACGACGGTGTAGGCGACGGTAATCGGGACGATAACCGCCGTCGCCGTCAGGCTGTCGGACAGTAAAGAGGACGGCACGTTGATGGCTGCGACGCGCATGATGAGCACGAGCGGGAAAACGAGGATCCACTCGAGCCGTTGACGTGCGTCGCCGCTGCTCTGCAACAAGGTCACGATGAAGATCGCGGCCGCGGCGAGGTAGACCGCCGACGTCACCCACACGAGGACGTTCACCAGCTCCTGCGAGGGCTGGCCCATGAAGCTCGGACGGACCGTGGCGTAGAGCCAGCCGATGGGCAGAATAAATGCGAGGGCCAGCGCGACGCGATTGGCGACGCTGCGCCAACCAACCAACCGATTCTCGGGGAAGCGCAGTGCGAAGATCGCGACCAGCGCGCAGCTCGCCCCCCCGAACGCGGCGAGCGCAACGAGGTTCGACCAGAAAAACGCGTCCGAGCCGGGCCAATAGAACCCGGCGTCGCCGTAGCGCCGCAACACGCAGTACAAGTAGAACGCCCAGGTCGTTGGGCTGGGTCGCAGCAGCAGCACGGCCGAACCGACGACGAGGAAGATCAAGTAGGTTAGGTAGAGCGCGATCAGACGGATCTTGTCGACCCGCGCCAACATCGTTCGTGCCGGCATCAGGTCGATTGGCCGCACGGCGCCGGCGTGCATCAATTGAAACGACATCGGCCCCGGCGGCGACCGGAACAGGTCGCGCGGCAGCGGCGCCAGGATGCGGTCTCCCGGGACGATCGTCAGGCGCTCGGCGGGCGAGTTCGGATCGACGGCGGTGACGACGCCGTCGTAGTCCGTCGTGAGACCGTTGCTCGGGTAGGGGTCCCACACGCGGCTCAGGTCCGGCAGCGCTGTGCCGAGCATCCACAAGCCGATGACCGCGACGACGACCAGGCGCGCGACGCTTCGCATCGCTTCGCCCGCTAGCCCCGCGTCGTGGTCGCCGGTGCCTTCGACGTTTGGCGGTTACGCAGGCGGTCCAGCATCGCGACGTCTAGCTTCGGTTTCTCCATCGCCGGAACGTACAACGTCGACATCGCGCTCACCCTGGTCGATGGCAAGCGCTCGATGGCGACGCGCTCGATCGTCGAGGGGCAAATGGGCAGCAGGCTCGCTTCGTAGACGATGACTTCGTGGCCGGGGCGGTAAGTCTCGAGGAGCCGCTCGGTCAGGATGGCGATGCCCTCCGGGTTCCACGCATCGTGTTGTTCGCTGCGGGCGTCCGCAACGCCGATCGCGCCGACCTGCCACAGAATGAGGTCGCACATCGGGTCCGGCATGCGATGGTAGGCGAGAAAATCGGTAGCCTCGAAGCTAAGGCATCCGGATTCAGCCGGGTCGATTCCGATCTCAGCGAACAAACAGTCCGCGGCGGAGACGCCTGGGAGCATCTCGGCACGGAAACCCTCTTCGCGCGCCAGCCGCAGCGCCTTGTGGAGCGGATACGCGGTGATACCTGGATGACCATAGCTCGCGACACAGACGCGGAGGCCTTCACGAACGAAGCCGAGGATGTACTCGACCATCTCGTCATAGGTCGTCTGGCGGTTCTTTCCTTTTGCATAAAATCGTTGCAGCGATTCGGTTGTAGCGTTGAGGCCATGCAACCAATACGCCGCCACCGGATCCGCGACGATCGACAAGACTTTTTCTGCAGTTTTGATTTGCTGGATGGATTGGACGGTGGCTTGCGCAGGGGCGACGATCCCTACACCGACCGCGACGACCGAGCCGGCGTCATCCCTCATCGCCTGCCGCAGCTCGAGGCTCGCTTTGGGTCAACGGATTTGACCACGTGTTCCATGGTCACCGACAGGAGGCAATCGAGCGTGTGCACATGTCTCCCGAGATTGTGGGTCAACGCCACGTGAAGTCTAGGGGCGTCCCCTTTTGCTAACGCGTGGCGGTGCATTGGGTCTTTGATCTCGGGGGCATCCCTCGTTAACATAACGAGCCTGGCCTCGTAATCCGCTTCACCGTATTTGCGTAGCAGAGCTGGATCGTCATAGAGTCTCAGGATAAATTCAACGAGCGCGAGCGGATCGTCCACCGGCGGAGCCTTGATTGGGTAGTCAGGCTTTGGCATTCGCTGCACTCCATCCGCTGCGTCCCGCAGAGGTCTACCATCTTCCCCAAAACGGGCTCCAGCCCTGACACCTTACCCAACCAGCAAATCGCTACCTGCACGTAACCTTACGGCCCGACGACGACGTTCACGAAGTCCTTGGGCCGGACGAACTTGGCGAACGCGTCCTGTACCGCTTGGGCGGAGGTCGCGATCGTCGCCTGCGCGTCGAGCCTGGCCTGGTCGAGCGGATAGCCTTCCTGCGCGTCATCGAGCAGGCCGTCACCGATCGACGCGAGCGACGAGACGTTGACGACCGTCCGCCGCACGACGGCGGCCTTGGCCAGCGAGAGTTCGAAGTCGCCGACCGGCTCCGTCTGCATGTGCGCGATCTCGGTGTCGATCAGCCGCACGATCCGGTCGCGGTTCGACGGCGAGGAGCCGAAGTTGATCGACAGTTGCGAGCGCCCTTTGCCTTCGGAGATCTGCGAACCGATCGAGTAGACGAGCCCCGCGTTCTGCCGGATATCGCGGAACAGGCGGCTCTGCTCGGGTCCGAGCACGCCGCCGCCGAAGACGGTGTTGCCGAGTTGCATCGCCGCGTACTGCGGCGACGTCCGGTCGACGCCGATCAACTGCGCCATCGTCACGATGTCTTGGCTGATCGACGGCACCGTCAGCTGCACGTCTGCGGGCGGGTTGAGCGGAACGGCGGGCAGATCGAGACTCGGCGGTGCACCGCCCGCGCCCGACCAGCCGCCGAACGCGCGCCCGAGCGACGCCTTCGCGGCGTCGGAGGTGACGTTCCCGACCACGACGATCGTAGCGAGATCCGGCCGGAAGACCTTTCCGTAATACGCACGCACGTCCGCAAGCGTCAGCCGCGACATCGAGTCGGCCGTCGCACGGCGCAACGCGGGGTCGCCCGCCGGCAGCAACTTGTCCTCGAGCTGGCGCTGCGCCTGCGTTCCGATGCCGGCGTTCGACGTCTCCAACTCCTCGACCGCGTGCTGCCGTGCGGCCTCGAACGTGGCCTCGTCGAAGCGCGGCCGCAGTTCGGCCTCGGCGAGCAGCGTCACAGCGCGATCGAAGGACGCGGACGTCGTCTGCATCCCGAACTGCGTGCCGCCGCCGATCTGCGTGTCGAGATCGTCTTGGGCCCGTTGGAACTCCGTACGGTTGCGATCCTGTGTCCCGTAGGCGAACATCGCGTTCAACACCGCCGCGACGCCCTCTTGACCGGCCGGCTGCTGCAAGCCGGAGTCGGTACGGACGCCGCCGTACACGAGCACGGTGTCGGAGATCTGGGCCGGACTCACGATGACGCTCAGGCCGTTCGCGAGCTTTGCTCGATCCGGCGGCGTCGCCGCGGGTGGCGCCGAGACGTGCTGGATCAGCGCGTTCCCCCAGGCGGGCAGCGACGCGACGGCGCCCTTGACGTTCGAGCGGCTTCTCCGGGCCGCTCTGCACCGGAGCGGGCGGCTGGTTCTGGTTCGCGTTCGCCGACGGCGTCAGCGCGCCCAGGATCGCGTGATTGGGATCGAGGTAGCGGCGCGCGACGCGGTTGACGTCCGCCAGCGTGATGGCCGCGAGCAACTCCTGTTCCCGCGCGATCGAGGGTTCGTCGTCCAGCGCGATCGTCGTCGCCCAGTCGTTCGCGAGCGAGGCGATCGAATTGCGGCCGAACTCCTGACTGACGATCGCTTGGCGCTTCGTCGTCTCGAACAGTTCCTGCGGGACGCCGTGGAGCGCATAGTCGCGCAGGATCGCCTCGAGCCGCGTCGTCATCGACGAGGGGTTCGCGTTCGGCCCGAGCGCCGCGACCGCGATACCGAGTTGACCCTCCGGGAAATACGGATACGAGACCCACTCCGCATCGAGCGCCTCGCCGGAGTCGACGAGCGAGCGCAGCGTCCCGCGTTCCGAACTCAGCACCTGCTGCAGCATGTAGGACGCGAGGAAGTCCGGACTGTCGACGCCCGGGAAGCGAAACGCGACGGCGGCCAGCGGATAGGTCAGCGAGGTCGGGCGGTGGATCGTGCGCCGCTTGATCGGTTCGAAGTGCACGACGGGGTGCGCGCCGATCGGGCGCTTGGGGACGCCGTCGAAGTAGGACCGCACCTGGGCGAGCACGGCGTCCTTGTCGACGTTGCCCGCGATGACCAGCACGGCGTTGTTGGGCGCGTACCAGCGGTCGTAGAAGCGCTTGAGGTCGGGACCGGTGAGGCGGTTGAACGCCGCGACCGTCCCGACGCCTTGGCGCGCGTACGGCGAGCCGGCGAACGCGATCGCCTGCACGTCGCTGAAGAAATCGTTGCCGGGGGCGGAGTCGTCGCGAAGCACCTCCTGCTCGATCGCGCCACGCTCGTTCTGCCACTCCGACTGCGCATCGAGGATGTCGCGCATCCGATCCGACTCTATGCGCAGCACGGCGTCGAGGTTCGACGCCGGCACGCTGAACTCGAACTGCGTCAGCGTGTCGGAGGTCTCGGCGTTGAACGTGCCGCCGAGCGCCGTCGCGATCGTGCCGAGCTGGCTCGTGTTGAGATTGGGCGTCCCGCGGAACATCATGTGTTCCTGGGCGTGCGCCATCCCGCTGAAGTCCGCCGGGTCGTCGCGCGAGCCGACGATGTAGGCGACGTCGGTCGAGACGACCGGCGCCAGCGTGTCGCGCACGATGACCACCCGCAACCCGTTGCCGAGCGTCGCCTTGAGCACGTCGTCGGGCGTCGTCGCCGCCAAGCTCGGGCCGCGCAGGAGGGCGACCGCGACGCCGATCGCAGCCAGGACGAGGATGCGGAGCTTCATGAGGCGCTTATCGTGCGCCGCTCCGCAAAACCCTCGCTACGAGGCGTCCGGGTCGCCGAACCAACCAGTCGGCTCGACCGCCAGGTTGACGTTGATCTGTTTGACCTCGGTATACTCGTCGAATCCGTGGGTCCCCAGTTCGCGTCCGATCCCAGACTGCTTGTAGCCGCCCCACGGCGCCTCGTTGTACGTCGGATGATAGGTGTTGATCCAGGTGATCCCCGTACGCAGTTTGCGGATGACGCGATGCGCGCGCGCCGCGTCGGTCGTGAATACGGCCCCGGCGAGGCCGTAGGGAGAGTCGTTAGCGAGCCGGATCGCCTCCGCTTCGTCCTTGAATCGCTGCACGACGAGGACTGGACCGAATATCTCCTCGCGCACGATCCGCATCTCCGGTGTGACGTTGGTGAACACGGTCGGCGCCACGAAGAAGCCGTGCTCGTTCACCGGCGAGGCCGGACGGTCGCCGCCAAGCACGAGTTTCGCGCCCTCCTCGATTCCGAGCCGGATGTACTCTTCCACGCGGTCACGCTGGCGCTCGGCGACGAGCGGTCCCATCTCCGTCTTCGGGTCGAACCCGTCGCCGACGACGATCTTGCGCGCGCGCTCGAGCAACCGCGCCAAGAACCGGTCGTAGATCGTGTCCTCGAGCAGCAGCCGCGAGCCCGCCGAGCACACCTGACCCGCGTTGGCGAAGATGCCGTACAGCGCGTAGTCGACGGCCGTCTCGAACTCGGCGTCAGCGAACACGATGTTGGGTGACTTGCCACCGAGTTCGAGCGTGATCTTTTTCAGGTTACCCGCCGCCGCCCGCATGATTGACTGGCCGGTTGGTACGCTGCCGGTGAAGGCGATCTTGTCGACGAGCGGGCTCGTGGCCAACGTCGCGCCGACCGTCGGTCCGCCGCCCGTGATGATGCTGACCACGCCGTGCGGAAAACCGGCTTCGTCGATCATGCGCGCGAGCCACAGTGCCGTCAGCGGCGTCAGTTCGGATGGCTTGAGCACGCAGACGTTCCCCGCAGCGAGCGCCGGCGCCATCTTCCAGGCCGCCATCAGCAGCGGAAAATTCCACGGGATGACCTGACCGCAGACGCCGACCGGCTCGCGCACCACGAACGTTTGCGACGCCGCCGGCACGTCGAACGTCTCGCCATGCGGCTTGGTCGCCAGTCCCGCGTAATAGCGGAAGCAATTCGCCGAGTCGGTGACGTTCGAACTCGGTCTCGCGCACCGGTTTTCCGCACGACAACGTCTCTAGGCGCGCGAGGTCGGCGGCGTTCACTTCGATCAGCCTCGCCAATTCGGTGAGCAGACGAGCCCGCTCGAGCGCGCCCGTCTCGGGCCACACGCCCTCGTCGAACGCCGTGCGCGCGATCGCGATCGCGCGTTCGGTATCCTCGACCGTCGCCTCCGCGACGTGCGCGATCGTCTCGCCGGTACCGGGATCGACCAGCGCGCGCGTCCCGCCGTCGGACGCGGCGCACCATTCGCCACCGATGTACATGAGGCAGACGCCCTTGTCGTCGCGCACCAGGTGCTCGAGCGTCGCGGTTCGGTCGGTCTGCGGGTTCGACTCGGTCGTCGTCATCGTTGCGTCCTTGTTCGGGGTGGGGGGGTCGGCGTTACGCGCCGGTCGCCACGCGCGGCATCGCGCGCAGCGCCTCGCCGAGCGTCGCAAAAACGCGGTCGGCCTGATCCTCGCGGATAACGAGCGGCGGCTCGACCCGGATGACGCGCGCGTTGACCAGCGTCCCCGCGACCAGCACGCCGTTGTCGAACATGTGCTTGGCGATCCGGAACCCCGTCGCGTCGTCGGCGAACTCGAGCGCGATCATGAGGCCCTTGCCGCGCACGTCGCGCACGAGGTCCTCGTGACCGCCGACCGTGGCGCGCAAACCCATCAGCATGTATTCGCCCATCCGCGCGGCGCGGGCGGGGAGATCCTCTTCGATCGTCACGTTGATGGCCGCGATCGCGGCGGCGCACGCGAGCGGATTGCCGCCGAACGTCGTCGTGTGCAGGAACGGATTCTCGAACAACCGCGAGAACACGGCCTCGGTCGCGACGACGGCGCCCGCGGGCATGACGCCACCGCCGAACGCCTTGGCGAGACACATGACGTTGGGCGCGACGTTCCAATGATCGCACGCGAAGAACGCGCCGGTCCGGCCCATCCCGGTCTGGACCTCGTCGAGGATCAGCAGCGCCCCGAACTCGTCGCAGAGCGCGCGAACGCCGGGGAGGTAGTCGTCGTCGGGAACGTTCACGCCGCCCTCGCCCTGAATCGGCTCGAGGATCACGGCCGCGACGTCTTCGCCGACGGTCGCCAAGGTCTGCATCCGGCGGCGTAACTCGGCCAGGTCGTTGAACGGCACGTGTTCGACGCTCGGTAACATCGAACCGAACGGCCTGCGAAAGGCCGCCTTCGCGCTGACGGAGAGCGAGCCGAACGATTTGCCGTGGAAGCCCTTCGTCGCGCCGAGGATCGTCTGTTTTGCCGGGTTGTAGGCGCGCGCCAACTTCAACGCCGCCTCGACCGCCTCGGTCCCGCTGTTGCAGAAAAAACTGTACTTCAGGTCGCCCGGGGTCACCATCGCGAGCGTCTTGGCGAGCATCGCGCGCAACGGGTCGAGCAGGTCTTGGCTGTGCAGCGCCATGCGTTCGAGTTGGGAACGCACGGCCTCGACGACGCGCGGGTGCCGGTGGCCGACGTTGAAGATGCCGAAGCCCCCGAGGCAGTCGATGTACTCGCGGCCTTCGACGTCGACGAACGTGCTCGGCCCCGAGTCGGCCCACTCGACCGCGGCGCTCAGTCCCCCGCCGGTGACGGACTTGCGGTACTCGAGAAAGCCGGGATTGACGTGTTCGCGAAACCCGTCGATCGTCTCGCGCGCGACCCACTTCGCCGTCGTCTCGTCGAGCGTCGGCGACTGGATGATGTCGAGCAGCCGTTGCGTGTAGGAGACCGCACGGTCGAGCCGTCGCTGGCTAGCCATGGAGCACCGCCTCGAACGCCGACTCGAGCCTGTCCAAGCCGAGGCTGAGGTCGTCGTCGTCGGCGACGAGCGGGATCAACAGCCGGAGCGTGTTGCCCTTCGGTCCGGCCGTGATGACGATCAGCCCGCGCGACGCCGCTTCGTCGACGATCCGGCGCGCCGCATTGCGACCGTCGGGATCCGCCGGAGCGTCGTGCAACTCGATGCCGAGCATCGCGCCGAGGCCGCGCACTTCCGCGACCTGCGGGTACCGCGCCGCCAACGCATCGAGCCGCGCGCGCGCCCGCCGGCCGATCTCGCGCGCACGCTGTAACACCGGTTCGTCCTCGAACACGTCGAGCGTCGCGAGCGCGGCCGCGCATGCGACCGGATTTCCCGCGAACGTCCCGCCCAGGCCGCCGGGTTCGACGGCGTCCATCAGGTCGGCGCGGCCGACGACGGCGGCGAGCGGTAAGCCGCCCGCCAAGCTCTTGGCGATCGCGATCAGATCCGGTACCACACCGGCCTGTTCGATCGCGAACATCGTCCCGGTTCGGCCGAAGCCGCTCTGGATCTCGTCGGCGACGAGCACGATTCCGTGCGCGTCCGCGATCGCGCGCAGTTCGCGCAAGAAATCGAACGGGGCCGGCACGAACCCGCCCTCGCCGAGCACCGGCTCGATGATGATCGCGGCGACGCGCCGCGGTGAGACTTCGGTATCGAACATCTCGCGCAGCGCCGCGAGCGCGCGGCCCGTGTCCCAGCCGTGCAGCGCATACGGGAACGGCGCGTGATAGACGGCCGGCGCCCACGGACCGAAGTCTTGCCGGTACGGCGCGATCTTGCCGGTCATCGTCAGCGCGAGCAGCGTCCTGCCGTGATAGCCCCAATGGAACGCGACGACGCCGGGGCGGCCGGTCGCCGCGCGCGCGATCTTAATCGCGTTCTCGGTCGCCTCCGCGCCGGTCGTCAACAGCAGCGTCTTCTTCTCGAAATCGCCCGGCGCGATCGCGTTCAACCGCTCGGCGAGCTCGACGTAGCCCTCGTACTGCACGACCTGAAAACACGTGTGCAGGAAGCGCGCGGTCTGCGCCTCGATCGCGGCCGTCACGCGCGGATGCCGGTGGCCGAGGTTGAGCGTCCCGATCCCGGCGGCGAAATCGATGTACTCGCGACCGTCGGCGTCCCAGAGCCGCGCGCCCTCGGCCCGGTCGGCGAAGATCGAGAAAGCCGACGCGACGCCCCGCGTCACGGCCCGCTCGCGCCGTGCGGCGAGGCTGGCCGATCTTTCGGCGATCGAGGCGGCCGCTTTCATGGCTGCTACTTACCGGGCCGCGCGGCGCCCACCTCGGTCTGTCGGGTCCTGCGAGACTCGAGCCCGGCAGCGATCGGCCACCGGCAGCGCGCGCTGCGCCGTAATCGGCGGAGAAGCCGCCCCGCGCGCCCAAGTCTAGACCGGTGAGGAGTACCAGCGGTGGGGCGTAGTCCCCAGATGCGGGCGCTCGATCGGCTCGTGCAGGCAGTCGAGACGCCCGACGGCCGGCGCATCGACCGGCGTGCGTTCGTCGCCGGAACGGGCGCCGCGCTCGCGGCGTTGGCGCTGGCGCGACCCGCGGCGCGCGCGGCGGGCGGAGCGTCGACCAGGATCGCGATCGTCGGCGCGGGGATCGGCGGACTCTCCGCCGCGCTGACGCTGCAGGATCACGGCATCGCCGCGACCGTGTACGAATCGTCGACGCGCGTCGGCGGCCGGATGCACTCGCTGCCGGGCTTCTGGGACGACGGTCAGACGAGCGAGTGGTGCGGCGAACTGACCGACACGACGCACACGGTGATGCACGCGCTCACGAAGCGCTTCGGCCTGCACCGCGTCGACGTGCTCGCCGCGCAGCCGCCGGGCGCGACGCAGACGCAGTGGTTCTTCGGTAAGTACTATCCGTGGGCCGACGCGGAGCGCGACTTTCGCCCGGTCTACGCCGAACTGACGCGGCAGTTGCACCGCATCGGCGATACGACGACATGGAACTCCGCGACCCCGTTCGCGCGCTTCCTCGATCAGATGAGCGCCTACGACTGGATCGAGCGCTACGTCGCGGGCGGTCATCGTTCGCAGATGGGCGCCTTCCTCGACGCCGCCTACCTCGCCGAGTACGGCGTCGACACGCGCCGGCAGAGTTCGCTCAACCTCGTCTACTACGTCGGACCGCAGCCGCAATACGATCCGGTCACCGGCAACTTCAACATCCTCGGCGCCTCGGACCAGCGCTTCCACATCGCCGGCGGCAACCAGCAGCTGCCGAATCGCATCGCCGCGACGCTGCCCACGGACCGGCTGCTGCTGCGCCACCGGCTCGCTGCGATCGCACGCCGCTCCGACGGGACCGTCGCGCTGACGTTCGCGACCCCCGACGGCGCGGAGACCGTCGTCGCCGATCGCGTCATCGTCACGGTCCCCTTCTCCGTCTTGCGCGCGACGGACTTGCGCGACGCGGGCTTCGACGCCCGCAAGATGCTCGCGATCCGGACGCTCGGCTACGGCGAGCACTCGAAGTTCGTCGTGCAGTTCAAGCGCCGGCTGTGGAACGAGCGCGGCCCGTGGGGGATCGGCACCGGCGACATCACGACCGACCTCGACATCGTGAATGCGTGGGATCAATCGCGCGGTCAGCCGGGCGCGTCGGGCCTGATCGTGCAGTATCCCGCGGGCGCGGCGAGCGCGGCGCTGCGACCGCCCGCGCCGTATACGATGTCGATCGGGTCGCCGTGGGTGCGCGATCACGCGGCCGCACTGGTTCGCATGCTCGACCGCGTGTGGCCCGGCGTCGGGACGCTCTGGAACGGCAAGGCGGCGCTGAGCCACCCGTCGTACGACCCGAACTTCCGCGGCTCGTATTCGGTGTGGCTGGTCGGCCAATGCACGACGATCGCGGGTTACGAGAAGGTCCGCCAGGGCAACGTCTTCTTCGCCGGCGAGCACTGCGACGTCGTCTACCAGGGCTTCATGGAAGGGGCAGCGCGGCAAGGGATTCGCGCGGCGCGCGAGGTGCTGCACGACATCGGCGTGCCGGTCGCCGCTTGACGGCGCAAGCGGGTTCGCTGCGCGCGAACTGCCTCAACTTCTGGGAAGTCCTGGCGCAGTCGATCGCGATGCTCGGACCGACGATGACGCCGGTCCTGATCGTCCCGCTCGTCTTCGCGTCGTCGGGCAACGCGGGTTGGCTCGCCTATATCTTCGGCACGGTCATGCTGCTGTTCGTGGCATTGAACCTGCGCGAGTTCGCGCGCCGCTCGGCGACGGCCGGTTCGCTCTACACGTACACGCAGCGCGCGTTCGGCGCGCGCGGCAGCATGCTCGCAGGCGTCTGCCTGTTCTGGGCCTACGCCTTCGTCTGCGTCGCAGGCCTGACCGGCTTCGCGGTCTTCGGCCGCGCGCTGCTCGGTCCGTTCGGCGCCCACGTCCCGAACATCGTCTTCTCGGCGCTCTGCCTCGCCGTCGGCTGGTACGTCTCGTACATCGACATCCGCATCTCTACGCTGACGCTGCTGGCGCTCGAGACGGCGTCGGTAAGCCTCATCGTCGTGCTGACCGTCATCGCGTTCGTCCATCAGGGCACGGTCGTCGACCCGCATCAACTGCGGCTCGAGGGCGCGACCCTGCCCGCGATCGGACTCGGCGCCGTCCTCGCGATCTTCTCGCTCGTCGGCTTCGAGAGCGCGACATCGCTCGGTGAGGAGGCGCACGAGCCGCTGCGCACGATCCCGGCGGCGGTCATCTGGAGCGTCATCATCTCAGGTGCGTTCTTCGTGCTATGCGTCTATTCGCAGGTGCTGGTCACGCGCGGCCACGTCCCGCCGCTCGACAAGCTGACGACGCCGCTCGACACGGTCGCGCAGATCTCGAACGTGCCGTGGCTGCGCATCCCGATCGACGTCGGCGCGCTGTTCAGCTCGTTTTCGGTCGCGCTGGCTTCGCTCAACGCCGGCGCCCGCGTGCTGTTCACGACCGGCCGCAGCGGCCTGCTCCCGAGCCGGCTCGGCGACTCCCATCCGTCCCACAAGTCGCCCTACGTCGCGCTGTCGGTCTTCGCTCTGGTGAACGCCGGCGTGACGGCGATCCTGTACCTGTGCGGCCGCTCGGCGAGCGACGCGTTCGGCGACACCGCGACGCTCGGCTCGTTCGGCTTCATCGCGATCTACTTCGCGATCGCGGCCGGCGCCCCGGTCTACCTGCGCCGAACCGGCGAACTGCGCGCCGGGCACGTCGTCGTCGCCGCCATCGCGATCGCATGCCTGCTCGTCCCCGCGGTCGACAGTCTCTACCCGCCCCAGCCGTTCCCCGCGACCTGGTATCCGCTCTACTTCGCGCTCTACTTCGTCATCGGAGCGGGTTGGTTGTGGCCCCGGAGCGCGCGGGCCGAGATCGTCGAGGCCGATCTCAGCCACGCGCCCGCGACGGAATAACGTGGCCGCCGTTTACCGCTTCCTGATCTGGCCGCCGCTGGCCGCGACGATCCTCGCCACGCTCGTCCAGCCGCTGCTGCGCGGCCGCTACCACATGCTGCCGACGCCGGTCAGCATCAGCATGGCAATCGCGGCGTATGCCTTCGCGATCGGGGCCGCGTTCCTCCACGAGTACGACCGGGCCGAGCTCGAGCGGATCTTCAGCCTGATCGTCGTCGTGATTCTGAGCATCCTGACGCTCAACGCGATCGTGCGCCTCGGCGAGCTGCTCGCCTACGAGCAGTTGAAGGCCGGTCCGCTGCTGCAGTCGGCGATCGCGCTGTGGTTGAGCAACATCTTCATGTTTTCGCTGTGGTACTGGTACGTCGACGGCCACGACTGGCGCGGCCGGATGCTCGACTCGCCGGACTTCCTCTTCCCGCAACCCCCGAAGCAGCCCGAGGGCACGACCGCCCCGCTCAACTATTTCGATTACCTGTTCCTCGCGTTCAACACGGCGACCGCGTTCAGCCCGACCGACGTCGTCCCGGTGACGACGCGCACGCGGCTACTGATGATGTGCGAGTCCGCCGTCTCTCTCGCCACGGTCGCGATCGTCGCGGCCCGCGCCGTCAACATGGCGCAATAGGCCGTCAGTTCTTGAAGACAGAGACGGGGCGCGCGCGCCGCGTCAGCAGCCAGTCGGCGTGCTCGGCGAGCGATTCGCGGCCGAGTTCGAGAGCCAGTTCCTCCGGGACCGCCGTCCGTTCCAACTGCCTGCGGGCTCGCGCGAACAACCGGTGCATCCGCGCGTAGCGGCGCGCCGACTCGCCGAAGCGCCGTTCGTTCGCATAGCTCCACAACAAACCCGCCGACAGCGCCGCCCACGCGATGAAGAGCGGCAGGATCCCGTGCATGACCTCGTTCTGCGCGGCAACGAACGCGCGCACGGGCGGGAACGGGACCACGAGCAACGCGGCGACGACGACGCTCGCGAACAGGTTGAGCGAGGTGAGGGCGAACGCGAGCGTGTCGCAACGGCCTTGGCGCGTCCGCTCGCGCGCGGCGGCGCGGACGTAGTACGTCTCCTGACCCGCGATCCAGCGCGCGAGGGCCGGCTTGGGATCCGCGACCGCACCGCTCGTCTCCAGCAACGCGACGGACCGCAGCGCGCGCCGGATCCACTGCAGTTCCCCGGCCTGCATGCGCAGGTAATAGCGATCGACCGAGGCCTTGAGCCCGGCGCCGCGCCAGGCGTCCGCGACCCGCAGTCCCTCCGCGAGCGCGCGGTAGTCCTCGTAGCGGCTATCGACGCGGGAGCGGCGCGCGTACAGCAGCACGATGAGGGCGACCGCGAGCAGCGCGATCTTGACGAACGTGCTCCAGGTGTCGTCCTTCAGTACGACCTGCGCGGAGGCGGCGACGAACGCCAGGATGTAGAGCGCGCGCTCCACGGCGACGCTGCGCCGCTGCAGTGAGTTCGCGGCGGCGTCGACCGCTCGCAACACGACGGCCTCAGAGCCGTCACCCGCCGGCGCAGGGCCGCCGCTCGCGAGATCGCCGTTGAGCACGTCGAGGCGCTCTGATGCCGCGCGTTCGGCGGCGCCGGCGTCGCCTTCCGCGCGCTCCTCGTCGGGATAGAGCCGCTCGATGCGAAACGGCTCGTTGACGGCCGGGTTCGAGAGGCGCCGCGTCACGATCCGATACACGCTGCCGGTGTCGAGCGGCTCGAGCAACGCGCTCGTGTTCGTCGGCGAACCGTGTAACCGCATTCGGACGACCGCGGCCGTCCCCGCCGCCTTAGCGCCCTCGACGCCGTCCCACAGCGCGATCAGGTAATTGCTGTGACGCGCGAGATACGCGTCCGACGCCGCGTAACACGCCTCGCGCTCCGCGGCGTCGTGCGGCGCACTGCCCACGACCTGCACGAGGACACAGCGCTCGAGCACCGTGCCGAGCCGGCGCTCGCCGTCGTCGTCGAAGTCCGCGCGATATGCCGCGACCGGCATCGGCAGGACGGCGACGACCGCGATCCCCCGTCGCAGCGCGACCTCGGCGGCCAGCAAGTCCGCACCGGCAGCGAGCGCCGACAGCAGCACGAGCGGCGTGTGCTGCACCTGCGCCGCGATCTCGCCCAGCAGCGCCTCGATGCACGCGCCGAGCCGCTCGGCGTCCTCGGCGAAGAGATCGCGGTGTCCCGTGACGCCGACGACGAGCGGAACCGACACGGGACGGCGCGGCGGGCCGGCGGCCTGCACTTACGAGCGCACGAGCGGCTTGTAGCGGATGCGGTGCGGCCGCGCGGCTTCGTCGCCGAGGCGTTTGCGCTTGTCGGCCTCGTACTCCTGATAGTTGCCCTCGTGGAAGACCACGCGGCCCTCGTCTTCGAACGCGAGGATGTGCGTCGCGATCCGGTCGAGGAACCAACGATCGTGGCTGACGACCAGCACGCTGCCGGCGAACTCGGCGAGCGCGTCCTCGAGCGCACGCAGCGTCTCGACGTCGAGGTCGTTGGACGGTTCGTCGAGCAGCAGCACGTTCGCGCCGCGCGACAGCGTCTTCGCGAGATGGAGACGGCCGCGTTCGCCGCCGGAAAGCGTTCCCACGGCCTTTTGCTGGTCGCCGCCCTTGAAGTTGAAGCGTCCGAGATATGCGCGCGCCGGCATCTCGAACCGGCCGACCATCAGGAGGTCGTTGCCGCCGCCGATCTCCTCGAACGCCGTCTTCGCGTCGTCGAGCGCCTCACGGCTCTGGTCGACGACGGCGAGCTTGACCGTCGGTCCGATCTCGATCGTGCCGGCGTCCGGCTTCTCGCTGCCGGAGATCATGCGAAAGAGCGTCGTCTTGCCGGCGCCGTTGGGCCCGATGATCCCGACGATCGCGCCCGGTGGCACGTCGAACGAGAGATCGTCGATCAGCACCCGATCGCCGAAGCCCTTGGTGACGTTCTTGAAGCGGATCACCGTATCGCCGAGCCGCTCGGCGACCGGGATGAAGATCTCGCTCGTCTCGTTGCGCCGCTGGTACTCGTAGCTCGACAACTCGTCGAACCGCGCGATCCGGCTCTTGCTCTTGGTCTGACGGCCTTTCGCCCCGGCCCGCACCCACTCGAGTTCGCGCTTGAGCGCCTTGCGCCGCGCCGACTCCGTCGCCTCCTCTTGCGCGAGCCGCTGCTCCTTCTGATCGAGCCACGACGAGTAGTTACCCTTCCACGGTATCCCGTGGCCGCGGTCGAGTTCGAGGATCCACTCCGCGGCATTGTCGAGGAAGTAGCGGTCGTGCGTGATCGCGACGACCGTCCCGCCGAAGCGTTGCAGATATTGCTCGAGCCACTCGACGCTCTCCGCGTCGAGATGATTGGTCGGCTCGTCGAGCAGCAACATGTCCGGCTTCGTCAGCAGCAGCCGGCACAGCGCGACGCGCCGCTTCTCGCCGCCGGAAAGGGTCCCGACGCGCGCGTCCCAAGGCGGCAAGCGCAGCGCGTCGGCGGCGACCTCGAGTTGCTGTTCGGGATCCTCGCCGTCCTGCGCGAACAGCACGGCCTCGAGGTTCGCCTGTTCGGCGGCGAGCTTATCGAGATCGGCGTCGGGCTCGCCGTACGCCGCATAGATTTCTTCGAGCCGCTTGCGGGCGGCGACGATCGTCCCGATGCCCTCCTCGACCGTCTCGCGCACCGTCTTGTCCGGATCGAGGACCGGCTCTTGCGGCAGGTAACCGATCGTCAGGCCGGGTGCGGCCGTCGCGGTGCCTTCGAACTCCGCGTCGACGCCGGCCATGATGCGCAGCAAACTCGACTTGCCCGCCCCGTTGAGGCCGAGCACGCCGATCTTCGCGCCGGGGAAGAACGAGAGGGAGATGTCGCGCAGGATCTGGCGCCGCGGCGCGACGGTCTTGCCGACTCGGTACATGGTGTAGGTGTATTGCATTTCGGGTCGAGGCGATTCGCCGGACGGCCCCGAAAAGCCCGGCCGCGCCCACCCTCAGGAGCGCTAGCGGACGGCGTCCGCCTGTAACTCGACGACGCGCGGCCGCAGCGCGAGGTCGCGCAATAGCCGTTCGTAGTCCGCGGGCTGCACCTGGTCCCAGCGCTTCCCGAGCATCGCGAGCAGCGCGGCCTCGATCACGTTGGTCCCGAACGAGCGGCCGCCGAAATCGGGCGTGGTCGTCACCAACTGGGCCGCTCCGCGCGCGCGCAGTTCGGCGATGTCGTTCTCGGTGACCGTATTGGTCAGGATCAGTTTGCCGTCGAGCCGGTCCGGCATGAACTGCCGCATGAAGTGGTAGTCGCCGGCGATGACATCGGCCTCGTCGTAGTACTCGGCGTACTTGGGTTGCGGCGGCCGGTCTTGTTTGCGGCCCGTCGGATAGAAGAACTGGAACGGCAGCTTGCAGGCGTCCGGCAGATACCGCTCGGCCAGCCGCTCGAACTCGGCGAGATCGCGCACCGGCTTGTCGAGGTCGAGCGCGAAGATGAAATCGCCGAACAACACGTCCGCGCCGGCGTCGACGAGCGCCTGCGCCATCCCGAACCGGTCGAGCGCGCTGACCATCAGGACCTTGCGACCCCGCAGCTCGTAACCGAGGTCGTCGCGGACGAAGCGCACCGCGGCCCGCTCGAGCGTGTTCTTCAGGCCGCTCCCGTCGGCGACCGGGGTCCGCTCGACGGATTCCAGCAGCCGCAGCCCGTCGCGCAGCGCGTAGCGCTTGGTCCCCGCGTAAAGGTAGACGTCGATCCCGCCGAGGCCGATCGCGTCGACCGTTCCGTCGAGCGCGCGCAACCGCTCGGTCGCGCGCTCGATCGACCCGTCGGTGCCGACGCGCGAAATGTCGAACGCCTCGCCGAGCAGCGTCACCCGCGCGCGATGATCGCGCGACGACGAACCGAGCGAGACCGAGACCACCGTCTTCATCGCGCCGCCTCGCGCACGACGACGGCCGGCTCGTGTTCGACGGGGAAGTTGACGGACGCCGCGATGAAACAGTCCTCGCTCGCCTGCCGATGCAGCGCCTGCGCGCGCTCGGGATCGCCGCCGTCGATCGTGACGCGCGGCCGCAACAGCACGCGCGCGAACCGCCCGACGCCGGCCGTCTCGACCATCGTGCCCACGGCGTCGTCCTCGTAAGCCGACACCGCGATGCCCGCCCGGACGCACAGCGCGAGGTACGTCAGCATGTGACAGGCCGAGAGCGACGCGACGAGCAGGTCCTCCGGGTTCTGCAGCGCGGCGTCGCCGCGAAAGGTGGGGTCGGCCGATCCGCGCAGCGCGGGCTTGCCCTCGAACTCGACGCGATACTCGCGCGAATACGACGGGTAGTCGCGCACCGGCCCCGCGGCGGCGCCCGTCCAGGTCAGTCGCGCGCGATACGTGTGTTCGCGCGCTTTCGGCCGCACGTTCATACCGGCGCTAGCCGCCGTGCGGCCGCCGCGCGCTTGATCGCGGAAATGTCCCGCGCGGTGACGGCGCGATCGAACGCGCGCATGTCCGCGACCGTGAACCCGTCGCGTTCCGCGAGGCTGCCGATCTCGCGCACCTTCGCGAGCTCGATGCCGCGTCCAAGCGTGTAGCATTCGCGCCGGTTCTCGAGCGCGAGCACCATCGTCTCCGACATGCAGGCGAGTGCGGTCCCGGCGGGGAGGCCGAGGTCGAAGTCGCGGTCCGGCTCGCGCACGCGGGCGAACCGCGGTCGACCCGGGACGCGCATGTTCCCGCCCTCGGTAACGAGCACGTCGGGCCGCTCGCGGGCGACGCGCCGTCCAACGTCGTGGGGCAGCGACAATTCGCAAACGACGGCCCCCGTCCGTAAATCCTCCGGCTCGACGAGCTCCTGCGTCGACGAGGACGCGGTCAGCACGAGTTGCCCCTGCGGCACGGCGGCGCGCACGTCGGTCGTGTGGGAAAACGCGCAGCCGTGCCGGCCTGCGACGGCGTCGCGGAAATGGCGCAGGCGCGTCTCGTTGCGGGCCACGAGGACGATGTGGGCGACGTGCGGGGCGAGCAACTCGACGCACGCCGACCCGATCGAGCCCGTCGCGCCGATCACGACCAGCGTCGCCTGCGCCAGATCGACGTCCATCTCGCGCGCGCCGCGCAGCAGGCTCTGCACGCCGGCGAAGATCGTCAGCGAATTCCCGGTCGTCACCGGTATCGGCGAACGCTGCGCGATCGTGACCCCGGCGTCGCCGATCACGCCGGTGAACGCGCCGAGGCCCGCGACCTCGGCGCCGAGCTCGGCGCCGATCTCGATCGCCCGCACGATCTTCGCGTACACGCGCTCGCGCGGCAGCGTCAGCATCTGTTCCGGCATAAAGGTCGCCGCGACGAACCATCCCTCGGTCTCGCGGCCGTCGGGCGCGCGGACGCCGGTGATGTGCGCTGCCGCATAGGCCGGCATCCAATCGAGGATCTTCTCGATGATCGGCTGGCCCTTGCCGACGGCCCCCGGTTCGTAACGGACGACGTCATCGAGCGAAGTGGGGTGGATGACGAAGGCGAATCTCATACCCGCGGAGGGCCTTCGCGGCGGGACCGCCGAAGCCCGGCGAATGACGACTGACTTCGCCGAACTGGCCGAGATCGTACGCTTTCCCTCACCAGCGCCTGCACCCCAGGCGCTGGCGTGTGATGGGGAGCATCTCTGGCTCGGTTCCTGGGAGACCGCCCGCATCTACGGCATCTATGCCAACCAAGGGCGCGTCTTCGAGGAGGAGCAGGCGCCCGGCAAGCCGGTCGGCGCGACGGTGGTCGGCGACGAACTGCGGTTCGTCTGCAGCGAACTCGACGACTCGCGCGTCATCCGCCGCTACGTGCCGGGCCACGGCTTCAAATCGCACGACGCGATCCCTTGTCCCGACGACACCGGCTCGTTCCTCGCCTTCGACGGCACGACGCTGTGGCTGAGCCAACGCTACAACAAGGTCGTGCTCGTGCTCGATGCGCAGGGCGTTCCGATCCATACGATCCCCGTCGGCGAGGAGATCGTCGGCATGGTCTGGGTCGGCGACCGCCTCTACCTCTCGCTGTGGCTCGGAAAGGAGCGCGGCGGCTGCCGGATCGCGTATATCGAGCCGACGAAGACGCAAGATCCTCAGCCGATCTTCGTCGCCCAGTCGCCATTCGTCGCCGTTTCGCTCGCTCGAGACGGCGATCGTTTTTGGACCAACGACGTCCGCGCCTGCGAGTTGGTCGCCTTCTCGATTCCCGATTGATCTGGCTGCGCCGGAACGCGCCGGCGATCAGCGCCGTCCTGCTGGTCGTCGCGCTGGCGGGCGCGTACGTGGAATACCGCGCCTTCAAGGCCGGCGTTCCCGGCGAACACCGGCTGGTCTTCGCGGTATACCTGATCGTCGCGATCTACGCGCTCGCCTCGCTGGTCGTGCGCCTGCGCGCGGGGAAAAGCTAGCCCACTACCCGCGTTCCGCCTCGCGCTTGAGCGCGGCGAGCATCATCTCGCTGTTCTCGCGCACCTTGCGTTCCAGCGTCGGGCCGATCAGTTCCGCCAGCGTCGGCACGCCGAAGTCGAAGTCGACGCCGAGCGTCACGACGGTGCGGCCGGGCTCGCCGTTGGCGAACGTCCACGAGCCCTCGAAGCGGTCGAGATCGCCCTCCAGTAACCGGTAATCGACGCGGAGCGCGTCGTCGTCGAAGACGTCCTCCTCCGTCCACTCGATCGGCGCCTCTTCGACCAGCGTCTTCCAGCGGGTGAGCATGCGATTGCCGTCGCGCCGGATGATCTCGACCTTCTCGACGTCGGGCATGAATTCGGGGAACCGTTCCTGATCTTTCGCGAGCTCGTAGACCGCGCGCGCGTCCGCGTCGACGGTAATCGTCGTCTCGACGAACGGCACCCGTCAGGCTCCCGCCGCCGAAAGCGTCCCGAGCTGCTCGTATGCGCGCGCGACGGCCGTGCGCAGCGCCGCGAGCGCGCGTTCGACCTCCGCCGCCGTCACGATCAGCGGCGGCTCGAGCCGGATGACGCGCTGCTGGTTGAGGGTCCAGGCGACGATGATGCCCGCCTTGAGCATCTCGGGGATGATCGCCCCCCCGTAGCCCTCGCTCGTCAGCTCGACGCCGACCAGCAGACCCGCGCCGCGCACGGCCCGCACGACGGCCGGAAGGGCGGCGGCGATCTCCG
This sequence comes from Vulcanimicrobiota bacterium, assembly GCA_963743605.1. GTDB lineage: Bacteria > Vulcanimicrobiota > Vulcanimicrobiia > Vulcanimicrobiales > Vulcanimicrobiaceae > CAVUQJ01. The sequence continues at coordinate 562,347 of CAVUQJ010000009.1, read as the reverse complement.
CCGCGCCGGCCAGCAAGCTCGGCGCCGCGTTCGCGCGCGTTGGCGACGAGCTCGTCGTCGCGCAGCACGTCGAGCGCGGCCAGCGCCGCCGCGCAGGCGAGCGGGCTGCCGCCGAACGTCGAGGTGTGCATCAGCGGCGCCTTGCCGTAGGCCGCGTTCCAGGCGCCCGGTCTCGCGACGTACGCGCCGATCGGGATGACGCCGCCGGACAGCCCCTTGGCGAGCGTGAGCACGTCGGGAACGACGCCGTCGAACTCGCAGGCGAACAGAACTCCGCAGCGCCCCAGCCCGGTCTGGACCTCGTCCGCGATCAGCAGCGCGCCCACGCCGTCGCACGCCCGGCGCGCCTGTAACAGATAACCAGGCGGCGGAACGTTGACGCCGCCCTCGCCCTGGATCGGTTCGACGATGAAGGCCGCGGTCTCGCCGTCCAGCGCGGCCGCAAGCGCCTCGCCGTCGCCGAACGGAACGTGTACGACCCGCTCGAGCAACGGCGCGTAGGCGCTGCGAAAGTAGTCGCGGCCGCTGACCGACAGCGATCCGAGCGTCTTGCCGTGAAACGCGTTCTCGGTCGCGACGATCTTGGAACGGCCGGTCGCGGCGCGCGCGAGCTTCACCGCCCCCTCGACCGCCTCGGCCCCGCTGTTCGAGAAGAACGAGATCTCGAGATCGCCCGGCGTGATCTCCGCGAGCCGCCGCGCGAGGCGTCCCGCGAGCGGATCGAACATCGTCTTGCCGGAGAGGGCCATCAGTTCGCAGCTGCTCCGTCACGGCGGCGACGACGCGCGGGTGCCGGTGGCCGACGGTGAACACGCCGTAGCCGCCGGCGAAGTCGAGGTACGCCTTGCCCTCGTGATCCCACACCGTGGTCCCGCGCGCGCTCACCTCGACCGGGCTCCCAGAGACCTTCATCACGCGCGCGAGCGGCGGATTGATGAAGCGGCGATAGTTCTCGTACGTCTCGGCGTAGAGCGCTTGCGGAGAAGCAGCGCCGTACAGTTCGTCCACGCGCCGCTGCTACGCGACCGCTGCGGGTTCTGGTGCGGCGGCGGCGGCGTCGAGCTTGGCGACGACGTCTTCGATCAGCGCGACCGCCTCCGCCGCGCGCTCGACCCGCATCAGCCGCTCGCGCAGTTCGGCCGCACCGAAGAAGCCCTTCAGGTACCAGCCGAGATGCTTGCGCATCTGCGGCACCGCGCGCGCCTCACCCCACTCGTCGACCATCGTCGCGTAGTGTTCGAGCGCGAAGCGTAAGCGGTCGGCGGGATTGGGATAGGGCGCGGGGTCGCGCCCTTCCATCAGCGCGCGGAGGCCCGAGACGAGCCACGGGTTGCCGAGCACCGCGCGCCCGATCATCACGCCGTCGACGCCCGTCGCGCGCATCCGTTCGAGCGTGCCGTGCGGATCGGAGAGATCACCGTTGCCGATGACCGGGATGTCGACGGCGCGCTTGAGCGCGGCGATCCGCGACCAGTCGGCGCTCCCCTTGTAGAACTGCTTCGCGGTGCGCGCGTGCAGGGTCACCGCCTGCACGCCGGCATCCTGCGCGCGCCGCGCGACCTCGAGGAAGACGAGCTTGTCCTCGCTCCAGCCCAGTCGCATCTTCATCGTGACCGGACAGTCGACGGCGGCGACGACCGCCCGCATGATCGCCTCACAGCGATCGACGTCGCGCAGACAGGCGCTGCCGCCCTCGGTCTTGGTGACCTTCGGCGCGGGGCAGCCGAAGTTGATGTCGACGATGTCCGCGCCGCACTCGCGCACGACGCGGGCGGCGTGGGCCATCGTGGCGGGATCGCTGCCCCACAGTTGCGTTGAGACCGGCTTCTCGACGCCGTGCTGATCGATCATCTCCATCGTCCGCGCGTTCCCGACGCGCAGAGCGTTCGACGAGACGAACTCGGTCACGGTGAGGCCGAAGCCGAACGGCTTGTACAGCGCGCGCAGCGTGCGGTTCGTCACGCCCGACATCGGCGCGAGCACGATCGGCGGCCAGATGTCGATCTGACCGATGCGTAGTGGCGAGACCGGCGGCATGACGGCCTACTATACTAGCCGGGCCCGGCCCAGGTCAAGGCGGCTAGCCTCGCCCGGCCGCCGCGACGGCGCTTCCGTGGTACAGCCGCAGCCCTTCGAGCACGAGGTGCGGTTCGATCGCGTCGATGGCCGCCGTCTGACGCGCGACGATCTCGGCGAGGCCGCCGGTTGCGACGACGCGCGCGGGCGCACCCAATTCCGCGCGGATGCGCGCGACGAGCGCCTCGGTCTGACCGACGAACCCGAAGATGATGCCGGACTGGAGCGCCGCGACCGTGTCGCGGCCGATCGCGCGGGGCGGGGCCTCGAGGGCGACCTGCGGCAGCTTGGCCGTCCCAGCGGCGAGGGCGTCGATCGACAGTTGGATCCCCGGCGCGATCGCCGCGCCGATGTACGCCCCGTCGGGCGCGACGGCGCCGAACGTCGTCGCGGTGCCGAAGCCGACGACGATCGAGCGGCGCGCCGTAGAGCGCGCGCGCGCCGATCGCGCTCGCCGCCAGGTCGCTGCCGAGTTCGCGCGGCCGTTCCGTGCGGATTTCCATGAGATCCTGCGCCGCGGCGCTGAAGAACGCCGGCTCGCAGCGGAAGTATCGTAGGCAGGCTTCCCGCAGCGCGCGGTCGCCCGGCGGCACGACGCTCGAGATCGCGATCGCGGTGACGTCGGTGAGCGGTACGTTCGCGCTCGCAAACAGCGCGATGAACAGCGCGCCGAATTCGTCCGCGGTGCGACGCCGTTCGGTCATCACGCGCCAGTCGAGGAGCAGCGCGCCCGTGCCGCCTCGTGCGTCGTCGAAGATTCCGAGCTTCGTGTCGGTGTTACCGACGTCGATCGCGAGCAGCATCAGCTCTGCGCACGCGGAATCTCGAGCAGCGCGTCCCAGAGCCGCCGCGCGAGTTCGCGCTTCGACGCGCGCCCGAGCGCGCGCCGTCCGTCGTTGCCCCACAGCAGCACGAGCTCGTTGTCGGCCGGCCCGAAGGCGGCGCCGTCCGCGACGTCGTTGACCGCGATCGCGTCGAGGTGTTTGGCCTGCAGTTTCGCGCGCGCGTTCGCCTCGTGGTTCTCCGTCTCGGCCGCGAAGCCGACCAAAAACGTTCCGTTCTTGCGCGCGCCGAGTTCGGCCAGGACGTCGGGCGTGCGCGCCAGCGCGATCGCGGCCGGTCCGTCCGTCTTCTTCACCTTCTGCCGGGCGACGTCGCTCGGGCGCCAGTCGGCGACGGCCGCCGTTGCGATCGCGACCGCGGCGCCGTCCGCGACGGCGAGCGTCGCGTCGCGCATCTGCTGCGCGGTCTCGACGCGGTGCACGCGCGCGCCCGCCGGCGGGTCGAGCGGCGTCGGCCCGAGGATGAGGTCGACGTCCGCGCCGCGCGCCAACGCCTCGCGCGCGAGTTCGATCCCCGTCGTTCCCGTCGCGCGTTCGAGATGAAACGGACCGGATCGATCGGCTCGCGCGTCGGGCCGGCCGTGATGACGACGCGTCTTCCCGCGAGTTCGCCGCCGCGGCGCAGCGCGCCGTCGATCGCCGCGACGATCGCATCCTGGTCGGCGAGCCGCCCGATCCCCTCCTCGCGTTCCGCCAAGAACCCGACGCCGGGCTCGACGATCTCGACGCCGCGCGCGCGCAGCACGCGCAGGTTCGCCGCCGTCGCCGGGTGCTCGTACATCGCGGCGTTCATCGCAGGCGCGACGACGAGCGGGATGCGCGCCGCGAGCGCGGCATCCGTCACGAGGTCGTCCGCGATCCCGCGCGACGAGTTTCGCGAGCACGTTGGCCGTCGCGGGCACGATCGCGTACACTTCCGCGGCGCGCACGAGCGCGATGTGCGGGATCTGCTCGGGCGCGTCCCACAGCGACGTATAGACGCGCCGCTGCGTCAGCGCGGCGAACGTCGCGGGGCCGACGAATCGGCGCGCGTCGCGCGTCATCACGACGTCGACGGTGTCGCCGCGCTGCACGAGCGCGCTGGTCAAGCGCCGCCGCCTTGTAGGCCGCGATGCCGCCGCAGATCCCGAGCAGGATCCGCCGGTCGGCCATCGTCGCTATCGTCCCGAGCGCGCCGCGGCGCGGCGCGCCGGCGTCACGAACGGATCGCTGCCGTCGAGCGCCGGCACGACGACGTTGTCGAGCAGCCGCACGGCGCTCGCGCGCACCGCCGCGACCACGAGCGCGGGACCGGCGCACCTCGACGAGCGGTTCGAACGTCGCCGGATCCACGACCGCGAGGTACTCCCAAACGAGCGGCGCTTCGAGCATCGTCGTACCGATGGCTATCGCGCCGGCGCTGTCGACGGTCTCTGCAGCTTCAACCGCGCGCGCGACGAACCGCACCGCGCGGTGCAGGCTGCGGCGCCGCCGCGCGCTCGACCGGCGTCAGGTATGCGTTGCGGCTCGACAGCGCCAGCCCATCCGGTTCGCGGACCGTCGGCGAGACGACGACGCTCGTCGCGAGATCGAGGTCGTCGATCATCCGCCGCAGGACCGCGACCTGCTGCGCGTCCTTCTGTCCCAGGTAGAGCACCGTCGGTTCGAGCGCGTTGAGCAGTTTGAGAACGACCGTCGCCACGCCCACGAAGTGACCCGGCCGCGCCGCGCCCTCGAACGTCGTTGCGAGCGCGCCGACGTCGACGGCGGTGCTGAACGCCGGCCCGTACATGCGCGCGGCGGTCGGGACGTAGAGCACGTCGACGCCGGCGCGTTCGAACAGAGATGCGTCGCGCTCGAGCGCGCGCGGATAGCGCTCGAAGTCCTCGCCGGGGCCGAACTGGAGGGGGTTGACGAAGACCGACGCCGCGACGCTCGCGTTCTCGCGGCGCGCGCGTTCGACCAGGGCGAGGTGGCCCGCGTGGATCGCCCCCATGGTCGGGACGAACCCGACCGGCCGGGCCAGGGTCCTGGCGATCGCCCGGGCAGAGCCGGGCGTTCTGACGACGTGCACTTAGGCGCCGCCGTCGCGGGTCGCGCGCAGGACGGTGCGCCCCACCGTGAACCGCTCGCCCGGCTTGAGCGACGTCTCCACGGCGATCTCTCGCCCGGCGACCGAGGTCCCGTTCCGGCTGGAAAGGTCCGTCAAGATCAGGTGGTCGCCTTCATCGCGGAGATGTGCGTGCTTTCGAGAAATGTAGCGGTCGATGGTGATGCATGCCTGCGCGACCGCGTCGTCGCGGCCGATGGTGATCTCGTGCTCGAACTCCCAGGTCTTACCGTCGAGCGGCCCCCCCAGCACTTCAAGGGTAAACATTGGCGACCGAATCTTACTTGAGGGCGGGACGAAGTCCCCCGGCCGCCGGGCGCGAGAGGAGTCGAAGACATGAATGCTCAGGAAGGGAGTGTGGGAGGAGTCGACGAGCTCCTCAACCTGCTCGAGATCGACCCCGACGCGCTGCGCGAGGCGGAGTTCGTTCAGGCCCAGGCGATTCTCGATTCCCTGGTCGGCGAGACGATCGCCAAGGCGTCGATGGAGGACCGCCGGATCGTGATCGAGACGGCGTCCGGCAACCGCTACTTCTTCTACGGCTTCATGGGCAACGCGCCGCGCGCGGAACCCGGCACCAAAGAGAATCCTTAGTCGTTGCCCGCGACGAGCTCCTCGACGTAGGCGCGAATCTCGCTCTGGTCGCGCGGGTCGATTTGAGTGAACGCGATCCCGTGCAGATAGCGCTGTTCGTTGGCGTTGTAGAACGACAGCACGATGCGGCCACGTGCGACGACGACGCGGTCCGCGGTCGGCACGCGGAACCGTAGCAGCAGTACCGTGCCGAGCGGCAGATCTTCGTCCGTCGCCAAACGCACGCCACCGCCGCCGAGGTCGATCGCGGACGCTTTCTGCATCGTCTCCGGGAGCGACGCAGTGCGTCCGTCCTCTTGCGCATAGTCGACGTCGAGATTGACGCTCACGCGAACATCCTTGCGCATGTGACTATAGCGTTCGTGGTTTTGCACGCCCTGGGGGTTATTCCACCGGCGCAAGGATGCCTGCGCGCGCGAGTGCATCGGCCGCATATAACGCGCCGAGCACCGCGTGCTCGCGCAGCGTCCCGCCTTGCACGTAGACCTCGTACGGAGCCCGCAGCGGGGCATCACAGGACAGCTCGATCGTCGCGCCGTTTACGAAGGCGCCCGCCGACATGATCACCGGATCGCGATAACCCGGGACCGCTCCCGGCTCCGCGCTGAAGCGCGCGTTGATCGGCATCGCGGCCTGCATCCCGCGCGCGAACGTGGTCAGGCGCGTCACGTCGCCGAGGCGAATCGCCTGGACGATATCGCTGCGCGGCTCGCCGCAGCGCGGCGAGACCGGGTAACCGAGCGAACCGAACAGCGCGGCCGCGAAATCGAGCCCGGCAAGCGTCTCCGCGACGATCAGCGGCGCCAGGAACAGACCATGCATGGTCTGCCGCCCGGTTCCGAGCGTCGGACCGACGTTCGCCCCCAAACCTGGCGCGTAGTGGTAGGCCGCGATACGTTCGATCGTCTCCGCAGCGCCCGCCACGTACGCCCCGGCCAGCGCCAGGCTGCCGCCGAGATTCTTGATCAGCGAACCGGCGATCGCGTCCGCACCGAGCGCCGTCGGTTCGACCGGCTCGACCAGTTCGCCGTAACAGTTGTCGACGATGACGCGCGCGCCGGGGGCCGCGCCGCGGACGGCGGCGACGATCGCGCCGCACTCTCGCACGGCGAGCGAGCGGCGGGGCGCGTAGCCGCGCGAGCGCTGCACGAAGACCGCCGCACAGCCCTGGGCGCACGCGCGCGCGATCGCCGCAAGGTCGGGGCCTCCGTCGGGCGCAAGCGCGACCTCCTCGTAGGCGACGCCGCGCGCGCGCAGCGACCGCGGATCGTCCGCGAGCGCGTTGCGTAGCGTGTCGTAGGGCCGTCCCGTCGCGACGACGATGCGTTCGCCCGGAGCGGCGCAGGCGGCGAGCGCGGTGACGATCGCGTGCGTGCCGCTGACCAGCGAGAGCCGCGCCAGCGCACGTTCGGCATCGAGCACGCGCGCCAGCAGCGACTCGTAACGGGCGCGAGCGGGGTCGTCATACCCGTAACCGACCGAACCCCACAGATCCGACTCGGCGACGCCCTCGTCGGCAAACGCCCGCAACACCTTCGCGCGGACCTGTGCGTTGGCCGGATAGACGACGGCCATCGCGCGCTCCGCCGCCGCGCGCGCCGCGGCGACGACGCGCGGGTCGAACGTGAACCGCTCGAGGATCGCGTCGATCATGCCGCGACGCCCGCCCGCGCGCGTTCGCGCCGCTCGAACGCGGCGACGAACGGCGCATACAACGCCGTCGCGAGCGCGAGGTTCACGGCCACGAGCACGCACGCACGCCAGTCGTGCGTCGCGACGAACACGTTGATGAACGCCGGCACGCTCGACGGAACGTAGAGCGCAGGCCGTGCGACCAAACCGGCGGCGACCGCGGCATACGTTACGACCGCGAGCACCGTCGGTGCGAGCACGAAGGGCGTCGCGAGGATCGGATCGAGCACGAGCGGCAGGCCGAACATGAGCGGCTCGTTCACATTGAAGAACGCCGGCACCAGCGCGGTGAGCGCGACCGCGCGCACGCGCCGGACGCGGCTGCGCAGCAGCAGCAGCACGAGCGGGAGCGTCGCGCCGGCCCCGCCAGGAAACACGAAGAGAAACAGCGAGACGGTCACGATGTGGGGGAGCGGCGCGCCGTGCGCCAGCGCCTCGGTGTTCTGCGCCTGCAGGCCGAGGTAGACGGGGAGCACGATCGCGGCGAGCAGGGCCGGTCCGTGAATCCCGATCGTCCACAGCAGCGTCTCGACGGCGGTGAGGACCACGAGGGCGACGAGACTGTCGCCGAGGTGCCCGAACGGCGCGAGCAGGGTCGTGAGCAGCGCGGCGAGCGAAAAGCCGCGCGCGTAGAGCAGCGCCGCAACGCCGGCCACGAGGGCGAAAGCGGCGAGCGGAGCCGTAAATGCGTCCGAACCGGGAGCGGAAGAACCGCAGCGCGCCGACCGCGACGAACGCCGTCAGCATCGCCAGAAAGAGGCCGGCGCTGCCCAGGCTGCGCAGGAGCGCCAGCGGACCCTGGTGCTCCGCGTGCGGCAGCGACAGGACGAACGCGACGAACGCGGTCGCGACGGCGAGCGCGGGCGGCACGGCTCGGCGGCGGGCCGCGTCGGCCGTCAGCAGCACCACGAGCAGAAACGACATCACCCCGAACGCGGGCGCAAACGAGACGTAGAGCCGTTGCAGAAACGTCCCGCCGGGCAGCGCGAGCATGAACGCGAGCAAACCCACGATCAACCCTGCGAAGCTCCACGGGAGCATGCGCTGTATCGACTGCAGCTCCGGAAGCGCCGCCGAGGCCGCGCAAAGGCCGGCCGAGAGATTGGACGGCCCGCGCCAGGATCAGAGCCTGCGGATCACCGCTTCCACGCGTCCCACGATCGCCACGTCGTCGGCGTAGATCGGCTCCATGCTCGCGTTTTCGGGCTGCAACCGAATGCGGCCCCCCTCGCGGTAGAACCGCTTGACGGTGGCTTCGCCGTCGAGCATCGCGACGACGATCTCGCCGTTCTCGGCCGACGGCTGGGGCGCGACGACGATCATGTCGCCGTCGAGGATCGCCGCTTCGATCATCGAGTCGCCCTGGACGCGCAGGACGAACGAGTCGGGCCGCTTGGCCATGTCGGCCGGGACGACGTACTCGCCCTCGACGTTCTCTGCCGCGGTGATGGGGACGCCGGCCGCGACCTTGCCGACGATCGGCAAGACCCCGTAATCCGGCACGCTGCGCGGGACGCTCTCGCTGCGATACCAACGCCCGTGGTTTCGTGGGATCGCGGCGGATGAGGCCGCGCCGTTCGAGGGTCTTCAGGTGCGACTGGACGGTCGATGACGACGACAGGCCGACGCGTTCCCCGATCTCCCTGACCGAGGGTGGGTAGCCCCCGCTCCTCCGTGAATTGGCGTATGGTGTCGAGGATGCGCCGCTGCCTCTCGGTAGTGGCACGGTCGTTCACTGGGTATACGCTCCTCTGACGGCGGCGCGAGAGTGCGCCGCGATTGGCGCGAGCGTACCACGGCGAGGCCGAGAAATGCAAACATACGTTCGAAGAATCCTTGACAGGGCGAGCCCGGGGCTGCTAGAATGTGGGCGAACACTCGTTTGGCCCAACATATTGGGCAAGGAGCCGAGCTCATGATTTCGCGGAAGCGCAGACGGTTCACGCTGATGCCGGCCGTGGCGCTCGTTGGTCTGAGCGCCTTGGTGACCGTGCCGGTGCTTTCCTCATCGCACCTGTACGCCGCGGCTCCCGAGCGATTGACGACCGTCACCGTCCGGAGCGGCGACAGCCTCTGGAGCCTCGCGAGCGAGCATACCGCGGCAGGAGGCAACGTTCAGGAAACGGTCGATAAGATCGCGGGTGTGAACCACCTCCAGGGGGCAGTGATCGTCCCGGGTCAGAGGCTACAGATCCCCGAGTAGAAAGACCACCCCCGGTTACAAAGGCCCGCGTCGTGCTCGCGGGCCTTGTTTTTTGTTCAGGCTCGCCCGCGCGCAGCCAGAAACGTCCCCGTCAGCAACGTCTTGTGGCGGGCGAGCCGATCACCTGGGTCGCAATTGAAAGACCGTTCCGGCATCGGCGGAGCCTCCGCCGAAGAACGTGGTCCCGTAGAGCGTCCCGTCGCCACCCGCGATGAGTCCGCCGTTCGGACCGCCGCCGTCGGCGCCGCCGGCAAAGGCGTGGAGGATGCGTTCAGTGTACTGCGCCCCCGAAGGCACGAGCTCGAAAACGACGCCGTAACCTCCCGAGGGTCCTATCCCGCCCGCTTGTGTCGTTCCAAAAAGGTCGCCGGCCTTATCCATCACAAGGCCGGCGTCGGGAAGCTGCCCGTCTCGTAGACGGCGTCCCGAAAACTCGTGGAGCGTCGTCTCGAGATAACCCGAGCCCGAAGGCGACAAGCGATAGACCACGCCCAAGCCGTGCCGAGCGCCGCCGGACATGGCGACGCCGTACAGCGACGATCCCCTAAGGATCAGGTTGCCGAGTGGCTGCGCTCCATCGCTGCCCCCGGTGAACGAATGGAGCATCTTCACGTTGTAGCCTGCCCCCTGGGGCGTCAGGCTGAACGCGATGCCATTGTTCGTGGCGCCGCCTTGGGTCGTCGTGCCGTACAGCGCCCCGGTCGCTGCGTCGAGCGCTAACGACCCCTTAGGGTACGCCCCCGCGCTCTGCAGCGGGAAATAGTAAATGACCGTTTCGGTGTAGCCTGTGCCCGATGGTCTGAGCTTGAAAACCGTGCCCAACCCGGCGAGGCCACCTTCAGCAGTCGTTCCGAACAGCACGCCGCCTTTGCCGAGCGTCAGCGTCCCCAGCGGCTCAAACCCGTCGCGCCCGCCCGAGAACTCGTGAAGGATCGTTTCTCGATAGCCCGTTTTCGAAGGGGCGAGCTCGAACGCGACGCCGCCGCCGCTGGCCGAATCTCCGCCGATTGCCGTCCCGAAGAGCCTATGCTTCACGGCGAGCAATCCGGCTTGAGGTGCTAAGCCGTTGACGCGGTCAAACGTCAGGATGACCGTCTCGGCGTAGCCCGACGCCGACGGCGTCAGCTTGAAGACGACCCCGCACTCACAGGAGGCGTTCCCGCCCTCGGACGTTCGTGCCGTACAGGTTTCCGGCGTCGTCGAGCACGAGGTTGTCCAACTCACCCGGCACCGCTCCGTCCGGCGGCCCCGCAAAGGCGTGGACGATCGACTCGATGTATCCCGAGCGCGCCACGGGCAGGGGCATTGCTGCGCGAAACCGTCCGAACGCGGCGCCGCCCGACCGCGCGCTCCCATCTGCGCGGGCGGAACTGCCACTCGCGATGATACCTGCTACGCAACCGATAAGTGCAGCCGCGAGAAGTCGAGAAGCCATCGATCGCTCCTTTGCACGCCTAGGATGACGGCGGACGACGGCTTCAATGCCACCTTTCACGGTTCCGTGTGAACGAGGTCACTCTCGCGGTGCCGGTTCCACCGGCACTGCGGTAACGTTACGCCGGCGAAACGCCGTTCAGCGCTTGCGGGCGAGGATGATGCTGTGACCGGCGTGGCGGTCCAGGAACTCGAGCCCCTCGGTCAGCCAGGTGTCGAGGCCGCCTTGGACGTGCTTGGCGACCTCGCGGGCGACGTGCTGACGATCCTTCAGCCACGCGAGTTCGGCCCGCGTCGTCGCTGGCCAAATCGCTTCCTCGCACTCCTCGCAGTGATAGCCGTACGACACTACGCGCGCACGGCGAGCGCTTCGTGAACCAGCTGCGGAATCTGTGAAGGCCGGTCGGCGACGGGGACGCCCGCTGCCCCAAACGCGGCGACCTTGCTCTGCGGCGTTCCTGCGGTGCCGCTGATGATCGCGCCCGCGTGACCCAGCCGCTTTCCGGCCGGCGCCGAGCGACCGCCGATGAACGCCACGCACGGCTTGCCGGTGAGGTGCTCGCGGATGAACGCGGCCGCGTCCTCTTCGTCGGAACCGCCGATCTCGCCGCAGATGACGATGGCGTCGGTCTCGGGGTCGGTCGAGAACGCGCGCAGGCAATCGACGAACGTCGTGCCGATGATCGGATCGCCGCCGATGCCGACGCAGGTCGACTGGCCGAGCCCCGCCTTCGTCAGCAGATCGACGATCTCGTAGGTCAGCGTCCCGGAGCGCGAGATCATCCCGACGCGTCCGGCCGCGAAGACGTGGCCCGGCATGATGCCGAGCAGCGAACGGCCCGGCGAACACAGGCCCGGGCAGTTCGGGCCGACGATGCGCATGCCGGGCGTCGTCGCGGCGACCCTGAGCATGTCGTGCACGGGAATACCCTCGGTGATGCAGACGCACAACGCGATGCCGGCGTCGTGCGCCTCGTACAACGCATCGGCGGCGAACGGCGGCGGCACGAAGATGATCGAGTGCGCCGCGCCGGTCGCGGCGACCGCATCGGCCATCGTGTTGAAAACCGGGACGCCGCCCGCGACGGTCGTTCCGCCCTTGCCGGGCGTCACGCCACCGACGATGTTCGTCCCGTACGCGAGCATCCGCTGCGTGTGGAACGCGCCCTCGCGCCCGGTGATCCCCTGAACGATCACCTTCGAATTCTTGTCGAGATAGATCGACATTAGTTGTTACCCCGATTCGTCGCGTCGGCGGCGAATTCGACGGCGCGCCGCGCCCCCTCGTCCATCGTCTCGACCGGATTCATGCCCGCCGCGGCGAGGATCGCGCGCCCTTCCTTTTCGTTCGTGCCGGTCAACCGCACGACGAGCGGGACCTCGCGCAGGCCGCCGCCCTTGAGCGCTTCGACGATCCCGTTCGCGACCTGGTCGCCGCGCGTGATCCCGCCGAAGATGTTGATGAAGATCGAGCGCACCTTCGGGTCGCTCACGACGAGCGCGTACGACTTGCGCACCAGGTCCGCTTGCGCGCCGCCGCCGATGTCGAGGAAGTTGGCAGCTTCGCCGCCGGCGTTGCGAATCGCGTCCATGGTGCCCATGCCGAGGCCCGCGCCGTTGGCGATGACTCCGACCGCGCCACCGAGTTTCGCGTAGTTCGAACGGCCGAGCCCGGTCGCGAGCGCCGCGGCCTGATCCTCGTCGCTCGGCGCCTCGATGTTCCACTCGCGCAAGGTCGGATGCCGGAACAGCCCGTTGTCGTCGAGTTCGACCTTGGCGTCGGACGCGATGACGCGTCCGTCCTTCGTCAGCACGAGCGGGTTGATCTCGACCAGGTTCGCGCCGTACTCCATGAAGAGGCGGTACAGGCCGCCTACGATCGCGGGGAACGCCTTGTGAAATCCCACCGGCAGGCCGGCCGCGAACGCGAGCCGCCGCCCCATGAAGGGCCAATAGCCGGTGGCTGGATCGACCCAATACTTCGCGATCGCGCCGGGGTCGTGGGCGGCGACCTCTTCGACGTCCATCCCGCCTTGCGCCGTCGCGATGATGACCGGGCGCTTGCGGGCGCGATCGATCGTGATCGAGACGTAGGCCTCGCTCTCGATCTGAACCTTCTCCTCGACCAGCAGCGAATCGACGCGCTCGCCCTCGGGGTTCTGCACGCCGCGCAGGATCTTACCGATCAGTTCGCGCGCGAGTGCCTCGCCGGATGCGGCGTCGTCGGCGAACTTGATCCCGCCGGCCTTGCCGCGCCCGCCCATCAGGACCTGGCTCTTGAGGACCCACGACCCGGGGTTGACCTCGATGTAGTCGCGGACGGATTCGGGCGTCTGCAGGTGCTCGCCGCGCGGCGTGGGGATGCCGGCCCGGCGGAACAGTTCTTTCCCCTGGTGCTCGTGGAGTTTCATGGCGGCCGTGCCATTTGACGTCCCGGTCGTGACCGCCCTCGCCTGTAGCGAGCTCCTCAGTCGAGGCGGCCGAGCAGCGAGCGGCCGATGATCACCTGCTGGATCTCCGAGGTCCCCTCGTAGATCTCCGTGATCTTCGCATCGCGGTAGTAGCGCTCGACCGGGAACTCCATCGTGTAGCCGTAGCCGCCGTGGATCTGGACCGCTTCGGCGGCGTGCAGCCGCGCGGCGGTCGACGCGAACAACTTCGCCTTGCTGGCTTCGAGCGCGAACGGCTTGCCCGCGTCGCGCAGCGCGGCCGCGCGATACACCAACAGCCGCGCGGCGTCGAGGTCGGTCGCCATTCGCGCGATCTTGAACGATATGCCCTCGTACGCGCCGATGCGCTTACCGAACGCCTCGCGCTCCTTTGCGAACTTGACGGACGCGTCGAGACACGCGGCGAGGATGCCGACGGCCTGCGCCGCGATCCCGATGCGGCCCGCGGACAGGGTCGCGAGCGCGCGACCGAAGCCGTCGCCCTCGCCGCCGAGCAGCGCCGTCTGCGGCACGCGCGCGTCGACGAACGCGAGGTCGACCGTGTTGCTCGTGTGGATGCCGAGCTTCTCCGTGACCTTCTCGACGACGACGCGATCGCTCGGCAGGTCGACGAGAAACGCGGAGACGCCCTTCGGCCCGGGACCGCCGGTGCGAAACATCGCCATCACGACGGCTGCGTACGAACCGTTCGTGCACCACTGCTTGCGCCCGCTCAGCACGTAACCGTCGGCGTCGCGCCGCGCGGTGGCGCGCAGCGCCGCGGCGTCGGAGCCGGCGTCGGGCTCGGTCAAGGCGAACGCAGCGATCGCATCGCCCGTCGCAAGCAGCGGCAGGTAACGCTGCTTCTGCTCGTCGGTCCCGATCGCCGAGATCGCGCCGGCGATCATCGCGTGCACGGAGAGCGTCACCGCCGTTCCCGCGTCGACGCGCGCGAGCTCCTCGATCGCGAGCGCGTATGACACCGTGTCGACGCCCGCGCCGCCGTATTCCTCGGGGACCGTAATCCCCATCAGCCCCGCCTCGGTCAGCTTGCCGTACAGCGCGCGGGGAAAGACGTGTTCGCGATCCCACCGTGCGATGTGCGGCGCGATCTCGCCCTCGGCGATCTGCCGCGCCAGATCGCCGATCGCGCGCTGGTCGTCCGTCACTTCGAACGACGCGCGCTCGGCGGTGGTCATCCCGCCCGCGCCGCGCGCGCGTCCTTCGGCGATCCGTTCGGCGGCGGTGCCGCCGCGGCGGTTCCGCTCGCGTAGTCGTAGAAGCCGCGCCCGGTCTTGCGCCCGAGCCAGCCCGCCGCGACGTAGTTGCGCAGCAGCGGACACGGCCGGTACTTCGAGTCGCCGAAGCCGCGCTGAACACCTCCATGATCGCGAGCACCGTGTCCAGCCCGATGAAGTCGGCGAGTTCGAACGGACCCATCGGATGGTTCATGCCGAGCTTCATGACGCCGTCGATCGACTCGATCGTCCCGACGCCCTCGTAGAGCGCGTAGACGGCCTCGTTCAGCATCGGACACAGCACGCGGTTGGAGATGAAGCCGGGGAAGTCGTTGGCCCCGAGCGGCGTCTTGCCGTGACGCGACCGCCAGCGCGTGTACGGCCGCGTAGGTCTCGTCGGAGGTCGCGAGACCACGGATGATCTCGACGAGCTTCATCACCGGCACCGGATTGAAGTAGTGCATGCCGATGACGCGATCGGGCCGCGACGTTGCCGCGCCGAGGCGCGTGATCGAGATCGACGACGTATTGGAGGCCAGGATCGCCTCCGGCGGCGTGTGCTCGTCCATGTGCCGAAACAGGTCGAGCTTCGTCTCGAGATCTCTCGGTCGCCGCTTCGATCGCGACCTGCACGTCGAACTCTTCCCAACGCGGCCGCGGGTCGATGTGCGCGAGGACGTCGCCGCGCTGTTCTTCGGTCATCCGTCCCTTCTCGACCGCCCGGTTGAGGTTGCGTTCGATCGTCGCCAGACCCCGATCGATGTACTTCTGGTCGACGTCGTGCAACAGCACCTCGTCGCCCGCCTGAGCGGCGACCTGCGCGATGCCGGAGCCCATTTGCCCCGCGCCGATGACGAGAATGCGCATCAGCCGACCTTGACGAGCAGCGCGTCGCCCTGGCCGCCACCGCTGCAGATCGCGGCGATCCCGAGGCCGCCGCCGCGCCGGCGCAACTGATGGGCGACCGAGGCCACGATGCGCGCCCCCGAGGCGCCGATCGGATGACCGAGCGCGACCGCTCCGCCCTGCAGGTTGATCGCCCTCGGATCGATCCCGACGAGGTTCGCCGTGCTCCATGCCACGGCCGCGAACGCCTCGTTGACCTCCCAGATGTCGATCTGCGAGGCTTTCATGCCACGCTGCTCGAGGAGCTTCTGAATCGCCATCGCCGGCGTGAGCGCGAGATAGGCGGGATCCCACGAGGCGGCGGCGTGATCGACGATCTCGGCCAACGGCTCGTGACCGTGGGCGCGCGCGTACTCCTCGCTGGTCAGAACGAGCGCCGCGGCGCCGTCGTTGACGCCCGGCGCGTTGCCCGCCGTGATCGTCCCGCCGTGATCGAGCGGCGGCAGCTTGGCCAAACCGGCCATCGTCGTTTCGGCACGGATCGGCTCGTCGCGCTCCACGAGCGTGAACGGCACGTCACCCGTAACATAGGGCGAGAAGCGCTTGGGATCCGGCGTCAGTTCGGCCGTCGGATCCTGCCAGATCGCCTGCGTCTTGCCGTTACCGCCCGCGTGGATCGGGATGCGCGCGCGCGCCTGCATCGGAACGGCGTCGACGACGAGTTTGCCCTTCGCCTTGGTCGCGACGCGCAGCGGCACGATCTCGTCGGCGAACCGGCCGTCGGTCGCGGCCTTGGCCGCGCGCTGCTGCGACTCGAACGCGAACTCGTCCTGCACCTCGCGCGTGATGCCGAGTTGTGCGTCCACGCGCGCCTGCGCTGACGCCATCGAAAGACCGGAGAACGGATCGAGCAGTCCGTCGTAGCTCATCAGGTCGATCAGCGCGCCGTCGCCGAAGCGATAGCCGAAGCGCGCGTTGAGCAGCGCGTACGGCGCGTTCGACATCGACTCCATGCCGCCGGCGACGACGACCTGCGCGCCGTCTTCATTGATCATGCGCGCGCCGTAGACGACCGCGATCATGCCCGAGGCGCAGACCTTGTTGACGTCTCGAACGTCGTCGTCTTCGCGAGCCCGGCCTTGTAGAGTGCCTGGCGGGCCGGCGCTTGCCCGGCTCCGCCCTGCAGGACCTCGCCCATCACGGCGTGCTCGACCTCGGCGGGGTCGAGCCCCGAGCGCTCGACCGCGGCGCGGATCGCTTCACCGCCCAGCGTCGTCGGGGCGAGGCTTGCGAGCGCGCCGCCGAGGCGTCCGAACGGCGTCCGCGCGGTGGAAAGAATAACGGTCTTTGATTTCATGGCCCGCCCCTATTCCGGGCGGCTCGGTTGCCCCCCTATGGGACCGGGATCAGCGACCGGGCGTCGGTTGCGTGCAAACGATGCGCTCGTCGGCGGCACACGATTCGCACTCGAATTGGACGGTGACGTGCGAGATGTCGAAACCCCTGCGCATCTCGCTCTCGATGCTGCGCAGGATCGCGCTGGCCTCGCTGATGCCGCGCGTCGGTGAGCTGCGACGTGCGTCGACAGGACGTGGCGCCCGCTGCCGATCGTCCAGACGTGCAGGTCGTGCACGCCGACGACGCCGGTGCAGGCCGAGATCGACTGACGCACCTTTTCGGTATCGACGTGCGCCGGCACGCTCTCGAGCAGCACGTCGGCCGCCTCGCGCACGACGCGCAGCACCCCCGCGACGATGATCGCCGCGACGAACAGCGAGAGCGCCGGATCGATCCACGCCTGGTGCGTCAGGATGATCGCGACGCCGCCCAGCATCGACGGCGAACGCGCCGATCGCGTCGCCGCCGACGTGGTAGAGCGCGGCCTTCACGTTGAGATCGCTGTGCGCGTCGCGCGCGATCATGAGGCCGACCGCGAGGTTCGACGACGAGCCCGATTCCGGCGACCGCGAACATCAGCGGTCCGGCCGGCTCGACGGGCGCCCCGAAGCGGCGGATCGCCTCGACGACGATCAGCACGGTGATACCGAACAGCAAACCGCCGTTGCCCAGGGCCGCGAGAACCTCGACGCGTGCGAATCCGAACGTCTGCCGCGCCGTCGCCGGCCGCGCCGCGTGGCGTTGCGCCGCGAGCGCGAGGCCCAGCGCGACGACGTCCATGCTGACGTGGGCGGCGTCGGAGAGCAGTGCGAGGCTGTGCGCGACGATGCCGCCGGCGAACTCGAAGACCGTCAGCGCCGCGGTCAACCCGAGCGCCAGCCCGAGCCGGCTCGGGCGCCGCGCCGCGGTCATGCTACCGGCGCGCCTTCAGCGCCAGTGCGACGAGCATCGCGCCGAACGTCACGAACGTTCGCGTCTCGGCCGCCGCGATGACGCTCGGATCGTAGCGCCCGCGGCCGAACATCGCCGGCTTGACGCGCCAGCCCATCGCGGGGACGCGCGTCCGGTAATCGGCGTAGTCGTCGCCGAACGCCCGCTCGAGGAACTGCTCCTCGTGCGGAACGATCGCCGCGTACACCGCGGCCATCGTGCCCATGCCGAGCGCGATCATCCGGCTGCGCCGTCGCCGCGGGAGCCCGCCGGTGAACGCGATCGCGAAACCGAGTCCGGTGATCAGGTTCCCGAGGTACAGCGGATTGCGGACGTGCGCGTAGGGACCGGCCGTGACGAGCGCGGGCGCGGTCACGCGGTCGCCGCGCGTGGTCACGCCGGTGTAACCGACGGCCCAGCAGCGCAACAACTCACCGGCGACCGCGAGGGGCAGACCGGCTGCGATCGACCGCCGCGACGGTTTGCCGAACGCGACGAACATCAGCGCCGGGATCGCGAGCAGCGTGCCGCGGTTCTTGAACACGAAGGCGCGGGCAGGGTCCGCGGAGACCTCGGTCGCGTCGTCGTGCTCGCCGGCCGGTTGCGCGTTCATCCTTCGTTGCTTCGTACCCGCAGGAAGGCGTCCTCGTACGCGTCGCGGAGCGATCGGTCCAGCGCAACGCCGCGGCTCCCAGCCCGTGTCGGCCTGCAGCTTGCCGGGGTCGCCGTACGACGTTGGCACGTCGCTAGGCCGCATCCGCTCCGGGTCTTCCCGCACCTCGACGGCGACGCCGGCGATCAGGATCAGGCGTCGCAGCATCTCCTTCAGGGAGACCGGCGTCCCGCTGCAGACGTTGTAGATCTCGCCGGGGCGGCCGCGCTCGGCGAGCGCGACGTAGGCCGCGACGACGTCGCGGACGTCGAGGAAGTCGCGCGACGCCTCCAGGTTGCCGACCTTCACGAGCGGCGAACCGCCGGCGGCGACGCGCGCCAACTGCAGCGCGAACGCGGGGATCGCGAAGCGCGGATCCTGACCGGCGCCGATGTGATTGAACGCACGCGCGACGATCGCCGGGACGCCGTAGCTCCGCCAGGCGGCCTGCGCGATCGCCTCGGCCGCGACCTTGCTCGCGGCGTATGGCGTCGCGGGCGCGGGAGCCAACGTTTCGTGCAGCGGGTAGTCCGCGCGTTGGCGGCTGCCGTATACTTCGGCGGAACTGACGACGACGACGCGCGGCGGCGTAGCGCGCTCGCGCAACGCGTCGAACAGGCGCGCCGTGCCCAGCGCGTTGACGTCGTAGGTGTGCAGCGGATCGCGGACCGAGTCCGGGACGAAGGCCTGCGCCGCCAGATGAAACACGGCGTCGGGCGTTGCCGCGTCGACCGCGCGGCGGATGCTCGCCGGGTCGTCGAGCTCGAGCGCGACGTCGACGGAACCGGCCTCGTGCGCGCGGCCGGCGACGACGACCTCGTCCCCGCGCTCGCGCAGCAATCGGCACAGGTGGGTCCCGACGAAACCGCTGCCCGCCGGTCACGAGCGCGCGCATCGCGGCGGGCTGTTACTTGGCCACGAGCGGGCGCAGCCGCTCGAGGTCCGCGCGCACCATCATCTCGACGAGTTGCTCGAACGGAACGGTCGGCTCCCAGCCGAGGACGCGCTTGGCCTTCGACGGATCGCCGATGAGGAGATCGACCTCGGCCGGCCGCGACGAAACGCGGGTCCTGCACGACGTAGCGCTCGTAGTCAAGGCCGGCCACCGCGAACGCGAGGCGAGCGAACTCGCGAACGCTGTACGTCCGGCCGGTCGCGACCACGAAATCGTCGGGCGTTCCTGCTGGAGCATCAGCCACATCGCGCGAACGTAGTCGCCTGCGAAACCCCAGTCGCGCCGCGCGTCGAGGTTGCCCAGCCGCAATTCGCGCGCGAGCCCGAGTTTGATCCGCGCGACGCCGTCGGAGATCTTGCGGGTCACGAACTCCTTTCCGCGCCGCGGCGACTCGTGGTTGAAGAGCATCCCGCTTGTCGCGTGCATTCCGTACGACTCGCGATAGTTCACGGTGATCAGGTGCCCGTAGACCTTCGCGACCCCGTACGGGCTGCGCGGGTGAAACGCCGTCTGCTCGGTCTGCGGCGCTCTCGTGGACCTTGCCGAACATCTCCGAACTCGACGCCTGGTAAAACCGGATGCCCGGGTCGGTCGCCCGGATCGCCTCGAGGACGCGGGTCACCCCGAGCGCGGTGAACTCGCCCGTCAGCACCGGCTGGGTCCACGACGTCGGGACGAACGACTGCGCCGCGAGGTTGTAGATCTCGTCGGGCTTGACTTGCGCGACCAGGTTCGTCATCGAACTCTGGTCGAGCAGATCTCCCGATACGATCTCGACGCGGTCGACGACGTGTTCGATCCGCTCGTGCACGTCGGTGCTCGTGCGGCGCGTCATGCCGACGACGCGATAGCCCTCGGCGAGCAGCAACTCGGCGAGATACGACCCGTCTTGTCCGGTGATGCCGGTAATCAGTGCGGTCTTGGAAGCCACGCCCGCTCCTTCACCGGCGGCGCCGCGCCGTCATGCGCGCGCCCGGCACGACGGGAACCGCCTAGTACGTGTGGTCCTCGAGGGCCGCGATGGCGGCGTCGGGCTGCGCGTAGCGCTTGAAGTGGTCGTAGTTGTAGTCGAGACTCGCGGCTCCGCCGACGAACCCGAGGTGTCCCTTATAGGTCTCTTGGCTGCGCAGACAGGTCCACAACCCCGACGTCGCCTCGCCGTACGTCTCGACGACGTGTTGGCTCGACGCGTGATCGGGCGCGACGTTCATGTCGTAGTCGATCTCGTAGGTCCGGCCCGCCTTGTCGATCGTCAACAGCCCGTCGCCGTGCTGGTTGTCGCGCACGAGGCTCGTGAAGCGGATGGCCTGCATGTCGCGCTTACAGTCGGCGCAGGCAGCCTCTTCGAAGCGATAGTCGTCGACGTAGCGCGGGTCGATCGGCCGCTTGAAGAAGCCGCGCCCGGCCGCGAGTTCGTCGTTTGTATGTTGCTCTTGCTTGCGGATCGCGGAATCGCTGTCGGGCTGCCCGTTCGTCGTAGCCGCATAGAACTTCGTGCGCACGTACTGGCCGTCGCGCATGAGGATCCCGACCTCGTTGGTGACTTCCTTATTCATCGGACCGATACGCATCGAGAAAGCCAGGTGCCGCGTGAACGCCAGGTTGCCGCGCGTCTGCAGCGCGAAATCGGCGACGGCCTTGCGCACGATCGCGGGAGGGTCGTCTGCCGCCGCGGCCTGGCGTTGCGCCGCAAACGCGAGCGAAAGCAATCCGCCCGCCAATGCCGTACACGTAATCCCGGCTATTCCTCGGCGGACGCCGACGACTGAAGACTGCCAATCGCGTCCCATTGAACGGCCGACATTCCGTTTGTGCGGCACATCTCCCTTGCCGCAGTGAGAAAATCGACGAGGCTGGGACGAGCCTGAGATTAAGAGCCTGTGAGCCGCTCCACGATGGCGGCGCGCGCCGTGTCGAGGGGCCCCGCCTCGCCGACGTAGTCGTCGACCATCAGCGCAAAGGCGACCGTCCCGTGCGTTCTGGTCGCGATGAATCCCGCCAGCGCGCGCACGTGCGTCATGCTGCCGCTCTTGGCGAAGACGCGTCCGGCCGCGGGCGTGCCGGCGAACGAATCGCGCAGCGTCCCGCGCACGCCCGCGACCGGCAGCGCCGCGAGCACGGCGCCGCGGTTCGGCGAGTTCCAGTCGTCCCCGAGCAGCGTGACGAGATCGCGCGGCGTGATCCGGTCGTAGATCGAAAGCCCGCTGCCGTCGCGCAGGCTGACGCCGGCCGGATCGATGCCGAGCGAGGCTAGGTAATGCAATTCGAGGGCCGCTCCGTTCGCGGTCGTGCCCGGGGCGCCGGCCTGCAGCACGCCCAGCGACTTGAGCAAGAGTTCGGCGAGCAGGTTGTCGCTCGGCAGCCACATCCGCGCCACGAGCGCGGGCAGCGCGTCGGAGTCGTGCGTCCACACGACGCGCGAAGCCGCCGGGGCCGCGCCGGTTCCGTAACCGCTAACCGCGACGCCCCGCCCGCGCAGCGCGTCGAGCAACACCGCGCCGGCGAGCGTTTCGGGGTTCGGAACCGCGGCATCGACCTCGTCGGCCCCGCGGGGCGCGAGCGCGCCCGTAACCGCGACGCAGCCCTGCGCCGAGCGCGCTGCGTCGATCGTCGATTCCGTCGCGGGCGCGGCCGTGACGGCGTCGACGACGAGCGGCAGCGGGGCGCCGGCGTCGCACGTCGCCGGCGCCCCGGTGCGAAACGTGCCCCAGCGTCCCGCGTCGACGCTGACGGGAGCGCCCGCGCCGTCGCCGGCGGTGACCGTCAGGTGGACGGCGTTTTCGTCGAACGACGTTGCCGTCACGACGGCGGCGTAGTCGTAGGGAAAGTCGTCCCAAACCCAACCCGGCGGATAGCGTTCGTCGTCGAACAGCGTGCTGTCGGCGACGACACCGGGCGTCGCCACGACCGTGCGCGCGCCGGCGGCGACGACGGCGGCCGCGGCGGCATCCAGGTCGGCGCCGTCGAGGAACGGATCTCCCCCGCCGTGCAGGACGACCTCCGCGACGCTGCCCGGCGACGTGCCGCCCGGCGCGAGGAGCGCGGTAGTACGAAACCGGAACCCGCTGCCGAGTTTGGCGAGCGCGGCGCTGCCGACGACGAGCTTCAACGTCGACGCCGGCACGAAGTCGTCGTCGGGGAGCCGCGCGTAGAGCGGCGTGCGATCGCGTGCGTCGGCGACGACCAGCCCGGCGTGCGCGCCCGCGAACGCGCGCGCACCGAACAGCCCGTCGAGATCGCGGCGCAGCGCAGCACGGTCGCCCGCGGTCCACGCCGCCCCGCCGTCGCCCGGCGTGACGACCGCGGGCGCGGCGCCGAGACACGGAAGCGCGCCGCAGCACGCGCTCGCCAGCGCGAACGCGCACGCGACAAACGCGCGGGGGCCGGCTATGCGGCGACCCGCTCCGCCATGCGATGCGCGATGAACGAGGCGACCTCGCTCGGGAGCGTGCCGCGGCCGAAGCCGGCGTCGTAGCCCAGTTCGGTGGCCAGGACGTTGGTCACGCGCGGACCGCCGCACAGCAGGATCACGGCATCGCGCAGTCCCTCGGCCTCCAACAACTCGGCGAGGGCGGTGAAGTTCGTGATGTCGCTGCCCTTCTGGGTCACGACCTGCGAGGCGAGTAGCGCGTCGACCGCGTGCTCCTTGGCGAAGCGCACGAATTCCTCGACGGCCACCTGGCTGCCGAGGTTGAACGTCTCGAACTCCTTGTAGCGCTCGAGGCCGTAGTCGCCGCGATAGCCTTTCATGTTCAGGATGGCGTCGATGCCGACCGTGTGCGCGTCGGTTCCGATGCACGCCCCCGCGATGCGGATCTTACGCGCGACCCGCCGCCGCACGAAGTTATCGATCTCGTCCATCGACATGACCGGCGTCTTTTCGCTCGCGACGCCGACGGCCGCGACGTCGATCGAGACCGGCGTCTTTCCGTATACGACGAAGAACGAATAGCCGGCCGCGATGCGCCGTCCCTCGGCGACGGCGACGTCGGCGAAGCCCATCTTCGCGACCAGTTGCCGGGCCGCTTCGTCGGCGGACTCGCTCCACTCGATCGGCAGCGTGAACGACAGTTGCACGGCGCCGTCGCCGAGCGTGTCGCCGTAGGGTTTGACAGGGTCGCTCACGACGCCGCACTCGCCGGGATCGCCACTGGGGCGAGCGCCTCCTCGAACGGGTTCCAATAGTCGACCCGTTCGAAGACCCCCTCGGCCCCTCGGCCGCCGTCGGACGAACGCGAGACGTTCCGCAAACGCCCGCGCCTCGATCGCGTGCATGAGACCCAGTTCCGCGATGCGCCCGAGCAGCAACTCCGCGCCCGAGAGGACCGTCTGCGCACGCCGCTCGACGATGCCGTCCTGCTTCCAGGAGATCTCGCCGCCCAGATGGCGCGCCGTCGTCATCACGTAGCGCGCGTTCTCGAGCGACAAGGCCCGGTCTCCGAGATACGGCGTATGGATCGCCTCGGTCAGCATCCCGCACAGATGGATCGTCTGGCCCGTCATCACCGACGTCAGGTTGAACATCGCGTCGATCAGGTGACCCTTGAAGATGTCGCCGGTCATGTGCTTGGTCGGCGGCATGTACTTGAGCGGCGCGCGCGGGAAGATCTGCCTGGCGAGTTGCGCCTGCGCGACCGCGAACAGGAACCCGTCCTCGAGCCCCGGGTCGATCTCGTACGCGTCGCCGAGACCCATCTGTTCCTCGGGGACGCCGGCCCGTCGCGCGAACTCCTCGTTGATGAACTGCGACGCCAGGACGGCCGGGGCTTGTTCGACGGCGTCGGCGGTCGTCAAATAGTTGTCCTCGCCGGTATTGATGATGATGCCGGCGCGCCCGTTCAGCATCCGGCTGAAGTGTTGATCGATGAAAGTCCGCTTCATATTGATGTCGCGGAACAGGATGCCGTACATCGCGTCGTTGAGCAGCATGTCGAGCCGTTCGAGGGCGGCCATCGCCGCGATCTCCGGCATGCACAGCCCACTCGCGTAGTTCGTCAGCATCACGTAACGGCCGAGCCGTTCGGAGACCTCGTCGAGCGCCTCGCGCACGATCCGGAAGTTCTCCTGGGTCGCGTAGGTGCCGCCGAAGCCCTCGGTCGTCGGCCCGTACGGCACGAAGTCGAGCAGGGACTGCCCGGTCGAGCGGATGACCGCGATCACCTGCGCGCCGGCCTCGGCGGCGGCGACCGCCGCGGCGCGATCCTCGTAGATGTTGCCGCTCGCGACGATGACGTACAGCAGCGGCGGCGGCGCCTGCGGGAGGCGCAGCAGCAGCGCGGCGCGTTCGTCGCGGCGCGCACCGATACGCGCCACGGCGGCTTCGACGTGGGGCCGCAGCGCCGCGTGCGCCGCGGCCTCCGGCACGTCGCCCAGGCTCGCGAACGCGAGGGTCCCGCCGACGACCCGCTCCGCGACCTCGGCGGGACCGAGCCCGGTCTCGGCGACGGCGCGGCCGACGTGCCGGGCGATGCCGCCGGCGCGCTCGTCCGGCGTCAGCGCGTCGACGAGGAGGTTCGGCACGGGCACGTCGTCCGGGCCGACGCCGTCGACCCCGAGCAGGCGCACAATCGCTCGCTCGACCGAAACGGTCGAGTGCCGCGCGATGAACTGCTCGATCGGTTCGACGATCGCACGGGCCAGCGCACGGGCACGCTCCACGGCGCCCGGATCGATCCGGAGTTCCACGTCGACGCTTGCCTTCCGGACATCCGGGCGATATTCCCAGCCGAGCAGCTGTGGTTCGCGCAGCGAGCGGTAATCGCGCCGGCGGCGCGAAAGCAACACGTGACCTTGCTCTCGACGCCGCGACGCATTACATGACCGTCCGCCTCGCCCATTGGGCCGTTCGTGCGGCGGTTTGCATTGCCGCGCTTTCCGGTTGCGGCGGCGGCGGAGCGGCGGGCTCCGTCACCGGGAACCTCGGCTCGTTCACGCACGCGACGGTCGTTCCGAATCAACCGCTGGGCACGAACGCCATCCAGCACGTCGTCATCATCATCCAGGAGAATCGCAGTTTCGATAACCTGTTCGCCGGCTTCCCCGGGGCCGACACCGCGACGTTCCGGGCTGATGCACGACGGCACGCGGGTCACGCTCCAACCGGTGAAGCTCTCCGAGCAATACGACATCGATCACGGTTACGGCAGCTTTCGCACCTCGTGGGACGGCGGCCGCATGGACGGCTTCAATGCCGAGCCCGTCTACGGCTACCTGAACGGCAAGTATCAGTCCCTCTCCGGGATGGGGAAGTTTCCGTACGGCTACGTGCAACGTTCGGACATCGCACCGTACTGGCAACTCGCGAGCACCTATACGCTCGCCGACCGCATGTTCCAGTCGAACGGCGGTCCCAGCTTCCCCGCGCACCAATACCTGATCGCGGGGCAGGCGGACGACGTGATCAACAGTCCCCCGGTGGCGCCGTGGGGTTGTGATTCGGCGCCGGGAACGACGCTGGTCGTGCTCACGTCGACCGGCGCCGAGGTGCCGGGGCCGTTCCCGTGCTTTACCTATGCATCGCTCGCCGACGAACTCGATCGCCGCGACGTCTCGTGGCGGTACTACTCACCGCCGCTCACCTCCGTCTCCGGGATCTACTCGGCATACGACGCGATCAAGCAGATCCGTTACAGCCCGGACTGGTCGACGGACGTGATCAGTCCCGAGACGAAGGTCCTCGAGGACGTCTCCGCCGGGCAACTCGCTGCGGTGACCTGGGTCGTCCCGTCGTTCGCCGACTCCGACCACCCCGGCGTCGTCCCCGATTACGGCCCGCAATGGGTGTCGTCGGTCGTCGATGCGGTCGGCCGCAGCAAGTTCTGGCCGAACACCGCGATCTTCATCGTGTGGGACGACTGGGGCGGCTGGTACGATCACGTGCCGCCGACGCAATACGACCAGATGGGTTTGGGCTTTCGCGTGCCGCTGCTCGTCGTTTCTCCGTACGCCAAGAGCGGTTACGTGTCGCACACCCAGCACGAGTTCGGAAGCATCTTGAAGTTTGTCGAGGACGACTTCGGCCTGCCGTCGCTCGGCGAGGTCGACGCGCGCTCCGACAACCTGTCCGATTGCTTTGACTTCTCGCAGGCGGCCGCGACCGTTCGCGCGCGCTGCGCACGACCCCCGGAGCGGCGTACTTCCTCCGCCAGCGGCAGTCGCTGCCGCCGGATAACGAATGACCGCCCGGTCTGCGCGCTGCGCCGCGCTCGCGCTCGCCGCTCATCGTCGCCGCCGCTCGCCGGTTGCGGCGGCGGTTCGTCGAGCGGCGGCGGCTCGCGCGTCCTCCCGCACGTTCACCGACGCCGACCGGCGAGCCGACCGTCTCACCATCGAACTGCAAGGTTGCGCCCACTCCCCCGCCGACGCCGCTGCCGACCGCCCCGCCCGCGCCGCCGAACCAGCGGCAAGATCCAGCACATCGTCGTCATCGTGCAGGAGAACCGGAGCTTCAACAACATGTTCAGCGGCTATCGCGGCGCCGACGCTCCGACGTGCGGCGTGACGCACACGGGCAGACATGGTCGCGCTGCAACCGTACCCGCTCGAGGGCGGCGGCAACCTCGGCCACATGCGCAGCGACTTCAACACCGAGTACAACGGCGGCAAGATGAACGGCTTCGACCTGGAGTACCTCATCGGCGAAGGTCTGCCGAAGTACTTCGCGTACTCGTACATCCCGCGCTCCGAGATCCAGCCGTACTGGACCATGGCGCAGCGCTTCACGCTCGGCGATCACATGTTTCAGTCCGACTCGTCCGACAGCTTCGCGGCGCATCAGTTCCTGATCGCGGCGCAGTCGGGCCAGCCGCCGAACGACGACGTTGTCGATTCCCCCAACGGCGTGCCGTGGGGCTGCGACGCGCCCCAGGGGTCGTACACCCAGATCGGGATTGCCGGCGGCCAGACGGCGAAAGGGCCGTTCCCGTGCTTCGACTACGACACGCTCGCGACGCGGCTCAACCAGACGGGCCAGTCCTGGAAGTATTATAGCCCCGTCATCGGCGCCTACGGCGGCAACCTGTGGTCCGCGTACGACGCCATCAGCCCGATTCGCTACAGCGGCTACTGGAACGGCAACGTCATCTCGCCGGAGACGAAGATCCTGACGGACGTCACCGACGGCGCTCTGCCGGCGATGGCGTGGGTCGTGCCGTCGCAGCAGAACTCCGACCACCCCGACTCGTTCTCGAACAGCGGCCCCGATTGGGTCGGGAACATCGTCAACACGATCGGACAGAGCAAGTACTGGGACTCGACGGCGATCTTCATCCTGTGGGACGACTGGGGCGGCTGGTACGACGACGTCCAACCGCCGCAACTCGACCTCGTCGGCCTCGGCTTTCGCGTCCCGTTCCTCGTCGTCTCGCCCTACGCGAAACACAACCACGTCTCGCACGTCCAGTACGAGTACGGCAGCATCGTCAAGTTCGCCGAGTGGGCGTTCACGCTGCAGTCGCTCGGCGTGACCGACGTCCGCGCGAACGCGCTGTTCGACTGCTTCGACTTCAGCCAGCAGCCCAAGCCGTATCAGCCGCTCTCGCTGCGTCGCTCCGCATCCTTCTTCATGACGCAGCCGCGCGACATGCGTCCGCCGGACGAAGACTGACCGTCCTCGCTCGCGTCGCCGCCGTCGGCCTGGTCGTCGCGCTCGGCGCGTGCGGCGGCGGCGCGTCGAGCCCGGCCGCTCCGCCCGCACGCATTCAAGCGACGCCGACGCCGCAGGCGTCGACCGGGCCCCCCCCGCTCGCCGACCGCGTTTCCGACGGCGCCGCCCGCGCCGCCGAACACCGGCGCGATCAAACACGTCGTCATCATCGTCCAGGAGAATCGCAGCCTCGACGACATGTTCAGCGGGTTTCCGGGCGCCGACACCGTCGCGGCCGGATATACGCACGACGGCCGCCTCGTTCGCCTCGCGCCGCGGAGCATGGATCAGCCGGGTGACCTGAACCACGACCGCGCCGGGTTCACGATCGAGTACAACGGCGGCGCGATGAACGGCTTCGACGAGGTGCCGACCTATGGCGCCCCCGACCCGTCGACGTTCGCATACGCGACGGTCCCGCGCTCGGAGTCAGCGCCGTATTGGTCGCTCGCGCAAACGTACACGCTGGCCGACCACGCGTTCGCGTCCGTCTCGGCAGGCAGCTATCCGCAGCATCAGTTCCTGATCGCTGCGCAGTCGGACCGCGTCGTCGAGGGACCGAACCGCTTGCCGTGGGGCTGCGATGCGCCGCGCGGCACGACGACCGGCGTCGCGAACGCGGCCGGCGAAATCGTCACCGGACCGTTCCCGTGCTTCGCGTACAACACGCTCGCGACGTCGCTCGACGGCGTCCGCCTGCCGTGGCGGTACTACACACCCGCCGTCGACGGCGGCGACCCGGGCGGGCTGCTGTGGTCCGCCTACGACGCGATCCGCGCCGTGCGCTACGGCCCGGAGTGGAAGACGAGCGTCGTTTCGCCGGAGACCGAGGTCCTGCGCGACGTTGCGGCGGGAACGCTCGGCGCGGTGACGTGGGTCATCCCGTCGTTCGCGAACTCGGACCACGCGGACAGCCTGTCGCTCTCGGGACCGGCGTGGGTCACGAGCGTCGTCAACGCGATCGGCGGGAGCCGCTTCTGGGGATCGACGGCGATCTTCGTGCTCTGGGACGACTGGGGGGGCTGGTACGACCACGTCGCGCCGCCGCAACTCGACGCGCTCGGCCTCGGCTTTCGCGTCCCGTTGATCGTCGTGTCGCCGTACGCGCGCCACGGTTACGTCTCGCACGTGCCGTACGAGTACGGCAGCATCGTAAAGTTCGCGGAGTGGGCGTTCGATCTGCCGTCGCTCGGACAGACCGACGTCCGCGCGAACAACCTGTTCGACTGCTTCGACTTTCGCCAGAAGCCGGCGCGCTACGTTTCGCTAGGGACGCGCCGCGACGCGCGCTGGTTCCTCCGGCAGCGGCCCGACCGCCGGCCGCCGGATCGGGACTGAACCCTGCCTCAGGCTGCGCGCGCCAGCAGGTAGTCGGCGAGGCCTTCGCGCCAACCGCGCAGCGGCGCGATCCCGGCCGCGGCTAACGCCCGCGGCGCCAGCACCGAATAGGCCGGCCGGCGGACCCCGCTCGGAAAGGCGGAGGACGTCGACCGGGTGCACGTCGGCCGCGATGCCGCTCAGTTCGAGCGCGGCCACGGCGAAGCCGTACCAGGTCGTTTCGCCCGCATTCGTCAGGTGGTACGTGCCGGGCGCGCCGGTCTCGACGATCCGCCGGACGCCGGCGGCCACGTCTGCGGCATACGACGGAGAAAACGTCACGTCGTCGACGACCCGGATCGGTTCCCCGGCCTCGGCCTGGGCGAGGATGCGGCTGACGAAGGTGTAGCCCTTCACCGAGCTGGGACGGCGCCCGTACAGCCCGCTCGTGCGCACGACGTAGTGGCCGCCGTGCCGCAGGTGCCAGGTGCTCGCCCGCGAGCTTCGAGGCGCCATAGGCGTTGAGCGGCCGCGCCGTGTCATCTTCACAATACGGCCGCCGCGCGGCCCCGTCGAACACGTAGTCGGTGCTGAACGTCACGAGGGCCGCTCCGGCGAGCGTGCAAGCCGCCGCGAGCCGGTCGACGGCCAGCGCGTTGACCGCGAACGCGCGCTCGGGAACGATCTCGCAGCGCTCGACGTGATGGTAGGCCGCCGCGTTGACGACCAACGTCGGCCGGTGGCGGCGGAGAGCCGCGAGGACCGAATCGGGTTGCTCGAGGTCCAATTCCGGCGCGCGCCGGCGCGGCGACGACCCCGCCGGCGAGCGCCGACTGCAACTCGCGACCGAGCTGGCCGGCGCCTCCGATCACGAGGACTCGCTCGAGGCTCGTTCCCACCCCCGAGCGCTTCGGCGGGGTGCAACTTTCCCCGCCGCGGAAGGTACCTTTTGTGCAGAGGGATCGGACGATGACAGTCGTTGAGCGGACCGACGAAGAGTTGGTGACGCTCGTCCTAGGCGGCGAGCGCGACGCTTTCGCCGTGCTCGTCGACCGGTATAAGCGAGGAATTACGAACTTCATCGGCGCCAGCGTGCGCGCACCATCCGACGTTGCCGATCTTGCGCAAGAGACGTTCATGCGGTGCTTCGCGCACCTCGGAACGTTCAACCCGAGCCTCGGTCGCTTTTCGACCTGGATCTACCACATCGCGCGCAACGTGGTCCGGACGTTCCTCGGCAAATCGCTCCGGCGCCCGCAGACCGCCGATCTCGGCGAAGAGCGCGACGTTGAAGACACGCTGCCGGATCTGTCGGTCGAAGCCGATCCTGCCGGCGGCGTGCTGCGCGCGG
Organism: Vulcanimicrobiota bacterium; assembly: GCA_963743605.1. Classification (GTDB taxonomy): domain Bacteria; phylum Vulcanimicrobiota; class Vulcanimicrobiia; order Vulcanimicrobiales; family Vulcanimicrobiaceae; genus CAVUQJ01. Next base: position 531,657 of record CAVUQJ010000009.1, on the reverse strand, counting down.
AGGCCGAGTCCGAAGTGCGGGCCGCGCTCGCCGAGTTGCCGGAACGCACGCGCACCGTCCTCGCCTTGCGCTACTACGACAACATGGAATATCAGACGATCGCACAAACTTTGGGCCTCTCGCTCGGCAACGTCAAGACGCTCATTCACCGCGGCAAGCTCGCGCTGGCGCAACGCATGCGCGATCGCGAACTCGCCGCACAGGCTAGGACGGCACGCTCCGTTCAGGATACACCGCCGCCGCGAGGATTGGGACATGCGCTGTTCGCACTGTGAGGGCCAACTCGACGAGTTCGTCGACAATGAGCTCCCGTCCACCAAGCGCGCCAACGTCGCCACGCACGTAGAAACCTGCCCGCGCTGCCGTGAACTGCTCGACGAGCTGCGCTGCATCGACGCGCTGCTGCTCGCGCCGCGTCAACTGGATCCGGCGGCGAACTTTACCTTTAAAGTGATGGCCGAGGTGCGCTCCACGCCGGCGCCGCATCGCGCTCCCGCGCACACGCTGCGGGTCGTCATCGCGTACCTCGCGTTCGCGTGGACGATCATCGGCGCATGGGCGCTCCTTGGGGGCGCGTCGGCGCGCGATGCGCTCCAAGCGGGCGCAGCGACCCTGGCCGGTTACGGCGGCGGGTTCAGCGCGCTGTCCGCCGCCACGACGCAACTGTTCGGTTCGGCGACCTCCGGCGTGACCGCGCTGATGGGCATCGTCGTGGTCGTCGACCTCGTCGCCGCCGTCGCCCTGCTCGCCGCGTACGCCGCTCGCGGTCCGCGGCTCGCCGAAGGGCTCGCCCGCATCTCGGAGACCTTGCGATGACACGTACGCTGCGCTCGCTCGCCTGTTGTCTGCTGTTCGTCCTGGCGCTCGTCGGCGCGAGCGCGTCGGGCGCGTTCGCGCAGTCGCATCGTCACGACGTGACCGTCTGGTTCGGCAGCCACACCGTCGGCCCGGGCGACATCGTCGACGGCGACCTCAACATCGTGTTCGGCGACGTGACCTGCGAGCCCGGTGGCTGGGTGCGCGGCGACGTCCACAACTTCGGCGGGTCGTTCGAGGCGCTCGACGGCTGCCGCTTCGACGGCGAGGAAACCTCGCTCTCGCCGGGCGCCATGATTCCGCTGTTCCCGTGGGTCCCCAACGACTCGATGTCGCCGCTGGTCGAGCAGACCCACCGGCTCATGACCCATTTGTGTTACGGGATCGTCGTACTCTTCACGTTCCTCCTGTTTCCGGTGCGGGTCCGGCTCGCGCTCGAGCGGGTCGAACGCCATCCGGGCCTCTCCGCCGCCGCCGGAACGCTCGGCGCGGTCGCCGTGATCCCGATCTTCCTGTTGCTCGTGTTGAGCATCATCGGGATTCCGCTGGTCGTCGTCGAGATCGCCGCGCTGCTCGCCGGGCTGTGCATCGGTCAGGCCGCAGTCGCAATCCTCGTCGGGCGGCGGCTGTTCGAACTGTTGCGTCCGCAAACGACGCCGTCACCGCTCGGCGCGCTGGTGCTCGGCCTCGCTCGTCGTCGGCTCGGCCCAGATCTTGCCGGGCGTCGGCTGGGCCGTCACCGTCCTCGTCGGGCTGGTCGGCCTGGGGGCAGCGATCCTCGCCTTCGTCCGCGAGTCCGCGTTCGCGCACGCGCCGGCCGCCGCGTACCCCGGCGGCGGACCGCCACCGCCGCCGCCGCCGTCCGGCGGCGCGCCGATGCGCTCGGTCTAACGCCCGCTCGCCGTCGCCCCCGGAGGGTGCGTCGCGAGGAGCGCCAACGTCGGTCCAGGCGAAGCCCGCGAGCTTCGCCTCAGCCCTTTCGCCTGGAGGAAGCCGTCGTGCCGGTAGTCACCGGGATCTCCCAAAACACGAACACTCAGCCGATCGAGCAGGCCCTGCGCGCCGCAACGTTATCGATCGACCCGCTCTGCGTCTTCACCAGCGGCGACGCGCCGGACGAAGTTGCGGATTCGGGCATTCGCTTCGTCTATAGCGGCAGCGACACGCCGAAGACCATCCTCGGGCGCACCGGCGAACTGACCAGCTTCGGCGGGACCGAGGTGCCGGGGCTCGGCGCCTCCGAGTCGACCGAGTACTTCACGCCCGAGGGGGTCACCGACGAACTCAGCGAGGTCGGCATCCCCGACTCGGCGCTCGACGTGTACGTCGACGCGATCGAAGCGGGCAAGTCGATCGTCACCTACCAGGCACTCGGGGCCGATCAGGGACGGGTCGAGCAGATCTTCCGGGATGCCGGGCTGGCCAACGTGCGCAGCTACGAAACGTAGCGGGCCCAAGAGAACCCAAGTCTAGCCTGGGTTAGTCCAAAGAAAAGAGGGGAATGGTCTCGGCGCTGCGAACGGCGCTCGCGAGCCGATTTGCCACGGCCTTGGGCCACTCCGCGGCATCGGCGTAGGACCCCCCGGCCTGCATCGAGGTCGACTCCATCCAAAGATTTATTTGCCGGATGGGTTAGTCTCGGTAGCGCCTCCCCCACCGAGGACACGAACCATGACCCTTACCGCGGTACTCCTGGGCTTCATCATCGCGACGGCCATCGGTCTGACCGGGGTCGGGGGAGGCACGATCACGACTCCGCTGCTCATCCTCGTGCTGCGCATGAAGGGCGCGGTGGCGGTCGGAACCGCCCTGACCTTCGCTGCGATCATCAAATTCCTGGTCGCGCCGATGTACATCGTGCGCAAGCAGGTCGACTACAAGATGCTCGGCTGGATGTTGCTCGGCGGACTCCCGGGCGTCGTCATCGGCGGCCGGCTGCTGGTGACCGTCAGCAAGCGCGTCGACTCGCACGTTCTGTACCTGATCCTGGGCATCACGATCGTGATCGCAGCCGCCCTGAATATCTGGCGGCTGCTCCGTTTCCAGGGCCTGTCCGGAACTGGAAACAAGCCCCGCTGGCTCTCGCTGCTGATGTTCCCCGTCGGCGCGGAGGTCGGGTTCTCGTCAGCCGGATCGGGCGCCCTCGGCACGTTGGCCCTGCTCGGACTCACGAAATTGGACGCGGCCCAGGTCGTCGGAACCGACATTTGCTTCGGGCTCGCGCTTTCGATCGTCGGCAGCGGCATCCAGATCTTCGCCGGCAACTACAACGGGGCGGTCCTCGAGGGACTGCTCATCGGCGGCGTGATCGGTGCGCTCTTCGGCGGATTCTTGGCCTTGCGGATCCCGTCGCGGCCGCTGAAGTGGGGCCTCGCCGTGTGGCTGGCCGTGCTCGGCGTGCAGCTCTTCGTCCGCGGCCTAGCCTAGCTCCCCGAGCTCCCAAGGTTTTCTTGGGAGGCGGGTAACCCCCGATAGCGACCGGCACCGAGCCTCCAGCCCTCGGCGCCGTCGCTTCGGCGCGTCCCGCTGCAAAGTGAAAAGGATCATATCCCCAAGTTGCAACAGGGGAGTCGTGTTACCCGGGGAATGATTGTCCCGCTACGGCTCGGCGGTCATTACGTTCGCCTCGGGCGCCGGCGCTTCTCTTCGACGGGGGGACCCCCCAGAAAAGGTGCCATCGTGACCGAAGTATTCTTTGGGTTCATGATCGCGACGGCGATGGGCCTCACGGGCGTGGGCGGCGGGACGATTACGACGCCGATCCTGATCCTGGTCCTCAGGCTGCCGGCCGCGGTCGCGGTCGGGACGGCGTTGACGTTCACCGCGGTCACCAACATGCTGCTCGCGCCGATGTACATGTTCCGGCGCCAGGTGAACTTTCGCGTTTACGGTTGGATGGCGCTAGGAGGGGTCCCCGGCGTAGTCCTGGGCGGGCTGCTGCTCAACCACCTGGCCAAGAACATGAACCACAAGCCGATCTACCTGATCCTCGGCTGCACGATCATCCTCGCCGCCGGGCTGAACATCTTCCGGCTGATTCGGACGATCGGCCACGCCGGCGTCGGCAACCGGCCGAAACTGCTCCCCTTCCTGATGTTCCCGATCGGCGCCGAAGTCGGCTTTTCGTCGGCAGGCTCGGGCGCGCTCGGGTCGCTGGCCCTGCTTGGCCTCACCTCCCTGACCGCGGCGCAGGTCGTCGGCACCGACATCACGTTCGGCCTGACGATGTCGATCATCGGCAGCGGGATCCAATTGCTCGCCGGCAACTACGACGGCGGCGTTCTCTGGAAGCTGTTGATCGGCGGCGTGTTCGGCGCGATCCTCGGCAGCCAGCTCGCGGTCCGCATCCCGTCGCGCCCGCTCAAATGGGCGCTCGCCGTTTGGCTCGCCGGGATCGGCCTCAACCTCTTCCTGCGCGGGTTCGCCGCCTAGACGCACCACCCGAGCCCGGCTCGCCTGCCGCGGGACGCGCGATCGCGCGTCACTGAAACGTTTCCGCGCCCTTGACGGGCCGGGAAGGTATTGGTCCCTTTTCATTTAGAGGACTAGCGACCGCCTACTAGCCTAGCTCAGCCCACGATCCGCTTCGGCGCTTGCCTCTTGGCAGGCGCCTTTTCATGCTGTCCGTCACTCGCCCGTGGGGCGAAGCGGTCGGGCGACCTTTTGCCCCGAGCTATGCCCTGAAGGAGGGACCGAGTGACTACTAGAGGCGCAATAAGACACCGATGGACTTGGACGAGGTGCTGCGAAACCTGGGCGACGAGGCGCAAGTGATTAATCACGCGCCTGTGGCCTTCTGCCTAGCTGTGGCGTTTGCTGGGCTGCTCATATACGGCGCGCTCCGGTGGAGGTACCATGGTCGGATAGAGATACTGAGTGCGACGCTAAGCCTCAAGGACGCCGAGATTAACGACTACAAGAGGCAGCTTGGTGGAGCGACCCCGGATGAAGCGAAGGCAGAGCTTGAGGATTTGCGTTCGCAGCTTAGGGCGCTGAAGCCGCGTCGTCTCTCGGATCATCAGCGCGCAATTATCAAGGGAACCGCTGGGCTGCACCCGGGGCCAATCACTATCTCCTACGATCAGGCCAGTAACGGCGCGCTCTACGCGGGCGACTTTGGGCAGGTTTTCAGCGAAGCGGGTTGGCGCGTCAACGCTCTATCCCGCGTGGGGTTTGTTGGCCCTTTGGCTCACGGGATCGGACTTGCGATTAAGGATGAATCCGACCCGCTTGTGCAAACAGTGTTCCAGGCGCTACGGCAGGCTGGAATAGGGTTTGATCACTCGGGTCGGACCCATAATGGGCTTCGGGCCGGTGGAGATATTTATCACGGCAGTTGCCTAGGCAACCGCCTCGCCGCGCATGAGGTCCGGCAAGTTGGCGAGGTCGTGCAACGTCCAAACGCGATCAGTCAAGCCTGCCGCGATAGCGGGCGTCGTGCGGATCGTCATATGACGGCGGCAGTAGTTGTAGTACGCAAAGTTGATAGCGAGGGCGCGCTGTAGGTTCTCGGCCTTCTTGCTGAAGCCGTTCGTTAGCCGGGTGAAGCGCCGCATGCTCATGCGGATCGTGAGGTTGCTCCGCTCGGCGTAGGCGGTCGAGATATGGTCGGGATCGGGCGATCCGAGGAGCGGCGTCCGCTTCACGGCCTTGACGACCAACGGGCTGTAGCGTCGCTCTGCGACCTCGTCCTCCAGGAAACCGTAGTCCTTGACCTCCTGGCCGTAGTCGGCGCGCATACGGAACCAGCGTTGGATCGGCTGATTGTACGCACCGAAGCCGTCCGTCGTGATTTGAACGCGGCGAGTGACGATCCGGTCCGCCAGGTCGCGGATGAAGGCGTTTGCGTCGTCGCTGGACCGCTTCCCCAGGTGCCACGTGACCATCAGCTTCGTATCGGCGTCGATGGCCGTCCACGTCCACAGGTCACCGATGCCGGCGACGCCGCGAAGCTCAGGCTTGAGGTTGCGGTCTTTCGCGTGGCAGAACGACCAAAGCTCGTCGCATTGGACGCGCTCGCTCTTGAGGTCACGGACATTCTCGTCCAGGAAGCGATCGCAAGCGTCGCCCACGTCGGCCAAGAGCCGCAGGACGGTTTTCTTATCCACGCCCACGATCCGGGCCGTTCCGCGAACCGAGTTACCCTCGACGAGAGCGGAGAGGATACGAACGCGGAGGTCCAGGCTCAGGCGGTTCATAATCCCTATTATACATACCGCCAAGCATTAAAGTCAAGTTGGCGGGCAGAGCGGCTCCTGGTTATGCCACTCGTTAAAGGGGCGCGTCGGATCAGGCTTGGCGAGCGGCTGAAGCCGAAAAACGTCCTCCATCGGAATCCCGACCGCCCACGTTTCGTCGCCCTCCTCCAGTAGTCTGAACCACTCGTCCTCAACAACAATACAAGCGTGCGGCTCTATAGCCCACACTCGCCGGATGGCCGGGTATCCGCCCCACAGCCTAACAAGGACGTGATCCCCACGCTGAACGCTCATACGCTCAGTATCACCTCTCTACGCGGCTGCCACAATGTGGCGCGTCAACTTTCTCTCTCCAGGCGTTGACGGGGTCCGAATTGGCATGGTAGCATCTCCGGGACCGCAAGTTGTGAGGTTTGCCAGTAGATGAATGACGCAAAAGCGACAGAGAGAAAAGCGTCCCCGCCGACCATGTCGCCCGTGACCTTCGAGCGATTCGTGGAGACGCATCGGAGGACGCTTCCGGGGCGCATCGACCGCAGCGTGATGGCCAATCTCTCGGGTGGCGATCAGACCAAAATCATTAGCGCCCTCCATTTCATGGGACTGACCGATCCCCGAACGGACGTTCCGACGACCCTTTTCGCACGAATGAAGGACGCTGGAGACGACGAGGGCGCCATGAAGGCCGCATGGGGTGACGTGCTCCGCGAAGCATATCCGACGGCCTTTACGCCCCCGTTGAGCTTGGCCACCGCCACCCAGGCACAACTGAACGAGTGCTTCACGGGGGCCTACGGCATTCAGGGAGATTCAGTCCGAAAGGCCACTGCGTTTTTCATCGCGCTCGCCCGCAGCGCAGGCATCCCACTATCAGGCTACTTCAAGCAGACCCGCGCGCGCACTGGCCCCAAGCTGGGGGTGACGCGGGTAGCAAGAGAGCGTCGCCCTGCGGCTGGGAGCGCGACCGCCAACGCCCGACGGGACAGAAAGGCGCAAGAGCCCGACGGCGCGGACGGCGCGGTCGTCGCCGCCACTTGGTCACTCTCCAACGGCGGGACGGCGACGCTCCGCGTTTCGGGGGAGGTCTTTGGCCTTCCCAAAATCGAGCGCGACGCGCTTTTGTTAATCGCCGACTGGATCAACAACAAAGGGGTGCGGCCTCCGGGTGACCCGCAGACCGCCACCCCACCGGGAGCCGCCGAATCGTGACAAGTGTCCGACCTGGCCTTAGAAACCAAGGGCGCCCGCTGACACGGGCGTGCGGCGCAAGACCGCCCGGCTCCGACTTTGATCCCCTACACAGAAAGGAGGTGAAGGCCCACGTTGACCCTGACTAGGCGCCGGTGGCGCGAACCCAAACCATTAGCCCGTGGCCCTCGGTTTCGACCGGGGGCCTTTCCATTGTAGCACGATCAAGCCTCGTGCTTTTTCTTGTTCCACCGAGCGCGAGCGGCGGCTTCGCCGATCCGCTTTTGCTCCTCCTCGGACAACTTCGCGGCCCTCGCTTTACCGCCGCGACGACCAAGCTCGACGGCCGCAGCATTCTTCGGTGGAGGCTCCGGATCGGGCGCCTTATCAGTTAGGCCGAGCCGCTGGAGCACAGAGAAAGCTGCCTCGTTTGGGTCGGACGACGGTTCGCAGGATCGTTTCGCCACGCTCTAAGCGTGAGGCCGACCGGGCCGCCTGTCAACCCCTCCCAGGATTCAAAAGGGACCACTACCGCCGGGAAGGGGTCTCATCCGAGGACGCGAAGCGAAGAAATAGAGGGGTGATTGCGCCCTTCTACTTTGTAAGCAGTTCGGGCCGTTCTGCGTGTCGCGTACCTCTGGGTCCGCGTTCAAGGGTGGGCAGGGTCATCGACATACTGATCGGTTTCGTGATCGCAGCCCTGATCGGGCTGACGGGTCTCGGCGGCGGCGTCGCGCTGACGCCGATGCTGATCGTGTTTCTGGGAATGCCCGCGGCCGAGGCCGTCGGCACGGGCCTGACGTTTTCCGCGATCATCAATGCCCTCGTGCTCCCCATGTACGCGTTCCGCCGCAAGGTGGACTATCGCGTCGCCGGCTGGATGCTGCTCGGCGGAGTCCCGGGCGTCGTCATCGGCGGCCTGCTGCTCAACCGGCTGAGCGCCCACGCGAGCCATCGCTGGCTGTATGTGATCCTGGGCCTGATGATCGTCTCGGCGGCGCTGCTCAACCTCTATCGTCTGATCTGGGCCAACGCGAGCGCGATCGGCCAAGACCGGCCGAAGTTCATGGGACTGCTGATGTTCCCGGTCGGCCTCGAGACCGGGTTCTCGTCCGCGGGATCGGGCTCGTTCGGTTCGCTCGCGCTACTCTGGTTCACGCGGCTCAACGCCGCGGAAATCGTCGGCACGAGCGTGTGCTTCGCGCTCGGGATGCAGTTGGTCGGCAGCGTGGTCCAACTCGCGGCCGGCCACTACGACGCGGCCGTGTTGGTGAAGCTGCTGTTCGGCGGGGTCTTCGGGTCGGTCCTCGGAAGCACGCTCGCCGTGAAAATCCCCTCGCGTCCGCTCAAGTACGGCCTCGCGGCGTGGCTCGCGATACTCGGCGTCCAGCTCTGCCTGCGCGCGTTCTCGTGATGACCGAACGAACGGGGGCGTCACAGGTTTGAGCGACATCGCGGCACCCGCTACCACCGTGACGCCCGAGCGCGTCTCGCTCAGCCGCCTCTTCCTCATCTTCCTGCGGATCGGATGCACGACGTGGGGCGGCTTCATGACGTTCATCGCCGTCGTGTCGAAGTCGCTCTCGGCCCGCAACCTCGCCACCGACGAAGACATCACCGACGCGATCATGGTCGCACAGATGTTGCCGGGGCCGGTCGCCGTCGACATGACGGTCGCGATCGGTTATCGCCTGCGTGGGCTCGCGGGCGCCGCCGTCTGCTGGCTCGGCTCGGTGATGCCCTCGTTCGTCGTCGTGACGACGCTCAGCGTGCTGTACCTGCACTTCGGCAAACTGCCGGCGATCACGCGCATCTTCATGGGATTCCCGTCGGCGATGGTCGCGATCGTCGCCGTCGCCGCCTATGAAATGGGGCGCAAGCAGGTCAAGAACTCGGTGCAGGGCGTGCTCTGCATCGGCGCCGTGCTCGCGATCCTGTTGCAGGGCGCGTTCTTTCCCGCGGCGTGGTGGGTGACGCTCGCCGTCGTGATCCTCGCGGGCTTCGTCGGCTGGCTCACGTTGCGCGGCCCGGCGACGCCGGGCTCCGTCGCGAAGGCGACCGCCGCGACCGCGGAACGCAAGACGCTCTCGCTCAACCCGCTGGCGGCGGCCGTGTTGCCGGCCGCGAGCGGCGCGCTGATCTGGAAGATCTTCTCGACGTTCGCCGTGATGAGCGTCGTGTTGTTCGGCAGCGGCTACGTGTTCATCCCGATCATCAAGAGCCGGCTCGTCCACGACCTCCACTGGCTCACGGCCGACGAGTTCACGGCCGGCCTCGCGCTGACCCAGATCACCCCCGGGCCGATCCTGATGACGGCGGCGTTCGTCGGCGTCAAGATCGCCGGGCTCGGCGGCGCGGTCGCCGGCATGCTCGGCATGTTCGTTCCGCCCGCGATCCTCACGCTGATCGCCGCTCACCTCTTGCAGGCCATCAAGAAGTCGGCGGGAATCACGGCCGCGCTCAAGGGGATCCGCCCCGCCGTCGTCGGGATGATCTTCGCGGCGGCCGTCGTCGTCGGCGAGTCGATGCCGCACGACAGCGTGTGGCACGCGGTCGCCTCGGCGCTGATCCTCGCGGGCGCGCTGTTCGCGATCCTCCGATTGCGGGTCGAGGTCGCGTTCATCATTCCCCTCGCCGGCCTCGCCGGTTTCTTCCTCTTCCTCAGGTAGTGTCACATCTAAAGGAGCCCATTCCAGTGAAGATCTTCATGATCGGGACGCAGCGGTCGGGTTCGAACCTGTTTCGGCTGATGCTGAACCAGCTGCCGGACATCGCCGCTCCCCATCCGCCGCATATCGTGGTCCGCATGGCGCCGCTCGCCGAAGGCTACGGAGACCTCTCCGACCCCGACACGTTCGCGCAACTCGTCGACGACGCGTGCCGCCTCGTCGAGTCGAATCCCGTCGAGTGGGAAGGCGTCGTCCTCGACCGCAAGGCGATCGCCGCGCGCAGCGACCGGCAGGACCTGTACGGCGTCATGGCCGCGATCATGGACACCCTGCGCGACACCTGGGGCAAGACGAGTTGGTGCTGCAAGAGCCTCGCCAACGTCAAATATGCGGAGCGGCTGGCCGAGCGCTTCGACGACGCGAAGTTCATCTATCTCTACCGCGACGGCCGCGACGTCGCGCTCTCGTTCATGAAGGCACCGTCGGAGGGCGAGAAGCACTACTACAACATCGCGCTCGACTGGCACGCGGCCCAGCAGCAGGCGCTGCGCCTGCGCGACCGGTTCCCGGACCGCGTGCTGGCGGTGAGCTACGAAGACCTGACGCAGGACGAGGCCGGGACGCTCAAGCGCGTCTGCGATTTCCTGGGCGTCGATTACACCGACGATGCCATGAACTTCCACAAGACGGACGAGGCCAAGCGCGCCGCCGGCGCGAGCAACCTGTGGGAGAACGTCACGAAGCCGGTGATGAAGGACAACTCCCGCAAGTTTCTCACCCAGATGACGCCGGACGATCTGCACGTCTTCGAGAGCGTCGCCGGCGCCTCGCTCGACGAACTCGGTTACGACCGGGTCGCCGCCAAGAAGGGCGAGGAACAGCACTTCACGGCGGCACAGATCGCCGAGTTCAATGCGGAGAACGCACGCCGCAAGAAGGCGGCATGGGAAACGATGCCCGAGGACGATCGCAAGCGCCGCGAAGAGCAAAAGGGCGTCCTCGATGAGATCGCGGCGCGGAACGCCTCACGTCAAACGGAAAAGGTTGGTGCACGATGATTCGACCCCACGGCGGGACCCTGGTCGACAGAACGCTGAGCGGTAGCGCGCGGCAAAACGCCTTCGAGAACGCGCACTCGCTGCCGCGTGTCGAGCTGTCCGAACGCGCGACGGCCGATCTCGAATGCATCGCCACCGGCGTGTACAGTCCGCTCGAAGGCTTCATGACCGAAGAGCAGTATCGCAGCGTCATCAAGGACATGCGCCTGCCGAACGGCGCGGCGTGGACGGTGCCGGTCGCGCTCCAGTTCGACGAGAAGCGCGGCGAGCGGATCCCGCTCGACGGCGAGATCGCGCTCGCGACGCCGGGCGGCGAGATCGTCGCGACGATGAAGGTGACGAGCAAGTACCGCCCCGACCAAGAGGCCGAGGCGCAACGAGTCTATCGCACGAGCGAGGACAAGCATCCCGGCGTCGCGATCATGCGCGGCGAGGGCCCGCTCTACGTCGGCGGCCCGATCACGCTCGTGGGGGACATCCCGCACGACGATTTCCTCGAGTTCCGCCGCACGCCCAAGCAGACGCGCGGCGCATTCGCGGACCGCGGTTGGAAGACCGTCGTCGCGTTCCAGACGCGCAATCCGATCCACCGCGCCCACGAGTACATCACGAAGGTCGCCCTCGAGCAGGTCGACGGCCTGATGATCCATCCGCTCGTCGGCGGTACGAAGGCCGACGACATCCCGGCGCCCGTGCGGATGCTCTGCTACCAGGCGCTCCTCGAGCACTACTATCCGCAGAACCGCACGCTGCTGTCGACCTTCCCGGCGGCGATGCGCTACGCCGGTCCTATGGAGGCGATCCTGCACGCGCTCTCCCGCCAGAACTACGGCTGCACGCACTTCATCGTCGGCCGCGACCACGCGGGCGTCGGCTCGTACTACGGCACCTACGACGCGCAGAAGATGTTCGACGAGTTCAACGCGGACGAACTCGCAATCACGCCGATGAAGTTCGAGAACGCCTTCTTCTGCAACCGCACGAAGCAAATGGCGACCGAGAAGACCTCGCCCGCGACGCCGGACGAGCGGCTCTCGCTCTCCGGCACGATGCTGCGCGCGATGCTCACGCGCGGCGAGATTCCGCCGGAATGGGTGACCCGCGAAGAGGTCGCCAAGGTCCTGATGGACGCGATGGCGCCGGTGCCCACTTAGGCGACATCGTCGCCGCGTACCCCCCACCTACATCCCACACACACGAGGTTCAACGGAACATGGAAACCCTAGGAGCGACGGTCTGGACTACCGGGCTCAGCGGATCGGGCAAGACGACGATCGCCCGAGAACTCGAACGGCAACTGCGCGAGCGCGGCGTCAAGGTCGAAATCCTGGACGGCGACATCGTACGCACGAACCTCTCGAAGGGGCTGGGCTTCAGCAAGGAAGACCGCGACATCAACATCCGCCGGATCGGCTTCGTCGCAAACCTGCTGAGCCGCAACGGCGTCATCGCCATCACGGCGGCGATCAGCCCCTATCGCGCCGTCCGCGACGAAGTCCGGGCGGGCACGGAACGGTTCATCGAGGTCTACGTCAAGGCGCCGCTCGAAGTTTGCGAGTCGCGCGACGTCAAGGGCATGTACGCGAAGGCGCGCGCCGGCGAGATCAAGGGTTTCACCGGGATCGACGATCCCTACGAAGAGCCCGCGACCCCGGAAGTCGTCTGCGAAACCGACCATGAAAACGTCGCAGAGAGCGTCGCCAAGATCGTCGGGGAGTTGGAGCGGCGCGGCCACATCCCGCGTGAGGCCGCGCTCGCTTAAGAGACTACCGGGCTATGAGGCAGGCGCTGGAGCGACTTGCTCCAGCGCAGCGGCCCACGGATACGCGGGCCGTCCGCAGACGACGAACTGCGGGTTGTGCAGGTCCGGCTTGTTGTACGCCAGTGCGCGGCCGTCGAGGTCGGTGATCGTTCCACCGGCCTCCTCGACGACGGCCGCGGCGGCCGCGACGTCCCACTCCATCGTCGGACCGAAGCGCGGATAGAGCGTCGCGGTGCCGTCCGCGACGAGGCAGAACTTCAGCGAACTGCCGCTGTTGACGCACGGCGGATCTCCGATCGCCGCCAGAAAACGCGGCATCAGTTCGCCCGCGTGCGAGCGGCTCGCGACGACGCGTAACCCGCTCTCGCGATAGTCGGCGACGCGGATCGGCTGCGGCGAACCGGCCGCGTCCTGCTTGAACGCGCCCTCGCCCGCCGCGGCCCAATACGTGACACCGAGCGCGGGCGCGTGCACGACGCCGAGCACGGGCCGGCGACCGCGGATCAGCGCGATGTTGACGGTGAACTCGCCGTTGCGCTTGATGAATTCTTTCGTTCCATCGAGCGGATCGACGAGCCAGAACGGATCCCAGCGGCGGCGTTCGTCGTACGAAGCGGCCTCGGACTCTTCGGACAGCACCGGGATCGACGGATCGATCGCGCGCAGCCCGTCGACGATGACGTGATGCGACGCGTGATCGGCCAAGGTCAGCGGCGACGCGTCCTCTTTGAGCGTCGTGCCATGATCGTCGCGCTCATAGATTTCGAGGATTGCGTCGCCTGCTTGCCGTGCGAGCGAGACGACCTGAGAAACGAGGCTCATGAATGCTCCCTGGGAAGTGTGAATGATTCCGCCGCCCGTTGCGTTGTCTGAGGTGAGCGTTCGCGCCCGCGGCGCCCGTCTCCTCAGCCACTGCGAAAGGAGCCATCATGCGTACCATCATCGTATCCGCCGTCTGCGCAGTGCTCGCGAGCGGCGCGATCGTCGCGCCCGCCCTGGCCACCGCCGTCACGCCGGCGCTCGCGGTGCCGTACGTGTCCGGTGCGGGCGATCTGCGCAGGCTCGACGTCTACGCACCGCAGGCTGCCCACGACGCCCCGGTGCTGGTGTTCTTCCATGGCGGCGGACGCGAAACGGGCAGCCGCGCGGACATCGCGGCGCTCGCGCAGCAACTCGCGAGCCAGGGCATCCTCGTCGTCTCGCCGTCGTACCGGTTGCGCACGCCGGCGACGATGAACGTCGACTTTCGCACACAGGCGGGCGACGCCGGCGCGGCGATCGCATGGGTCCAGCACCACATCGCGCAGTACGGCGGCAACCCGAACGGCATCGTGATCGGCGGCGTCTCGGCCGGTGCCGGGTTGGCGGCCCTCGTCGCGACGGACACGCACTACATCGCCGACGCGGGCGGCAACCCGAAGCACGTCGCCGCGGCGTTCATCATGTCGGGCGTACTCGACAACAGGGCCGTCCCGTCGGACTATCCCAATCCCGCGATGTGGCAGCACGACTTCGGACCGACGGAAGCCGATCGCTACGACGTCTCGCCACTGAAGTACGTCGCGGCGAACTCGATGCCGATCCTCGTCTCAACGGCGTCCGACGAGAACGCCAGGTTTCTCACGACGAAGCAGGAGTTCGAGGCGCGCGCCCACGCCGCCGGCGCGCAGGTCACGTTCTACACGGTGACGGGCGCCGATCACGCCTCCGAGTGGGGCCAGATGACGACCCAAGGGTCGGCGCTGCAGAACGAACTCGTCAGCTACGTGCGCGCGCACGCCGGGAAGAACCGGTAGCGGCCCCTGTTACAGGACACCGACCACGCTCGCACCAAAGCGGCGGGCGTGGACGATCTACTCGACCTCGAACCGCCGGCGCGTGCGCGACTGGCGCGGTTTCGTGAACGCCTGCTGGCCAAGATCGACGTGCCGTTCGCGGGCGACGTCCTCGACATCGGTTGCATGGACGGGCGGGTCGCCTCCGCGATGGCGCAGACGGCGCGCAGCGTGACCGGCCTCGACATCGTCGCGAACCCCGTTTGGGACCACCTGACCCGCGGCAACCTGCACTTCGTGGCCGCCGACGCGCAGTCGCTCCCGTTCGACGATGCGTCGTTCGACCTGGTCATCGCGGGCAGCATGCTCCACCACGCGGCGTCGCCGACGCGCATCATCCGCGAGATGGCGCGCGTCCGCCGGCCCGGCGGAACGCTCGTCATCATCGAGCCCAACCGCCGCAACCCGATGACGTGGTTGCACCTGACGCTCATGTCGGATCACGATCACTTCGAGACGAAAGCGTTCCTGCGGCTCGTCGAACGGATCGTGCCGCTCAAACGCTTCCACCAATTCGAACTCCACCTGTGGCCGACCGACGACCCCGCGCTGCGCGCGTCGCTCGAGCGCCTCGAGGACGGCCTCGAGCGCAACCCGCTCTGGAAGCCGTTCGTCCTGTTCAACGTCGCCCTCGCCTGAGAGACTTCTACGGCTCGATCAACGCAATGCCGACCGCGGCCAAGTTGATCGTCACGTTCGGGGGGCCGTCTACCGGATAACGATAGCCGTACACCTTTCCGCTGGAGTCGACAACGAAGACCTCGTGCCCGTTCGGCGAGAACACGAACGGCCCGAGGCTTCGCGTGCTCAACCGCATGCTGCACGCCGGGCATCCGGTGAGGTGCTCGCCGGGATAAACGACCAGCTCCTGATTGTACGGATCCTCGACGACGAGGTTGTTGCTCCGATCGAAGCCGACGCCGGCCGGTGCCGGCTCGAAGTCGCTTTGCGGGTAGTAGAATCCCGGTAACGGGTTCCAATAGGGCGAGCCACTCGCGATCACCGGACTCGGGCCGTAGTAGTTTAGAAAGTAGGAGCCGACTACCCACGTCGCTCCGCTCGCATCGATCGCCAAACCCGAAAAAACCGACGGAGCCTGAAACCCGCCCAATTCGTACGGCTCGGACGCACCCTTGAGAAAGGTTTCGAGCCCGGCATTGGCCGTAGGAAGAATAGCGCCGCCGAATACCACGTCTCCATTCGGCGCTACGGCACACGCATACCCTGTGAATAGCGCGGGCTGTCCAACGTCCATCGTGAGCGATGGCTGAGTCGCACCAATAGGAAACTCCTCCGCGTTTCCCGACGCAGTCAGTACGACGATGTACGTATGACCGTCACTGCACATCGCGGAGCCCGTTTCGTCCGACAGTTGGGTTTGCGATAGAAGATTCCCGTGCAGGTCGTAGGCGTATAGCACTCCCGCGGCGCCGAGCAATAAGAGCTTTGGCCGGTTGTCGACCGAGCTACGCTTCGTCTTCGTCGTGCCCGCAGAACTGGGTGCGCGAGCGCTCGCGGGAGATGACGTCAGAAGGAAGGCGGCTGCGCTGAGCACGAAAGCGCTGAACGCCGCTAACGCCCATCGTGTAATCGTGGTGGCACGGAGCGGAGTCTCAAGCATGGTATGACCTCCGGCGAAGAGTACGGGCAAACGGCAACCGTCGCTTGGCCCTAGTGCGTGATGAAACCGCTAGAAGTCGGTGTCCGGCGGTTTGCCCGAGTGGCGTTCGTGGATGAAGTCCTCGGCGTGCAGCGGGCTCGCGAACGGGACGAACTTCCGCGGCGGACCCGCGAAGTCGAAGACGTTGCTGCCGAACGAACGCGCCCGCGTGTCGACCTGCGTCAGCGCGGATAGCCGGTCGGTCTGCTCGATGAAGCGCAGGACGCTGCCGAACTCGTACTGCGTGTGGGCGACGTTACCGGTGAGGGCGTAGGGCGACACGACGACCAGCGGCACCCGCACGCCGAGCCCGTCGTAGTCGAGTTGCGGCGGCGGCGCGTGATCGTAGAAGCCGCCCCAGTCGTCCCACATGATGAACACGGCGGTGCTCTTCCAGAACGCGCTCGTCCCGATCGCGTCGACGATCGAGGTGACCCACGACGGTCCGGTGCTGCTGTAGACGCCCGGATGATCCGAGTTGGCGAGGTCGGGGACGATCCAGGTGACCGTCGCGAGCTGACCGCCGGCGACGTTGCTGAGGAACTGCGACTCGGGCGAAACGACCTTCGTGGTCCAGTCCACGCCGTTACGGATCTGCGCGTTTTCGTCGTACGCCGACCAAATGTAACCGCCGTCCTGACCCGACGCCGGCGCGTAATAGCGCCACGGGATGTTCTTCGCGTCGAGTTCGTCGGCAAGCGTCGTGTAAGTGAAGCACGGGGCGGTCGTGTTCTGCGTCATGTTGCCGGCCGCATCGAGCAGGAAGATCGTGTCGCCCGGATCGTCGCAGCCCCACGGCGCTTCCGCCGGCGTCGCATACGTGTGCCCGGCCTGCCCCGCGACGAGATACTGATGGCTCACGAAACTGCCGTCCGCGTCCGATGGGAAGAAGCGGTCGGCCAGCACGTACGACGACGCGATGTCAAAATAGGGCTGCACCTGCGTCCGCGGAGCATATGCGTATTCCGGGTACGGGGGCGGCGTGTACGAGGGCGGTTTACCGCTGGGGAAGTCCGGCGTGTTCAGGTTGAAGCCGTCCATCTTGCCGCCGTCGATCCCGTAACGGGCGCCGGCGTATTGGTGATAGAGATCGTAGGGCGCGTCGAGCGGCACCTCCGTCAGCGCGACCGTCTGACCCGTGCTGATCCGCCCGGACGACGCGGCGTCCGCGCCGGGGAAGCCGTGGAACAGATAATCGAACGAACGGTTCTCCTGGATCACGATCACGATGTGCTTGATCTTGCCCTGGCCGGGAAGCGGCGTCGTCGAGGGCACCGGCGTCGGGGTCGGCGTGGGACTGGGGGTCGGTTTCGGCGTCGGCGTGCGCGGCGGCGCGGGCGTCGGCGTCGCGCGGCGCGGCGCGGGGATCGACGGCGCGCTGCTTCCGCCCCCGCCGCCGCAGCCCGCGAAGGCGGCCGCGCACAGGAACGCGAGCACGGCGAGCCGGCGCGCGTTCACGGTACCCACGCGCCGCGCGCGCGATCGAAGGTTCGAATCGGTCGCGCGGGGTTACCGAGCAGCACGGTGTTGGCGTCGAACGAGCGCGTCACGACCGCGTTGGCCGCGACGACGCAGCCGCGTCCGAGCGTGACGCCCGGGAGGATCGCCGCGCCGACGCCGATGAACGAGCCGTCGCCGATCTCGACCGGCGCCGCTCCGCTCATCGGTTGGTCGAGGACCGGCACCTCCGGGTCCTCGTAGCCGTGATAACAATCGCCGATGAAGACGCGATCGGCGACCGTCACAGCGGCGCCGATGCGCACCGACAGGATGCAGGCGACGACCACGTCGCGGCCGATCATCGTGCGATCGCCGACCTCGAAGACCGGTTCGTAGCGGCGACCGAGATACGACTCGCAGACCCACAGCGTCGCGTTGCTGCCGACGAAGCAGTCCGCGCCGATGCGGGTGCGACGCGCGCCCGCGACCTTGCGCGGGAACGGCGCGATCACCGAACCCGGACCGAACGCGGCAAAGCCGAACAGCGGCGCTTCGATCGCGTGGAGCGCGGCGACGGCGAACGCGCGCGCCGTCATCCCGCCTGCACTCCGACGACGCCGGTCGGGCGCGCGTACTCGACGCCGTCCGTCGTCGTCAAGCCGCTGCGCTCGTGGAGGAAGCGCCGCATCGGCTCGTTGCGGTCGGTCGGGGCGAAGCGCAGCCGGAGCACGGTGCAGCCGCGCCCGGCGGCCGCCTCCGCGGCGGCCGCGAGCATGCGCTCCTCTACGCCGCGCGCCATGACGCGGCAGCTCATCACGAAATCGGTTACCGCGCACGCCTGCGGCCCGAACTCGAGCGCGAAGAAACCCGTGAGGCCGTAGTCCGCGTAGCGGTCCGCGACGCGCACGACCCACGCGCCCCAGTCGCTCCGCGCCCGTTCCGCGGCGAACTCGCGCTCGCCGAGGCGCCGCGTCGTCAGGTTCATCTGATTGGTCTTGTTGAGCAGTTGCAGCGCGCGCACCGCGTCCGCCGCGCCGAGCGGTTCGATCGTGATGGTGACGCCGTCGTCGCGAGGATCGGATGCGCGCAGTCTGCGCGCGGCGTAGCTGCGGCCGCGACCGAGATCCTCGGCCGTGACGGCCGGGACGTTGAACGCGTTCAGCCGGCCGAGCGCCTCGACGAACTGCATCGGATTCGCCGGCCACTCGGGCACCGCCAACTCTGGCAACGCCCGCGCGACCCGCGCGCGCTCGCCGGGGTTATCGTCGATGAAGACCGCGTCGGCCGGCGACAGTTCGAGTTCGCGGCAGAGCGCCGCGATGTTCTGCGCCTTCTCGTCCCAGTTGATGCGCCAGCCGGCGAAGTCGCAGCGCCGCAGGACCATCTCGGGATGTCCGTCGATCGCCGCCAGCGCGACCGCCTCGTCGTTCTTGCTCGCGATGGCGAGCACGACGCCGCGCCGCGCGAGCGCCAGCAGCGCGCGCTGAAACGCGACGTACGCCTCGCCGATCGCGTCGTGGCCGCCCAGCCGGAGCCCGTCGACGCCGGCGTCGCCGACCTCGCCTCCCCACAGGGTGTTGTCGAGGTCGACGATCAGGAGTTTGCGGGCATGGCCGGTCAGCGCGGCGACGGCCGTCTTCACGTCGGCGACGGCCAGGTTCCAGTGCTCGAACGTGAACGGATCCTTCGTCAGGAACCAGTTCTTCGCGCTGAACGACGCCGCGCCCAGCGCGCTCACCCAGGCGCCGGCGTTGAGCGCGTAACAGCCGTCCAGCGCGCGGAGGTTATCGGCGAGCCGGCGATTCGCGCGCGCGAGCGCCGCGTCGGCGCCCCACGATGGATCGAGGGCGAGCAGGCCGCCGGAGCGCGCGTACGGTGCGAGCCACGTCGCCACCAAAACGATCGGCGCGCCGCCGGCCAGGCGGCCGGCCGCGGCGCAGAACGCATCGACGTTGCCGTCCAGCGAAGCGCCGTCGAGCGCGTCGCCGCGTTCGAGCCGCGCGAACGAGGCGAGCACCTCGCCGGGCGCCGTCAACACCACGCACAGGTCGCCTTGCGGAGGCGGCAGTTCGCCGGCGACGAACCGCCCGCCGGCCAGCAGTCCGTGCTCGGCCGCGACCGCGATCGCGGGCGGCGCGGGGTCGTTGGCGAGCAAGCGCGCGAATGCCGACGCGTTGTACGAACCATAGATCGATGCCAGGAAATCGCTCACGCGCTCGCCCGCAGCGCCGCGTAGACGCCGTTCACCAGTTCGTCGAGCGTCGGTGAGCGAAAGAGCGTGCGCTCGTAGATGTCGCTGCCGGTGAGGTCCCAGTCGCTGCCGGTCGCGTCGGCCAGCCGGCGCTCGATGCGCAGCACGAGGTTCAGCGTGGCGAGCGAGTCGAGCAGCGCGAGCACGTCCGCGTCGCCGGTAACCGGTATCTTGGAACCCTCGGGGAGGGTCGCGTTGACGTCGCCCAAGGCGCGATGGACGGCCGCGCGCACCGTCTCTTCCGTCAGTGAAGACACGCCGTTCGCCTTCGGTCCGGCAGACGGCGCTCCTGGCGCGGGCGCGCGGAGGAGTTTGGGCATGTGGATGCAAGTCGCCGTCGATGGCTGCGACCGATCACGTCGGCGAAATGCTCGCCGATCTTCCCGGTCTCGCGGACGCGCTCGTATCGTCGGGCGGAACGTTGCTGGAGATCGGCTCCGGCTACGGCGTTCGCGTGCGCCGGTTGATCGATGCCGGGGCGCTGCGGCGCTTCGATCGGATCATCCTGAGCGACGTCTCGCCGCAGCGCGTCGAACGCGCGCGCACCTACGTGCCCGAAGCGACGGCGATCGTCGCCGACGCGGAACGCCTGCCGGTCTCCGATCACAGCGTCGATTTCGTGCTCTCGGATCAGGTGATCGAACACGTGCCGAGCGACGCCGCGATGGCAGCCGAGATCCGGCGAGTGCTGCGTCCCGGTGGGCTCGCGTTCGTCGGCTCCGTCGTCAAGCGGCCGTGGGCCTGGTACTTCTATCGCAACGGCGGCCAGTGGCGGCTCGACCCGACGCACGTGCGCGAATACCCGTCTCCCGAAGCGTACCGCGCGGTCTTCTCCGGCGCAGGCCTGAACGTGCTGCACACGTGGCAGGCGCCGATGCAGTTTCCGACCGGCGAACTCTTGTTGCGCATGCTGGTGCTCGCGCGGCTCGTCCCGACGCAGGACTACTACGACGTGCACGCCGGTTCCAAGCTCCTGCGCGGCCTCTCGCGTCTGCGTATCCCGATTCCCGGCTACCACGGCTGCTGGGTCCTAGCGCGCCAATGATCGACGACGCGACGCAAACGCCGCGCACCGCCGCGCAGCTGTATCTCGACCTGCTCAAACGCTCGTTGACGCGGATGCTGTTCGCGCCGCCGCAGGACGGCGCGCGCCGGCCGGCGCCGGGGGCGCGCGCGTTGACGTGGACGATCCGGCGCGTCGGCGTGCCGGCGTACATGACGATCGTGCGCCGCATTCCCGCGGCCCATCGCCTCGCGGCGCCGGTCGAGCGCACGCTGCGACGCTTCGTCGCTGTCGACCCGCGGGAACGCTCGGAGGGCCGCGACTGGCCGGCCGACGCCGAGACGATGATCGGCCTCGCGCGCCTCGACAACCTGCAGCAGTGCATCGAATCCGTGTTGCGCGACGGCGTCCCTGGCGACCTGATCGAGACGGGGATCTGGCGCGGCGGCGCGACGATCTTCATGCGCGCCGTGCTCGCGGCGTACGGCGATCCGGACAGGATTGTCTGGGCGGCCGACTCGTTCGCCGGGCTGCCGAAGCCCGATGTTGATAAGGCGCCGCAAGACGCGGGCGACACGACCTGGGCCTTCTCCGCCGAACTCGCCGTGCCGCTCGAGGTCGTCAAGGCGAACTTCGCGCGCTACGGCCTGCTCGACGAGCGCGTCCGGTTTCTCGTCGGCTGGTTCAAGGACACGCTCCCCGTCGCGCCGATCGAGCGGCTCGCCGTGATGCGCCTCGACGGCGACATGTACGAGTCGACGATGGACGCGCTCGAGGCACTCTATCCGAAACTGTCCGCCGGCGGCTACGTGATCATCGACGACTTCGGCGCGCTCGAAAACTGTCGCGCGGCCGTCGCGGACTTTCGCGCCCGCCACGGCATCACGGATCCGATCCAAAAGATCGACTGGACCGGCGTCTACTGGCGCCGGTCCGGCCGCGACTGACGTCGCTCGTTCGCCCCTACTCGTTGTCGGGCGGGTCGTACGACTGCGGGATCTGCTTCAGGAAGAAGCCGGCCTTCAGCGGAGCCTGGATCTCGGTGAACTTACGCGGCTTTTGCGTGAAGTCGAACATGTCGAAGTAGTCGTTGGCGCGGGTGTCCGCCGCCGCCAGTTGGTCGAGGCCGAAGGTGTCCTCGATGAACTTGAGGATGCTCCCCGTCTCGAACTGGACGTGCGAGATGTAGCCGTGCTTGGCGTACGGCGAGATCACCATCATCGGCGTCCGGAAACCGAGCCCGTCGAAGTCGACCTGCGGCGGCGCGACGTGGTCGTACCAGCCGCCGGAGTCGTCCCACTGCACGATGATCGCCGTGTCGGGCCAGAACTTGCTCTCGCCGATCGTGTTGACGATCGCCGAGACCCACGACGGTCCCCAGGTCGTGAAGCACGACGGGTGGTCCGAGTTCTCGAGTTTCGGCGTGATCCAGGTGACGTCGGCGAGCTTGCCGACCGGGGGGTCGCGCAGGACGTCGGTCTCGGGCCAGTGGACCGTCCCGCTCGACCCGACGATGCCGTTGCCCCACTGGTGGCTGTAGCGGATGTGGCGGATCGCGCCGTAGGCCGACCAGACCCCGCCGAAGTTGTAGTTCGGCTGGCCGAACTGCAGCACTTGCGGCGCGTAGTACGTCCAACTGAGCCCCTTGGCGTTCAGTTCGTCCGCGATCGTCGGGCCGTCGAAGCACGGGCTCTCGCTCGGGCCGTATTTCTGGCTCGCGAGCAGGGTCGGGACGAGCGCGCCGTCGGGCGTGTCGCAGCCCCACGGGACGCCGCCCGGGTTGTCGACCGCGCTGTTCGCCTGGCCGCGGATCAAGTACTGGTGCGAGACGAAGCTCGAGTCGAGGTTCGAGGAGAAGTTGCGGTCGGCCAGCGTGTACTGCGCCGCCATGTCCCAGTACGGCTTGTTCTCGGTCGGCGGGACGAACGCGTACTCGGGGAAGGGCGGGACGAGGACGTAGCCGTGCGCCGAGCCGACGTTGCCGGCGGCCACGAGGTCGAACCCGTTCATCAAGCCCTTGGCATAGGCCGTGAAGTAATCCTTACCCTTATGGCCGATGTTGTAGCCGACGGCGAGCGAGATCGGCTGCAGATGGATGATCTGCCCGGTGTGCACCTCGCCGTACTGCGCGCTGTCCGCACCTGGATAACCGTTGAACATGTTATCGAAGGTGCGGTTTTCCTGATAGATCACGACGATGTGCTTGATCAGCTTGCGCTGCATCGCCAACGTATTGCTGTTCAAAACCGGCGCGCCCGGCAACAAACCGCTCGCGGACGACGCCGCTCCGCCGCCGCATCCGGCGACGCTGCAGCGCCGCCAATGCACCGGTGGCGAGCGCGGCGGACGTACGAATGAAATACGTCATCGAGTGAAACCTCTCGTTGCCCGACATCACTGAGCGCCTTGGCGGTCCGCTCGGGGGAAGCCTGCCGTCGTAGCCGCGCCGGACGGCCGTTTCGAGCGAACCGAGCGAGCAATCCTGAGAATCGGATGAGCGCGGTATAGCATCGTCGGCTCTCGCCGCCCGGCCGTCGAGCGAGGCTTGCGTCTGAAGTCGAAGCAGTCGGCCGCAGGGTCGTTCGCTCGAGTCACATGTCGGTGTCGGGCGGCTTGTTCGACGGCCGTTGATGCAGGAAATAGGACCTGCTATAGGTCGTCGCGATCTTGCGGAACGTCCGCGGCTTCTGCTTGAAGTTGAACACGTCGCCGTTCGCAAACGGATTGGCGCGCGCGTCGCTCGCGGAGAGCTGCCCCAGCCCGAACGTGTTCTCGATGAAGCGGTCGACGCTGCCGAACTCGTACTGGCTGTGCGCGATCTGGAACGTGCTCCCGGTCGGAGCGAGCGCGTACGGCGAGATCACGATCAGCGGCACGCGCATCCCGAGCCCGTCGTAGTCGAGCAGCGGCGGCGGGACGTAGTCGTAGAATCCGCCCCAGTCGTCCCACACGACGAAGATCACGCTCGTATTCCAGAACTTGCTCGTCCCGACCGCGTTGACCAGGCTCGCCACCCAGGAAGGACCCGACGAACTGTTGCTGTCGGGGTGGTCGGAGTTGGCGAGGTCGGGCGCGATCCACGTGAGGCTGGCGAGCTTACCGCTGCCGACGTCCGTGATGAACTGTTGCGGCGGCGAGATGACGTTGGTGGTCCACTCCGGCCCCTCGCGGATGTGCTTGATCGCGTCGTACGCCGACCAGATGTAGGCCGGATCGCTCGACGCCGGCGCGTAGTACTTCCACGACAGCGGTTTCGCGGACGTGCTCGCCTCGTCGATCTCGTCCCCGAGCGTCTGATCGTGCGGGGTGTTGGGCGGATCGAAGCAGGGCGGGATCGTTACGCCCTGGCGGATCGTCCCCGGCTTCGTGTTCGTGTTCAAGAGCCCGATGGTCGCGCTCGGCGGGGCGTCGCAGCCCCACTGGGGCGAGGTCGGTATCCCCCACGTCGTCTCCGCCTGGGCCGCGATGAGATACTGGTGGCCCTCGAAGCTGCCGTCGAGCTGGCTCTCGAAGAAGTCGTCGCCGAGCACGTATTGCTGCGCCATGTCCCAGTACGGCTTGAGCTCGTGCGCGGGCACGTAGGAGTACTGCGGGTTGCAGCCGTTGACGTTGCAAGGCGGAATCGTCGGACACGATCCGCCGCACGGCGTCAGGTCGAAGCCGTTCATCGACTCCGACGGATAGTTGATCGCCGGTCGTCGCCTCGGTGAACTGATGGTTGAAGTCGTAGGGCGCGTTCAGCGACTCCGGCAGCAGCGTCACGGTGTCGCCGGTCGAGTTCTGCCCCGTCGTCGCGTAGTGCGCGCCCGGGATAGCCGTGGAACATGTTATCGAACGAGCGGTTCTCCTGGATGATCACGACGATGTGCTGGACGGGCGCTCCGGACGGCGTCGGCGTCGGGGTCATCGTCGGCGGAGCCGTCGGCGGCGGGGTCGGCGGACGGGTGTGCGACGCCGTCGGCGTCGGCAGGCGCGGCGGCTTGAACCCGCCGTTGCCGCCGCACGCTGCGACGGCGAGGGCGGAGACGATCAACCCGACTGCGGACAGACGGCGTACGAACCCCATTCCTTCCCTCGCTCCTCCTTACGCTCTTGCGGGCTACGGCCCGTCGTCGTCGGGCGGCACGTTCTGGTTCGGCTGGGACAGGAAGAACGCGCGTTCCTGCGGGCTCGAGAACTTCTGGAACGGCCGCGGCTTGTGCGTGAAGTTGAAGACGTCGAGGCCGAAGTCGGCGGCCCGCGAGTCGCTCGCGGCGAGCGCCTTGAGGCCGAAGATGTTCTCTGCGAACTTCAGGACGCTGCCGAACTCGTACTGTTTCTTCGTCACGTGGTTCTTGAGCGCGTACGGCGAGATCACGATCAACGGCACGCGCGGCCCGAGCCCGTCGTAGTCGAGCAGCGGCGGCGGAACGGAGTCGTACATGCCGCCCCAGTCGTCCCAAGTGATGAAGATCGCGCTGCTGTCCCAGAACTTGCTCGTCCCGACCGCATCGACCAGGCTCGCGACCCAGGCCGGCCCGGTGTCGCTGTTGCTGTCGGGATGGTCGGAGTTGGCGAGCGTCGGCGCGATCCAGGTGACGTTGGCCAACTTGCCGTTGCCGACGTCGACGATGAACTCCGAGGCCGGCGAGATCACGTTGGTCGCCCATTCGGGGCCGTTGCGGATGTGATTGATCGCGTCGAACGCGGACCAGATGTAGCCGGCGTTCGCGCCTTCGCCCGGCGCGTAGTAGGCCCAGGTCAGCTTCTTTTGGTCGAGTTCGTCGGCCAGCGTGACGTCCTCCGTCTTCGTGACCGGCGGGTCGAAGCACGCCTGAATCGTGTTCGTCGTCGTCGTTCCGGGCTTCGTCGACGTGTTCAGCAGATCGATCGTGTCGCTCGTGCCGCCGTCGCAGCCCCAGGTCGATCCGGTCGGAATGCCCCACGTCGTCTCGGCTTGACCGGCGATCAGATACTGATGGCCCTCGAAACTGCCGTCGAGCTGCGACGAGAAGAAGTGATCGGCGAGCACGTACTGCTTGGCCATGTTCCAGTAGCCCTGGACGTCGCTCTGTTGGACGTACTGATACTGCGAGTTGCAGCCGTACTTGTTGCACGGCGGAATCGTCGGGCAGCCGGTGCCGCCGCAGGGCGTCTGATCGAAGCCGTCCATCGACTCGCCCTTCGCGTAGTCGATCGACGTCAAGCGCCTGCGTGAAGCGATGGGTCCAGTCGTACAGGCTCGCCATCGGCTCGGCGTGCAGCGTGATCGTCTGCCCGGTCGAGTTCTTGCCCGTCGTCGCCCACGTCGCGCCCGGATATCCGTGGAACATGTTATCGAACGAGCGGTTTTCCTGGATGATGATGATCACGTGCTGGATCTTCTTCGTCGCCTTGCCGACGACGAGTTCGCCGTACGGCGAAACGCCCGCGATGCGCGCGAGCCCGGCCGGCGGCACGCCGGCGGCTCCGGGGGTCGTTGGACCGACGGCGCTCCGGCCGCCGCATGCCGCGATCGCCGCGCAAGCGAGCAACGCGGCGGCGACCAGGGTCACCCGCTGGTTGTATCTCTGGCTAGTCACGAAGAAAACCTCACTCGGTGGCGAGGAGCCTGCCCGATGCGGCTCTGGTGCAGTCCCGTCGGTGGGTTTCCCGCAGGCACGGAGCTCGGCCTGCTCGCCGTCGTGCGCTCGCACCGTCCGCGCACCCGCACAGGCAAGCGGCGACCGCGTCCGAACTGGCGGGATGGTCACCGTGAGATACGCGAGCAGGCGCACCGCCGGATCACTCCTAGCAACGTCGGCGCTCGTCGCGACGGTCGCATGCGCGCACCCCGCACGCCTCGGGATGTACGACGCGCAGAACCGGCCGAACGGCTATCACTGGGCGCGCCACCCGACGCACGACCCGCGCTTCTTCGAGTACTACGGCGTCGACCCGACGAACGGCTGGACGGTCTACGTGGGCCCGGACGGCATCTACTACACGTTCCCGCATCCGCCGCCGATCACGACCGGCGATCTGCGCTCCTACTGGAGAGCCCACGACGCGCCGGCGCGCTCGGCGCACGCGACCGACGCCCAGATAGCCGAATCCGCAGGCCGCGATCTCGCGCGGATCGCACGCGTTGCGCGCGTCGAAGACGAGCGTTGCCGCGCATCGCGCGCGCGGACCCGCTCGAAGTCGAGTTGCTTGTACTCGTTCCAGTCCGTCGCGACGACGAGCGCGTCTGCGCCCGCCGCGGCGTCGTACGAGGTCGTCGAAGAACTCGGCAGCGCTCGCCGAGCACCCGGCGCGCCGTGTCGAGCGCGATCGGATCGTGCGCCGCCAGCGACGCGCCGCCGGCGTCGCAGCGCGAGCGCCAGCGCGATCGCCTGCGACTCGCGAACGTCGTCGGTCTCCGGTTTGAACGCGAGGCCGAGGATCGCGATCCTGCGGCCCGCGAGGCCGCCGAGCGCCTGCGCGAGCCGCTCGCGGCTGCGCTCGACCTGGCGTGCGTTGACCTGCGAGCACGGCGTCGAGCAGCGGCGTCGCGACGCCGCTCTGCTTGCGCGATCCCGCGCAGCGCGCGGACGTCCTTCGGAAAGCACGACCCGCCGAAGCCGAGGCCCGCGTTCATGAACGCCGCGCCGATGCGCCGGTCGGCACCCGCGCCGGTCACGACGTCCTTGATGTCGGCGCCGACCCGTTCGCAGACGGCGGCGATCTCGTTGACGAACGAGATCTTCGCGGCGAGGAACGCGTTGGCGGTGTACTTGATCATCTCGGCCGTGCGCACGTCGGTGACGATGATCGGCGCGCCGAGCGGCGCGTACAGGTCGCGCAGCATCGGCCTCGGCATCCGCATCGTGCGACGCCGATGACGATCCGGTCGGGATGCATGAAATCGGCGATCGCGGAGCCCTCGCGCAGGAACTCCGGATTGGAGACGACGTGCACCGCGTGGTCGGAGCGCTTGAACTCGCGGATGATCGCGGCGACGAGGTCGCCGGTCTCGACGGGAACGGTCGACTTGTTGACGACCAGTTTGGGACCGTCGAGCGCCTCGGCGATCTCGCGCGCGACGGCGCGCACGTACGCGCAGATCGGCGAGCCCCGTCGGGAGCATCGGCGTTCCGACGGCGATGAACACGATCTGTGCGCGGCCGATGCCGCTCGCGACGTCGCGCGCGAACGACAGCCGCTTGCGGGCGCGGTTGCGCGCGACGAGTTCGGTCAGCCCCGGTTCGTAGAACGGGACGCCGCCGGCGGCGAGCGCCTCGAACCGCGCCGGGTCGTTCTCGACGCAGACGACCTGATTCCCGAGTTCCGCGAGACACGTCCCCGTCACCAGGCCGACGTAGCCGCAACCGATAACCGCGATTCTATGCAAGCTGGTCCTCCCGGACTCGACGTCCTGTTCGTCGCGGCGCACTTGCTCACGACCGAGCTGAGTTCCGGCGGCGACCAGCTGTTTGCGAACACCGCGCGGGAGATCGCGCGCGAGCACCCCGAGTGGCACATCGGCGTCGTCGCCCCGGACTATGCGTGCGACGGACTCGCACCGTTCTTCCGGACGGTCATAGCCGCTCCCTCCCGGCGATCGCGCCGGGCCCGCTCGTGCGGCCGCATCGCACGCGCGCTGATCTGGTGGAACCGGCTGCGGCCTGCCGCGGCGGCCCTCGACGCGTGCGGCGCCGCGGCTCGTCCATACGACCGGCGACTTCTTCGTCGACGTCCTCGCGGCCGCGCGCGACGGCCGCGCGCGCACGCGGCTGTCACTGGACCGGCGTCGTGCATCACCTCAATCCGCCGCCGCTTGCGGCGGCGCAACGACGCCGCTGACGGCGGCCGCGTCGTTCGCGTCTGCAGGCCGCTCTCGCTGCGCGCGCTGCGCCGCTCGCTGCGAACGCATCTCGCTGCTCAACGACGAGACGCGCGAGCGCGCTCGCGCGGCGCGGGTTCGCGCGCGAACGGCTGCGCGTCGTCGGCGCGGGCATCGACACCGCGCGCTTCCGGCTCGCGCCCGCCGCCCGCGCGCCGGGCGGCGCGTGCTCTGGGTCCACCGGCTCGAGCCGACCAAGGGCGTCGGCGACTTGCCGCGGCTCGCAGCGCTGCTCGGGCCGCGAAACGTCGATCGACGTTGTCGGCAACGGGCCGCGCGCACATGCGCGACGGCTCTGCAGCGCGCGCTCGGCCGCGGCGGGCGTCGCGGACCGGGTGCGCGCTGCACGGCTACGTCGACGACGCGACGCTGGTCGACCTGTACGCGCGCGCCAACGCGTTCGTTTCGTGCAGCTACGAGGAGGGCTGGGGGATCTCGCTGTGCGAGGCGCTCGCCGTCGGCGTCCCCTGCGCGCGCGTACGCGCTGCCGAGCTACGCGTCCGTCTTCGGCGACCTGATCGCGACCGTGCCCGTCGGCGACGTGCCGCGCTCGCGCGGCGCATCGACGGCTCCTGCTGGTCGCGGCCGGACGAATGCGCGCCCGCGCGCGGCGCAGCGCGGCGTGTAGCAGCATTACTCGTTCGCCGCGGCGGGCGCGCGGCAGGCCGCGATCTTCGCGGAACTGCTCGCGAGGCGCTGAGCGGCCTCAGCACGGCGCATGCGACCGGTTCGGGCCGGCGCCCGCGCGGCGACGGGCGCCGCGCTCTGCGGCAGCGCCGCCCGCAAGCGCGATGTGCCGCCGCGGCGCGCCGGTCACGAGCGGCTTGTAGCGGTCGACCAACCGCCGCGCCGTCGCGGCGCGGCAGCGCCGCGAGGAACAGCACGTAGGCGAGGAACTTCGGGCTCACGAGGTTGAGCGGCCGCCGCCGCGCGAGCATCGCGGCCTCGCGCACGAACGGCACGAAACCGGCCGAACAGCGGATCTGCACGAGCCCCTCGACGTGCGCGGCGAGGTGTGCGCAGCCGACACGCCGTTGACGCGCCCAGCGCGGCCCCGCGAAGACGCGCTCGAACATCCAGATCCACGACAGCGTCGGCGACGGCTCGTAGATGTTCGCGAGCGTACGCGTCTGGCTCGAGACGATTCGCACGGCGAGGACGTATTCGTTCAAAAACGCGACCGGATGGCGCTTCCACATCTCCAAGAACGGATAGACGTGCGCGGTGAAGCACTCGGGATGATAGTCGCGCACGAGCGCGTCGCGCCGATACGCGAGCCCCGAAAGCTGACTGATCGAGTTGAGCACGGCGACGAACGACCGCGTCGTCCGCCGTCGACGCTCGACGACCGTCGTCGCGTTCGGGTCGAGCGGCGGAATGTAGCGCACGGGCCGCGCGCGCTGGTCCGACTCGAACCAGTAATACGGCCGCGTCACGAGCGCGATCGCCGGATCCAGCTCGAACGCCTGCCGCGTCCGCTCGAGCGCGATCGGCGCGAGGATGTCGTCGTTTCCCATCAGGTAGACGTATTTGCCGCGCGCCAGTTCGAAGCAGCGCGCGACGTTGCCCGCGTAGCCGAGGTTTCTGCCGTTGCGATGGAAGCGATGCGATCGTCGCCGAAGCGCAGGACCGCCGCCTCGCTGTCGTCGGTGCTGCAATCGTCGACGACGACGATTTCGAAGTCCCCGCACGGTTTGGGCGAGGATGCTGGCGATGGTCTCTCCGACGATCCACGCCGCGTTGTACAACGGGATGCAGACGCTGAAGGCCGGTTCCACGCTCGGACGATTGCCGGTTCACGAGTGACGTTACCTTCCGCCAAACGAGGGCGCCTCCCCCCGCCGCCGTCGACGAGAAACGCGATCCCGGCAGCCAGCGCAAGCACGAGCGCGAGCGTTCCGATAGCGAACGCGACGTGGTACGGCGCCGAGAATGCAAACCGCGCGGCGGCGTGCGTCGCGTCCGGCAGCAGGAACACGTTCGTCCCGAGCGCGGTCGGCAGGTGCGCGGTCGCGCCGGCGACCTGCCAGCCGCGATCGAACGTCTGATTGAGGACGAAGAGGCGCGGCGGCCGCGTGTCCGGCCGGCGCGAGCGCCGGATCGGGCTGTACGCGGTTCAGCCGGGCGAGCCGCCAGCGCTGCGATCGTCGCCCCCGGGCGGTCAAGCGCAACTCGGTCCCGTCGCCGACCAGCGGCACGCGGACCGTCGCGGGCCCGAGTCCGAACCGGCCGCCAGGCGACGACGTAGCCGTCCGGCGCCTTCACCGCGAAACCGGCGTCCGCCGTGCCGCCGCGGCGCGTCGATCTCCAACAGCGCCGGTTGCCCGCGCTCCAGCACGCCGACCGTCGCCGCGTTCCCGCCGCGCGCGAAACGGATCGCGCCGGCGACGCCGGGCGCGAGCGGGGACGAACGTTGCGCGCCGCGCACGAGCCGCTCGAACTGCGCCCGAGCGGCGCGCAGGTCCGCAGCCGCGACGATCTGCGCTCCACGCAGGGCGACCTCGGCGGAGCGCGTCGAGCGCGCGCAACTCCACTCGCCCGCCGGCCGGTAGCGGACCGCACGCGATCGCCGCCGAGCGCCAAGCGGACCATGCCCCGCCGGTATCGAGCACCTGCATGGCGCGGCCACAGGTAACAGCTAACCTACCGCCCGCGGGGGTCGCGATCCACGCGACGACGACGTCGGCATCCGACAGCGCGCGGTCCGTCACGAGTTGCGCTTGCGCCGAACCGATCGCAAACGAAAAGCGCTCGCTGTCGGCGTACGGCGCGCGATACCACCACCAGACGTTGCCGCCGGCGAACGCGTGCAGCGCGTTCACGGCCGGCGCCGTCGACCGGACGGCTGAACCCGGCTACCTGGAGCGATTCCCAAGGCCCGTCGCCCGCGTCGTACGACACGGAGTACGGTACGCCGGCGGGCGGCGGCTGCGCGAAACCGAACGGCGCGACCCGGGCGGCCGAGACGGCCGCGATGACGGCCAGGCGCTGCGGCACGACGGCGGCGCCGCGGCGGGGAAGTCGACGAGCGGGCCGCCGGGCAACGCGTACGACGTGAGCGCGGGCGAGTACGCGTGCGCGCTGCCGAGCGCCGGACCGAACGCCAGCGGACGGCGGAAGAGCCGGCTCGCGACGGAGCCCTCGGCGCTGAACGTATCGTAGCGCGAGGTCAGCCGCGAGCGGTTGACCGCGACCGCGACGCCGAGCGTCCGCAGTTCGTCGCGCAGCACCGCGTCGTCGCCCATGCGGGCCGCCATGTCGACGGCCGTCAACGGCCACGTCAGCGAATAGAGCCAGAGGCTGCCGCGGTCGGTGATCGCCATCGGGTCGACGCCGGCGCCGTAGCCGTCGAACGCGAGCGGCTGGTCCAGCGGGAACCACACGACGCGCCCGGCTCCCGCGTCGACGTCGGCATAGGCCGGCGCGAGGTAGCGATCGACCGGCGCCGCCTGCAACCAGCCGGATATGTCGCCGCTGAGCATCGGCGCGACGTAGCCTGCGACCACGAGCAACAACGCGGCCTGGACGCCGCGCCCGAAGCGCAGGCGCCCGGCCAGCGCGAAGCACGCCGCGATCGCGAGCGCATACGCGAGCGACACGACCGCCATCGCGTGGTACAGCTCGCGGAACATCTGGGCGACCGGGACGTGCTCGAACAGCGCCGTGAGCAGCGGCGCGAAAAACGTCGAGGTGCCGCTCGACGAAGGCGATCGTCGCGATCACCGCGGTCACGCAGACGCCGCGCATCGGCGCCGGCAGGGCGACGAGCCCGACGGCGACCGCGGCGACGACGCACCACGAGGCGACGTTCCAGACCGGACGTCCAGCCGAACGTCGCGCTGATGTCGTAGTGCGCGAGGTATCCGATCAGCCGGATCGCATCGGCCGGTGCGATCGAATTCGCCCGCAGCCACGCCGCGCGATGGCCGAACTGATCGAGCTGCTCGATCCCCGTGACGCCGTGCCCGAGCCACGCGAGCGTCGGCAACTCGATCGCCGCCAGCGTCACGAACGCCACGCCGACGACGAGCGCCCGCCTCGCCGCGGGGACGCGCGTGCTCGTCAGCGCCAGGAGTAGCAACACGCACGATGCCAGCACGCCCAACTGCACTTGGACCGCCGTCAGTGCGAGCAATGCACCGAGCGCGATCGCGGCGAGCCACGTCCGTCGTCCCGTCGTGCCGGCATCGATGCTCGCGATGAACGCGGCCGGCACGAGCGGCAACACCGCATAGCCCAAGAGATATGTGAGCTGTCCCGAGACGAGCTTGTTCAACATCACCGGGTCGAGCGCGTAGAACGCGCCCCCCACCCACGCGGCGCGCTGCGGCAAGCGGCAGCAGCGCGCCAGCCACGTCAGCGCGACGAACGAACCGGCCGGCACGAGGATGACCGTCGCCTTGCTGAGGACCCGGCCGTCGAGGCCGAGCGCGCCACAGGCGCCGAGCAGCAGCCGCAGCGGATACTCCAAGGGATAGGCGATCGCGAGCCCGAGCCCCCAGCGGTACCACCCGTCGACCATTTGATGCAGCAGGGCGACGTTTTGTCCCGCAAACGGCGGAACCGACCAGTCGTGCACCAGGCCGATCACGCCCGGTTCCAGCAGGACCCGCCAGCAGACGGCGAGCCCGACCAGGAGCGCGAGCCCGAACGTCGGCGCAGCTGCGTGCCCTACGCGCGGCACCGTCCGTTCGTGATGGAGAGCCTGGGCCGCCGCCCGGGCCCTCGCCGCCTCCGCGACGCCCACTAGCAGACCACGTCCCGGCGCATGCTATGGTGCCAAGACCGGACCCCGGCGGGGCGGGTTGCGATGCCGTTCACGCTGGTCATGTTGTGCTCGCACGCTCCGGGCCCCTCAGGACGAGCCGATCTCCTCCCGCCGCGACGAGCAGCGCCATGAACCACAGCGCCGTCGCGAGCCCCTCCGCCACATCGGGTCGTATCGCCCCGGCGACCGGCACCGCCGCCGCCAGCAGGACCGAACACCATTGCAACGGGCCCGCTCGCCACTCCGGTTCCGCGGCGAGCGCGGCCGGCGCCGCTGCGCGCCGGACGAGGAGCGCGATCGTCGCGGCGAGCGCCACGACGGCGATCGCGAGCCCGGCGATCGCGAGCAGCGCCGGCACGAACAGGAGCGCGATCCGTCGCCGTCCAGGGCCCGCGTCGAGCAGCCACGCGGCCGCGCCGGTCGTAACGCCGGTCCACTGGGCGCCGGTGCTCTGTCCCTGGCCCTCCAGGACCGCTTCGACGCGCGCGCCCCGGACGGCCCAGGCGGCGGGCAGCGACACGCTCGCACGCAGCAGGCACGGAGCGCATCCGGCAACCGTCACATCGAACCACCACGGCGCGACGCGCCGCAACGCGACCACCGCTCCACCTAACCTGCTACCGGGCCGCGTCGCGACGGTGATGCCGTTCGGACCGTCGGCCGTGAGCGTGACCGGTCCGGCGCGCAGCACGCCGTTCACGACGCGCAGGCGCAGCGCGTACCTTCCGTCGCGCGCGGTCGGAGGGAAAACGGTCTCTTCGAACGCGTGCGTGCCGCCGTCGAGTTGCAGTCGCGTCACGCGGTCGCCGCTGTAGCCGGTCGCGATGAACCATACCTCGCCGCTCCCCGTGCCGCTGTAGCGAAAACGCAGCCGGTAGCGGTCGGTCGTCAGCATCGCGCCCGAAGCGTAGGCCTCGTGATAGGTCGTCGCCGCGGTGAGCGACACGAGCGCGGTCAGCACGCCGGGCGCGTCCGCCGGTGCGTTCCAAACGAGCCGTTGGCGAAGCAGTGCCGCGGCGTCCGGCCGCAGGTTCACCCGTTCTCGGAGCCCGCCGGCGCGCCCGGGCGGAAGCGCCCGCGCGTCGAGCACGCGCTGATCGAAGGCGAAGCGAAAGCGGTCGGTGCCGGCGATCAGTTCGTGCTCGCCATACGCGTTCGAGAGCGAAAACGGCGCGTCGTCGACCGCGATCGGAACGCCGTCGATCGCGACGGCAGCCGGAACGGGTCGCGAGAGGCAAAACGTCCGCTCGAACGCGGGCAGCCCGACCGGGCCGGCCCACCACACCGTCGGCGGCTCGACGCGCAGCGCCGGCCGTCCACCCGCGCAGGTCGCGCGCGCGACGATCATGCCGAACGGGTTCGCAGCGACGTACTCAACGCGCTCGCCGGCGCGCCGCGGCGCCGCGGTCACGTCGCTCGCGGTGGCGAGGGCCTCGGTCGCCGGCGGCGCGACGGCGCTCAGTGGCATGTAATATGAGGCGGCGTCGTCCGCGAGCGCGAACCCGAGGTTCGGATCCAACCTGCCGGTCTGCGCGTCGTCGGGCTGCTGCACGCCCGCGTAGAGACCCGCGCGCGAGACGAGGACGGGCTCGCTCGCGGTCACGACCAGCGGCATGGGGGCCGCACGGAGCGCGTAGAGGCTCAGCGACGGCGAGTCGTAGGACAGCGAGACGGCGCCGCGCGCGACGAACCAGCGAATGTCGGGCGTGGGCGCGGCGTCGAGCACGTCGTGGTGCACGACGATGTATGCGACGCCGAGCGAACGCAGCGCGCGCTCGAGCGCGGGCTCCGACAGGTACGCGGCGCGCGGAACGATCTCCGCGATGCCGGTAGTCGGCGTGCCGGTCGCCACCAAGATCGGGTCCTCGCCGAAGTAGCCCCACGAGAACTGGGGATAGCCAGTCGCGTCGCCGCCGAACGTGACGGTACGCGTGCCGCCGCCCGCGGCCCGCACGATCGCCGCGACGCGCGCATAGTCCGCGGGGATATGTGACAGAAAACCGGTGGGGCCGGGCGGAACGTAGAGGAGTTTGCCTGCGTAGACGGGCCACGGATAGGCGCTCACCGCGAGGACGCCGCATCCGATTGCGAGCGCCGTCAGCGCTCGCGCGCCGCGTGGCGTGCGCGGACGCAGCGCGGCGGCCCGCCTGCCGACGCCGGCGAGCCCGAGTCCGAACAGCATCGTCAGCAACAGCGCGGCGAGCGGCGTCCACTTGTCGTACGGCGAGCGGTAGATCACAAAGCCCGGCACGTGGTCCATCAGCGCCCGGTAGACGGCGCCGAACGGCGGGTGGACGCCGGCGCCGAGCGCGACGAACAGGGCGAACAGCGCGAGGGCCAGTCGCGAGAAGCGGGCGCGCACGGCGCCGAAGCCCGCGAGGGCCACGATCAAGGGCAGGTATCCGGCGACGTCGCCGAGCGGCGATCCGTACCATGCGGCGCCCGGCAGATGATCGCCGCCGGTGTAACCGTCGAGTTTGAACAAATGGGGCAGGCTCGAGCGCGCGCTCATCCACTGCACCCAGGCGCTGCTGCCCTCCGCGTTGACCTGGCCCAAGCCCGACGCGATCCGCGTCGGCATCGGCAACAGCCACCACGCGCATGCGCCGAAGCCGAGCAGCGTGCCCAGGCCGGCGACCCGCGCGACGCGGCGCCAGGCGATCCCCTGCGCCAGCTCCAGCGCGGCGCCCATCGCGACGGCGGCCAGCGCAACGCCGAACGTCGCCGGACTCGTCGCGCCGCAGCCGGCGCACAGCAGCGCGAACGCGACGATCGCGGCGCCGCGCCGTAGGTCGCGTTCGCAGCCGATCACGATGCCGAAAACGAGCCAGGGCAACGCGATGTACGTCCACACGTAATATGTCTGCACCGACGAGTACAGGAAAATCGTGAAGTGATTGATGCCGTAGAAGATTGCCCCGACGCACGCGGCGAGCCGGCCGATCGAACCGCAGCCGGCAGGAAGCAACGCCGTCAGCAGGCGTAGCGC
Source organism: Vulcanimicrobiota bacterium (assembly GCA_963743605.1). Lineage (GTDB taxonomy): Bacteria > Vulcanimicrobiota > Vulcanimicrobiia > Vulcanimicrobiales > Vulcanimicrobiaceae > CAVUQJ01. The sequence continues at coordinate 495,177 of CAVUQJ010000009.1, read as the reverse complement.
GCCCAGCATCGTGGCGAAGAAATAGAGCGCGATCACGAGGCGCGTTCCGATCGCGGTCGGCACCCCGAGCGCATGGATCGCCGCGGCGAGCGTCAGCGTCGGAAAGATGCCCTGTATCCCCTCGACCGCGTTCTGACCGAGCCCGGGATAGAGCAGGAACACGCCGGCGAACGCGTGCAGGACGGCGCCGGGGAGGGCCCACGCGTCGGCCGCATCGCCGCCGATCAGATCGGCCGAGACGCCGTAGTTCACGAACGGAACGTAGAGCGCGAGCGCCGCGATTAGGAGCGTCCCCCACGGCACGCGGCGCCTCACTGCCGCCACCCGCGCCGGTCCAGCGCCTTCCCGCGCGCGAACAGGTACGTCGTCCCGTAGACCCACAGCGTCAGCCAGCATGCCGCAGGATGGAAGAACGCGGCGCTGTCGCGCGAGCGAGCGTAGGCGCGCCCGCTCTGCCACAGCAGCGGCACGACGGTCACGCAGGCGAAGGTGAACCGCGTGACGCCCGGCCCCAAGAACGGCCGCCAGGGATAGGCGCGCGCCTCGCCTTGCGGGGCGGCGAAGAAGTCGCGGATCCTGCGCCGCTGCTTGCGCACGAAGGCACCGACGTCACGGCAGAAAAGATGGCGGATCGAACGTCCGCACCTTGGCGAAGCCCGCGTCCGGCGCGTCGCGGCCGATGCGGACGGGCACGTCGATGTCCATCAGGTAATCGGAAACGTAGCGTTCGAGCACGCTGCGCCGGTACACGGTGCCGTTCGCGCCGAACGTCGGCAGCGGACTGCGCCCCAGGGCCACGACGACGTAGTCGCCGCGCTCCTCGGCATCGACGGCGAGGTCCGTCCAGCGGCCGGTCGCGGCCGAACAGCGGTCGTAGTTGCCGAAGAACAGACACAGCGGATCGTTGACGCCGAAAAGGGCGCAGTAGCGATCGACGAGCGTGTCCGAGGGAAGGGCCGAGAACGCGATCGGCTCGCTCGCAACGATCGCCGGGTCCGCGAACGGCGCGACCATCCGCCGCAACCAGTCGTCGCCGACGACGATGTTGTCGGAGTCGATCAACGCGACGAGTTCGCCGCCGGCCGCGCGCAGGGCGGCGGCCTTACCCGCCTCGCCGCTGATCAGCGGGTTGGGCACGACGGTGGCACCGTACCGTCGCGCGATCGCGGGCGTGCCGTCATCGGAGCCTGCGTCCGCGACGACGATCTCGACTCCGCCGGGGTAGTCCTGCGCGCGCAGCGCCGTCAGGCACGCGTCGAGCGTGCGTGCCGAGTTGAGTGTCGGGACGAGGACGCTGACCGCCGGGAACGGCGTTCGCGCGGTCACCTAGCGGACGGCGATGCGCGCGACGAGATCGCGGTGCAGCAACGGCCCGAGGATCGGACCCCGCGCAGCGCGCGCGACGAGCCGCACGATCGGCGTGTCGCTGAGCGTATCCAACGCGACCGTCGCCTCGATGCCGTCGAAACGGTCGAGCAGGTTGCGCAGATATTCGACGCTCCATTTGTAGACGTGTTCGGCGTGGAAGATGCGCCCGCGACCGGCGATGCGGAAGGCGATCTCGCCGAGCCAGTCCGCATTGTCGGTGACGATCGTGATCTCGCGGCGCGCGAGCCGGACGCACTCGCGCACGAAGCGCGCCGGATCGGTGACGTGCTCGATCACGTAGCGCGAGACGACGGCGTCGAACGTCTTGGCGCGGAACGGCAGCAGATCGGCCGTCGCGAGAACGAAGTTCGGCGGCACCGGCTCGGGTACGTACGCGTCGAGGTTGAAGCTTCCGGCCGGCGTCGCGCCGCAGCCGATGTCGAGGACGTCGCGCGCGGCGTCGACGGGCGCGTCGGCGCGGCGCTTGGAGCTTGCGCCGATCAGCCACAGGTGGCGATCGTCCCAACCCGGATCGCCCGGCCGCCATGTTGAAGCGTTGCTGCGCAACTCGTCCGGACGCAGATCGAAGCAACGGCCCTCCCATGGGAACCGCCGGCCGCACTCGTCGCACGCGAGCGTCTTGTCGTCCGCCTGGTAGCGCAGCCCGCGTTCCGGGTGATAGGGACACCCGAGCTTAGCGACGGCCCGCTCGAACGCGTCGTCCGTCGAGGTCTGCATCATCGCGTCGGCCTTCAAGTCGGCCGCACCGCTCTCCGCCTCGTCCGCGCGAGCGCCCGCACGTCGCCGCCGAGGCCGCAGGCCGCGGCGAGCGTGAACGCGAGCGCGCCGAGCACGAACGCGAAGTGGAAGAGCGGCGTCTGGCGGTCCGCGACGCGCGCGCCCGTGCCGTCGACCGCGACGATCCAGGCGTTCGTCCCGAGCGCGGTCCGGATGTGTCGCGTTGGATCAACGTCGCCGTGCCAGTCGCCCGAGTACGCGACGTTGAGGACCGCGATGCGGCGGCCGGGTGCGAACGTCGCGCTCGTCCCGTCGACGCGGCCCGCCGTGACGGAGCGCCGCCAGCGCGCGAGGCTAGCCGCGGGCGCCGCGCCGCGGTACGGCGCCGCCGCCAGCGTCCAACCGGCGACGACCGGAGCCAGCGACGACAGCCGCAACCGGTCGTCGATGCCCTCGAACGCGAGATCGTAGGTCGTGCCGCGGACGGCGCGTCCGGCGTACGCGACGAGGTTGTCCTTCGCATCGTACACCATCAGCGGACCGTGCGAACGATCCGTTCGCACGCGCAGCCGGTAGCGGTAGCCGAACGCGACGCGCCCGAGGCGCCGGCTCACGCCTCGTGCGACGACACGATACGGACCCGGTTCGACGGCTCGCGCGTCGACGACCGAACTCGCACCGCGCAGCAACGCCGCGTACCCCGCGCGCGCACGCATGGCGTCGGCGGCCGTGACGACGCGGATGGCGCGGATCGCGACCGCCGCGGCGGGATCGAGCGCCGCGATGCCGAGCGTGGCGCCCGCGTCGACGTTGCCCACCGCGACGGACACGGAGCGCCAGGCCGCCGCGGGGGCGTTCGTGTCGAACGCGTGCACCCGTCCGTTGACGGTCAGCCGGAATCTGCCGCCGACCGGCGACGCGATCCACGCGACCTCGACGACCGCGTCGCGCACGTCGCGCTCGACCGTCGTCGCGAACTGTTGCTGCCCGTACGCGAGGATGCCGTCGGCGACATCGCTGAACTCCGGACGATCCCACCACCACCAGCCGAGCGGCGCGAACGCCTGCGTCGCGTAGATCGTCGTGGTGGGCAGCGCGAGCGGCGCGACGCGGGCCGTCGCCAACGCCTCGTCGGCGGCGTCGTCGCGATCGCGCAACACGACGTAGGGGACGCCGGCTGCCACGCCGTCCTCGAACGCGACCGGCACGAGCGACGTGTCCGCGAAGGCGGCGATCGCGGAAAGCCGGCGCGGCACGACCGCGAAACCGTCCGCTCCGTACGCGATCGGCAGCGCGCCGTCGATCTCGTCGATCCGCGTCGCCGCTCCGACGACCGTCGACCGCCCCGACAGCGGCGGGATGCGTAGGCGCGGCTCGAGATACGTGTGCGTGCCGGCTCCGAGCAAGAACAGGTACAGCTTCGAATCGAACGCACTGCGTTCCACCGACGTCCCGACGCTCAATGCGGCGAGCGCGCGCTTGAGCCCGTCCCAGTCGTGGCTGCGCGCGTCCATGTCGACGGCGGTCAGCGGCCACGCGAGCGAGTACTTCCAGAGGCTGCCCTGTGCCGTCTCGCTCATCGGTTCGACGCCGGCGCCGCGCCCCTCGAACGCGAGCGGCTGATCCATCGGAAACCAAACCGTCCGTTTCGTCTGATTCGCCAAGAGCGCGTACGCCGGGACGAGTTCGCCGTCGTACGGATGCGCCTGCAGCAGGCCCCCCCCGTTCCCCGTCAGCATCGGCGCGACGAACGCCACGACCGCCAACACCACGACGCCCTTCGCCCAACCGGCGAACCGGCCGCGCAGCGCGTCCCAGCAGGCGCCGACGCCGATCGCATAGATCAGCGCGAGCGCCGCCATTACGTCGTAGAGTTCGAGGAACGCGTGGCTGAACGAGACGTGCGCGAACACCCACAGTATCGCCGCCGCGAACGGGGAGTAGACGCCGGTCACGATCAGCAGCGCGACCGCGCCTGCGCCGATCGAGAAGACGCGCAATCCGCCCGTCGCGGTCAGCATGCCGGCGAACGCGAGCGTGGCGACCGCGTAGGCGGCCACGCTCCAGCCGAGATACCAGCCGGCGACCGCGTGGAGGTCGTAGGCGACGATGTAACCAGCGAGTTTGAGCGCCTCGTCCGGCATCGCGCTGTTGCTCGTGATCCACGACGGATCCGTGCGAATCTGCGCGCGGATCTGGCCGAGCGGCGCGAGGTTCGTCGCGAGACCGACGATGACGGGGGCCTCGATCAGCGCCAGCGTCGCGGCCGCAACGGCGAGCGTCGCGAACCTGACGCGCGCGGTGCCGTAGCGCCACGTGAGCGCCGCGAACGCGAGCAGCAGCAGCGCGATGAAGCCGAGTTGGATCTGGACCGCCGCCAGCGCCAGCGCGGCGCCGGCCCCGAGTCCGCCGAGCAGCCAGCGCCGCCGCGTGCAGGCGTCCGCATACGCCGCTAGGGCCAGCGGCAGCACGGCGTAGCCGAAGATGAACGTCAGCTGGCCCGAGACGAGCTTGTTCAGCGCGACCGGACTGAGCGCGTACACCAAACCGCACGCGGTCGCCGCCGGATCGGACAGCCGCAACGCTCGCGCCGCGACCATCGCGCAGACGCACGCGAGCGCCGGCCCCAGGAACACGACGGCTTTGCTCAGCACGGCGCCGGTCATGCCCGCCGCTCCCCCGAAGCCGAGCGCGAACACGAGCAGGTAGTCGGTCGGGTAGACGACCGGAAACCCGAGCGTCCAGCGGTACCAACCGTCGAAGAGCTGCGACGCCGTCGCGACCATCTGGCCCGGTGCCGGCGCGACCGACCAGTCGCGCGTGAGCCCCACGAGTCCCGGCTCGAACAATACGTGCCACGAGGCGCCGGCTCCGCACACCAGCGCAGCGAGCGCCGCCGTCAGCGCGAACCTGCCGGATGCGGAACGGGGTAACGCGTTCACGCCGGTCGCCGCGCGCCGACGAGCGGCGCCGCCAGACCCGCGAGCGGCGCCGCCAGGCCCGCGAGCACCATCAACACGCCGACGCAGAATGCGACGCGGAACGGCGCCGACTGCGCGTTTTCCACCTCGAGGGCGGACTGCCCGGCCGGCAACACCCAGACGTTCGTGCCGAGCGCCGTCTGCAGATGCAACGGTGCGCCGGCGGCGCGCCAGTTCGGGCCGTACGCGACGTTGAGCACCGCGAGGTCGCCGGCACCGGGCAGCCGCGCGTGCACGCCGTCGAACGAACCGCCTGCGATTGGCAAGCGCTGCGGCGCGAACCGCGTCAGCGCGCGATCGGGATCGGCGAGTGGGCGCGACGCGAGCACCCAGCCCTTGCGTGCGCAGGTGCCGCCGAGGTGCATCGCGTCGCCGATGCCGGGAAACTCCATGCGCGCGATGCCGGAGCTTGGGTCGACACGCGCATACGCGAAAGCTTGCTCGCCGGGACCGAGCGCCCACACGTAGCGGCCCTGCACGGGCCGGCACGACACGTCGAGCCGGTACTCGCGATCGCTCGCAAGATCGCCGACGGCCTGCGTCTGCCCGGCGCGCTCGACTCGAAACGGCGCGCGCGTCCCCGGATCCCAGAACAGGACGCGCTCGGCGCCGCCGGCCAAACGACCGAACCCATCGGTCGCGCTGCGCAGCGTCGCGCCGTCGACGGCGCGAATCGACCTGATCGCGACGGAGGCCGGGGGATCCAATGTCTCGACGAACACGCTCTCGCCCGGCCGCACCGTGCCGACCGGCACGAGCGTCGAACGCCAAGCGACGGGGCTCGCCGCCGTGTCGATCAACACCGAGCGTCCCGCGACGCGCAGGCGCATCCGTCCGCCCAGCGGCGTGCCGATCCAGGACACGACGATCGCGCCGTCGCGGAGTGTCCGGGCGATGCGCACGCGCTCGGCGTGCGCGCCGAAGGTCACGATCCCCGAGCGCGCCTCCGCGTATGCCGGCGAAAAGAACCACCACTCGGGCAGGCTCGCAAAGCCCTTTTCCGGCACGTTCGTCTGCTCGGCGAGCGGCAGTTCCGTTCCGCGCCCGGCGAGCATCTCGTCGAGCACGTCGCCCCTATCGCGCACGACGACGTAGCGCACGCCGGCGGGCGGCGGCACGTCGAAGTCGAACGGCACAAAGCCGCGGTCCCCCACCGCGCCCGCGACCTCGAGCCGCGACGGAACGAACGCGGCGACGTCGGCACGATACGCCTTCGGCAGACCGTCGATCGGATAGGCGTGCGTGTACGGGAAGATCTGAACCTCGGCGCGCGACAACCGCGGCACGACGAGCGGCGTGCGCAAAAAATACTGGCGCGACGCGCCGCCGTGGAGAAACAACGCGAGCAGCGAATCGAAGTCGGCGCGCGCCACGACCCAGCCCACGCTCAGCGCGCGCATCGCCTGGAGCGCGCGATGCCAATTCGACGAGCGCGCGTAGATGTCGACTGCCGTGAGCGGCCATCCGAGCGAATACGTCCACAGGCTGCCGGGCCGCGTGAGGCCCATCGGGTCGCCGCCCGCGCCGGACCCCATGAACGCGAGCGGCTGGTCCATCGGCAGCCACACGACCCGGCGCTGCGACGGTTCCACGAGCTGGTATGCGTTGCGCATCTCGGTGTCGTACGGCTGCGCGCCGATCAGACCGCCGCCGTTACCGGAGGCGAACGGCGCGACCGCGACCGCGGCGGCGCACAGCAGGGCCCAGCGCTGCGGTGATCCCCGTTCCCCCGCCAGCGACGACTGCCAGAAATATGCGAGCCCGACCGCACAGATCAGGGCGGGGATCGCCATGAAATGGTACAGTTCGCGCAGCACCGAGGCCGCCGGGACGTGGACGAACAGCCATGTCAAGACCGGCGCGAGCGGCGAGTCGACGCCGGTGATCAGCAAGAGCGTCCCGATGCCGACGATCGCGCTGAACCAGCGGACCCGGGCAGGGGCGCCCGCCAGGCCGGCGATCGCGGCCGCGACGAGCACGTACGCGCCCGCCGACCAGACACCGTACCAACTCACGGTGACGAGCGCGATGTAATGCGGCGCATAGCCGTCGAGCTTGAGCGCGTCGAGCGGGTGTACGCTGTTGTAGGCGAGCCAGTCGAGGACGTCGGGAGAACCGGTCGCCCGTCCGCTCGCGGTCGCGGCGTGATTGAGCGCGAGCGCGACGACGGTCGGCAGTTCGATGACGAGCAGCGTGGCGAAGGCGACGGCGCACAGCACGATCCGCACCGCCCGCGTCGCGTTGCCGCAGAACAGCGCCAGCGCCGCGACGGCGAGCGCGCCGACGGCTCCCAGTTGGATCTGCATCGCGACGAGGCCGAGCAACGCGCCGACGAGCAGCCCGGCCCGGACGGGGCGGCCGCCGCGCAGCCCCCACAGCGTCGCGACGGCGACGACCGGTAGCAGGCAATACGCGATGAGATACGTCGCCTGTCCCGAGATCAGCTTGTTGAACATCACGGGACCGAGCGCGTAGCCGAAGCCGCACGCCAGCGCGGCGCCCGGACGTATCGATAGCCGGCGCGCGAACCCGCTGGCCGTCACGAACGCGAGCGCGGGCATCGCGATCAGGATCGCCTTGGTTGTCGCAGCCGGCTCGATGCCGGCCCAGGCCGAAAGCGCGAGGCCGAACCAGAACAGGTAATCGGCCGGGTAGTCGAGCGGCGCTCCGAGCCCACGCGTCTGCCAGCCGTTGAAGAGCTGGCCGGCATACGCGAGGATCTGGCCGCGGGCCGGCGGGATGTCCCAGTCGTGGAACAGGCCGACGATACCGGGTTCGAACAGCACCCGGTACGAGGCCACGATGCCGACCAAGAGACCAAGCGCGACGACGCCGGCCCAATACAGCGACGAGCGCTTGAACGGCAAGGCTCGCTAGGCGCCGGCCGCCGCGGACTGCATCCGGGCTAAGCGGCGACGTCCGAGCTCTTGCGCGACTCCTTGCCGAGCGCGGCGGCACCCTTGACCTGACCGAGGTTGAAATCGGTCAGGTGCCCGAGGACGTACTTGATGCCGCGCCCGATGAACTGGACGTCTTCCCAACTGCGGATGTTGGTGAGCTTGTTGAACACGAACTGCGGGCTGATGAAGGAGCGGTACAGGTCCTGCGTCAGCGCGAGCGTGTCCTGAGCCGAGAGCGGGCTCGCGAGGATCGGACGCCGCATGTCGTACTCGTCCCAGTCCTTCGTCAGCAGCCAGCCGTTGTGCTCGGCTTCCTTGTAGAGCGGGGTTCCTGCGTACGGCATGATCACCGTCGCCTGCAGCGTGTCGACGCACCCCGTGCGGAACATTCTGCTTGCAGAAGTCGATCGTGTTGCGCGCCTCGTCCTTGCTCTCCCAGGGGTAGCCGATCATCGTCGTCAGGTGCGGCGCGAGGCCGGCTCCCTTCGACCAGCGCAGTTCGTCTGCGATCGTCTCCGTCTTCATGTTCTTGGCCAGCCGCTTGAGCGTCGACTGATTGGCCGACTCGAGACCGTACAGGATGAAGCGGAAACCGGCGCGCCCCATCAGGCGATAGTCTTCCTTCGACAAGTAGTTGAAGCGCATGTTGCAGCCCATGCGCACCTTGCGGTGCAGGCCGCGCGCGATCAATCCCTCGCAGAACTCATTCAGCCACGCGCCGACGGGCAGCGTGCCGGTGTCGTCGAAGATCTCGCGGACGCCGTACTTGTTGACGAGCAGGTCGACCTCTTCGACCGCGGACTCGGCCGTGCGCGTCCGGAACTTCTGGCCCGGGAACATGACGGTCCACGAGCAGAACGTGCAATGACCCCACCAGCAGTCGCGCCCGAACATCGTGTACGTGCCGGGCAGATACTTGAAGTTGCCGTTCTTGTACGCGTACAGCTTCCACTTCGTCAGGTCGCGATCGACGAACGGCAGCGCGTTCAGATCGTTCTGCAGCGAGAAACCTTCGGTATGCGCGATCCCGCCGTCCGCCCGGTAGTACGTGCCGGGCCCGCCGGCGCTCCGCCGTCGAGGTGCGCGACGAGATCGCGCAGCCCGAAGTCGAAGTCGCCGCCCGTCAGCACGTAAGTCGACCGGCGACTGCTCGAGCGACTCCTCGGGGAACCCGGTGACGTGATCGCCCATCAGCACGACGAGCGTCGACGGGCTCAGCTCCTTCATCTTCGCGATCAGGCGCCAGTGCTTCTTGATCGTCGGCGTCTTGCTCTCCAGGGCGATCAGGTCGAGACCGGCGCCCGCGAACCAGCGCAGCCACTCGGCCTCGCTTTTCTGCTCGGCGATCGCGTCGTCCCAAACGACCTCGTGGCCCAGCGACTGCAGCAGCGTCGCCGCCGAGGCCGGCACCATCGGGTAGATGAACGTCGGGTTGTTGAACCACTGAAACTGCCGGTTTTGCGACAGGAGCGCGACGCCTTTCGTCGCTCTCCAGCGGCGGATAGGATACGGCAATCTTCATATGCTGTCTTTGCTCGTGCGGACCGGGCGAGCTCGATTCCTGCCCGGCGGCGTGCGCGCGCGCTCTCAATGGTCGAGCTCGCGGCGCGAAAGGCCCGAGAGGAAACCGACGCCGTAGGTGACGTGCGTCAACGAGATGCCGAGCGCGACCAGCCCCGCGAACACCGGCCGGCGGCGCGCGAACGCAGCGCCGCCGCGAGCGACGAGGCCGCCGTAGACGAGGGCGACGGCCGTCACCGCCGCGCGCGACGCGGGCACGAAGACGAGCGCGGGAATCGCCGAGCGCGCCCGCGACGACGAACGTCGACGGAACGAAGTATTGCGGCCGCAGGGACGTGTCCGGGTAGCGTTTCGCGAAGAACCCGCGGTGCACGGCGTAGTTCCAGACCTGGCGGAAGTGGCCCCAGAAAAGCGCGCGGCGGTGATGATAGACGACCGCCTCCGGCTCGTAGACGATCCGCTTGCCCTCGGCCTTCGTCAACAGCATGCAGAGCTTCGTGTCCTCGCCCGGCCAGTAGCGCAGACACTCGCCGACGTGGCCGACGAACGGCTGCGCGCCGCACGAACAGGTTGCACGAGGGATAGTCGTCAACGTCGCGCGCCGCCGCGGGCAGATACCGGTACACGTATCCGGCGGAGACCAGTGGCGAAGCATAGATCGCACCGCTCGCCTGCTGCGACGGCGGGTCGTCGGGCGGCGTCACGCCCGGGTCCGCCGACCGCGATCGACGTCGGGATCGCGCGAAGTGCCGGATGGCCGCCGCGAGCCAGCCCGCGACCGGATACGCGTCGTCGTCGAGCAGCGCGACAACGTCGGCGTCGCGAGCGCTCGGCCGCCATCTTGCGCTTGTAGTTCGGCGGGACGGCGCCCGACGCCAGGCAGTGCACGACCAGCCCGTCGCACGCGATGGTCTCGGGCTCGTCGGTGACGACGTAAACGTCGAAGTCGCGATAGGTCTGTTGCGCCAGCGCCGCCAGCGCTTCGCGCACGTACGTGTTGAGTCGCCGTAGCGGGATGACGACCGATATCTTCAAAAACGACTAACGTTCGCGCACGGCCTCGCCGACACGGAGTCCCCCGACGGAATCCGCCAGCCGCAGGTCGTCGAGCCGGACGCCGTCGAGCCGGTCGTAGTAGTGCAGGATGTACATCCGGTAATAGATCGCCAGCGTGTCGGTCAGGATGTTCGCGACGTCCTTCATCCGGATCCGGCCGACGCTGCGGCGGAATTGCGAGCGTGACGGGACCGTCGGCGATCGAGTAGCCGAGCCGGTGCGCGTTGGCCAGGACTTCGATGTCGAACGCGAACCGCTTGACGAGGATGCGCGGCAGCACGCGCTGCAGCACCTCGCTGCGAAAGATCTTGAGCCCGGTCTGCGAGTCCTTGATGGGGAGGCCGAACATCAGCCGGATGATCGTGTAGTAGACCGCGCTGTAGACGCGCCGGATGAACGGATAGTCGACCTTGGATTCCGGGTGGCGCTTGCTGCCGATCACGACGTCGGCGCCGGTGCGGTCCATGATGTCGAAGAACTTCGGCAGCTGCGCGGGATGGAGGTCCATGTCGGCGTCCAGGAAGACGACGTAGTCGCCGCGGGCGAACCAGGTGCCGCACATCAGCGCGTTGCCCTTGCCCAGGTTTTCGTCGTAGCGGACCACGCGCACGCGGGCCGGATCGGGCGCGACGAACTTGAGCGCCTCGTGGTACGTGAGGTCCTGGCTTCCGTCGTCGACGACGATGATCTCGTAGTCGTAGTCTTGAGCGAGGGCGACGACGACCTCGCGCAGATTGTCGAGGATGTGCGGCGCCTCGTTGTAGGCCGGCATGACGACGCTGATCGACCTGCTTAACATCTCGTCCTTATGGCTTTGACCCAAGGTTCGATTTCGCCTCGGAAGGTAGATTCGTTTAATGAGAGTCTTAGTCACGGGTGCGACCGGGTTCTTAGGAAGATCTGTCGTCCGCGAACTCGCCGAGCGTGGTCATACCCTCATTTCGCTGGTTCGACCCAACAGTGTCACCGAAACGATTTCCGGTTACGTGAGCAGCGTCACGCGCGGCGACGTGACGGATCCGCTCGCCGTGGCGCACGCCGCAGCCGGAACGGACGCGATCGTCCACCTGGCCGCAGATCTGTCGCATTGGTCGCTCCGTCGAGAGCGCATCTTTCGAACGAACGTCTACGGAACGAGAATCGTCGCCGAGGGGGCCAAGACGGCAGGCGTCCCCTTGCTGCTCCACGTTTCCTCCGTCGCGGCGGTGGGCTTCAGCGAAGACGGCCTGCCCATCGACGAGTCCGCGCCGAACAATTTCATCCCGCTAGACCTTCTCTACCATGAGAGCAAGCGCCTCGCCGAGGCCGAGGCCCTAGACGTGCGCCGCTACGGCGTCCGCGTCGTCGTCGTCAACCCCGGCGTCGTCTACGGTCCCCGCGACCTGGCGCACCCGTTCGGCCACACGATGCTGGACATCGCCCGCGGATCGGTCCCGGGGCACCCGACCGGCGGCCTCTCCGTCGTCAACGTCGAGGACGTCGCGGCCGGAGTGGCCGCCGCCCTGGAGCGCGGCCGCGACGGCGAGCGCTACCTGCTGGCCGGCGAGAACCTGCGTTACGCCGAGCTGTTCGCGCGCCAGGCGGCCCACGCGGGCAGGCGCTATCGCGGCCGGCCGCTGCCCTCGCCCCTGCTCCGGCTCGCCGCAGCGGCGTTCGAAGCGCGCTCCCGTCTGACCGGCGCCGAGCCGCGGCTCACGGGCGACAACGCGAAGATCGCGCCCGCTGCTGATGTGGTACTCGAGCGCCAAGGCCGAGCGCGAACTCGGCTTCCGCCGGCGGCCGTTCGACGAAACCCTCGACCGCATGGCCGCGGCCTACCGCGCCGCGGGCCTCCTGACCCGTTAGGCGACTTCCCTGAACGGGGCCGCGCGGGACGGCGGCGGCGACGGGCCTGCGCACCCCGGCGAGCGATGCCAGCAGCGCGGCGCCGTGGCCGACGACGAGGACGCCGATCACCTGCTCCAGGCGGGAGTGGAGGAACTGAATCGCCACGATCTCGCCGAGCGCCGCGATGACGACGGCCGGCACGAAGTCGAACCTGCCGAGACCGATCTTGTAGGTCGCTACCAGGCTCGTGGCGGCGAGGAGCGCCATCGCGATCGAATACTCGAGGACGTAGGGGGTCGCCGCGAGGTAAGCGGCCCCCGCCATGACGCGGATGACGAAGGCCGGCGCGACGCCGATGACCGTCAGGCCGATCGCCGAGATCATCAGGGTCGCTCCGAACGCCTGGACCAGGATCGGCAGCGCGGGCTCGCCGTGGGTCGCGCGCGCGGTCGCCTTGGGCAGCACGATCGTGGGAACGAAGCCGACGACGAACAGCAGCACCTTACCGACGAGCGAGATGGCGCCGTACAATCCGGCCTGCTCGGGACTGAAGAAATGCTTGACGAGCAGCAGGTCGGCGAACGACATGCTGGTCAGCGCGAACGTGGAGAGCGCGACGCCGCGCGTCGTCGCGAAGAGCCGCGAGATGTCGACGCGCAGTCTGATCGTCGACTGCGGCGCGTAGCCGCGCACCACGACGAGCGTGTACACCAGGCTGACGAGTGCTCCGGCGGCGTAACCGAGGATCGCGCCGATCAGGCCGAAGCCCGCCATGACGAAACCGATCCCGAACACGAGCTTGCAGCAGGCCTCGAGCGCCGTCGAGATCGCGAGCCGCTTGAAGTCCTGAGCCCCCTGAACGATGCCGCGGATCCCCGGCAACACGACCGCGACCGCGAGGACGATGCCGGCGATCGCTATCACGCGCGCGTCGCCGATGTTCAGGTAGCGCGCGATCGGTTCGCGCAACAAGCGGCACGCGCCAAGCGCCACGACGCCGACGATCGCCGTCAGCGCGAAGACGCGGTCGCCGAGGCGCCGCAGGCGCGGCATGTCGGCGACCGCCTTGAACTCGGCCGCGTAGCGCACGACGACCATCGTGAGGATCGCGGACGGCACGGAGACGAGGATGAGACCGGCGAGGATCGACGCGAGCCCGCCGTAGTCGACGACCCCGAGCCGCCGGCTCATGAAGAAATGAAAGACGTAATTGAAGAGATTGACGACCGTCGACGAGGCGAACACGATCGAACCGTGGCGGACGAACTCGCTGCGCAGGACGCGTCGCAGCGGCAGGACGGTCCCCAGTCCGACCGCCTGGCCCTGGGCCTCCGCGGCGACCTCGCTCTCGCTACGCAATCGGGACCTCACGGCTCTCCGGCGGCGTCGGCAAGTGCCGTTCGAACTTCTGCACGATCAGGCGCAGCGCGATGCCGGTCTCCTGGACGCCGACGATGCGGGTCGCTGCGAGGAAGACGAGGCCCGCGATGGCGATCTGGCCGACGAGGAACCACGTTCTTGCAACGAACGTCGCCGCCGGAACGGCGCCGAGCGCGGCGATCCAGTGCAGCACCGAGACCATCACGAGCGCGCACACCGTTATCCCCGCAGTCGACCGCACGATGGTGCGCCAGTCGAGGCCGCCGACCAGCCGCCAGACGAGCCCGAACAGCAGCACGGCGGCGACCGATTGGCTCACGGAGTTGGCGAGCAGCAAACCACGCGCGCCGAGCGGTCCGAGCCAAATCAGGGAGAGCACGACGTTCAGCACGACCGACAGCACCGAGATGACGATCGTCCAGCGCGTCTCGCGGCAGGCGAAGCAGCAGCGGGTGAGCACGATATTGGCGGCCAGCGCGACGAGCCCGACCGCGGCGTACGGCAGCAGCCCCGCGCACAACTGCGTCGCGCTCGCCTTGAACGCGCCGCGCTCGAACAGACCCTGGACGATTGGGTTGGCCAGGACGATCAGGATGCAGACCGACGGGATCGTGATGAAGTTCACCATCCGCAACCCCATGACGACGCTCTGCCGGATCCCCACGCGATTCTTGCTCGCGAACTGCGAGGCGAGCAGCGGGAAGATCACGGTGGCGATCGCCGCCGCGAAGATCTGCTGCGGGAAGCCGACGAGCTTGACGGCGTAGTTCATGCCCGCCATGTAGCCGGGGGTCAGCGTCGAGGCGAAGTAGCGATCGAAAAACAGGGCCAGTTGTCCGGCCGCCGAGCCGACGACGATCGGTCCCGAGCATGAGCCACATCCGGCGCAGACCGGGATGGTGGAGGTCGATGACCGGCCGGTACATGCGCAGACGCGCGATCGACGGGAGTTGCACGACCAGTTGCATCCCGAGGCCGAGCGTCGTGCCGAGGGCGAGCGCGAAGATCCCGAGCCGGCCGAACAGCACCACGACCGTGACGACGGTGGTGATGTTGACGGCGACGCCGCCGAGCGCGGATGCATGAAAGCGATGGTGCGCGTTGAGCACGGCGCTCGCGACGCCGGCGAGGCTCGTCGCGACGATGCTCGGCATCAGCCAGCGCGTCATGTGGATCGCGACGCCCATCTGCGGCGCTGGGAAGCCGTGCGCGACGAGCGGCACGAAATAGGGCGCGAAGTACCAGCCCAGGGCTGCGAGGATCCCGAGCGTGATCAGCAACAGGTTCGCGACCGTGCTCGCGAGCCGCGACGCCTCCTCGTCCGCGCCGTTGGCGAAATATTCCGTGAACGTCGGGACGAGCGCGCTCACGAGCGCGCCGTTGAAGACGCCGAACAGAATCGTCGGGATCGTCGCGGCGGCCAGGAACGTGTCCATCTCCCACTGCGTCCCGAAGAACTTCGCGTTGACGACTTCGCGCAAGAAGCCGAACAGCACGGAGCCGAAGGTCGCCGCCATGACGAAGAGTGTCGACGTTGCAATCGTGCGGTGCGTCGGCGGAGAATCGACGACGCGAAGTCGGGCCCTAATGCGCGCCCTCGCCTTGGATCACGGCGGGGATCGTGCGCCAGAGGATCGCCAGGTCGCCCCACGGCGTCCACGTGTCGACGTAGCGGTTGTCGAGCGCCATCCACTCGTCGAAGTCGACGTTGCTGCGGCCGTTGATCTGCCAGAGGCAGGTCAATCCCGGTTTGACGGTCAGCCTACGCAGGGCGAAGCGGTCGTAGTGCTCGACCTCGCTCGGCAGCGGCGGGCGCGGTCCGACCAGCGACATCTCGCCGAACAAAACGTTCACGAAGTTCGGAAGCTCGTCGATGCTCGTACGGCGCAAGAGGCTTCCCAGCGCGTGCAGCCGCGGGTCGTTGCGCATCTTGAACACCGGTCCGCTGACCTCACTGAGCGGCTGGAGCCGCTCGTGCTCGAGGTGCGCGCCGTCGACCATCGTGCGCAGCTTGTAGAGACGGAACCGCCGTCCGTTCTGCCCGACGCGCTCCTGCGCGAAAAACGGGGACCCCGGCGAGACGCAGGCGATCGCCAGCGCCGCGAGCAGGATCAGCGGAGCGCTCAACAGCAGGCCCGCGACCGCGCCGACGACGTCGATCGCGCGCTTGGTCAGCAGCCACGACCTGGGGACTTCGCGTCGCAACGGAAGCGTGCGTGGGGTAACGAGCAAGGCCCGCATGCGCGGGTTGTTCCTAACCTGCACTCAGCGCACCGCCTGCTCGGGAACGCTCAACAGCATCATGCCTTCTTCTTTATCGGCGGCGGAGGTCGGTGTAGTGACCGCCACGCGCGCACAATGGAGGACGTATGAGTAAGCCCGATCGCCACCCGCGACCGGGCGGCTTGGCCCTGTGTTTTCGCGGCCCATCCGGCGACGCCCGCTGGTTCGGTCCCAGGAGCAACCGTGGCCGCTGCACCCGCGCAGGTAGGGACCGGCGAGCGGCCAACCTCGCTCGGCAACGTTCGCGATCGTGTCCACCTCGCCAGGGTCGCCGTACATCGCCCCATCGGGGAGGGCGTCGATACCCCCCGGCTCTAGGACCACGACGATGCCCCGAGACATACCGGCCAGCGCTTCGAAGTCGTATCGGCGATGCCTGCCTTGCTTCGTGGTGGCCTGCCTTGCCCTCAGCCTCCTTGCGTTCGCACCGTCGCCGGGCCGTGCGCAGTCAGGCGCGCCCGTCGCGCTCGCGTCGGCGCCGGTCGCGCCTCCGGCTGCCGCCGGCGCGCCGGCCGCCCCCGCCCCGGCGTCGGCCTCTCCTGCCCCGAGCGGCTCGGGGACGCCGCAGGCGACGGCCTCCGCCGAACCGACGCCGGCCGTTACCGCCCCGCCGCGCTCCTTCGGACCGATCGACCTGTCGGCCGAGCGCGTGACCTACTACAGCGATCAGGACGCGATCGGCGCGGAGGGCCACGTCCGCGTCCGGCTCGACGACGGGACGACGATCACCGGCGAACTGTTCTCGATGGACCTCAAACTGAACCGCTACATCGTGGCCGGCGGGGTCCGCCTCACCCACGGCCGGACCACGCTCGAGGGGGCGGCCTACTCGTCGTTCCTGGATTTCGACCGTTCGTACTTCGTGCCGGTCATCGCGCAGCCGGATCGCTGGACCTATATCGGCTCCGACTACGCGAATCCGCTCAAGGGACGGCAGATGCCCGGCGACACGTTCTTCCTCCCGAACACGGCGCACGAGTACGTCTTCCTGACCGCCAAGCACGTCCTGATCCGCCCCAAGCACAGCGCGTACTTTAAATCGGTCAACATCAACGCGCTCGGGGTCTACGTGCCAGCGCCGACGTACTTCCTCGCGTTCTCGACCAACCCGAACTTCTCGCAGAATTCGCTGGCCGGCGCCTACGTCGACGCGCCGCTGCCGTTCGCCGGCAGCGCGAACTCGCTCTCGACGCTGCACGGGCGCTACAACAGCCCCGGGAAGTTCTATGCGTCGTTCGAGCAGCATCTCGTCTCCGACAACGCCTGGGTCGTCGGCTCGATCAACCCGATGACGCAGCCGCAGAAACAGTACAACATCAGCGCGTCCGACAAGTTCTCGTCGGCGTTTCAGGTCCAAACGTTTCTGCAGGAGAGCGCGTTCCAGCAGGGCTTCGGCTACCGGCTCTCCGCGTCGGGGTTCGCCAACGTCAACGTGACGGCCGCGCTCGGCGGATCGTACGTCGTCGCGACGACGAACTTCTACTACACGAGCCTGTTGCCGCAACCCAAGCCCGGCATCGGCGGCGCGCTGTACTACGGCGACCCCTCGCACCCGTGGGAACCGGACCATCCGGCGAACGGCCAGTTCTCGTGGAACGGTTTCGACCACAAGATTAACAAGCTGCCGCTGAACTTCCGTCTGCGTTCCGGGATCGGTTTCGCTCACGACCCGTACGTCGCCGAAGCGTATCTGGGCGGCGTCTACTACACGTCGCTCTACTACAACTACCTCGGCGGCACGCTCTACACGCCGGCGCTGCAGATCGGCCACAGCGGATCGTACTTCAACGCCTCGTTCGACGACCAGCACACGGGCTTTTCGCTCCCCCACCACATCGACACCAAAGCGACGACCGCGTCGCTGAGTAAGGTCTTCGGTACGAAGCTGGCCGCGTTCGTCGCATACCAGGTCTACAACACCGGCGACTATTGGGGCTCGCGGCAGACCGAAGTCTATCCGCCCATCCCGCCCGACTACGTCGTTCCGTACACCAACGGGCCGATCTCGACGTTTGCGCCCGACCTGCTGTCGTTCAGAGGCTTTGGAACGAACCGTGCGTGGATCGAATCGGTCGTCATCACGCCCAACCGTTACGTCCAGGCGGTCGCCGGGATGCAGGAGGCGTATGACTATCCGCAGCCGATCGCGCCCGAGCCGCCGAACGAAGTGCTCTACGGCCGCCCCCCGCTGACGGCGAGCCTCGACCTGCGCTTCAAACTGTTACGGACCCTCGCAGTCGACATCGGGCGTTCGTACTATTTCAACTTCGGATCGCTGCGCTGGAGCCCGCAGTTCTCGATCCGCACCTACCAGCCGCCGCCGTGAGCGATCGTCCTGCGCCGTCGAAGGCACCGGCGCTCGCCGTCTTCGCCGCCGTCGCCCTCTCGCTCGCGATGACCGGCTTCGCCGCGCCGGTCGCGACGCCGGCGCCGAAGCCGACGCCGCGTGCATCGTCGTACGCGCCCGGGACGCCCGCGCCGACGCCCGCTCCGGTCGCGTCTGCATCGCCGGCGCCGACCGGGATCGCGACCGCCCCCGCGGGCGGACCGCCCGTCGGACCCGCGACGCCGGTCCCGAGCGGCGTCCTCGTGCGCTTCTCCGGTCAGATCCTCGACCTGCGCGACGGCTTCGTGTTCTTCACGACCGGCGACGGCTTCAGGCTCGACCCGGGCGTGCACTACACGGACTTCCTGACCGGCGGCCCGACCAAGCTCGTCGCGAAGACCGGCGTCTACGCCAGCGCCGGGTTCAACCCGGTGACCGGCGAGGTCGTCGTCCTCGCCCTGTCGCGCAAGCCGCTCGAGGCGCAAGCCTCCTATGAAGACGTCCAGCGGTTCGCGGTCGTCGCGTCGACCCCGCAGCCCAATCCGGAGCTCGTCGCGAAGGAAGGCATCACCGGCCGGCCCGTCATCGTGACGTTCACCGCGCTCGTTCCCATCACGACGCAGATGGGCGACATCGTCTACATGCAGACCGATCAAAGCAACTGGAATCCACAGGCCATCCGCCTCGACCGCATCGACGCGTTGCACTATCGCGTCACGCTGCGGCTCGATTCCGGCACGGCGTTCCTCTACCGCTACACGCGCGGCTCGACGCAGTCGGTCGAGGTCGGCCGCAACGGATTGCAGATCTCGCCGCGCAACTTCTTCGTGAAGAACCTCGAGGTCAAGAATCAGGACGACACGGTCTACAACTGGGCCGACCAGAATCCGGCCGGGAACGCGCCGCCGGGTCCCGACTCGATTCCGACGCCGTACAATCCGCAACCGTTCCCGGTGCCGTTCCCCCCGCGGCCGACGGTGCCGCCAAGGCACTAGGCCGGTGCGCGCGCGCGTCCTGCTGTTCGCTGCCGCCATCCTGTGTGCGACCGGCGGCGCGGCGCGCGCCGCGCTTCCCGCGCACGTCGACGTGCGCGCCGACGCGATCGACCTGTACCTGACCGAGCCGCCGCTGCTCGCGGCGCACGGCAACGTCGCGCTCTCCTTCGGCCACGCACGGTTGCGCGCCGGCGCCGCGCGCTACGACCTGCGCCGCAACCGCATCGTCGCGGTCGGGGGCATCGCGTTCTCGAACGGCGGCGCGCCGCTGCAGGGCGCGGCCTGCGCGCTCGACCTGGCGTCCGGCGAGGGGACGCTGCTGCGGCTCGACGGGGCGCTGCCGGCGACCTATGCGTTTCGCGCCGGCGGCGCGGTCGCGGCGAGCGCGACGCCGCCGGAAGCGCAGGCGTTCGAACGTCGCACCGATCGAGGGCATCAGGCCGTTCGTCTCCGCGCGCCACGCGGTCGTCACGCCGAACGCCAACGTGCGCTTCGTGAAGGCGCACGTGTGGACGGAGGCCGGCATCGCGCTGCCGTCGCCGTCCTACCTCTACACGTTTTCGACGAACCCGAGTTTCGCGCAGAGTTCGATGCCGGCGACCTCGTTCGATCAGCCGTACGGCCTCGCCGGCAACGCCGACGCGCAGCTCGCCGCCCACCTGCGCTACGACACGAACGGCGGACGGCCGACGCTCGGCCTCGATGGTCACCTCGTCGACGGCAACCGCTCCTATCTGATCGCATCGGCGCTGCCGACGACGGCGGGCATCCTGTACGACCTCGCCGGCTACCGCCAGATCACGCCGCTGCTCGGCGCGACGCTGACCGCGTCGGCGCAGCCGGGGTTCGCCGGGGGTGCGTTCCAACTGCAGCACAGCGAACGCGAGACGACGACGACGCTCATCGTGCAGCAGAGCGGCGGCTATCAGACGGGCGACCTGCGCCTGTCGACGCTCGGCCACGAGATCCCGCGCATCGGCTATTACAAGTTCGCCCTCGACGCCGGCTACGACCACCAGCCGGGGATGCAGCCGTCGCCGTGGGACACGCGCGCGTCGCTCGAGGGCGACTACACGACGCCAACCCTCCGCGGGCCGTTCGAAACGACGCTGTCGTCGTCGCTCGAACGTCGCGACCACGCTGTTCAACTTTCCGCGCGAGCGCGGCTCGAGCCGCGTCTACGGTTCGGTCGCGCGCAAGGTCGGCCGCGCGCTGAGCCTGTTCGGCAGCGTGCAGGTCCTGCAGACGTTCGATCGCTACCGCACCGACGAGGCGGCCTACTATCCGACGACGCCGCCGATCCTGCCCAACGGCCTGCCCTACTACGGCTACTCCGCGTTCGCGGGTGAAGCGACCTATCGCACCTACGCGTTACAGGCGACGTATTCGCCGAACCCCGCCTTCAATCTGATCCTCAGCGCGACGCGCGAACGCGACTGGCCGCAGTACGACGGCTACGGCGCGCCGCCCGACGCGCTGGGCTTCGACCTACGCGTGCGCGCCCCGAACGGCCCGACGATCGAGGTCGGGCGCACGTTCATCTTCGGTTGGGGCGGCCGGCAGTGGTCGCCCGCCTACACGTTGAGCATCGCGCCGTGAGGCTCATGCGCGCGCTCGCACTCGCCGCCGCGTGCGCGCTCGCGCCGGCCTCTGCGGCGATTTCCGCCGAGCCGCCGGCCCGGCTCGCCGTCCGCGGCGTCGCGCTCGTGGCGCAGGACGGCTACCTCGTTTTCACGACCGGCGACGCGCTGAGGCTCGCGGCGGGCGTTTCGACGGCGGGCGTGGCGCTGGGCCGGCCCGTGCGGGTGGTGCTCGACACGAAGAGCCGGCTCGTCGTCGCGATCGACGCCGATCCGGGCGCCGGCGAGCCCGGCGACATCGACGCCGCCGCGCTGCCGCGCGCGTTCGTCGCGGTCGATCCGCGCTCCGCACAAGCCGCCCCGTCCGCCCGCGGCGCGAGCGCGCAAGCGGGCCTCGCGACGGTGACGATCGACGTCCGCGTCCCCGACGACACGCCGCCCAACGACGACGTCTACCTGGCGACGGATCGGAGCGGGTTCTCGGCGACGGAACTGCGCCTCAACCGCGTCGACGCCCATCGCTGGAGCATCGCATTACAACTGCCCGGCGGCTCGACGCTGCACTACCTGTTCACGCGCGGTTCGTACGCCACCGTCGAGCGCACGCGCGGCGGCGGCATCGCGCCGGCGCGCAGCGTGACGGCGACCGGCCGCACGACGGCCGACGACGCCGTCGCGCGCTGGGCCGACAGCACGTAGCCCGCGCGTTGGCGCGCGTCGAGGTCCGGTCCGTCACGAAGGTCTACGACATGGAGGGCGGCGAGCCGGTGCGGGCCCTGCACAACGTCTCGCTGGAACTCCGCGCTGGCGAGATGGTCGCGCTCGTCGGTCCGAGCGGCTGCGGTAAGAGCACCCTGCTCAACCTGATCGGCTGCGTCGACCTCCCGACCTCGGGCGACGTGACGATCGACGGCGCGACGACGTCGCGGCTCGACGACGGCGCCCTGACGCGGCTGCGGCGCGACCGGGTCGGAACGGTCTTTCAGTTCTTCAATCTGCTGCCGGCGCTGACGGTCGCGGAGAACGTCGCGCTCCCGCTCGTGCTGCAGGGCGTCGCGCGCCGCGACGTCGACCGGCGCGTCGCGGCGGCGCTCGCGGGCGTCGGCATCGCCGACAAGGCTCGCGCACTGCCGCGGCAACTGTCGGGCGGTCAGGCGCAGCGCGCCGCGGTCGCACGGGCGGTCGTCCACCGCCCCGCGGTCATCCTCGCCGACGAGCCGACCGGTAACCTCGACACGGCGAACGGCGAGGCGATCCTCGCGCTGCTCGCGACGCTGGCGCGCGGCGGTGAGACGATCTTGCTCGCGACCCACGCGCCGGCCGCGGCCGCCTACTGCGACCGGCGCATCGCGATGCGGGACGGCCGCATCGTTGTTTCGTGATCTTCCGCGCGCTCGTCGGCGGGCATCTGCTCTCGAACGGCCTGCGGACGCTGACGACGATCGCGGCGATCGCGCTCGGCGTCGCGATCGTGCTCGCGATCGACCTCGCCAACGCGACCGCGCTCGGGTCGTTCGCGAACAGCGTCGACCTCGTCTCGGCGCGCGTCGACCTGCAGATCGCCGGCGTCGATCGCGGCTTCGACGAACGCGTGCTACCGCGCGTGCGCACGATCGCCGGGATCGACGACGCGCGGCCGGTCGTCGAAGGCGACGTCCTCGCCGGCGCGCGGCGCGGCGCGCCCGGCGAAAGCCTGCACGTCGCCGGCGTCGACACGCTCGATCCGGGCCCGACGCCGCTGAACGGCCCGCCCTTCGATCCGTATCTCCTCATCGGCGAACGCGGCGCGCTGGTCTCGCAACGCGTGGCCGCGCGCTACGGCCTGCGCGCGGGGAGCACGTTCGCGGCGATAGCGAACGGACGCCCCGCCGCGTTACGCATCGTCGCGATCCTGCCTCCCGAACGCGCGGTCGACTCGAGCGTCGTGTTCGTCGACGTCGCGACGGCGCAGGAACTGTTCGACAAGATCGGCCGGCTCGACCGCATCGACTGCAGCGTCGTGCCGGCTCGGTTCGACGCGGTACGGCGGCGGCTCGCGGCGCTCGTGCCGCCCGGCGCGCGCGTCGTCACGCCCGCCGCGCGCGACGCGGAACTCCGCCGCCTGCTGCGCAGCTTCCAGTTGAACCTGACCGTGCTGTCCTACATCGCGCTGCTCGTCGCGGCCAGCCT
This sequence comes from Vulcanimicrobiota bacterium, assembly GCA_963743605.1. GTDB lineage: Bacteria > Vulcanimicrobiota > Vulcanimicrobiia > Vulcanimicrobiales > Vulcanimicrobiaceae > CAVUQJ01. Next base: position 472,053 of record CAVUQJ010000009.1, on the reverse strand, counting down.
CGTCTACAACGCGCTCGCCGTCTCGGTCGTGCAGCGACGCGACGAGATCGGGAGCCTGCGCGCGCTCGGCGCGACGCGTTCGCAGATCTTCGCCGCCTTTCTGCTCGAGGGCGCGGCCTTCGGCGCGGTGGGATCGCTGATCGGCGTCGAACTCGGTGCGTTCCTGGCGCAGTTCTCGGTGCAGGCGGTCGCCGGCACGGTCTCGACGCTGTACGCGGGGACGCACGTCGACCGCGTCGTCTACGACCCGGGCGTCGTGCTGCGCGCGTTCGCGATCGGCGTCGCGCTCGCGATCGCCTCGGCCGCGGGACCCGCGATCGTCGCCGCGCGCGAACCGCCCGCGCAGGCGATGCGCGCGCGCGGCGCGGAGCGCCGGATTCGCTCGGGCGGCCGCGGCTGGCTGTGGGCGGCGCTCGCCGCCTTCGCGCTGTCGGCGCTGGCCGCGCGGCTGCCCGCGATCGACGGCATCCCGGTTTTCGGTTACGTGGCTGCGCTCGCCACGCTCGCCGGTGGCGCGATCTGCGTGTTACCGGGCCTGCTCTGGGCGACGTGGCTCGTCGGGCGCGCGGGAGCGCGCGTTCCGTTGACGGCTCGTCTCGGCGCCGGCGAACTCGGCACGAGCCCACGCCGCTCCAGCGTCGCGATCGCGTCGCTGATGGTCGCCGTCGCGACGATGGTCAGCGTCGCCACGCTGATCGACTCGCTGCGCACGACGGTCGTCGCGTGGAGCGACGACACGATCCGCGCCGATCTCTACGTGAGCCCCGCCGGCGCGGGCGACGCGACGCTGCCGGCGACGGCCGCCGCACGCATCCGCGCAGCCGCCGGCGTCGCCGCCGTTGACACGATCCGGACGATCCAGATCCCATTCGCCGGGTCGTTGACGACCCTCGCCGCCGTGCAGACGCGCGAGTTCGGCGGCCTCGACCGGCTGCGCGTGGTCGCGGGCGCGCCGGCGGCCGCGCTTGCGCGCACGATGCCGGGATCGGCGCTCGCCGTGGCCAGCGAGCCGCTCGCACAGCGCTTCGGCGTGCGCCCGGGCGACGCGATCGCGCTCGACACCCCGGCCGGCCACACGTCGCTGCGGGTCGCGGCGATCGTGAGCGACTACTCGAGCGACGCGGGTATCGTGTTCGTCGACGCGGCGACGTTCGCGCGCCTCTTCGGGGACACGACCGTCAACTCGGTCGCCGTGTACGCGCGCGCCGGCGCGGATCTCGCGACCGTCCGTTCGGCCGTGATCCGCGCGGCGGCGCCGCAGCGCGTGGTCGTCGAGACGACGCGCGAACTGCGCGCGCTCGTGACGACGATCTTCGACCGGACGTTCGCGATCACGTACGCGCTCTACGGAATCGCGCTGACGATCGCGCTGCTCGGCGTCGTCGGGACGCTGTTCGCGCTCGTGCTCGAACGGCGGCGCGAGATCGGCATCCTGCGCTACGTCGGCCTGTCGCGCGCGGGCGTGCGCACGATGATCCTCTACGAGGCCGGCGCCGTCGGCGCGTTCGGAGCGGCCTACGGAACGGCCGTCGGCCTCGTGCTCGCCCTGTTGTTGATCTTCGTCATCGACCGGCAGTCGTTCGGCTGGATCATCGGCCTGCACGTCCCCTGGGGCACGCTCGCGGAGGGCCTCGCGCTCGTGCTCTGCGCCGCGCTGCTCGGCGGACTCTATCCGGCTCGCGTCGCCGCTCGCATCCGCGCCGACGAAGCGGTGCGCGCCGAATGAGGCGCCTCGCCGCGTTCGCCGCCGCCGTGCTCCTCGCGTTCGGCTCTGGGGACGCCGGGGCCGCGGCGCAGCGCGGTTTCGCGGTCGCGCGCGCGCCCTACGCGTTCGTCTTCCCGCGCGACCACGGCGCGCACGACGACTACCAGACCGAATGGTGGTACTTCACGGGCCACCTGCGCACGCGCGCGGGCCGGACCTTCGGCTACGAATTGACGTTCTTTCGCTTCGGACTGCGCCCCGGCGATCCGCCGCCGCGCGCCGGACCAGAGCCGCTGGCGCGGAACGCAGACGTACGCCGCGCACTTCGCGATCACCGACGAACGCGACGGACGCTTCTTCTATCGCGCGCGGTTCGCGCGCGAGGCGCTGGGCATGGGCGCTGCGGTGGCCGGCCGGCTCGCGGTCCACGTCGACGACTGGACGCTGCGCGCGATGGGCGGGGCGCCCGCGCGGCGTGGGCGGATGCGGCTGCACGCCGTTGCCGACGGCGCGGCCCTCGATCTGACGCTCGCGCCGCAGAAGCCGCCGGCGATCCACGGCGCCGGCGGCGTGTCGCGCAAGGCCGGGTGCGGCTCGTGCGCGTCGCACTACTACTCGTATACGCGCATCGCGACGGACGGCCTCATGACCTACGGCGGTGCCGCGCTGCCGGTCCGTGGCGTCTCTTGGATGGACCACGAGTTCGGGTCGGACGAACTCGCGCCCGACGTCGCCGGCTGGGACTGGTTCTCGCTGCAACTCGACGACGGCCGCGAGCTGATGCTTTACCTGTTACGCCGCGCGGACGGCGGCGTGACGGCGGAGTCGAGCGGCAGCCTGGTCGCGCGCGACGGCCGCGTCACGCACCTGACGTTGCACGACTTCTCCGTCACGGTCCGCGGCGGCACCCACTGGCGTAGCCCGCACACGGGCGCGTCGTACCCGAGCCTGTGGGAAGTGAGCGTCCCGCGCGCCGGGCTCTGGGCCTCGCTGACGCCGACGGTCGCGGATCAAGAGCTGGCCCTCCCGGAGCGCGCGCTCACCTACTGGGAAGGCGCCGTCGACGTGCAGGACGTGGCGACCGGCGGCAGGCGGCTCGGGACCGGCTACGTCGAGCTGACCGGCTACGCCGGCCCGGTCGTGCGTTGAGGCCTAGTAGATCGAGCCGAAGTCGCGCTGCGATGCGTGGACGGCTTCGAGCAGCGTCATCCAGGCGATGTTGTAGTGACGCGGGTGCGCGAACTCTGCGTACCGCTCGATCGGTAGACGCTTGAGCATGTCGTCGATCGACGCGAGAACCGAGATCTGCGGCGTGAAGCCGAGCGCCTGCGTCATCTTCACGTTCGACATGCGGTAGTCGCGCACGATCGGCGGCAGCGGCGCGTCGACGAGTTCGACCCGATGTCCGAGCAGCCCGAGCGAACCGGCGACGAGCATCGCCAGTTGCCGGACCTGATAGTTCTCCTGCATCACGTTGAAGATCTCGGCGTGCACCTTCTCGCGCGGCGCCTCCAGGACCGCGACGTGCGCCGCGGCGACGTCGCGGACGTCGACCAGCGGACGCCATTGCCACCCGCCGCCGTGCAGGAACAGCTTGCGGTAGAGCATCGCGTCCTTCAGGAACGTGTTCACGACGAGGTCGAACCGCATGCGCGCGCTGTAGCCGTAGACGGTCCCCTGCCGCAACACCACCGGCGAAAACGCGGAGTTCGCCGCGGCAAGCAGCGCCTGTTCCGCGTGATGTTTCGAACGGGAGTACGCGCCGCGCGGCGCGACGGCCGTCGCCTCGTCGTACATCCCGGGGCCGATGCCGTCGTACAGCGACGCACTCGAACCGAAGACGAACCGGCCGACGCCGGTCGCGGCGCACGCGCGGGCGATCCGCTCGGTCGCGACCGCGTTCATCTCCCAGTTCGCGTCGGGATTGTATTCGGCGGTGGGATCGTTGGAGAGCCCGGCGAGGTGGCTGACGGCGTCGACGCCCTCGAGCCAGGCGGGATCGAACGCGCGCACGTCCTCTTGAATGACGCGGATCTTCTCCGTCGAAGCGCGCGAGCGGGTCTCGCCCGAAGTAGAGCCGGTCCACGACGACAACGTCGTCGCCGCGCGCGAGGAGCTGGTCGACCAGCTCCGTCCCGATGTAGCCGGCGCCGCCGGTGACCAGGACGCGCATCAGCGCAGGGTGACGTCGACCGATCGCATCGCGGCCGTCCCATCGACGTTGCGCGCGATCACGGTCAGTGCGTACGTCCCGTTGAAGGCGGGCGGGACCACGTTCGGCATCCGGTACGCGAGCGCGAACCGGCCGTAGCCGACGCGCGGGACCGCGACGGAGATGCCGCGCACCGTCGCCACGACGCTGGCGACGTTCGAGGTCGTCGTGACCGTTCCAACGACGACCTCGCCGGCGCGCACGGTCGTCGGTGAGACCGATCACGTTGTAGATGACGGGCCTGGCGTGCGGGAGCGCGATCACGGGCGCGGCCGGAAAGCGGCCGTGCTCGTTCTGCGGCACGGGCGCCGGTCCGCGCGCCAACTGCAGACGCGACTGCGAGCCGATGTCGGGGCCGCCGATGAAGGCACGCTGAATCGGGTTCTCGCTCGGGGGCTGCTGGGCGGTCCTGGTGGGTCGCGGCGCCGGCTGCGGAGTCGCGCGCGGTGGAGCGGTGGTCCGGCTGCACCCCGTCGCGGCGAGCGCGAACGCGGCGAGCATGCTCGCTCCGCGGCACAGGGGGTCTTCCGAGAAGCCCCCTAAGTCGCACTCCGTGTCGTTCGCGGCATCCCATCCGGCTCTGTTTCGGCCCAGCCACCGGCATCCTCGCCGCAGCGCGAGCGCGGAACGCTGAGCGTCGTCGTTCCCTTGTACAACGAGGAAGGGAACGTCCCGGAACTGTTGCGCCGGCTCGTCGAGATCCTCGAACGCGTCCCCGATCTCGACGCCTACGAGATCATCGCCGTCGACGACGGTTCGAAGGACGGCACGCTGAACGCGTTGCGCGCCGCGGCGGCCACGCTCCCGCAACTGGTCATCGTCAGCCTCTCGCGCAACTTCGGCCACCAGATCGCCGCGACCGCCGGACTCGACGAGTCGCGCGGCGACGCGGTCATCCTCATGGACGGCGATCTGCAGGACCCGCCGGAGCTGATTCTGCGCTTCGTCGAGAAATGGCGCGAGGGGTACGACGTCGTCTATGCGACCCGCCGCCAGCGGCGCGGCGAGAGCCCCTTCAAACTGTTCACCGCGCGCCTCTTCTACCGGATCACCGAGCGGCTGACCAGCGTCGCGATCCCGGTCGACACCGGCGACTTCCGGCTGATGAGCCGGCGCGTCGTCGACGCCTTGACGCGCTCGCGCGAACGGCACCGCTTCCTGCGCGGCCTCGTGAGCTGGGTCGGGTATCGCCGAGATCGGGATCACCTACGATCGCGACGCGCGCTTCACGGGCAAGACCGAGTATCCGCTCTCGAAGATGCTCAAGTTCGCGATCGACGGGATCACGTCGTTCTCGGAGATCCCGCTGCGCTTCGCGACCTACCTGGGTTTCCTCGACCAGCGGCTCTCGCGTTCGTCTACGCCGTCCTCGTCGTGTTCCTCAAGTTCTTCATCACAACGCGCCGGGTTACACGTCGACGATGGTCGCGATCCTGTTCTTGGGTGGCGTCCAACTGATCACGATCGGGATCCTGGGCGAGTACGTCGGCCGCATCTACGACGAGATCAAGGCGCGCCCGCTCTACCTGCTCTCGACGGTCGAACGCGACGCGCAGGGCGCGCTGCAACGCCGGCGCGAGCCCGCAGCCGCAGCGGCTCGCGGCGTGCGCGCGCACTAGTGACGGGACACTGATTTGTTCGGCCACCCGGTCGTCGATCAGACGATCCACAAGCACGCGCTCGACTGGCTCGCGATCGTCATCTACGCCTGCACGTTCGCAATCGTCGCGTACGCGACGCGGCAGCGTCCGTCGCTCGGCGTCGCCGGCGCGATCCTGGTCGACCCGTTCGCGCTCTATCGCGACGTCGCCGACACGACGGTCACGCTGTCGAAGATCGCGCTGCTCGGGGTCTGGGCGGGCCTCGCGCTGCGGCGCGACGCGCTCGACGCCGCGCTCGGGCTGCTGCGCGACCAGCGCGCGCGCCCGCTGCTGGTCTGCGCGACGCTGGTCGTCTTCGCGACCGCGCTCTCCGTCGGTCACGCCGACTCCGCACGCCGGCGCTGCGCGAGACGCTCAAGGCGTTCGAATATCTGCTCCTGTTCGTGACGGTCGTCGTCGCATTGCGGCTGGATCCGAACGAACACGGCGCTGCGCACCGCGATCGCCTCGCGCTCGGGCTCGTCACGGTCGCGGCGCTCTCGCAAGAGGTCCTCGGCGCGCCATCCGGCTTCTGGTTCTACAATCACCCGATTCCGCGCATTGCGGGTCCGCTCGAGGGACCCAATCAGCTCTCCGGCTACCTCGGCCTCGGGCTGCCGGTCGTCGCGGCCTTCGCTTTACTCCGCAAACCGACGAGCGCCGAGGTCGTCGTCCTGGGGCTCGCGACGATGGCGCTCGTCCTCACCCTGTCGCGGGCGGGAACCGCTGCGGTCGCGCTCGCGCTGATCGTCGTCGTCGCGCTCGCCCCCTCCCCGCACCGCGGCACGGTGCTCGCGTCGCTGCTCGGCGGCGCGCCGCCGTCGGCCTCGGGATCCTCGTGCTCTACGGCAGCACCAGCCTGCTCGCGCGCTTCTCGAGCGTCGCCGAGGTCGAGCGTTCCGGCGGCGTCGGCACGCGCGCGCAACTGTGGCACGCGGCCTGGACGCTGTGGTTGCGCCATCCGTGGTTCGGGGTCGGCGCCGGGAACTTCGAACTCGAGATCGCGCGCGTCGGGCCGTCCGGCGTCCGCACGCACGCGAACAGCCTGTATTTGCAAGCGCTCGTCGAGGGCGGCGCGCCGCTCCTAGCGACGACGCTCGCAACCGTGATCGCCTCGATCGCGACCTTCGCCCGCGGACCGTTGCGCGAGCCGCTGATCCTCGGCGCCTTCGCGGCCAGCATCGGCCTCGCGGCGCACCAGATCTTCGACCTGCTGGTCTTCTATCCGAAGGTCGGCGGGATGTGGTGGATCCTGCTCGGCATCGGCGTCGCGACGCTCGGCGCCGTCGCACGGCCGGCGACGGAGTCCACGGTCGCCGCCCGCGTCGTCACCCGACCACACGCGCTCGGACCCCACGCCTCGCGATGAGGGGGCGCGACGTGCTGCTGGCGACGGCCCTTGCCGCCGTCCCGCTCGCCTTCGCCGCCGGTGCGGCGTGCGCGCGCCTCGCGTTGCAGGCGCCGCCCGCCGCGATCGCAACCGATCTCGCGCAGCCGCTGCCGGTCGTGACGGCGTGGCACGCGTTCGGCGGCCGGCTGTGGGCCCTGCTCGCGCTCAGCGTCGCGATCGCGACGGCCGCTACCGTCGTCGCGATCGCGGAGCTGCGCCGCCGCCCACCGAGCCGCCCGCTCGCGGCCGCCGTCATCGGCGCGGCGGCCGCCGCGCTCGCGTGCGCCTTCGCCTGGCCGGTCGTCTTCTCGAGCAACGTCTACGCCTACGCCGCCTACGGCGACCTCGCCGCCCGCGGCCTCGATCCGTACGTGCGCCATCCGGTGCCGCCCGGCGACGCGCTCGCCGCCGCAGCCGCGTGGCAGTGGGGCGGCGCGACGCCGCCGTGCGTCTACGGCCCGGCGTTCGTCGCGCTCGCGCGCCTGATCGCCGGCGCCGCGTGGGGGCTGCCCGCCTGGCTAACGCTGCTGGTTTTCCGTTGCGTCGCCGCGCTCGGGTTTCTCGCGACGGCGGCGCTCCTGCCCGCCGCGCTGGCCGGGATCGTTCCGGCGCGGCTGCGGCTCGCCGCGACCGCCGCGTTCGCCCTCAACCCGGTCGCGCTGTGGTGCGCCGCCGAGGGTCACAACGACGCGCTGATGGTGCTCCTCGCCGTCGGCGGAGCCGCGCTGGCGCGGCGCGGCGCGCCGTTCTTCGGCGGGGTCCTCATCGCGCTCGCGAGCCTGCTCAAGGCGCCGGGGATCGCGCTCGGGGCCGCGCTCGGACTGTGGAACGCCGCGCCGAAGGCGCCGCGCAGGGTCGTCCTCGGCATCGCCGCCGGTACGGTGTTGATCCTCGCCTGGGGCGTCCCGGCAGGCGTCCGTGCGCTCGGTGAAGTCGGCCGTCACGGCCGCTACGCGCCGCAGTTTTCGACCCAGGCGCTCGGCGCGTGGCTGGTCCACGGCCTCGAGCCGTCGCAGGCGGCCGGGTGGGGCGCCGCGGTCGCCGTGCTCCTGCTCTGCGCCGCCATCGCGCTGATCGGGCTCGGCGCGCTGCGCGCGCGCCAGCCGTCCGGCCTGGCGTGGCTCGCGATCGCCCTGTGGCTCGCCCTGCCCAACCCGTATCCGTGGTACGCGCTGTGGGTCCTGCCGATCGCGGTCATCGCGCTCGAACAGACGCCGTTCGCCGCGCTCTGGGCGGCGACGATCTCGATCGTCCTGCGTTACCTCCCCGATGCGTTCGGCTCGATGGGCACCGACCAGCAGGCGATGATCGCCGTCCTCGAACTCGCCCCGCTGTTGTACGCGCTGCGCGAACTGCGCTGGCCGCTGCGCGCGGATCAACCCGCCGTCCAGTGATCCGGCTCGTCCTCGCGACCTGGCTCGTCGCCGCGGCGACGGCCTGGAGCCCCGCCATGGCGGCCCGGCTGCGCGGCGCCCCGCGGCCTGCCCCGAGCGCGACTCCCTCTGCGCCCGCGACCGCGCTGCCCAGTTCTGCTCCGCTTCCGAGCCCCGCGCCGCTCCCGACCGCCGTCCCGAGCCCCGCCGCGACCGTACAGCCGGGGCAGATCGCGACGCCGCCCCCGCCCCAACCGACGCCGCAGCCGCCGCCGCCCACGCCGAGCCCGCCGCCGACGCCCGCGCCGACGCCGGTTGCCACGCCGTCCCCCGCGCCGGCATATCGCTACACGTATACGCCGCCGCAGCACAACGCGCCGGGTCCGCGCATCCTCGCGATCGAGATGAGCGACCAGGTCATGCACGCCAACAGCAACGTCGCGTTGCGCATCCTGACGACGCCCGACGTCACGGCGGTGACGGTCTCCACGCTCGGCCGCGACCTCGCGATCCCGCAACTGAGCAGCGGCGTGTTCGCGGCGCAGAGTCACATCCCGAGCGTTCCGTTCTTCATGTTCCGCTCCTACAACGTCGTGTTCCACGCGGCGACGGCCGACGGCCAGGTCGCGACGGTCACCCTTCAGGTCAAGCTCGTCAGGTAACAGAAAAAGAAAAGCCCGCCGAAACGGCGGGCGTTAGGTCACGAGCGACAGCCGGACGATTACTCGCCCGACTTGACCTCGATCTTGCGCGGTTGCGCCTTCGGGTGCACGTTGAGCGTGAGCGTGAGCATCCCGTGCTCGACGCGAGCCTGGACGTTGTCGCCGTCGATCTCGTCGGGGAGCAGCAGCGTGCGGGTGAACGAACGCTTCTCGTTGTTGCCGCTCACGCTGAGGATCTCGTTCTCGAGCGTCACGTCGATCTGGTCGGGGGCGAAGCCCGGAACGGGCATCCGGACGGTGAAGCCGTTCTCCGCCCGGTCGATCTCGAGCCCGGCGACGCCGCCGTGGTTCCCGAAGTACGTCCGGAACGGATCCCAGCTCAGCCATTGCCCTGCGGCCGGCCGGCTCGCGCCCGCGTGCGTGCGCATCAAATCTGCCATGGGTGTCATGTTTCTCCTGATGGTCCCGCCGCCGGCAACCTGGCACGAGCGAGCGGGCAAAGTCGTTGCTATGCTTGACCATCCTAGCGCCCTATTAGCACTCTTGTCAATAGACTGCTAATTCTGCCACCCGGGCTCCGGCAGAGCAGCGGCGAAGGAGGCGGACCGCCTCGCGCCCCGCGCCCAACCGCCGAGAAAGCACGATCATCTCCAGCCTCGCTCCCTCCGTCGCGCGCCACCGGTCCACCGGCGCTCCCCTCGCGGGGCTCCTGGAACGGCTCGCCACGCACCGCGGCACCTTTGCGCTGCACGAGACGACCGCCGACGCCCGGCCCTACCTCCTCGCCGCCGTCGCGCGGTCGCTGGGGCGGCCGATGCTCGTCGTCGTCCCGACCGCCGACGTCGCCGAGCGCACCTACGCCGACCTGACCTACTACCTGGACGACGGCCCTGCGCTCGCGCTGGTCCGGCCGCGCGAAGACGGGATCGGCGTCCTCGAGAACCCCTCGGAGCGCAGCGCGCGGATGACGCTCTTGGCCGACCTGCGCGCCGGCCGCAGGCTCCTCGCGGTGGCGCCGCTCGCCGCGTTGCGCCAGTACGTCATTCCGCCGCAGGCGTTCGGCGAGCTCTCGTTCTCGTTGCGCGTCGGTGACGAACCGGGCTGGGAGACGCTGCAGCGACGGCTCTACCATCTCGGCTACCGGCGCGCCAACGTCGTCTCGGCGGCCGGCGAGTACGCGGTCCGCGGCGGCATCCTCAACGTCTTTCCTGCCACCAGCGACACGCCGCTGCGCTTCGAGTTCTTCGGCGACGCGATCGAGAGCATCCGCGCGTTCGACCTCACCTCGCAACGCAGCGACGCCGCGGCGCCGGTCGCGGACGCCGTCGCGATCGTGCCGTGGGCCGAGATTCCGCGCGACGACGAAACTCGCGCGCGGCTGCTCGAGCGCATCGAGGGCGCGCCCAACGTCGTCTCCGCCGCGCGCCGCTACATCGCGGCTGGCGGGACGCTCCCCGAGGTCTGGCTGCCGTTCGCGTTCGAAACGCCCGCGACGCTGCTCGATTATCTGTCACCGGACGGACTCGTCGTCGTCGAGGAACCTGCGCTGCTCGGAACGATCGAACGCGGGCTCGACGAGGAGCGCACGCGCGAGGAAGAAGTGTTGCTCGCCGACGTGCGGTCGGGCGAACTCGCGATCGACGACGACGCCGTCGGCGAGGCGTTGCTCGGAGAGGTCGCGGCGCCGTCGCTGCGGCTGAACGACCTCGGGGCGCGCCTCGGCGAGCGCCGCGTGCTCGTCGTGCCCGGCGCGATCGAAGGACCCGATCCCGCCTGGCTCCCGCGGCCGCTGGAGACGTTCGCCCTCGAAACGCGCCCTGTCGAGCACTTCAACCGGCAGATCCCGCTGTTCTTGGAGACGGTCAAGGGCTGGATCGACGAAGGCGAGCGGGTCGCGTTCGTCTCGACCGGGGCCGCGCGGCTCGCCGAGATGCTCGCGGGCGCCGGGATCGCCGTCGAGCGGGAGACGCCTCCGCGCACCGCCGCGACCGCCGCGGCTGCGGGCGCGTTCGTCGATCAGGGCAGCATCGAGGCGGGCTTCGCGATCCCGGGCCAGCGCCTGCGCGTCCTGGGCGACCGCGAGATCTTCGGTCAGCCCCCCAGACGCGTCAAGCTGCGCGCGGTCAAGGAAGGTGTCCCCGTCACGCTGGCCGACCTGCGCGTCGGTGATTTCGTCGTGCACGCCGTGCACGGCATCGGCCAGTACCTCGGACTGCGCACGGAGACGATCCTCGGCGCGACCAGCGACTACCTCGATCTGAAGTACGCCGGGACGGATCGCATGCTCGTGCCCGTGCACCAGATGCATCAGGTCACGAAGTACGGCGCGGCCGAGGGCGTCGCGCCGCGGCTCTCACGGATGGGTGGCGCCGACTGGACGCGGCAGAAGACGCGCGTCTCCGAGGCGCTCGCGAAGATCGCCGACGGACTCGTCGAGCTGTACGCGGAGCGCGAACTCGCCGTCGGTCACGCGTTCGGCCCCGATTCGCCGTGGCAGGCCGAACTCGAGGACGCGTTCCCCTACGAACCGACGAAAGATCAGCAGACGGCGATCGACGACACGAAGCGCGACATGGAGCGAGCCCGCCCGATGGACCGGCTCGTCTGCGGCAACGTCGGCTACGGCAAGACCGAGGTCGCGCTGCGGGCGGCGTTCAAGGCGATCGTCGACAAGCATCAGGTCGCCGTGCTCGTGCCGACGACGCTGCTCGCGTCGCAGCACTATCGCACGTTCAGCACCCGGTTCGCGGGCTTTCCCGTGCGCGTCGAGGAGCTCTCGCGCTTCAAGACCAAGCGCGAACAGCAGGCGATCCTACGCGATCTCGCCGACGGCAAGGTCGACGTCGTCGTCGGCACGCACCGTTTGCTGCAGAAGGACGTCGTCTTCCGCGACTTGGGGCTGATCGTCGTCGACGAGGAACAGCGCTTCGGCGTCATGCACAAGGAGCGGCTCAAGCAGTTGCGCGCCTCCGTCGACGTGCTGACGCTCTCGGCGACCCCGATCCCGCGCACCTTGCACATGTCGCTGCTCGGCGTTCGCGATCTGTCGCTGATCCGCACGGCCCCGAAGAACCGCATGTCGATCAAGACGATCGTGGTCCCGGCCGGCGACGCGATCGTGCAGCGGGCGATCGCGACCGAACTCGACCGCGGCGGCCAGGTCTACTACCTGCACAACCGCGTCGAGTCGATCTACGGCGTCGCCCGCGCGCTCGAGCGGCTCGTGCCCAAGGCGCGCATCGCCGTCGGCCACGGCCAGATGCACGACTCGGAACTCGAGCCGGTGATGGCGAAGTTCATCGACGGCGACATCAACGTCTTGGTCGCCACGACGATCATCGAGAACGGGATCGACATTCCCAACGTAAACACGATCGTCGTCAACGACGCCGACAAGTTCGGACTCGCGCAGCTCTATCAGTTGCGCGGCCGCGTCGGCCGCTCGAACCATCAGGCCTATGCGTACCTGCTGTACCAAGGCCACAAAGCGTTGACGGACGACGCGAAGGCGCGGCTCGAGGCGATCCGCGAGTTCGCCCACTTGGGCAGCGGCCTGCAGATCGCGATGCGCGACCTCGAGATCCGCGGGGCGGGGAACCTGCTGGGCGCCGCGCAGTCCGGCTTCATCACCAGCGTTGGGTTCGAGACGTACTGCGAACTCTTGGCGCAGGCGATCGCCGAACGCAAGGGCTCGCGCGCCGCCGCCGAGCAGCGCCGCGAAGCGGTCATCAACGTCAAGATCAACGCGTTCATCCCGGCCGACTACATTCCGCAGGTCTCGCAGAAGATCGCCGTGTACCAGCAGCTCGCCGCCGCGCGGACCGAAGACGAGGTCGAGGACGTCGCCGCGGGCGTGCGCGATCGCTTCGGCAAACTGCCGCTGCCGTTCGAGAACCTGGTCGCGATCTCCAAGCTGCGTGCGCTCGCGCTGCGCAAGGCGATCAGCCGCGTCGTCGTCGACGACACCCGGCTCGTCCTCGGGGTCGGCGAGGGTTTCGTGCTCGACCCCGCCTCGCTGCCGAAGCTGCAGTCGCTCTCGCGCAACCGGTTCCGCTTCGGCGACGGCCGGATCGTCGTCGATCTTCCGCAGCAGACGCCCGACCGCTCCCTGGGGCTGTTGCGCGCGCTGCTCGAGGCGCTCTAGGCCGCCGGCCGCCGGGCCGCCGGACGCCCCGCCGGGCCGGAGGCCCGGCCCGGCGGGCGCCCGGGCCCGTCCCCACCGTCAGGGGCAGGCGCCCACCCGAACACGCAGGACTTTACCGGCGGCCCGGGCGAACCGTTGGGAGTTTGCGAGGTCCGCCCGACCTCGTGTTTTCATGCACACCCTTCTGGGAGCTATAATGTCCAATCCGTCCCGCTTGCTCTGGGGCCTCGTCCCCGCACTCCTCGGCGCCGCGCTGCTCGCCGGGTGTTCCAATGGTGGTGGGGGCGCATCGATCGCTTCCGTCAACGGCGAGAACATCACCAAGGCACAGCTCGATCAGAAGCTCGAGGACAGCGCGACTTCGAAGCAGGTCCTCAATACGATCGTCCAAGGGATGCTGATCGATCAGTACGCCAAGGACAACAATATCGTGATCTCCCAGGCGGACATCGACAAGAAAGAAGACGAGATCAAGTCGAAGTATCCGGCCGGGCAGTTCGAGCAGATCCTCAAGGCGCAAAACCTGACCGAGAAGACGTGCAGGACATCTTGCGCCAGCAATTGGTCCTCGAGGCCGCGGTCAGCAAGAACGTCAAGATCAGCGACGCGCAGGTCAAGGATTACTTCGATAAGAACCACACGACGCTCGACAAGCAGGAGCAGGTGCGCGCCAAGCACATCCTCGTGGCCGATCCGAAGACGGCCGCCATGGTCGAGCAGCAGTTGAAGTCGGGCGCCGATTTCGCGACGCTCGCCAAGAAGTATTCGACCGATCCGTCGAGCAAGGACAAGGGCGGTGAACTCGGCTTCTTCCAGAAGGGCCAGATGGTGCCGGCGTTCCAGGCTGCCGCATTCTCGCAGCCGATCGGCGTCGTCGGACCGCCGGTGAAGTCGCCGTTCGGGTACCACATCATCGTCGTCGAAGAGCGCAAGCCCGCCGTCAAGGCGACCCTCGCGAGTTCGCACGACCAGATCGCTACGACGCTCAAGGAGCAGCAGGATCAAACCCAGATCCCGGAGTTTCTGCAGAACCTGCGCACCAAGGCGAAGATCGTCGTGTTCGACGACCGCTTCGCATCGGCGTTCCCGTCGCCGGTGGCGGCCTCCGCCGGCCGGCGGAAGCAGTCCGGCGCCAGCCCCCGCAGGCACCTAGCAGCACGCTTCGCGTAGACCGTCGCTCCTCGCCGGCCGGCGGGGAGCGGCGTTGAGCCTCGTGCGGATCGTCGGGCTCGGGCCCGGCGATCCCGATCTGCTGACGCTCGGGAGCCTCGAGTCGCTGCGCGCGGTCGGCCGCGCCGTGACGGTGTTGGCTCCGCCCGAGCTCGTGCTGTTTCTCGAGAGCGAGGGGATCCGGGTGCTGCGCGAGCGGATCTCAGACCCGTCGCTGTTCGTGCGCGGCAGCCAGGAGACGATCGACGGCTTCGTCGCCGGCGTCGACGACGAACCGCTCGCGCTCGGCGTGCTCGGCAACCCGCTCTCCGACTTCCCCGGCCTGCCGATCCTGCTGCGCGAGCTCGAGCGGCGCGGCGTCCCGTGCGAACTCGTCCCCGGCATGCCGCGCGCGACGCTGTCGGCGGCGATCGCGATGCCGCTGCTCCCGCTGCCGCCGGCGTCGGCCCACCACACCTGGGACAACCTGGTGGAGATCATGGCCCGCCTGCGCCGCGGCTGCCCGTGGGACCGCGAGCAAACCCACCGTTCGCTGTTACCGTACCTGATCGAGGAGACGTACGAGGTCGTCGACGCGGTCGAAGGCAGCGGCGACGCCGAGCTGTGCGAGGAACTCGGCGATTTGCTGCTACAGATCGTGTTCCACGCTCAGCTGGCGACGGAACGCGGCAAGTTCTCGGTCGCCGACGTCATCGACGAACTCGCCAACAAGATGATCCGCCGCCACCCGCACGTGTTCGGCGACCAGGCGGTCTCGACGGTCGCCGAGGTGTGGGCGAACTGGGATCAGCTCAAGGCGCAGGAGGCTGCCGGCCGCACCCGCGCGAGCCGCCTCGACGGGATCCCGAAGGGGCTCGGCGCGCTCCAGCGCGCGCAGAAGATGCAAGAGAAGGCGGGCCGCGTCGGCTTCGACTGGCCCGCGATCGACGGGATCCGCGACAAACTCGCCGAGGAACTCGCCGAGCTGGAGGCTGCCCGCCGCGACCACGACGAGGATCGCATCCGCGAGGAGGCGGGCGACGTCATCTTCACGATCGTCAACTTCGCGCGCGCGCTCGGCGTCGATGCAGAGGGCGCACTGCGCGGCGCCAACGAGAAGTTCTACCGGCGCTTCGTCTACATGGAGCAGCGCGCGCAACTGCAGGGCCGCTCGCTCGGCGACATGACGCTCGACGAATTGGAGGAACTCTGGCAACTCGCGAAGATCCAAGCGGCGTAACGCTGCGGCTGCGGATGAGCGCCGCAGATGCGCACTACGGCGGCGACCTCGTGGACGGCGCGCGGATGCTCGCGCTCTTCGGCGACGTTGCGACGGCGCTGCTGATAACGGCGGACGGCGACGAGGGGCTCTTCGCCGGCTACGCGAGCGTCGAGTTCCTCGCGCCGGTGCGCGCCGGCGATTACATCGAGGCGCAAGGGCGCATCGTTCGCTTCGGCCGGACGTTCGCGCGAGATGGAGTTCGAAGCCCGCAAACTAATCGCCGCGCGGCCCGACATCGGCGACAGCGCGGCCGAGGTGCTTCCGGAGCCACTCGTCGTCTGCCGAGCGCGCGGCACCTGCGTCGTGCCGGCGGACAAACAGAGGCGCGGCGACGCGACTCGATAAGTTCCTGAAGGTCTCGCGCCTGGCCAAGCGCCGGAGCGAGGCCGGCGAGGCGCTGCGCAACGGCCGCGTGACGCGCGACGAGCGGCCGCTCAAGCCGAGCTACGCGGTGAAAGCCGGCGACGTTCTGACGATCCACTATGCGACGAAATACCTCGTCGTGCGCGTTCGCGAGGTTCCGTTACGTGTGATGCCGGGGCTCAAGCCGGCCGACCTCTACGAGGTCATCGACGAACGGCGCGACGAGGTCGCCGACTGGCTGCGGTGACGAAGGCGCTCTCCGGCGATACGAAGGACGCGCTGGCCCGCGAGATCCCGGGGCCGGCTCACTGCCGCGGCGCGCTGCGCGCCGGACTGGCCGCGTTCGGCGCGGGGCGCGGGACCGTCTTCCGGACGCGCCGGCCGGCGATCGCGCGCCTCTATCGCTCGCTGTCGCCCGGGGGCGGCGCGATCCGGCGCGCCCACAGCGCGCGTCTCGGCGGAATCGCCACCTACGAGATCGACCTGGACGCTAAGCCGGCGCCGGCGCCGATGCCGGCCGCGCGCTGCGATCGTCGCATGGAACTGCGCGGCGCGTTTCTCGCCTGCGGTTCCCTCGCGCAGCCCGCGCACGGCTATCACCTGGAGTTCATCCCGCCGACGCCGGCGCTGACGGCGCGCCTCTGCGGATTGCTGCGCGCCGAGGGACACGTGCCGCGGCGGGGCGCCCGCAAGGGCCGCGACGTCGTCTACTTCAAGGACGCCGATGCGATCGTCGGCGTGCTGACCGCGATCGGCGCCTACGGCGCCGTGCTGCATCTCGAAGACGTCCGCGCGCTCAAGGAGACGAAGAACCGCATCCACCGGCTCGTCAACACCGAGGCCGCCAACGTCGTCCGCGCGGTGGGCGCCGCCGCGGTGCAGCGCGAGGCCATTGCGACGCTCGCCGAACGCGGCGCGTTACGCGAACTCTCGCCGGCGCTGCGCGAGATCGCCGAACTGCGGCTGCGGCACCCGAGCGAGACGCTCGCCGAACTCGGCGCGCGTTGCCGGCCGCCCGTCGGCAAGTCGGCCGCGAACGGGCGGCTCGCGTCGCTGCTGCGGCTCGCCGGCCGGCCTACCGGATACGCACGAGATCCCAGGCGATGATGACGCCGAACACGACGACCGCCAGCGCGACCGTCGTGGCAGAGCGCTTCGAAAGCGTCCCCTCGCTCGACCCCGTGCGCAGCGCCCGGTCCTGTTGCGCGTACCGGAACGCGCCGAACAGCGCGATGACGACCCCCGCGACCGTCATCGCGATGCCGAGCGAGTTCGAGACGTACATCGGCGCCGAACCGAGGTGCTCGACCGCGGCGATCTCGTGGGAGAACAGCGCGAAGCGGGCCACGACGAAGCCGAAGGCGATGAACGACAGCGCCGTCCGGACGTAGGCGAGGAAGGTACGCTCGTTCGCGAGGTAGTCGCGGGGGGTCGGCTCCATGCTGCCTCCTGGTTACGGTCCAAAGTACCGCCCGCGGTCCCGCCGGACCCGCCGGCGAAGGGCTGCGCACCGGCCGGCGTGTAGAGCAGCCGGCCACGCTTTCGTTCCATCCGCCCACGAGGAGAGTTCATGCGCATCGGCATCAACGGCTTCGGCCGCATCGGGAGAAACTTCGTCAAGGCGCTGTCCGAGCGCCACCCCACGGTCGAGCTCGCGGCGATCAACGACCTGATCGGGCCGGCCGAGATCGCGCACCTCTTCAAATACGACTCGAACTATGGGACGTATCCCGGCGACGTCCAAAGCGCCGGCGATGCGGTCACGATCGACGGCCGGACGGTCAAGGTCCTCGCCGAGCGCGATCCGGCGAAGCTGCCGTGGCGCGACCTCGGCGTCGACGTCGTCGTCGAGTCGACCGGGATCTTCACGGACGGGACCCGCGCGCGCGCACACATCGACGGCGGCGGGGCGCGCAAAGTCATCATCTCGGCGCCCGCGAAGAACGAAGACATCACGCTCGTGCTCGGCGTCAACGACGATCGCTACGACCCCTACAAACACGCGATCATCTCGAACGCATCGTGCACGACGAATTGCCTCGCGACGGCGGTCAAGCCGATCGTCGACGCGCTCGGCTGGCGCAAGGGATTCATGACGACGATCCACTCGTACACGAACGACCAGGTGCTGCTCGACGGCCCGCATCGCGACCTGCGGCGAGCGCGCAACGCGGCGACGAACATCATCCCGACGTTGACCGGCGCTGCCACGGCGCTGTACCTGACGATCCCCGAGGTCAAGGGGACGTTCGAGGGGTTCTCG
This sequence comes from Vulcanimicrobiota bacterium, assembly GCA_963743605.1. Lineage (GTDB taxonomy): Bacteria > Vulcanimicrobiota > Vulcanimicrobiia > Vulcanimicrobiales > Vulcanimicrobiaceae > CAVUQJ01. Next base: position 453,870 of record CAVUQJ010000009.1, on the reverse strand, counting down.
CTGCGCGTCCCGACGCCGACGGTCTCCATGATCTACCTCGTGGCACAGGTGGGCCGGGCGACGACCAAGGACGAGGTCAACGCGATCCTGCGCAAGGCGGCGGAGACGAATCTCAAGGAATACGTGCAGTACACCGAGGCCGAGCTGGTCTCGACGGACTTCAAGCGTTCGCCGTACAGTTCCATCATCGACTCGTCGCTGACGAATGCGAACGAGGATCTCGTCCAGATCGCGGCGTGGTACGACAACGAGTGGGGCTACTCGTGCCGCCTGGCCGACCTCACCGCGCGCGTGCTCGAGACCCTGCCCGCCGCCTGATGGAATTCCGCACGATCTCCTCCGTCGACGTCTCGGGGAAGGCGGTCCTCGTCCGCGAGGACCTCAACGTCCCGATGAGCGACGGCCGCGTCGCCGACGACACGCGGATCGTGGCGGCGCTGGAGACGCTGGGCTGGCTGCGCGATCGGGGCGCGCGGACGATCGTCGTCTCGCATCTCGGGCGTCCCGACGGCAAGGTCGTCCCGAGCCTCTCGCTCGCGCCCGTCGCCGCCGTGCTCGCCGAGAAACTCGGCTCGCCGGTTGCGTTCGCGTCCGACTGCGTCGGGCCGGTCGCGCGGGCCGCGGTCGACGCGCTGCGCGACGGCGACATCGTCCTGCTCGAAAACCTGCGCTTTCATCCCGAGGAGGAAGCGAACGACCCCGTCTTCGCGCGCCAACTCGCGTCGCTCGCCGACGTCTACGTCGACGACGCGTTCGGGACGGCGCACCGCGCGCACGCCTCGACCGAGGGCGTCGCCCACGACCTGCCGGCCTACGCAGGATTCCTGATGGAGCGCGAGCTCGACGCCCTCGACGCGCTGACGAGCGATCCGCAGAAGCCGTTCGTGTGTGCGATCGGCGGCGCGAAGGTCAAGGACAAGATCGGCTTCTTCATGAGCCTGCTGCAACGGGTGAGCGCGTTCGTGATCGGCGGCGGGATGGCCAACACGTTCCTCGCCGCCAAGGGCGTCGCGATCGGGCGCTCGCTGCACGACGACGATCTCGAACCCGCCCGCGCGATCGTCGCCGCCGCGGCTGACCGCGGCGTCCCGCTGTACTTGCCGGTCGACGTCGTCGTCGCGCCCTCGTTCGACGCGGACGACCGCGCGGAGACCACCGCGCTCGGCGACGTCGGCGACCGCATGATCCTCGACATCGGCCCGAAAACGGCACAGGCATACGCCGGCGTGATCGAACTCGCGCGGACGATCGTGTTCAACGGACCGATGGGCGTGTACGAAAAGGAGCCTTACCGCGCCGGCACCCGCGCGGTGCTCGCCGCGATCGCTTACGCGACCGCGAACGGCGCGACGAGCGTCGTCGGCGGCGGCGACGCGGCCGCAGCCGCGCAGATGCTCGGCTTTGCCGACGCGGTGACCCACGTCAGCACCGGCGGCGGCGCCACCCTCGAGTTCCTCGAGGGCAAGACGCTGCCGGGCGTCGCAGCGCTCGAGACGGCGGCGCGCGCGTAGTGTCCGCCCGGCGCCGGTTCGTCGCTGGCAACTGGAAGATGAACGAGACGGTCGGCGAGGCGCGCGCGCTCGCACTCGGGATCCGCGACGCGAACCTGCCTGCCGGCGTCGACGTTGTGTTGTGCCCGCCGTTCACGGCGCTGCAGGCGGTCGGCGAGGTCCTGCACGGCTCGCGTATTGGCCTCGGCGCCCAGAACATGCACGCGGAAGCATCCGGAGCGTTCACGGGCGAGATCAGCGCCCCGATGCTGCGCGACCTCGGCGTGCGCTGGGTGATCCTCGGGCACAGCGAACGGCGGCGTTACTTTTGTGAGACCGACGACGGCGTGGCCCACAAGGTGCAGTGCGCGCTACGCTATGGCATGGTCCCGATCGTCGCCGTCGGCGAGACCGCGGAGGAGCACGCTGCAGGCGAAACGATCGAGCGGGTCCGCGCGCAGACGCGCGCCGCGTTCGCGGACCTCGGGCCTTCGCTCGTCGCGGGCTGCGTCGTCGCCTACGAGCCGATCTGGGCGATCGGGACCGGCAACGTCGACGCGCCCGCGAGCGCGAACGCCGTGATGGGTGCGATTCGTGCGTCCGTCGCGGGGCTCGAGGATGCGCGCATCATCTACGGCGGGAGCATGAAACCAGACAACGCCGCGGCCCTCGCGGCCGAGCCGAACATCGACGGCGGCCTGATCGGTGGCGCGAGCCTGCAAGTCGGTTCGTTCGTCGCGCTGATCCGCGCCGCGCATCCGGACGCCGACTGATGTCGCACGCGGGCAGACTGGGGCCGCTCGTCCTCGCAATCCTCGACGGCTGGGGTCATCGCGACGCTGTCCGCGGCAACGCGATCGCGCAGGCGCGGCTGCCGAACTGGGACGCGCTCCTCGCCACGCATCCGAACGCTCTGCTCGCCGCGAGCGGCCTCGACGTTGGACTCCCGCCGGGCGTGATCGGCAACAGCGAGGTCGGGCACATCAACATGGGCAGCGGCCGCGTCGTGCCGCAGGGCGTCGTCGTCATCAACGAGGCGCTCGCCGACGGCTCGTTCGCCACGAACCCGACGCTTTGCGCCGCGATCGAACACGTCCGCAACAACGGCGGCCGCCTGCACCTGATGGGGCTGCTCTCCGACGGCAAGGTGCACAGCTCGATCGACCATCTCTTCGCGCTGATCGACGCCGCAGTCGCGGCCGGCGTCCCGTTCGCGATCGAGGCGTTCGGCGACGGCCGCGACGTGCCGCCGCGTTCGATGCTCGGTTACCTCGACGCGCTCGAGACGCACTTGGCGCGCGCCTGTGCACCGGGAGCGATCGCGCTCGTCTGCGGCCGCTACTACGCGATGGACCGCGATCGCCGCTGGGAACGCACCGAACTCGCGTACCGCGCGCTCGCCGACGGCGTCGCGCCGCACGCTGCGCCGTCCGCCGCCGACGCCGTGCGTGCGGCCTACGCGCGCGGCGAGAGCGACGAGTTCATCGTGCCGACCATCGTCGGCGTCCCGCGCCCGATCGCGGACGGCGATGCGGTCATCTTCTTCAATTTCCGGCCCGACCGCGCACGCCAGCTGACGCTCGCGTTCTCACGCCCCGGCTTCTCGGAGTTCCCGGTGCGCGCGTATCGCGATCTCCTGTTCGCTACGATGACGCGCTACGAAGAGGACTTCCCCAACCCGGTGCTCTTCGGGCCGCGCCCGCAGCAGCAGACGTTCGGCGAGATCGTCGCCGCGGCGGGTCTGGGGCAACTGCGCCTCGCCGAGACGGAGAAGTACGCGCACGTCACCTACTTCTTCAACGGCGGGCGCGAGGACGTGTTCCCGCGCGAAGACCGCAAGCTGATCCCGTCCGACCGGAGCGTCGCCACCTACGACCTCGCGCCGCGGATGCGCGCGCACGAGATCACCGACTACGCCGTCGCCGACGTCGCGGGCGGCGCCCACGACGTCATCATCATGAACTACGCCAACGCCGACATGGTGGGCCACACCGGCGTGATGGCCGCAACGATCGTCGCCTGCGAGACGATCGACGCGTGTCTCGGCCGGTTGCGCGACGCCGTCCTCGCGCGCGACGGCATCCTCGCGATCACGGCCGACCACGGCAACGCCGAGGACAAGATCGCCGCCGACGGGTCGCCGCTGACGGCGCACACGACCAACCCGGTCCCGTTCGTGCTCGTGGCGCGCGAACGGCTCGGCGAACTTGCTCCGAACGGCCGGCTCGCCGACGTCGCGCCGACGCTGCTCCCGCTGCTGGGGCTGGCGCCGCCGGCGCTCATGACCGGCAGCAACCTCCTCGCCGGCGTCTACTCCTCGCCGTCGTAATAGTCGAGCATGACGTGATCGATCCGTCGAGCGACGCCGGCGCCCGCGCCGTGTTCTTCGACGTAGACGGGGTCCTGATCGATTCGCTCGGCGATCACCTCCGTTTCTATGCGGACGAGGTCGCCAAGTTCGGGCTGGCGCTCAACGTGCCGACGGTCGACGAGTTCAGGCGCATCGTGGCTGCCGGGTTCCCGGTAAGCCCGATGGTCGAGTTCTTTACCGCCGCCGGCTTTCCGCCGGCGTACGCGGTGCGCGCGGCCGAGGACTACGAGGCGACGTTCCGGGAACGGTACCATCCGTCCGCCTATCCGGGCGTCGACGCGATGCTCGCGCACCTGCGCGGCGCCGGCCTGACGCTGGGCCTCGTCACGTCGAACACGCGCGCGAACATCGTCGCGGCACTGGCCGACGCCGCGCGCTTCTTCGATCCGGACTGCACGTTCTTCTTGGACAGCTTCTCGCCGCCCGCGACGAAGGCGTGGTGCCTCGGCGAAGGCGCGCGCCGCCTCGGCGCCCCGCCGGGCGACTGCATCTACGTCGGCGATCAGCCCGACGACATACGCGCCTGCGCGCAGGCCGGCTGCCGGTTCGTCGGCGTCGCGTACGGCTGGGGGATCGCGAGCGCGGATGCGGGGTTCCCCGTTGCAAGGAGCGTCGCGGCGCTGCAGAACATCCTGCTGCCCGCGACGCCGTCGTAGCGCGGCGCTCCAAACAGAGGTCTTCCGATGCCGCCCGATCCCAGCCCGCAGCAACCGCCACCGGATCACATCAGGCTCCAGTTCGAGTACGCCTGGAAGTGGTTCAAGTATCATGCCGACCAGCGCGTCAAGATGTTCAATTTCATGCTACTGGCCTTCGGCGTGCTCGCCACCGCACTGTTCACGGCGCTCAGCGTCTCGCGCGTGGGGGCGGTCGTTCTGTGCCTCGTCGCGGCGCTGTTGGCGGTGATCTTCGCGTTGCTCGACGGCCGTAACCGCAACCTGACGTGGCTCGGGGAAGACGTGCTCGCGAGCCTGGAACCGGCGATCTTCGGCGACTCGCGGTCGATCGCGTGCATCCACGCCCAGAAGGGCGAGGTCCGGCTCGGGCTCCTGACGCGGCCGCAGTGGGAAAAGAGCCGGCTCGGCTTCGGCGACCTCACGAAACACCGTTTCCTGCTCCCGGCGACCGCGTGGCTCATCTGCGCGTTCTTCATCGGGACCGCGATCGCGATCGCGACGGGTGCGATCCGCCGCTAACCAGGCGTGCCGCTCGGCTGCCGCCGCCGGCGAACGGGGCGCCCAGCGGCGCGCTCGCGCTCCGCGGGGCTCTCGTAACCGGCGAGGAACCGGCGGATCGCAGGGTCGTCGGGCGAGGCCGGGACTTCGCCCGTCAACGCGACGTAGCGATCGAAGGCCCCCTGCACTTCCCGTTTGATCAGCTTCACCGGCACGGCTCCTCACCTGGCGAGTCCGGGTCGCCGCTGCGGCGACACCACGTCCTCGAGTGTAGAAGGGGGGCGTCTCAGCCGTATCTCAAGCATCCGCCGCGCGACGGGCTCGAGACGCGCGTCCCCGGACCGGGGTCCTCGGGCGGTCCGGGGACGCGTGCGCAACGGGCGCCCGTTACGGTTTGAGCGGCTTGAGCACGTGCGCCGGCGGATGCGCGAGCTTGACGAACGGCGAGCTCGGGCTCCCCGGCGGCGGCAGACCGCCGTAGTTGAGTTGCGCGAGGATCGCCATGTTCTCGGAACACGCGGGGTTCTTCAAACACGCCGGGTCGCTCGGCACCGGCTGGTTGGGGACGATCCCCGAGCTGAGGACGTACAGCGTCTTCTGGCCGTAGTTGCCGAAGATCAGCGTCGGCTGCCGGTTGCCGTTGGGGACGTACGCGACGGCGCCCCACAGGCCGAATGCGGCAGGCGGCTTCGGCGTCAACGACGCCTCGACGAACACGTAGGCGTAGCGCCACTGCTTGCCCTTGGTCACCTTCGGGCTCCAATTGACGTTGACGAACGGCTGCGATATCGGCGGCGCGGACGGATACGTCCACACCGTATTCGCGACGAGGCAATTCAGCCAACCCGGTTTCGGACACGGCGTTTGACTCTCGGGCCCGAACCCCGCGAGCAGACCGAAGTGCACTTGACCGTTGTGATTCGGGATGTTCTGATAGAGCGTCGGTCCCGCGTACGTCACCGTCGTCGTGTCCGTCGACGGACTGAACGTTACGCCCGGGTAACAGGGATTGCTGGGGCCGTTGCTCGGGGGACAGAATGGATTATACGGGCCGTAGAGCGGCTGCTGGCCGATGCCCGCAACCCAGTCGCCGATCAGCGTGAACTCGAAGTCGGTCGGCGACGTTCCGGGTGGCGGCGTCGCGAACCAGTTGAGGATCTCGGTCGGCCGACCGCCGGCCGCGGCCGGTTCGCCCGGTCCGATGCCGTGGGCGCCGCTCATCGCAGCCGGTTGCATCGGCATTGGGCTCGTTGTAGATGGTGTGCCGGAGCAGCCGGCGGCGAGCGCGATCGCCGCGACGCCGACGGCCAAGATGTATGGTGCGTAGGTGCGCATGGTTGCTTCTCCTCGTGGTCTCGTCCGGGGTACCAGCCCCCATGCCATGACGCTACCGCCGGCCGCGACGAGCGCCCATCCGTAGCTGTACGGAGAGCGCGAACGACGGGTACGGACCCCGCCCGCGGCCGCGCCGGAGGTCGGCCCGGCGCGACTCGGGAAGTCGGCTCACCCACGAGGAGGACGAGATGAACCGTTCAGTCGCGAGATTTTCCATTGCAGGCGCGATCGCCGTCGGCGCAGTCGTTGCGAGCGCACGGCTCGCCATGGCCGCTAATCCGGGCGGCTACCTCTTCATCACCACGCTCGACATCCAATACCAGTCGAGCGGTATGGTCAACTTCTCGGGGCAATACACCAACGAGTGCACCAAATTGCCTCATGGCAGCACGCTCGTCTTCAAGTGGGACAACGTGGCGATCCCGGGCGCTTCGTTCCCTATCGGCAGCGGCACACAGACGTTCAGCGTCACCGGAACGCTCCCGGTCGTTCCGCTGCCGAAGAACCACACGACCGAACTCGGTTTCCAGATCCGGCTCCCGGACGCGGCACGCGTCGATCTTTTGGAGCCCGGCAAGTCGTCGCCGTGCGCGGCGACGTTCACGCCCGGCACTCCGGGGTAACGCACAGCGCCGGCGACGATCTTCGAGCAATTCGCCGGGCGTGAGCGCGAACTCGCGTTGCTGTCGGATGCGTTTCGCAAGACCAAGGCCAACGGTGACGGCGCAGCGTTCCTGATCGAGGGCGAATCGGGCGTCGGCAAGTCGCGCCTCGTCAGCGAGTTCGAACAGCACGCGCGACGCGAACGCTGCACGCTGTTGCAGGGCGCCTGCACCGAGTATCTCGGGACGCCCTACGAACCGTTCGTCGAGGCGCTCGCCCGCGACGACAGGCACTCGCCGCTCGAACGGGACCTGCGCGGACTGAGCGCGCAGCGCACGACCGCGCCGGAACTCGAGCGGCTGCGCCGCTTCCAACTCGTCGAGGATCACCTGCGGCGGCGCGCGGCGACGTCCGGATCGATCGTGCTTGTCATCGAAGACCTGCACTGGAGCGACGCGGCGACGCTGGAACTGTGGCGCTACCTCGCGCGCCGCCTCGCCGATGCGCCGGTCTTGATGATCGGCACCGCGCGCAGCGACGAGATCGCGCGCGACGCGATGCGCTCGACGCAGATCGCGCGCGCGGTACGCGAGGGAACGGTCGAGCTGATCCTCGATCCGCTGGCGGGCCCGGAGATCCGGCGGCTCGTCCGTGCGGCCGTTGCGCCGGAGCGTTCGCTCGAACAGCGTGACGTCGACACGATCGTCGAGCGCGCCGAAGGGATCCCGCTGATCGCCGAGGAGTTGCTCAAGAGCGCGCTGCAGGGCGCGCGCGACGATGAGGGCGCGCCGCGGCTGCCGGGTTCGGTCGGCGCCAGCATCCGGGAACGCTTCCAACTCCTGGGCGCGCCGGAGCGCGAGGCGCTGCTGGCCGCGGCCGTCGCCGGCCGCGAGTTCGATGCCGGCTTGATCGCGCAGTTGGTGCCGCTCCCGGAGGACGGCGTGCTACGCGCGCTGCGCGAGGCGCGCAATCTGCAACTGGTCGTGGAGAAGCCGGCAACGGCGTCATTCCGGTTCCGCCACGCGATCACGCGCGAGACGCTGTATCAGGAACTGCTGTCCGGCGAGGCGCGCGTGCTGCACCGGCGGATCGCCGAGTCGCTCGAACGGTCACCGGCCGGCCACGAGGACCAGATCGCCTACCATTGGTGGGCCGCCGGCGATGCCGGGCGCGCCCTCGCGAGCAACGAGGCGGCGGGCGACCGCAACAGCGCGATGTACGCCTACGCCGACGCCGCACGAGCGTACGAGCGCGCGCTCGAGTTCGCAAGCGACGACGCGCTGGCGCGGCTCGTCCAGAAGGGCGCGTTCGCGTTCTGCGCGATCGGCGAGATGCCGCGCGCGCGAACGTGGTGTCAGGCCGGCGCGACCGAGTTGCGCCGGACGGGCCACGAGCACGAGGCGTGGCGCTTCATGCTCTGGGCCGCGCGCACGTTATACGAGGCCGGCGACGTTGAGCGGGCGCTCGAGACGGCAGAACTCGTACGCACCGAACTGCGCGAGCGGCCGCCGTCGGTCGAACACTACACGGCGGCGACGACGCTCGCCGGCATGCTCGCGACGCTGGGGCGGGCGCAGGAAGCGCTCGCGATACTGGACGCGGCCGACGGCAGCGACGGTCCGCGCGACGACGAGGATCGGTTTCGTTCGCACAACGCGCGCGGCAACGCGCTCTGTTCGCTGGGCGCCTTTGCGCAGGCGCGAACGCATTACACGGCGGCGCTCGCGATCGCGGAGGAGTTGGGGGACGCACAACTCCGCCTCCATGCACTCAGCAACCTCGCCAACGCCGCCCTCCTGACCGGTAATCTGAACGAGTCCTCCCAAACGTACGACGCCGCGCTCGCTCTCGCCGTACGTCACGGTCTCCGTCGCCTCGCGTACATGGTACGCGCCGACGCCGGGATCGCGCTGCTGCACGCGGGTGACCTGGCCGGCGCGCTCGCGACGTTTCGCTCCGTCATCGAGACGCGCGCCGAGGCGTCGATGTCGGTCGGCCTCGCGTGGGCGATCGGGCTGCGGCTACGCGGCCTCGTCGACGCCCCCGACGTGGACGCGCTCGACGTTGGCGAAACGGTGGCGATGGCACTGCAACTGCGCGAATCGCAGGTGATCGCGGCCGTCGCCGGAGGCGCGGCGCGAGCGGCGCTCGAGTGCGGCGAGCCCGACCGGGCGCGCGCGATCGCCGAACTCGCGATCCCCGCGCTCGCCGAACCGGACCACGCCTACTGGATTTGCGACGTCGCGGCCGCGGTCGGCGACGACGAATTGGCGCGCCGCGCACGCGAGTTGCTCGTGCGGGCGGGCGGCGCCACGGAGAATCCGCTGGCCGAGGCGTTCCGCACGCTGTTCGACGCGCGCCGCGCGAACGGCGCGCGGGCGCGGGAACTCGCGGCGACCGCCGCCGCCGAACTCGATCGCCTCGGCTGGGTGCTCGACGCGGCCTGGGCCTCGGAAATCGCCGGCGATCCGGATCGTGCGCGCGAGACGTACCTGCGCGTCGGCGCGACCCGCGCCGTGCGCCGCCTGCAGGCGGAAACCGTCGCCGCGGTGCCCGCGGCGACGAGCGGACTGACGCGCCGCGAACGCGAGGTCGCCGAACTCGCCGCGCGCGGATACACAAACAGGACGATCGCCGACGAGATCGGCATCGGCGAACGGACGGTAGAGACGCATCTCGCCGTCGCGTATCGCAAGCTCGGCGTTCGTTCGCGCACCGAACTCGCTGCGCTGTTCGGCGCTGCCAGTTAGGACGCGATTCGGGGGCTCACGCGAGCCCCCGAATCGCGGACGTTATGGAACGATGCTGCCGATCGCCTTGCGGCCGGTCTCCGCGAACCACAGCGTCGAACTGTGCAGGCCGGGGCCCGGCGTGATTGCGTCGGGGGCCGCCCCGCTGCTGAGGCCGGCGGTGTAAAGCGTCATCTTCCCGACGTTCGGCGAGGTCGTGTCGACGATGCCGATCCCGCCGTTCGGCAGCGATGCGCCGCCCCGAGCCGCGAACCACATCGCGTTCCCGGTCCGGTCGGGCGTGATGCCCGCCACCATCGCCCACGCCGGCTTCGCTCCCGCCGGCTTGCCCGGGACCGCATAACACGTTGCACGGTCCTTCGGGGGCGTATTGGCATTGATGATCACCCTACAGACGCTGCTCGATCCGAGCGCCGTTACCCACATGTGCGAGCCGTCGGGTTGCGGCGCGATCGCGACCGGTTTGGAGTCCTGCGCCAGGTTGACCCAGTCCGTCGGGATTCCTTTCTTGTCCAGTTTGACGACGGCGGCGCTCCCCATGTCCGTGTACCAGAGATTCGTCGCACCCTGCGCGATCCCGTACGGCTTACCGCCGACGTGATATGCGGCGTAGTCCGTCTGCGGATTCGTGATGCTGATGCGACCGATGTACCCGTCGGCGTCGTCGGTGACGAACATCGATCCGCTCGATTCACCGACGCCTTCGACGATGCCGCGCGGGTGATGGATGCTCGGGATCGCAAACGGCAGGATGATCGCCGACGATCCGGTCGGGATGATCTCGGAGATGATGCCCGCGTTGCGCTCGGCGACCCAGACGTGCCCGAACTCATCGACGTTCGACGCCCTCGACGCCGACGTTCTTGCCGAGCCCATAATTGTTGACGACCGGCACCGGCTTCCGTATGGGATCTACGGAGCTGACGAACTCGCTGCCGCCCGTCGTCGAACCCGCGGTAAACCACAGGAGGCCCGGCGCACCCGGCGGTCCATTCTGGGCCGATGTGATCGCGTTGATCGGCGGTCCGCTCCCAATCCCGGACAGCCACGAATAGGTGTCGACGATGGTCGGCATGTGTGCGGCGCCGCCGAAGAAGCGCGGCGCATATGCGCCGGCGGCGCCCGGCACGCCGACGCGAACCGGTGCGGCGATACCGATGGCGATTGAGCCGGCGATGAAGGCTGCTGCTGCAGCCGCCACGGCGGCGGTCACGCGAATACGCATAAAATGTCCCACCCTTCAAGCAAGAGAATCGTTTTTTGCATCGGGGGGGACGATGCCCGAAGGCCGTTCGCGCCCCGGCGGCCGCCCCTTGCCCGTCCCGCCAGGTGTGACGACGCTCACAGGGGCCCCGTGAATTACAGCTGGCTGCGCGCCTCGTCGACGACGGCCGCCAGCGTCCCGGAAGCGAACGGCGACGCGAGGCCCGCGGAGCGCACCAGCCGCAGGAACGGCGCCTCGCCGCCGCGCCCGCACAGCGCGACGTAGTCGGCCAAGGCCCCCGCGCGGTCGCGCGTGGAACGCTGCCCGAACTGCAGCGCGCAACACAGCGCGAGCGTGTAGTCGATGTAGTAGAACGGGCTGACGTAGATGTGCTGCTTGTCCTGCCACAGTCCGCCCTTGGCCGGATAGGCGAGATCGCCGTAGTCGCGCCACGGCAGGTAGCGCCGCTCGACCTCCTGCCACATTTGGTGTCGCTCCGCCGGCGTCGCCGACGGGTGCGCGTAGACGAGGTGCTGGAAATGATCCACGGCGGCGCCGTACGGCAAGAACTGCAGCGAGTCGAACAGGTGCTGGCGGCGATACGCCGCGGCGCGATCGCCGAAGAGGCGGTCCATCTGCGGCCACGAGAGAAACTCGAGCGCCATCGAATGGATCTCCGCCGCCTCGAGCGTGGGCTGAAGATAGTCGATCGTCGGCTTGCCCCGGCTCTCCCAGAACTGAAAAGCGTGACCGAGTTCGTGCATGAGCGTGCGCACGTCGCGACCGGTCCCGGTGTAGTTCGTGAAGATGAACGGACTGTTGCGCACGGGGATGCTCGTGCAGAAGGCGCCGCGCCGCTTGCCGGGCCGGGCCGCGACGTTGAACATCCCGTCGGCGAACAGCGCCTCGCCGAAAGAGCCCAGAGCCGGGTCGATCGCGGCGAGCGCATCACGGGTGCGCGCGAGCGTCCAGTCGAGGTCGCCGATCGGCGCGACGTCGCCGTCTTTAGCGAGCGCGGTCTCGTCCCATAGATAGACGCGCTCGAGACCGGCCGCAGCGCCGCCGCGCGCGAGCAGTTCGCGCGCGAGCGGCACGACCGTCTTCGCGATCTCGTCGCGGTAGGCCGCGACGTCCGCCGGGCCGTAGTCCGTGCGCCGCATCTTACGATAACGCAGCGACGTGTAGTCCGCAAAGCCGAGCTTGGTCGCCATTCCCGCGCGCAGACGAACCAAATCGTCGAAGATCGCGTCGAGCCGCTCGGCGTGGCGCTCCAAGATCGACCAGCGCGCCCGCTCCGCGGCGTGCCGCGTCGCGCGGTCCGCCACCGAGTAGTAGTGAGCGAGTTCGGACAGCGTCAGGTCTTCGTCGCCGAACCGCGCCGTCGCCGACGCGAGCATCTGCGTGTACTCGCGCGTCAACTCCGACTCGCGCACGAGATCGCCGGCGATCGCCGGCTCGAAGCAGGCGACGTCCGCGGACCAGACGTTGAATGCGTGAGCGCCGATGTGCGGCTCGAGCGGCATCCGCGCGCCCGCCTCGAGGAAACTGCGTTTCGCCTCGGTCTCGAGGGCCGTCACACCTGGTTGACGCGTATCGACCTCGCGCTGCGCGGCGCGTCGCTCCTCGCGGGCGGTGTCCTGCGAGAACCGCAGACGCGTCACGTTGGCGTGCGACGTCCACGCCCGCCGCACGTCCTCCCACGCGGCGAACGCGTCCGTGACCGCGGCGTCGTTCGGGCCGTGAGCGAGCAGCGATGCGACCTTGCGATAGCGCGCGGCCAACTCGGCGTCCGAGGGATTTGCGACGTCGTCGAATGCGCCCATGCCCCGCTCTTACGCCGTCATATTACCTTTCGCCCTTTGCCGCCCGGCGGAGCCGGCGGGCCCACACCTAGGGGGCGCAAAGGTATAGGCCGCACGGCGGCGCATTCATGTCACGCTATGCAGCAACGCCGTTCGTACGTCGGCCCGATCGTGATCGTCGCGATCCTCATCATTTTCGGGCTCTTCCTTGCCTCGTCGTACAACTCGCTCGTCACGCTCGGGCAGGCCGTGGACGCACAGTGGGGCCAGGTACAGAACGTCTACCAACGCCGCGCCGATCTTATCCCGAACCTCGTGGCCACCGTCAAGGGCGCCGCAAACTTCGAATCGAGCACGTACGAGGCGGTGGCGAAGGCACGGGCCGGCGTCGGGCAAATTTCGCCGCAGGCGGTGCAAAATGCCGTCAACAATCCGCAGGATTTCGCGAAATATGCGGCCGCACAGGACGCGCTCAGCGCGTCGCTCTCGCGGTTGCTCGCCGTCGTCGAGAACTACCCGCAACTCAAAGCGACTGAGAACTTCCAAACGCTGCAGGCGCAGCTCGAAGGGACAGAAAACCGGATCGCGTTCGAGCGCAGAAAATACAACGATGCGGCTCGCGCGTTCAACACCAAGCGGGACACGTTCCCGACGGTGCTCATTGCCGGGATGTTCGGCAGCCGCTTCAACGAGAAGCCGTACTTCAACGCCGTTCCGGGCGCCGAGAAGCCGCCGACGGTGAATTTCAGCCCGTGACACGCCGGGAGCGCGACGCGATCTCCGCAGCCATCGCCGCGGCCGAGGACGGGACGAACGGGCGTATCGCGGTTCGCGAGATTCCCGACGCGACGGTCGATGCGTTCCGGCGTGCCCGCTGGGAGTTCGAGCGGAGCGGACTGCAACGCCACCCCGGCGCCAACGCCGCATTGATTTTGGTCGCACCGAAGGCCCGCCAGTTTGCGGTTCTCGGGGACAGAGCGTTGCACGAACGGGTGGGCGACGCATTTTGGAACGGCATCGTCGAGGAGAGCCGGACGTACTTCGAGCGCGGCGCGATTGCCGACGGCGTCATCGCCGCCGTCGGGCGTATCGGCGAAGCGCTGCGGACGCACTTTCCGCAGGCCGCGGGAGACGCGCTATGAGGCGGTGGGGGCTCGTGGCGATCGCGACCCTCCTCGCTTGGGCGGGAGCCGTTCCCGCGCTAGGCGCGGGCTTCAGCGTCCCGCCGACGCCGTCGCACTATGTCACCGACTCCGCCGGCGCGCTTTCGGACGCCGCGAAGGCGTCGCTCGAGAGCGAGCTCGCCGCCTACCAGAAAGCCACGGGGCATCAGGTCATCGTCTGGATCGGCGACACGACGGGCGACGTCCCGCTTGAAACCTGGACGGGCGACAGTGCCCAGCGCTGGAAGATCGGCCGCCGGGGCCACGACGACGGCGCGATCCTGTTCCTCTTCATGAAGGACCATCGGGTCCGCATCGAGGTCGGTTACGGGCTGGAGGGTTCGTTGACCGATGCGGATTCGTCCCGGATCATTCAGGACGACATCACGCCCCGGATGCGCTCGGGGAACGTCGACGACGCGGTCTCCAGCGGCGTGGCGGCGATGCTGAACACGATCTCGCCTTCCTACAAGGACGTCACGCCGCCGCCTGAAGCGGAGACCACGGCCAGCCCCGCCGTCACCGGACTCGTGTTCGCACTGTTCGCGCTCTTCGGGCTGTTCATGCTCTTCATCGTGTTCGTCATCGTGATGCGTGTCGTCGCCGACATACGGTACGGTTATCTGGTCTTACGGGAAGGCTCGACGAGAGCAAAATCCGATATGAAACGCTGGGCGTTTTGGAGCAGCGGCGCAGGCGGTTTCATCGCCGGCTCGTCGTTCGGGAGCGGCGGCGGGGGTTTCGGCGGCGGCGGATTCTCAGCCGGCGGCGGCAGCTTCGGAGGTGGCGGCGCTTCCGGCGGCTGGTGATCTCGCAGCGTTCATCTTCAGCGATAAGGCCCGCTCGCTTCGGCCGCGACTGGGCCACTCCACGGCTAACCTGGCGCAGCGTAAGAGAGCGGCCCCCCAAGATATCCCGCTCTCTCACGCAATCGCGTCGGCGCCGGATCTAGTCGCTGAAGGTGGCGCCGAACGGTTGGATGAGGCCGCCGAAGACCTGGATCGCGGTGCCACCCGTCGGGTAGGTGTAGAGGTCGGCGTCGGCACTCTGCGGATCCGGGGCGATAACGTGCGAGCCATACAGCCAGCATTGGGCCGCGGCGAATGACGACGCGAGCTTGGTGGTGCCGCTCACGGTGAGCGTCGATCCGCTGATCGTGGCCTGGTACAGGACCGAGTAGTCCGTTGAGCCCTGGGAGTTCTGATCCCCGATCGCCCAGCCGTCCTTATACTGCACGGTGCCCGGGTAGTGCATCGTCGCGCCGCTCACGGTGAGAGGGTGGAACGAGCTGCCCCCGCGGTTCAGTTCGTCGAGCTGCGGTGCGTAGCTCGCACTCTGACCGGAGGTGACGAGGTTGCCTTCGTTGTCGTAGCCGAGGAAGAAAACGGTTTGCTGGTTCGCAACCGCGTACTCCTTCGGAGTGCTCGAGGGCGAGGTGAACACCCAGACGCTGCCGGCGCCGCCGCTCGAACTGATGCGGTTCGCCACGGCGAGGTTACCGTTTCTGCCGTTGACCGAGCAGCCGGACGGGAATTCATACGGAGTGCTGTAGGTCGCGATCGGCATCGTACCGCCGTGCGCGTACTCCAAAACGTTGGCGTAGTTCGTGTTGGCGACGTAGACGTTCTGTTTCTTATCGGCGCACATGCCTTCCGGCTGGCCGAAGCCGGTCAGCGTTCCCATCAGGGTGCCGTTCGGCGAGAAGGCGTACACGGCGCCAGCGCCGGCATCGGAGACATAGATCAGCCGGCTCTTTTTGGCGCGGGCCGACATCCACGACTTGCTGAAGTCGGGCTTGGGATTGCCGAGAGCGGCGCTCATTGTGGAGAGCGTCGATGCGGCGCCGGTCAGCGGCCCGTGTACGGTGGATTGACTCGTGGTCGTCGGAGCCAGCGGTGACTGCGAGCCGCCGCTGGCACAGCCCGCGAGCAGGGCGACGGCAACGCAATAGCCGGCGCGCCAGGCGGAATTCGGGATTTTCATTGTCGTTCAGGCTGCCTTCCATGAAAGCGAAGATGCTGAGCAGCCTTTCGTTTATCGAAATGCCACCACGGTCGAATGCTAGCATGGCGGCTGCGACGCTTACGGCCGGGTGCGAAAAGCCGGCATTTCTTGCTAAAAACTCGCTAAGCGGTCAGGAGTCTCGCCACCTCTCGAGCTCGAACCCTGAACCGCGGATCGGCGGTGATCTTGGCGGCAATTGTGTAGGCCTCCCTTAGGATGGGAGCGGAGCCCTGTTCTTCTGCCGTCGCAACGGTCTCATCGATCAACGAGTGAGCCTCGCGCTGAAGGCGCAGCTCGTGTGCGGCGGCAGCCGCAATCAGGCGCGTCCTCACCGCTATACCCGGATAGACCTTTTGCCCCGTTTCGGCCTTTGCCAGGGTTCGGGCGCCATCGAACTCGCGCATCCGGAAGGCGCGTAGCGCGGCACAATACGAGATCACGTCTCGATGGTAGGTATCGGCGAAGCTCAGTTCTGCTGCCGTAGGCAGAAGCTGTATGGCTTCTTTCCAGTACCGGGTCGTCAGGAGCGGTAGGACGACCGAGATGGAGGCATGCGCTGCGACCCGCTCGCTCGGATACTGTTTTGCAAGCAGAACGGCAGAGCGGGCCGCGCGCAGAGCCTCGTCGTCGTTTCCTGCAAAGGCGTGATGCTCCGTAAGGCCCAGCAGCGCGCGCACGGCTCCAATGAGCGCCCCGGATGCGTACGCCAGCTCGAAGGCCGTCACGAGGGCTTTCGCGCGTTGCGAGGACGGCTGCCAATATCTAGAACTCGTGAGCAGGCGATTGCGCAGCCGCCACGCCTCCACCATGATCCCACTGCGGAGCTGCGGCGACGCAAGGCGAACATGAGACAGGATCGCCTCAGCCCTGGTGACGCACTCGCATCCTTGCTCCAGGTTGCCCAGGTTTGCGAACGCGAGGCCCAGGCTGAAGAGGCTCTCGACATAGAGCACGCGTACGTGCGGTGGCGCGTTCGCTTGGATCGGCTCGAGCCGCAAAGCAGCGCGCCGGGCCGCGCGGAGGACCCCGATCGTGTTTCCCTCGTTCGACGCGAACTCCAGCTCCATGAGGTCGATGCACGACCGAGCCACGTCTCGGGATGCCGACTCATCGCGTGCCAGATGCTCGGTCCAGAGCGCCCACGCCTGCGCGTGCGCGCGCTCCGCGCGTGCCGAGTTGCCGAGCTGCGTCGATATCGACGAACTCATGCGCAACGCCTCGATCTTCTGTTGTGCGAAGGGCGCGACGCGAACCAACTCGTCGCTCTCGTGGAGCGCGGCGACCAGGTCGCCAAACGAGGCGCGGTGGCTCGCTCGGTCTACCAGAAATCGGAACTCATCGACTTCCGGGAAATAATCGAGCGCCGGCGCTTCGTCGTACTCCGCAACGTAGCGCGCTACCCTTCCGCAGATGCTCGCGCGTTCTCGGTAGCAGTGCGCATACGATATGCCTAGGGCTGCGGCGACCTCTCGAATGGGGCGCTGCGCGATGCATTGCAGGGCGACGATTGCATGCGCACGGAGCGCACGGTCGTCCTTACCCGCGACGAGATCGGCGTCGCGGCAGCGGTCGGCGCCCTCGCGGACGAGCCGGTGGATACGATCGAGCACCGCGCGTTCGCGGGCGCGGCCTGCGTCGCCAAGTGCCGGGTCTTCGAAGAAGCGCTGAACCAGCGGGTTCTTCCGCAGCGCCCGCGGATCGTGCAGGTGGCGAAAGAGGTGTTTGGCCGCCGGCGCAAATGGAGCGTTCGAATCCATGCTGGCAGAGTAACCTTCCTCTGGCCGTCCTATCGATTTCGGCGATTGCCGCTGGATTCCGCTCCCAACTCGTCAGCGTCGACGTGCAGGTTGTGGCAATGCGCTCTCGATACGCCGATAGGCTCAAGCGCCACTCATGTGGTCCTTCGCTCCTCGTTGCCTATTTGATACTGACCGCCACGCCGTTGGGTACCGAGGAGGTGTCCGAGAGGGTCGTGTAGCTCGTCGGATATCCGCCGCCGGTATACGTCCAGCGGTCGAACGTACTCGAGGCCGAGCCGCAGTACTCGTAATCGCCACCCACGACGTGGCGCTCGAAAATCACGCCCTGGATCAAGTCGCAGTCGTTGCCGCCGAGGTAGTTCTTATACGTCGTTGCGCTTCCGAGCACGCCGCGGGCGGATACCGGATAGCTGCAGGCGGCGGGCGTATTGTTACAGAGTTGGTCGAAAACGACCCACGAACGCTGATCATCGTCCCACTGCACGGCGCCCGGGAAGTACAGAGTACCGCCAGTCAGGTTGATCGTACTGCATGTCTTCGCACCGCAGCGGGAGAGCATGTAAGCGCCGGTTGCGCCTTGCCCGCTAACCCACAGGCTGCTGCCGGGACCGTAGCCTACAAAATAGTAAAAATACTGGTTCGGGTTGACGAGAATTTGCGGCTGAGAGGACGGGCTCGAGAAGACCTCCAGCTCCACCCGGCCCGCTGCCGTCGTTGAGGAGATCGGTAACGGCGAGATTGCCCGTTGCCGGATCGACGGCGCATCCAACCGGAAAGCCATAGTTGTCGGGATAGCTCGCGAGCAGTACTCCCGCGTCGAGAATACTCGTTCACGAACGTGTCATTCGTGTCGGTGACGTAAACGTCTCCGTGGGCATCCGAGCACAGGCCCTGCGGGTTACTGAAGCCGGTCAGCCGACCCTTGAGTTTCATGCTCGGCAGCGAGTACATGTCGACTTCTTCAAGTCCGGAGTCGGACGCGAACATCAGCCTGCGCTCGTTCTTCACATCCGGCGAGATTCCATGACGTGCCGCGGTCGGGGTGAATTGCACCGCGCGGCTGCGCGCCAACGAATGCTTCGAATTTGGCGCGCGCGGTGAGCGCGCTGACGCCGACGGGGGCCGCGTTCATTAAGGAGCCTGGCGCAACTGCGGACCGTTGCGATTCGCCCTCGCAACCAGTACATAACATCGCGGCCGCCAATAGCCTCAAGCCGTATGCGAGCGATTTCGAACTCTTCATCGAGATTCCCTCCAGGAGTCAGATGCCGGCCCGCGGGAAGGCCTACGCCGTTACCTCGGCGACGACCTGCGCCGCGACCTGTCGAGAGGTTCGAAGCCTTGGTCAGCGTCGGCGCGCACGGTCAGCGGCTATGCGCTCTCGCGCCCGAGAAGGTCCGCAACCATCATCGCGACTCCGGCTATCGCAAAGGTCTCGATGCCTTCACTCCAGTTCGAGTGCGTATGGGGATGCGCGATCAGGATCGGAATCCATATCGCAACGCCGAATATCCCGAGCATCAGCGCGAGAAGCCGCGCGGCGAGCAGCGCTTGGTAGCGTACGACCAGCGCAACGCCTGCGATCCCGAACGCAATCGTCGTGGCGATGGCCCAAAACGTTCCGTGCGGCGGGATCCACGGTGGAACCAAACTGACCGTTCTGTCCAGAAACTCGACTTGCTCGATCGCGAACGAAACGTTGCACAGCCCGAAGAGAATCACCGCACCCCTGCAGAGGCTTGCGATCCCGCGCCGCGAGGGCGACGCCAATCCGTACGCGACCACCGCTCCCGCGACGAGAGCGAGCTGGTAGAAGACGTCGCCCCAGCTCGCGTAGACCCGCGGCTGGGCGACGATGTCCGGCACGAAGGTGAGGGAAAAGACGAGGTACACGATTCCCAAGACGATTGCGCCCAGGGCGGTCGTCTTGCGGATCAGCAGCGCGGCTCCGCCGATGATCTGCGCGACCGACGTGACGACGATGAACGCCGGAGCGCCAGGCAGTTGCCAGTTCGATATCAGTTGATCGTTCAACACGAGCCCCGCGACGCCCAGCGCCAGCGCGGCGATTCCAAACACGTAACGGCCAACGCCGTTCGAACCGACCCGCCCCATATGGCCGGAACGTTCGACGACGGACTGCCGGCTTCCAGCCTGCCGCGCTTTGAGCGCACCGATGTCGCCAGTCGAGCCCCAAACGGACAACTACACCGAACGCCGTTACGCCTAAGGCCCCTGCCGACGACCCTGGAAACTGAACCGAGAATCCGGCGTCGAACGCTCGGCGGTATGGGGGATCCCGGCTAAGGAGCTTGTGATGCAGCGTAAGGACTTCGTCGGCGCCGCGGCGGCCGGGACGTTAGGATTGATCGCATCGGCTCCGGCGCTCGGCGCGAATCCGCCGATCGTCACGAACGGCGCGACGTCGAGCGCGACGAAACCGATCGATGACTACGTGATTGCGTTCATGAGCAAGTATCGGATTCCGGCCGGATCGGCGGCCGTGGCGAAGGACGGCCGCCTCGTCTACGCACGGGCCTTCGGCTACCAGGATCTGAAGCAGACCACTCGGGCGACGCCGCGCGATCGCTTCCGCATCGCCAGCTCGAGCAAACCGATCACCGCAGTCGCCACCATGCAGTTGATCGAGGCCGGGAAGCTGCATCTCGACGACCGCGCCTTCGACGTCCTCTCCGACTTCGCTCCGCCAAACGGCTCGCAGGCGGACCCACGGCTGCGAACGATCTCGATCCGCAATCTTCTCGAGCACACCGCCGGCTTCGACAGCACCGAAACCGACCCGCAGTTCGATGCCTTACGCACCGCCGCCGCCGCGCTCGGCAAACCGGCCCCCGCCACGCACACCGACATCATCAAGTACATGATGGGCCAGCCGCTTGCGTTCACGCCCGGCACGAAGTATCTCTATTCCAATTTTGGCTACAACGTCTTGGGCCGGGTCATCGAATCCATCGCAGGCGTGGGCTACGCCACCTACGTCAAGGCGCACGTGTTTGCACCAGCAGGAATCTCGCGCATGGAGCTCGGTCGGACAAAGCCCAAGGACCGTCTGCCCGACGAAGTGGAAGCGTGGGACGACTCCAACTGTAACACAATGTATTCCGTCTATGAAGACGACCTTACGTCGGTCCGATACAGTTACGGCGGCTTTTCGATGGAAGCGATCGACGCGCACGGAGGCTGGCTTGCGAGCACGATCGATCTGACGCGCTTTCTCAACGCGGTCGCCGGTTCCACCGGGCGGCAACTCCTCGCACCGGCCACGGTCGAGACGATGCTCTCCAAGCCGGACTTGCCCCAGTACCGCACCGCCGACCACTACTACGCCATGGGATGGGTGGTCGGCAACGGTATGGTCATGAACCACAACGGGGCCCTCACCTGGGGCACGTCCTCCACGATCGGTCGCCTCGCCGGCGGGCTCACCTACGCCGTTTGCTTCAACCGTCTCGGTTACGATCGCGCGTTCGGAGACGGCCTGATGACCGACAGCGCCAACGCCATAAAGAACGTCACCGCCTGGCCCTCGTTTGACCTCTATCCGCGATACGCGTAGACCGGTTGGCTGCCGCGCGGCGTAGTCGCAGTTCCCCTGTCATGGTGGTCCCGCGTTAGTCTAAGCGATATGAGCCACTCGCGTCGACTGTTAGCGCGCGGCCGCCGACCAAGATAGATCGCACTCGGTGATCGCATAAAGATTTTAGCCCAAGCACCCGCCGGGCGGGATATCGGTCGCAACGTACATGCTCGGCTCGCCGAAATTCGGTTACGACCGCGTCGCATCAAGGGGACCAGCCGGCTTCGACTCGAACAGAAGAACCCATGGAGAATTGCGATTAAACTCGATTCGTTCTTCGTAATGCGGTCGGTAGGCGCCGTCGTGCTGGGTGCGGCGCTCGTTGGGCCGTTCTGGCCGGCAGCTCGGAGCGATGCGAGCCCTTCTCCGGTCCCGTCTCGGAGCGATGCGAGCCCTGCTCCAGCGCCGTCAAAGAGCTCCGTCCCACCCGTCTTCGTTGGGCCGGTAGGATGGTATCACGCGCACGGCAAGAGCGACGGCCTCGGAACCTGGCTACGCTCGGGCAACGCCAAGAATTCGGAAAGCATCGTCGTAGAAGCAAAAGACGGAATTCCATCGCTCGATGCCTTGTACCGTGCAGAAGTCGCCTACATCGCGGGCCTTCCAGACCGGTTCGGCTACGCACCCACGAGCACGAAGGTCTGCGGCAACCACCCGGCGTGGTACATGTCCTATACGTACACGGCGCCGAGCGGCGATCCGACCACCGTGGAACTCGTCATCGCCGTCTTCGGAACGACGGGGTATTCCGCGCGCTACAGCAAGTCGATTTCCGATGAAGCCAACGTCGCGGCGGAACGATCGCTTACGACGCTGTGCTCACGCGCGGCATCGCATTAAGCGAACCCCGCGAACGCCTCGCTCGTGATCGAGGGCAGCGTAGCCCTATTCCAACCGATACGAACCGCTTGCGTCGACCGAGAGGGTGCGGCCGCCGACTAACACCGAGCGGACGCGGTGATCCCAAAACGTGACGACCTTGATCGCGATCGGTCGCAGCCGCGCGAGCAAGGCACGCGCGCGCTGCGAGATCGAGAGCGTGTCCTTCGCCCAGGGCGGGTGATCGGACGGCAGGTTACTCGCGACGTCGACTTCGGGATCGAGCGCGACCGGCAGCGGCGGCGGCAGTGCGAGCGCCGGCGGCGCGGTCGCGTTGGGCGCGGTGCCGCCCAGGTCGGGATCGACGCGCGCGTTCACGGCGCCGCGAGCAGGCCGCGCAACCGCTCGAGCGCGCGCAGATGCAGTTGCGAGACGCGCTGCGGCGACACGTTCAGCTGTGCCCCGATCGCGTGCAGCGAGACGCGGTTGTAGTAGTGCAGGGCGATGACCTTGCGCTGGCGCGCGGGCAGCAACGCGATGGCCTCGAGCACCTCGCGGCGCTCGCCCGCCGCGACCGCGACGCGCGCGGGATCTGCGCCGCTGTCGGCGAGCGCGGGACCATCGCTCGTGAACGTCCCCTCGAGCGAGAGCGGCGAGTGCCGGAAGGCCGCGATCCGCGCCGACTGCAGGCCGGCTTTGCGCCGCTCCATCTCGAGCAGGCTGGGAAACGTGCCACGCGCCTGTGCCAACGCCTGGCGCTCGCGCTCGGCCTCACGCAGCGTCCGCCGGGCGCGTTCCGAGACGGGGTCGAGCCGGCGCAAGCCGTTGAGCATCGCACCGAGAATCAGCCGCCGCGCGTAGGCGTCGAGCGCCCCGCGCGCGGGGTCGTAGGTGTCGACGGCGCGGATCAGCCCGATGCAGCCGTCGCCCACGAGATCGTCCAGATCGGCTGCGGGTACGACGCGCGACACGCGCCGTGCGACGCGCCGGACGAGCCCGAACAGGTCGCGGATCGCCTGCTCGCGATCGACGCTCATCGCGCGCGCTCCGTCGCGAGCGCCAGCGCGCGCGCACAGGCGTCGATCACGACGTCGCCATAGAACCCGAGCGGTCGCGCGAGCGGCCGGAACGCGAGCCGGAAGAGCACTTCCGAGAAAGCGGCCGCGGCCCGCTGGGACGCAGCCTCGCTCGCCGGCCTAACGATGCAGATTGTTGGCGATGCGGAGCATCTCATCGGCCGCCTGCACCCCCTTCGCGTTCGCCTCGTAGGCGCGCTGCGCCGCGAGGATCTCCATCATCGCCTCGACGATCGACACGTTCGATCGTTCGAGCATCCCGAACGAGACGGTCGCGATGCGCCGTTTTCCCAAGTCGACAACATGGGGAGGTCCCGACTCCGGCGTCGCGGCGAAGAGCGCGGAGCCGATCGCGCGCAACCGCTCCGGCGCATCGAACAGCGCGGGCCGGATCCGCCCCGCTTGCGCCGCCTTGCCGTCGAAGAGCGTCACGTCGACGCGTCCGTCGGGCCGCGCGGCGACGCGCGCGGCGTTCGCGGGGATGCGGACCCCGGCGAGCCGCCAGCCGTCGGCGTTGCGCAGCGAGCCGTCGGCCGCGCGCGCGAACGATCCGGCCCGCGTGTAAGCGGTCCGGCCGTCGCGTTCGACGACGAAGAATCCCGGGCCGTCGAGCGCGACGTCGAACGGTCCGCCGCTCGTCATCAGTTTGCCCTGGCCGAAGGAGCGGCGCGTCCCGGTCGCGATCGTGCCGAGCGGCACCTCGCCGCCGGCGCTCGCGAACGTCGCCGTAGCGGCCTTGAAGCCGGGAACGTCGGCGTTGGCCAGGTTGTCCGCGACGACGTTGAGTTGCTGTTGTTGCGCGGCCATCCCGCTCGCCGCGGCGTACAGCGCGCGATTCACGCCTTCACCCGCGCGACGTTGTTGGACGCCTTTGCTCTGGTGTCGTCGAGCGCTCCGAGCGCCTTCTCCGCGGTCTCGAACGAGCGCTGCGCGGTCAGCACGTCGACCATCTCGCGGATCGCGTCGACGTTCGAGGCGACGAGGTAGCCGCTCGCAAGCGCGGCCCCCGGCGTCAGCCGGAGCCGGTCGACGATCGCACCGTCGCTGCGGACGACGCCGCGTTCGTCGATCGTCGCGGGTTCCGCCGCGTGCAGCGGCCCGTGTGCTCCGAGCAACGTGCGGCCTTGCGCGTCGAGGATGGCGCCGTGCGCGGTACGCGTGAACGAGCCGCTCGTCGCGACCACGGTAGCACCGTGCGCGTCGCGCACGAGAAAGCCGCCGCCGGAGGTGACGGCGAGGTCGAGCGCGCGGCCGGTGCGGCGCAGCGCGCCGCCGCGATCGTCGACGACCGTCGACGTTGCGAGCCCGCGCGGTCCGAGCGTCGTGCGCGCGATGCTGCGCCGAAACCCGTCGCTCGACGCGTTCGCGAGGTTGACGGCGGAGACGTTCGAGCCTGGCCTTCATCGCCTGCATCGCGCTCGCCATGAGATCGATCCCGTCCATGGGACGAACCTATCCTGTCGCGATTACCTTGCGGTTGCCGGGATGCTGCGCGCGGGAGCCGGTTAGCCGAACGTGAAGGGGAGCCGCGGACCCTCGAGATACACGGTGACGCCGAGCTGGTGGCCGGCCGGCTCGAGCGCCGTCAACGCCATCCGCAACGGCGCGTCCGCGTTCTCGTCGAGCAACAACGCGGCGCCGAACGCGAAGCCGCGCACGTCGGGCGCTTGGAACTTGCGCACGGACTCGGCCGCTGCGGAGCAACTCTCCCACAACCGCTGCAGGTGCTCGCCGATCGCGTTGCCCTCGGTCGTCGCGGGCGGCTGGGCCCGGTTCGAGCGCTGGTCCGTCTGCGCGCGCTGACTGACGCGCAGCACGTAGGGTTCGACCGGCGGCAACGCGTGCGGCCCGGTGAAAACGTGCAGGCCGTATTCGACCTTGCCGGTAACGCGCGCGAGCGCGCGGTGCCAGCGCGCAGCGCTCTTGCGGACGGCCGTCTCGAGGGCGCCGATCCCTTCGTACGTCGTCAGGAACGGCGTCGGCAGCACGCTTCCGCGCGCGTGCAGGCGTTCGAGGACGCGCTCGTGATGCGCGGCGCGTTCGCGCAGCCATTTGCGGTCGACGCGCCGCCGCTCGATCGCGTCCGGCGCGAACTCGGCCGGGTCGACGTAATTCGCGACGAGGCCGACGCGGCCCGAGGGAACGATGATCGTCCGCTGGCCGTCGACGATGTACCGCCGGCCCGCAAACGTCGCGGGCACGACGCCGTAGACCGCGATCGCGCGGTCCGCCGGGTGAGCGCGCGGCCCGACGCGGGGAGCCGCCCCTGATTTACGCATGAGGCGAGCCTAGTTCTCGATCCCTACCGCCGCGGTAGCGATGCCGTTGACGGCCGGGACGGCGTCGGTCGCCTCGGTGGGATGACGGTCGAGCAGCGACAGATGGGTCATGAGCAGGCTCCGCAGTTCGCTGCGCGCCTTTTCCGCCGCGTCGACGGCCCGCTGCATCTCGCGGCGCGCGTCCTCGGCGCGACCGGCATGGGTCGCAATCTCGCGTTCGCTCGCCAACCTGGCCTCGGCCTTGATGAGGTCGGACTCCTTGTGCGCCGACGCCTTGATCTCGTCGGCGGTGCGCTGCGCGAGCAGCAGCGTGTTCTGCAGCGACTCTTCCATCGACTTGAAGTGGGAGATCCGGTCGCGGAGATCGGCGAGTTCAGCCTCCAGGGCGGCGCGGGCGTGGGCCTCGTCCTCCAGCGACTCGATGATCTCGTCGAGGAACTGATCGACCTCGCCCCGGTCGTAGCCCTGGAGCGCCTTCTTGAACGTCTTGTGCTGGATGTCGACGATGCTGATCTTCTGCATTTATGAACTCGCGCCTCGATTGGTGAGAAAGTCGAGCGGATCGGCCCCGAGCGATTCCCGAATCCCCTGGGCGTTGACCGCGACGCCGGGCGGAACGACCAGATACATCGCCTCGGCGAGCTTCTGAATCCGGCCGTCGATCGTATAGGCGACGCCGGAGCAGAAATCGACGACGCGCTGCAGCAGACCGCGGTCGGCGCCCTGCAGGTTCACGATCACGACTTGACGCGACCGCAGCGAATCCGCAATCTCGGTGACGTCGGCAAAGGCATGAGGAACGAAGACGCTGACCTCGGCGCCGCTGCTGCGGCGGCCGTCGCGGGCCGCGAAAGCGACGACGTTGCGGCGCGGCGGCTCCGGCTCCGGAGTCTCGAAGTATTCCTCGTCCTCGTCTCGGAGTGAGAAAAACGCCCCAATCCGTTGCAGTACGCTCATGTTACCCCCAAAATGCTCCGCATCTTGGAGCCCCGTTTCCTCCTGAACCTGATTCGCCGGGACCCCCATTTCACCCGCGCGCACCGAACAGCGCGGTACCGAGGCGCAACATCGTCGCGCCGGACGCGATCGCTTCCCGCCAGTCGCCCGACATCCCGAGCGACAGCGTCGTGCCGCCAACGCGTTCGAACGCCCACGCCGCGCGCTCGAACGCACGCAGGATCGCGTCGCGGTCCGCTTCGAGCGGTCCGATCGCCATCACGCCGTCGACCTGCAGCCCTGCTTCGCGTAACTGCGCTGCCAACGGCTCGGCCGCTGCTGGCGCGACGCCGTGGCGTTCGACCGGCGATACGTTGACCTGGACCAGCACGGAAAGCGGCCGCTCCGCCGCGCGCGCCGCGGCCGCGAGGGCGAGTCCCGCCGCGAGCCGGTCGATCGACTGCACGACCTCGAACGTCGCGACGATCGCCTTGGCCTTGTTCGTCTGCACGTGCCCGATGAAATGCTTGCGCAGACCGGTGAGGCCCGCCAGTTTCGGCTGCGCCTCCTGCACGTAGTTCTCTCCGACGTCGGCGATGCCGGCGGCCAGCGCGGCGACGACCGCCGAGCGCGGCTGCGCCTTCGTGACCGCGAGGATGCGCGGCGGTTCCCCGCTGCGTCCGCTCGCGCGCCACGCCGCCACGACTTCGGAACGAACCGCGACGATGCGGTCTCTCAGCCCATTCGGAGTACTGCCCAGCGCAACTCCGACGTCGACCGTCATGGACGGTATGCTTTCCGGTTCCCCCGAGCAATCCCCTCGGCGCGGCCGCGCCGCGTCAGAGCGCCTTGGTCGCTTCGGTGCGCACGTTGGCGCGCAGCGAGACGGAGATCATCACGATGCCGATGACGATCATCGGCAGCGCGAGGAGTTGGCCCCCGGTGAACGGCCCGACCGCGATATCGGTCTGCCGCCACAACTCGGCGAGCGACCGCGTCACGCCGTAGAGCGTAAACCAGGTCCACGCGACGACGCCGTCGGGCGGCCGCCGCCCGTAGACGAAGAGCACGATCGGCAGGACGAGGATGTCCAGGATCGCTTCGAAGATCTGCGAGGGGTAGCGGTAGCCGTAGGAATTGGGGAACTTCATGCACCACGGCCGGTCGGGGTTACAGATGTTCCCGACGAGCTCGTCGTTGATGAAGTTGACGACGCGCGTCAGCGCGATGCCCACCGGCAACATCACGACGACCTCGTCGGCCAAGACGCTGAAGCGCAGCGGCGGGTGGCGCCAGACGAAGATCGCGATCGCGACGATCACGCCGATGAGGCCGCCGAAGAAGCCCATCCCGCCGTTCCAGACGGCGATGATGTTGAGCCAGTTCTGAGGCGACCCGAAGTAATAGCCGGCGTTCTGGTGCGAGACGATGTCGGCGAGGATGAAGAACGAGCGGCCGCCGATCAGCACGCCGGCCAACGCATAGACCAGGAAGTCTTGCACTTGGTTGGCGGTCAGTCCGAGCCGCTTGCGCCCGGCCGGGCGCGCCATCCACAGCCCGACGCAGATGAACCCGGCCAGGTAGGCGAGGCCATACCAATGCACGGCGAGCGGCCCGATATGGAACGCGATCGGGTTGATATTCGGATAGGTAAACCAGTGCTGCACGAGGGACGACCATGCGTCCAGGGGCTCCGAACCTCCTGGCTACCGCCGGCTTCCGCCTCTGCCGGGAGCCTACAGGCGAGGGTTGGAGGCCGTCGTACAATGGGGGACGATGCACCCGGAACTCAACGTCCTGACGGCGTTCCTGGCCGGTCTGGTCTCCTTCGTCTCCCCCTGCGTCCTGCCGCTGGTCCCGTCGTATCTCTCCTTCCTGACCGGGACGAGCCTCGAGGACCTCAAGGCCGAATCGTCGGCGGCGGCCCGCGCCCGGGTGCTGGCGCACGCCGTGGCCTTCGTCCTCGGGTTCACGCGTCATCTTCGTGCTCATCGGGCTCTCGGCGAGCGAGATCGGCGGCTTCTTCGGAACGTACAAGGACCCCATCGCCCGCGTCGGCGGCGTCGTCATCATCGTCCTCGGCCTGAACATGATGGGCATCTTCAAGATCCCGGCGCTGATGATGGACAAGCGCTTCCATCTGCAAAACCGCCGCCAGTCGCTGTGGCTCTCGTTCGTCGTCGGCATCGGCTTCGCGGCGGGCTGGTCGCCGTGCATCGGGCCGATCTTGTCGGCGATCATCCTGCTCGCCGCGAGCGAGAAGGTCGCGATGGCGACCTTCCTCCTCTTAGTCTACTCGCTGGGGCTGGCCATCCCGTTCCTGATCGCGGCGATCGCGATCACCCGAACCCTCGGGTTCCTCAATAAGATCAAGCGCTTCTTGCCGGCGATCGAGGCGACCTCGGGGGCCATCCTCGTCGCGACCGGCATCGTGCTGGTCACGGGCTCCTTCACCCGGATCGCCGGCATCTTCTATCAGTACGTCAAGCCGCCCAGTCTTTAAGCGGCCATGCGTTCGTTCTCGTTCTGGCTCTCGCTCGCCGTCGTCGTCGCGCTCGACCAAGTCAGCAAGCGCGTCGTCGCGACGACCTTCGCGCCCGGCGAGAGCCGGATCGTCGTGCCCCACCTGCTGTGGTTGACCTACGTCCAAAACCACGCCGGCGCGTTCGGGATGTTCGGCTCGAACGCGGCGCTGTTGATCGTGCTCGCCGTCGCGGTCCTCGGGATGTTTTGGTTCTCGTTCCGCGACAGCGCGACGCGGTCGCGTCTGGTCCGCATCGCGTTCGGCGCGATCGCGGGAGGGGCGATCGGCAACATCGCCGACCGAGTCCACTACGGCTACGTCGTCGACTTCATCGACCTGCGGTGGTGGCCCGTGTTCAACGTCGCCGATTCGTGCATCACGATCGGCGTCGCGCTGCTGATCCTCGCGACGTTCTCCCGCGAACGCGCGCTCGCGCGCGCCGAGCCATAGCACCGGCGTTCGTCGTCGGCGAGGGCGAAGCGGGCCTGCGCTGCGACGTCGCCGTCGCGCGCGCCGCCGGCGCACCGCGGTCGGCCGTCGCGGAAGCCCTGCGGGCCGGGCGCGTCCTGCTCAACGGCGTCCCGGCCAAGGCGAGCGCGACGGTCTTCGCCGGCGACACGATCGACTACGAACTCGCGGCGGCCGTGCCGCCGCTCGAGGCCCACGCCGAGGCGATCCCCCTCGAAATCGCCTATGAGGACGACGACATCGTGGTCGTCGTCAAGGCAGCGGGGATGGTGACCCACCCCGCGCACGCCGCGCGCGATGGGACGCTGGTCAACGCGCTGCTGGCGCACGCGGGCGACCTGCCCGGCGAGCCGTTGCGCGCCGGGCTCGTGCACCGGCTCGACCGCGGGACCTCGGGCCTGATCCTGGTCGCCAAAACGGCGCCAGCGCTGCGCACGCTCGGCAACGCGATGCGCAAGCGTCTGATCGAACGCGAATACCTCGGGCTCGTCGCGGGGATCCCCGAGGCGGAGAGCGGCACGATCGAAGGCGCGATCGGCCGCGATCCCAGGTATCGCGCGCGGTTCGCGGTCCGGAGCGACGGACGGCACGCGGTGACCCACTACGCGCTCCGCGAGCGCTTGGACGGCGCGAGCGAGCTGCAGTTTCGCCTCGAGACCGGCCGCACGCACCAGATTCGCGTCCACATGGCGGCGTTCGGCCACCCGGTCATCGGCGATCCGCTCTACGGACGGAGGGAAGCGCGCGTCGACATCGAGCGCCAGGCGCTGCACGCGTGGCGGCTGCGGCTGCACCATCCGCGCACCGGCGAGCGGCTGGAGTTCGAAAGCCTCCCGCCGGCGGACTACGTCCGCGCGCGCGACGCTTTGCGCGCGTGACCGAAGCGGCCCCGTTCGCTTTGCTCGCAGGCGACGGCGGTGCGCGCCGGGGACGTCTGCGGCTCGCGCACGGCACCGTCGAGACGCCGGCGTTCATGCCCGTCGGCACGCAGGCGACGGTCAAGGCGCTCGCCGCCCGAGGATCTCGTCGCGATCGGCGCGTCGATCGTTCTGGCAAACGCCTACCATCTTTGGCTGCGGCCCGGGCGGGCGATGATCGAGGCGGCCGGCGGCCTCCACGCGTTCATGGGCTGGGAGCGCCCGATCCTCACCGACAGCGGCGGCTTCCAGGTCTTCAGCCTCGAGTCGCGCCGCGTGCTCGACGACGACGGCGTCACGTTCCGCTCGCACCTGGACGGCAGCGAACACCGCTTCACGCCCGAAGAGCGTGGTCGCATTTCAAGAGTCGCTCGGGGTCGACGTCGCGATGGCGCTCGACGTGTGCGTGAAACTGCCGGCCACCCCCGAGGCGATCGACGACGCGGTCCGCCGGACGACGCTGTGGGCGGCGCGCTGCGCCGCGGCGCGCAACAGCTCGCGCACGCTGTTGTTCGGGATCGTCCAGGGCGGCCTCGATCCGGACGCCGCGCGCGCGCAGCGCGACGGCGCTGACCGCGCTGGACCTGCCCGGCTACGCGATCGGAGGGCTCTCCGTCGGCGAGACGCGCGCAGAATGTTACGCGACGGCGCGCGCCACCGCGGCGCTCCTTCCGCAGGACCGCCCGCGCTATCTCATGGGCGTCGGCACCGTGCGGGACCTGATCAACGCGATCGACGCCGGCGTCGACATGTTCGACTGCGTCTATCCCACGCGCTGCGGGCGCAACGGTCGCGCGATGACGCGGAGCGGCGAGTTTGCGGTGCGCAACGCCGCCTTCGTCACCGACCAGCGGCCGCTCGACCCGCAGTGTGGCTGCGCCGTCTGCGCCCGCTTCAGCCGGGCGTACATCGCGCATCTCTTTCGCGCCGGCGAGATGCTCGGACCTCGGCTGCTCTCCTTCCACAACCTTGCGCTCGTCGAGGCGGTCATGGAGGGAGCGCGCGCGGCGATCGCCGGCGCGGCGTGGGGTCCGTATCGCGACGCCACGCTCACGGCACTCGCGATGGAGAGGTAGCCTCGATGCTTTTGGAGGGGTTGGCGGTCGTGCTCGCCGGCGGCACGGGCCGGGTCGGCGGCGCGACGCTGCGCACGGCGGTCGCCGAGGGCGCCCGCGTGCTGGTGTTGTCGCGGTCGCGCGACAGCGCGCAACGGACGATCGAGCGCTGGATCGACGAGCCGGACCGCGACCGCGCGCTGCCGTTCGAAGCGGACCTGCTCGCCGAGGTAGACGGCGAGTCGGCGATCCGTGAAGCGCAACGGCGGTTCGGGCGGGTCGACGCCGTCATCAGCCTCGCCGGTGGGGGGAGCCGGTTCGTCGCGATCGCCGACTCGACGGTCGACGACCTCCGGCAGAGTCTCGAGAACAATGCGGTCACGGTCTACAACCTGATGGTCCCCGCCCTGCGGGCGATGCTCGCGCAACCACCGCTCGACGGGGCCCGCTCGCGCGGCCGGATGGTCGCGGTCACCGCCGGGAGCACGCTCGACCCCCAGCCGCGCTTCGGCCTGATGGGCGCCGGCAAGTCCGCCGTGAACGTCTTCATGAAGGCACTGGCGCGCGAGCACAAGACCGACGGGATCGTCGCCAACGCCGTCGTCCTCGGTGGAGTCGCGACCGAGGCGGCCCGGGGGTACCTCGACCCGGCCGATTTCGCGGCGGCCACGACGCCCCAGGAGGTCGCCGACGTCCTGGTGTTCCTCGCCAGCGACCGGTCCACGGGAATCAACGGAGCCCTGGTCGAGGTCAACGCCCGCGAGGTCGACTGAGCCCGGGAAACCCGCGAAGGACCGTCGCAAGGAAAGGGATAATATGGTTCTCCCATATTATGGCTTTGCAACCTCGTGGACGGTCCGACCGGGATGGCTAGCCTGTGGCGCCGGCTCGTCGGTTCGTTCACGCCACAGCCCGGTCAACCGTTGGTCCCTGAACTCAACCGGGCCACGACGATGATGGAGCTCACGCTGACGGCGCTCGCGCTCGGACTCGGCGTCGTCCTCTTGATCCACGCCCTGCTGAGCTGAGGGCCGCACCCGGCTCGCGGCGGCGCCGCATTACCTTGCATTAAATGCCGGACT
Organism: Vulcanimicrobiota bacterium; assembly: GCA_963743605.1. GTDB lineage: Bacteria > Vulcanimicrobiota > Vulcanimicrobiia > Vulcanimicrobiales > Vulcanimicrobiaceae > CAVUQJ01. The sequence continues at coordinate 421,459 of CAVUQJ010000009.1, read as the reverse complement.
GTGACCGGTTATCCGCCGGCGCCCTTCGCGAAGTAAGCGCCCCGCGCAGGGGCGTCAGCCATCGCTCGGGGAGTAGCGAGCGATGGCCGCGCGCAAGCTGACGATCCCGACCGACGAAACGGACGCGATGCTCACGATCGACGAGCATCGCGTCCAGCTCACCAACCTGCCGAAGCTGTTCTTCCCCGAGACCGGACTGACGAAGGGCGGGCTGCTCCAGTACTACGCCGACGTCGCCCCGTGCTGTTGCCGCACATCCGCGACCGCGCGATGGTGATGAAGCGCTATCCCAACGGCCAAACCGGCGCGTTCTTCTTCATGAAGCGCAGGCCGCCGGGATCCCCGTCGTGGCTGCGTCACGTCATGCTGCACGCGAAGGATCCGATCGACGCGCCGATCATCGACGACCTCGCGGCGCTGATGTGGTGCATCAACCTCGGCTGCATCGATCTCAATCAATGGTACGCGCGCGCCGACGACGTTGATCGGCCCGACTACCTCCACTTCGACCTCGACCCCGTCAAGGGCGGCGCGACGCCGTTCGACGTCGTCCTCGAGGTCGCGCTCCAAGTCCGCGACGGTTTGAAGGAGATCGGGATTCCCTGTTACGCCAAAACGTCGGGCTCGGCCGGGATCCACGTCTACGTCCCGATCGAGCGCGGTCCGGTGCAACACGACGTCTGGCGGTTTGCGAAGGCCTTTGCGACCGCGCTGGGCAGCCGCCATCCCGAAACGATCACGACGGTCTACGCCGTCGCGAAGCGGCCGAAGGGCCGCGTCCTGGTCGACTTCAACCAGAACGCCTGGGGCCGGACCCTCGCGTCGGTCTACTCGGTTCGTCCGACACCGCTCGCAACGGTCTCGACGCCGGTGACCTGGGACGAGGTGCAGAGCGGCTTCGCGATCGAGGACTTCCGGGTCGACAACGTCCGCGAGCGGATCGATCGCGTCGGCGATCTCTGGAAACCGCTGCTGGCGCGCACCAAGCGCGTCGACCTGGAAAAGTTTCTTTAGTCTGTGACTAGCCGACCTCGGCCGGCTTCGCGTCGTAGGCGCGCACGATCGCGGCACACGGCGCGCACAGCGTCGGATGGAGCGGGTCCGACCGCAGCGGCAGGTACTTCCAACAGCGGGCGCACTTCTCGCCGTCCGCCGCCGCGAGCACGATCTCGGGTTCGACGACGTCGGGCGCGGTTTCGACCCGCACCGCCGAGACGATCAGGGCCTCGCGCAGGTTGTCGCCGAGCGCCGCGAACCGCTCCGCCTGGGGCGACGCGACGCGAACCGTCGCCTGCAGTTGGAAGTCGCGCAGCCCTTCGCTCGCGGCGACGGTCGACCGCAACCGCTTCAGCGCCTCCCACAGGTCGCGGGCGCCTTGGTCTTGCGCGTGCGATGCGTGCGGATGCGGCATCTCCAGATCGAACACGCTGAGCGCGTCGCCGCGCAACCGCTCTGGAAGGGACTGCCATGCCTCCTCGGCCGTGAACGAGAGAATCGGCGCGAGCATCGCGAGCAGGCCGCGCAGCAGCCGGAGCGCCGCCGTTTGGCCGCTACGGCGGCGGGCGGCGTCGCGTGCGCTCGTGTAGATGCGGTCCTTGAGCGCATCGAGGTAGAACCGCGAGAGGTCGTCGGCGTCGAAGTCGACGAGCGTGAGGTAAACGTCGTGCAATCGGTACGCGGCATAGTGGTCGGCGACGCGCCGGGCGACGTCGTCGAACCGCTTGAGCGCCAGTTGATCGATCGGTTCGAGGTCGGCGTCGGCGATCGAGGTCGCCAGGGCCGAAGTCGTCGAGGATCCCGAGCAGGTAACGCAAGCGGTAACGCAGGTTGCGGTAGACGCTGCCGACGTTTTGCAGCAGCGTGTCGCCGAAGCGGATGTCGGCCGTGAACTCGACCGCCGCGCACCACAGCCGCAGCACGTCCGCGCCCCAACGCTCCATCGCCGCCTGTGCCGGGACGTAGTTGCCGGCCGATTTGTGCATCGCGTGGCCCGCCTCGTCGACGACCCAGCCGGTCGTCGTCACCGCTCGATACGGCGCGTGGCCGCGCACGGCGACGCCCAGGAGGAGCGCGCTGCGGAACCAGCCGCGGAACTGATCGGCGCCTTCGAGCACGAGGTCGGACGGCCACGGCATCCCGCCCTTGCCGAGTACGACGAAACTGGTCACGCCCGACTCGAACCAGATGTCGACGATGTTGAACTCTTTCTCGAAGGCCGTTCCCTGACACGTCGGGCAGGCAAAGCCGGGCGGGAGGAACGTCGCGAGATCGTCGGTCCACCAGACGTCGGCGCCGGCTTCGCGGAACCGCGCCGCGACCCGGCGCGCGACGTCGGCGTCGAGGATCGACTGCTCGCATCCTAGACACCGGATCGACGGAATCGGCGTCCCCCACGTTCGCTGGCGCGAGACGCACCACTCGGGATGGTTCTCGACCATCTGCCGCATCCGGTCCTCGCCCCACGCCGGCGTCCAGTTGACGTGCGGCAGCTTCTCGACGACGTTCTTGCGCAACCGGTTGACGTCCATCGCGATGAACCACTGCCAGGTCGCGCGGAAGATGACCGGATTCTTGCAGCGCCAGCAGTGCGGATACGAATGGACGAGCGACGTCGCGAAGTAGAGCGCGCCGGTGCGCTCGAGATCTGCGACGATGTGCGGGTTCGCGTCGAAGATCGCCTCGCCGGCATACGGCCCGGCCTCGGCGGTGAAGTGGCCGCTCGCGTCGACCGGGACCAGCGTCGGTAACCCGAAACGCACGCCGGTGTCGAAGTCGTCGGCGCCGTGGCCCGGCGCCGTGTGTACGATCCCGGTTCCGGTGTCGAGCGCGACGTAGTCGGCGCTGACGATCTCGGAGTCGCGGTCGAACAGCGGATGCCGGACCGCGGCGCCGACGAGATCGCTGCCGAGCGCCGTGCCGAGCAGTTCGCCCGGTTCGCCCGAACCGAGCGCGAAGACGTCGCTGGCGAGCGCCTCGGCGACGATCAGCAACTCGCCGCCGCGCCGGTACATCCCGTAGCGGGCATCGGGCTTCACCGCGACCGCGGCGTTGCCCGGGAGCGTCCACGGCGTCGTCGTCCAGATCAGCACCGCGAGCGGCAGATCGGCGAAGCCGGGGACGGTCGCATCGACGTTCATACGGTCGAGCAGTTGCGCGATGCTGGTCCTGGGTCGCAGGGAAGCGCACGTAGATCGACGGCGAGTCGTGCTCCTGGTATTCGATCTCGGCATCGGCGAGCGCCGTCTCGTCGTTGATGCACCACAGCGTCGAGCGCAGCCCCTTGTACATTTGGTCGACGGCGGCCAGCTCGGCCAGCGTGTCGACGATCGTCGCCTCGAACTCTTTCTGGATCGTCATGTACGGATGGTCGTACTCGCCGAGTAACCCCATCCGCAGGAACGTGTCGCGCTGGACGCCCTGCCAGTACAGCGCGAACTCGCGGCACTTCGCCCGCAACTCGATCGGGTCGATCTTGCGAAAGTCGATCCCCAACTGCTAGAGCGCGCCGTGTTCGATCGGCAGGCCGTGCATGTCCCAGCCGGGGACGAACCGCGCGTACCGTCCCTGCAGCAGATGGACTTTGAAGAACACGTCCTTGAGGACGCGGTTGAGCAAGCGTCCCGACGTGGACTTCGTTGTTGGCGTACGGCGGACCGTCGTGCAGGATCCACGGCGCGTTGTGCGCGTTGCGTTCCAGCCGGCGCTCGTAGACGCGCTGCTCGCGCCACCACGCGACGCGCAGCGGCTCCCGCGCCGCGAGGTCCGCCTTCATCGGGAAGTCGGTGCGCGGCAGGTTCAGCGTCGAGCGGTAATCGGTGGCGATGCCCTTCTCGTTCGGCATGGAACCGCTCCGTTTCGGGTTCGCCGTGCGGGGCTCCCGGTCGGCTACGCCGCGATCACGCGTTCCAGCACGGCGAAGTTCCGTTCCGCGCGCGCGCGCTGCACGACGCGGGCGTCGCGCAGCAGCGCGCGCGAGTTCGTCGCGCCGCCGCCACGCCTCGTCGGCGAGATCGGCGGCGGAAGCGGCCGCGTGCCGGCTCGCGGCCGGGCTCCCAGAGCGGCGCCGAGCGGATAGGCGATCTCCTCGCAGAGCGCCGGCGACCTTCGGGTCGTACGGAATCGCGAGGAACGGCACGCCGAGCCGCGACGGCGAGGATCAAGCGCGTGCAGGCGCATCCCGATCGAGCAGGCTGCGCGCGGCTCGATGATCGCGGCGACCGACCCGATGTCGTCCACCGGTAACAACGTCGGCCGTCGACCGGCACCTGCGCATGACGGCGGTCGCAACGTCCGCGTCGCGGGACGCCGCCGAACGGCACGAACGCGACCTGCGCGCCGTGCGCCTCGCTCAAGCGATCGACGGCTTCGGCGACGCGCGCGGCGCCGGCCGACGAGAAGCCCGGCGCGGAGCGGACGCGACACGACGACGAGCGGATCGCCGCCGGCGCCCAGACCCTGCGCGGCGAGCTGCTCGAGGCCGGCTCCGGCGGATCGTAGAGAAAGACGGGATCGGCGGTCCGCACGACGTCGACGCCGCGGCACCAGCCGCGCCAGCAGCGCCTGCGAGCGCGCGTCGCGCACGCGTCGCCGCCGCGACGCCGCGACAGCACGTCCGCACGACCTGCCGCCCCACGAAATCGAGCGGCCCGATCGACTGCGCGAAAATCATCGTCCGCTTGCCGACGCGCGATCGCGCGCCGCATGATTCCGGCGTAATACATCAGGCTGCGCAGGCTCGTCGCGTTCTGCAGCAGGCCGCCGCCGCCGGACACGACGACGTCGGCGCGGTCGATCGCCGCGCGCACCGCGGCGAGGTCGGAGCGCAGCGTCGCCTCGACGCGCAGCCGCGTGGCGTGCCGCGTCCGGGCTCGTTCGTCAGCACCTCGATCGCCATCGCCGGATGGCGCGCGCGCAGTTCGCGCGACGATCACGTCGAGCAGCGCGTCGTCGCCGAGGTTACCGAACCCGTAATAGCCGCTGAGCAGCAGCCGCACGTACTCGATCGCGGGCTCGCCGGCGCAAGCGCGTAGCGATAGAGGAGTACGGCAAGCGCGCCGATCGCGCAACCGATGACGGCGCCGTTGAAGAGCCGCAGGAGCGAGACGACGAGCGGCGTGTGCGAGTGCGAGAACGTGTCGATGACGTCGGCCGTGCCGACGGCGATGCCGAGCGCGAACAGCCAGCCGACGATCGCGCGATGCCGCAAGCGTCAGCGCCGGCAACAGCATCATCAAGGGGAAGCCGACGAGGAACTCCTTGAAGCGCGGCCGGATGCCGAGGACGGCCGTCAGTCCGCTGCGCAGCGAGAGCTCGAACGTCGACGGCGCGACGTCGCTCTGGTTGCCGCTGCGCGATCACGTAGAGCAGCGCGAGCCCGAGCAGCACGACGGCCGCGGCGAGCTGGTAGATGCGCACCGGCGCGCGCGCGCTCTCGCCGAGGCCGAGCGGCGCGCGGCCGAACACCGGCGTGAACAGGTACAAGCAGGACGACGATCAGCGGCGGCAGCACGAGCACGGCCTTGACGCCGCTGAAGCGTTCGATCTCGATCATCGTCAGCGGCACGCTCAGCAGGCCGACGACGACGAGCGCACCGAGCGAGCGCGATGCCGGCCGCGACGCGCGACGTCCGCAGACCGGCGCGCAGGCGGCGCGCGTGCTCGGCCGCTCGGGCGCGGCGAACGCGCGCGCGATCGGCGACGACCGCGGCGACCGCGAACGACGATCGCGCCGGTCAGCGCGACGATCTTGCGGCCGAGCAGGTCGTGGTGGACCAGATAGCCGCCGCGACGATCGCGAGCAGTCGGCCGGCGAACGCCCAGTACCACCAGCGCCGCAGGCCGGACGCCCAGCGCATCGAGCAACAACAGCAGCGCCGCCGGCACGGCCAGCGAGACGATGCACGATCTCGAGCGGGTTGGCGCCGAACGCGCGGAACGGGGTCGCGCGCCCGAGCCGGAACCCTTGCGCGCGCAGCCCGTCCGCGATGCTCGCGGACCATCTCGACGTTCGCGACCTTCGGGCGTGAGGTCGCCCTCGACGTGCAGGTACGGCCGCAGATACACGACGCGGATGTTGCGCTCGCGCACGCCGAGCAGATAGCGCGCGACGATCGTCCGCAGATCGAGCTTGTCCTGCTCGGTCTTCGAGATCGCCTGGACGCGCACGGTCTGCGCCGGGATCCGTTCGGCGAGCCCCTCGTTGCCCTTCTGCACCTGGGTCTGGATCGTACGTCTCGACGGCGCCGAAGTTGAACTTGCCGGCCTTGAATGCGGCCGCGGCGTGTCGTCGAGGTGATCGGGGATAGCCGAGCACCTCGTTGCGCAGACCGAAGAACATCACGGTGCTGACGCGCTCGTGGGGGGTGAACGATCGCAGCAGCGGTCGATCTGCGGCGCGCCGAAGCGCTCGTCGTTCTGCAAGCGCGGCACGAGCAACAGGTGCGCGTCGCGCGTGAGCGCGAGCGGCGCTGGCCGGGATTCCGAAGCCGAGCGAACTGAAGAAATCGATCTGCGAGCGGATCGCGAGGATCGCCGGCAGCGACGACGCGGATGACGCGGACCGCGTGGTGCCCGAGGTGGAGCGGGATCATCGCACGATAGCGCGCCAGGTCGGCCGCTGTGTAGACGATGAGATAGAGCTCGGCCGGCGACATGCTGCCCGGTGCGCGCCAGTCGCGGCGAGCGTCGGATCGCCGAACGGCGACAGGCGCGCCGTGTCGATCAGGGTCTGGCCCGGCATGCAAGACCGCGCCGCGTCGACAGGTTGATGCCGCTCCCCGAGTTCTTCCGGGACCGCCAGCGAGGTGAGGCCCGCACGGCGCAGCGCGATCAGGAACTGGAGCTCGTTGTAGCCGTACGAGCGCGCCAGCGCCGAGAAGTCCGGGTAGTCCATGACGAGTTCGACGCGGCGCGTCTGCGACTCGACGTGGACGCGATACGCCGCGACGTAGAGCGCGCAGAGCAAGCGCGACGAGCAGGACGATCCAGACGGCGGTTCGGATCGGCGGCGGCAGAACGACTCCTTGTCGTGAGCTCGTTCGGTTCGGTGCGCTTGCGGGGTTCACTCCCCGGCGGCTACTCGGCGTCGGGGACGCGCAGATCGCGCGGCTCCGCGATGAATTCGCGCTCGCTCCGCTCGGCCGGCGATCGGCTTGAACGGGCGCGGCGAGCTGGGTGAAGTCGAAACAGTCGGCCGGCCGGCGAGTTCGCGCGCGTGTCGCTCGCCGCCAGCCGGCCGAGGCCGAACTGATCCTCGATGAACTTGCAGGATGCTGCCGTGCTCGTAGCTGGACGTGCGAGACGAACCCTTGCTTCGCGTACGGCGAGATCACGAGCATCGGCACGCGGATCCCGAGGCCGTCGTAGTCTTCGTACGGCGGCGGAACGTGATCGTACCAGCCGCCCCAGTCGTCCCAGAAGACGAAGATCGCCGACGTATCCCAAAACTTGGACTTGCCGACCGCGTTGACGAGCGACGCGACCCAATCGGGCCCGTGCCGTGCCGCCGCAGTTCGCGTGGTCCGAGTTCTGGCACGTCGGCGTAATCCAGGTCACCGCTGCCAAGCCGGCCGTGCTTCGACGTCGTCGAAGAACTGGGTCTGCGGCGAGATGACGTCGGCAGCCAGTCCGGCCCGTAGCGGATGTGGTCGATCGACCGGTACGACGACCAGATGTCGCTCGACGTTGCCGACCGCGCCGCGATAGAAGCGCCACGGCAGCATTTTCGCCGTCGAGTTCGTCGCCGATCGTCTGGTTGTCGAAGCATTCCGGGATGCTCGCCGCCGTACGTGCGGTCCTGCGTCGACGTCGCGATCGTGTCGCTCGGGCCGCCCTCGCAGCCCCACGTCCCGCTCGGATTGTCGACGGCGGCCTGGCCTGCGCCGCAATGATGTACTGGTGCGAGATGAAACTGCCGTCGATCTGCGACGCGAACATCCGGTCCGCGAGCACGTACTGACGCGCGATCGCGAAATACGGCTTGATCTGCGCGTGCGGACGTAGGCGTACTCGGGATCGGTCCGCGCGGCTTCCGCCGCTCTCCTTGTCGAAGCCGTCCATCTTGCAGTCGCGGCCCGGCGACGGACCGTCGCAGGCGGCGAAGAAGTCGCCCGACTCGTGGCCGGGATCGAACGCTCCCTGCAGCCCGGCCGGCTGTAAGCGTCACCTTCTTGCCGGTCGAGTCGTAGCCGTACGACTGCGTGTCGGCGCCGGGATAGCCTTGGAACAGGTCATCGAAGCTGCGGTTCTCCTGGATGATGACGACGACGTGCTGGATCTTGCCGCTCGCCTCCGCAGGCCGCGCGCGCGCAGACGCCCCGGCCGGGCAACTGCGCGGCGCGCGGAACCTCCGCCGGCGGAGGGCAGCGCGCAACCGCCCGCGCCGCCGACGGCGGCGCCGGCGAGGATGCGCGTGATGCGGCTGCTCACGCGCGCGAGTCCGCCACCTCGGCGCGCCCGCGATACGCGAATATCGACCAGCGCGACCGACGAGCGCGATCGCGAACAGGTTCGAGATCAGCGTGAATCGATCGTTGAGGTCCATCGATCCCATCGTCACGCCGCCGAAGACGTTGCCGATCAACAGGTCCATCGACGCGCCCGCGATCATCGCTCCTACGATGAACGATCCGATGAAGACCCACACGACGCGCGGCGGAAACGATTTGCGATAGATCGCGATCATCGGCGGCACGAGCAGATCGCCGTAGATGAACGTGGTGTTCGCGCCGAGCGGGATGCCGGCCATCGCGAAGAAGCGCGCGATCGGCACGTTTCCCATCGAACAGACGAACGTCACGACCGCGAGCCCGAGGCCGACGAGCAACAGCAGCGGATAGCCGAAGAACGGAATCGCGCCGACGGCGTGCAGGGCCGTCGCGAGCCACGCCGGCGGAACGAGCGCCGCGGCGAAACCCGCAACGACGAACCCGATGACCAGTTCGTTGCGCAGCATCGCGGCGTCGCCGAGCGCGGTCTCGAGGATGCGCCGCCACGTCTCCGGCGTGCGCAGGGACGGGGCGGCGGGCTCCGCCGCGTCGTCGCCGCCGGCTCCTCGTCGCCATGATGCGCGCAGTGGGCGTGTTCGCCGCGCCTCGCCGTCCTCGGCAGGAGCCGCTGCCGGCGCGCCGGCGAAGAGCGTGATGCCGCACGCGACGACCGCGATGATGATGATCCCGCCGAAGAACTCCGCGAACGCGAACTTCCAGCCGAGCAACGTCCAGAAGAGGATCACGATCGCCACGTTCATGTTCGTCGACGAGATGAGGAACGCGAAGATCGCGCGCAGGTCGGCGCCCCGCCGGAAGAACCCGCGCGCCGCGGCCGCGGCGCCGTACGAGCAGGCCGACGCGACGATGCCGAGCGCGGCGCCGTTAGCGACCCCGCGCAAGGCCCGGTCCCAATACCGCGCGCATCGCGCGCCGCCCGACGACGACCTGCGCCGCGGCCGAGATCAGAAAACCGAAGAGCAGCCCGAAGAGGCTGTCCCAGAAAAACTCGATCGTCGTGCGGAGCCCCGCCCACAGTCCATCGATCTACGGCTTCCACGTCGGCGTCCGCCGCTCGACGAACGCGGCCATCCCTTCTTGGGCATCGTCGGCGAGCGCGTTGACGCTCATGACCTCCTTGGCATACGCGTAGGCCTAGCCTGGTCCAGGTCGATCTGACGATAGAACGCCGCCTTGCCGAGACCGACGACGAAGCGGCTCGCCGAAGCGATCTTGCGCCGCCAGCGCCATGACCTCGGTCGCGAGCCGGTCGGGCGGGACCGCGCGGTTGATCAGGCCCCACTCGGCGGCCGTCTGCGCATCGATGAAGTCGCCGGTCAGCAGCATCTCCATCGCGCGTTTGCGGCCGATCGCGCGCGTCAGCGCGACCATCGGCGTCGTGCAGAACAAACCGATCCGCACGCCCGGCGTCGCGAACTTCGCGTCCGTCGCACGCGATCGCCAGGTCGCAGGAGGCGACGAGTTGACAACCGGCGGCGGTCGCGATCCCGGCGACCTCGGCGATGACCGGCTGCGGAATCGCCTGCAGCAGCGTCATGAGCGCACGCAAACGTCGAATATCTCGCGGTACTCCGCAACGTCGCGGCGACAGCATCTCGCGCAGGTCGTGGCCTGCGCTGAACGCGGGACCGAGCGCGCGAATGACGACGACCCGCGCGTCGCCCCGGGCGACGGACTCGAGTGCGTCGATCAGCTCGCGCATCACCTCCAGGCGACAGCGCGTTGCGCTTCTCGGCCCGGGTCAGCGTCAGGACGGCGATGCCGTCTTCCATCTCGCTCGTCACGTACCGTTCCTGTCGCTGCTGTCGTCATACCGTCCGCCTGCTCCGCCCCGAGGGTTACGGCGCGCGGCTGCGAGGAGCCTCCGTCGCAGGCTCCGTTTGACGGGCGTGCCGTCCGCCGGTGCCGGCGGGCGACGGAGCGTCCGCCAGGCGGGATTCGCGCCTGGTTGCCAAAACCTCACTCAAGCAACGCATTTTCGGTCGATCCAACGGAGGAGACCCCACATGCAGATCCAGCGTGCCATGGCGCCGATGCTCCTGGCAGGTTTTCTTGTGGCCGCCGCCGCGCCGGCCCTCGCGCAGAGCAGCCCGTCGTCGCCGTCGGCGATGACGCCCGCCCACGTGCAGACGGTGAAGCAAGCCGACGAACTCATCAAGGTCACCAACTGCAAGCCCGAGCTCAACGTGATGCAGAGCGGCGGCTTCGCCGGCTACTAGCCCGCGTACTGGGGCGGCTACCGCGGCTACTGGGGCTGGCCCGACGTGTACGGCGGCAGCTTCTATCAGCCGCCGTTACGACGGCCAACCCGCAGCTCGGCATCGACTACGTGAACATCTCCCACAAGGCGATGCACGAGATCCAGTTCGGACTGATCGCGAACGGGATACTGCGCGCCGAGGTCCGCGATGTCGGCACGTTCTCGCCGGGTGCCGAGATCAAGCACTCGTTCGGGATCAGCGCGAACGTGTTCCCGATTCAGACGGGACTACCGCAGTGCATCCCGCTGCACATCCAGTTCGCCGACGGCGCGAAGTGGCGCAACCCGCACCTGCCGCCGAAGAACCAGAAGATCTACCTCCACCCGTAACCCTTTCGATCTGGGGCGGGGAGGGCTCACCGGGCGTGATGCTCTCCCCGCTGTCGTTCAGGTCGACGAATGGTGGGCGATGACGGGCTCGAACCGCCGACCGTCACCGTGTAAAGGTGCTGCTCTCCCAGCTGAGCTAATCGCCCGCGCCGCATGACGCACGAACCCGTTCGCGCGTCATGGTGCGGGCGGCCTTCCTCGGCGGGGCGCGCGGCGACCGCTTCGAAACGAGCACTCTCGCCCATGGTCACACTCCCGCGCTCCGACGTTCAACCGAGCGCAGCCCGCAACTCTGCTCGGGCCGCTGCGCGTCGCGCCGGCTATCGATCGCTGGGAGCGGGACTCGCCGGTGCCGGCGCTCTTACGTGCGGCGGCCCCCGCGGAACGGCTCGGTCAGATCGTCGACGAGCAGTCCGATGCTCAACCCGCGCTTGCGTGCCTCCCGCTTAAGCGCAGCCTGGGTCTGCGGCGTGACGGTCAGCGAGATGTGGACGCGAGCAACCCGACCGATGAACGGCCGCCCGCCTTTCCGCTTACCGGTCCGCGGCTTCGCGGGACTCTTCTTCGCAGCGCTCGCGCTCGTCTTCCGTGTGCCGGTTCGTGTTTGTGTTGCCATCGCCACGCCGATATCGGATAGGAAACCCAGAATCCTCTTTGCAGCCGAAAAGAGGCACGCTCGGTGAGCACTGGCGGCAAGCGTCGCGCCGACGGCGGACAGGCGGCGGCGCAGCACGTCCTGCGCCATCTCGGCGACCCGCTCGCGTTGCGCGACAATCCGCTCGTCGCGCCGTTGTTCGGCGGCGCCGACGCCGCGCTACGACCTGCGAGCGCGCTCGCGGGGGTGGCCGAACTCGTGAAGCTCTGCGCCGAGCGGCTGCGCGCCGAGGACAACGGCTCGCTCGAAAGCCACGAGCGGCGCGAGCGGCAATATCAGATCCTCGTGCGCTGCGATCTGGGAAGCGAGCCGCACGACGCCGTCGCCACCGACCTCGGGCTGTCGCGCCGGCAGTTCTATCGCGAACGCAAAGAGGCTGCGCAATACCTCGCGGCGTTTCTGCAGCGCGAGATGAGCGAACGCGTCGCGCATTCCCAGGAAGTACGGCTCGACCGCTTCGCGCTCGAAGTCGCGCGTGCGAAGGCGCTGCGGCTCGCAGGCGAACCGGGCGCGTCCGAACGCATCCTGCGCGGCCTTATCGCCGCCGGCGAAGACGTCGCGCGCCGCGTCGAGCCCTGGTGTCAGCTGGTCGATCTGCTCGTCAACGACAATCGCAGCGGCGAGGCCGACGACGAGATCGCCCGCTTGCGGGGCGTGCTCGCGACGACGCGCAACCTCGATCGCGCGAGCGGTCGTCAGGCCCGCGTCCGCGTCGAGATGCAGGTCGCGTCGCACCTCTGGTACCAAGGCAGGCTGCGCGACGCCCTCGCGCTCGACGAGCGCGAGGAGGGCGCGCTCGTCGACATGGCGCGCTCGCCGAGTCCCGTGGCGCGCGAATTCTTCATACGGACGCGGATCCGCCAGGCTCTCTGCGGGCTCATGTCGGGCAGTCTCGCTCGCGCGCGCGGTAATCTCGAGGAGGTGCGCGCGACTGCTCAACTCCGACGACCTTCCGCTCGCGCCGCGCATCGAGTTCCTCATCGTCTACGGCAACCTGCAGGACCACGCGATCCGCGATTCGGGCGAGACGATGCCGATGGTCTTCGAGGCGCTCGACCTCGCGCGCCGGCACGGCCTGGTGGAACTCGTCATCGACGCGATGAGTGGGCTCTCGTCGGCGGCGCAGATCCGTGGCGACCACCAGGCGGGCCGTCGCTACGTCTACGAGATTCTGCCGGTCGCCGAACACGCCGCGTTGCCGGCCCAGCGGGGCATGCTGTTGAACGTCGCCGCGATCTCGGAGGCTGCGCTCGGGCAGCACCAGACGGCGGTCGCCCTCGCGCACCGGGCGCGCTCGATCCTCGCCGGCGACAGCCTCGAGCGGATCTACTCGAGCCTCGCGGAGGCCCAGGCGCGCGTCACGATCGGCCAGTTCGCGGAGGGCCGAACCGCCGCGGCCGATGCGCACGCCGCCGCCGCGGCGATCGAGAGCGACCGGCTCGGTGGAACGGCGCTGCGCCTCCTGGCCGAAAGCGCGGAGGGGCTCGGCCGGCTCGAGAGCGCGCGCGAACAGATCGTCGGCGCCATCGCGGCGCTCGAGCGCGAGGGACCGCCGTTCGCGCTGCTCCAAGCCTATCGGGCGGCGGCCCGAATCACCGGCGAGCCGCGGTTTGCCCGAACGGCCGCCGAGCTTGCCGCCGCCATCGCACGTTAGCCTGCGCCGCTGGGCGAGAGGCCCGGCCACTCGGGACGGGGAAGCGACGACGGGCCCCCAATTCGGGCCTGGGGGCAGCACCCCACGTCTCGGAGGCTTCAGCTTTGATTACGGTGTTGGCCGCCCTGCTCGCCGCGTTGCTGAACTTGAACGGCCAGATGGGCATGACCCAGAGTCACTGCGGTCATACGGTTCACGTCCACTCGATCTGGCACTGCCACGGGCAGCACAAGTAAGTCGATTCAATCTTTCCCGACGACGTCCACGGTGAAGCCGAACGGATCGGTGAAGTAGAAGCCGGCCTCGTGCTCGGTTTCGATCTGCGCGCCGGCCTCGACGAGCGCCTCGCGCGCGGCATCGAGGTCATCGACCTGAAATGACGGGACGAACGAGCGAATCTGTTCGTCCCGATTCACGTAGAGCGTAAATTCGCCGGCGTCGAAGACAAGTTGACCGTCGGACTCGGCGAGCAGTTCCAGGCCGAGCGTGCCCTGATAGAACGCCAGCGCGCGGTCGAGTGCGGGGACGTGAATCGCCATCTGGACGTTGCCGGAAAAGCTGACTTGGTCGGACATGTGAGCGTCCTCCAAAGCGGCCCGATCCCGGTCGCCGACCGCGGACCGTTGCCCCGAGTGTACACGAACGAGCCACGACGTGCCAAGAGCCGGGCGGCATGGCTGCCCGAGACGTGGGTGGTAACTGCCACCCATGTTGGAGCAACTGCAGATTCAGCCGGTATTGGCGCTCGGCGTCGTCGCCAGCACCGCGGCGACCGATGCCGTCTATGTCATGTTTACGGCCGCCGTCTCGGCGCGCCGCCGGGTCTCGGCCGCGACGTGGAGCAGCGCGTGGTACCTGCTGTCGTCGTTCGCGATCATTACCTACACACGTAACTGGGTGTACGTGTGCTTCGCCGCACTCGGCTCGTGGCTCGGCGCCTATCTCTCGATAACGCTCTTGCGGCGCGGCGATCCGGCGACGCGCGCGCCGCTCGGCGCACCGCCGGAATAGCACTCCCGCGTCTCGTCAGCGACCGCTGGCGGACCCGCCTCCGGCGTAGGCCGAAGCGAGGTTCGCGCCGACGAACGAACCGAGACCGGACGCCTGATCGTAGCCCGGCGTCGCGCAGAATCCCGTCACGTGCCGGAATCCATTACAGCCCTTCGTGACGTCGTGGAACAGCGAGTCGTACGACTGCGTGCCGGCGAGCCCGTAGAGCGTCTCGAGCGGACTCTGGATCTCGCCGCCCTCCTGCTGCGCGAGCAACGCGAAGAATCCGGCCCATTCGGGCGCCGCGAAACTCGTGCCGCCCCAGCCGCGCCGCCACAGCGCGCGGAAGAACACGAAATAGCCGCCGTTGGTGTCGGAGTCGTCCGACATGAGCGAGACGTTGGGCACGTCGCGGGCGCCGTCGTTCGGCGTCGACTGCACCTGAAACGCCGGCTTCGGAAACACCCTGCTGGCGCCGCCGCCACCCGCGCCGTCGCCGCGGACCTCCCACGTCACCTCGGACTTCCAACCCTTGTAGCGTCCTCCGGCGATCGTCTCGGGCGTCACGTCCGTCCCGCCGACGCTGACGACGTAGGGCGACGAGCCCGGGAAGTCGACGGCCCTGACGCCGATCCCGCAGTCGTCGCTGCCGTTATCGCCGGCCGCCGCGAGCCACCACTGCCCTTCCGTCGCCGCCTGCTCGACCAGCCGTTCGTCGATCCCCAAGTGACGCCCCATCTGGCGTTCGCACGAGCCCCAACTCGTCGTCACGACGTGGGCGAAGCTCATTTGGTTGACGATGTAGGCGTACATGATGTCGAAGTCTTTGTCGGTGTTCGCGGCGGCGACACCTGGTCGACCGTGACGTTGGGCGCGATCGCGGAGATCCACTCGACGTCCAGCGTCGTCTCGCCGTTGAAATCGAACGGGATCTTCGTTCCGACGCGCGTCGTGACGAGTTGCGAGTGGAGCGAGAAGCGCCGGTTGAACTCGTTGAAGTCTGTCGACCCGCGCGAGCCCGACCGTCGCGTCGATCACCGTGATCCCTTGCCCGGTCGACGTTGCGTAGATCGGCGTTAGGTCGTAGACAGATTGAATGTCCGACGGTCCCCACGCGTCGACGCGCGCCGACGCGGATGTGCGGATTCTCGCGCAGGTGATCGCGCATGAGGCGGTACGTCTCGAGCCCGCTGACGTTCGCGCCGTGCGAGATCCTCGCGCAGACGCGGCGCGTAGCGCGCCGCGTAGAAGGTGCGGGTGCCGTCAGTGCGGAGGTCGATCGGCGTGTCGAACGCCGCTTCGACGGCGGATGCCGGCGCGTGGACGATCAGGTCGCGACGGTTGGCGAGGATCCGGTCGATCGTGAACCCGTGCACGCGCAGGCTCGCGACGGCGCGCGCGAGCGCGGCCGGATCGGCGCCGAAGTACCGGCCGTACTGGCCGGGCGTCAGATAGTGCCGGTAGTACCGTGAGCCCGGATTGTTCTGCGCCGCGATCAGCCCATCGATCTCGGCCTCGTTGCGACCGGGAAGCGCGAGGTCGAGCGTCAGCTGCGCGGACGCAGGGAGCGGCGCGACGTAGCGTCCGTAGCTCGCCGGCAGGGTCGACGGCGCGAAGCTGCGCACCGGCAGGCGCTACGCCCGAGAGCGTGAGCGCTGCGGCAATCAGAGCAGCGAACTGGTCGTGACGAAGCCTCATCCCGGCGGCACTCTTCGTAAGCGGGGTAGGCTCGCAGCATTCCACCGTGTCTCCGGCGCCTCCCTCGGATGCGGGCCATTCGGCTCATGCGGGCATGGTCGGCGGACCGCGACTGCGAACACGGGGCGCCGGAAGGGGGAATCGCGGATGCTCGCTCGTTTGTTTCCTATTGCGTTCCTATCGGCGCTCGCCGCGGCCACGACGGCCGCCCTCGGGGCGACGGTCCCGATCGAGACCGGGTTCGGTCGGCGGTGGGATCCGCGACCTGGGTCCGGCGCCGATGAGCCAGCGCGTTCGCATCGCGGTGGTGCTCGACTATCACCGCGCGGCCGAGCTCGACGCCCTCATCGCGGCGCAAGCCGATCCGCAGTCGGCGGTCTATCATCGCTTCCTGACGCCCGAGCAATTCCGCGACTACTTCGCGCCGACCGCGACGGAATACGGCCGTGTCGTCGGCGCGCTCCGACGCGGCGGCTTCACGATCACGCACGCGTTCGCCAATCGCACGGTCGTCGACGCGACCGCGCCGGCGCCGGTCGCGGCCCGTTACTTCGGCACCGCGATCGATCGCGTCGTCGCTCCCGGAATCGGCGCGACGTACACGAACGTCCGCGCCGGCTTCGTGCCGCCGGAGATCGCGGGCATGGTGCTCGCCGTCGCCGGGCTCGACGCGGCGACGCGCCCTCAGAAGTCGATCGCGCGCCTGCCGCGCTTCGTCCATCCGACCCGGCCGGACGCGCGTCAAGGCGGTGAGCCCGTGTTCGGTCCCGACGGCGGCTACGGACCGCTCGTCTACATCAGCTCCTACGCTTTGCCCGCCGCGAACGGGAAGGTAGGCCAGGGCCGCGCCTCGGGCGTTGCGACCGACAACGACTTCCTCGATAGCGATCTCAGCGGGTACCTGTCGTATTTCGGGATCAAGCGGACCGGGCCGGCGAGCCAGCGCGTGCTGGTCGACGGCGGGCCGCCGCCGGGGCTCGGCCCCGACTCCGACGAGACGACGCTCGACGTCGAGACGATCGTCTCGCTCGCGCCAGGAACGGCGCTGTACGTGTACGAGGCGCCCTACGACGAGCCCACCAACGGGAACTTCATCGACATCTACAACCAGGTCGTCTCGGATAACCTGGTCGACACGCTGAACAGTAGTTACACCTACTGCGAGAAGGCGATCAAGCCGCACTCGTATCCGGTTGCGATCAACAAGATCTTCGCGCAAGGCAACGCGCTCGGGATCACCTTCCACGCCGCGGCCGGCGACAGCGGTTCGTACTCGTACGGCTGCAACAACAAGATCCACATCGGCGAACCGGTCGACGCGCCCAACAACGTCGCGGTCGGCGGCACGAGCCTGAGCGTCAACTCGCAGGGTCAGGAGACCGGCGAGGTCGGTTGGGACGGTACCGGCGGCGGGATCTCGGACATCTTCAAGGTTCCCGCGTACCAACACAGCGTCCCGGGCGTCATCCACCGCGGTCGCAACATCCCCGACCTCGCGTTCGACGCCGATCCCGGCACCGGCGAGTCGTTCTACTTCGACGGCGGCTTCGACGGTCCGATCGGCGGCACGTCGCTCGCGTCGCCGATCTTCGGCGCCGCGCTGACCGAAATCGACCAGCTCCAGAACGGCCGCGCCGGCGCGTTCAACGTGACGCTCTACAAGACGTGGCTCGCCAATGGCTACACGAGCGGCGCGACGACGTACTTCCGCGACATCACGGTGGGCAGCATTCCCCCGTACGGGGCGAAGACCGGTTACGATCAGATGTCGGGAATCGGCGCGATGCTCGTCGCAAACTTCGCTAGCCTGCTCAAATGAGCGCGCCCGTCACGTTTCGCGCGACGGTCGGCTCGGCGAGCGACACGGGGACGATGACCTTCGTCGAGGTGCCCCCGAAGGTCATGGCCGCGCTGGGACCGCGCAAGCGCGTCCCCGTCCGCGTCACGATCAACGGGTACACGTTTCGCAGCACGAACAGCGTCTACGGCGGCGTCGCCTACATCGGGCTGCGCGCCGAGGTGCGCAAGGCCGCGGGTATCGAGGCCGGCGACCGGATCTCGGTGACGCTCGAGTACGATCCGGACTCACGGGCGGTCGAGCCGCCGCCCGACCTCGCGAAGGCGCTGCGCGCCGCTCGGCTCGCCGACGCGTTCACCCACATGTCGCCGTCTCATCAAAAGGAATACGTCATGTGGCTCGAGGACGCCAAGCGCCCCGAGACCCGCGAACGCCGCCGGATCAAGATCGTCGATACGATCCGGGAGAAGGTCGCCGCACACTAACGTTCGCTAACTCGGGCGGCGCGCGCACAACTCGAGCCGCGTCCCGCCCGGATCCTCGAAAAAGAGCGCCGGATAGGCGCCGCTCGTCTCGCCCTCGACGCCGACCGCACCGAACGCGACCAAGCGCTCGCGCCACGCCGCGAGCGCGGCCTCCGACTCGACCCGGAACGCGACGCGCGTCTGCACCGGCGCCATCCCGCGATCCTCGATGATGCCGATGAAGCGCGCAGGCTCTCCGGCAACCGGCGTCTCGTAGTACTCGGCGACGTTGTACGGGCCGCCGTCGGGGGCCGCGCTCCAGTTGCCCTCCGCGTCGACGACCGAATGGGTCTTGCGCGTCAGACCCAACGCCGCGAAGAGCCGGTCGTAGAACGGCTCGACGGCGGAGAGCGACGGCACCCGAAGATCGATGTGATCGATGCCCCTAAACATGCTGGGAGATTACGTGTGGCGAGCCGCACCCCTCGCCATGCCGCCGAAACGACGCGCCGAGACCGTCGATGTGCGCCAAGAGGGCAGGCAACCCCCGATGCCTGCCCTCTCGCTCGCCCACGTCCGCGGATCAGAAGTTCCGGAACACGCCGTTCTCCAGATGGTAGAGATACTGGTTGTTCTGATCACCCACGGGTCGCCGTTGGGACCGACGCCGATGCTCGTTCCCATGAAGTTCTCGCTGCTCCAAGTCTGGCCGCCGAGATTGTACGCGTGCAGCGTGTAGTTCGTCCCCTGAGTCGGGGTGGCCAGCATGAAGATCGACTGCGCGAGATCGCCGCCATTCACAGCGATGTGACCGGCGGGCCCGTTGAGGTAGTTCCACTCGCGGGTGAGCGGGTCGAACTGCCGTAGCCGCTCGTGGTTGTCGACCGCCAGCGCATAGCCGCTCCCCTGCGCCGACAGGCTCGTCGCTTTGATCCCGTTTATTGGGGTGAAGGCACCGTAGCCGAGCGTCCCGCCGCGCTCGTACACTGGTAGCCGCCGTCCTTCTTCTTCGCACCGAGCAGCCAGATCCCGAAATCGAGTCCGATGCTCACTTGCGATGCGGCCGGGCTGTGCACGTAATTGAACCCGTTGGCGGCGCTGTAGTAGTACAGCTTCTTGTTCTCGGCCGTCCACGGCGTGCCGGATTGATCGACGGTGAGGTCCGTCGCATACCCGATCACCGAATAGAAGTTTGCCGGATAGTTCGGCGGGCTGAACGAGTAAACCGCGTGACCGCCGGGATACGCATCCGCGCCGAGCCCCCAGATCTGGCCGCCGCCGCCGATCGCGACGTTGGCCCACTTTTTGGGAAGATAGAACGAACAGTCAGTCGACTGATTGTCCCAGAGATCTTGAACCGCGTAGACGCCAGAGAGCAGGAAGAGCATTTCGTAGCCGTTGCCGACGCACATGTCGCCGACCTCGTCAACGAGCACGCAGGGATCCGAGTCGGGCGCCCACCAGCCGCCGAGGTCCGGGTCGGTCTGCGTCTCCGCGAGCTCGTGTCCGAGCGACACGCCGACGCCGTCGAGCAGACCACGTTCGACATAGGCGTAACAGCTAGTGCCGTACTGCTGCGCGTCGGGCTGGTAGGGAAGGTTCACGAACGGGAGGGCCTCCTTACCCTCGTTGTCGGCGTAGGTCCAGCTGTGTTCCGAGCACAGTTGGTTCGGGAAGCCACGCCCGCCGTACGGGTCCTGAGCGCCGCTCGGCGTCGCGATCACATACACCGCGTTGGGATCCCAGTGCCCGACGAAGTGCTGTTGCGCCGCCAGCGCCTCGGCCATGAACCTGATCGACCTGGTCGCCCGCGGCGGCCCGAACTTCGACGCGGTCTTCACCTGGGCGCGCGCGACCGGTCGCGGAGAGCTCGCGGCGCGGCTCGCGATCGCCTTGTGGCCCTACTGGTGGTTACGTGGCATGTATGCCGACGGACTCGAGCGGCTCACGCCGTTGCTCGACGCGGTAGAAGCCGGGACGCTGACGATCGAAGATGAGCTGCTCGCGACGCTCTACGCCGAGGCGACCGGTCTCACGCAATGTTGCGGGCTGCTCGACGCGTCGGAGTCGTTTTCGGACAGGGCGCTGGCCATCAAGCGCAGGCTCGGCGACGAGGCCGCCGTCGCCTCGATCCTCGGCGGTTCCGGGATGCGCGCCAGTTGTCGCGGCGACTACGACCGCGCCCGAACGTTGTTCGCAGAGGGCCTCGCGATTCGCCGCCGTCGCGGGGATCGCCGCGCGATCGCGCACTCGCTGTGCGACCCAGCCTGACCGCGCAGCGCGCCCACGCGCCGCAGCGAGCCGAGAGCTTCGCGCGCGAGGCGCAGCGCATCGCGCATCGCGTCGGACACGCCGCGACGGCCGCGCTGGCGACGACCGTCCTCGGACGCGTCGCGCTCCAGCGCGGCGACACGGAGCGCGCCCGCGATCTGCTGGTCTCCGCGCTCCAGTCGTACGAATCCAGCCACGACGCTGTCGGCGCGCCCGACGTGATGGAATCGCTGGCAGCGGTCGCGCTCGCGCGCGGCGACGCACGCGCCGCGGCGCGCCTGCTCGGGACGGCGGCGGCGCGACGGGAGCGCGACAGCATCCTCGTCGTCGCGGCGGAACGCGCAGACTACGACCGGCTCGTCGCCGACGTCAAAGCGGCGCTCGCGCCAGGATTGTACGACGCCGAGTTTACGATCGGGGAGCACGCGCTCACCGACCCGAACTGATCGCCGCGCCGCCGCCGAGGTCGCGGGCTATCATGCGCGCGACCTCGATCGCCTCGCGCAGCGGGAGTGAGACCGCCTCCTCCCACGCCCGCTCGAAGGCCTCGTCGCCGATCGAAGCGCGGGCGGACGCCGAAGCACTCGCGCGCCGGGCGTCGTCGAACGCCGACGTGGCGCGGCCGGTCTCGCGCCGGATGGCGTCGACCGCGCCCGCCAGCACCGCCACACGGCGCGCGTGGTTCGCGGCGGCCGCGATCGGTAACAGGCCTTCGAAGCTATCGGCGGCCGCCGGTTTGATCGCCAATTCGTTCGCGTCTAGGCTCGCCCCATAACAGCGCGCGGCTTCGCGATAGTCCCCGCGGTCGCGGTGGACGTTGGCGATGAAGTTGAGTTCGCCCGCGTCGCCCCAGACATCGCCGATCGAGCGAAACAGGTCGCGCGCGCGACCGTGGACCCCGAGCGCCGCGTCGTGCTCGCCGCACAGGCGCAGCGCGACGCCGAGGTTGCCCAGCGTGGTCGCGATCGACCAGCTATCGTCGTAGCGCTCCTTCAGTTGACGCGCCTCTTCCAGCACCGAGCGCGCGCGCTGCCAATCGCCTGCCGCCGTCAGCGCGATCCCCAAGTTGTTCAGGCTCCGCGCAACGAGCGGGCGATCGTCCCACGCGCGCGCGATCGCCGTCGTTCGCTCGAACAGCAGGCACGCGCCGGCGCCGTCGCCGGCGAAGTAGCGCGCGAGGCCGAGCGCGTTGAGCACCTGCCACCCGAGGCGCGGCTCCTCGCGCGCCATCGTTTGGTCCAACGGTTCGGCAAGCGGTTCGAGCCACCGCAGCGGCTCGGCGTAATAGCCGGCGCTCTGCCAGAAGAGTCCGAGGTCGACCGCGATCTGTAAGCCCAGCGAGCGGTCGTTGACGACCGCCCAGCTCAGCGCCGCGCGAAAGTTCTCATAGTAGCGCGCGATCCGCTCGAACCACTCCACGCGCGCCGCGCCGTGCGGCGGGATCGCCTCGCGCCGGACGATCGCCGCGTGATGGCGTGCGAACGCGCGGCGGTACGCGTCGCCGGCGTTCGATTCGGCGAGCCGTTCGCAGGCGTACTCGCGGATCGTCTCGAGCATCTCGAAGCGCAGCTCGCGCGGCGAACCGTTGTGCAGCGCGATCATATGCTTGCCGGCGAGCGATTGCATCAGGGCGAGCGCCTCGCCGCTCGGCTGCGAGCCGGCCGCGACCAGCACCTCGCCGGGCGCCTCGACCGGACCGCCGGCCACGAACAGGGCGCCGGCCCAGAGCAGGCGCCGTTCCGATTCGCTCAACAGATCGTAACTCCAGGCGATCGCATCGCGCAGGGTGCGCTGGCGTTCGGGCAGATCGCGCGCCCCCGCGACGAGCGCGTCGAGCGGCGCCTCGAGGCGTTCCAGCAGCATCTCCGCGGACTCGTGGCGCAACCGCCCGGCGGCCAGTTCGATCGCGAGCGGAAGCCCGTCGAGGCGTGCGCAGATCGCGCGCAACGCGTCGTCGCTCGCGCGGAGATCGAGATCCGGACGCACGGCACGCGCGCGATCGACCAGCAACGAATAGGCGTCGTCGGTCGGGAGCGGCTGCAACGCGAACTCCTGCTCCCCGCGCACGCCGAGCGCTTCGCGGCTCGTCGCAACGACGACAGCGTTGCCGCAGCGCTCGAGGAACTCGCAGAGGACGGCGCCGCAGCCGGCGATCTGCTCGAGGTTATCGGCCACGATCAGAACGCGCCGGTCGCCGACGAGCGCGCACAGCGCGTCGAGCGTCGCCGCGGCGTCGTCATCGCGCTCGAGCCCGGACAGGATCGCCGTCGCGACGTGGTGCGCTTCGCGGATCGCCGCCAGGCCGACGAACGCGGCGCCGCCGTCGAACGCGCTCTCGAGATCGTGCGCAAGGGCCAGCGCGAAGCGCGTCTTTCCCACCCCGGGGGTCCCGGTGACGGTCAGCAGTCGCGTCCGCTCCGCGAGCAGCGGCCGCGCCAGCGCGAGCGCCTCCGTCCGGCCGATCAGCCGTGTCAGCGGCGACGGCAGCGGCGCGGACGCGGCCCGTCTCGGCTTCGGCTTGCGACGGCGCGTACGACGCCGGTCGACGGACGCGATCAACTTCTCGCCGTCCGCGCGGCGCAATCCCAGCGCCTCGGCCAGACGCTCGACGGTCTTGACGTACGGCGCGCGGCGCACGCGTCGCTCGAGCATGCCGATCGCGTCGACGGACAGCCCCGCGCGTTCGGCGAGAGCCTCTTGCGAAAGCCCGGCGGCCAGACGGAAGCGGCGCAGCAGCGTACCGAAGGCGCTCGGATCGTCGTCCCGGCGAGTGCGCACCGTTGACACGAGATTCTCCGCAGGTCGATGCCCGACGCGGGGGGTCGCGCGATACCTTACGGAAAGCCGCCCGCCGTTCCCCTTAGAAGGGCCGGCGAGTAGTGCGGGCGCCGTTGAAAGCAAACCGCCGGCCGCGTGCCTGGAAGCTCGCGGCCGGCGTTCCCTTGGGATGAGCTCGCGGTTACTCCGCGTCCGGAACGCGCATGTCCGGCTTTTCGTGGATGAAATAATTCGCGTCGTACTTGGTTGCAAAGGTCTGGAACCTGCGCGGCCTGCGCTTGAAGTTGAAGGCGTCGGCGGCCGGGTCGTTGGCGCGCGCGTCGGCGGCCGAGAGCTGGCTGAGCCCGAACTCGTCTTCGGCGAAGCGCAGGATGCTGCCGTGCTCGTACTGGACGTGCGAGACGTAGTTCTTCTTCGCGTACGGCGAGATGATCAGCAGCGGCACGCGGAAGCCGAGACCGTCGTAGTCCTCGTACGGCGGCGCCACGTGGTCGTACCAACCGCCCCACTCGTCCCAGAACACGAAGATCGCGGACGTTTTCCAGAACTTGCTCTGGCCGACCGCGTCCACGACCGAGGCGACCCACGACGGGCCCTTGTTGCTGCCGCAGCCCGCGTGATCCGACGTCCCGCAGGTCGGCATCACCCACGTCACGTTGGCGAGCGTCCCGCTCTTGATGTCGGTGAGGATGCGGTTCTGCGGGCTGATGACGTCCTTGCCCCAATCGCCGCCGTAGTAGATGTGATTGATCGCTTGGTAGGAGCTCCAGATTCCGCCGTCGCTGTTGGTGCTGCTGGCGTAGAAGCGCCACGACAGTTTGGCGGCGTCCAGCTCGTCGCCGAGCGTGTTGATGTCCCAACAGACCCGGATGTACGGCTGTCCGATCTGGCGGCTCTGGCTGAGCGTCGCGATCGTGTCGCCGTTGCCGCCTTCGCAGCCCCAACTACTCGATGGGAAGTAGGCGGTCCCGTTGGCCTGCGCGGCGATGATGTACTGATGGGAGATGAAGCTGTCGTCGATGTGCGAGGTGAACATGCGGTCGCCGAGCACGTACTGATGCGCCATATTGAAGTATGTCGTCGTCTCGCTCGCCGGAACGTAGCCGTACTGCGGATCGCTGCATGAGTAACAGCCCGTGGGCTCCGTGTTGAAGCCGTTCATCTGGCAGTTGGTCCCGGGCAGACTGCCGGTACCGTTGCAATCCTCGAAGTAGCTGTAGATGTCGTGCTCGAGATCGTAGTTACTCTCGAGCGGCACCGGCTTCAAGGCGATCTGGTTGCCGTTCGAGTCGTAGCCGTACGACTGTGTGTCCGCTCCCGGGTAGCCCTGGAACAGGTCGTCGAAGCTGCGGTTCTCCTGCATGATGATGATCACGTGTTGGATCTTGCCGGACGACCCGCGACGCGGCGGGGGAAGCCGCGCCAGCGGCGGTGTGACGGCGGGAAGGGACATGCGCGCGGTGGCCATTGCATTGTCGCGATGGACCGGCGCAGCGACGGCTGCGCTCGCAGAGACGGCGATCAGAACAGCAACGACGGCCGACGACCATAGGACGGGGCGACGCACGATCATCTGGACTCCTCCTGGAGCGGTGAGACGGGTTGCTCGTGAGCATGCGATTTGTCGCGAGAGGGGTGGATTGTCCTACTCTTTCTGTTGCCGCGCGTAAGGTGTGACCTCACATGGTGGCCTTCTCATCGTGTCTTAACGTACAATAAAAACTTTCGTTTTGCGAAATAATCTTCCGCAAGGCTCGCACCGCAGGCTCCAGAAGGCGCCTCGCGTGAGGATGCCGGTCGCGCGGGCGGTCGTTGCGGCCCTCGCGCCGGTGTTTGCGGCCGGCGTCGCGTCCGGTTGCGCCCCTGGGACCTCGCCACGTGTGACCGGCGCGAATGCCCCGACCACGTCGGCGTGGATGCGCATCCCGCGGCTCCCCGGTCAGACGGGGCCGATTCAGCACGTCGTGTTCGTCGTTCAGGAGAACCGGAGCTTCGACGAGCTGTTCCAGGCGTATCCCGGCGCGAACAGCGCGTCGTCGGGGGTGACGAGCACGGGCAAGGTCGTGCCGTTGCAGCCGATCGGTCTCGAGGCGCCGTTCGATCTCCTCCACCAGTTCGGCAACGCGTTGCTCGACATGGACGGCGGGAAGATGGACGGCTTCGACACGGAGGGCCGCGGCTGCACGAACTGCCCGCAGTATCCTGCGTACGCGTACGTTCCGCCGAACGAGACGGCGAGCTATTTCGACATGGCCCACCGCTACGTGCTGGCCGACAACTTCTTCCCTTCGCCAGAAGACGGAAGTTTCGTCGCCCACCAATACCTGATCGCGGCGCAGGCCGACGACACGTACGCGCTACCGCGGCCTGGTTACTGGGGATGCGACGCGCCGCAATCGCTGGTGGGCGTGCTCGACTCCGACACGATCCCGGGGACGCGCAGCGGTGAGAAGGTCGCGCCCTGCTTCGACCCCTACGAAACGCTGGCGGACGAACTCGACGCGGCGCCTCCGCTGACCTGGCGATTCTACGCCGCGCCGCGGGGTAACACGGGCTACTTCTGGTCGGCCTACGACGCCGTCAAACACATCCGCGACGGGCCGGAATGGACGACCAACGTCGAAAACAACAAGCGTTTCTTCGGCGACGTCGAGGCGGGCAATCTCGCCTCCGTCACCTGGATCACGCCGGTCTTCGGCCAGTCGGACCACCCGAGCTCGAAGAGCGTGCGCGGCCCGCAGTGGGTGGCGCACGTCGTCAACACGATCGGCGCGAGCAAGTTCTGGTCGAGCACCGCGATCTTCATTACCTGGGACGATTGGGGCGGCTGGTACGATCACGTTCCGCCGCCCGTCCTCGATTTTGACGGACTGGGCATCCGCACGCCGCTGCTGATCGTCTCGCCGTACGCGCTGACGAACGCCGTAGCGCACACCCAATACGAGACGGGCAGCCTGCTCGCGTTCGCAGAGCAGATCTTCGGGCTCGCCCCACTCGCGGCGAGCGACGCCCGCGCCAATCCGCTCGCCGGGGGCGACGTCTTCGACTTCACGCAGCCCCCGCGCGCCTTCACGCCGTTCTGAAAAGGTCTGTCGGCGGCGAACCGAATCCACCCCACCCATGCGCAGGAGTGGGTTCTTAGCGACGGTCGGCGCGGCGTGCGCGGTCCCCGGAAGCGCCGTCGGCGCGTTTGCGGCGGCGCCAATCGCGAACGCGGGCGACAAACCGTGCTTCGTGCCGGTCCGAGTCGCCGCCGATCGCATCATCCGCACGACGACGTGCCTGCGTCCGTTTCGGCCCGACGGTTTCGTGTTGCGCCGCGACGCGCTCGGCGCGAAGCCGATCGTGCACAACTACGGCCACGGCGGCGGCGGCGTCAGCCTGTCGTGGGGCGTCGCCTCGCTCGCGGCCGACCTCGCGGGTGACGTTCCCGAACGCACGGCCGCCGTGATCGGAGCGGGAGCCGTTGGCCTCGCGACGGCGCGCACGCTGCAGGATCGCGGCTACCGCGTCGCGATCTACGCGGCGCAACCGCCGCTCGCGACGACGTCGAGCCGCGCCGGCGCGCAGTGGTCGCCGGTCTTCACGGTCGACCCGGCCCGGCGCACTGCGGCCTACACCGACGTTCTGGGTGCGCGCGTCGACGATCGCCTACCGCGCGTTCCAAGACCTCCTGGGCGATCGCTACGGCGTTCGCTGGATCGAGAACTATTCGCTCGAGGACGATCCTGCCCAGAGTTTCATGCTGCAGATGCGCGCGCTCGGCCTCGGCCCCTTGTATCCGGACTACAACGTCCTCGGTCCCGGCGAACATCCGTTCCCCAGCAAATACGCGACGCGCTTCGCGACGATGCTGATCGAACCACCCGTCTATCTCGCAGCGGTGCTCGACGACGTCCTCCTCCGCGGCGGCACGCTGACGATTCGGTCGTTTTCCAGCCCGAACGAGATCGCCGCGCTCGGCGAGGCGACCGTCTTCAACTGCACGGGCCTCGGCGCGCGCGATCTCTTCGGCGACACGGCTTTGACGCCGGTGAAAGGTCAACTGAGCGTGTTGCTGCCGCAACCCGAGGTCGACTACGTGACGCTCGGCCCCGACAATCTCTACATGTTCCCGCGGCCGGACGGCATCGTGCTCGGCGGAACGCATCAATCGGGCGTCTGGTCGCTCGAACGTCGACGAGGCCGCGCAGGCGCGAATCGTCGCCGGTCACGCTCGGCTCTTCGGAGCGATGCGTCCGGTCGGCGGGTGCTGACGCCGTCAGCGTCTAACCCGCAACCTGCGCCGGCGAACCCTATCGCAAGGCGCTGTAATCTCATTTCGAAAGGGATGCTCCGACCATGAAGCTTTTCGTCACATCCGCTCTGCTGCTCGCGTTGAGCGTCGCCGGCATCGCCTCCGCGGGAAGCGTCGTTCGCAACTCCGGCAATGCCGGTCCCGACTTGCAGGCCGCGTCGGGCTTGATCACCGTGGACGGCCACGCAGACCGCGGCACCGGGTTCACCGTGACGCACCCGAGCACCGGTGAGTATACGATTGCGTTCAATCGGGGCTTCCTGGGGAAGGCGTGCGCCTCGATGGTCGTCAGCGGCACCGGCCCGACGCCCGTCACGGCAATCGTCATTCCGACCCTCTGTCAACCGACGGCACGGTTCGCGGTCTTCCTTTACCACAACGGCAAAGAAGACAAGCTGGTCGACAGCGGCTTCCAGTTCATCGCCCTCGAGACGCCTCTCCATTGAGGTGAACTGGTCGGTTGGCAATCCAGGGTTCCCTTGCGAGGTATGGAGGTCACGATGAAGGCTGCTGGTTCACTCGTCATCCTCGGCTCGTTGCTCGGCGTCGCCGGGTGTTCGTCGAGCATAGCGCCGACGCCGACTGCGTTCGGTGTCCAAAACGGCGCGAGCGTTTGGTCGCGCGCGATGTGGCCGGCGAAAGCGTCGTTCAAGGAATTCACCGTCCCGACCGACAGCGCGGGACCGTACAAGATGGTCTATGGCCCCAACGGTCAGTACTGGTTCACCGAATTTCTTGCTGACAAGATCGGCGAGGTCTCGAGCACCGGCGCGTTCACCGAATTCGGTATCCCCACGGCACAGGCGGGACCCGATTCGATCACTGTCGGCCCCGACAAGAACCTGTGGTTCGCCGAAGGCGGCGGCAACAAGATCGCGCGCGTCACCACGAAGGGCGTCTTCAGCGAGTTCAACATTCCGACCCCCAGTTCCGGACCGTCCGTCATCCGATCGGGCGGCGGCAAGGTATTGTGGTTTACGGAGCGCGACGCGGACAAGATCGGCAAGATCACGACCGCCGGCAGGTTTACCGAGTTCGACATTCCGACGAAGTCCTCGGAGCCGTCGGGCATCACGGTTGGGTCCGACAAGGCGATCTGGTTCACCGAGAACGAGGGCAACAAGATCGGCCGGATGACGACCGCGGGGAAGTTCACCGAATACGACGTACCGACGGCGGGCGCGGTGCCTGCCGGCATCTGCACAGGGCCCGACAAGAACCTCTGGTTCACCGAGGGGGCGGGCGACAAGATCGGCCGCATCACGCTCGCGGGCAAAATCACTGAGTTCGACATCCCGTCGGCGTCGTCACAGCCGGGCGTGATCGAACCCGGTAAAGGCAAGATCATGTGGTTCGCCGAGTACGCGACCGGGAAGATTGCGTCGGTGACGACCGCCGGCAAGATCGCGGAATACGCGATCCCGAGCGGCGCGTCATCGGGACCGGTCGGCATCGCCCCACGCGGCACGTCCCTCTGGGCGACGCAGTACAAGTCGAATCAGGTCCTGCACTTCACGCCATAGGCCCGAGCGCGGGTGATGACCGGCGCATCGGCGTTCGAGGTCTTCGCCGCGTTTCTGCGGCTCGGCGTGACGTCTTCGGCGGCCCGGTCGCGCACCTCGGATACTTTCGCGACGAGTTCGTCCATCGCCGAAAGTGGCTCGCGGAAGAGAGCTTTGCTCAGGTCGTCGCGCTCTGTCAGTTACTGCCGGGACCGGCGAGCAGCCAGGTCGGCATCATCATCGGTCTGATCCGGGCAGGTCCGGTGGGGGCGCTCGCCGCGTGGACCGGGTTCACCCTGCCGTCGGCACTCCTCATGGTCGGATTCGCAATCGGCGTCGCGCGGATCGCCGATCCGAACCGCGAGCGTTGGGTGCACGGTCTCTTGGTCGCTGCCGTGGCCGTCGTCGGGGCGGCGGTCGTCGGAATGTTCCGAACGCTCTGTCCGGATTGGCCGCGCCGGACCGCGGCAGCTGCCGTCGCCGCATTCATCGTGTTCCTCCCGGCCAACCCGTACGCGCAGGTCGTTGCGATCGCCGCGGGCGCGCTGGCCGGAGCCGTCTTCCTACGCGGGCGATCGGGCGCCGTTGCGCGCGCGCTCCCCGCGCGCGGCTCGAAGCCCGCAGCGATCGCCTGCGGCGTCGCGTTCCTCGCGCTGCTCGCCGGGTTGCCGGTCGCCGCCCATCTCGGGCGAGGCGGCGTGCTCGCCGTCATCGCCGCGTTCTACGCCTCTGGTGCGCTGGTCTTCGGCGGCGGTCACGTCGTTCTGCCCTTACTCCAAGCGCGCGTAGTGCCGCCCGGATGGATCGACGCGCACGCGTTTCTCGCGGGCTACGGCGCAGCGCAAGCCGTCCCGGGTCCGCTGTTCACCTTCGCGGCCTATCTCGGCGCGGCGATGCGCGAGCCGGTCCACGGCGTTTCCGGCGCAGCGATCGCGCTCGTGTCGATCTATCTTCCGTCGTTCCTCTTGATCGGAACAATCGTGCCGTTCTGGAACGCGATTCTGCGCGACTCACGCACCCTCGCCGCGCTCGCTGGCGTGAATGCAGCCGTCGTCGGCTTGCTGTTTGCTGCGTTCATCAATCCAGTCTGGAAGAACGCGATCCACGACCCCGCCGACATCGCGATCGCTGCGGCGGCGTTCGCGTTGCTGTTCGTGTGGCGGGTTGCGCCGTGGATCGTCGTGGCATTGTGCGCGCTCGCGGCCCAGTTGGTCTGACGGCGCCCCCGCGGGAGCGCAGGCGTCGTGGCGGCCTCCTGCCGAATCGCGTACCATCGTCGCTCGTCGGGCCGGCCGGCGCCGGCCCAGGAAGGGATCGACCGTGAGGCTTTTCACCGGCGTCGCCCTCGCATTCGGTGCAGCGGCCACCGCAGTACTGTTCGCCGGCGCGGCGAGCACCGCGGCACCGACGCTCGTCTCCGCGCGGCACAAAGCCGCCAAGGTCTACGTCTCGCAGGGCGGCACGAACGCCGTCGCCATCTACAATGCCGCGGGACATCAGGTCGGTCAGATCGGCGGGTTCGGAAATCCGGCCGGCCTCGCGGTCGATGGAGGGCACAACCTCTACGTCGCCGACGACGCGAACAACGTCGTCGACGTGTTCCCGCCGGGAGCGACGACCCCGTCGCGGGTTCTGAACGATCCGAACGACACGCCGAAGGAAGTCGCGGTCGGCTCGGACGGGACCGTCTACGCGAGCGACATCACCGACTATCCTGCCACGATCACCGTGTGGGCGCCGGGAAGCACGAAGCCGACCGGCTCGATCAAGGACCGTACGGTTCAGTCGTTTGCGGGCATCGCGTTCGACGCCAAGGGCGACCTGTTCGCGGCCTGGTACGTGCGTGGCCAGGGCGGCATCGACGAGGTGCCGGCCGGCTCGACGAAGCCGACGAACCTGGGCGTCAACGGACTGTATGTCCCGATCGGGATCAAGGTCGACAAGGGAGGCAACCTGCTCGTCGCCGACGCCGGCTGCGGATGCGTCGAGATCGTTCCACCCGGAGCGACCGCGCCCGCTCGCTCGATTGGTGGATTCATGCAGCCGACCGAGCTCGCGTTCAATGCGAAAGAGACGCTCCTCTACGTGACCGACGCCCAAGCGGCCGACGTTGCCGTCGTCAATTATAGACCGGCAAGATCGTCGCGAAGATCACCTCCGGGTTGAGCGCGAGCGACTACCCCTGGGGCGTCGCGATCAGTCCGGCCGCGCGCGACGCGACGAGCGAGCGGTAGCCGTCGAGCCACGCCGATGGCACTGGCCCGGCGGGCGGTGCGTCGACGCTGCTGGAGTGCCCAAAATCAGGCGAACGGCGCCCGCGCACAAGGTACGCGGGCCGTCGCGTCCCCAAGTGAAACGGCCTGCGCGCACTTTCGCCGCGCGCCGAGAGCCTTACCGTGAAACCGTTCGTAGCGTGTGTTTCCTCCGCACTCGTCTCGTCCGTCGCGATCGCCGCGCTCGCGGGTTGCGGCGGATCGTCCGCCGCCGTCGGCGTCGCCCCGCCCATACAGCAGGGCAGTCAGCTCGCAACGGCGCTGACGCGTCGCGCCACGATACGGCACTCGATGTTGGACCGCGTCTCTTGGGCTTCGCCCGCGGCGAAGTCCCGCGACCTGCTCTACATCTCCGATCTCGAGAACCAGGACGTTCGCCTTTTACTCGTGGCCGGACCTCAAGCCGATCGGCGATATCACGGGGTTCTTCAATCCCGAGGGCCTGTGCGTGAACAAAGCGGGCGACGTTTGGGTGACGAGACGATACCAGCTCGGGCGTCCATCAGGTCACAGAATACGCGCACGGTGCGACGACACCGATGAACAACCTCGTGGACCCCGACGGCAGCACCCTCGGCTGCTCGGTCAACTTCAGGAACAACGAGCTCGCGGTGACGAACTTCTTCGGGCCGCACGGCCAAGGCAGCGTCGAATTCTGGAAGAACTCGACCGGCACGCCGACCTCGATCATCGCGCCGAACATCTACTACTATTGGTACTGCGGCTACGACGACAAGGGCGAACTTGTATACCGACGGTTCTCCAGCGGCAGCTCGATGTCGCTCGCCGTCAGGCGCCGCGGCAGGAACAAGTTTGAGACCATCAACATCGACGTGAACCCGTTCTGGTACCCCGGCGGCGTACAGTGGGACGGCAAGTATCTCGCGGTCGGCGACGAGTACGGGCCGATCTACCGGTATGCGATCGTCGGCAACAAGGCGACCGAGATCGACACCGTGACGCTCAACGACGAGAACGAGGTGCCGCAGTTCTGGATCCACGGCACGACCGTGATCGCGCCGAACTCGAACGGGCACAACACCGAGATCTCACGCGTATCCGGCGGGCGGCGATCCGACCGCGACGATCGCCGGCAACGACCCGACCGGCTCGACGATCAGCCCAGCGAGAAGGTAGTCTGCAGGGGGGTACACCGAGTTCGACCTCGGTGCGAAAGGAACGCGGCACAGGTGGAGGTCCCTATGCCGCGTTCTTTTTTTAGGCGCGCAGCCGCGACCGGATCGCGTCGCAGAGTCCCTGCGGATCGTCCGTGCCCAGCGTCAGCGTTCTGCCGTCCTTCTTGCGGATCATCACGGCGCCGTAGCCGCCGACGTTCCACAACCAGCCGTGCCGAATGGTCCAGTGGATCCCCCAGCCTTCCCAAAAGTTGGTCTGTGTGAGTTCCACGCGGGCGATTGCGTTGAACGGTATCGCTCCGCCGGGCGCCCCGAGCGTGTAGCCCCAGCTCGACCCCGAACGCGTCGACCCGCGTCGTCAGCGACGAGAAGGCGACAGCGAGCCCCGTCAACAGCACGAACATGACGAGCCCGCCGGTCGCCTCCGCCATGCCGAGGCCGTAGACGAGCAGTGCGACGCCCGGGAGCGCGAGCGCGACCACCAACCAGGGCGAGACCTGGCGATGCACGTAGGTCTGCATGGTCGATTCTACCCGGGCGAGCCGCCGCGGTTACGGCGGGCCCGGGGCGCGGGCTCGTGGAAGGCGCGGCGATGTTTCCGTTTCTCGGCCAGTACACGGACGTCGTCCTCGTCCTGCTGCGCATCATGGTCGGCCTCGTCTTCATCCGCAGCGGCTACGAGGACCTCAAGGATCCCGAGGCGCGCAGCAAGGACATCGAGCAGTCGAAGAACTTCACGATCTTCCTCGGCGTCGCGGAGGGGCTGGGCGGCCTCGCCGTGATGGTCGGATGTTTCACGCAGTTGGCCGCGCTCGGCCTGATCCTCGTCATGCTCGGTGCGCTCCAAAAGAAGATCTTCGTGTGGAAGACGGGCTTCTGGGGCAAGGACGGCCTGGGCTGGAACTACGAGTTGATCCTCGTTTCCATGTTACTGGTCATCCTCTGCACGAACGGCGGCCGCTTCGTCTTTCTCTAACGCCGCTTACGTCGTACGCACGAACGCCGGCAGCCGGTCGCGCAGCCCCGCGCGCGACGTGATGCCCAGCTTTCGGTATGCGGAGGCGAGGTGCTTCTCGACCGTTTTGTGCGTGATGTGGAGCTTGCCGGCGATGTCGAGGTTCGAGTGACCTTCGAGCGCGAGGGTCGCGATCTCGCGCTCGCGATCCGAGAGCATGTCCGCGACCTTGGCGTGCTCCTCCGGGCCCCGATCCGCGGGGATTCCGCGTGCGGCGGCGACGCGGCGCTCGTCGAAGGACGCCCCGCAGCGCCGGTAGAGCACGGCGGCACCGTCGAGATCGCCCGCAACCTCGAGAGCGGCAGCCTCGAACAACGGATAGCGCACGCGCCGGAACCCTTCCGCTGCGGCGGCCGCGAGCGGCGCTGCATCGGCGATGCGCCCGTCGCGCAGGCATGCGTACGCGTCGAACAGCGCGAGCGCCGGACGCTCCGGCATCTCGCGTGATCCCTGCGCCGCACGCTCGAGGTACGCGCGGGCGCGGCGACGATCCTCGAGGCCACCGTGGCGGCCGATCGCAAGCAGCGTCGGCACGTTGCCGCGGATCAACTCGCACTCCGGCAGCGCGCGGTGCAACAGGTCGGCGGCGTCGCGCGCGCGCCCGCGCCGCACGAGCATCTCCGCGAACCCGGCGCCGCACTCGACCTCGGGCTTCGCCGAGACCGCAGTCTCGAAGCGATCGAACCACGTCTCGAGCAATGCCGCATCGTCGAGCGCGGCGCCCGCCAACGCGCCGAACGCGGTCGCGAACGTAATGTTCACGCGATTCTCGCTCGCAGGCGAGACGTGCGCGAGTTCCGTCCGCGCGCCGGCGAGATCGCCGCGCAGGTAGGCGAACATGGCGGCGAACGCGTGAACGGTCTCCTCGGTGTGCGTGTTGCGCGCTTCGCGGGCGAGCCGCAGCGCCCGCTCGATGCCCTCCTGTGCCTCTTCGTGCAGGCCGAAGAACGCGTGGCCCATCGCGCCGTTGATCAGCGCGCCGGCCAGCACGGGCAACGAGCCGCCGGCGCGAGCGGCTTCGATCCACCGTTCGTGTTCGACGCGAAACGTGTCGAGATCGCCGATCGTCATCGCGATGAACGTCGCAACGTTGTGATAGCGCAGCGCGACGTTCGGGCGCAGCCTCGCGCACCCATCCGTCGACGCGTTCGAGGTGCCGCGCCGCCTCGAACGGATGGCCGAACGTCGCCCAGAGCCATGCGAGCCCGAGATGGAGGCGGCTTCGCGCGAGCGCCTCGTCCGGCGGCAACCGCTCGAGCATCGCCTCGAGCGGCTTCGTCGGGCTCGGCGCGCCGACGCCGTAGGCAGTGATGGCGGCGACGACGCGGCAAGCCGCCTCTTGTTCGAGATCGCGCGCGCTGCGAAAGAGGTCTGCCGCCGCGCCGTACGTCGCCTGCGCTTCCTTCGTCAGCCCGATCGCGAGGCGGCGATCTGCGATCTTCTTCGTGATCGATCCGCGCAGCGACGCCTCTACGGCGCCCTCGAGCGCGCGTTCGTAGAAGCCGATCGCGTCGTCGTGCGCGTGCACCCTCGCGGCGGCGTCGCCGGCGAGTTCGTTGTAACGCGCCGCCGCCGGTCCGTCGCCGGCGGCCCACCAGTGATACGCCAGCGCCTCGAGCGATCGCTGATCGGCGGGCGCATTCTCGAGGGCGCGAGCGATCGTGCGGTGGCGCGGCCGCAGCTCGGCACTGAGGAAGTCGCCGTAGATCGCCTCGCGCGTAAGCCCGTGGCGAAAACGGAACTGCGCCGGCGCGATCTCCTCGACGAGTTGGAAGTCGCGCGCGCGCCTCAGCGTCGGGAGCAGCGCGTCGGGCTCGCTGCCGAGCGTCGCCGCCAGCAGGTCGAGACCGAATGTCCGCCCGATGGCGGCCGCTTGCGTGACGACCCGCCGTTCTTCTTCGCTCAGCGGCCCCAGCCGTCCGAGCAGCGTCGCGCGGACGTTTTGTGGGATCTCTCGCTCGCCCGGCATCGGTGCCTTGGCATAGTGACGCTCGACCGCGCTCTTGAGCAGTTCCTCGGTGAAGAACGGATTGCCGTCGCCGGTCAGCGCGATCGCGCGCCGCGTGCGCTCGGGCAGGGCGATCCCGTCGAGCGCTTCGTCGATGAACGTCTGCAGTTCCGCGCCACGCAGCGGACCGAGGTCGATGCGGGCGGCGCCGGCCGCGCGCATGATGCGTCCGATCGCCGCCGCCGCGGGCTGCGACGGATAGAGCTCGTCGGCGCGTACCGACGCGACGACGAGCACGCGCATGCGCTGCAACGCGGGCCCAACGTACGCGAGGAAGTCGAGCGTAGCGGCGTCCGCCCAATGCAGATCCTCGACGACGACCACGAGCGCGCTGCGGGCCGCGAGGCCGGCGAGATGCGCCGCCACCGCTTCGAACTGCTCGCGCTTGCCGGCCGCGGAACTCAGCGCGAACGGCTTGGTCGCGAGCCGGCCGAACGCCTCGAGCATTGGGCCATATGGCCTACTCGCGAACTCGAGACACGCGCCCTGACCGATCTTCCAGCGCGAATACGCGAGCGTCGCGCAGAATTCGGCGATCAGCCGCGTCTTGCCCAGCCCTGCGTCGCCGGCGATCAGCACGAGACCACCGTGCGACGAGCCTGCCTCAAGCCGTCGCTCGCGCAGATATGCGAGTTCCTGTGACCGGCCGATAAACGGCCGGCACAGCACCGGGGCGAACGATCACGGACTCGGCGGCTTCGCCGCGCCGCGCGAAGCCGCCCCGCCTCGAGCGGCGGGGCGCTCACGATGCGATCGTTATTCGAAGTAGAAGAAGCCCTTTTGCGTGAACGTCGTCGCGCCGCAGACGACCTTGCCGGTCATGCTGGCCGCGCCGTGCCAGGTCGACGACCGCGTGACGTTCATCAGGGTGTTTTCGACCGAACCCTTCGTAGGAGTGAACGAAGCCGACGCGCTCTTGAGCGTCTTCGTGCCGAGCGTCAGCGCCACCGAGAGCGTACACTTTCCCGTGTCGCTAACGTCGAACCATTCCATCAGGATGCCCATGTACAGCACGTTGGTGTTCACGTAGCCGAGCGGATAGCCCGAACCGAACGTGCCCTTCGTCTTCCCGTTGACGCAATCGAACAGGGCACGCCCGTGATGGCCAGCACCGCGGCGATGTACGATCCGACGACGCTGGGCGTCGTCGCGGGCTCTGGCCAGCCTCGGTCGCCGAGCGGGACTGTCTCGGTGGTGACGAGCGTGGGCTCGACGTGCATCGGCGTGAAGGCCGCGTGCGTAACGGCGAGCGGCTTCGGCAAAACGGCCGCGGCGCTCGGAGCCACGGAGCCGGCCAGCGCGAGCGAGAGAAGCGCTGGGAGCAGCGCGATCCGGTAGGGCATGACGACCTCTTTCTGGACTGCTTCATAGGGGCGGTCCGGGGCGGGAGATGACCTCATCACCCTAGCCGCGCCGGCGGCGTAGCGGCATGGGGGGCGACCCTACTCGTGCCGGGCCGCGCCGGGCGAAAGTGAGTTCAGCCTTGCTTCACGAATCCACGGTAGCATAGACGCGCGTCGCAGCTACGCGGCGCGGAGGTGTCGGATGCGATCGCGACTGGCCTTGACCTTCGCCGTTTTTGCTTGCCTTGCGGCCACCGCGAACGCGGGCACGACCGGCTCGTGGAAGTTCACCGGCGCGTTGCATACGGCACGCGGCGAACCGATGGTCGTGGTGCTGCCGAACCACGAGGTGCTGGCCGCCGGCGGCCTCGACGCGAACAATCACTCGCTCGCGAGCGCGGAGCTGTACGACCCGTCGACCGGCAAGTGGACGCCGACCGGCTCGATGACCGCCGCGCGCTCCAACGGCACGCTCACGCTGCTCGCGACCGGAAAGGTCCTGGCCGCGGGCGGCTTCACGTTCCCGCAAAATCCGAGCGGGACGAGCGCAGAACTGTACGACCCGTCGACGGGCAAGTGGACGCCGACCGGTTCGCTGACGGCGTACCGCGTCAACCACACGGCGACGCTGTTGCCGAACGGCAAGGTCCTCGTCGCGGGCGGCTCGACGCAAGACTTGAGCGGTGCGGTCGCGACTGCGGAACTGTACGACCCGGCGACCGGGAAATGGAAAGCGACGAACATCATGACGACGCCGCGCGCCTACCATGCGGCGTCGCTGCTGGCGTCGGGTCAGGTCATGGTGAGCGGAGGCGATCACGACGCGTTTTTCGGCGCGCAAGGCAGCGCCGAGATCTACGATCCGGCCGGAACGCAATGGTCGCAGGTCGGCCACATGATGAACGTCGCGGCGCGAACACACGGAGACGACGCTCGCGGACGGGACGGTCCTCGTCGCGGGCGGCCGCTACGGCGACAACGTCGGCGGGAGCAACCCGACGTCGATGGTGGACCGGTTCGATCCCACGACCGGCATCTGGTCGCCCGTCGGCGACCTCAAGGTCGTGCCGGCAGGCGGCGTCCTAACGGTCGTCGGACGCGACCTGCACACGGCGACGCTGCTGGCGGACGGACGCGTGCTCGTCGCCGGCGGCGAGGGTAACGTCAACTACACGACGTTCACCGTATTCCGAACGGCGGAACTCTTCGATCCGCAAACCAACACGTGGACCTTCACCGGACGCATGCATGTGGGTCGCGCGCAGTCCGCGGCGGTCTCGCTCGCGGACGGAACGGTGCTCATGGTCGGCGGCGCGCCGAAAAAGAAACTGGTGACCGCGACCTGCGAGATCTTCACGCCGCCGGGGACGGCGAGCCGGCCGCGGACGGCCGCCGCGCCGCCGCGCTTCGTCGCGCGGCAACGGGCTCTCGCGCCACAAGCGTTCTCTGTGCAGCAGCCCGCGAACCACGCGCGGTTCGTGCGGCGTCCGGCGAGCGCCGGGAAATGGACCGTTACGGGCTCGATGAACGTGCCGCGCGGCGGGGCGAACGGGTTCCCGGCCATCCTGCTGCCCGGCGGGAAAGTGCTCGTCGAGGGTTGCGACAACGCACTGGGCGTCGCCGGCCGCACGGCCGAGCTGTTCGATCCCGGCACGGGAAAGTGGACGATGACCGGTTCGATGCACGTCGCGCGCTGCAATCACGGCGCGGCGCTGCTGCCCGACGGCCGCGTCCTCGTCGCGGGCGGCGACAGCGGCGGGATCGTTCACGCGACGGCCGAGGTCTACAATCCGAAGACTGGTAAGTGGTCCGCGGCCGTGCACCTCAACAGCACCCGCTTCCTCTTCTCATTGCTCCAAACGGCGTCGGGCGCGGTGATCGCACCTGCCGGCGCTGCGTACAACACGATCCCGCGCGACAGCGCGGACTTCTACGACATGGCGTCGGGGCGCTGGATCGCGACGCCGAGCCTCAACGTCTCGCGCTATGAGTACGGAGCCGCCGCACTGAGCGACGGCAAGGTCCTCGTGTTCGGCGGCTTCACGCAGAACGCGACCTGGACGTTCTACGACCGAGCTCTACGATCCGACCGCGAATACGTGGTCGCTGCAGGGCGCGCCGAACGGGCAGGCCGACCTCGGCGTCACGCTGGCCGACGGCGACGTGCTCGCGACGATCCCCTCGCAACTCTACAGCGAATCGTCCGGGAATTGGACGCCGACCAATTCCGATATGCAGAGGCCGCGCATCGACGGCACGATGACCCTGCTGACCAACGGCAAGGTGCTCGCGGCCGGCGGCTGTACGCCGTGCGGCTCCGGCGGCGGCAACATCGCGCAAGCGGAACTCTACGACCCGGTGAGCGAGACCTGGGCGCTCGACGCGCCCCTGCACCAACCTCGCTCGAGTCAGGCCGCCGTGCGGCTCGAGGACGGCCGCGTGCTCGTCGCGGGCGGACTCGTGGGCTTCACCGAGATCGCGAGCGCGGAGCTCTACAAACCGGCAAAATAGCGACGTCCCCGTCGGCAACTCGCGAATTAGGTGTTCTCGGGCGGCTCCTTCCAGTAGACGCCGTCCTTACGCCCCATGAAGCGATGGTCGATCAGCGCCCGCCGTAGCATCGCGTAGTCGGGGTGCAACGCCGTCAGGATAGCATTGACGTCCCGCTCCGAGTACTGTTTTCCGGCCTCGAACCGGTCGGACACCCAGCGCAGGACGAGCAATTTTCTCGACAGCTTCTTCGGAAGAATCCGCAGCTTGCCGTCCCGCACATAGCCGGCCACGATTTCGTCGCCGGTTCTGATTGCCATCACGCAGATCCGTTAAGCGGTTACGACAAAGTACGCGATGCCACACGGGATATCCGCTACGCCCGGCGGGGGGCGGATGGCCGCGCATCGAACCGCACCGCACATGCCGCCTGGATTCGTCGGAAAGCGACGCAACGACGGCCCGGCGCTGCCGCCCGGCCAATACGTGACGACCGACTTTCCGGTGTTGTCTGCCGGGCCCACACCATCTATCCCGCTGGACACCTGGGAGTTCTCGCTCAGCACCGAGGACGGCGCCAAGAAGACGTGGGACTGGTCGCAGTTTCGCGCGCTGCCGAGCGAGCAGATCACGACGGACATCCACTGCGTAACGCG
Organism: Vulcanimicrobiota bacterium; assembly: GCA_963743605.1. Taxonomy (GTDB): domain Bacteria; phylum Vulcanimicrobiota; class Vulcanimicrobiia; order Vulcanimicrobiales; family Vulcanimicrobiaceae; genus CAVUQJ01. The sequence goes on along the minus strand of CAVUQJ010000009.1, from coordinate 381,334 downwards.
GTGGTCGAAACTCGCGACCCGGTGGGAAGGCGTGGCGATCGACACCTTGCTGAAAGACATCGACACGTCGGCGGCGTTCGTCATGGCTCACTCGTTCGGCGGCTACAGCACCAACGTTCCGCTTGCGGATCTCCGTGGCGGGAAGGCCTGGATCGCCTTTCGCTTCGACGGCCAGGACCTGGAACCCGAGCACGGTGGCCCGGCGCGTCTGCTCGTTCCGCATCTGTACTTTTGGAAGAGCGCCAAGTGGGTCCGTGGGCTCACGCTGATGCCACAAGACGAGCCCGGCTTCTGGGAGCAGCTCGGCTACAACATGTACGGGGACCCATGGCGGGAACAGCGGTACACGGGCGACTGAACTGGTACGCCGCGAAGGTCGTCGAGCGGCGCAAGGAGACGGAAACCGCGAGCACGCTCGTGCTCGAGATTCCGGGGTGGCCGGGTCACGCGGCGGGGCAGCACGTCGACGTACGCTTGCGTGCCGACGACGGCTACAGCGCGGTTCGCACCTATTCGATCGCGAGCGCTCCGGACGGTGAGCGGCTCGAGCTCACGATCGAGTCGATGCCCGACGGTGAGGTGTCGCCATACCTCGTCGAGACGGTCGCTGCGGGCGATCCGCTCGAGGTGCTCGGGCCGATCGGTGGCTGGTTCGTGTGGAGGCCCGAGCAACGCGAGCCCGTCCAGTTGATCGCAGGCGGATCGGGCATCGTGCCGCTTATGGCGATGATGCGAACGCGCGAGCGCGCCGCCGCGCGGGCGCCGTTTCGCCTGCTCTATTCCGTGCGCACTTCGGCGGCGATCTACTACGCGGACGAACTCCGGCGGCTCTCTGCTCGGGACGACGGCGTCGCGGTCACGTATGCGTACACGCGCAGCGCACCGCAGGACTGGCCGGTAAAGCCGGGACGCATCGACGCGGCCATCGTGATGGCCAACGCCTTTCCGCCGTCCGAAAACCCAATCGCCTACGTGTGCGGTCCAACGGCCTTCGTCGAAGCCGTCGCGGGATTGCTCACGCAGGCCGGCTACGACACCGCGCGCATCAGGACGGAACGGTTCGGCCCGACTGGATCGTGACGCTGACGTCATCGCGCCGCAGTCGCCGAAGCCGGCCTCGGGCGAGTTGCCCGACATGGCGGCCGGAAGGCATCGCGCGTTGCGAGTGCAAGCACGCGGCTCAGACCGTTTCTGAGGAGACGTTGAAATGGGTGGACGGATGTTCAAGCCGGCGCCGCATGCGCTTGTCGCCACTTCGTTAGTTTTATTTGGGTTCGCTTCCCTGGGCGCCAGCGCCAACGTCGCACGCCCGATCGTTGCCCGGCCGCACGTGCTGCAGCGGGCGCAGTGGCCGGCCCGCTTCCGCAGCCCTGCGACCGGCGTCATCCAACACGTCGTGTTCATCCTCCAAGAGAACCGTAGCTTCAACGACATGTTCCTGGGCTACAAGGGAGCGAGGACGCAGAAGTGGGGCTACAACACGTCGGGTCAAAAGGTGACCTTGACCGGGATGCCGCTAGCCGCCACCTGCGACATCGATCACTCCGCCAACGCGTTCTTCACGGCCGACGACAACGGCAAGAACGACGGTTGGAATAAAGAGTATCAGAATTGCGCCACGGACTATCCGTACCGCTACGTCAACCGTTCCAACGTCCAGATCTACTGGAACATGGCCAAGCAGTACGTGCTCGCCGACCACACGTTTGCGTCACACCTGGACGGCAGCTTCATCGCGCACCAATATGCGATCGCCGCCTACGCAAACCACGAGGTCAATTTTCCCTCCGGCGATTGGGGCTGCGAAGGTGGTCAGAGCGACGTCGTGCCGACGCTCACCGCGAACCGGACGTATGGGTCGAACGTCGCCGTATGCGAAGACTACCAGACGCTGGGCGACTTGCTCGACGCCGCCGGCGTGAGCTGGCGCTTCTACACGCCGTCGCTGCAGTCGTGGGACCTGTGGAGCTCGTACTCGGCGATCAACCACATCTATCAGAACGGCAACGGACCCGACTGGCTGAACGACGTCATCTCTCCCGAGACGCAGGTGAGAACGGACGTCGCCAACGGTAAGCTCGCGTCGATGACGTGGGTCGTCCCGTCGTGGCAGAACTCCGATCACGCCGGCAGCGGTTCGGCCACGGGCCCTGCCTGGGTAGCCTCCGTCGTGGACGCCATCGGCACTAGCCAGTTTTGGAATTCGACCGCCATCTTCGTTCTCTGGGACGAGTGGGGCGGTTGGTACGATCCGGTCTTGCCGGTCTATGAGGACTATGACGGCCTGGGATATCGCATACCGATGATCGTCATCTCGCCCTACGCGCGCGTGCACAGGGTGACGCACAGGCAATACGAGATGGCGAGCGTCCTGCGGTTTGCAGAGGACCTCTTCGGAACCGGACAGCTCGCCGCGGCGGACGCGCGCGCGGCCGACCCCGCGAACGACCCGGCGGTCTTCAACTTCTCGCAGGCGCCGCGCGCCTTCAAGAACTTCGCCTACGGCCGTCTCCCCGTCGACCAACAAGGACCGATCAAGCCCGCCCATTTCAACCCGGAGTACGGCGACTGAGCCGAACGCAGAGGTAAGCAGCGCGATGGACGTTCTTTTCGTGCACGGCTACAGCGAGACGTCCCCTCGGTGCTTACTACGACATGCCCGCCCGGCTCAGCGCGGCGGTGCCCGGGTTGGGCCGCGTCGTGCTCGCGGCCTTCAACTCGCTCGACGACGCGGTGACCATCGATGACCTCGCCGACGCGATGGAGACGCGCGTCCACGCGCTCGAAGGCTCGAGCGCGTTTACGGTCGCCGGTTCGGCGGTGATCTGCCACTCGACGGGCGCTCTCGTCGCAAGACGCTGGCTCCTCAACCGCCTTGCGGCGGGAGCCTCGATCCCGTCGCACTTCGTTACGATGGCCGGCGCCAACCACGGGTCGAGCCTGGCGCAGATGGGCAAGAGCGTGCTTGGTTACGTGCAGAAGCTATTGGCGAAGCACCTTCCGACGGTCGGCGCGGCGGTGCTCACCGACCTCGACTACGGGAGCGATTTCCTCCTCAGGCTCAATCGGGAATGGCTCGCGAAGTGGAACGATGGTTCGCTGGACGGCCTCTTCGCCTTCAGCATGGGCGGGGACAGCGTCGGCTCCGACGAGGCGATGCAAGTGTTTTGGCAGACGCACGAGCCCGGCTCGGACAACACGGTGCGCATCAGCGGCGCGAACCTGAATTGCACGATCATCGACGTGGCCCACGGTCCCGCGGGACCGCAAGTCGTCGCAACGCGTCCGAAGCGGCCCATTCCACACCGCGTGCTGGCGGGCTATTCTCACTTCGGTCCGGCCAGCGGCATCCTCGGTTGGGTACAACCAGCGCCCCCCGGGGACGTTGCGCTCGAGGCGCTGACGGACGCGCTGAGCGTGATCGACGCCGCGAGCTACGGGACTGCCCAACAGCGGTGGTCGACCGACCTCGAAGCGTGGGTGGCCGCGCAGCGAGCGGCCGTGGCCGGCAATCCGCAGGCGACGCGGAACGTCAACTCGACGGTCGTGTTTACGATCACCGACGAGAGCCTTCGGCCGATCTCCGACTGCCTGATCGCGTTTCTCAACCAACAGCAACTCGGCGGCGCCGCGAATGCCGTCGACCCGGCCAACGTCGCCAACCTCATCGCGGCGACGAACGCGGTGTCGAGCGCCGTGTTGCCGCATTCACCCATTCAGAACGAGACGCAACTCGGCTCGTACTCGTTTTACGTCAGCTACGACGACTACGTCACGACGAGCCCGCATTGGTTTCACATCGAGGCCGCGCTCCCCACGGAGTTGGTCGCGTTCGTGCCGCTGACGTTTACGCAACCGCCCGAACTGCAGCACACCATCGCGCCAAACGAGTTTACCTACCTTGGCCTGACGATGCAGCGCGACTCGGATGCGGCCTATGCGATGTATGGATACGGCTCCGCGCTCGACCTCCCCGGAACGACGTGGATGCCCTTCCCGGATCCCGGACGCCTGGCCTGATAGCGCACGCGGGCCTCGCGATTTAGTGGCCTGTAACGGCCATTCGGGCACAGATCTCGCAGCATCTTTTCGCCCGGCTCATCGTCACTCATCGTTCAAATAACGCTGCTATTCAGCGCTCTTCGTTCCTCGATCCGAACGAAAATCTGCAACGATCTCAATACCCAAGCGACCGTTACAGGCCACTAGTCCTTCTCGGGCGGGGCGACGGCGAGGCCGGTGAGGTTGAGGTCCGCGTCGATCCCGTTCGTATAGCTGTAGGCGTAGGTCGTCGTCTCCGGGTGCGACGCGTCATAGTGATAAACGTCGACCGAGCCGTTCTCGTAGTCGGCGCACGACAATAGCGTGCCGCTCGCGCTGAGCTTGCACGTGACCGCGGCGCCTTTCATCTCGACCGTCGCGAGCGGGGAACCCGTGTAGGGCGGCGCGTACACGGCGAACGACGACGCGCTCTGGTCGATCACGAGCATGTTCTGCGCGAGGTCGAACGTGATGTCGCCGATGAACCCGGCCGAGATCGGCAGGGTGACGGCGGGATTCTGGCCGCCCGCGAACTCGTCGACGTGCCCGGTTTCGCCGGCGTCGACCCACGACATGAACACATCGCCTGCGGCATCGACGGCGACGCCGATGCCGAACAGCGCGCTCGCCTCCTGGAGAACCGTGCTCGGCTTCCGCGCGTGCGACGGGTACACGTCGATGTTCGCCGGAGCGCCCTCACCGCCCGGGCCGGTGATGTTCTCGATGTAGACGGCGCCCTTGCTGCCGAACGCGACGTTCGCCGGCTGGCCATCGATATCGTCGATCGTCAACCCGGCCGCTCCGCACTGCTTCGCATACACGGTCGTCTGGCCGGCGCCCGGTCCGGTGGCCGTCGGAATCCACAGCCGATTCGCGAAGTCGGCGCCGATGCCGTCCACGCTGTACGGCGGAACGGCGATCCGGCAGAACGCGCCCGAATTGCCCTTGTTGTTCTCGATGTAAGCGAGCGCGTATGACCCGAAGTACTCGCTGACGTAGGTCGTGCCGCCGTGGAACCGCGGCCCCGGGCGCATCCAGTCGGGCCTGCGCTCGCCGCCGCGACGAATCTTCGCGACGTTGCCGGCAAAGATCGACGACACGGCGCCCGCGCCGGCGCCGCCCGCGACGGGCGGGTTTAAGGAGCCCACGCAGCCGGTCAGGAGCGCCAGCGCGGTGAGACCGAATGTCGTGCGAAGGACGATACGCATTGCGTGGACCTCCTTATGCGCGCGCGATGCCGGCGTCGCCGATCGCGTCCAGTTCACGCTGGACGGCATCGGCGAACGCGACGCGCGCGGGCTCGTGGATCGCGAGATAGAGGGCGGGCTCGATCAGTTCGACCTCGCTGACGCAGGGGTGACCGTCGCCGTCGCGCAGCAAGTCGACGCGCGCGTACAGGGGCTTGCCCGGAACCGCCTCGATCGCCGACGTAGCGACGGCGACCTCTTCGGCGGACGCCACGACGCGCGCCGAGCGCGTGTGGTCGATGGCGAGTTTCGTATCGAACGGCTTCTTGAGGACGGCGTGCGAGTAGCGGCCTTCGAAGAATACGAGCGCGCGCTCGCCGTAGTCGCCGACGCTCTCGAGATATGGTTGCACGAGGACGTCCTGCTCGCGCAACAGCCGGTCGACGTGCGCCTGTCCCGCGCCGCTGCTCGCGGCGCGCCCCCGCACGCGCAGCACGTTGCTCGCGGCGGCGCCGCGGGCCGGCTTGATGACGGCATCGTCCCAGGCGCGCTCCGCCACGACGTTGGCGAGTGCGTAACGCTCGCCCTGCGTCAGCCACGCCGTCGGGACGACGGGGATCCCGCGACCCGCCAACTCGCGCAGGTACGATTTATGGGCGCTCCAGCGCAGCAAGTGCGGATCGTTGCGCACGACGGTCACTTCGGTCACGCGTTCGAGCCAGGCCAAGAACTCCGGATAGCGCGTGTGGTAGTCCCAGGTCGACCGCAGCACGCACAGCAGCGCCGCCGACCAGTCGACGGTGGGATCGCTCCAGACCCACGCCGTCGCCCTGACGCCGCGCGCGCGAAGTTCGTCGAGCGCGGCGCGATCGTCGGGATCGAGCGCCGAGACCTGCTCGCAGGTCACGAACGCACACTGCGTCGGCTTCTCGCCGGCGCGCGTTACGCGCGCCCGAGTTCTTGGGATCGCAGTCGCCACGGTTTTAGTGTAGCATCGGTGACGCGCGGAGGACACGCGTAATCCAGCGAAAAACGGGCGCTCGACCCGTGACTTCGGAGGTGCCGATGCCGCAAAATGCTCGTTTCCATCCTCTCGATCGCGTCGATTGCGCGATCCTCGGCATCCTGCAGCAACGCGCACGCGACTCGTTCGCCGAGATCGGCAAGGAGGTCGGCCTGTCAGCGACGAGCGTCGCGGAACGGGTGCGGCGACTCGAACGCGACGGGGTCATCCTGGGCTATAGGGCGGAGGTCTCGGCCGCGAGCGTCGGTCAGCCGGTGACGGCCTTCATCCTCGCGCGGCCGATCGGTCCTGACGCGCGCTTCGCAAAGGTCGCGAGCGAGCATCCGCAGATCCTCGAGTGCTATCGCGTCACCGGCGACGTGTCGTTCATCGCCCGCGCCGTCGTGAAGGATGTGCAACACCTCGAGCGATTGCTCGACGCGCTCGAGCCGTCATCGAGCTACGTCCAAACGCTCGTCATCTTGTCGGAGTCGTTCGCGCGGAGGCCCATCGACGTCACGAGCGACGACGGGGGGTAGTGGCCGTCGCCTCGGGTTTACGGCCCGACACGGAAAACGTCGCTCGAATATGAAGCGCAGGCGCCCGTTTTCGCTGCGTTTCGCCTTGCCGTCGCGACGCGTGCGGAGTAGCGTATCAACTATACCCGCGCGTCCGGACGGCTGCACAAGGCGCGCCCGCGTGATGAGAAGGAGAGCACCGATGACCGAGATCGCACGATCCACAGTGCGCACGTTCTCTACTGCCTGCGCGTTGGCGCTGGCGGCAACGACGGCTGCCTGCTCGAGCGCGACCGGAACGACCGGTGTGCCGGACGCGACGACAGCAGCCGCGGCGACCCGCGCGCAGTCCGCCCAGCCGATGACCGACTTGACGCAACTCCCGCCGCCCGGGATGAAGCACTGCTGTCTCGTAGCATCCGAGCTGATCAGCGGGGCCTGGAGCGTGGACCTCTACCGCAACGCCCCGCCCTACGCGTCGATCGGCGCCGCCAAGCCGGCAAACGGGAGTGAAGTTCCGATCGCCGTCGCGTTGAGCCACCGCGGCGTGCTCTACGTCGCAGATCTTTCGACGCAGGAGGTCTATGCGTACGGCCACGGATACCGGAGGGCGCCGAGCGCCACCTACCCGCAGAGCAGCCCGTCGGGAAACGCCGTGCCGCGCTCGCTCGCGGTCGGGAGCGACGGTACGCTGTACGTCGCCAACGGCATCTTCCAAAGTAACGTGTTGATCGGCAGCTTCGTGCAGGCGTATCCGCCCGGCGGCCAGCCGTACACCCTGCAAGGGCCGCCGAATGCGACCGATCCCCCCGGCGTCGCCGTCGACGCGCACGACAACGTCTACATCGCGGCCAACGCGCAACTGCCGAGCGATCCCAGCGCACAGGTCGTGCAGGTGATCGAGTACGCGCCTGGCTCGCCGAGCGGTCAGGTGCGAAACCTGAATGCGCCGTCGAACTTTGCGCGGGCGATCGCCGTCGACCCCACGGGCAACGTCTTGATCGGCGACATGGACGGGAGCTGTAGCGCCGTGTTCATCTACCCGCCGGGTCAGAGCAACCCGTCGAAGACCATCGAAACCGCGTGCTCGTTGAGCGTGACGGTGACCGGCATCGCGCTGACGTTGCACCACAGGCTCTACTTCTCGAACGGGGCCGGCCTCGAGATCAACGAGTTCTCGTATCCGAGCGGCAAACCGGTGGGAACGCTCTTCCTCGGCGGCGCCTCCGGCATCTTCAACATGGCCGCCGGGCCGGCTGCCGCGAAGTGATCGTCCGCGGCCTGCTGCGCGCCGGTCTCGTCGCAACGGTAGGTCTGTCGATGGGTTGCTCCGGCAGCCCGTCGGCAACACCCGCCGCCCCACCGCTCGCCCATTCGAACGCCATTGCACGCACGGCGCAACAAGCCGGCGTCTACGTCTCGACGGTGTCCGGCCTCGCGCTCTACACCGGCGTCCAGAGCGACGCGCAACCCGAGTGCGTCGCGCAGACCGGCACCGGCATCATCAATAAGATCGGCGTCGATCCGCGCCACGTCCTGTGGGTGCCGGAGGGGCAGGGCGGCAACGGCTACGTCACCCTTTTCGGGCCGCACTGCGGGCAGCCGATCCAGACGATCGTCGACAACGACGGCCAGCCCGTCGCGGTGACGTTCGACGGCGCGGGCGACGCGTACGTCGAGAACTTCGCGCCCGGAGACGGAAACATCGACGTTTACGCTGCCGGCCAATTGACATCGCCGGCGACCCAACTCGTCGAGCAGAACGCGTACAACTCGTTCGGCGAAGCGATCGACGGCGCGGGCAACGTCTACATGTCCTACGATGCGACGTTGTCGGAAACGAGCGGGACGGTCGCAGAGTTCGTCGGCGGGCAGAACCCGCCGGTCGAACTCGGGATGACGGTGAGCGGCTGCGCGTCCGAGGTGCTGATCGACGCGGCCGGTCACCTGCTCCTCGATCAGGACGGCGAGTGCGGCCAGGGTTACAAGAACCTGATCGCCGTCTACAAGCAGCCCTACGGTCCGAAGACGAGGATCGCGACGATCCCGCTCAAGGGGCCGTCGTTCTCGTGCGCGCTCGGTAACGGAGGCGTGAATCTGTATTGCGCGGATTCGAGGACCGGCAACGTCGACGTGTACGCGTACGACGCGGCCAAACCCGCGCGGACGTTCGTACCAATTCAGCTGGCAGGCGACCCAGCGTTCGGGCTCGATCGGCGGGGTCGCCCCGGACCCGCCGTTCATTCCCTAGGCGTTTCGTCGCGGGATATCTACGGCTCCGTCTGCATCGACGTTGCCGTCCCTGAGCTCATCGGATTCGATATCGGTCTCCTCGAACTGTTCGGAATCGTCGTCCTGCTCGAGGTCCTTTTGAGCATCTAAGGCTTCTTCAGAGAATTCCATTCGTACCGACCCCTTTCCGACGCCAGGCTGCTACTGCGACTCATACATATTTTCGCAGCGGAGGAACTCCTGGTATCCGACCGCAGCGCCCGCAAATTGCTGCAAGAGCCGGCGAGGCGCGGTACCCGCGCCGCAACGCGAACGACGGGATCGCAGACCGTCCGCCGCGACCAGCACGGCGGCCGGTGCTGCGTCGCGTCCGCCCGAGCCGGCCGACGCATGACTCAAGAGCCGTCGCGCGTCCCGGGCTCGAGGACGTTGTTGAGCTGACGCCGCGATGTCAGATCGAAACGATCGAAGATCGCCGCAATGTGAGTTTCTACGGTCCGCTCTCCGATTGCCAAGGCCTGCGCTATCTCGCGGTTGCTCTTGCCGGCGACGGCGAGTCGCACGACCTCCAACTCGCGCGCGGTGAGGCTGTCCGAGGCGGCGCGGTGACGAGCGCGCCGCCGAACAGCCGCGAGCCGGCGTTCGTCGCGCACGTAGCCGCCCAGGCGATAGAGTTCGAGCGCCTCGGCGGGCCGGCCGGCGATTTCGAGCGCCTGCGCACGCTCCCACGGCCAACCGATCGCGGCGAAACGCCCGGCGGCGTCCTGCGCATGCCGTTTTGCGGCGCGCCGATCGCCACGGCGATGCGCCGCCCGCGCGTCGAAGAGTGCAAGGTGAGCGTGGGCGACGGTGTGATCGGGATCGGCGGCGGCGCGTTCGAGCAATGCGCGCGCCTTCGTCACCTCCACCGCATCGGCGCTCGCACCGAGCTGATCGAGAAGCCAGAGCGAGAGATTCGGATTGACGACGCGTTCGAGCGCGCGCGACCGCAACGCGTCTGCCTCGGCGCACTTCCCGACCGCGTCGAAGTACGCACCGGCGGTGCCCGCGAGCAGCCCGATCGCGTCGGGCTGGTCGGATCGAAACGCCGCTTCGAGCGCGGCGTCGACGTCGTAGCGCCTCGCCGCCTCATCGTCGCCGTGCAGGTACGCTAGCCGAAGTCCGGCGGCGAGCGCGCCGGCTTCGATCGCCGGGCCGCCGCCCACCTGCCGGCCCAGGGTCGCCGACGCGGCAACGAGGTCGCCGGTGAGGAGATAGACGTACGCTAAAGACGTTCCGACGATGGCGGCCGCTCGACCGAGATGCTCGCGCTGCGCGAGCGCGAGCGCCTCGTCGTAGGCGGCGGCCGCCTCGCGCATTCGTCCGGCAAAGAACGCGAATCGCGCGTAGTTGCTCAGGGTAATGCTCAATCGCTCGGCTTCGCCGATCTCGCGGGCGAGCGCAACCGCTTCGGCACTGTCGTCCAGCGCCGGGCCCAGTCGCCCGCGTCCGGCTTGAATGTCGGCGCGAAAGTCGTAGAACAGATGCCGATCGCCGAGCTGACGCGGGCCGGGTATCGATTCCGCCTTCGCGAGCTGACGCAGCGCGTCGTCGATGCGGCCGCCTTGCGCGTCGAGCCGCGCGAGGGTGACATGCGCCGCGTAGCGCAGGTGTGGATCGTCACGCGCGTCGAGGAGCGACAGGGCCCGCTCGGCGGTCGCGAAGCCATCGCCCTGAAGGCCGGCATCGCCGTAGCGACGCGCCAAGAACAGCGCGAACGCCGCTGCGCGCGGATCGTTCTCGCCGACGTAGCCATCGAGCGCGCGTTGGCCCCAAGCGCAGCTCCTCTTCAGATCGCCGTTCATGGAGCACGCGCGGCAAAGCTTTTCGAAAAGCTGCGCACCCGGTGACCCGAAGAGCTCGGCGGCGGCGGCGGCTCGCTCGTAGGCCGCTGCCGCGTCACGGTATGCGTTGCGCGCCGCCGCCTCGTCGCCTGCGGCTTCGAAGGCGGCAGCGGCGCGCGCATGGTCGCCCGACGCGACCCAATGGTGCCCAATCTCCGCCGCGCCCGATTCGTCGTCCCGTTCGAGACATTGGGCGACCGCACGATGCATCGCCTGCGCTTGAGCCGACAACAGTTCGCGATACAGGATCTCTCGCGTAATCGCGTGGCGAAATTCGAAGCGGCCGGCGGCGTCGCGTTGCTCGCGCGTCAGCAGCAGATCGCGCGCGCGAGCGAGGACGCGGTGCAGATCGGAAGGCAGCAGCCCGGTGAGCCGTGCCAGGAGCGACGCGTCGAACGACCTTCCGATCACGGTGGCGTAGAAGAGCACCTCGCGCTCGGCTGCGCTGAGCCGCTCGAAGCGCGAAAGCACGCCGGCCCGAATGCTGAGCGGGGCGACGTCGAACGCGCCGTCCTGTGGCGCGAGGAGCGCGCTGCTGAGTAACTCTTCGGCGAAGTAGGGCTTGCCCTCGGCGAGCGCACGAATGCGCTCGAGTCGCGCGGCATCGATCGGAGCATCCGGCGGCTGCAGGCTACGCAGCAGGTGGTCGATATCCTCGTCGGCGAGCGGTTGCACCGGGATCGATAGCGCGCCCTCGTGCCGCACCTTCTCGATCGCCGCGCGGCGGGTGTGGTCGGCCTCCAAGTCCTCGGAACGCATCGACGCGAGCACGAGCACGCACGCGTTGCGCATTCTATGAGTCGCGAACGCAAGGAACTCGAGCGTTGCGAAGTCGGCCCACTGGAGATCGTCGATCGTTATCAGGATCGCCGCCGCGTTCGCGGCGTCGCCGAGCACTTCGGCGGCAGCCACGAAGGAGCGGTATCTCTCCAATTCGGCGGAGGCTCGCGTCTCTACCGCTCCCGCCGAGCCGAACGGATCGGCCACGCCGAGGGCGGCGAATGCTTCGCGCCAGGGCGTGAAGGGAGGGCACAGGTCCTCGAAGCACGCCGTTCTCACGACGCGCGCGCCCTCGGCCGCCGAACGCGACGCGCATTCTTCGAGCAGCCGCGTCTTGCCGACGCCCGCCTCGCCCCACATGAGCACGAAGGTACCGTTGCCGTCGGCAGCGCCTCGATACAGACGATCGATGCGCTGCAACTCGAGGCTTCGGCCGATGAGAGGACTGCGTGAAGGGACGTCCCCTCGGTGCTGCCCACCGTGCATAGGATACCCCGCTCGTTGGGGCGTTTCCGGAGGTTCGTGAACCGCGAACGGCGTCCCCTCGCTGCGACGGCAAGCACTTCGCCGGCCGGTCGGCTCTGATCGAGCGGCCTATGGCCGCTCACACGTCACGCTGGGCGAGGCGACGGCTCCTTTACCCTCCAGCCCATGATCAACAGCCAGAGCATGAAGACCAACTCTCCCAAGGACGTGAGCGACAACAAGCCCAGATCCACATTCGGGTAGAGGTAGGGTTGCAGGCCGTCGATCACCCACCCGAGCCCGTCGATAATCAAGATGATCCCGATGATCTTCGGGACGTAGCTGGAGCGGAAGATCAGGTATCCGACCAAGACGAGGTGGATCGCAAAGAACACGAGTCCGATCGACCAGTCGTAGCGAAACCCGTGGATGAGCAAGTCGATTTGGGCCTGCATCGGGCCGGCCCCGAAAAGTCTCGGAAATTCCGGCATCGTGAGCATGTGGTAGACGCCGATGAGGTTCAGGACGCCAACGAACGCGATGGCGGTATAGACCAACTGGAACCACGCGGCGAGCAGCGACAACGCGCGGTTGACCGGCGCAAACAACGCGTAGAGCGCCCATGCGATGACGACGTCGCCGATATAGTTCACGAGATAGCACACGATCGCGGCGCCGAAGAGTCCGGAATGCGCGCCGATGTTTTGCACCGTCCGATCGATGTGTCCCGGCATTACCAGCTTCGGGTACAGGACGAATTCGGCGTACGTGACCGGATTCAGCAAGTAGGCGAAGCCGGCGATCAGCGCTGCCTGGCGGAGCGTGAGGCCGTCGCGGGCGCTCGTGCTCACGGGCTGCATGCGTCGCTACTTCAGCTCGACCTGGTCGTCACCTTTGGAGATGGCACCTCGCACCGAGCGCGAACGAGCGCGGCACGAGCTTTTCGGGGTTCAGGTGTAACTACAGCAGCCCTATCGCGGGATCACGGCTATACCGTATGGCGCACCCTGCAGCACGTAGTCGATGAGGGCCGAACCACCAGCCGGATACGCGTATTCCAAGACGCCTGCCTCAGAGTCCGCGACCCAGACGTGCGCATTGTTCCGATCGAAGGCGAAGCTCATCGGCTCGGACGAACCGCCGAGCGTCACGGTCCCGACACGGTTCGATCCCTTGAATATGCCGATGCACCGGCATTCCTGGTCCATCACGTTGATCGTGCCGTTGCGAGCGACCATTATGCCCCCTGGATATCCGATGCCCGATATCCCGGTGTCGACGTTGTGTGTGCTCCCCGCCCGGACGATGCCGACCTTCACGACGCCGCCGGGTGCAAAGCCGTCGTCGTAAAGATTGCCTTTCTTGTCGAAGGCGCCGAACGTGAAGTTGGTGATCAAGCCGGTCACCGTGTTCGTCACCGTGTCGGAACCGGGCGCGTAGAACGCGATGTCGCCCGGACCCGATACCGAAGTCGTGTAGTTCATGACGGCGACCGTTCCTTCGCGGGCTACGGCCACATCGAGCGGTGCACCACCCGGGTCTTGCAGCGTCCGCGTCGTACTACGACGGAGATTGCACGCGTACGCTCGTTGACCGGAATAGTCTGCCGCCCAGATGTCCCCGAACCGATCGCTGGTGAGACCGAATGGCTCTCCCGCGCCGCCGGTCAATCTACAGCTACTCCCGGGGATGATCGGACTACAGATCGCCGGCGTGCAACCGACGACCTCGCCGTCGTCAGGTAGCGACACCGCGACACTCTCCGACTCGCTGGCGCGGTCGTGCAGGGTGTACCGCGACGTTGTAACGTTACGCGATGTGATCGCGCGCAACATTTCCGGCGGAGGTGGCGACGCGAAGGCGGCCGCGGGGACCAGATCGATCGACTGAGAGCCGCCATCGAGCACCGGGCTCTCGTGCGCGGCACCACACGCGGCGAGCAGCGCAGCCGCACAGAAGGAGGTTACGCAACGGGTTAGACTGTGAGCCATCATCATAATCCTTTAGCACGCAACACCGCCGGCAGTCCAGCGAACGTCGGCAGCAAAGAGGATAGCACGACAGGGCTGGGCTGAACAGTCCCGCCGTGTCGTGAACGGAATGGCGTCCCGTCCGTTGAAGCTCCACGGCATGGCGCAGGCCAGCCGGAGCGGTTTCGGGATATTACTGAAGCGCTTACGACAGACTTCCGGCCTCTCGCAGGAGGCGCTGGCGGAGCGCGCGGGGATGAGCGCAAAGGCGGTCAGCGCACTCGAGAGTGGGGCGCGGCGAGCGCCGTATCGCGAAACGGTGGACGCGCTGTTGAATGCGCTGAAGCCTGCTGACGACCAGCGGTCGCAACTACTCGCCGCGGCCGATCACGCCCGGGTACGCGGACCGCGCGCCGGCGATGATTCAACGCACCCGGTGGTCGTGAACCATCTGGCGATCGCGCAAACGCGACTGATCGGGCGAGGCGATCAGATCGCTTCCGTCCAAACGCTGCTCGCTCGTAACAGGTTGGTAACGCTCGTGGGCCCTGCCGGCGTCGGCAAGACTCGGCTCGCGGTCGGCGCCGCTAGCGGCGACGAGGAGCAGGGCTATGATGGCGCGAGATTCGTCGACCTTGCGCTGGTGTTCAATCCGGAGGCCGTACCCGAAGCTGTAGCGAGCACCCTCGGCGTTTTGCAAGCGGGCACCGAGGCGACCCTCGATCGGCTCTTCGCCCACGTCGCGGAGCGAAGGTTCCTGATCGTCCTCGACAACTGCGAACACCTGTTGCCGGCGGCGTCGGCATTCGCTCGCGCCGCGCTCGAACACTGCCCGAATCTTCGCCTCCTCGCGACGAGCCGCGAGCCTCTGCGGACCATGTCGGAAAAGGTAGAACAGGTATCCGCGCTGGACTTTCCGCTGCCGAGCGCAACATTGGGAGCGATTGAAGCACTGAGTTATCCGGCCGTCGAGCTCTTCGTCGAACGGGCCCGATCGCACGATGCGTCGTTTACGATGACCGACGCAAATGCGGCCTCTGTCGGTGAGATCGTCCGGCGCCTCGACGGACTCCCGCTTGCGATCGAGCTGGCCGCCGCCCGCGTTCGTGCGCTCGGCGTCGAAGCGCTCGCCGAAAGGCTGGATCAGCGCCTTCGGCTGCTCGTCGCAGGTGACAGGACTGCGCCACAGCGCCAGCAGACGCTACGCGCGTCGCTACAATGGAGCTACGACCTCCTGACGCCGGAAGAGCGAACCCTCTTCCGGCGGCTGGGCATCTTCGTCGGTGGCTGGACGCTCGAAGCAGCAGAGCGTGTCTGCGACGGCGACGAGGCATCGTTCATCGCCGATGGGCTGGCCTCGCTCGTCGACAAATCCCTCGTCGCGGGAAACCAGCACCGGGGGGACCTGCGTTACACCTTCCTCGAGTCCACGCGCGCCCTGGCACTCGAGCTCATCACTGTCGAAGAACGCCAAGCGACGGCGCGCAGGCACGCGCTGTGGATCGCGGGAGCCCTGGAGCGAGCTTACGCGGACGGCGCGACCGCCACGGCCCAGACGACCCTGCTTCCTGAGATCGACAACATACGTGCGGCGCTAGCGTGGTGTGACGGCAATGGCGAGTTCCTCGTCGGCGGGCGAATCGCCGGCATGCTCGCGGATCTCTACTACTCGAATGGCCTCGGCAAGGAGGGTGCTATCTGGGTCGAGCGCTCGCTTGAGCGTGTGTCGGAGGATTTGCATCCGGGCGTCGTCGCACGCCTCTGCTGCGCGCTGACGCGGTTTACCGAAGATCTCAAGACGCAAGTCGCGGCGTCGGAACGCGCCGTCATGCTTGCGGAACGCGTCGGCGACGACAGCATCTTGGCGGCGGCACACATACGCCACACCGTCGCGTTGTATCTGCTAGGTAAGAACGCTGAGGCGCTCGCCGCGAACGACCGGGCCCGCGCAGTGCTCAAGCGTCTTCCCATGCAGCCCAACCGATTGGGCTGGGTGCTACAGCATCGCTCCTGGATTGTGGGGGAACTCGGCGATATCGAGGAGGCGCGTCGCTGTGTTCGCGCGGCACTCCGGATCTTTCGCAGGCTCAACGCGGGTCGCGAGGTAGCGCGGCTTTCGAGCGACCTCGCGGAAATCGAATTCGCGACGGGGCGTCCGAGCCATGCGTTGGACATCGTCGACGCGTCTCTGTCAACGATGGGCGATGACCCCGCGCTCGAGTCCGTGTTCATGTGCAACCGGGCCGGCTACTTGGTGCGCCTCGGGGACGTCGCGGAAGCCGAAGCGACGGCACGCGAGGCTGTCACGTTGGCGCAGCGGACGCAAGCGCCTGAGCGCGTCCTCCATGCCCTCGGCCATCTTGCGGCGGCGGTCGCGCTCGCCGGCGATGCCGACAGGGCGGCGCTACTGCACGGATTCGTGGCAGCCGCGTATGCGAAATCGGGCTACGACCGCCAAGCGACGGAGCGCAGCAGCCATGACATCGTCGTGCTGACGCTTGGCGAACAACTCTCAAGTGCG
This sequence comes from Vulcanimicrobiota bacterium, assembly GCA_963743605.1. Classification (GTDB taxonomy): domain Bacteria; phylum Vulcanimicrobiota; class Vulcanimicrobiia; order Vulcanimicrobiales; family Vulcanimicrobiaceae; genus CAVUQJ01. The sequence continues at coordinate 364,734 of CAVUQJ010000009.1, read as the reverse complement.
GATCCTGACACGGCTGTGCGAGGAGGGCGCGGGACTGACGCTCGGCGAGGCCGTCGAGGAAGCAATGCTGCTTTCGGTCTAGCCGGACTCGCCCGCTAACTGTGGGAGCCTCCCAGCAATGGGCCTTCGCGAATGGACAGTTCATCCGCGAAAGCGCCGATAGCCGGCAAAGGCACGGGAAAATCGAGAAGCGATTCAAGCACGGCGCATCTGAGGGTGGCTGCTTGGACGCAACGACCTCCGCAACCGGCGTCAAACTCGTGACGAACCCCTGTAACGGCGGCGCCTCCCAACAGTGGAGCATCGAGTAGCTCGATAATCACTCGCTAGCTCTGGCGGCGCCGGTAACGTCGCAAGGGGAACAGCCGATGCAAAGCGCCTTCGTTCTCTCAGGAGAGCGAAGGCGCTTTGTGTCACGCTTTCCCTCGGTCATCCGCCGAGACTAACGGCTAAGACCGTCACCGGCTGGGCCGTTGCGAACTTCTTGTACGGATTGCCGCCTTGCGGGTAGTGCCAGAACTCGATGCCCTCGCTGTCGTTCTCCAGGCAATACTCGTTGCTGCCGACGATGACCGTACCTTGCTCGCGGTTGGCTGGGGTGTTCCTCTTACCGACGACAAACGGGTTGAGGACGGCGACGTACCCGCGATAGCAGGTATCGGCGAGAATGACTTCGCCAACGGACGAAACCGTCGTACCCGCGAGCATCGTTTCGTACATGCCGGTCTGGCCTTTGCTGCTACCTGCCTCTTCATCGCCGATCGTGAGGTACTTGCCGTCCCACATCGAGCCGTTTGGGAAATTGATCGTGAAGCCGCTGGTCGAGAGCGTCTTCTCCTGCTTCTCTCCCTTCAGCAAAGCGCAGATGTAGCTCGTGTCGTACTTGCCGGCGCCGATGAGATTTCCGCCGGCGTCGTAGCCCAACGGGGCTTGAACTTCGCAGGTCGCGTTGCTGAACGTCTTCGCGCTGTTCGGATTCCCCTTAGCGTAGACGATGATCTCTCCGGGTTGGGATGCGGTGATGGCGAGGTCGCCGCGCGCGTTGACCGAGCATCCGACGAGGTCTCCCCCCGGGCTGTAAGTCTTGATCGGCTGCGTGCCGCCGTGCGCGAACTCATATGCGTTTCCGTCGCCCGACACGATGTAGACGTTGCCCTTTGCGTCGACGCACCCGGCGGCCGCAACGAACCCGGTGATGGTCCCCACTTGCTGGCCGTTAGCGTAGTCATAGACGTTGACGTTGGCCGTGTCGCTTGCGACGGCGTAAATGAGGGTCGCCGTCTTCTTTCCGGGGAGCATCCACGAGGCGCGGCGGTTCGCGGCGCCGCTCGGCGCACGGTCAGCGCCCACGGCGGGAAGCGTTGCTGAGGCTTGCGATGCTCCGCCGGCGCATCCCGCGATCAGGACGACGGCGGAGGCGCCAAGAAGCGCCGTCAAAATTTCAGGAGTCGAGCGCATGAGCGGGTTCTCCCTGTCACTGACGAGTTGGAGGGGGCCGGCGATCATCTCCTCGCGGATCGGGCCGGCGTCCGTCTCAAACCTTGTCAGCGTGCTGACCAAAATTTAGCAGGACGCCGGAGACGTCCTAAGGAGCGCCGGCCTCGCGAAGCAACCGCCGCGCCGCGCTCGCGTACCGGTAACGACCGCTGATGCGCGCCATGGCGAAGTAGGCGTCGGCGAGTGGGCGTGGATGACCCGTCTCTTTGAGCACATCGATTGCCTCGGCGATGGTCGTTTGCGCCAACTTGGGCTCGCCCAGCCCGGACAGGGCCTGCGCCTGCACCTCCAGCGTGAGCCCAACGTACCGGCCCAAGCCGACGGTGGCATACACCCTCTCCGCAGCGCGAGCGGCTTCGAGCGCGGGCGCCAACTCCCGGCGCGCGAGGTGGATCCGCGCACGCGCCAGTTCTACCAAAGCTCGGGTGAGCGGATTTTGGTCTGCGTACTCGGAGAGCTCCCCCGCATAAGCGGCCGCAGCATCCAGCGATCCCGTCGCCAGGTTCGCGTACACGAGATGGCCTAAAATGCCGCTCTTCACCCAGCCGGTTCCGGCAACGCGAGCCGTACCGACCAACGGTGCAAGCAGTCGCGAAGCGTCCGCCGCGCGCCCGGCAAGCCGGTAGTGCAGCGCGAGATGATTGGCGATGATCAAGGACCCACGGATCAAGCCGCCCGTGAGTGCGTCGCGATAGCACTCGAACAACGACGCCTCGGACCGTTGGATGTCTCTGACCGCGAGGATGCTCATCAGCGCAGCCATCGATCGAGCTGCGATCTCGAGGGAGGAGCCGGCGGCGTTCCGGCCGGCGATGGCGCGCGCTTCGGATGCCAAGCCGAAAGCAAGGGGAACGCCGCCGCTGTCGACGAGCAGCTCCGCTTTGAGGAGGAGCGCGCGAGCGAGCGCGTTCGGTACGCGTGTTCCGAGACTTCCATCGGCCCGCGGGCGCAGCCGCACGATGCTTTGCTCCGCGAGACGGTTGGCGAGGTTCCAATTCCCGGACCCGATGGCGATCCCCGCGACGGTGAGATCCGCCTCGATCTCTTGCACATCACGGTCGATCGTCGCTCGGGTGGCGAGCGTCCTCGCGACGGTGGCGTGGTGATACGCGCGAACGTACTGATCCGCATCACGATACAGTCGCGCCAGACGGACCTCGACCGCGCCCCGTTGCTCCGGCGCCGTCAGGTCGCCCGCGAGCCGTTCGAGTACCTCCGCCGCCGCTTGCCAGTTGCCGCCATTGTCGAGCGCCTCGCCCAACGCGATGCGAACGTCGAATGCATCGGGCGCGAAGGTGACGGCCGCCTTCGTGTCGGCCGGCGGCGCGGTCAAAAGCCGGTGCGCGATCCGGCTCAGCGCGGTCCTCCGCTCGCGAAACACGTGTCGCTCGGAAACGTGCAGCAACTTTGCAACCGCGGCGTGAGGCTCCCCCCCGACGTTGCAGCGGATCACGATTTCGCGCTGGCGCGCCGTTAGTTCGTCGAAGCCCGCATTCACGATCCGAGCGACGTTGCGACGATCGAGCGACGGCGCGATGCGCGAAACGAGCGCGTCCACTCGCGGAGAAAAACGACGCTCTTCAACGCATCGAACGAGTTCGCCGCAAGCGCGTATCGTTTCGGCGTCGAATCGGGGGCGAGACGTTTGCTGTTTGGCCATCACCAAGGCCCGCCTCGCTTCGGGGATGATAGCGCGCGTACCTCGGGTCCCCGGAAGGTAACGCAGTGGGTACGCCTAGCGCGAGGAGGTATGCACGATTTCGCGCGTGGCTTCTAGTACACGAGCCCGCCGCGGCGGTGCGAGTGCGCGGCACGGCGCGCGCGGTCTGTGGACGGGACGAGCATCCCCCAGTGTCGCGGTCCCGACGGGGAGACCAATAGAACGAGGATGTTCCCATTGTCGTTGACGCCGTACGGAGCAAACCCGATGTAAGCCGATCCGAGCGAGACCTCGTTGGCCAGGTTTTGCATGCCGTTGACCGGATCCCACGTCCAATAGGCGGTGCCGGTAGGAGGACAGATCCCTAGGCCCAGCACCTCGCCGGCGTTGCTCTCCGAGAGCGGAAAGTACGCCCTGCAGCCAGAGTCCGGCAGTATGCCGAGCGGGACCGGCGTCGCCGCGCCGACCGTGTACATGAAGGGCAGGTAGATGCCTAAGAACTCCGAGTACGCGATCTGTCCCGCGTTGTTGATGCCGGACGCGGCAAAGGCGCCGTTCCCCGGTCCGATCGGCAGGTCCATCGCCCCCGACGGGTTCCCCAACGGGAAGATCATGTACAAAGAGTTGTAGTCGTCCTCGCCGAGCACCACGTTGTTATCGTTGATCGTACAGCCGCCGAAGCCGCACGCGAATTGGACGGCGTCCGCCTGCGAGTTGTAGATCATGCAGTAACGCTTGAGGGTCACGCACTCCGATGCTTGTAGCGGTCTGAAGTTCTTCGCCTTGCGCCCGCCCCTCAGGGCAAATGGAGGCTGGTCGAAGAAGAATCCATTCGGGGGGCTGTAGTGCGAGTCGCCGATGGCCTTGCCGTTGTCGTTCACGCCGTTCAAGACGGACGGCTGGAACCTCGGCAATAGCTTTATCTCAGGCTGTTGCGATGTGCCTCCGATCGCACTGAAGGCGCTGACGTCCCCGCTATATTGCGTGCCCGCGAGCCCGACGATTTCGTACTTGCCTTTCCCGAGGTCAAGTCGGGCGCTGATCAACGTCACGTTGCACGTCTCGATGTCCTCAGGCATTTTCAGCGTTATAAACTTGCCGTTGTACACGACGCAGTTGAGACGGGTCGCCGTCGAACCGTAGCCCACCATACGGCCGTTGTTGTCGAACCCCTGCGGCGCGGAGTTGCTGTACTTGCCGGGATCGGGGGCGCCAACGTCGTCGATCGTGTATGTGGCCGCCGCCGGACGCCCAGCCATCCCGCGAACGATAGGAAGAACGCCGTGCCATTGCCGGGTGAGCGCCGGCGCCTGCACGTGCAAGCCGAAGTCGGGCCACAGCGGTCTTGCTTGGCTCGCGGGGCTCGCGTGCGCGCCCAGCACCAGGAGGCCGGCGGCGGCCAAAGACGGGACGACGAATCGGCGGCAGGAGCGGTTCATGAGATTCCCTCCCCTAAAACGCGAAGCCCGGCAGTTTGCCGGTTGTTCTTCGATGGGCTTCGCCGCACATCCGCCCGATTCGTTGCGGCGACGGAGGCACTGCCGTCACGCATACACGTCTGGCTCAGGGCCGTGTAGCAATCGAGTCTCCGGGGTCGGGAATCCTGATCAGCTCGGTCTCATGCGGGAGCAGCACCGGGTCCCCTCTCTGAGTCGACGCCGCGGCTGTGAGCCACGTAAGCAACGCGGTCGCCGCGCCCGCGCCGGCCAGCTGCGCGACGATAAACCCTGGGATGTCGGTCGGGCGAATTCCGGCGAACGTGTCGCTGAGCGATCGCGCGATGGTCACGGCCGGGTTCGCGAAGGACGTTGACGACGTGAACCAATATGCCCCGACGATGTACGCGGCGACCGCGTACGGGGTCGCCTCCTTGCGCGAGGCCGCGCAGCCCCAGATCACCGCCAACAGTCCAAAGGTCGCGACGAACTCGCCGAGCCAAAGCGGCGCGCCGCCGCGAACACGGTGCGAAAAGAACACGGGCGGCAGACCGAACATGAGGTTCGCCAGGATCACGCCGGCGACCGCACCCAAGAGTTGCGCCACGATATACCACGGGACATCGCGCCACGCGATGCCGTTCCACCACGCATCCGCGAGCGTTACCGCCGGGTTCAGGTGAGCCCCGGAAATCGGCCCGAAGGCGAGGATGATCGCGACCAGCGCGCCGCCGGTCGCGATCGCGTTAGCGAGCAAAGCGATCGCCACGTTTCCGCCCGATAAGCGCTGCGCCATAATGCCGGAGCCGACGACGGCAGTGAGCAGAAGCGCCGTCCCGACGGCCTCTGCCGTCAGGCGCCGGCTAAGGCCGTGCATGTCCGTGAACAGAAGGCGTCGACATGCTCGCGAATCATCTCGCGAATCGGCCTGATCGCGTCTAGCCCCTGCTCCCACGTGCCGGTTAGCGCCCCAGGGTCCGGAATGCTCCAGTGCAGACGCGTAACGATACCGGGGAAGATCGGGCACGCTTCGGCGCTCGCCTCGTCGCACACCGTGATGACGTGCGAAAAGATTTTGCCCGACTTGAATACGTCGAAGACGCTCTGTGTCGGATTGCCCGAGATGTCGATGCCCACTTCCTTCATCGTTGCGATCGCGAGCGGATTTATGCCCCCCGGCCGGAGCCCTGCGCTCTCGACCTGGAATTCGTTCCCGCATGCTCGTTTCAAGAAGGCTTCGGCCATCTGGCTACGCGCGCTATTTTGAACGCAGACGAACAGGACACGACCGCCGCGAGCCCGGCTCGATGGATGCTGACCCATCACGCCGCACAGCACGAACGCGTCGTGCCGTCGAGAGCGCAACAGGTCGCACCCTCGTCGTCGCGATCTTCCGTTTCCTCGTGGACGGTGTAGATTTCCCAGCGCCGGTCTTCAGGATCGAGCGCCCAGACCTTTGTCTGGTTGGCGTAGCAGCACGTTTGCTCGCGTTCGATTGACGAAACGAGGCCCGCCGCCGCGAGCCGCTCGATCGCGCGCTCCACATCGTCGGCCGTCTCGACGAAAATGCCGTAGTGCGCGTGCGTCGTCGGCTGAACGGCCTCACGAAGATCCAAGGCAAGTTTTACGCCGGGGTCGTCAGAGACGAACAGCGCGTAGTCCGGCAAATGCTTGACCGGCGACGCGTCGAGGAGCGTCGAGTAGAACGCGACGCTCTTTTCGAGATTGGTCGTCGCGAGACTGAGGTGCATCTTCATGCGGGAACCCTCTCCGGGATGACGCGCTCGAGCGCGGCCGCTAGGCGGCCACTCGCGTCCGGCGCAAGCGAGTAATAGCCCCACGTCCCGCGGCGCTCGGAAGTCACGAGTCCGGCGTCCTTGAGCACCTTGAGGTGGTGCGAAATCGTCGACTGATTGAGTCCGAGCCCGGCGGTGAAGTCGCAGACGCAGACCTCATGCTCGGCACGCGCCAGCGTCGCGATGATCGCCACCCGAGCGGGATCCGCGACCGCTTTGAACAGGGCCGCCTCGAAGGAGACGTCCCGGTCAAAGACCCGCGTCTCGGGGCAGCAGCGTTGCATCGACACCTATCGATTCTAGCTGATTAAATCGATATTTGTCAATATAGTCCTCGCGATGGCACCGGCATGGCGACCAACAAGATCGGGAACCTCCTGCCGCCCTCGTCTTGGCACTGGGCGCGGCACTGTCGTGTTCAGACTCTTGCCGCGCCGGAACGGGAAGTGGGCGTACACGTTGCTGCACACGTTCAGGAATGGTAGCGACGGTGCGCTTCCCAACGGCGTCGCCATGGACGCGAACCGCAACCTCTTCGGGACGACCATCGCCGGCGGCGCATCCGGCATCGGCGTGGTTTTCGAGGTGACCCCGTAGCGGAGCCGTCGACTAGCCCTTAATTGCTCCGCTCTTCCAAAAGCGACTCGAATCTGCCGCGATGGCTGCGACTCACTCGAAGCCGCGTTCCGTCGTCGAGCAGCGCATCGTGCTCACCGTTCTCGTTGAGCTCTAACCCGCGGACGCGTTCGAGGTTCACGATCGTCGAGCGATGGATTCGGCAGAACTCGAATGTTTGAAGATCGCTTTCCAACTCGCTCATGCTGCGACGCAACAAATGTGTTTTTCCGCCGATGTGCAACCGAGAATAGTAATCGGCAGCCTCTATCCAATCGATCTGGTCGAGCTTCACAAACGCGACACCACCCACAGCCTTAATTGCTAAGGTGTTTGCGATGCGCGGCGCGGCCCTGGCAGATGCTACGCGCTCTTTGGCGCGTTCGAGTGCACGGTCGAATCGGTTACTATCAAACGGCTTCAACAGATAGTCCAGCGCGCCGGCTTCGAACGCTCGAAGCGCATACTTGTCGTACGCCGTCAGGAAAACCACGGCCGGCGGCATACTCGCGCCGAGCATTTCGAGCACGTCGAATCCATCGCACTCAGGCATTTCAACGTCAAGGAACACGATGTCGGGTCCCAAGCGGCGAATCTCATCCAACGCCTCAGCGCCGTTCTTACATTGACCGACGATCTCGACTTCTGCGTGCCGCCGCAGCAGCGCGCTAACATTGCTGCGCGCTAGCGGTTCGTCATCGACGATTAGGGCGCGAAGCGGCGCGAGGGCTAGGCTCGTCTTCAAGCAGTCACCCCTGTAGCACGTGAAGCGAAGCGAAGCGGAATGCACATCGATGCCTCTACGCCGCCTTCTACTCGATCGCGCATCTCGAGGGCGGACCCGTCCCCGTACAACGCGCGCAACCGCGAACGCACATTGGAGATCCCGACACCGCGATCGCCCTCATTCCAGCCGACGGGTAAAGCCGGTCCATCGTTCGAAACACTGAGAAGGAGCAGATCGTTGCGTGTCGCCGCGGTAATGCAAACCGTCCCACCATTCTTGCGCTTCGCGATGCCATGCTTCACGGCGTTCTCCACCAGCGGTTGCAAAATCAGATTTGGAACCGACGCGCCTTTGAGTTCGCCCGGAACATCGATGGTAACGCGTAAGCGATCTGCGAATCGCGCCTGTTGAATTGCGAGATAGCTCTGCACGAACTCCATTTCGTCGCTCAGCCGGACCTCTTGCCTGCTCGAACCTGCCAACGTTCGGCGCAAGAAATCGCTCAGCGCCGCGATCATATCAACTGCCGCATCCGGGCGCCCTTCACGGATGAGTCCGGAGACGGCGTTGAGTGCATTAAACAGAAAGTGCGGCTCAATTTGTCGGCGCAACGCGCTTAAGTGTGCATGCGCGAGCTGCTCGTTGAGCTGAGCAACCTCCGTCTTGTGAGACGCTATGCGCTCGCGGGAATCGAGGGCGTTGCGGATCATCAGTACGCCCGCGTAAAAGACGATCGTTCCTAGGAGGCCGTCATAAAGGTTCTTGATCCAGTGCGGCAAGAACCCCAGTGGGTCGGGCGGCCCAAAGGGACGGAAGTTGATTACGAGCAGCGTCGCCCAGGCCGAGATTACCAAGGCAATGCAGATGCAGGCAGCGACGTGCACGAGCCATGCGACGGTCGGGCGCCCAACCAGCGGAACGCGCCGACCGAGCCAAAAGATCAACGCGGTCGCGGCAGCCCAAGGGAGCCATGACAGCGCTTCGATCACGAAGAGCGCCGGCCAGTCGTGGTGCATCCCTTCGGCGCGCATGACACCCACCGTCTGGGTTGCGTCGAAAAGTGCGAACGCCGACCAGACCAGGCTGATCCACAGCCACTCCCGGGATTTGGTGCGAGTTTCGTTCACGCGCATGTGCGATGTTATTTTACGGGCTGCCGGCTAAAAGTCCAAGCGTTTTGCAGTGAATGGCCGGAACTGCGCAGTGACCGGCCTGGCTGCGCCGCGTAGCGAGTGCGATACTTTTCACAACGGGTTCTGACCCTGTCCCTTTGCTGAGGGAGGCCCTCCGTGAAAAACGTTGCGTGTCTCGCGCTTGTTCCGCTTCTTGGTTCGTGTGCCGCTGCCTACGCGCAGGCGCCCAACGCAAACCCGTACCCGACGATGGCGCCGATTGCGAAGTACCTGATGCCCAGCGCTGCAGCCGAAATCGCCTTGGCTCGCACCGCAGCCCCGTCGTCGATCTCGGCTCGTGCCGAGGTGCTCGTCCTCACGAAGCACGGCTACGTCGTCGGGGCCGAGGGAACCAACGATTGGGTCTGCTTGGTCGGACGCTCGTGGACGGCGGGTCTCGATGATCCCGAGTTCTGGAACTGGCGGGGTCTCGGGCCAGGGTGCCTCAACCCGCCGGCCGTGCGCAGCGTACTCCCGCAGTACCTCGCGCGGACGAAGTGGGCGATCGCCGGCGATACTCGTGAAGAGATTGCAGCGAAAGCGAAAGCGGCGTACGCCGACCACCAATTCACCGATCCCGCTCCCGCCTCGCTTGCGATGATGCTATCGAAAGAAGGCTACCTGCTCGGCGCCGACGGGCCGTGGCGTCCGCATGTCATGCCGTTCGTCGCATACGACCAACTGGCGACGTGGGCCGTGGGCTTCAAGGGATCGCCGATCGTCGGACCCGCGGTATCCACGTTTCGCCCGTACGAGCCGATAACGATCGCTATTGCGGTGTCCCACTGGTCCGACGGTTCGCCCGCTCCAAAATGACATGAAATGAGCCGCAACTCGGCGCCGGAACGTCGATCAATCTGCCGGAGCTGACGTCGCAAACAATCGACGCCGGTTCGACGTACACCGTTGACGAGTTCGACCGGGCGATCTACCGTCAGGCTACGGTCGAGCTGCAGGTTCAACCGAGTAGGCGCTGTACTAGGCGACATGATGATGCACCGCTTACTCCCCGCTTGGGCGGCGTTCTGCGTTCTGGCGCTTTCAACGTTCCACGCACCCGCCCTCGCGGCGCCTTCGGCGGGAACCACGTTAAAATGGTTGTCGTGTCAGGACGTGCCCGATACAGAATGCGCCGGGCTGCCCGTTCCGATCGATCGTGGCCAGCCGAACGGCAGCAAACTCATTTTGCGTCTGGGCCGTGTTCCGGCGCGGGATCAGGCGCACAAAAAGGGCGTCATCGTCTTCCTTCCGGGCGGCCCGGGCGCCGGTATCGACTCCGTCTTCGGTGGCAACGAGCGCAAAGTTCAGCATATCGAAGAACTTCGCAAAAATTGGGATGTCGTCGTATTCGATCCGCGCGGTGTCGGAAGGAGCAGCCCGATTCGCTGCTCGCCGCAGGCGGCTCCGTCACCGGCTGCCCCGTCACTGCAACCGCCCGGCCGTCCATACTACGAGACGGTCGCACGCGTTAACGGTGCATTCTTCAAGACGTGTTTCGCAGAGTCGGGCGAGCTGATGCGGCATCTGTCGTCGGCCGACACGGCCGCCGACGTAGAGCAGATCCGCCGTGCGCTGACGCCGAACGACGGCCTCGTTGCGTATGGAGGCTCGTACGGCTCGGCATATGGGCAAGCATATCTCGAGCGGTATCCGGAACACGTCAAAGCGCTGGTCCTCGACGGGGTGCTCGACCACAGCATCGATTTTCCAACCTTTGTAACGCGCAACGTCCGTTCGGTCGACGACGAGTTCGATCGCATGGTGCGCTGGTGCCGGTCGAGCACGTCGTGTGCGCTGCACGAAGCCGGCGTCGGGCCTGCTTACGATGACCTCGCGCGGGCTCACCCGGAACTGATCCCGGTGGTATCGCAGCTGCTCGCGGCGGGAAGCGATCCGGGGTTTGGCTGGCCGGCACTGGCCAAAATGCTCGCTGCGGCGAAGGCCGGCGACACGTCCGGATTCGAAGAGATGCGCAAAGCGACGTTGATCGCCCTCGTCGGGGCAGACCCCCCCGTGGCGGCCGGAAAGAGCGGACTCTTCTCCGGCGTGATTTGCAGCGACTACGGCCCGCAAACCGACTACGACTCGCTGGTTACCGCCGGTCGCGCCATGGCGAACGAAACGCCGCGCTTCGCATGGAAGTTCTGGGACTACACGCCGATCCTCCGTGCGAGCGCCGGCGTTGGCGATTGCGTCGGGTGGCCAATGGCGGCCAGCTATCCGCCGCACAAGTTGCGGGTCGGATTGCATCCCAACGTCATGGTCGCCAACCCGACGCACGACCCGGCGACGCCGCTGGTGAACGCGATGTCGGTCTGGCTGCAGATCCCGCAATCGCGCCTGCTCGTCGCCGATAGCGACGGACATCAGAGCTGGATCGTGTCGAAGTGCGCGTTCGAAGCCGAAGCCCGCTTCCTGGCCGAGCCCCAGGACTACCCGTCGGTGACGCTTTGCCCGCTCGAGGCTCAGCCCTGATGCGCGTAGATGCGGCCGCCGTCGCGCAACCACGCGACGCGGCCGTCTGTGCCCCGCACGAAGTCGCTGCGATGGTGTTGCCCGTCGGCGTCGGTGGTCAACACGTAGTCGCCGCGATAAAAGGCCATCGTGAGGTCGAGGTCGCCGCTCGCGCGTAGGCCGCCGCCGGCTTCGCGCAACTCGACGTTGAGCGCGACCGGTTTCTCGGGCGAACCGTCCGGCGGGATCGTCCAGCCGATGTAGTGGCCCTCGTATGGCTGTAACTGCGCCGGCGAACGCTTTTCGGGGTTCGCCGGTGGGTTGCTCAAGCCGACGAAGCGTTCGATGGCCCAGCCCGAACGGGTGAGCTCGTTGATCAGCATCGGACCGGTGGTCGAGTTCGTCAGCGTGGTCATGGCAAAGCCGCGGGCCGGAATGAAGAAAAAGTCGGAGTGCTGGCCGCCCCACGCCCCGCCGTGCTGGAAGATCGGGGCGCCCTGCACCGTGCGCCGCTGAAACCACGTGACGCACACGCCGTCGACTTCCATGCGCAGCGTCCCACCGGGGCCCGGATTGGACCGCATGGCGACGAGCGTTTGCGGCGACATCACCCGCTTTCCGTCGTACGCCTCGCCGTTGCCAAGGTGAAAGCGCGCGTAGCGTAGCTGGTCGCGTGCGCTCGAGATCAGGCCGCCGGTGGCATCGAGCGAGCGGGGGAACCACCAGGTCGACGGATCGACGGCTGCAACGCCCTTCTCCACAGCGTGCGAGGCCGCAATGTTGTAGCCGATCAGCTCGTCGGTGAAGAACCCCGTCCGCTCGAGCCCCAGCGGTTCGAGCACGAGTTTGGCGATCGCTTCTTCGTATGACAGGCCCGTGACGGTCTCAATCACGCGTCCGGCCAGGTTGACCGCCGCGTTGTTGTAGGCGAGGACCTCACCCACGGGCGTCAACTGACGCAGCAATGCCATCCCGGCCACGTACTTCGTCAGGGCGTCCTCGCCGCGACCATAGCTCGCGTAGTCGTCGCCCACCCAGCCGGCGCTGTGATTGAGGATCTGCCGCACGGTGACCCCGCTTTGCTCACCGTCTCGTCGGCGAGCTTCAAATCTGGAAGATAGCTGCGCACGGGCGCAGCAAGATCGAGCTTTCCCGCCTCGACCAGACGCATGACTGCCGTCCCCGTAAAGGTCTTGGTGGTCGAGCCGATGCGAAAGAGCGTATCCCCGTCGACGCGCAAGGGATGCTCGACGTTGGCGACGCCGTAGCCACGAATGTATTCACGGTTCTGGTAGTAGACGCCGACCGCGACGCCGGGTACGTGAAAGCGCGCCATGAGCGACTCGATCTTCGCATCGAGTTCACGGAAAAGCTGATCGGCTTCCGCACCCGGCTTGGAAGGGTTGGCGTACACCGCGAGTGGCCCCGCGGCGGCGGCGAACGCGCCGGCGCCGGTGACGTTCAGCATTGTACGTCGTGAGAGCACGGGCTATTCTCCCTATCCTAACGGCGCCTGCAGCATGGCACTGAACGGTGCGGCCGAGTGGCATGACGCCTTCGCCACCAGCGAGCGCGCTCCCTGACCATCTGCCCCGTACCCAAGTTCAGGAGACTTCCTGTCGGCGAAGAAGCGGGCCGGCGCCAGTTAGATGGCGTTGGCCTTGGCAGCCGTGAGCAGAAGCGTTTGGAGTAACGACCGGAGACGGTCGCGGCGGCGCGATGCATCGGAATTCGCCTGTTCCGGCGGCGCTGCGACTTCGACGAGTTCCCGGCCGCTCAACGCTGCATATTCCGTCGCGGGGTAGTCGGTCTGCAACCAGGCGGCAACGTGCTGCGCATACGTGAGGCCCTCGCCAGTGTGCGAGCGTTCGTAGACGCGCTGCATATAGAGCAAATCGCGCGGATCCACGGGTCGCGCGGAAAGCGCTTCTCCCAGTCGCGGATCGCGACGACCGCATACGCGATCGGCCCGTCGTCGAGGCGCGTCGTCCCATCGTAGCGGGAGATCGCGTTTCCGATTCCGACCACGCTCATCTGGTATCGGCCGAACAATCTATCCGCAGGAGCGAGTTGCGTCGACGCGTTTGCTACGTGCGCCGCACCGAACGGCGTGAAGTCGAGCGTCACGGGCCCGTTCGTCGCCGCAGAGGCCGCTCCGAACGTAGAGCAAACAAAGCAGGCTACCAAAATGCCGCGATGCGCCATGATGTTTTTACCTTATCCGCAACCTGGGAACGCAGGGTTCTTTGGCGACCGTTTGCCGCTTCTTGGCCACAAACTCCTTGACGATTCCTCAAATTTTAAGCGTTCCGTTAGAGGTCCGTTAGACGGAACATCCGGCCGCGTATCCGCTCCACGCCCTCCGAGACACGCACGCCCCGCGCCTAGCACCAGCGCTCATTCTTCAGATTTGCGCGCAGCCACGACGATTTGCTTTTGTCCTTCATCGCGGAGGTCGCCGGTCGGGACCGCGCCGAACGAGTTCTCCGGATGAAGTACGTCATGCTCGCGGTAACGCTGCTTGCCCTTTTCCAGCCGGCATCGGCCGCGAACGACGCCATCATTCTTCGAGATCACGTTCTCAGGGCATATCCGTCGCTACTGTACGTCGATAAGTATCGCCGCGCTTTCCCTAACGAGGTCCAAGGAACGGGGACGTTTTGGTCTGACGACGGCACCGAACTCCGCCTCGACCACCCTACGCAGTTGATCGCGGCGCTCGCGGAGTTGCAGGATCCGCATGTTTCGCTCGCCGGGAAGAGCGCCGGAAAGCCCGAGACGCTTGGCCTGCTGTTCCGCACTTCCAGCGACGGCAGCATGGTCGTGTGGCGCGTATTCGATGCGTCGTCTTACGCTGTGAGCGCGGGCGAGCAAGTTCTGGCCGTCGACGGCTTAGCGACGCAAATGTGGTTGCAGCGCGCGGCGTCGATGACCTTCGGCGGAAGCCGGCGCGGCCGATACGCCGAAGCGGCGCTCGACCTCGGCCTCGGGACGTCCATCGTTCACCGCATGGCTCACCTGGGGAACTCGGTACACCTCGTCCTTAAATCGACGTCGGGTGCTCGCCGCACGATCGCGCTCGCATATCGGCCGATGGATGCGCGGCGGGCGCTCGCATTGGCGATGGCGGTGGACATACCCGACCTTCCGGCGACCTTCACGTCGAGCGGTCGAGCGGGTCGGCGCCCTGCGGATCGGCGCTTTCGCGGCGCAGTACGACCCGTTGTTTCTGGCCGCCTCCGCTCGCGTGAGTAAGAAGCAGGGCGCCACGGACGATCAGGCGATGCAAGCCGGCTATTGCGCGGTCACGAGCGCCCTTATCAAGCGCTTCGACTTCGTTGCGCGCGACTCCGACGTGGTCGTCCTCGATCTACGCGGGAACCTCGGAGGTTTCGATCGTGAGGCCCGGCTCGAGGCAGACGCAATCGCGCCTTCCACGCCGGCGAGGACCTTCGACTTGTTTGCAACGGGCAGACCCGGGATTGTACGACTCGCCGAACAGCAGTTTGATCCATCTTGCGGAAGCGTCGCGATCCGCCGGCCGATCGTCGTTCTCGTCGACGCGGGGACGCGCTCTTCAGGTGAACTGATGGCGGCGTGGCTCTGGACGGCGGGAGCAATTATCGCCGGCGAACACACGGCGGGCGCCGGCGGCGGATTGGATTACGACGCGAAGGGATTTCCGCTGCCGACATCCGGTTTCAGCGTTCGTATGAGCGGCAACTTTACACTCTTCGACCCGGCGTTGCACCTGAATGAAGGCGATTGGTCTGAAATGGCCTTAGTGACGCAGGTGGCGGCCGACCGCTTTGGCCCGAGCCGGGAACGCGCGTTTGCGTTTCAATCGGTTGGCCTTCGTCCGGACGTTGTTGCGCCGACGACGCTAGCCGACCTCGGCGACGGCGGACTAGCGCAGGCAAAGCGCATCATCGCAAAGCTGTCGGCGCAGCGACGTCTGCGGAACCACGTTACGAGTGCTCTCACGGTACCGGAACGACGGGAGATTGGCGCCCTCGTGACCAGGTAGCAGCGTTTCTTCGCGCCCGCGGGGACGGGCATGGGACGTCACCTCGGGCCAGACCGGCGATTTGGCCTGCCGAAGGCTGGAAACGCTGGAATCGCGCCGCCGACCCCCGAACTGGGAGGTTCACATGGGGGTTCCGGTTAGAACTGAGTTGACACGTTTTACCTACGGCGCAACTAAAGGGATGGGCCGTCCATCGGTTTTTGGACGGTTTTGGGTTGGGCTCTCGACATGAAGCTCTTCTGTGCCCTGCTGCTAGGGCTGGTTGCCGCGAACGTTCCCGAGCCGGTGAAGGCGGCAGATCGCGGCAACGCCACGACGCTAAACGTCTCCGCCGCAAGAGCGGTCGTTCGAGATTTCTACGCGTGGTACTATGCGCGCGGCGGGGGCGTGCTCACTGTCGATCTCGCCCCGGCGAAGAACTACTTCGATCCGGAAGCTTTTTCACGCGGTCGAGGGTCTGTGCCCCTGCAACATGAACCTGTTTACCAACGGTACGTTTACGTCGCAATCCTACGTCGTCGGTTCGCCCTCTATCAAGGATGGGCGCGTGCTCGTTCCGGTGCGCGCGCAGTTGTTCAATAGCGATACGTACGCGCGCCTGGCGGTGATCGTGAAGCGAAATGCGTCCGGAGTATACGTCATCGACGATCTCATTTACTATTCGAGATGGGTGCCGCCGTCGAGGTTGCGTACGATGGTGCGCTGTTGCGCCGTTCGAGGATGAACGCGTGAGAACCATCCTCATCGGCTGTGCCGTCGCCATCGCCGTCCTCATCCTCTCGGTCGCGGCGTGGCTCTACGCGGCACCGCGATCGCTCTTCGGCGATCGCGACGCGTACACCGTGGCGACGCTGCCGTCGAGCCCGGTCAGCTTTAACGGCACCTCCCTCAATTTCGGCAAAAAGGGCGTCCTCACGGGCGGGACCGTTGGAGAACTCTGGAGAGGTGGGACGGACTTCGCCAAGCCCGCTGCAACCTTCATGGTCGACGCGAACAATCGTCTCGTGATCGCTTCGGGTGGACGCCGATTCATCTTCGGATACCGGGCCGGGTCGGTGCGCGATCAGAGCGGCGCCTTTCCGGCCTTCGCGGCCGAGCCCGGTGACACGACGTCGCTAACGCTCAAGCGGGGGTTTTTGAGCTGGCCGATCGTATTTGAGTTTTCGCTCGGGCCGTCGCCGTCGTGGCGGCGCCTTGCCTACTATCACCTCTCTTGGAAAAAGGCGTCGGGAGCACAACTCACGATGGTGTGGCGTTTCGAGGAGGGCTATTTTCCCGACGGGTGGAGACCCTCCGATGCCGGCGACGGTAAGGTCGGCCTGCTGTCGATTGAGATCCAGCCGGCGCGATGATCCTTAATCGCCGTCCGGCGTCGGGGGCGGTCCCTGGTCGGCCACGAAGCAACGCTTGCTCTACGATCAAACCTCGCAGGAGGCGAGCACCTTGAGAATTCTTACCTCGCTCGTCACGGCGCTCGCGGCCGTTCTCGCGATGTCGACGACGTCCTCGGCGTCGAGCGAAAACTTTGCAGCCGGATTTTCGGAGCATACGGTGACCGCCGGCGGCCGGACGATTCACTACCGCATAGGCGGAAAAGGTCCGGTCGTTCTCCTACTTCACGGCTACGGCGACACCGGCGAGATGTGGGCGGCGCTTGCTTCGCGACTCGCAAAGGACTACACCGTCATCGTTCCCGACCTCCCCGGCTTGGGCCAGTCCCGCCCAGAAAGCGCCTCAGCAAGCTATGACATGGCATCGGTCGCGCGATCGATCCACGCCCTGATGGCGCAGCTGAAGGTCCGGCAGGCGGCCCTCGTCGGTCACGACATCGGACTCATGGTTGCCTATGCCTATGCCGCGCAGTTTCGCGGCGATGTCTCCAAGCTTGCGCTGATGGACGCTCCGATCCCGGGAGTCGGGCCGTGGCAAACGGTGTTGCTCCTGCCCGGCACCTGGCACTTTCACTTCTCGGGGAAGTATGCTGAAGAACTCACAGCCGGCCGTGAACGCATTTACTTGGACTGGCTCTGGGATAGGTTTGCCGCGCATCCCGAGCGCATCGGCAAGGCCGAGCGCACAACGACCGCTGCGTCGTACGCTCAGCCCGGGAACATGCGCGTCGGATTTTCGTATTTTGCGAACTTCGATAAGGATTCAGCCGAGAACATCGCGTTTGCAAAGACGCCCTTGCAAATGCCCGTGCTCGCGATGGGCGGCGAGAAGTCGATGGGCGCGCTCATGCCCGAGTTCGCCAAAGCCGTAGCTGCCAACGTGCATGCTAGCGTCATTCCAGACAGTGGTCACTGGCTGATGGACGAGAACCCGCGTGCCACAATTTCGGCATTGGTCAACTTCCTTGCTGCGAACCCGCCTCCGCATTGAAACCGAACTAATGGACGGCGTTCGCAGCCTTCAGGATCATGTCGAGGACGGCGTCCGGTTGCGAGAGCATCGGGCAGTGGCTCGAGTCCAGCTCGATCGTGTGCGCGCCCATGCGTTTTGACACAAACCGCTCGAGATCGGGAGGCACGGCCCTGTCGTTTTTGCCGACGATAAACCAACTCGGCTTCGTCTTCCATGCCGGGGCACCCATGGGGACGTTGAACAGGTCCGCCGCGGGTGGATAGTTCGTCGCCCAGACGACTTTCTGCTCCGCTTCGGGCAGATCGCCACAGAAATCCGCGATGCCCGCGGGCTTCATCCAGACGCGACCGTCGGCCACTTCGATTTGCTTGAAGACGGGGGTCGTCGGAAACTTACCGAGTTGCTCTTGGGCGGTCTCGCCTTCGTCGGGGCCGAGTGCGCAGATGTACACGAGCCCGCGAACGCGGTCGTCGGTGCCGGCCCCGGTGATGACCTGGCCTCCGTACGAATGTCCGACGAGAATTGAGGGACTGCTGACGCGGCTCAGCGTCTTCTTGACGATGGCGATGTCGTCCGCAGTTGTGTTGAGCGGATACTGCGCCGAGATGCATTCATAGCCGGCGGCTTGAAGGGGCTGAATGACTTTACTGAAGCACGAACCGTCTGCCCAGATTCCGTGGCAGAAGACGATGCTGAGTTTACCGTTAGACACTTGAGACATCTCCTGTGCCCCTGCCGCCCGAGAAGGTCGAGCGTCTGAGGGCTGCTTTGCGTACTCATGGTGCGCCAAGTTTACGCCTCAAGCGGAGCCCGATGCCAGTTACGGTCCTTTCCGTATGAGTATCCGTATCAGTCGTCCAAAAACTCTTCGATAAGATCGAATAGGTCTTCACCTGCACCTAGGACGCGGAGCGCTTCTGTCCGCGCGGGTGAATCGCCGGCGCGGAGCGTCTGCGCGGCGAGCTCCGTCGCGTAATCCACATTTTCCAGCGAAGACGGATCGGTTGCCGCGGCACATGCGCCGAGAAGGCGCGCCGCGAGTTCCGAGCGACCGCCGTTGGCGGCGATGATCGTTGCGTAGCGACAGACGTTGACGTAAACGTCGAAATGGGCAATATTGGGTGCACCCACGATGTGAGCAAACGCAAGACGGAAATCTGCTTCCGCGTCCGCGGCGTTGCCAAGGAGAAGTTCGCACTTCGCCGCGTTCCCAAATACCATGACGGCGAGTAGGCTTGCCGACGGGTACGTCGCGACTCGCGGCTTGAGTTCCGTCAAGATGTCGAGCGCGCTCTTGAAGCGCCGCTGGCGAAACTCGATTTCGGCGAGCAGGATGTCGACGTTGATTTCGTACGGGTCGCCCGGAGGTATGACCAGGCCTTCCAAGGCCGCCCGCGCGCCGGCGAAATCCCGAAGGATGGAACGCACGTACGCGCAGTTCGTGGAGAACGCAAAGCCCGTTCGCGACCGCAAGCGCTCGTCCGACGTCTAAGAAGGGCGGCCCCCGCAGCGAGGTGGGCTTCGGCGGTCGCGGCTTCTCCGCGGACGCATTCGTATCGCGCAACGCGTGCGTGGAGAGCGGCCGCGTTGGAACGGCGACCACTCGCCGTGAGGAGTGGTATCGCGCGAGCGGCAAGCACCGCCAGCTCGGCGCCCGTCAGAAACGCGCCGAGCGCGCCTATGAGAAGTCCGACGAGCTCGGGATGTTCGTCATCGCGAAGTTGCTCCAAGAGCCAAAAGCCGAGCCTGCGGATCTCTCCATGGCGGCTGGTCCCGTACCAAACACCGCGGAAGCTGATCAATGCGCGGGCCGCAGCGACGACGATCTGAGCGTCGCCGGTGCCAACGGCCCAGCTTACGGCCGCCGCCACGTTGTCGAGCTCCCTGCGGAGCGGGGCGATCGCGTCGGGCCACGAGCTCGTCTCGACGACGGCCGCCTCCCGTGTTAACCAGTCGATGAGTCGCAGCATTATGCGTGACACGCGACCGTTCTCCGACAAGCGCTCCCAAGCGAAAGACCGAATCGTCTCGAGGAAACGATAGCGTGTCGATGTTCCGATGTGCTCGGGATCCAACAGTGACTTCTGAACCAACCGAAGAACGGCATCCGTAATTGCGGTGGCAGGCACGGCTTCGTCTGAGCAGACGGCCTCCGCCGCCGCCAAGGTGAAGCCACCAATAAAAATGCTCAACCGCTCGAAGACCAAACGGTCGACGTCCGTTAGGAGATCGTAGCTCCAGCGGATCGTGTCAACGATTGTCTGATGGCGTACCGGCAGGTCACGGCTGCGGGCCAATAGTGCGGCGCTCTTGAGCCGTTTCCGTAGTTCCGCAAACCCGAGCGTCGAGAGGCGCGATGCGGCCAGCTCGATCGCGAGCGGAATGCGGTCGAGCTCCTTGCAAATGTCGGCGACGATCGCAAGGCGCTCCGTGTCGAAGAACACCGAGCGGTCCTGCGCTTTTGCGCGCGCGACAAAGAGATTGGCGGCGGCGGCGGCATTCATAGGAGGAAGGCGAAAGAGCGATTCCGCCACGAGCCCAAGGGCTTCGCGACTGGTCAAAAGCACGGTGACTTGCGGACACTCGTGCAGCAAGGTTGCAACGATTGTCGCCGTTTCGGCGATGAGGTGCTCGCAATTGTCGAGCACGAGGAGCGCGTGCTGCGAACCGAACTGCCGGACGATCGCAGAGAGAGCGTCGCCGCCACTCAGCGAAACATTGAGTCGAGCGGCGACGTGGGGCGTGAGCATGCTCGCCTCGCGAACCGGCAGCAGATCGACGAACCAGGCCTGGTCGAACGATTCCTCGAGACGGCGGCCAACCTCGATGGCGACTCGCGTCTTTCCGACGCCCCCGCTTCCCGTGACCGTCAGCAAGCGCTGCTCTACGAGAAGCGCCGAAATGTCCCCGACCTCCGGGCGCTCGATGAATGAAGTCAGCGGCTCGGGGAGGAGGGAAGCCTCCTGCCGCGGGCGGCCACGTCCGCTCGCTGCCGCTTCTTCGAGTTCAGCGCGCTCGTCCTGAGAAAGGCCAAGTGCATCGCTGAGGACCGTCACCGTCTCGCGATAGGGGCCGCGTCGTCTACCTTGTTCCAGTGCCGCGATAGCCACAATACTCAGACCGCTACGGTCGGCCAAGGCCTCTTGCGAGCATCCGGCCGCGCGCCGATGCCGCTTGAGCAACTCGGCAAACGCAGATTTCCCCGGCATGGCGCCCCCCGATTTCGTTAGCCCGGGCATCCGGCCTTCGCCGCCCCCAGGTGCGCCGCCCTAGTTTGCCGCCGCGAGCGCACGATCGATCACGTCGCTCAGCGCTTCCACGGAAACCTCATCGTCGAAGGCAAAACCGTTGATAAAGAGCGCCGGTGTACCCTCGATGCCGCTCGCATCGCCCGAGCGCTGGTCGCGCGCGATGCGCGCCGCGTGCGTGTTGCCATCGATCGCGCTCGTCACGACGTCCTCCGCGACGCCGATCGCTTTGGCATAAGCGCGCAGATCGGCATTCCGCAAGGCGGCCTGGTGCCGATACAACTCGTCGTACATCGGCCAGAACTTCCCGACGCCGGCGGCCGCTTCGGCGGCCTCCGCGGCGGCCATGGCGTGCGGGTGCATCGGCAGCGGGTAGTGTCTGAACGCGAGCGCGACGCGGGCGCCGTATTTCTCCAGGACCGCCTTCAGCACGCCATATGCGGCGCCACAGTACGGGCATTCGAAGTCGCCGAACTCGGTAATCACGACCGGGGCGTCGAGCGAGCCTCGAACGTGGTCGGTTGCGCTGAGCCCGGGCCTGAGGTCGGGGCCTTCTTTCGTCATTTATGCTCGCTCCATGCGGCGCTGGGTATCGCGGGTGCCCGCCACGACCTTACCCGCCGCCGCGATGCGAAAACGCGGAGGTATCCGGTACCGGCTCGCCGGACCCGGAGTGACGTACAAGGTAAAGGGAACCTAGTCGGCGCGCGTTCCGAGAACCCGACCCTTCGCGGGCTTCCCCGCGTAGCCCCAAGTGCCGTGGAAGCTGTTACCGTCAGCCGCGAACGTCATCGTGATCACGCCGCTGCTTCCCGGAGTCTGCCACGTTCCGTGCACGGTGTGCACGCCCGGGTGGAGCGTCGCGCCGACGTGCCCGCCGGGCCACGTCGCGACGATACTGTTGCCCGTCTGGGTCACGTTCATGTTGAAGTAGTGCGCCTTCTGCCCCGTCAGCGTCAGGTTCCAGCGCCCCGCGAGGTCGAGTGGCGGCAACGTGTTGGGGCTTCCCACCAAACTGCCCAGCGGCCGCGTCGACCCCTGCATGCCCCACGTGCCGTTGAGGCTCTCGCTGTCCAGCGCGAAGGTCAGGCGGATCCAGCCGTTCCCGCGCTTGTCCTTCCACGTTCCGTCTAAGACGTGCAGCCCGTTCGGAAACGCGCCGCCCCACTGCCCCGTACCGTTCCAATAGGAACCGACGACCGTCTGACCTTGCTGCGTCAACCCGACCACGCCATTAACGAACGCAGCGCCGCCGGTCTGCTCGAAGTTCCACAAGCCTGTTACCGACGGGTAGACGCGCCGGCCGACGAACGTGCCGTTCGGCTTCCTACCGGGGTCGCCCCATTCGCCGTGAAGGCCGGCACCATCTGATGTGAAGACGATCGTCAGCCACCCGGTGTTGCCGCCGACGTTCCAGTTAGCGTTGAGTTGCTGCTGTGGGTTGAACTTCCCATCGAGGTTCCCGCCATGATGGAAAGTGCCGACGGTCCCGCCGCCCTCTTGATGGAGCACGAGCCTCGCCCCGAACAGCGCACTGTTGCTGGACGTGATCGACCATGTGCCGGTCACGTTGTGGACCGGCTGTTCCTGACCCAGCGCCGCACCAGCGGTGACGAACACGACCGCCACGAGCGTGCCGAGCGATGCGGAGATTTATGTACCATGCTTAGACCCTCCGGGATCTGCACTGGCGAAACCCTACAAGAACGTCGAGAAGAGGACCTTCCCAGTGGCGCAAGCGCAGGGGCCCGATTAGCATGGGGCGCGTTGAGATCGGCCGAGTTCTCGGTGCCCATGGGGCGTCATCTGGTCAGGAGCCCGTGCCGCCGCGGGTCGCCGGCACAACCCGGTGCCCAGGGGTTCAATTTTCGGCCGCCGCCAGGGTTCAAACATCAGCCGCCGTCCTCACCGCGACGCCAGCGAGACTCGCTCCGATTTCGGCTGACGCGCCGGCACGTAGTGCAGTGTATTGGTGAGCGTCGCAGAACAAGGCGGCGAGATGCAGTGGGCATCCGACGCGCGTTGAATTCGAACGCGTTGTCAGGGAAGCGCTGGAATCCCTTCCGAAACGGTTCGCCGATCTCGATCGAGAACGTCGTGATCGCAGTAGAGGACGAGCCTACCGCTGCCGACCTCGGGAGCATTGAAGGTGATACCGACGCCGACTCGGAGATCCTTGGCATTTACCGTGGCGTCGCGCTCACCGAGCGGACGCATGACATGCCGTTGCTGCCTGACGAGATCGCGGTGTTCCGCGGCCCGATCGGCCGCATCGCCCGCACGAGGCGTGAGGCCGTGCAAGAAGTACGAGGGACAGTGATTCACGAACTCGGACATTACTTCGGACTCAATGATGACGAGATGCCGCATTGACTCGATGCCGTTTGGCACTTGCCGGCGGGCTGCAGTCAAAACGAGGGCGCGGCGGACGCGGTATTTGCACCTTCGATGGCTGCCCTAATGAAGCTCGTCCCCATCTCCCAGATTACCTACGGTAGCGACTACCCTTATTTTAGCTTCGACCAATTTGACCAGCTGCATGTGGTCGGATTTTCAGCGGCAGAACTCGGGGCGATCGGGAGCGGTAATGTGTCGCGCTTGATTCCGCGCCTGCGCCCGTGAGGCGAACTCTAAAACGAAGCGCGGCCGCGCAGCAGGCGTTCTAGTTCCTGCGCCTCCGCCTTGACCTTGGGGCGGCCGAGAATCTCAGCCTGCGCATGTAACGTACAAAGCAGGCCTTCGAGCACCCCATAGCGCTCGCTTAAGCGGCGTGCTTCGTCTATGTGCTCGCGGGCGGCAGCCACATCACCTAGCCTAGCACACGACTTCGCAATCAACCGGTGGGCATCGCCCATGCCACGCCCCACTCGACGTGCCGCGTATCCCCGGAAAGCGGCACGCGCTTCATGCAGTGCCCTCGCGTTTGCGCCAATGAGGAGTAAGGACGAAGCGACGAAGCGTGCTTCTCCGGCATGCACCTCGGCGGGCAGATTGCTACGTCCTTTGCCCGGCTAAGGATCGCAAGCGCCTCGCGAGGGCGCCCAGCGGTTGCGTACGTTCCGGCGGCATCCATCGTCAAGCTCCACCGGTCGCGCGGGCGAGCGCCTTTGACGGCGGTTGGCCACATCCGTCCATACCACCGAAGCGCCGATCCGCACTCTCCGCGAAGACTGTAGAGACCGACGAGATCTGCACCGAGGCGGCTCGCCGTCGCCGACCATGCCGAATCGACTGCTCGTCGTAGCAACGACGAGACTCTCGCGATCGCCGAGTCCATTTGCCCCGAGAGACACGCATCGAGGGCCGCATCCATCGCCATGATCTCGAGTGCGCGCGGGCGCGTCCAAAGCGTGAGGGATTGATCATATGCACGGCTTCAGCCGAAGCCGCTCGTGCGGACGCAAAGTTTCCTGCTTCGAAATCGAGTACCGCCGCATCGCCGAGTGCCTCTAAGAGCGCGGCGCGCGTATCCATGGCGCCGGGATAGGCCGCGACGCTGCGGCGCAGCCACGCGACAGCCTCTCGAAGCTTCGTGGCTGCATCGGGATACGGCCCGGTGAGACGCGCCTCCGTGCGAGCAAGCCGCCCGGAGAGATATTCCCAGAGACCGGGCTCGAGCTTCCCCGTGTCGTTGCGGACGCGCAGAACCGCTTCGACCGCATCGCGCGCTGCACTGTCGTCGTCGAAGTCGAGAGCGAGCTCAGCTAACTCGAGGAAGAGGTCCGTGCGCGCTGTCGCATCGGTGGCGTTCGCAGCGAGTTCATGCAGAACGTTAAGGCATTGTGCGTTGCCCGTCTGCGCAAGACTGCGTGCACTTGCTCTGCCGGACAACGTGGCGTCGCACGCCTGCGTCAGGGACCGAGGTGGCGTGTCGGGGACCGGCGCTACGGCCGGTGGGGGCGCCAGCAGATTGGGCAGCAGCGTCTTCAGTTCGGTCAGCGCGGCGCGTCGGTCGCGGAAGAACTGCCGCGCCGAGATGCCAAGCGCTCGTTGAATCTCAACTGCAGGCTCTCCGGATAGGTCGTAACGCTTTACGACCTCGCGCTGTCTGGCGGGTACGCGGAAAAGCGCGATCTCGATGCGGTCTCGCAAGGCTGCGTGGCGAGGATTCTCGGTGAGGCGGCCGCCGCTCCGCAGACTGCGCATTGCGTGCCGCCACAGGACGAGCGGGTTGTCGGTGTTCACGGGCCGTGCCATCAACTCTACTACTGTGTCGCCGAGAGAATCTCTTGGCACTTCTAACCGGAAGGCATATCCGGAGGGTACGTTCTGCCAGATTTCCCGTAATTTTGGCAGAAAGGTACATCGTGCGTCGAACCGTCGGCCTGAGGAGGATCGCCATGGATTCAACTAAGCCGAACTCTCGAGGCCACAAACCGCAACGGACGATGTTGCCCCTTTCGGGTGTGATCGCGTTGACGGGCGTAATCACGCTGGCATGCGGCGCTCATGTCGTCGCAGCATCCCCGGTTACGGGCCCTTCGTCGAACATGCTGTCTGCGCCAGGACGGAACGCTCCAAGGACCATGTCCTTGCAAGTCGTGGATGGCCGCAACCTTTCCGATACCAAGTATGTAAAGATCTTCGACAATCTGGCGGCGCCCCCATCGGGCACGTACTGGGGCGAAGTGGAGCTCATCATTCTCGGTGGCGGCGGAAACAGCACGTTTCCGGACGATCAAATCGCCGCTGCATTCACACCTTCCGCCAATCACACCGCGACGAAGATCGAGGTCGCAGTGGTCCAGTCAAGCCTCGGCTACGGAAGCAGCGGCTTTACGCTCAGTCTCAACCAAGACGCCAATGGCGTCCCGGGCAAAGCTCTTCTCACGGCACAACTTCCTGGGCTGCCGAACAACGGCTCGGGGTGGTGCTGTGCGCTCATCGTTGGGAGCATCCCGAGCGGAATAGCGCTCAGCGGCGGTTCGCAGTATTGGGTCGTCGTCAATGGTCAAGGCTCCCAAACGAGTGATGCCGCGGCGTGGGACATGAATGCTACCGACCAGTTGCACCCGTTCCTCGACGCCGTTTACTGCTTGTACACCAGCAAATGCCCGAACGGGACCGGCTGGTATCCGTTCAGCGGTACGATTTATGGAACTGGGGCTGCGTTCGCCGTGCTGGGCAGCTCATGACGAGCGGAATTGTAGCGAGGAAAGGAACACCGATGCACAAGACGTTCACCCTAACCTTGGCGATAATTGCCTGGATCGGCTTGGGTTCAAACGCTCTCGCCGACAACAACGCTCCGGTAGTCACGCATGTTATGAGCAGGCCTGGGCAACCGCCCCTTATCGCGCTGAGTCCTCAGAACCGCGGTCCGTTGGTCGCTCGCAACGACGCGGAAGATGCCGGTCTTACCAAGATCGCAAACAACCTCACTCGGTACAAGGACAGCCCGTACTGGGGCTGGTACGGCTACGCGAGTTATGGTCCGCAGGCAGACGGAGCGGACGGGACCGAGCAGTGGCTGGCCAGCGCCTTCACGCCCAGCGCGAACCACGTCGCCACAAGAGTCGAGGTTCCGGCGGACTATTACTCAGGAACGGACGCCTTCGATCTCAGCATCTACGACGATTCGGGGGGAGTACCGGGGAAGGCACTCTATACGTGGCATATAACACACCTTCCCCATGCGGTGTGCTGTTCCGTCGTCGGTGTTTCAGATAAGAGCGGTGTCCCGCTGACCGGCGGCCACCAGTATTGGGTCGTTCTCGGCACGAGCGCCAAGGATCCGACCGCGGCGGCGATCTGGGTGCTAACGGAGTTCGCCGACGTGCAGGAACACGGGTCGGACTTCGATGTTTACTGCTCCGGCCCGGCTTGCGCACAAGTCGGCTATAAGGATAACGCTTGGAACACCTTCCCGAGCACGCTGTACGGACTCGCGTTCTCGGTCTTAGGGAGGTAACGCTAGCGGCAGTTGGAGGCGTGCATAAAACCCATTCAAGGTGAGAAGATCTCCGGCGCCCATGCCGGTCGAAGCCCTCAGCCCCCGACGCGCTGGGGGCTTCGTCGTTAGCGCGGTTCCCCCGGCGGCTCGCCACGGAGACGGCGCACCTGGCGTGATGCCGCGCCGTAGGCGATGAGCACCAAGACGATGTTAAGCGGCGCCCCGAAGAACCACGACGCGACGGCCCAGTTACCGGACAAGCCGAACGACGCCCACGAGACCACGTATGCGGCCACGGTTCCGCTCAGCAACGCCCCCGGGACCCACTGCGCGGAGTCCCGCCTGAGCACGAGGATCGCGACGACCGGGAGCATGAGCACGAACGGCAGCAGCGCTCCCCAGGGCGTACGCCCAACGAGGTCCTTCGCTTCGGCCCCGAATGCCACGCTCGCCACGATCGCGTAGAGAGTCACGAGACTCACCGGGAGCAGCCACGGCTTCACGCGTTCGGCAGGCATCGCTTCTTCACGCAGTTCGCCGCCCGCTGAGCGAGAGCGTCCTTTCCACTAATCTCCGCCGATGATCGCCGGCGAGGTTCCGGTTCCCGACCAAACGGCATGCACCGGCGTTGCCGTGAGTTCGTGATCGTTGGGGTTCGACCATTGCAGGCGGTACTTCTCGATCTTCTGACTGTCACCCGAGCCACCGCTCGCGAGCAGATCGGCGCCAGTCGTCGTCGACGTCGTTGCGACTCGCACGGACGATGCGTCGCCGAACGGTTTGAACGAAGCGATCTCACTGAAGTTCGAGGCGAGTTCGTGCATCATCGCGCTGTGCAGGTACATCTTCGGAGCACCTTGGAGTGAGGTCGTCGTTGAAAAGACCTTCACCGTACCGGCTCCGGAGAGTTGGCCGGCCGTGATCGCTTCGGCGCCGCCGTACTGGCCGGCGAGCCAACCCGTGGCGACAGAGATCGGCCCGCGATAGCCGTCACCGAACGGCATGAAGGCGGCATCGAGATGCGGAGTGCCCGGATTGTTCGGCCACGCCGGCGGCGCACCGATCGGCGTCATCAGCGAGTACGAGAACACCTTGACCTGGCCGCCGCCGCCGGAGCCGGTCACGATGCTGTTGCGTCCGGTGAGAAAGTCGACGAATCCGGCGGCGAGATTCACGCCGGACGTGTCGTCGCTGTACGGCTCAAAGGTTGCGAACGTCGGCGGCGCCGTGCCGATGGCGGGGAGTTCGCTGCCAAAGATACGTACCTTATCCTTCGTACCGGCGCCGGAGCCGACGATGATGTTGTCCGGCGCTCGACCATCGATTTGGGTAGAGGCCACGCTCACGCCACCGGTCTGCGAGGAGTCAAATGCTTGAAAACGCGCGAGTTCGGCCGTAAACGGCTTGCCTCCGCTCCCGGCTGCGCCTGAATACGCTACGACTTCGGGCAAGTGTCCTTTACCCGCACCGACGATGAGATCGTACGCGCCGTCGCCGTCGACATCGCCCATCGTGACGCTGGGCGTGCCGAAGAAGTCGGGAAAGGGCGTCACGGTCGCGATCAAACGATCGCCGTTACCGTCGAACACGTTGACGGCCGCCGGATGGCCAGGTGAACCGGGAACGGCCATCGCGTAGTCGGAGACGGCGGGAATGACGTTAACGAGCATCATCAGCCCGTTGTCTTCGTGGTTGAGCCGATGACAGTGCAGCACGTACAAGCCCAAGTAGTCGATGAAGTGCGTGCGCATCGACAAGGTGCCCGGCTGGATCACCGACTCTTCAGGGCCGAGCAGCGGGGCGGGAACGTTGGCATTGTCTTCGCCGTGCATCTGCGGTCCGAGCTTGAGCCCGGTCGTTGGATCGTCATACGCGGTGACCTGAAAATCGTTAACGTGCACGTGAATCGGGTGCGCATCGTTGTTGTGGTTGACGAAGTCCCATTCTTCCACCGACCCAAGCCGCGCTTGGATCAACGGCACGTTGGGAAATGCGTTTCCAAAAAATGCGTAGACGAACGCCTTGGGATCCTGTTTGCTGGCGTGGTTGTTTAGGAAGCCGCCGTTGATGAGCATGGTGCGTTTGACGTTGGGCGTGACCTGGGAGAGATCGTGGAACGGCGTCGGTGCGCCCAGTTGCTGTCCCGGTACGAACGCCGTCGTCACCCCTTGACCTTGCTCGGGTACCGCGTTGAGCAGCGTCTGAGACGGGAACATGAAGAATCCGTCCGCGTAGCTGATCGACTCCGGCAGAATGCTCAACGACCCTAAATGCGCCGGCGGATTCTTCGTGCCGTTGTTCGTGTAGAGGACGCCCGGCGCCGAGAAGGCGCGCGCGCCGGAACCCAGGCCCGGCAGCTCCATGCGCAGACCGCCTTTGGCCGGCATCGTCACTGCGATCGCATAGCGCGAAGCGGGCGGAATCAGCAGCTCCGTTCCGTCCATCTCGTGCGGATACTCTACTTGGCCGTACGCGAGGCCGTCTTGTCCGACGACCGCGAGCTTCGGATGATTGCCGGTCGCGATTTCGGTGAGCCGGACGTTCATGTAGGCGATGTCGCTGACGTTCGCCAGTACCCAGATTTCGGTTTGGCCCGGCTTGACGTTTAACACCGGCTCGAACTGCCCGTTCACGGTGAATTGCGTGTCGCGCTCGTAGTCCGGAAGCGCGAGATCCGCCTTCACGACCGGCCCGCCTTTTTCGAAGGACGTGAAACGCTGCAAGTTCGTCGGTATGAATTGGAAGCGGCCCCGCATGTTTTCGATCGACAGCGGCCCGGTGTACCAAACCGTAGCCCACTGCGTGCCCTTCCGCGACTGCAGGAAATCCACGGGCGCGAGCAGCGGACGGTACGTGCCTTTGCCGAGCTGATCGCCCTCGGGCTTCACCAATGTGCTGACCCACTGCGGCCAGTTGGGATTGGTCATCTGCGCCATTCCGCCTTGGCGATCGAAGACTGTGTTGTACTGCAGAAGCATCGTGCGGATTGGAATGTGGTTTTGCGTCACGAGCGGAATCTCGCTGTCGGCGCGCCCGACGAGGAGCATGCCGGCCAACCCGAAGTACGTCTGCATCGCCGTGAGCGTGTGAAGATGACTGTGATACCAGAAGGTGCCCGGAGTCATGTTCTTGGGAATGTCGTAAACGTACGTGTTCGACATGCCGGCATCGATGTGCAGCAGCACGTTGTCCGCGTTTCCGCGCGGGCTGACGTGCGCGCCGTGGACGTGCAGGTTGATCGGCGCCGAGGTCAGCATCGCAGGATACTTGGGCACACTCTGCCCCACGGGTGTGTATTTTGGATCATAGAAATCCGGGATGGTAAGATCACGAAGCTCGTTGTCAATGTGCACGATTAGCCGTTCGCCGGGCTCGACGTGGAGCGTAGGCGCGGGATACATGTGGCCGCCCGACAGTTGGCCGTCGGACGACGTACCCCGCTGCACGGAATAGTCGAAGAGCAGCACGTTCCTAACGGGCTGTGCGACCGTATCGAGTGTCGCGGTGGTCTGGCGCGGCGTCAACGTGACCTCGAGCACGCCATCTTTGCTCGAGAGGATTACCGGCTCCTTAAATGAGCGCCCGCCCATCGGGGAATCGGCGGCCGCTCCGGTCGCGAAGCCCAGCGCAACGAGAACGACGGAAAAAGCTAGAATCCGCGACATCAAATGGCCCCTCTGTGAGGCGCAACGAGATTATGCGCCGGCAGTTGTGTGGAACTCAGATTCGGTCAGCGACTCGGAGTGGCGAACGCTTAGGAGCTATTATGCGCTTGCCTGCCTTCACCCTTTTGGACGGTTACACTTTCGCACGGTAGCCGCTCCCTCGCCGAGTACGAACCGGCCGGGCCTCTTCAACGTCTGTGGTTCGATAACAGAACGGCGGACGACAGGTCGAGCATCGTCGAGTTCGACACGAGCAATGGCTCCGAGAAGACGTATCTGACGCCGACCCCGGTTCGCAACCCGGATCGATCAACATCGCTGCTCATTACGCGATTTGGTTCACCGAAAGCGCGGCGAACAAGTTCGCGACGGTTACGCCGGCGCGCCGAATCAAAGACCTAGCCTCGCGTCCGCCTGTTCCGAGAGTTTGCCGTGCTGGACTTCTTCCTCGGACGTACTGCGGCAGCCGCCTGGCCCAACGGCCTGATCCACCGGGTCGGTTTTGGATGATGGCAGGGGACGAAATAGCTAACCCGCGAAGCACTCGGTTGCGGGCCGCTTCCGAGACCTTCGGGCCGGGAGGTTAGGATGACTAACCAGCAGTCCGTCCTATGCGCCGTCGTACTGTGTACGCTCGGCGCGTGCGCAGGCGGAGGGCCGCAATCGGGTCCGCCGCTCGTCCCGCAAGGGACGGCGCCGCAGGGCGCGCTCGAGCAAGCGCTGTTCATGGCGGCGTCGCCGGCTCCGGGGTCATTTCCCGATGCCGGGCCTGGGTGGTTGACGCCCGAGGCGGCGCCCGAAAACTACCTGATCTACGTGTCGAACGGTAGCCAGGTTACCCTGTTTCCGAAGCGGGGGTTCAACCCGCAGCCGGTCGGTGACATCACGGGCGGCGTCGGCTCGGCCTACGGCCTATTCCTCGATCGTCACAAGACCCTCTACGTGAGCAATTGGGGTAACAATAAGGTCACCGTGTACCCCCGTCGTGCGACGGAGCCCGAGATTACGTATGCCAAGGAGTTGAGCCGGCCGTTGTATGCGATCGACGATGACCGCGACGTTCTATGTGGGCAATGCGGACAACGGCGACATCATCACTTTCAAGAAAGGCAATACCGAGCCGACCGGGACCTTGAAGACGTTCGGCGTCGAGGTCGACGGAATGGCATTCGACAAGAGCGGTAACCTGTACGCGGCGTACCGGCGGTCGGACGATCGCAGCGACGGCGGCGTCGAGTTTTTTGCGCCCGGGTCGAGCCAGGGGACCGACCTCGGCATCAACGTGACCGCACCGCAGGGCGTCGTCGTCGACGATGCCGGCAACCTGCTCGTCGTCGAGACCCAAGGATCGAATCGAGTCGACGTCTTCCCGCCGGGAGCGACGACGCCGTCGGCGGTTGCGCTGGTCCCGAACACGCCGACACAGATTCAACTGGGCCGCAAGGACCATCTTCTGTACATCTCAACGCTCAGCAGCAGGGTCTACGTCACAAGATACCCCGGTTTCCCGAAGGTCGAGCTCAAGATTGCGAACTCGCTCAGGTACGTCCAAGGCTTGGCTGTCAGCCCTCCGGGCGAACTACACCGCTAAACAGAAAGGGAACAAGCGATGTTACTACCGATATATGCTACCGTTGCGGGCGGGATTGCCGCGCTCGGGTTGAGCGCACTGGCCGGGCCGCCGCAGGCCATCCACCAACCGTCGCCGCAGTTGACGATCCTCTACAGCTTTCGCGGGGGAAACGACGGCGCGAATCCATACGCAACGCTGCTCGCCGGCCCCGACGGCGGCTTATACGGGACGACCGTCGACGGCGGCCCGAACGACGACGGCACCGTCTTCGGGCTCAAACCGCGCCGACGCGGATACGCCGAGTCGGTCCAGTACGCATTCCATGGTAGTGACGGCGCCCACCCGTACGGCGGCATCTTTCAGTACAAGCGGCGCGCCGGGGTCGGGACCACCGCGTACGGCGGGGCTTACGGTTATGGCGAGGTCTTCGAAATCATGCCGTCGGGCTCGGGTGGCTATGCTGTGCGCGTCCTGTATAGCTTTCAGGGCGGATCGATCGACGGTGCAAACCCCTTCGACGGCGTGATCGCCGACGGTTCCGGTGATTTGTTCGGAACGACGCTCAACGGCGGGAAAAACGGCGACGGAACGGCGTTCGAGTTGAACCCGACGCGACAAGGCTTTACCGAAAAGGTCCTCTACAACTTC
Source organism: Vulcanimicrobiota bacterium (assembly GCA_963743605.1). GTDB lineage: Bacteria > Vulcanimicrobiota > Vulcanimicrobiia > Vulcanimicrobiales > Vulcanimicrobiaceae > CAVUQJ01. The sequence continues at coordinate 331,959 of CAVUQJ010000009.1, read as the reverse complement.
GGCGGCGGAAGTGGCGAGTATCCGTACGCCGGCTTGATCGAAGACGCATCCGGCGCACTCTACGGCACGACCCATGCCGGGGGATCGAGCGGTTACGGTGCCGTGTACAAGTTGACCCCGAACGGCGCGGACTACACGGAGAGCGTCCTGTACTCGTTCCGCGGCGGTCAGGACGGTGCCAACCCGTACGCCGAGTTGGAGTTCGGACCGGCCGGACCGCTCTACGGCACGACCCAGTACGGTGGCCCGAACAACGCCGGAACCGTGTTCGAACTCATATCGACCGGATCGGGTTACTCCGAGGACGTCAACTTTGCGTTCGACCGCAACGACGGTTATGTCCCGAACGCCGCGATCGTCCGGTCGGGCCATCGCTCCGGCGCTAGCACGACGGCGCAGGGCGGCAAGTACGGTGATGGCGTCGTGTACGAAGTGGCGCCGAGCGGCAACGGCGGTCACACCGAAACCGTGCTACACACGTTCCAGGGCGGCACCGACGGCGCGTTCCCGTACGGCGGCCTGGTCGTCGATGCGGCGGGCGCGCTCTACGGCACGACGTACGAGGGCGGCGCGTACGGCTTCGGCACCGTATACCAGGTCACGCCGTAACTCGGCGGACTCGCGCGAATTTCCACATCCTTGCGACGCAACGAAAACGGCCCGTCATTTCGCGATGACGGGCCGTTGTGGGTTCGGATTGACTTGGGATGCGCCCTTAGTGACGGATGGCGCTAGGCGCCGGCGGCGCCATCGGCTCGGTACGGAACGGTAGCCGCTGATCCCTGACACCGTACGGCTTGGCGACGATCCGATAGGCAAAACCGATCGACGTGCGACCGCCGTGGGCCTCGCGCACGTCGAAGCCGCGCGAGGTACGGTTGGCGACGTAGATGTTGTTCGCTTCGCCCTCAGGCGTCACGAGGACGACGTACGGCTTGCTGCCGTCGATCGCATTGGCAAACGCCGGATCGAGCGCGACGTGCGCCGCGCCGCTGCGCAGCGCGGCCTCCCCGACGTCATCGATGGTCGGCTCGCTCGTGCGGGCGCCGAACGACTCCACGTGGCGCTTCCGCGAGCATCCCGACTGGCACGCGCCGCTGGTATAGACCTGGCCCGACAGAAACGCGTTGCCGTTGTCGTCGACAGCTACCGACCCGCTCCCACCGCCGGTGACCCAGAGAACGTAATTGCCCGAGCTCGTCGGCTCGTTCGCATACACGGCGACGCCGCCGGCCCCGGTGAGGGCGAAAAGGCCGTACGCGTTCGGCGGTCCCTGAGCGAGGACGCCGACTGCCTCTCCTGCGAAGCCTCCGTTCGCGATCCCATAGACGCCGGCGCCGCCGTCTGTGGCGGATCCGTAGACGCCGGTGCCTCCGGCGTGGCTATTGTAGCCGGCGATGCAGCCGGTGTAATTGCCGATGTTGCAGTGCTTCGTGACGGTCGGCTTAGTGATCCGGGGCGCGCCGCCGTCGGCGCGGGCGGCGGACACGGCGCCAAACGCCGTGACGGCGGTGGCCAGGGTGAGGACGGCCGCCTGCTTGATGGAAATGTGCCGCAGCGCGGTGATGAGGTCGGTCTGCACGATAACTCTCCCTTGTCGAGTCGTTGCGAATGGCCGACCGATGCCGGTGCGGCTCGAATGCAGACTAGCAGGCCCGGCGCACGCAAGCGCACGGGCCCTATCAGCGCCGACCAACCCACCGGTAAAGCGAGCGCGGATCCCCCAACTCTCCCTGGTGAGGAGGTCAAATCCACCTTGGCCCCTCCGGCGTGACATTCACGGCGGGGGCAGCTCGAAAAGGCGCTGACGATCGTGCCGCACGGGGGCTGCTGAAACGCCGGTGATCAACGCGCCGTCCGCGTAATGCGTTCGTAGTCGGTCGTCCGGACGGTCTGCCACGTCTTACCTTTGTCCGCCGAGCACGCTTCTTCGAAGCGCGGGTTACCGTTGTGCTGAGCCCAATGATAACGCACGACGATCGGTTTGCCCTCGAACGTATCGAGGCCGAAGAAATCGCCGACGCCGTGTGCGCCGAATTTTCCGACCCGCGGCGGGAGCGCCAAGCCCCGCTTCTGCGTTCCCGAGTAGAGCGACCACTGATGCGTAACCGGATCGAACAAGCGAACCGCCACGGCCACGATGTGCTGCGCCGGACAGTGGAGATCGTCGTCCTCGATGTCGGCGCTTCCACCCCAAAACGGCCGGACGGAAGACATACCGTCGCATGCGACCCAGTCGTGACCGTCGCTTAACGGGTGGCGCAGCTGCATGTAATGCGTTCGCCAGGTCCCGATCAGAAAGTCAAAACCGTCGTGTGCGTCGCCCGGCGCAGTTGCGTTCCATGCGCCTTTGCTAGAAGATGACACGCGCTCCGTGTCGGTAATCCAGTTGACTTCCCACGACTTTCCACCGTCGGTAGAGAACGCCTGTTCAAAGTGGGGATTGCCGTTCACTTTGGTCCAGTGGAACCGGACAATAACCGGGGTGCCCTTCCAATTATCGTACGAGTAGAAGTCGCCGACGCCGTTTGCATCGAAATGCCCGACTTGCGGCGGTGGCGGAATGCCGAGCTTTTTCGTTCCCCACCAAAGCGTCCATTGGTGCGTTTGCGCATCATAGAGGCGAAGCGTCATCAAGTCGATATACCGGTTCGGGCATTTCATATAGCCGTCTTCAAGATTTCCGCTGCCGCCCCAAAACGGGCGAAAGACCGAGGTGCCGTGGCACTCGTACCACTGGCGACTCCCGACCAAGCGATCTTTGAGTATGCGGTAGTGCGTACGCCACGTTCCGTACGCAAAATTGAAATCGCTGCGACCGTCGCGCGCCGTCGGGGCGGCCGGGTACGGCGTGTACACCGGTGCAGGCGCGGCCGAGGCAGCAAGCAGCGTTACAACCGGCAGAAGCGTCACGATGAGGTTCTTCATGGGATGGGCTCATCCTAAGCGAGGATTGGACCTTTGTATTGGGCCAATGCGCGGCATTATGAAGGTGCCAATCGACGTCGAGCCACTGTTCCCCGACCTGCTGGGGTCCTGTCGCTCGGATGGACGCTAGGCTCCGCGCCGCGGACAGCGAAGCGCGGCGGTCCCTACGCGTTCCTAACCCTGGAGGTCCCCTCGATGTCAAAGCTCCCAATCTTCTGCTCTGCCCTATCGCTCGGCGCGCTCTGCGCGTGCTCGGCGTCGGGCACGCCGACCCCGCCACGGCCGGCCGCCGCGGGTGGCGCCGCGGCGACGCAGTCGACGATCTCACATGCCGACTCCGTGCGCTACGGCCAGAAGTTGCAAGCCGCGCTCTACCCCGGACGCACTGGAATGCACCCCGCGCCCACGGGCGGCGGCTGGCTGTCGCCCGAGGCGAAGCGCCGCGCGCCGCTGATCTACTCCGGCAACTACGATACCAATACCATCACGATCTATCCCGCCAGGGGCATCAACAAGCCGCCGATCGGCCAGATCACGAACGGTCTCTCGGAACCCGAGCGCCTGTTCGTCGACAAGTCCGGCAACGTCTACGCCACCAACCCCGGCAACCAAACGATTACCGCGTACGCGCGCGGCAAGACCAGCCCGAGCCGCACACTATCAAACGGCGTCGACTACCCGACCGGCATCACGGTCGACTCCGAGGGCACGGTCTACGCCGCCAACACCGGCAACGACACCGTGGTCGAGTACGCGGCGGGCAGCAGCTCGCCGACGCTCACGATCACGCTTAGCGTGACCCCGGAGAACATGGCGATCGACTCCAAGGACAACCTGTACGTGCAGTACCTGGGCGGTTCGGCCGGCAGCGGCGTCCTCGAGTTCGCACCAGGCTCGACCAACGGCACCGACCTCGGGCTGAAGGTCGTGTCGGCAGGGGCCGTCGAGGTCGACCTCAATGGCAATGTGATCGTGCTCGACCAGGGCGCGAGCACGGTCGACTACTTCCCGCCCGGTCAGACCTCGCCGTCCAAGACGATCCCCGTCACCGCCGGATTCCCGTTCGAGCTCTCGCTCAACAGGAAGGAGACCCAGCTCTACGTGAGTGTCAGCGCCGGCTCAGACTTCCTCATCCAGAACGTCGCCTACCCGAAGGGGACGGCGCTCGCGACCAAGATCGACAACTCCGACAACGGCTGGCCGCTCGCGGCGAGTCCGGACGCGGTCCTCTAGACCCGAAAGCCTAGCAGATGCGGACGCCCGTCACCATCACGGTGGCGGGCCGTCGGGTTTCGAGGCCAGCCGGCGGCGATCGGTTCGTCGTACTTCGCCGCCGGTAACAGGTTATCGCACAAAGAGCCCCACAGCAACTGCGAAAGCCCGTGGTTACGGGTTCGAATTGGTAGCGCCAACGGGAGTCGAATCCTAAGATCGGGGTCCCGGCCGCTCCCGACGATTACCGAAAACTCCGTTCCTGTAAGGGTTTTTCCGTTTTCGACTACCGGCGGCTCCCGTCAAAATCCGGCTCATTTTTGCGAGTCCGTTAGATTACTGTTAGACGGATCGACGGCGCTGGTACCCTGTCGGTGGCATGCGGCAGGTGCACGGGATCGTCTGCTTCGCTCGACGGGAACGGCACCGAGGAAATGGCCCAGTCGCGGTGGCGAGCGGGAGACACTTCCGCCCCTACTGGCGCGCCATGATCATATTCAGCACTTCTTCGCGCTTGAGGAGATGATCTTGGTTGTCGCCGCTGGTTTCAATGACCACGGCTAGCACGGTTCCGTTGAAGGCGCTCTTCGCCGGCGGCATGTCTGGCTTCATCGGGGAACCGCGCTTAACGCCAACGTCGGAGGTCTCGTCCGCTGAGAAGATCATCGGGATCGTGTGCTCCAGGCGGCCATTACCAACCGCCTCACCGTCGACGTAGAGCGTTACGTTCCCGCCCTTGGCGAGTCCGCCCCCGTCGTAAGCGAACTCCATCCGCACCTGATGCGCTCCGGCAGTTAACGCTCCAGTAGCGACGATGTCCGTCGCGTGCAGACCAGCGAGGTTATAGAAATATGCCAGCTTCCCATCGTTGACGTAGAACATCCAGCCTCCGCCGATGCCTCCCTGCGAGAGGATTACCCCGTGGGGACTCGCTCCCTCGCGAACGACCACCTGTGCTGTCACCGAGTGGCTCTTGTTCTTGACGTTGATGATGCCGTTTTCATTTAGAGCGCCCATCCCGTTGGCGAGGACCTGGGAGGTCCCGCGTACGAGCACGGGTCTTCCGGCAAAGTCGGCATTGAAGCGCTCAGCGCCGCGATCGTCCATCGGCAACACCCCGTTTCGCGTTGCCTCGATAATCCAAAGCCGTTGCAACTCGTGGAGCTTTTCTGGCATCACTTTCGAGAGATCTCGGGCCTGCGACCAATCTTTACTCGTGTCGTAGAGCTCCCATACGTCGTCGTCGAACGGCGGCGTCTCGCCGGTCATGATCCAGGGCGTGCGATGGCGTGTAACCGCCGTCCAACCTTTATGGTAGATTCCTCGATTGCCAAACATTTCGAAATACTGCGTTTCGTGACGGTCGGCTACCGCCGCATCGTCGAAGCTGTACTTCATGCTGACGCCCTGCATCGGCACCTGACCGACGCCATGAACGAACGTCGGCTCCGGCAGCTGCGCGGCCTCCAGCACCGTCGGCGCAACATCGATTACGTGATGGAATTGGTTGCGAATCTCGCCCTTCGCTTGAATGCCCTTCGGCCAACGCACGATCATGCCGTTGCGTGTACCGCCCCAATGTGACGCGACTTGCTTCGTCCACTGGTACGGCGTATCCATCGCATGTGCCCAGCCGACGGCGTAATGGTTATACGACTCCGGCCCTCCAAGTTTGTCCATATGCTCCGTCAAGAACTGCACCGTCTCCATCGCGCTCATCCCATTGAACGGAATTGCTTCGTTAAACGTCCCTTGCGGCGTGCCTTCGGCGGACGCACCATTGTCGCCGATAATGTAGTAAATCAGCGTATCCTCGAGCACGCCGACCTGGTCGATCGCGTCGATCAACCGCCCGATGTGATGATCGGCGTACTCGAAAAAGCCAGCGTAGACTTCCATCTCACGCGCGAGCACTTTCTTGAACTCGGGCGTCTGCGAATCCCAAGAGGGGATCTCTTCTGGGCGCACGGTCAGTTCGCACTCCTTGGGAACGACGCCAAGCTGCTTTTGACGTGCGAATGTCTCTTCGCGCACTTTGTCCCAGCCTTGATCGAATTTGCCTTTGTATTTGTCGGCCCAATCCTTCGGCACGTGATGCGGCGCGTGCGTCGCACCCGGCGCAAAGTACATGAAGAACGGCTTGTCGCCGGCGAGCAGCCGCTGCTGGCGCACCCACGCGATCGCCTTGTCCGTCATGTCCTCCATGAAGTGGTAGCCTTCTTCGGGCGTTCCCGCAGGCTCCACGGCTTTCGTTCCCTCGTGAATCGCGGGATACCATTGGTTGGTCTCGCCCGCAATGAACCCATAGAAATATTCGAAACCGGAGCCGGTGGGCCAGCGATCAAACGGCCCGACGGGGCTCGCTTCCCAGACCGGTACCTCGTGGCATTTGCCGAACTGCGCGGTCGAATAACCGTTGAGTCGGAGAATCTCGGGAAGCGTCGCCATCGAATTTGGGCGCATGGAGTTGTAACCAGGGGCAGACGTTGCAATTTCGGTGATACCACCCATCCCGACGGCGTGGTGATTGCGTCCGCTCAGTAGCGCCGCGCGCGAGGGCGAACACAACGCCGTTGTGTGAAACCGCGTATAGCGCAGCCCGTCTTTAGCTAGGCGTTCGGCGGTCGGCGCCCCACACGGGCCTCCGAAGGCGCTCGACGCGCCGAAGCCAACGTCGTCGAGGAGGATGACGAGCACGTTCGGGGCCTCCTTCGGCGGCCTCAGCGGTTGAATTGGAGGGAAGTTCGAGTCTGGATCTTTGGCGTCGTACGCCACGAAACCGGCGTACGGTCGGTCGGGAATCGGGAGTACCGCGCGCTGCACGTCTTTCCACCGGGACGGTTTGTGGTCCGAACTCACCTGGTAGCCCTCCAACGAATCGGGGTGCAAAGAGTTCTTAGCCGTGCTAGGCCACGTGACCGCCCCTTTTTGACCGACGGCGCCGACAATATGCACCGCGACGGCATACGGAGTCGCCGCCTTGCGCGATCCTGCGCATCCCCGAATGACCGCCAGAAGGCCGAAGGTCGCGATGACCTGTGCTGCACTGTCATTGCGGTGCCTCACGGAGTGTCGGGCTGAGCGGAGCGACCCCGACCCCGAGCGCGGGCTGAGCCAGGCGACCCCGCGCCCCTTAGCTGGGCGGACGACGCCCAGGCGTTGTACGTACAGCTACCGGCTTGCTTCCCCGAAACCGTCGATTGCGAGAACGCGGCGTGCATCGAGAGTAAACCCTGATTGCAACGCCGCGCACATCGGAGTGCACATCCAAAGCACTGCGACTGACACACCGGGCAACTGGCGTATCACGCAGATACCAGTGAATCGCATTCAAGATAACGTCCACCGGTGCAGTCGCGGCAACTTTGATGTCTTGACGCGACTGCACCGGTGCAGCAACCTCAAAGGCTTGTCGGTGCTTGACAACACGTACGGCGCCGAGAGATAATTGTGGAGCACGATTCGCAACCGCGATTCACCCGCATTAAAATGTCCGCAAAAACCTCGAGTATACGCTCGGGGTTTTGTCTTTCAAGGACCTGATCGAATGAACCAGCGGTACCGCTCGAGTACGTCGGCGACGTGCTCACACCCATCGAAGTACAACACGTGCTTGGCATCGGCCGAAACGCGACCTACGAACTGCTGGCATCCGGCCGGCTCGCCTCGGTCCGCGTCACACCCCGCCGGATCATCGTGACGAAGCGGGCGATCGAAGAATTCCTAGGCCTGACCACGAACGTACGGCGCGCCAGGACCCCGTAGGAGCGAAACCCTTGGGGTACCTCAGGAAAGTAGGAGACAAGAAGTTCCGCATCGTGTACGACATCGTGTCGGTCACCGGCAGGCGCCGGCAAAAGACCGAAACGCTGGTCGGAGTGACCAAGAGACAAGCCGAAGCGGTTCTCGCGAAACGCAAGGCTACTGTCTTGGCCGGCGAGTTCCCGTCAAGCACGAGCATGACGATGAATGAGCTCTTCGATCGCTTCGTGCAATCCAAAGAGAATCGCCTCGCCGCAACGACGCTGCAGCGCTACGAATGCCTGCTGCGCATCTACTTGCGACCGGCGGTCGGCACAAAGAAAGTCGCCAGCCTCAGAACTGTCGACCTCCTCGCTGCCTATACTCTCTGGACGAAACGAGGCGTCGGCGCTCGCACCATTCGCCACGCGGCGGAACTGCTGCGCAACGTCCTCCGTCGTGCCGTCAAATGGGAAGTCATCACTCGTAGTCCCGCTGCGTCCCTCGACGCTGACGATCTACCAAAAGTGCTGAGACCCGAATCGACCGTGCTCACAGAATCGGAAGTGCGGCTGCTACTGCAGGAGGCAAAACACCCGACACGCCGGTGCGCTGCTCGGCACTACCTAACAGCATACAGCACGTTCTATCCCGCGGTGGCGTTCGCGCTGTACACCGGTGCCCGTCTCGGCGAAATCATGGCGGTCCGCTGGCAAGATGTTGACGCCCGCCAGGGCACCATCACGATCAGCCGTTCCCTGAGCTCCACGAAGGTCGCGGGGCTCACGTTCAAACGACCAAAGAACGACAAGGTGCGGACAGTCTGCGTTCCGCCGCAGCTGCTCGCGATACTCGAATCCCACCACGCGGTGCAAGCGGCGGGAAAGATCGCCCTGGGTCCGGTCTACCACGACGAAGACCTCGTCTTCGCCAAACCGGACGGCAAACCGATCGCGCCGTGGCTCTTCAGCTCCGCCTTCCGGAACTTCATGAAGCGCTCCGGGGTGCGGCGCATCCGCTTCCACGATCTCCGAGATACGCACGCCTCGCTGCTCGCAAAGGCCGGCGTGCCGATCGAGGTGATCTCCAAGCGGTTGGGTCACAGCGACATCAGCATCACGTACGACCGGTACATCACGGTGTACCGCGATCGCGACGCCGAAGCGGCGGAAGCCTTCGCGCGCATCGTGGCCTAGGCGAGCTCCGTTAGACGGCTGTTAGATTTAAGCTACTGACAGCCGCCCAACGTGCGAAAAACCCTGACAGGACGCGGAGATTTTTGGTAGCGCCAACGGGAGTCGAACCCGTCTCTCAGCCTTGAAAGGGCCGCGTCCTAACCGATAGACTATGGCGCCACGTCGCTTGGGCCCGGCTGGATTCGAACCAGCGCGCAACCAGTTATGAGCCGGCCGCTCTACCGCTGAGCTACAGGCCCGGGTGCGGCCAGCGTCTCTTCCCCCGGGGGCGCGTGGGCCCCTCGCCGAGAGGCGCGCCGCCCGGGATAACGGGCGGCGCGCTCGGGTCGTTCCTAGTCGCCTGCTAGTCGCCGTACTCGCGGTTGAAGTGGACCGGGCCGGGCTGATCCGGCTGCAGGCCAGTGACGGCGAAGTTCTTGAAGGGCCGCGGCGCCTGCGAGAAGTTGAAGACGCGCGGGTCGTTCGCCGGGTCGTTCGCACGTGTATCGGAGGCGGCCATCTGCGGCAGGCCCCAGAGGTCCTCGGCGAACCGCAGGACGCTCGACATCTCGTATTGCTTGTGCGTCACCCTCCCCTTGACGGCGTACGGCGAGATCACGAGCAACGGGATGCGGTAGCCGAGACCGTCGTAGTCCTCGTAGACCGGCACTACCGGATCGTACCAGCCGCCCCAGTCGTCCCACGTGATGAAGATCGCCGTCGAGCTCCAGAACGGGCTATTACCGATTGCGTCGACGACCGAGGCGACCCACGCCGGACCGGAGGCCGACCCGTTACCAGCGTGATCGGAGTTCTGCCACGACGGCACGACCCACGTCATCGCAGCGAGCGTGCCGTTCGCGACGTCGGTGCGGATCTGCGTCTCGGGCGAGATCACGTCGTTTCGCCAGTCGGGCCCGTTGCCGTTCTGATAGATGTGGTTGATCGCGGAGTACGCGCTCCAGAGATTCCACGACTGAAGCGACGGCGTGTAGAACCGCCAGCTGATGCTGGCGGCGTCGAGCTCGTCACCCAGAGTCGTATAGTCTTCGCACACGGGCACGTTGCTGCCGTAGCTTCGATTTTGGTTCAGCGTCGGCACCTGGTCGCCGCCACCGCCCTCGCAGCCCCAATCGCCCGACGGGAAGTTGACTTCGTGGTTCGCGTACGCGGCGATCGCGTATTGATGGGCGATGAAACTTCCGTCGAGATGCGACTGGAACATGTGGTCGGCCAGCACGTATTGCTTGGCCATGTTCCAGTATGTCTGGATGTAGCTTCGCGTCACGTAGCGATAGGGATAGTTCGTCCCGCAGCCCTGGTTCTCGTTGTTCCAGCCGTTGTTCGCACCGTTGTTATAGGCCGCAAAGAACGCGTTCGCCGAATGGTCGATATCGCAGTTCGCGGCGAGGGTCATCGGGGTCAACGCGATCTGGTTCCGGACGTGTTGTAGCCAAAGCTTTGGGTCTTCGCGCCTTTAAAACCCAAGAAAAAATTGTTAAAGCTACGATTTTCTTGAACGATGAACACGACGTGCTGGATCGCCCCCGCCGCCGGGCTCCGCAAGCCGTGCCACTGCCGGGCCGGTTGCGGCTGATAATGTCTTACGATCCCGGCCGCGGCCGCGTGTGCGTCCGCAAAGGGCAAGGCAAGTCCCAGCAAAAGCGCCGCGGGTGCAGCAATGCGATATGCCCGCGGACTATGAAGCCGCTCGATCACGTCGTTCGTCCTCCAGAACGTCAATAGAACTCAGTCGTGCAAGCCTTTCACGACCAAACACCAGAATCTTCTCGGCATATGCACGCCCGCCTCACATCGCGAACGCTCGACAAATGCCGCGGCGCGCCACGCTTGGTATGCCTCATAGAACGTGCTAGCGTCGAGGTGGCATCGTCCGTTTCAGCAATCCTCTGAACGCGTTTGGCGTTGCGACTGTTTCTGGACTCCTCGACGTTCGCACCGCCCGGCTCTGCTGCCGTGATGCGCCTCGTCCTCAGCGCCATGACGCTCGCTTGAGATAACGCTGAGATGGCGCTCGTGTAGGGTGCTAACCAAGGCGGTCGGACTTTGCCCCGGCCGCCAAGCACTTACGCTAGAGGAGCCACCATGAAAACCCACCTCACGACCTGCACTCGCTTCCCGGCCGCCCGCGACCTCATGGCCGGCGCCTCTCTCGCGCTCGCCGCGATGGCGGTGCTTGCCGGGTCCAGCGACCCGGCCGCGGCAGCGCCCCTCCGAGCCGCCGGCCGCCCCGTACCGGCCGCAACATCGAGTCCATTTCCGTTCCAGAACGGTGCGGCATGGATTACGACCGTCTCGGGGACCGACACGATCACATATGGCGGCTCGCCGCCGACGACTCAGCCGTACTACTACACGGAGACTCGATCTCGAGTCGTGCCCCGTGACATTTAACGGCTTCACCAATCTCTGCGCCGACCAGTTCGTGCAGTCTTCGGACCCGAACTACCTCACCTCGTTCCTCATCGGCTACTCCTCGCAAGGCTCGTTGAGCGACCTCGTGCAGTACGGTGGTTCGAGCAACGACCAGTCCGGCGGCTACACGGCCAGCGGGGTGTGGACGTTCAGCCCCGCGACGATCTGGTACGTGTTCGGCGGAGCGCCCGGCAGCCAGTTCAGCGGCGGTTACGCTACGTACCACGAGCACGATGCAACGCACGGCCCCAAGGGATACCTCGCGTCCTTCGAGGACGTGGTGCAAGGAAACGGCACCTACGTCGCTCACACGAAGGTCCACGATCCGCAGTCGAAGAGCAACACGAAGACGTTGGAGAGAACGATGAACGGCGGGGCCGCGGAGTACGACACGGTCGTGACCGGTGCGAACGCCGGCACGACGAACGAGACCTTCGGCAAGCCGCAGCAAGTCGGTGGGTCGTGGACGATTCCCGTCACGATCGTGAGCAACGGCTCGACGACCAACCTGAACGTCGCCGACTGGTTCCCGGGTGGCGGGGCAGCGCCCAAGAGCCTGCAGGGCATCGAGTACGCGGACGAAGGATCCGTGTCGATGCCGTCCACCTGCGGACAGTACGCGGGGTCGCCGGCCGAAGACTATCGCGTCCTGCAAGATTACTTCCTCGACCCGTCTTCGGGCTTGTACGAGACGATGTCCGGCGACTATTACTTCGTCAACGGGATCGGCGCGGTTTGCTCGCCGCTAACGTGGACGTCCGCGTACTACTACAACACGACAACCGGCGGACTGAACGTCTCTGAGCAGATCGCTTACACGCAAATCATCACGAGCTACACGTTCCCGCAAGCCCTCGTGCGGGGGCTCGTGCCCGGTCCGCGGTCTTCACACCGGCACAGCGCCTCCGCCCGCCCGCTCGATCGCATCTCGGGCCGGCACGATCCGCTCGAGCGACGCATCCATCTGCCGCTCGCTCGCACCCTTCAGTAGCACCCCTCGCGGGTTACGGGCCGGCTCGGTGCGCACTTGCGCCCCGGGCCGGCGCTTTGTTCGTCGGTCGGGTCGCATCGACGCTACTCGCCGCTGCGACCTCCACCGGCCGACACGGCCTTCAGCTCCGCCAGCGACTCGCGCACGGCGTGTACGAGTCTCCGCCGTGCGTTTCGTCGATCCAGCGTTCGAACGCGATCCTGAAGATCGCCGCGCCCATCTCCGCAGCCAGCGTCGCGGAAGAACCGCTCACGCCGCGCCGCCGCAGTGCGGCGGCGAACGCCGCCGCGAGCGACGCGAGCTTGATGCGCTCGCGCTCTTGCAGCTCCGGATTCGCCGCGATGATCGCGTGACGACGGCGCGCGTAGTCGCGAGACGCGCGGAAGTGCGCCGTCACGATCTCGAGGGCGCTCCCGATCGCGTCGATCGCCGAGAGCGACGCGGGCGCGGCGTCGAGCGCGCCGACGAGTTGCTCCTGCAGCTCGCCCGAACCGGCGAACAGCACCTCGCGCTTGTCGGCAAAGTGGCGGAAGAACGTCCGCTCGGTCAGTCCGGCCCGCGCCGCGATCTCGGCCACGGTCGTCTGCTCGTAGCCGCGCTCGCTGTAGAGGTCTAGCGCCGCCGTCTGCAGGCGGCCGCGGGCATCCGGCTCCCATCGCCCCATACGGCCCATCATAGCGCATGATGTCAGTAATTGACATCAGCTGTCAGACCGACGACAGCAACTACATCAAGAAGACTGAAGGTACGACATGCGCGTTTCGTCACCGGGGCGTCCGGGTTCATCGGCTCGGCCGTCGTCCCAGAACTGCTCGCTGCGGGGCATCAGGTCGTCGGTTTGGCCCGTTCGGACACCGCAGCACAAGCGGTCGCCGCCGCCGGCGCGACCGTCTGCCGCGGCTCCGTCGAGGACCTGGACAGCCTGCGCGCCGGCGCCGCCGACGCGGACGGCGTCGATCCACCTCGCCTTCATCCACGACTTCTCCGACTTCGAACAGTTCGCTTCGAACTGCGAGATAGACCGGCGGGCGATCGAAACGCTCGGGTCTGGGCTCGTCGGCTCGGACCGACCGTTGATCGTGACCGCCGGCCTCGGCGTCCGGCGCAGGGCGCCCCGCGACCGAGGAAGACGCGCCGGTTTCCAGCGCGACCGGGTTCCCGCGCGCGGCGTCGGAAGAGGCCGGGGCCGCGATGGCGGAACGCGGCGTCCGCGTCTCGGTCGTGCGCCTGCCCCAAGTGCACGATCCCGACAAGCAGGCTTGATCACCCCGATGCGTGCGATCGCTCGCGAGAAGGGTGTCTCCGCGTACGTCGGCGACGGCGCCAACCGCTGGCCGGCCGTCCATCGTTCCGCCGCGGCGCGACTGTATAGGCTCGCACTGGAAAAAGGCGCGGCAACGCGCGTTATCACGCCGTCGGCGAGGAAGGCGTCGCGCTACGCGCTATCGCCGAGGCCGTCGGGCGCCGCATGGCCGTACCCACGACGAGCATCTCCGCGGACGAGGCGGCCGCACACTTCGGCTGGCTCGGTCGTCTCGTTGCGAGCGACGTGCCCGCATCGAGCGCGCTCACACAAGAAAGGCTCGGGTGGCATCCGACCGGTCCCGGCCTCATCGCCGACATCGACAGCGTTAACGAGGCGCTGACGCGCTGAGCGGCTCCATGATCCTAACCGCCAGCGCGCGCGCGGCCTGCTCGATCGCACGATCCGTGCCGTTGGCAAAGCCGAGGAGGAAACCGCGACAATCGTGCCGCTCGACGCAGAGGCGGGTGAGCGGAATCAGTCGATCGCCGTTGGGTCCAATCGAGTGAGCAACGTCGTCGAAACTCGGTTCGCCGATCAGTGCGACGTGCAGGCCCGTCTGGGTTGGGCCGAGGCGAAACGACGCCGCGAGCCCGAAGCTCAGCGCGTGGACCAGCGTTGCTCGGCGCCGTTCGTAGATGGCGTTCATTCGACGAATGTGGCGCGCGAAGTAGCCGCGCTCGATGAACTCGGCGGCGGTCGCCTGAAGATGCAAACAGACGCCGAGGCTCGTGCTCGCTCGGGCCGCCCTGAACGCTGCAGCAAGATGCGGCGCAACGATCAGGTATCCCAGCCGGATCGACGGAGCGAGGGTCTTGCTGAAACTTCCGACGTAGATAACGCGCTCGTCACGATCGAGACTCTGCAGCGATGGCAACGGCTGTGATCTCGACGTGAACTCGCTATCGTAATCGTCCTCCAGCACGTAGGCGTCGACACGCTTCGCCCAGGCGAGCAACTCCAGACGGCGCGCGATCGGAAGTGCACCGCCGAGTGGAAACTGGTGGGTCGGCGTGACGTAAGCGAGCCGCGCGTGTGGCGGCAGCCGGCTGGTCTCGATGCCGTGAGAATCGACGGGCACGGCGCGGAGCGTCAGGCCGTGTATCTCGAAGGCCGCTCGCGCGAGCGCGTAGCACGGATCCTCTACGACGACGTTGTCGCCGCGCGAGGCCAAGACCATTGCCGCCAAGTGTAGTGCAGCCTGCGCACCCTCGACGACCACGACCTGTTCGGGCTGCGCGGTTACGCCGCGGAACTGCCTGACGTGCGTCGCGATGGCCTCGCGTAGCGCGCGCAGGCCCGCCGCCGGCCCGTAGCCCATGTCGCGATCGTAAACGTGGAGCGCGCGCCTCGCGCACCGCTTCCACGCCGTCGCCGGAAAGCACGAGAGATCCGGAATGCCGGGGCGCAGCGGACCCGATCCCGTCGCTATCTGGAAGTAGGTGCGCGACGCGGCGGCGCGCCGAACGCGCTGGGGCTGCGGCCGGTCCGGGGCACTGCGCCGGTGCGGGCGCGGCACCCGGACCGCCGCGACGAACGTGCCGGCGCCCCTGCGGGGATCGAGGTATCCCTCGGCCGCAAGCTGTTCGAACGCGAGCGCCACAGTGTTCCGGCCCAGTCCGAAGCGCTTCGCGAGTTGGCGGCTTCCGAGCAGACGCGTCCCGGTATGCAGCGTTCCGCTCTCGATCGCTGCCCGGAGCCTGCGCGCCAGCTCGGATCGCGAGGTTCTCTCCGGTAGAGCGGTCGGGGAAGAACGGCTCGGCGGCGGGTGGCTCCCTCATTTTCGGCTATAGTGGCCCGTTACAGGGAGCCACTCCTGCCCTAGAATCGAGCGCATGATACGCCTCAGCGTTTTCGTGGCCGCCGGCGCGCTTGCCGTCGGCACCGGGACTTCCTCAGCGAACGCCGCCTCGGCCTCGTCGCGCGCGTTCGACTATCAGTTTGGAACGTGGCACGTCCGCATCGCGAGCCTGATCAACCCGGCCGCGGCCAGCGCGCGCTGGACGCACTACGACGGCACGCATACCGTTATGCCGCTGCTCGAGGGTCGAGCGAACCTGGGCGTTCTGGAGATCGCTGGACCGGCGGGCTCTGTCGAAGGAATGCAACTGCGGCTCGACGATCCGCAGACTCAGCGATGGAATCTGTCGTTCGCGAACGGCAGCGACGGTGAACTCGGGACGCCGTCCGCTGGGCGATTCTCGGGCGGCCGCGGCACGTTCTTTACCAGCGAGCTCATCGGCGGACGAACCGCACAAGTGCGCACGCAGACCATCGTCCAGAATCCGTCGGCCTACCGTGACGTCACTTCGTACTCAAACGACGGCGGCGTTTCGTGGCATGCCATGTGGATTGCATCGTACGTAAACGTCTCCGGCGCGACGTCCGTGCGATACGACGAGACAGCAGCGAGCCAACACGCCTTCGACTTTCAGGTGGGTAATTGGCGCGTCCGGTTGGCGCGGCTCGCGGAACGCCTGCGCGGCTCGACCGCATGGCGCAACTACGAGGGAACGCTGGTCGTGCGGCGATTGTGGAGCGGCCGCGCAAACGTGGGCGTGCTCGAAGTCCGCAGCGGCAAGGATTGCCTCGAAAGCATACTACTTCGGACGTTCGACCCGCGGACTGGCCAGTGGCGCGACTATGGGGCGAATCCGGCGAGTGGGACCGTCGGCATCCCACCGACCGTCGGCCGATTCAGCGACGGCCGCGGCGAGTTCTACGACCGCGAAACGCTCGATGGCCGGCCGATCGTCGTCCGCGGCGTATTCGACGAAATCACCGCGCAATCGAACCGCTTCGTCCAATCCTTTTCGGCCGATGGCGGCCGGACGTGGGAGCCGAATCTTATCGTCCACTTCGTTCGCGCCGGAGCCCGCTGAATAGCCCGTGCGGCCGTCGCGTCAGGCGAGGTCCGCCTGGATAGCCGCGCGGTTAGCCGCCGCAAACGCGCGAGCGCCGGGGTAACGCGCGGCGTCGCCGAGTTGCTCCTCGATCGCCATGAGGCGATTGTACTTCTCGACCCGGTCGCTGCGTGACAGAGAACCGGTCTTGATCTGGCCCGCCGCCGTGGCGACCGCGATGTCCGCGATCGTCGTGTCGCCGGTCTCGCCGGAGCGGTGCGAGATCACGTTGCGGTAGCCGGCGGCCTTCGCCATCTCGATCGTGTCCAGCGTCTCGGTCAGCGTGCCGATCTGATTGACCTTGATCAGGATCGCGTTCGCGATCCCCTCGGCGATGCCGCGCGCGAGGCGCTTCGTGTTCGTGACGAAGATATCGTCGCCGACCAGTTGCACCTTGGCCCCGATGCGCTCGGTCAGCGCGCGCCACGTGTCCCAGTCGTCCTCGGCGAGGCCGTCCTCGATCGAAACGATCGGATAGCGCTCGCACAGGTCCGCGTAGAGGTCGACCATCTGCGCGCCGCTGTACGGTTCGTCCTTGCTGCCCGGGTAGTACGAGCCGTCCGCAGAAGAACTCGCTCGCCGCCGGGTCGAGCGCGAGTGCGATGTCGTCGCCGGCGCGTAGCCCGCGCGCTCGATCGCAGCGATCATCAAGATCGAGCGCCTCCGGCAGCGAATCGAGCGGCGGCGCGTAGCCGCCCTCGTCGCCGACGAGCGTCGGCATTCCGCGCTCGTGCAACAGCCGGCCAAGGACGTGGAACGTCTCCGCGCCGTAGCGGATCGCCTCGGCGAACGTCGGCGCGCCGACCGGCACGAGCATGCACTCCTGAAACTGCAGCGCGCCTTCGGCGTGCTTGCCGCCGTTGATGACGTTCATCATCGGCACCGGCAGCGTCGCCGCCGAGCGGGCCACCGAGATAGCGGAACAGCGGCAGCCCGACGCTGGCCGCGGCGGCGCGCGCGACCGCGAGCGACACGCCCAACAGCGCGTTCGCGCCGAGATTGGCTTTGTTCGGCGTGCCGTCGAGTTCGATCAGCGCGCGGTCGAGATCGCGCTGCGCGGTCGCGTCGAACCCCTCGATCGCGGGACCGATCAGATCGTTGACGGCCGCGACCGCCTTGAGCACGCCTTTGCCGCCGTAGCGCTGCGGGTCGCCGTCGCGCAGTTCGACCGCCTCGTGCGCGCCGGTCGACGCGCCCGACGGGACGAGCGCCTCCTCGACGGCGCCGAACGTCGTCGCGACGGCCACGGCGACCGTCGGATTTCCGCGCGAATCCAACACCTCGCGAGCGTGAACGCCCTCGACGAGCGGCGGGCCGCCGCCGCGCATCGATTCGATCACGTCGAGCGCCTTCGCGCCCGACGGAGGGCGCCCTTCGCGCCGCGCGTAACATGAGCGCCCCACGCATCGCACCGATATCGGAGGCACCCCATGTCGTTCTTCGACAACCTCTCGCGGATGGCCGGCGACCTCCTCGGCAGCGTTTCGCCGCAACAGGCCGCGCAGGCCGCGAGCGATCACGTTTCCGAGATGGACCCGAACGAACTCGCGGGACATCTGCAGTCGAGCCTCGGCAACATGGACTCCTCGCAGGTCGCCGCGCTCGGCCAGCGACTGCTTGAGACCTTCACCGCGCACCCGTCGTACCAGGGCGATGGCGCGCAGGCCGCCGCTGAAGCGGGCACGAGCGAGGCCGAGGTCGCGAGCGGCTCGCCGAACGCCGTCGCATCGTTGATCGACTACGCGCGCAGCCACCCCGAGGTATTACAGGCGGCCTCGAGCGCCTTCGTGCAGCGCAATCCCGAAGCGCTCCAGCAACTCGCGCCGGAGTTGCTGAGCGGCATCATGGGACGGCTCGGCATCAACCCCGGTGCAACGTCTCGCCGCGAGAACGCTACGAACTGATCAGCCAGCGCTCCTGATCGTGCGCGCGCGCGATGATCTCTTCGGGTTCGAACCAGATCGCGATCTCGCGCCGCGCCGAGTCCGGCGAGTCGCTGCCGTGGACGAGGTTGCGTCCGATCGTCTGCGCGAGGTCGCCGCGGATCGAGCCGGGCGGCGCCTTGATCGGATTCGTCGCACCGATCGTCGCGCGGCAGCCCTCGATCGCGTCGCTCCCCTGCACGATCATCGCGACGATCGGGCGCGCTCGTGATGTACTGCGACCAAGCCGTCGAAGAACGGCTTGCCCTCGTGCTCGGCATAGTGACGGCGCGCCCGTTCCTCGTCGACGCTCAGCAGCTTCAGCGCCGCGATCGTGTAACCGCGCCGCTCGAAGCGCGCGACGATCTCACCGACCAAGCCACGCTCCACCGCGTCGCCCTTACACAAAATCAACGTTTGTTCGATAGCCATGGCGACCCGGTATCTACGCGACGCCGTCGCGGGGGGCCTTCGTGTGTTCGATGAGACAAAGGTCCGCGGCGCGCTCGCGGCGACCCGCTTCGGCCCGCTCCTGTACGAGCAGGAAACCGGCAGCACCAACGACGACGCGGTCGCGCTCCTGACGAGCGCACTCAACCTCGGCACGATCGTCATGACCGAGCACCAGACGCGCGGCCGCGGCCGGCGCGACCGCCAGTGGGTCGACGCGCCGGGGACGTCGCTCCTCTTCACGGCGATTCTGCCGCGCACGATCCCCGCGGCGACGCTGTGGGCCGTCCCCTTCTGGTGCGCGCTCGCCGTCGCGGGCGGCGTCAGCGACGCGACCGGGATCGAGCTGATCCTGCAGTGGCCCAACGACCTGCTGCTCGGCGAGCGCAAGGCGTGCGGCCTGCTTGGGCGTCTCGCGTGTAACCGGCGACACTGCGCGCGTCGGCTGCGGCGTCGGGCTCAACGTGCGCCGGCCCGGCCGGACGACGTGGAACCGATCGCCTACCTTTCCGACGCCGCGCCGGACGCTCGCGCGCGAGCGGGTCTTCGATCGCGATCGTCGCCGCCCTCGATCGCGCCCTGCCGCTGCTCGACGATCCACGTGCGATCGCCAAGGCGTGGGAGGCGCGGGCCGGCCTGCCGGGCGCGCGCTACCGCATCCTCGTCGATGGCGAGCACGAGCCGTTCGACGCGGTCGCGCTCCGGCTCGCGCCGGACGGCAGCCTCGTCGTCGACGACGGCAGCGGCGAACGGCACGTCGCCCTTGCCGACGCGCGCGTGCTGCGCGAGGTGTAAGCCTCCGGCAGCCTTGCGTCGCACGTGCTCAGGCTTTCTTCATGGTCGGCCGTTAGCCTCAGGCAGTTCTCAACACTCCACTCACTTCCAGACAAGAGGCTCATGTGCTCGACGCAATAACGCGCACTGCAAGGCGTGCACTGCTCGTTCTGACCCCGACGCTCATCCTGTTACCACACGCTCTGCCTGCCACGGCTGCCGTCCACGAACCGGCCAGGTTTGCCCAGCCGCAATTCGGCGCCGCCAAGACGAGCCGAATCCTGGTTGCAAATCTCGGTCCGGCGCAGGGCGGCTCGATTACCGAATACCGCGAGACGGACAACGGGAACGTTGCGCCGCAAACGACGATCGCCGGGTCGAACACCGGCTTTGGCCAAACGCGCGGACCCGTCGGCATTGCGCTCGATCCCAGCGGACGCATCGGCGTCACCCTTGGAAATATCTCCGGTACCGAAGTCGAAACGTTCCCTGCGGGCGCCAAAGGCAACGTCGCACCGCTCACCGCGATCGACTGCTTTCCGCGGCTTGCGACCATAGGCGCGGCGTTCGATCAGGCCGGCAACTTCTACGTCAGCCACAGCGGCACGAGCATCGAGGTCTTCCCGCCGGGTGCGAACGGCTGCGCGAGCCCGAGCCGCGTGATCGCCGGCATCAGTCCGTACGGCCTCGCGATCGACCGCAACAACATCCTCTACGTCGCCGATCAGCAGAGCTCGCCTCGGCCCTCTTCCCTCCCGGCGCCTCGCAACCGATGGCCGTCATCGCGGGCTCGAACACCGGACTTGTCGAGCCGATGAGCGTCGCCTTGGACGCGGCGTTGAACGTCTATGTATTCGACGGAAATACCAGCACGATCTCCGAATTTGCCGCCGGAGCGCAGGGAAACGTCGCGCCGATTCGGACCATCGGCGGCTCGAAGACGGGGCTCAGCGGTGCGATCGGCATCGCCGTCAGTCGCACGACCGGGAAAATCTTCGTCTCCTCACCGGCGGCGACCGCGGTATTCGGGTTCGCCGCGCGTGCTTCCGGAAACGTGGCTCCTGCCCAGGTCATCGCGGGTGCGGCCACCGGGCTTACGGCCCCGTGGTTTCTCACGCTGAAAGAATAAGCCGAGTCGTTCGCGCCGGCGGCCGGCCCACCGGCGGCGCGTCCCCTTGGCCACGTCCGCGTGCTGCGACCTTAACGCAACCTTATGCCAGCAGCTTTCGGACGCGCTTCTCGCAGGTGTCGCAGAAGTGCGAGAGCTTGTTGTCGGTGTCGAAGATCGAGCCGGGCGAGTACATCGCACAGCGCGCGTTGTAGCAGTGCTTGAGGCCCAGCACGTGGCCGAGGTCGTGCACGGCCTCCTTGAGCGCGCGCTGGAAGAGCAGGTTGGGGTCGGCCTGCTCGCCGTAGAACTCGGCCCGCAGGCGGTGCAGCGAGAGCGCGGCCGTCTTGCCGTCCTCGCTGGCGTCGCCGAAGATGAACTGGTGCGAGGTCTTGTAGAGGTCGAAGTCGGTCACGGCGAGCCGGTAGCCCTCGAGATGGGGCGTCGCCCCGCCGATCCTCGCCAGCAGGGTGTTCAGAAAGAGCTGTTTGCGCGCGCTGTTCAGGGTCGTCGGCGGGATCCGCACCGTGCTCTCGACGACGCACTGGAAGAGGAACCGCTCTTCCAGGCAGAGCGCCAACCGGGAGAGGAAGGTGGAGTCGATCGTGTTGATCGGGATGATGTTGATCCGACTCACGCGCTGCACCCGGCCGACATTGCTAGTCGGCTGATTGGCGGCGACGCCGCCGGGGACCTCGTGGAGCGTTCGGCGGCCGCACCGCGAAGACGCACCCATGATTTTGGGCATCGGGACCGACCTCGCCGAAGTCGAGCGCTACGCGTTCGACGAGACGAAACTCGCGTGGTTCGCACGCAAGATCTACACGCCGGAAGAGATGCGCTACGCGATGCGTATGCGTTATTGGGACGAGCGCCTGGCCGGCTTCTACGCCGCGAAGGAGGCGACGCGCAAGGCCTTCGGCTTCGCGATCCCGTGGCGCCTGGTCGGTGTCGACCACGAGCCGAGCGGTAAGCCGTTCTTGCGCTTTTACGAACGCGCTCACGTGCTGCCGAAGCGCTTCGGCGTCGATGCCATCCACCTTACGATAACGCACACGCGGCGGACGGCGTCGGCAGTCGTGATCCTGGAACGCCGATGCGCCTCCTGACGGCGGAGCAGATGCGCGCCGTCGACGCGCGGGCCTGCGCGCGCGCGAGCGAGGTCGTCTTGATGCGCAACGCGGGCGCGCGGATCGCGGACGCCCTCCGGGCCGCCGCGCCGCGCGCGCGCCGCGCCGTCGCCTTCGCGGGACCCGGCAACAACGGCGGAGACGCGTTCGCGTCTCTCGCCCGGGTCGATCCGAAGGTCGAACGCATCGTCTATGCGATGGCCGCCCCGAATCCGAGCGAGGCACGCGCGGACGCCGAAGCCGAGGCCGCGCGAAGCGGCGTCGTCGCTTGCCCGTTCCCAGCGAGCGACGAGGCCGCGCGCGCCGCGCTCGACGGCGCGGACGTCGCGCTCGACGGACTGCTCGGCACCGGCGCGCGCCCGGACACGGACGCCTTCGCCGGCGCGATCCGCGCCCTCAACGCAGGCTCGGCGACGGTGCTCGCGATCGACATCCCGACCGGGATCGACGCGACGACCGGCGGCTGCGCCGCACTTTCCGTCCGCGCGACCCTGACCGTCACGCTCGGCGCGGTGAAGGTCGGGCTGCTGCTCGATCCGGCGACGGCCAACGTGGGGACGCTGTGGCTCGCCGATATAGGCATCACCCGCGACGAGATCGAGGCCGCCGCTGGCGACCGCTACGCCGCGCTCGACGACGAAGAGTTCGTCGCGCTGGTCCCGCGCCGCCCGCAGATCTCCGACAAGCGCAGCGCCGGCGCGCCGCTGATCGTGGCCGGTTCGGCGCAGTTTCCCGGCGCGGGCGTGCTGTGCGCGCTCGGCGCGGCGCGCGGCGGCGCCGGCTACGTCACGGTCGCGACGACGGCGTCCGCGGCCGCGACGTTGCGCGCGCATCTGATCGAGCAGGTCGTCATGACCTACGATGAGAGCGACGCCGGTCGCGCGATCGAGGATACTGTGCGACCTGACGAACCACGCTTCGTCGGCCGCGATCGGACCGGGAATCGGACTGAGCGACGCCATGGGCGATGTCGCCCGCGGATTCATGAGTCGCGTCGACCTGCCGTTCGTCGCCGACGCGAGCGCGCTGTTCCACCTCGCCAAACACCTCGACGTCCTGCGCGGCAAACCGTGCGTCGTGACGCCGCACGAGGGCGAGTTCGCGCGCCTCTCGGGCGAGGGGACCGTGGCTCCAGGGACCCGCGTCCCGCGCCTGCGCGCGTTCGTCACGCGTACCGGCGTCACGACGTTACTCAAGGGCAATGCGACGCTCGTCGACGACGGCACGACGATGTACGTCAACACGACGGGGACGCCGGCGCTCGCGACGGCGGGCACGGGCGACGTGCTGACCGGAACCATCGGGACGCTCCTGTCGCAGGGGCTTTCACCGGTCGACGCCGCGCGCGCCGGCGCCTACTGGCACGGCCTCGCCGGCCAACGCGCCGCCGCCGAACGCACGGTCGGCATCATCGCGGGCAACGTCGCCAACTGCCTCGGCCACGCTTATGCCGACGCTCGCGAACGCGCCGCCCGCGGCGACCGCGCCCTCAAGCGCATCCGGTGAGGCGCGGCGCGGCGATCGCTCTCGCTCTCGCGGGCGCCCTTGCGGCTACGTCGTGTGCGCAGGAGGCTCATCGACCGGTTACGCGCGTTTACAGGACCTTCCGAACCGTCAACGGCGTGCCTAGCGTGACGACGATCGAGTGCGTCCATTCCCACTGCCACCGATATCGCGACGTACCGCCGCGTGAGACGCGCTCGCGTTTCGGGATCGCGTGCCTCCCATTTCGGGGCGAACCCGACCGAAACCTAAATCCTGCGCCGCCGCCGGAGAGCTTCGCCGTCACCGATATGGCCAAGCCGGGTTTTCCAAAGCTCGCTGCGTCGCAGGCTGCACTCGTACAAAACATCCAGCGATACGTGCATTCGTCGACGCTGAGGATCGCGTGGCTTCCACCGGATCGCTATCGCCGGAAGCCGAAGTTCATCATCTTCGATGCGGTGGGCGGCCCGTGCAGCACGGCGTTCGCCTATCGCGTCCTCAATTGGCCGTGCAACGAGATGTATCAAGCGAGTGTCTCCCCGTATTCGACATGGGCCGCACCCGACTGCCTCAAAGCGACGCCGCCCCCCTGGATGACCGCCGAAAGCTTCTTCGGCCGACGGTGACGGTGCGGGCGCGACGGTGCGTAGTCCTACTTGCCGGTGCGCTCGTCTTCTCGTCCTGCGTGCACGTGTCGAAGGTTCGCAGCATCAAGGGCGTGCCGCTCGCACCGAACATCACATGCGAGAGTGCTGACTGCAGCACGTACAGCACCACGCCCTATATCCAAACGCGCTCGCGTTACGGCATCGGCTGTCTCGGCAACGTTGGTCCGGGCAACACGCCCGACCCGGCCCCACCGCCGGAGAGTTACGCCGTGGCGGACATCGGCAAATCAGGTTTTCCTGAGCTCGCGCCATCGGAGCTCGACATGGTGCGCCGCACCCAGCGTTACGTTCACTCCAAGACGCTCCGCATCGCGTGGCTTGCATCACCGAACCAGCGCGTAAACGCCGAGTTCATCATTTTTGATGCCTCAGACGGACCGTGTCTCGACGCGGCACTCGGTTACCCCGTGCTCAACGGTTTCTGCAACGAATTCTACGAGCCGGGCGAGAACCCATATGATACCAAAGCCGCGCCCGATTGCTTCGAACCCTCGCCTCGGCCTTGGATGACTTCTCGGTGAAGCGACCCCGGGTGATCGCCGCCATCCTTGTCGCCGCGCTCGCGCTGCCGTCCTGCCTTCGGTCGACTGGCTCAAACGACGCCGACTACACGAAGATTCGCTCCATCCACGGCGTTCCGCTTGCGCCGAACATCACGTGCGAGTTTCCCGGCTGCACCATCTATAACGTCGCGCCGTATGTATTGACGCGATCGCGCTACGGGATCGGCTGCCTCGGCAACGTCCCTCCGGGGACGAGGCCGCATCAGCGACTCCCGCCGCAAAGCTATGCGGTCGCGGACATCGGCAAACCCGGATTTCCCGTTCTCGGGCCGTCGGAAGCGAAGATGGTGCATAGCATCCAACGGTACGTCCACTCGAAAACGCTGCGCTTAGCGTGGCTCGGATCGCGGGAACCGGGCGTGAAAGGTGAGTTCATCGTCTTCGATGCAACGGACGGGCCGTGCTCGGCCGGGGCCTACGGCTACCTCGTCCTCAACGGCGACTGCAATGAATACTACGAGCCCGGCGAGAGTCCATACGGAACCCATCCGGGCCCCGGCGGCTGCGCCGAGACGGAGCACCGTCCCTGGATGACGACCGAGTGGCCGCGCGGGCCCCGCCGACCGATACGGCTGCCCCCAGCACTTAGGTAAAGATCGCGGCGGTCAGCGCCAAGAGGCCGATGACGGCGACCATGGCCGCGGTGAACCCCGCGGTCGACCTCGGCATCTCGGGGTACCGCTTGTGGAACTGCCGCAGTTCGACCATGAACAGGAGAAGTGCGATCAACCCGAACGCGATCATCGTGATGCCGATCGTTTGCGGACGCAGCCAGGACGTTGCCGGACCGCGCCCGACGCCCTCGAAGAGTTTGTCGATCCCGAATCCAAAGCCGATCAGCGACAGCGCGGTCCGCATCCACGCGAGCGCGGTCCGTTCGTAGGCGAGGCGCAGCGCCTCGAGTCCCGGGTCGAGCGTTCGTTCGTTCATCGATAGAGCGACCTCGGATACGGCGCGAGCCGCAGCGTTTCACTCGCAGCGACGTGCCGATGGAGCGCGGCGGGCAATGCCGTCGTGGCCGCGTCACGCCAGATCCGGAGGTCGTCTTCGCTCGAGCACGTGCCGACGGCGACGAGCACCGGCTCGTCGCGCACCGGGAGCGCGGGGAAGTCGTTCTCCTCGCCGGCGCTGACGAACGTCGCGACGCGCTGCCCGTGCGCGCGCAACGCCGGCAAGAGCGACGTCTCGAACGCCGCGACCACGCCTTCCGACGGCGCGTCGCGCAACCACAGGATCAGCGCGGCGACATACGAGTCCGGCAGCGTCGTCGCGCCCAGCGACGGTCGCTCCAGTCCCGCGATGTCGAATCCGCTGTCCTCGCGCGCCGGCCGCAACAGTAACACGTTGTCGGAGTCGATCATCGTCGCGTTGGCGGCGTCGCGCGTATCGCGCCAGATCTGCGACTCACGATAGAACGCCGTGAGCGCGCGCAGCCGCGTCGTCATGTCCGAAAAGCCGCGCAGCCACACGAACACGTTGGGATCGTCCAGGTCGCGGTACTGGCCGATCGGCGTCATGCCGCACGCGATCTGGCTCTCGATGTACTCGCGCTCGAAGAGCGCGGCCAACTCGTCCCGGCGCCCTGGATGCGTCCGGTAACGGCGCAACTCGACGATGGCGAAGTTCATGCTTCGCCCCCCACGAGTTTGCGCAGGCCGGCCTCGTCGAGGATCGCGATGCCGAGCGACTCCGCCTTCGTCAGTTTCGAGCCCGCTTCTTCGCCTGCGACCACGTAGTCGGTCTTCTTGCTGACGGAACCCGAAACTTTGCCGCCTGCCGCGACGACCAACTCCGTCGCTTCTTCGCGCGTGAGCGACGGCAGCGTCCCGGTAAGGACGAGCGTCTTGCCGGCGAGCGGGCCGGCCGGCGCCTTCGGCAGGAGCGGCGCGGTCATGTCGACGCCGTAGCCGCGCAGACGCTTGATCTGCGCGCGGTTTTGGGGTTGCGCGAAGAAGAAAGCAACGCTCTCCGCGATCTGGTCGCCGATTCCGGCGACGCCGGTCAACTCTTCCTTCGACGCCGCCTCGAGCGCGGCGATCGAGCCGAACGTTCCGGCGAGCAGCGTCGCGTTCTGACCGCCGACGAAGCGAATCCCGAGCGCGGACAGCACGCGCGCGAGGCCGCGCGACTTCGAACGCTCCACGTTACGTACGACGTTCTGCGCCGACTTGTCGCCCATGCGCGGCAGGTCGGCCAACTGCTCCGCGGTGAGGTCGTAGAGGTCGGCTACCTGATGCACGAGACCGACGTCGACCAGTTGGCTCGCCAGCACGTCGCCGATCCCCTCGATGTCCATCGCGCCGCGCGAACAGAAGTGCCGCACGCGTTCGCGCACCTGCGACGGACACGAGATGTTCGTGCAGTACGAGAACGCCTCGCCCGCGATGTGCTCGACCGCCGACTTGCAGACCGGGCAGCGCGCCGGCATCGCGAACGGTTTGGTCCCCTTCGGTCGCAGTTCCAGCACGGGACCGACGACATACGGGATCACGTCGCCCGACCGTTCGACGATCACGGTGTCGCCGGTGCGGATGTCCTTGCGGTGGATGTCCTCCTCGTTGTGCAGCGTCGCGCGCCGAACAGTCACGCCGCCGATCCCGACCGGCTCGAGTACGGCGAACGGGTTCAGCTGTCCCGATTCGGCTCACGTTGATCGCGATCTCGAGCAGTTTCGTGCGCGCCTGGCGGGCGCGAAACTTGAAGGCGATCGCCCAGCGCGGGTCCTTGCCGGCGTTGCCCAGCCGCTCCTGGAGCGCGATGTCGTCGACCTTGACGACGACGCCGTCGATGTCGTAGTCCAACTCGTCGCGCTCCGCCTCCCACTTGTGGCAGAAGTCGAGCACGCCGTCGATCGACGCGACGGCGCGCGCCTGCGGGTTGACCGGCAGGCCTAGCGCCTTGAGATACGCCAGCAGGTCGTGCTGCGTCTTCGGCGGATCGGACACGCCCTCGAGCGCGCCGATCGCGTAGGCAAAAAACGAGAGCCGCCGCTGCGCCGTGAGTTTCGGATCCAGCTGGCGCAGCCCGCCGGCGGCCGTGTTGCGCGGGTTCGCGAAGGTCGCGAGCCCCGCGTCCTCGCGCGCCCGATTGAGCCGCTCGAAATCGCTCTTTCGCATGTACGCCTCGCCGCGCACCTCGATCTCGCGGATCGCCGTCTCGCGCAGCGCGAGCGGGATCGCGCGAATGGTCCGCACGTTGGTCGTCACGTCTTCGCCGACGGTGCCGTCGCCGCGCGTCCCCGCGGCGGTCAAGCGCCCGTCGCGGTACACGACCGCGATCGCGAGTCCGTCGATCTTCAGTTCGCACTCGTAGGTGATCTCGCTATCTTGCGAGCCCCGAACCCCCGCCAGCTTCCTCACGCGCGCGTCGAACGCGCGCAGATCTTCCTCATCGAAGGCGTTGGCGAGGCTGAGCATTGGGCGGTGATGGCGGAACTCTGCGAACGCCGCCGACGGCGCGCCGCCTACCCGTTGCGTCGGCGAGTCCGGCGTCGCCAGCTCGGTGAACTGCTCCTCGAGCGCGCGCAGTTCGCGCAGCCGCTCGTCGTACTCCGCATCGCTGATCTGGGGGTCGTCGAGCACGTGGTAGCGGTAGTTGGCGTCGTCGAGCAGCGCACGCAGCGTGGCAGCCCTCGCCAGCGCGATGCGCGTCGCCTCCGCTCGCCCGCTGGAGTCGCCCTCTGGATTCGGCATGCGCCCGTCGTTCGTCGTGCCTGTCGCGATATCCGACGTGAACGGGCTCGGT
The DNA here is from genome assembly GCA_963743605.1 of Vulcanimicrobiota bacterium. Lineage (GTDB taxonomy): Bacteria > Vulcanimicrobiota > Vulcanimicrobiia > Vulcanimicrobiales > Vulcanimicrobiaceae > CAVUQJ01. The sequence goes on along the minus strand of CAVUQJ010000009.1, from coordinate 303,426 downwards.
TGCTCGGAACTCCGGCACGGCGTGGACAGGAGGGAGCCGCGCTGGAGCGGCGCAGTCTTTTGCCATGCTTACCCTTGCAACGCTCACCATCGCTCTGCTCGCTCCTCACGCAGCGAGCGCGGCGTCGCCGTACCAGGTCCCCAAGGTCGGCTACGTCGCCAACCTCGACTACTCCACAAACGCGATCTCCGTGTTCGCTGTGTCCAACGGAGTCGCGACGCTCACGAAGAAGTTCACGCCCGTCAACACCAAGACCGGCTCCGTCAACGGGATCATGCTGCACGACGGGCTCATCTACACGGCCGTCAACTCCTCGTCGTCGAAGCCGTGCACCTCGTGCCTGCTCGTCTACGGCCTCGACGGTATGCTCAAGTCGCAGCAGAACGCGCCGAGCATCTCCGGCGCGCCGGGCGGCCCGCAGATCACCGACCTCGCGGTCGACGAGCGCGGCAACGTCTTCTTGAGCGACATCGGTCAGCAGGCAGTGTACTATTACACGCCGTCTAAGGGCGGCTGGTCCGGCCCGAACGTCGTCGTCTCCGGCAGCCAGAACGCCGCCTCAGTCGCGCTCGTGCCCGACGCGAAGGTCGTGTACATCTCGGGCGGCTGCGGCTTCGCCAGCGCTCGCATCTATACGCGCCAGCCCTCGGGCGGCTATCAAGCCGGCGTCTGCTTCGGCATCGGGACGATCGCCTTCATCGGCGCGAGCGTCGATCGCGCAGGCGACGTCGCCTCGCCCGTCGACGGCGCCCCGGGCCTCGTCTCGATCGGCAATCCCGACGGTAAGGGCGTCTCGTTCACGATCCCCACGTTCACGGACGGCATCGGCAGCGTGACGTTCGCGCAGAACGACATGGCGCTCTACGTCGCCGACAGCACCAAGGAAGTCGTCTACGCGTACCGCCGCCCGGACGGCGGCTGGACGAAGGGGCGCAAGCCGCGCCTGGTCGCGACCTACACCGGCTTCGCCGCGCTCAACATCATCGCCGATATGCGCTAGCGCGCGAGACGCTCGCTAAGGGCGCCGCGGCATCCACGCCCGCGGCGCCCCATCGATTAGGGCGCGGCGCTCCCTGCCGCTTCGGCACCGGGCGCCGCGTGGACGAGGTCCTCGGCGAGCACGAACGTGACGCCGTCGGCCTGCAACTCCGGATAGAGGTTGCGAATCGCGGCGAGCGTCGTCGATTTCGGATGACCGATTGCGATCGCCGAGCCGTCCGCCTTCGCAACTGCGGCCGCCTCGCGCAGACTGGCTTCCGTCGCCGCGACATCGGCGCGGTTGTCGAGGAAGACGTCGCGGCCCGCCGTCGCGATCCCGGCGTCGCGCGCGGCCTTCTCGGCGACCGAGTCGCCCGACGTCTTCGAGTCGATGAAGAACCGGTTCTCGTCGGCCAGCACCGCCGCGACGTCGCGCATCACGCGCTCGTCGGCCGTCGCCTTGCTGCCCTCGTGATTGTTGACGCCGCGCGCGAGCGGGACGTGCGCCAAGTCGTCGCGGACGGTCGTCGCGATCTGCGCGTCGCTCATGTCGGTCGTGATCTTGCCGGGCCCGGGATCGAGGTGTGAGACGGGCTGCATCGGCAGGTGCAGCATCACGCCCTTGCCGGCGTCGGTGGCGGCCTTCGCGATCTCGCCCGAATAGGGCGTGCGCGGCAGGATCGACATCGTGAGCGGGATCGGCAGCGCGATCAGCGCGAGTTCGGTGTCTCGCCATTGCCCGCAGTCGTCGATGATGATCGCGAGCTTCGCGTTTCCCGACGCTTGCGCGTGGGCGGGCGGCGGCGGGAGCGGCACGGGCGTGCCGGGCGTCGCCGCCGACGGCGCGGCACTCGGCAACCCGCTTTGCGCGGGCGCCGGGCGCGCGGACGGCGTCGGCGGCTGCGGCGTCGCGGGCACCAGCACGCTCTCGGGCGTCGAGACCTCGGCCGGCGTTTCGGTCGCGACCGCCGGCTGCGCGCGGTGCCGCGTCGTCTGCGTCGAGCGGCCGGTGCAGCGCGCGAGCAACCCGCCCGCGATCACGCCGAGCACGACGAGCACGACGATCGAAAACGTGCGCGCGGCCATGCGCCCGGTCCGTCCGCGTCGGCGACGGCGCGCCACGCGCCGGGCTACGCCTCTACCGCGACGCGGTCGCCCTGCGCGAGGTCGTGCAGCACCGACAGGTTCGCGTGCTCGAGTTCCTTCAGGTGGTGCCGGTCGGCGGCGGCCATGTGCCCGTGGGCGCGCTCGTCGGCGAGGACCGCGCGCAGGTACTCGCCGGTATAGGAACCCGGCGTCTGCGCGACGGCCTCCGGCGTCCCCACCGCGACGAGCGTTCCGCCGCGATCGCCGCCCTCGGGACCGAGATCGATCAGGTAGTCCGCCGTCTTGACCACGTCGAGGTTGTGTTCGATGGTCAACACCGTGTTGCCCAGTTTGACGAGCCGCTGCAGCACGTCCAGCAGCCGGTGGATGTCGGCGAAGTGCAAACCGGTCGTAGGCTCGTCGAGCACGTAGAACGTGCGCCCGGTCGCGCGCTTGGAGAGTTCGGTCGCCAGTTTGACGCGCTGCGCCTCGCCGCCCGAAAGCGTCGTCGCGGGTTGGCCCATCTTGATGTAGCCGAGACCGACGTCGGTGATCGTCTTCAGGCGGCCGTGGATCCGCGGAATCGCCGCAAAGAACTCGCTCGCCTCGTCGACACGCATCTCGAGCACGTCCGCGATCGACTTTCCCTTATACAGGATCTCGAGCGTCTGCGCGTTGTAGCGGCGACCCTTACAGACCTCGCACGGCACGTAGACGTCGGGCAGGAAGTGCATCTCGATCTTGATGATGCCGTCGCCCTGACAGGCCTCGCACCGTCCGCCCTTGACGTTGAACGAGAACCGCCCCGGCCCATAGCCGCGCATCTTGGAGTCGGGGACGAGCGAATACAGTTCGCGGATCAGGTCGAACGCGCCGGTGTAGGTCGCCGGGTTCGAGCGCGGCGTGCGTCCGATCGGCGACTGATCGATGACGACGAGCTTGTCGAGCGCCTCGGCGCCCTTCACGGTGCCGTAGGTCCCGCCGGCGGGCTGGCGGTGCAGATACTGGTTGAGCGCCTTGACGATCACCTGGTTGACGAGGCTCGACTTGCCGCTTCCGCTCACGCCCGTCACGCAGGCGAAGACGCCGAGCGGGACGTCGACGTCGAGATCTTGGACGTTGTTCGCGTTGGCCTTGCTGACGCGCAGCCACGAGCGCGGCGTCCGGCGATGCGGCGGGATCGCGATGAACTGCCGCCCTGCGAGATAGGCGCCGGTCAGCGACTTCGGATTGGCGATGACCTCTTCGATCGGCCCGACGGTCAGGATCTCGCCGCCCTCGGCGCCGGCGCCGGGGCCGATGTCGACGATGACGTCGGCCTCGCGCATCGTGTCCTCGTCGTGCTCGATCACGATCAGCGTGTTGCCGAGGTCACGCAGCGTCTTCAAGGTCGCGAGCAGCCGGTCGTTGTCGCGCTGATGGAGCCCGATCGACGGTTCGTCCAGGATGTAGAGCACGCCGACGAGCGAGGAGCCGATCTGGGTCGCCAGGCGAATCCGTTGTGACTCGCCGCCCGAGAGCGTCGTCGCGCTGCGCGCGAGGTTGAGGTAGCCGAGACCGACGTTGGCGAGAAAACCCAGCCGCGCCCGGATCTCCTTGAGGATCTGATGCGCGATCAGTTCCTCGCGCTCGGTCGGCACGAAGTCGTGGAAGAACGCGGTTGCGCGCTCGACCGACATCTTGGTCACCGTGTCGATGTTGGTGCCGGCCACCGTGACGGCCAGGGCCTCGGGCTTCAGGCGCGCGCCGTTACACGTCTTGCACGTGTTGGCCGACATGAAGCGCTCGATGTCTTCTTTGACGAGGTCGCTGAACGTCTCGCCGTAGCGGCGCTGCAGGTTGTTGACGACGCCCTCGAACTGCGCTTCATAGCTCCACGAGTGCCCGCTGCGCGACTCGTAGGTGAAGCGCTGCTTCTGGGCCGCGCCGTAGAGCAGCGTCTGGACGAGGTCGTCCGGCATCTTGTCGATCGGCGTCGACATCTTGACGCGACGCGAGCGCAGCAGTTTCTCGACCTGCTGCATGTAATACGGGTTCATTGAGGGGAACCGCCCGCTGCCGAGCGACTTGCTCCACGGCACGATCGCGCCTTCCTCGATCGACTTCGAGCGGTCCGGGATCACCTTCCAAGGATCGATCGCGATCTTGACGCCGAGGCCGGTGCAGTCGGGACAGGCCCCGTACGGCGAGTTGAACGAGAACAGCCGCGGCGCCAACTCCTCGAAGGAGAGCCCGCAGTAGACGCAGGCGAGCGACTCGCTAAACGTCAACTCGCGAGCCGCCGGCGCGGCCTTCGCGGTGCCGGCGTTCGTGCGCAGGGTGTCGGCCGTCGCGGGCTTTGGCGGGTCGATCAGCACGGTCACGATCCCGCTCGACAGGCGCAAGGTCGTCTCGACGCTGTCGGTCAGGCGCTTGCGCAGATCGGGCTTCATCACGAGCCGGTCGACGATCACCTCGATCGTGTGCTTGCGCTTGCGGTCGAGGTCGATCTTTTCGCGCAGTTCGCGCGCCTCGCCGTCGACCCGGACCCGCGAAAACCCCTCCTTGCCGATCTCCTCGAACAGCTTCTGGTACTCGCCCTTGCGGCCGCGGATGACCGGCGCCAGCAGTTGGATCCGCGTCCCTTCGGGCAGTTCGAGGATCTGGTCGACGATCTGCTCGGACGACTGCGCCTGGACCTCGCGCCCGCACTGGTAGCAGTGGGGCCGCCCGATCCGCGCAAACAATAACCGCAGGTAGTCGTAGATCTCCGTGACCGTGCCGACCGTCGAGCGCGGGTTGCGCGAGGTCGACTTCTGATCGATCGAGATCGCCGGCGAGAGACCTTCGATGTAGTCGACGTCGGGCTTGTCCATCTGCCCGAGGAACTGCCGGGCGTACGACGAGAGCGACTCGACGTAGCGGCGCTGTCCCTCGGCGTAGATCGTGTCGAAGGCGAGCGACGACTTGCCCGAACCCGAGAGTCCCGTGATCACGATCAGCCGGTTGCGCGGCAGCGTCAAGTCGACGTTCTTCAGGTTGTGCTCGCGGGCACCCCGAATGACGATGGTATCGAGCCCGCGGGGAGCCGCCTGCGAAGTCACTCCCTCAAGACCGCGTCCCGGCGGAGGGCGTTGCAGCCGCCACGTCTTGCGCGAAGCCGAGGACCTTGGCGACCTCGGCGAACGACGACACGATCGCGTCGGGGCGCGGGCCGCCCGGCGGCACCGGTTCTCCCGCCGGGTTCAGCCACACGGTGGCGAGGCCGACCTCGGCGGCGCCGCGGACGTCCGCGCTCGTAGCGGTCGCCGATCATCACGCCGTCGCGCGGCGCGACGGCGATCTGCTCGCAGGCGTGGAGGAAGATCCGCGGGTCCGGCTTGATATAGCCGGCCTGATCGGCGAAGACGATGGTGTCGAACGCGTCGCCGAAGCCGAGCAGCGCGACCTTGTCGCGGTGCGTCTCCGCGAAGCCGTTCGTGACGAGCCCGGTCTTGCGGCCCGCGGCGCGCAGCCGCACGAGCAGGTCGAGCGCGCCCGGGAACGGCTGGAGCAGGCCGTCGCGGTGCGTTACGTACGCGCTCGCGAGTCGCTCTGCGAGCACCGCGCGGTCGGCCGCGATCCGCACGCGCTCGAGCGCGGTCGCCCACATGCGCACGCGTTCGCGCCGGATCGAGACGCGCAGATCGCCGGCCGACAGCCGTAGCCAGAAGCGCTCCAACTCGGCGACGTAAGCGTCGACGAGCGCCTCCGGCGCGACCCCGTGGGCGTGCGCCACCTCGCCGGCCGCCCGCAGCGCGGCCGTCCGGTAGGTCGTGCCGTCGTCGTGCAGCGTGTCGTCGAGGTCGAAGAGCGCCGCCGCGAAGGGGCCGATCACGTCCGCGGCGCGCCCGTCTCGCGGTCGAAGTAGTCGAGTTCCGGCGAGCAGCGGACCATCAGGTCGATTTTGTCGACTACCATCTTGTCCGAGTCGGGATAGAGGCACACGTCGCCGCTGTCGCTGTTGGCGATCATCAGCACCGTGACCGGCTGGTCGGTGTCGTTACGGAGTTTGTGCGCGCCGCGAGCGTCAGTCAGGAACGCGACGATGTCGCCGCGGCGCAACCGCCGTTCGCCGCGGGGGCTGAGCAGCGTCGGCGCTCCGTCCCAAATGACGAACAACTCCTCTTCCTTCGTGTGCCAGTGCAGCGGACAGTATTCCCGGCCGGGCGGGATGCGCGCTGCCTGGTAGCCCAACTTCGTCGCGCCGAGCAGAAAGCCGACCTCGGCACCCTGCGTGCGGAAGACCTCGGGATACTCGACCGGGTCGTCGCGGAACAGCAACTCGTCGAAGTTGACGACGTTGACGTATTCGTCGCGCGCGTCGATGCAGGCCGAGAGCACCTCGAAGCCGTCGTTGAAGACGGGCGCACCGTCGCCGACGAGGACGTGCTCGGGATGGAGGGCGCGCAGCCGCCCGACCGACCGCACGGCTCGGACGACGTCTGCGTGGACATCGTCGGGAAGGAGCCGCAGCGATCCGGCGGGCTCGCCCCAGAGACCGTCACCGACGAGGACGGCACGCAATTCCTTGAACCAAAGCGCGATCTCGCCGTGCGCCTTCAGCCCCGGTAGCTCCAACACGCGCGCGCCCAACAACTCGTCGCCCTCGCGCAGCGTGCGCGCGACCGGGACGCTCAGCGCGCCCGCGTCGCCTGCGCCCGCCGCGACCTGGGCGCCGAAGCGCTCAGCGACGGCGCGAGCATCGCGCTCGTGGTCGCGGTTAGTGATCACGACCCACGCGATCCCGCCCAGCGCCTCGATCTGCGCGGCGGCCGCGTCGTCGAGCGGAAGCGGATCGGTGACGAGGTTCCCGTCCGGGCTCGCGACCAGGTACGAGTTGAAGTAGAACGTCGTGGCGCGACTGCCACGCCGACCACATCGAGACGCCGGCGACGACCGTTCGTTGCATGACCAAACTCCGTTCTGCGCTAGCGCCCGACCAGCTCTTTCAACGCGTCGCGAAACACCTTCGGCGCCTTCCCCTGGAATAGCACGCTCTCGTTGCCGCCAGCCTGACGCCGCAACTCGAGCAGTTCGTCGCGCAGCGCCGCCGCCTTCTCGAACTCGAGGCCGGCGGCGGCGGCGCGCATCTGCTTCTCCAGGTCGTTCGCCATCGCGAGCGCGACGTCGCGCGGCAGCTTCTCCGCGCGCAGTGCGGACACGGCACCCTCGTCGGGCGCCCCGATCAGTTCGAGGATGTCGCGGACGTGCTTGCGGATCGAGCGCGGCTCGATGCCGTGCTCGAGGTTGAAGGCGATCTGCCTGTCGCGCCTGCGCTGCGTCTCACCGATCGCGCGCGCCATCGATTCCGTGACGACGTCGGCGTACATGATGACCTTGCCCTCGACGTTGCGCGCCGCGCGGCCGATCGTCTGGATCAGCGAGGTCCCGCTGCGCAGGTACCCTTCCTTGTCGGCGTCGAGGATGCCCACGAGCGAGACTTCGGGCAGGTCGAGGCCTTCGCGCAACAGATTGATGCCGACCAGCACGTCGAACAAGCCGTTGCGGAGGTCGCGCAGGATCGCGATCCGCTCGAGCGTCTCGATCTCGCTGTGCAGGTAGCGGACGCGATCCCATCTCGAGCAAGAAGTCGGTCAGATCCTCGGCCATCTTCTTCGTCAGCGTCGTCACCAGCACGCGCTCGCTCCGGGCGGCGCGCGCGCGGATCTCCTCCATCAGGTTGTCGACCTGGTGGCGCGTCGGCCGCACCTCGACCTCGGGATCGACTAGACCCGTCGGGCGGATGATCATCTCGACGACCTGCGCCGAGCCGCGCAGTTCGTACGGCCCCGGGGTCGCCGAGACGTACACGGCCTGTTGGATGTGCTCCTCGAACTCCTTGAACGTCAGCGGCCGGTTGTCGAGGGCGCTCGGCAGCCGGAAGCCGTGCTCGACGAGCTGTTCCTTGCGCGAACGGTCGCCGCCGTACATGCCGTGCACCTGCGGGATCGTCACGTGCGACTCGTCGACGAACAGCAGCCAGTCCTTCGGGAAGAAATCCAAGAGGCACCAGGGCGTCGAGCCGGCCTCGCGCCCGGTCAGATGGCGCGAGTAGTTCTCGATTCCGTTGCAGTAGCCGACCTCACGCAGCATGTCGAGGTCATAGCGCGTCCGCGTCTCGAGCCGCTGCGCCTCGAGCAGCTTGCCGTTCTCGCGGAAGTAGGCCAGCCGCTCGACGAGTTCCGCCTCGATCGACTCGAGCGCGCGCCGCAGCTTCTCGTCGGGCGTGATGAAGTGCTTGGCGGGGAAGATGAGTATTTCGCGCTTGGCCTCGACGTATTCGCCGGTCAGCATGTTGACGACGTTGATCGACTCGATCGTGTCGCCGAAGAACTGGATCCGGTGCACGAGTTCCTCGTCGACCCCGACGAACTCGAGCGTGTCGCCGCGCACCCGGAACGTTCCGCGCACCAGGTTGATGTCGTTGCGGCGGTACTGCATGTCGACCAGCCGCCGCAGCATCGCGTCGCGATCGAAGTCCTCGCCGACATGGAGGCGGAGCGACAATTCCATGTAGTCCGACGGCGAGCCCAAGCCGAAGATGCACGAGACCGACGCGACGATCAGCGTGTCCGGCCGCGTGAGCAGCGACTGGGTCGCGGCGTGGCGCAGACGCTCGATCTCGTCGTTGACCGACGAGTCCTTCTCGATGTAGGTGTCCGTGTGGGCGATGTACGCCTCGGGCTGATAGTAGTCGAAGTACGAGACGAAATACTCGACGGCGTTGTTCGGAAAGAAATCGCGGAACTCTGCGCACAACTGCGCCGCGAGCGTCTTGTTATGGCACAGCACGAGCGTCGGCTTCTGGACCAGTTCCGCGACGCGCGCCATCGCGAGCGTCTTGCCGCTCCCGGTGACCCCCAACAGCGTCTGCGCGCGATCGCCCCGCAGGATCCCCGCGCCGAGCGCCTCCGTCGCCGCCGGTTGGTCGCCGGCCAGCGCGAAAGGAGCGACCAGTTCAAAACGACGGCTCATGCTCAGTGTATAACCCGGTGACGCCTGGAGTCGTTCCAGCCGGGGCGGACTAATCGCCGCCTCCGCAGGGGATCAAGGTCAGCAGCAACTCGACGTTGCGGAGGTCCTCGCCCGGCCGTGCCTTGACGGCCAGCCGCAGCCACGGGTGGTCGAGCGATGCGTCGTAGTGCCACGTGCCGTTCGAGGCCGCCGGCGCCCGCAACGCCTCGCCGACCCACGGGCCGCTCTCGGGCGCGCCGGACGTCCCCTCCATGCGCACGACCGGCTGGGCGCCGCCTGTGCCGCCGACGTTCGAGCGAAGCGCGACAGTACGCGGTCGTATCGATCGGATCGCGCGACGCGAGTTGCCCCCGTCCGGGTCCCGGGACGAGCGCGACCCGTTGGGACAGCTTCTGATTGTGGGGGACGTTGCTGAGCCGCACCCACACGGAGACGGCCGTGATCGCGAGGACGCACGCGAGGAACACGTATGACGTGAACCACGACCAATAGTAGAGGGCCGTCCGCTGCGCGCGCGCCAGCACCAACCGCGCCAGCACCTCCTCTACGCCTGCCGCGCCGGCCGGGACGCCCTTCGGGTCCTCCTCGACCCAGTACGCCCAGGCTGCGAGAAGCAGCAGCACCATCGTCACTACCTCGACGAGCATGCTGCCGATCGCGATCCAGCGGACCGTCTGATCCAAGAAGTGCGGCTGGAAGGCCGGCTGCGTAAGCGCGACGGTCGAGATGGCGATCGCGATGCTCGTGACCGTCAGCAACGCGACCGTCTTCTGATCGAGGACGTCCAGGCAAGAACGGTAGTATTCCAGCATAGGTTCGTCGGGGTCGGGCGCGAGGATCCGCCGTGCTATCGCAAGCGAGTCCTCGATCTCCGTATCGCTGCGGCGCGCCCGCAAGTACGTGGGTAAACGCATGTGACGACCCCCATGCAGGCCGCGCGGCTACGCAACCGGCGAGAGCCCGCCGGCGCCCGCGTGGCGCATCCGTCGCCCGTTCTGGCAGGTTGTGTGCCCTGCCTACGACCGGCGCCCACCGCCCCTCAGGGGGACCGGGGCGAAAGCCGGGGAAGGCAAGCGCCGGGCATCGCCCACCCACCCTCGCTGAGAGACTTCGGTCTCCCGTTGGAACGGAGTGTCGTGATCCAAAAACAACTGCTATTCTGCGGCAATTCGAACCCCGACCTGGCCGCCGAGATCGCCCAACGGATGGAGAGCCGTCTCGGGCACGCGCTGGTCGACAAGTTCCGGAACGAAGAATGCCGCATCGAGATCAAGGAGAACGTCCGCGGCTCCGAGGTCTTCGTCATCCAGTCGCTCTGCAAGTCGCTCTCGGGCAACACCGTGAACGACTCGATCGTCGAGTTGCTGTTGATGATCGACGCCCTGCGGCGCGCGTCGGCCTACCGGATCACGGCTGTCGTTCCCTATTACGGCTACGCCAAGCAGGACAAGAAGACGAAAGGCCGCGAGCCCATCTCGGCCAAGCTGGTCGCGAACATGATCGAGACGGCCGGCGCGAAGCGGCTGGTCACGCTCGACCTGCACGCGGCGCAGATCCAGGGCTTCTTCGATCTGCCGGTCGACAACCTCGAGGCCGCGCCGACGCTGTGCGCCTATCTCAAGCGCGAGGGGCTCGACGGAAACAAGATCGTCGTGGTCTCGCCGGACGCCGGCGGCGTGCCGCGCGTCGAGAAGATGGCCAAGCGGCTCCGCAGCACGCTCGCGATCGTCTTCAAGCGCCGGCCGGAGCCCGACGTCTCCGAGGTCACCGAGATCGTCGGCGACGTCCGCGGCAAGGTCGCCGTCGTCATCGACGACATGATCTCGACGGGCGGGACGCTCGCGAAGGCCGCCGAAGCCTTGATCAACCGTGGCGCGACGGCGGTATACTGCTGCGCGACGCACGGGATCTTCGCCGGCGACGCCGTCAACGTCCTCAACGAGTCGCCGATCGAGAAGGTCGTCGTCACCAACACGATCCCGCACGACGCGAGTTCGCTGGGACCGAAGTTCGAAGTGCTCTCGATCGCCCCGATCCTTTCGGACGCGATCAAACGTATCACCGCGAACCGGTCGGTCTCCGAACTGTTCGCGCGGGACGACGAAGAGCCGGCGCGGCCGAGCCTCGATCTCCCCGAACCCGCCCTCGCCGGACATTCATAGGAAGCAGGAAACCACCACTTCATGGCTAGCACCACCACCGACGCCCTCGCCGTCAAGACTCGCACCACGTCCGGGACGACCCGAGCCCGCGCGCTCAGGCATCAGGGCGAGATCCCCGGAACGCTCTACGGTCACGGCGCGCAGACGATATCGATCGCGCTCGACGGACGCGCGCTCGAAGACTTCTTGCACGGCGGACGGCGCCGGCAACTGCTGACGATCACGATCGACGGCGGGACGACCGACACCGCCCTCGTCCGCGACGTCCAGCGGGACCCGATCTCGCGCCGCGTCATCCACGCCGACCTGCAGCGCGTCGGCCGTTCGGAAGCGATTAGTTCGGCGGTCCCGATCATCGCGATTGGAACGCCGGCGGGCGTGCGCGAGTTCGGCGGCGTGCTGGACATCGTCGCGCACGAGATCGAAATCACCGGTCCCGCCGACAAAATCCCGGAGCACCTCGAGGTCGACGTCACCAATCTCGGCATCCGCGACCACGCGACGGCAGCCGACGTAAAGTTGCCGCCGGGCTTCAAACTGGACACGCCGGCCGACACGGTCATCGTCTCCGTCGAGCCGCCGCGCACGCAAGTCGAAGAGACGCCCGCTGCCGAGGCCGCTGAGGTGCCGACGGTGGCCGAGACCGAGGCGGGGGCCGAGTCGTAGCGGGGACACGCCTCCTCGTCGGACTCGGAAACCCCGGCCCCGCCTACGAGCGGACGCGCCACAACGTCGGGTTCATGGTCGTCGACGAAATCGCCCGGCGCTTCGGCGTGGACAAATGGCGCAAGAAGGACTACGCGTTGCAGGCGCACGTCGCCGCGCGACGCGTGGTCCTCGTCAAACCGATCACCGGCATGAACGGCAGCGGCTACCCCGTCCAAAAGATCGCGGCGTGGTGGAAGACGCCGCGGCCGGAGATCCTCGTTCTCAGCGACGACCTCGACCTTCCGTTCGGCAAACTGCGCATGCGCGCGAGCGGCGGGTCCGGCGGCCACAACGGCCTGAAGTCGCTGATCGAAGAATTGGGCGGCGACGACTTCGCGCGGCTGCGCATCGGCATCGGCCGCGGCCGCGAGGCGGTCGATCACGTGCTGACCGCGTTCGACGCGAGCGAGCGCGACAAACTCGAAACGGTCGTTAACGTTTCGGCCGACGGGGCCGTCACCTGGCTCGACGACGGCGTCGTCGCCGCGATGCAACTGATCAACGGAGCCGTTTTGTAAGGTCCTGCGCGGCGCCTACGGGCATGGATCGGGCCGGCCGAGGACCAGCGCGATCTGCGAGCCGATCGAGGGATGGCTCAACAAGTACAGGCGCGTAAAGCGGGTGGGGCACAGCGGCGACAGGCTCTCGTCGCCGACGCGGACGAGTTCGCGAACGGCAGAGGCGCGATCGACGGTCAGGCCGAGCGCGTACAGGTCGGCGTCCGCCTGGACCGTGCGCGAATAGGCGTTGTACGCGGGTAGGATTGCGAACGCGGCGACGGCGCTGAGCGCGCCCACGAGCGGCAGTCGCGAGAGCGAGTCGTCGTCGCGGCGGAACCGGATGCGATCGGCGACGGCGACGGCGACGGCCAGGCAGAGTACCAGCGAGATCGTCCACGCCAGTGCGAGCCGCAAGACGTCGCCGCGCTCGCGATGGCCGAGTTCGCGGGCGGCGACGAACGCGATCTCGCCCGGCGTCCCCGCGGCGATCAGCGTGTTCGAAAACACGATGCGCTCGGTAGGGCCGATGCCTTCGATGCGCCCGGTCGCGATCGCGCGCCGAGGCGCGTCGTCGACGAGGAACGTCACGGCGTCCACGTGGGCGCGCGTCTCCAGCTGATCGAGCGACGCGCTCAGCGCCGCGCCGACCGGCCGCACGGCGCCGAAGACGGGCGCGACGACGACCGGTTCGAGAACGCTACCGGCGAGCGTGAACGCGAACAAACCCACCGCCGCGTAGACGTACCACAGGCGCGTGCGCTCGACCAGGGAGTAGACGAACGCGGTCAATAGCCCGATCGACAACGCGGCGATCGCCCACAGCACGAGTGCGTCGCGCAGCCACAGGACGGTCGGCTGCGGCGTCATCTCGTATGCGACGGCGAGCCGATACGACCAGAGCGCGGAGGGCAGAACGGCGAGCGCCGCGACCGTCGCGATCGCCGCACCGAACACGAAGCGCGCGGCTATGCGGTTCGGAATCCGCCGCATGACGGCGTCGCGCAGCATCGCCGAGCGGCCCGATCCCCACAGGTAGACGAGCGCGAGCGCCGGCAACAGGAGGCCCAACAGGAACAGGACGCGGCGCATGAAGCCGCGCTCCTTGGCGACCTCCTGGCGGCGCGGGTCGACGAGTTGCGCCGGATCGCGCGTCAGCAGCGCCGGCGCGGGCAGGGCAGTGACACGCTCTTCGAGATACGCGCTGCCGGACGATGCGGCGCCGGCCGGCTGCGCGAACGCTGGCCGCATCGAAACGAACGGCCCGCAACAGGCGACGACCAACGCGAGCACCAGCGCCGAACGCCTGATCACGGGCGCGCTATTCTCCGCGCGAGCGCGTTACCGATGCGCGTCTCGCCGAATTCTCATCCGCTCTGTGCCGCATCGTTCATGCGCTCAGCACGGACGCCTCGTCCGGCATCGTCGGCGCATTCTCCGCGGCGAAGAACTTGCGGAACTGCTTCCAGCCGCGCAGGTTGCCGTCCATCGCGTCGCCCCGTTCGAGCGGCGTCGCGACGTGCTCGAACGGGCTCCAGTGCCCGTTGGCGCCGCCCTCGACGAGGCGTTCGTAGAGTTCGAGATCCTTCTCGTGATCGCGCGCACCGCCGTGCGTCAGGTACGAGACGCGAGCGCAGCGCGCGACGCTCAGCTTACGGAGCACGACGTCGCCGAGGTCACGCTCGTCGTCCGCGATCAGCGGCAGATGCCATTCGCCCATCCCGACGCGCGCGGGCCCGCTCGCGCGGAACCGTTCGAGCATCAGGTCCGCGAGGTGTTTGATCTCGGGCTGCGCGTCCTCGTGACAGCGCTGCGTGAAGAAGTTCGTCCACTCCGTCGCGGTCAAGATGACCGTGATCCACGCAAACGGCTCGAGGATGCGGTTGACGAGTTGCTTGTGCAGGTCGATGTCGGAGTCGCTGAGGCGCTCGGCCGTCGCCAACGCGTTTTCGAGGGCGGCGCGCCACTCGCGCTCAGCGAGCTGACGTGCAGTCTCGTCGACCTCGCGCCGCGCGCTCATCCCGGCCTGATTCTTGCCCCAGTAGATGGGCATCGCGGGATCCTCGCGCACCGCCGCAATCATCTTGCGGATCGGCAACGCCCGCGAACTGGCCGCGTTGCGCGAGAACATGCGATGCGTCAACACCTCGGCGTGGATGAACCGCGGGTAGCGGATCTCCATGGTCGACCAAGCGCACGCCCGCAGGCGAGACGCTGTCGAGAAGGACGCGCGCCGAGTAACCCACAGACCGGCATTTCGCCGCCCCCGCTCGGAGGTCCGCGACCGACTGCGGCCCGTCTCGTGCGGCCTTGGGCTGTTGACACCCAAGGGTGGTAAGTCTATACTTACCGTAAGTGACTGCTTACCAACAGGTAGCCGCGCTGGCCGACCCGACCCGGCTCGCCATCCTCGAACGTCTCGCGATGGGGCCGAGCGCGGTCTCGGCCCTCGCGCGCCACTTCCCGGTCAGCCGGCCGGCCGTCTCGCAGCACCTGCGGGTGCTCAAGAACGTCGGGCTCGTGCGCGACCGGGCGTCGGGCAATCGCCGCATCTACGAACTCGACGCCGCCGGCGTCGCGGTCCTCCGCACCTACTTCGAACGGTTTTGGGGTCGCGCGCTCGACGCGTTCGCGGCCGCCGCCGATCGCGCTTCCGAAGGAGACACCCATGACCAATAACGTGTCCGAGGCCGTCGTCCGCCAGACGGTCAGCGTCAATCTTCCCGTCGATCGCGCGTTCGCGCTGTTCACCGACGGCATGGCGACGTGGTGGCCCGAATCGCATCACCTCGGCGGCATCCCGCAGGAGATGGTCATCGAGCATCGCGCCGGCGGCCGCATCTTCGACCGCTACGCCGACGGCAGAGAGTCCGACTGGGCTCGCGTTATCGCGTTCGAACCGCCTGCGCGGCTCGTCTTCGGATGGCACCTCGACCGCGAGTTCGCGTTCGATCCCGATCCGGGTCACGCGAGCACGGTCGAAGTGCGGTTCATCGCCGAGTCGGCTGCGCGCACGCGCGTCGAACTCGAGCACCGCGACTTCGACCGCCACGGCGAATCCGGCGATGCGATCCGCAGCGCGGTCGGTTCGTCCGGCGGTTGGATCGTCGGTCTCACGGCCTTCGAACGCACGGCGAACGCCGCCTAACGCGACGGCGGCGTCACTTCTTCTTCGGTAAGGGTTTCGCGGGGTTGCCGGCGACGCGCTCGTCGTCGGCAACGTCGCGGATCACGACCGATCCCGCGCCGGTCAGCGCGCGCTCGCCGACGCGCACTGGCGCGACGAGCGATGAGTTGGACCCGATGAACGCGTCGTCACCGATCTCGGTGCGGTGCTTGCGCTCGCCGTCGTAGTTGCAGGTGATCGTGCCGGCGCCGACGTTGGCACGCGCGCCGACCGTCGTGTCGCCGAGATACGTCAGATGCCCGGCCTTCACGCCGGGCCCGAGCCGCGCGGCCTTCACTTCGACGAAGTTGCCGACGCGCGCGCCCGTTCCGACGATCGAGTTCTGACGGATGTGCGCCCACGGCCCAATCAGGCTGAAGTCGTCGAGTTCGCTGTCGACGACGATGCTGTCGGCGACGACGACGTGCTTGCCGACGACCGCGCCCTGCAGGCGCGCGTTCGGCCCAATCTCGCTGTGCTCGCCGATCTTCGTGCCGCGGGCGATCGTCGTGTTCGGCAGGATCGTGACGTTGCGCGCGATGTCGAGGCCTGGCTCGAGGTAGGTCGAGGCCGGATCGACGATCGTGACGCCCGCGCGCATGTGCTGCGCGCAGAGCAGCGCGTTTAGCCGCGCGCCCGCGGCCGCGAGCTCAGCACGGTCGTTGACCCCGAGCACGGTACGGTAGTCGTCGACCAGGATCGGGACGACGCGTTCCGCCCGTCCGGCCAGCGTCGCGATCGTGTCGGTGAGGTAGTACTCGTGCTGCGCGTTGTCGGCGCGCAGCTCTTCGATCGCAGAGCGCAGCTTGCGCTCGTCGTACGCGTAGAGGCCGGCGTTCATCTCGTCGATCGCGCGCTCGTCGTCGGTAGCGTCGCGCTCCTCGACGATCCGCGCGACTTCGCCGTCGCGCCGCACGACGCGGCCGAAGTTCGACGGCAGCGGCATCCGCGCGGTCACCATCGTGAGCGCGGCGTCGCCGCCGGCGAGCCGCTGCACGAGTTCGGCCGGGATCAGCGGCATGTCGCCGTTGATCACGATGACCGTCCCGTCGGCGACCGCCATCGCCGCGAGCGCGACCTGCGCCGCGTGGCCTGTCCCGCGTTGCGGCTCTTGGCGGACGGTCTGCACGCCGTCGAGCCCCGCTTCCTCAGCGATCGCGGCGACGTGCGGTTCGAGTTCGTCGTTGACGACGACGATCGTCTCGGCGACGCTCGCCGCGACCAGCGTGCGCAGAACGTACCACAGCATCGGCCGCCCGCACAGCGCGTGGAGCACCTTCGGGCGGCCACTCTTCATCCGC
Organism: Vulcanimicrobiota bacterium; assembly: GCA_963743605.1. Lineage (GTDB taxonomy): Bacteria > Vulcanimicrobiota > Vulcanimicrobiia > Vulcanimicrobiales > Vulcanimicrobiaceae > CAVUQJ01. The sequence continues at coordinate 286,532 of CAVUQJ010000009.1, read as the reverse complement.
GTCCCCTTGCCGGCGGCGAGCACGATCGCTCGCACGCGCCGGCTCACGACGCGACCTCCGCGCGCGTGGGGTCGGCCTTCGACGCCGCCTCGCGGCGCCAGCGCTCGCGCTCCTTCTCCGACGCGCCACCGAGCGCTTCGAGCGCGCGGCGCAACCGTTCGCGCGTCAGGTCGCGGCCGATCAGCACCATAGACTCGAAGAGCGGCAGCGATGTCGGGCTGCCGCTGATCGCGACGTAGAACGGCCGCACGACCTCGCGGAACTTGCGCTCGATCGCGTCGGCGACGCGGCGCAGCACGCCCTCGATCTCGGCGTGGTTCCAGTCGGTGAGCGCGTCGAGCCCCGCGAGCGCGAGGGCGAACGCGCGGCGCATCGCGTCGTCGTCGAGTTTGCCGTCGCGAAGTTGCGCCGCCGTCACGTCGAGGCCGCCGGCGAACAGGTAGGCCGTCAGCGGGCCGATGTCGCTCAGCCGTTCGATGCGCGGCTGCGCCAGCCGCGCGACTTCGGCGACGTAGGCGGGGTCGAACCCCCAGGCGCGGACGCGCGCGAGAAACGTCTCCGCGTCCATCGTCTCGCGCAGGTAGCGCGCGTTCAGCCAGTCGAGCTTGGCGACGTCGAAGACGGGGCCACCGACCGGGATGCGCGCGACGTCGAAGCGCTCGACCATCGTCGCGAAGTCCATCATCTCTTCGGCTTCCCCGACCGGGATCGCAAGCAGGCCGAGGAAGTTGACGAGCGCCTCGGGCAGGTAGCCCATCCGCTTGTAATACAGAATGCCGGTCGGGTTCTTGCGTTTGCTCAGCTTGCTGCGGTCGGCGTTGCGCAGCAGCGGCGTGTGGCACAGCACCGGCATCTCCCAGCCGAAGTAGCGGTAGAGCAGGATGTGCTTGGGCGCCGACGAGAGCCACTCCTCGCCGCGAAAGACGTGCGTGATCTCCATCAAGTGGTCGTCGACGACGTTGGCGAGATGATAGGTCGGCAGTCCGTCCGACTTCATCAGCACCTGCATGTCGACGGTCCGCCACTCGATGTCGATCGTGCCGCGCAGCAGATCGTGGACATGACAGACGCCCTCGCTCGGCACCTTCATCCGCACGACGTACGGGATCCCCGCCGCTATGTTCGCGTCGACGGTGGCGGGGTCGAGCGCCATGCAGTGTCCGTCGTAGGCCGCCGGCTTTCCAAGCGCGCGCTGTTCCTGCCGCATGGTCTCGAGCCGTTCCGGTGTGCAGAAGCAGCGAAACGCGTCGCCCTGCGCGAGCAACTGGTCGGAATACTTCTGGTAGATCGCCGAGCGTTCGCTCTGGCGGTACGGGCCGTGCGGGCCGCCGACGTTCGGGTCCCTCGTCCCAGGTAAAGCCGCACCAGTGCAACGCTTCGAGGATCGCGCGCTCGGCCGCTTCCGTGCTGCGTGCCCGGTCGGTGTCCTCGATGCGCAGGATGAACTGGCCGCCGTTCTGACGCGCAAAGCAGGTGTTGATCAGCGCTTGATAGGCGGTCCCGACGTGGGGATCGCCGGTCGGCGACGGTGCGACGCGCGTGCGCACGGGCCGGGTGGCTTCGTTGGTCACGTGGCTATCCGACGAGTTCCCTCCGCTTGCCGCACTCGCGGCGCACGAACTCGACGATCGTCGCGAGCGGCGCTCCCGGCGTGAAGATCTCGCGCACGCCCTGATCTCTGAGTTCCTGCGCGTCGTCGCTCGGGATCGTCCCACCGCCGAAGAAGACGATGTCGTCGGCGCCCTGCGCCTTCAGTTGCTCGACGACGAGCGGGAACAGCGTCATGTGGGCTCCGGACAGGATGGACAGGCCGATCCCATCGGCGTCTTCCTGAATCGCGGTCTGGACGATCTGCTCCGGGGTCTGGAACAGGCCGGTGTAGATGACTTCCATCCCTGCGTCGCGCAGCGCGCGGGCGATCACCTTGGCTCCTCGGTCGTGCCCGTCGAGGCCCGCCTTCGCCACGATAACCCGCAGCGGTCGTTCGGTCGGCATGGCAAGGCCTTCGCCACGGCCTTCCTGGAGCCCGTCACCACGGCGGCGCGGGGCTCGGGTGGGCCGGGGGCAACCGGGCTTACATTCCGGCGCGCACGATCGCGAGCGTCGTGAGGATGCCGGCCACCCCGCTCGCATGAATCACGAGTTGTGGAACGGCGCCTTTTCTGTGCGCGACGATGAGAAAATCTGCGAGCGGCGCAAACGTGCAAACGCCCAAGCCGGCCTGCATCGCGCGCCTGTCCCCCGCGAGCGCGGCCCACAGCACGAACGCTCCCAACGCGAGGTCGCGTGCCGCCGTCGCGCGCACGTAGGCGAGCGCGTCGGGGTCGTCCTCTGGAATACCGTAACCGCGTGTCGCCTGGCGCGGCCACAAGAGGGCGGCGCCGCCAATCCCCAACACCGTAACGGCGCCGAGCGCCGTCAACAATCTACCGAACATTGCGCGTGCTTCTGCTGTGTAATGCGCGCTCCCGTGCGGAGTGCCGGCGCTTTAGGGCGCGCCGAACCAGTCGCGGAGCGCTTCTCGCAGCGCGGGCGCGGCGGTAACGGTGGGTTCGTCGATGGTCGCGGCCCAGGCGACGTGCGCGTCCGGCCGTATCAGCAGGGCGTCGGCCGGCCGGTGATCGGTTTCGGCCGAGTGGAACGCGACGCGATGCTCCCAGTCTTGGGCGGCCTCGCGGATCTCCGCGCGGCCAGCGAGGTCGATCAGGATCGGCCGCGCGGCGTGCATCAACTCCGCGACGCTGGTCGTGCCCTTGTCGGTGCGCAGCGTGAGGTCGGGTGCGAACGTGCCGGTCAACGCATGGTGGTTGGAGCCAGGTTGCGAGTAGCGGATGTCGCTGCCGGCGATGAACGCGCCGATGCGGCGCTGGGGTTGCTCGTCGGCGAGCAGTTCCTGGAAGAGTTGCCGCAGTGCTTCTGCTGCCGGGTCGTGCCCGCGCCGCAGCGCCACTTGTGCGCGCGCGTGCAGCAGCGTGCGATCGCCGGCGAGGTGGCGTTCGTCGTGGTACGTGTCGAGCAGGCCGGCCGGCGCCCAGCCGTGGACGGCGCCGGCGAGCTTCCAGCCGAGGTTGACGCTGTCGCACATGCCCGCATTGAGGGCTACGCCTGGAGCGGGGAACAAGTGGGCGGCGTCGCCGGCGAGCAGGATCCGTCCGTCGCGGTATCGATCGACCTGCCGAGCGTGAAAGCTGAACCGCGTCAGCCGAGTCGGTTCTCCCAGCGGTAGATCAACTCCGAGCACGCGGCGGATGCTGTCGCGGAACTCGATCAGCGTCATCGGCTCGTCGTCGTCGTAATCGGCGGACTCGTCCTCGCTGGTGAAGAGCCCCATGCGCGCCGGGTTGGTCGAACCGACAGCAAACAGCCCGCGCTCGGTTGCCGTGAAGCCGAAACGTATCTTGCCGATGCCGGCGACCTCGAGGTCGCCGTTCTCGAGCACCGTCACCGAGTCGGGCACGGTGACGACGGCGAGCCGCTGGACCTCCGGGTAGGTGGTGCCGGGGAACGGGATATCGGCGAGGTCTCGCACGCGGCTCCGGGCGCCGTCGCAGCCGACGAGGTATTGGGCGGTCGCCCGATACGGCCCGTCCGGTCCGCGCACGTCCGCGCTCACCGCGGAGTCGTCCTGGTTCAGCCCGGCCACCTCGTGTCCGCGACGGATCTCGGCCCCGAGTTCGCGGGCGAGTTCGTCGAGCACGCGCTCGAGTCGCGGTTGCGGGAGCGGCAGCAACCGCATCGGGGGAACGGCCATCGCGGTGAAGTCCACGTGCAGGCCGCCGAACGGTAACCGGAGAGCCGGGATCGTCTCGGTCTCGGCGGCGGCTTCGAATCGTTCCAGCAGGCCGCGGTAGCGCAACAGCTCGACGATCTGCCCGCTGAGACCGCCAGCCTTCGGGGTCTCCCGAATCTGCGGCTGCCGCTCGAGGACCAGCGGTCGCACGCCGCCCAGGCACAGTTCGACGGCCAGCATCAGGCCGGTCGGGCCGGCGCCCACGACGATCGCGTCGGCGTCCATCACCGGCGGCCCCGGCGTCTTTCCTCGCGTGCCGCGCGCGATCCGTGAGTCATCCGGCGATTATGCGCCACGACCGGGGGCTTGCCGCAAGTCCCACGGTGCGGTGTACAATAGAAGTAGGAGGGCCGGATACGCGTTTTCGGCCCGTCGAGTGCCGGCGCGCCGGGCCGTCGAAGGTCCACGTATGAACGTGGGCATCATCGGGATGGGAACGCTGGGTCGGGCCATTGCCGCCGGCCTGGAGAGACACGAGGCGATCGGCGCGCTGCGCGAGACCAACCGCTCCAGCGGCGACAATCGCCGCCGTCGCGGCGGCGTCCGACGTCATCATGTTGTGCGTCAAACCGTTTCAGATCGAAGGCGTCGCGCGCGAAATCGCTCCGTCCCTCGTCGAGGACAAAGTCGTCATCACCTGCGCGGCTTCGGTTCCGCTGCGCAACGTCGAGGCATGGAGCGGAGACCGCGCGCCGGTCGTCCGCGCGATGCCGAACATGCCGTGCCGCATCGGCGCCGGCATGACGGTCCTCGCCGCGGGCGCGAAGGCGACCCCCGAGCATCTACTCCTGGCGCAGTCGATCTTCGAAACGCTGGGTCGGGTGGCGATCATCGACGAGCGGCTGATGGACGCGGCGACGGGGATCAGCGGGTGCGGTCCTGCGTACGCCTACGTGATCGTCGAATCGCTCTCCGACGCCGGCGTCAAGCTCGGCCTGCCGCGTCACGTTGCCCGCCTGCTGGCCGCGCAGACCATTATGGGTTCCGCCAAGATGGTGCTCGAGAGCGACGCGCATCCGGCGGCGCTCAAGGACGAAGTCACGACGCCGGCCGGCTGCACGATCGACGGACTCATGGAACTGGAGGATGGTAAACTGCGCCACACGCTGTTGCGTGCCGCGGTCGCCGCGGCAAGACGCAGCAGCGCGCTGGGCGGAACGTAGCTACAAAGAACGCACAAAACTCTCCCGTCGATAGAACGCCACAAAGGTGGAACCTCGAACCACCACGCCGTCTTCGCTGCTGCAACAGCTAGCCGCTGAAGCCGTTACCTCGACGGTCGCTCGTGCTGCCGCTGCACCAGACGCGCTACGGGATAAACCGGTCGACGCCGTAACCGCCGTTTCCCCAGATCGCCCCATCGGGCCCACGCGTAACACCCGCGATTGCGGGGATCGGGGGTCTGTGACTTGCGAAAGTCTTCGTACGAGGGTCGTACGACATGAGGGTGAGATTCTGAGAGCCAAAGTAGACGAGACCGTCTCGCCCTTCGACGAGATCGTCGACGATCGTTTCAAAGCCAGGCGGATAGGAGATCGGCGTCATGTGCCCGTCCTCTGTGATGCGCGCGAACAAGGCTGTCGTGCCGGGCGTAAAACACGCGACATAGAGTGCACCATCGCTGCCAAATGCCATCCCGTTCGTCTCGAGACACGCGGCGAAGGGAATCCGATATGGAGTGACTCTTCGCGTCTTAGGGTCAACCTTCGCAACGTATCCGCCGGTGCCCAGGTTGCCGCGTATTGTAAACCAGATCATCCGGCGAGGGCTAACCGCTATGCTCGCGATACCGTTCGGGTAGTTACCCACGAACTTCGCCCGATACTCGTTCACGAGGCCGCTAGGAGTTATGCTTGCCACGTGATAAGCCTCGCACAGCCAGACATTCCCGTCTGAGTCAGGCGCCAGAATCGTGTATCCAAAGGAGTCTCCGCTTGGTGATGGATCAAAGTGGACAGTCTGAACGAGTTTACCGGCCAGCGTAAAGACCTCCACCAGCGCGTCGCCCGTCCTCGCTGTATAGCCGCTCGCATAAAGCAATCCACGCGAACTCACCGTTAGGTACTCCGGAAAAAACCCAACCGCTTGAAAAGGGGCCACGATGCCGTCGCTGCTCACCCGGTAGATGAGGCCGTCCCGGAAACGAGTGGCATATGCCGTGCCGTCGCGCGCAACTGCAATCCCGACCGGGCCGTCACCTTTTGGGATGTAAAGCGGGAAAAACCGCCACTGCGCCAGCTCTCGCGAGGCCACATCGCTTTGGGCAAGACTCTTCGTCCCCCAATTGGCGCAAAGGCCAATCGTCACAGCTGCGGCGAGCAGGACCAGTCTTCTCACACTATCCGGCCTTTGGGACGCTCGCCCAATCCACGACGTTGACGTCGACGGCATCGCCCGGCGCGTAGTCGTGACGGCCCGGCGGGACGACGATGAAGCCGTCGGCGTCGGAGGCCGTGCGCGTGAGCGCGGAACATTGGTTGTCGAGGGGGGTCGCCACGAACCCCGACCGTGACGTGCGCACGGTCGCGTAGGCGGCGTACGTCCGTTCCGCCTTGCCGTGGATGCGATCGCCCGCGAGCGTCGCGGGCACGCGTGGCAGGCGGTTGTCGCCGGCGCAGCCCGCCATGCCGAGCGCCGCGATGCGGACGACCTCGTGCAGCGCGACGAACGCCGATGACGGATTGCCGGGAAGCACCGCGACGCGCACGTCGCCGCGCGTCGCGAACGCCGTCGGCTTCGCCGGCCGCAGCGCGACGCTGTCGAACTCGAACGCGCAGCCGAGTTCGCGCAACAGCGGCTTCACAAAGTCGCGCTCGCCCACCGAGGCACCGCCGGTCGTGATCAACAGGTCGCTGGCGGAGAGAGCGTGCTCGAGCGTCTCGCGTAGCGCGCTCGCATCGTCGGCGGCGTGCGCATGGCGCACGACGTCGCAACCCCAACCAGCCGCGGTCGCCGCGACGACGACGGCATTGCTGTTACGGATCTGGCCGTACCCCGGGGCGGACGCGACGTCGACGATCTCGTCGCCGGTGCTCACGATGGCGACGCGCGGGCGGCGGAACACGTCGATGCGCGCGAACCCGGCCGCGCCGAGCAGGCCGGCGTCGGCGGCACTCAAGCGGCGTCCGCGGTCGAGTAGCGGATCGCCCGCGTGCGCGTCCTCGCCCGGACCAAATATGTTGACGCCAGGTTCGATGCGCACGCCGACGCGGATCGTCCCGTTGACACGCGCGACGTCTTCGAGCCGCACGACCGCGTCCGCGCCGCTCGGTATCGGCGCGCCGGTCGCGATCTCCGTCGCCGTCCCCGGCGCGTGCACGAGCGTCGCGGTACCGCCCGCGTAGACGCGCTCGCGCACCGGCAATTCGGCCGATTCGCGCAGGTCGGCCGCGCGCACCGCATAGCCGTCCATCGCCGAGCGCGCGAACGGAACGAGGTCGGCGCTCGCGCCGAGCCGCTCGGCCAGCACGCGACCCGCCGCGGCCTCGAGCGCGACCGTCTCGTTGCCGAGCGGCGCGCACGCCGCCGCGACGCGCCGCTGCGCCTCGTCGAGCGTGATCACGTGGTCGCGGACTCCGTCGCGATGCGCTCGGCGCCCGCGTAGACGTTGCAGTGGCGCTCGCGCAGAAAGCCGACCAGCGTCACGCCGAACGCGCGCGCGAGTTCGACCGCGAGGCTGCTCGCCGCCGACACGGAACACACGACCGGCGTCTCGGCTACGATCGCCTTCTGTATTATTTCGTAACTCGCGCGCCCGCTGACGAGCAGGATCGCTTCGCGCAACGGCACGCGGCGCTGCAGCAACGCCCATCCGACGAGCTTGTCGACGGCGTTGTGGCGGCCGATGTCCTCGCGGACCGCGAGCAGCGTACCGGCGCGGTCGAAAAGCGCGGCTGCGTGCAGCCCGCCGGTCTGTTCGAACACGCCCTGGGCGGCTCGCAAGCGTGCGGGCAGCGCGAACAGCGTCTCCGGCGCGACGCGCAGGTCGCCGGTCAGCGGACGGCAGCCGCGCAACTCCAGCGCCTCGATGTTCGCCTTGCCGCAGACGCCGCAGGCGCTCGTCGTCATGAAGTGACGATCGAGTCCGTCGAGCGGCGGCAGGTCGCGCCGGGCGAGATCGACGTTGACGATGTTGTAGCGTTGCGCGGCGTCGACCTCGGAATCGAGGCAGAACGAGATGCCCGCGATCTCGTCGTAGGCGCGCACGACGCCCTCGCCAAACAGGAATCCCGCGGCGAGTTCGATGTCGTTGCCCGGCGTGCGCATCGTGATCGCGACGGTGCGCGCCGTGCCGCCGGCGCGCAGGCGGATCTCGAGCGGCTCCTCCGTCGCGACACGGTCGAAGCGCGGCCGCAGCGCGTCGCCGTCGAGGACGCCGACGCGCACCTCGATCGACGGGCCCGCGCGCGGCGGGTCCGGAGCGTTCGCCGCCCACGCATCCAACGCCATCCGGTGGCTTACTCCGGCTGAGCGAAGGCCGCCTTCGGGTCGTCCGCCGACGCCTTGCCGGCCTCGATGACGCTCTCGCGCAAGACGTAGCCGCCGGCGAGCGTCAGGCCGGCCGCGACGAGCGTCTTGACCCGCCCGCCGAACGGCAGCAGGTTCAGCACCGCCGGCGCGACGATTCCGCCCAAGCCGGTCCGCGTCACGCAGCCGCCGTCCTCGGGCGTCCGCGAAGAGCGGCGCGCCCATCGTGCCGGCGTAGTACCGAAAGGCCGTCAGCGTCGCGAGTTCGCACAGCGACGCGACGAGTTCCAACCGCTCGAGCCGCGCCGCGCGCCCGTTCGCCGCCGGGCTGCAGGGCGAGCAGCGCGGCGTGCGCCGCGCACGCGCCGCCGACGCCGGAGAACACGAACAGCGCCGGGATGAAACGCTTGCCCTTCGCCCACAGCGGCACGGCCGTCGCGCTCAGGAGCACGCCGGTGTAACTCGCGATGAATCGCGCCGAGCAGCGCGAGCGCGACGTCGGGGCCGCGTCCCGGTGACAGAAAACGCAGCCAGCGCGGCAACAAGCCGTCGCGGGCCGCCTGCGCCACCGCCGCGAAGCCCGCGAGCTTGCCGTACGCGACGAGCCCCCAGACGCCGAGCGACATCGGCGATTTGAACTTCACGATCCGCAGCATGTTGAGGAACCGTTCGGGCCGGCCGAGGTGCGAGATCAGCACGGCCGGGCAGGCGAGCGCCAGCGCGAGATTCAGGTAGCGGCCGTTGCGCGCGACCCGCCGCCCGCCCTCGTCGTTGCGGTCGGCGAACGCGACGATGATCGCCGAACCGCCCATGATCCCGCCGAGGAACAAGTATGTGACGACGCTCCGGCCCCAGTGCGGCTTCTTGAGCACCGGCGCGCCGTAGTAGCCGGCCTCTTGCGTGGGCGCGTCGCCGCCGCTCGCCGCGCCGCGAAACGACGCGTCGGGCGAGATGAGCGAGAGGTCGCGCAGTTCGCTCACGTGGCCGTGCGCAGGATCAGCGCCGCCGCGACGCCCATCAGGGTCGCGGCCAGCGCGCCGGCGAGATAGGCCGCCGGCTGGTGGGTCGACGGCAGCACTGGCCGCGGTGGCAGGTTATATGCCTCGGGCCGTTCCGTCAGCAGGAAGAACGCGTTGAGGTCGCCGACCGACGTCGTCTCGTCGACGCCGTAGAGGTAGGCGTCGACGCCGCGCGCCGCGCAACGTCTCGACCCGCTCGCGCGCGCGCGCCTTCAGTTCGTCGACCTCGCCGAACTGGATCGACTCGGTCGGACACGCCTTGGCGCAGGCGGGTTCGAAGCCGATCCGCTGGCGATCGTAGCAGAGCGTGCACTTGCCCGCGACGCCGCCGGTCCGCTGCAGCGCGTCGTCGTCGGTGCGGCCGTCGGAGACGAACCGCTCCGCGACGAGATCGCGGTGCTCGATCAGGTCGACGACGCCGAACGGACACGACGGGACGCAGTAGCCGCAGCCGTTGCAGACGTCCGGCTGGATGTACACGTCGTCGAACTCGTTGCGCACGATCGCGCCGGTCGGACACGCCTCGAGGCAGCCGGCGTGCGTGCAGTGCTTGCAGACGTCGCTCATCATCAGCCAGCGCGCGGCCGTCGGCGGCTCGCCCGCGGGCGCGGGCTGTTCGACGAACGCCACGTGCCGCCAGGTCGTCCCGCCGAGCGCCATCGTGTTGTCGTACGAGTTGCCGGAGAACGCGTAGCCGTCGGCGGGCAGCTGATTCCACTGCTTGCACGCGACCTCGCAGGCCTTGCAGCCGATGCAGAGCGTCGTGTCGGTGAAGAACCCGCTGGCCATGCGGCCCTAACCCTCCATGTCGATGCCGCGTGCGGTCGACTCGCCGAACTTCGTGCGCTCGCGCGGTGCGGCACCGCCTCGTCGATGGGCCCGGCGTCGCGGATCGCCGCGCGGCGGCCGGGCCGGATCGTGCACGTCATCGTCTTGGCCTCGTGGATCGACACGTTGGGATCCATGACGAGCGGAACGAGGCCGCCGACCGCGTCGCCGCGCGCGAAGCCCGAGCGGCCCGTAGTTGTACGGCACGCCGACCTGGTGCACGCGCTTGCCGCGGCCCAGGCGCAGCGGGCGCAGGCGGCCGCTGACCAGCGCGCGTCCCTCGATCTCGCCGCGCGCCGTCGCGACCGTCACCCATTCGCCGTTGCGGATGCCGCGTTCGACCGCCAGTTCCGGATCGATCTCGACGAACAGCGCCGGCTGCAGTTCGGCGAGCCACGGCACGTAGCGCGTCATGATCCCCGACTGCTCGGTCAGCCGATAGGTCGTGAGCACGTAGGGATACGCGCCGGGCGCGATTGACGCGCGTTGTCGCGCGCGGCGCCATTCGCGCAGCGTCGGGTTGTGCTGCTGACGATACACGATGTTCGGCACGACCGATTCGACCGGCTCGTAGTGCGCGGGGAACGGGCCGTCCTTGAGCGAGCGGCGTCGCGAACAGTTGCGCGCGGCCGTCGAGCTGCATGATGAACGGGTCCGCGCCCGAGTGCGCGTCGATGCCGGACGCGCCGGGTTTCGCCGGCGTCGACGGCGCTTTCGTCGCGGGGAAGTCGGGCACGTCGACGCCGTCCCACTTGCCGCGCCTCCGCGTTCCACCAGACGTACTTCTTGCGCTCGCTCCACGGCTTGCCGTCCGGGTCGGCCGAGGCGCGGTTGTAGAGCATCCGCCGGTTCGCGGGCCACGCGAAGCCCCAGTCGAGCGACGCGACTCGTCGCCGCGCCGGTTGCGCGCGCGGTTCGTCGCCTTGTCGGGACAGACGCCGGTGTAGATCCAGCCGCCCGCGGCGGTCGAACCGTCGGCCGCGAGCTCGGTGAACGCCGCGACTTGCTCGCACTCGTCGCGCGGCTTTCCCGGCTCGACGCGATAGCCGTTGATCTCCTGCAGCACCTTGAGCGCCGACGGCTCGCCGCGCGCCCGCTCGCGCTCGTCGTCGTGCGCGTAGTCCCACGTCAGATCGAGCAGCGCGCGATCCTTCGGATCGGTCGAGCCCGCATAGAGTTCCTTGAGCCGCGCGCCGAGCCGGTGGATGAACGCGAGATCGCTGATCGCATCGCCGGCGGGATCGACGGCCTTGTCGTGCCACTGCAGCAGCCGGTTGGTGTTCGTCATCGTGCCCTCTTTCTCGAGCACGGTCGCCGTCGGAATGAAGAAGCACTCGGTTGCGATCGATCGCGGGATCGGCGCCCTCGCGGCGCCAGAACGACGCCGTCTCCGTCTCGTACGCGTCGAGCACGACCATCCAGTCGAGTCGCTCGAGCGCCGCGCGCGCCTGTTCCGCGTTCAGACCGGACGACGCCGGGTTTTGTCCGATGACGAAGTAGCCCTTGACGACGCCGTCCTTCATCGCGACCTGCGTCGGCAACGTCGAGTGATCGCCGATCAACTGCGGCAGGTTTCGAAGCAGTAGTCGTTGGCGCTCGTCGCGACGTCGCCGTACCACGCCTTGAGCAGCGAGATCACGTACTTCGGAACGTTCGACCACCAGCCGGTCGGCTTCGTGTTCGTCTTCAGATACGCGGCGAGCGTGCCCTCGTCGCGCAGCGCGGAGGGCATCGGCAGGTAGCCGGGCAGCAGGTCGTAGAGCGTCGCGATGTCGGTCGCGCCCTGGATGTTGGCGTGACCGCGCAGCGCCATGACTGCCGCCGCCCGGCCGTCCCATGTTACCGAGCAGCATCTGCACGATCGCCGCGGTGCGGATGTACTGCACCCCGACCGTGTGCTGCGTCCAGCCGACGGCGTAGGCGAACGCGGTCGTCCGCTCGCGCCCGCTGTTCGACGGCGAGCAGCTCGCAGATCTCCTCGAAGAGCGCGCGCGGCGTGCCGCAGACGTCCTCGACCAGCTCGGCGGTGTAGCGCGAGAAGTGGCGGCGCAGCACGTTCAGCACGCAGCGCGGGTGCGTGCAGCGTCTCGTCGCGCTTCGGTACGCGAACGGTCCCGTCGCCGTCGAAGCGCGGCACTTCTTCCGTCTCGAACGCCCACGTCGTGGTGTCGTAGGTTGCCGTTTCGTCGCGCAGCCCGGAGAACAGGCCGTCGAGGTCTTCGGTGTCCTTGAAGTCCTCGCAGACGATCGTCGTCGCGTTCGTGTAGGCGACGACGTACTCGCGGAAGTAGCGCTCGTTCGTCAGCAGCCAGTTGGCGATCGCGCCGAGAAAGACGATGTCGGAGCCGCTGCGGATCGGCGCGTAGAGATCGGCGACCGCCGAGGTGCGGGTGAAGCGCGGGTCGACGTGGATGATCTTCGCGCCGCGCTCCTTGGCCTCCATGACGAACCGGAACGCGACCGGGTGGCACTCCGCGAAGTTCGATCCCTCGATCAGAATGCAATCCGCGTTGCGCAGATCCTGGACGTACGTCGTCGCGCCGCCCCGACCGAATGTGGCGCCCAAACTGGGCACCGTGGAGCTATGTCAAATTCGGGCCTGGTTCTCGATCGAGACGACGCCCAGCCCGTGCATCAGTTTCCCGAGCAGGTAGTTCTCCTCGACCCCGAAGGTCGCGCCGCCGAGCGACGCGATCCCGAGCGTGTGATTGACGCGCTTGCCCTCGGGCGTCGTGCGCACGAAGGTCCGCTCGCGCGTCTCCTTGACGCGCTCCGCGATCCGGTCGAGCGCCCATTCGAGCGGCTTGTCTTCCCACGCGGTCGCGTTGGGCGCGCGATACTTGACCGTCGTCCAGCGCGCGTCGTTGACGGTCAGCCCGAAGATCGCCGACCCCTTGGGACAGAGGTGTCCGCCCGAGATCGGGCTCTCCGGATTGCCCTCCACGTCGAGCAGTTTGCGGTCGTCGTCGACGTAGGCGAGCGTCGAGCAACCGACGGCGCAGTACGGACACACGCTGACGACCGGTTCGGCCCGTTCGATGCGCGCCGCGAGCCGCTGCGTTCGTTCCGACGCGACGTTCGGCAGCGCGCCGACCCGTCGCTTGAATTCCTTGACGGCGAGGTCGAGCAGCGGGAAGCTATGCGACCGGAGTATCTTGGCCGTGCGAACACCTCCGCGTTAGCGTGTTTGCGTTGGCCGTCGCATCCCTACCGTTGCCGGTCTACGCTAGACGCGCAGGGAGAACACCACGCCGTTTTCGGTCGCACCGCCGCCGGCCGCGGTTCCAAAAACGTGTCGCCGAACAGCGTCAGACCGCCGTAGAGGGTGCCTCCGTCGCTCGGCCGCGCATGCGGAACACGGTGCTCGCTACGTAGCCGCTGCCGGCGGGCCGCAGTCTGACACGACCCCATTCACGCCGGAATCGCCGGTCGTCGTGCCGTACTCGCCTTCGAATCGGCAACCAGGGTCGAGTACGGCACCAGACCATCCGGTCCGTGAAAGCTGCTGCCAGCAGGCGCGAAGCGTAGCCGTGCGCTGCGGGCCGCAGTTCGAAGACGGAGCCGCATCCGAACCGGATCCCCGAGTCGGCGCACTGATCGCCTCCACCGAGTGCCGGCGTCCGTTGAGGCCGCCGTCTGCATCCTCGATCAGCGCCGCGAGGCTCGCTGCCGTCGTGGGTAGCCGCGCTGAAGCTGTCAGGATCGTTTGGCCGTCGCGCGGATACCGAACGCTTGAACCTCGGAGCGGCCGGCTGCCGCCGCGGTCCCAGCGAGCGGCTTTTACTCGGGCGACGGTGCCCGTGTCCCGGGGTTCCGGCCGGAACCTCTATGTCGCCGACCGTCGCCGGTTGCGACGGCGTGAACGCGAACGGATCGCCGACCTCGGCGTGCGCCGATGAGACACTCTCGCTCAACATCGCCGGAATCGTGGGAGCATCGGGTGGTCGTCGCGGGCTCGCTGTGGACGCCGTTCCATGTGCCGCGAGACAGGCAATCGCGCTCACGTTGGCCCAGCGAGGCTTGCCGGCGGACGTGCGTCGTCAACAGGTTCATCTCGGGGAGGTTATGGCACAATCGCGCGCCGACCAAACACGCCGGCTTGCCGGCCACGAAATTGGCCGGCCGACGCCCGGCAACGTTGCCGGGGGCGTGCCGCGCGCTAGAAGGCCGGCTTCTCCGTATAGCGGCCGTAGACCGAGACCATCGCGTCGACGATCTCGCCCTCGGTCGCGAGCGCCTTCACCGCGTCGACGAGCGGCGGCATCACGTTGCTGCGTCGGGTCCGCGCACGCGCGCTTCAGCGCCGCGAGCGACGCCTCCACCGCCGCGCCGTCGCGGTCGGCCCGCACCGCCTGCACGTCGCGAGCCTGCGCCTCCTCGATCTCGCGCCCGATCTTCAGCAGATCCATCGCCGCGCCTGCGACTCGTCGCGTTCGAACGCGTTGACGCCGACGATGATCCGCTCCTTGGACTCGAGCGAGCGCTGGTAGCGGTACGACGCGTCGGCGATCTCGTGCTGGAAGAACCCGGCCTCGATCGCTTCGACGACGCCGCCGTACTCCTCGATCTGCGCGAAGTACGCCTCGGCCTGACGCTCCATCTCGTCGGTCAGCGCCTCGACGAAGTACGAGCCGCCGAGCGGATCGGCGACGTTCGTGACGTTCGTCTCGTAGGCCAGCACCTGTTGCGTGCGCAGCGCGATCTCGACCGACTTCTCGGTCGGCAGCGCGAGCACTTCGTCCATCGAGTTGGTGTGCAGCGACTGCGTCCCGCCGAGGACCGCCGCCATCGCCTCGTACGCGACGCGCACGATGTTGTTCTCGGGCTGCTGCGCCGTCGCGCTGCAGCCGGCCGTCTGCGTGTGGAAGCGCAGCGTCCACGAGCGCGGATCCTTCGCGCCGTAGCGCTCGCGCATCCGGCGCGCGTAGATGCGCCGTGCCGCGCGGAACTTGCAGATCTCTTCGAAGAAATCGATGTGCGAGTTGAAGAAGAACGAGAGCCGCGGCGCGAACGAATCGACGTCCATCCCGGCCTTCATCGCGGCCTCGACGTACGCGAAGCCGTCGGCGAGCGTGAACGCGAGCTCCTGAACCGCCGTCGATCCCGCCTCCCGAATGTGGTAGCCGGAGACGGAGATCGTGTTCCACTTCGGCATCTCGCGCGTGCAGAACGCGATCATGTCGACGATGATGCGCACGTGCGGGCGCGGCGGGAAGATCCATTCCTTCTGCGCGATGTATTCCTTGAGGATGTCCGCCTGGATCGTGCCGCCGAGCTTGGCGCGCGGAATCCCCTTGTTCTCGGCCGTCGCGATGTACTGTGCGACCGCGATGCACGCGGGCCCGTTGATCGTCATCGACGTCGTGATCTCGCCGAGGTCGATCCCGGCGAACAGTTGCTCCATGTCGCGCAGCGAGTCGATCGCGACGCCGCACCTGCCGACCTCGCCGCGCGACTGCGGCGCATCGGAGTCGTAACCCATCAACGTCGGCATGTCGAACGCGACCGAGAGCCCGGGCTGACCCTGGCTCAGCAGAAAGTGATAGCGCTCGTTGGTCTGCTTGGCGTTGCCGAAGCCGGCGAACTGGCGCATCGTCCACAGCCGGTCGCGGTACATGCCGGCGTGGATCCCGCGCGTGTAGGGGTACTCGCCGGGAAACGCGAGGTCGCGCGCCAGGTCGAGGTGCGCGACGTCCGAGGGATCGTAGAGCGGCTTCAGCGGGAGGTCGGAGATCGTCCGATCGACGGCGCCGGAACCCGGTCTCGTTGCGGCGCGAGGACTCGCGACGACCAGCGCTCCTCCCAGCGTTCGCGCTGCTCGGCGTACTCCGGGGTGTCCTGCGCGCCCAGCCCGGACGGGCGCTCGATCATCTTCGCCAACGTGCTCTCCCTCAGTCTCCTCGAAACCCTATGTTCGCGTCCCGGGGCCGGTTCTCCCGACTCAGCGCAGCGCCTGGGCAACCGCCGCGAGCGGCGCGTCGCTCCAATCGCCGATGCGGCCCCGAGCCCACAGCAGGCCCGAGGGGCGCGCGCCATGCGGGACCAGCAGTTCGATCTGGGTGCCGTACTCCGACCCCGCGCATACGCGCCGGTAGCCATCGAAGAGCCGCATACCGAGCGCCGAACGGAACCGGACGGGGGCTCGTTGCCGCTCGCAGTCCGCGACGTTGGCCCGCGACACAAACTGCTCCCACTGCTCGCGCTCAAAGCGATTCGGATCCGAGAACTGCTGGAGTTCGATCACGTCGGGGCTCGCGCCCCGCATCGAAGCGACGCGGATGACACGACCGCGGTTCGCCTCGAGCGTGTATTCAATGACATAGCCGCTGGGCATGGTGAAGCGCGCGCGTCGATATGCCCCGCGCGCGTTCCGCTGTGCCTGCTCGATTCGCGCCGCTGCATACCTGATATCGCGCGAGACGCGCCTCGTTCCGCGTATGGATAGATCGCCCGTACTATCTCGATCAGCGCGATCACGAGTAATGCCAGGCCGCCGATAACGGCGACCACGACAAGTCCGTCGCGGTTCATGGCGAGCGATTCGACGCTCGCCTGTCCTCCGGCCCGCTAGGCGACGGTCAGCGAGTGCGGCGCGCGCGCAGTTGCGAGGTGAGCCAGCCGGTGATGAACCCGCCGTAGTTGCTGAGCACCGCGTGCTTGACGATCGGCAGCCGGGCGTAGCCGTTCGGCGACGCGTTCTGTTCCATCACGTCGACCGAACCGTCGCCGGCCCCGTCGACGCGCGAAGCGACAACCACCGCCGTGTGGCCGCCGGTCCCACCCGTGTCGTAACTGATCACGTCGCCGGCTTGCGGCGCCTCGTCGAGGTTCCCCGAGCCTGCGATCGCGAGCAGCGGCTTTCCGCCGTGGACCGGATCGTAGCGGCCGTAGAGTTGGTCGCCGTTCCCGGCATAAGGCGGGTCCCGTAGCGCAAGATACATCCAACGCAGGCTCAGCTCCGGAGCACCGAACTGCACGACGGGGCCGATGCCGTCGGCGAGCGTTGCCTGAACCTCCGCACCGCCCGACGCGGGTCGCGGCCCGCACGCGGGGACGCCCTGGTACGACGCGCCCAGCGAGTTGCGCCACTCGTGGAACTGCGTCGTCGCGTCGTAGTCCTGCGCGTCGCACGGATCGCTATAGTGCGGCGGCTTCGGGTCGAACGCCGGCGCGTGTACCGGCGACGCCGTATCGAAGGGCGCGGCGACGCGGAGGCGCCGGTATCTTTGCGTACCGTCGTCGGCTTGCCCAGCGCGCTTGGTCTGCCGTCAGGCCGATCCGTCCAAGCTCGTCGTCGAATTCCGGCATCGCGTCGAACGATCGGCCCGGCCCGACGTATTGCACGAACCTGACGATCCACATGCGGCCGCCGGCCTCGGTCACCCACTCGGCCGTCATGCCTCGCGGCTGAACGCGCCGAAGCCATCCACGTCCTCGTGCCGCACGCTGACGTTGCCCGCGACGCCCGCGCCGAACAGGCCGACGACGGCCGCCGGCAACGCGTACTGGCCCATGCGAGCGCGATAATCGTGCAGCGCGGTGCGATACTCGCCCGTCCGCCGCGGTGCGCGACCGGCAATGCGTCCTCGACGCCCGCGCGGGTCCCGTACGGGATCGCGATCACGCTAAAGCTTCGCTGGTGGGCGCGGTCGACGATCGTCGTTTCTTGGGTCGCGTCGCCCGGTTGTCCGGACAAAACGACGCCGTTCGCGGCCGACTCGGCGACGGCGCGTACGCCGTCGACGACGAACGGAATCCCGTGAGCTTCTGCGGCCGCTCCGGTGACGAGAACGAGCGACGCGATGGCGGTGACAATCGGGGCCCCGAGGCGCATGAAAGGCCGGTCCTTAGCGATGTCTTGAGTGGCGGGGGCGACCCCGAAACGTACAAGTTCGGCCTGGTGTTCCCTTCGCCGGCGCGGCCGAAACGCGGGCCGAAGGGCCCGCGGGCTGTTCTCCAGCGGGTTCCCAGTTTGTCACGGCGCCGGCGGCAGACTTGAGCGAGATCACACATTCGCTCGGAGGAGTTCTGCCACGCAAGCATCCCCCAGTGCCGCCGGTCTCGCGGCACTCGTCCTGTTTGTCAGCAGCCCGCTGCTGAGCAGCGCGGCGTCCGTCTCGACCTCGCACCCGACCGCCGAGCCGCGCGCCGGTTGGGCATCGACCTCGACGCGCGCGGTCTCCCCCATCGATGCGGTCGACCTCGGGCCCGCCCCGGCCGGCATGCCCCTTCACGTCGTCGTCGGCTTGCGGATGCGCGACGCGCGCGGCGCGCACGAACTCGTGCGCCGGCAAAACACTCCCGGCGACGCGTTCTTCCATCGCTATGTTACTCCACAGCAGTTCACCGCAGCGTTCAACCCGACCGGTGCGCAGGTCTCCGCAGTGGGCGCGCACCTCGCGCGCTACGGATTCCGCGACATCACGGCCGATCCGAACAACCTGCTCGTGGCGGGGTACGCGACCGCCGGCACCGTCGAGTGGGCGTTCGACACGAAGATCGATCTCTTCCGGCAGACGCTCGGCGGCCGCTCGCGCGTCGTGTACGCCAACGTCGAACCGGCCCGCATCCCCGCGGAGCTGAGCCGCTCCGTGCTGGGCGTCCTCGGCCTGCAGAACATGCCGATGGCCACGCACCTGCGCAAGTCGTCGCCGCGCATCCAGGCGCGGATCGCCGCACACGTGCGCGACGCGTTGCGGCACGCGAAGCGCGGCGTTCCGTCCGCCGCGCCGACCGCGCAGCCGTGCCTGTTGCCGGCGATATCGACGGCGACTGCTCGCGCGAGTACGGACCGTACGATTTCAAATCCGCGTACGACGGCCTGACCGGGACGACCGGTTCGAAGACCAGCATCGCGATCTTCGCCGAAGGCGACGTGACGCAAGTCGTCAAGGACCTCGCCACGTATCAGCAAACCTTCGGCCTCTCCTCGTTCCCCGTGAGCGTCGTGCAGGTCGGCCACTCGTCGTCCGACACGTCCGGCCAAGACGAGTTCGATCTCGACACCCAGTCGTCGACCGGCATCGCCGGCGGCGTGCAGCACCTCTACATCTATGACACGACGTTGCTGAGCGACGCCGACACCGCGCTCGAGTTCAATGCGTTCGTCACGCAGGACAAGGCCGCCGCCGGGAGCGCGTCCTTCGGTGAACCGGAGGCACTTGCCGACGCCGACGCCGCCATGCTGATCGACGATCAGGTCTTCAACCAGGGCACGGCCCAAGGCCAGACGTTCTTCGCTTCGGCGGGCGACAACGGCGCCGCGTGTCCGGTCATCGCCTCGACCGGCGTGCCGTTCGTGCCCGGCGTCGTCGGCGTCTGTTATCCGGCGTCGTCGCCCGACGTTGTCGCGGTCGGCGGCACGTCGCTCCTGAGCGATCAGAACACGTCGGCGTATGGCGGCGAACTCGGGTGGCAGGGAACCGGTGGCGGCGTCAGCGCGTTCGAAGCGCCGCCGGCCTTCCAGACGGCCGCGATCGGCACCGTCTTCACCGGCGACGGCGAGTTCCGCGCGGTGCCCGACGTTGCAATGGACGCCGATAACAACCTCAGCCCCGCGATCGTGATCGTCAGCGGGAGCGCCGAGGGCGTCGGCGGACGAGCCTGTCGTCACCGCTCTCGCTCGGCGTGTGGTCGCGCCTGCTGAGCGCGCACCCGGGCGCGTTCGGCACGAAGAAGTACGGCTACGGCGCGCCGGCCTTCTATTACGAGTGGAGCCAGTTCCCGATCCCCACGCCGCCGCCCGTGCCGTCGGGACCGCCCGGCTTCGGGACGAGCCCGGTCGGCGGCTTCCACGACGTGTACTTCGGCTTCAACGGACTGTACACGGGATTGCCGGGCTACGACCTGATGACCGGGCTCGGCACCTTCGACATCGGCGTCCAACTCCAAGACATCGACCTACCGGGAGCACCGTAAGGGGGACCATGCGCGGCGCCCGCCCGTCCTCGGCGGGCGGCGCGCGCACCCCTAACACCAGATTGGGAAGCGTCGCTCAACAGCAAGAGCGGGCCGCCACCTGCCTAGTCGCTCTCGGTCAAAACTAGGCCTGATTGCAAAACGTAGCCGACAGTCCAGCTGAGTACCTGAGGCGCTAAAACACGGCAGTACTCGGGTATCGTTGAGCGCGCAAACGACGACCTCGCCAAAACGAGTTTGCAACTGTTAGGCAGAGTGAATTTGGGACCGGGTAGTAAGAACGAAAACGGGACCACCCCCACCCGCCCGTAAGGGCCCTGCGACCGTCATTGGCCGACGGTCACAGGGGGAGAGTTGGTTCGCGTGGAGCTTTTTCAAACCATTGCGGTGTGGCACGAGCAGGGCATGGCCCTTCGCGAGATGGCCCGCCGACTGAGAACCTGGATATCAAGACGGTTCGGCGAATCGTCGGCAAGATCGAGCGTGGCGCGAAGGCGCCGCAGTACACGCCGCGCGGCTCGAAACTCGACGCGTTCGGCGAGCGCATCGCCGAGCTCGCGGCCGCCGGTCGAACGGCCTGGAGCATCTACGGAGAACTTCAAGCCGACCCGTTATTCTCGGGTAGTTACGACTTAGTGGTGCGACGGGTGCGTGCGCTTCGCCCGCACGACCCGAAGGTGTACGAGCGCCTTGAGCATCCCGCCGGCGATGAAGCGCAAATCGACTTCGGTTCCCTGGGCCGCGTCCTCGAGGGCGATCGGATGGTCAAGGCATGGTTGTTCGTGATGACCTGGCCGCATTCGCACTGGGTCTTCGAAGATGTCGTCTTCGACCAGACGGTTCCCACGTTTTTGGGCTGCATCCAGGACGGCATTCGCAGCAGCGGCAGCGCGCCGAAGAGACTGACTCCCGACAACCTCGCTTCGGCGGTGTTGCGGCGTCAACTCGGTCTTCGACCCTATCAGCGCGACTTTGCGAACTTCTGCGCGCACTATGACATCGCGCCCAGCCCAGCGCGACCGCGGACGCCGACCGACAAGGCCGAAGTTGAGCGAGCGGTGCGTACGGTGCGGGCGTTTCTGAAAGGTCGAACGTTGCCGACCTTTCGAGAGCTGCGGGCCGCCGTTAAGGAGCATATGGCGCTCTACAACGACCGCCCCCATTCGGTCAGCGGCAAGCGCCCCAACGACCTCATCGCGGGGGAGCGGCGTGGCGAACTGCCTGACCCATTCCCGCTGGCGTGCTGGCGTGAACCGCATGTGCGAACCGACTGCCATGTTCAAGTCGAGTACAACTTCTACTCGGTTCCGTACCGCCTCACTGGCAAGAAGGTAGCCGTTCGGATCGAGCGCGACGAGATCGTCGTCTACGACGACTTCGTGGAGGTCGCGCGCCACGCTCGTTGCCGAGACCGGGGTCAAACGATCACCGATCGCAGCCATTACCCCGAGCACAAGCGGCTTTCCAGCCAACAGATCCATGCCGACCGTGTAGCGCGCATTCGGGCCGTCGGTCCATGCGCCGCGGAGTTCCTTCACGGCCTGTTGCAATCGCGGGAATACGTCCATAGCGACCTGTACCGCGAGTTTGCCAGATTGATCGATCGCTCCGACCCGACGACGATCGAGCGGGCATGTCGGCGGGCCGTTCATTTCAAGGCCTTTGACTTGGCCCAACTCCGCAAAATCGTCGAGCGCAAACTCTACGAACTGCCGCATGAGGACGTTGTTGTGACTCCGCGGTCGGCACTTTTGAACCCGCCGATCGAGATCAATCGACCGCTCGAATTCTACTCCTTCCTTTTTGGAGGCCTTCATGTTGACCGCTAAGCTCAAGCGACTTCGCCTCGGCTACGCTGCCGGCGTTGTCGAGGCCCACCACCAGCAAGCCCTCAAGGAGAAACTAAGCTACCTCGACTTCCTCGAGCGTCTCGTCGACGACGAGCTGCACAGTCGCGACGACAAGGGCATGCAAAAGCGCCTGAGGGGCGCACGCTTTCCCGTCCTCAAGACGCTCGAGGAGTTCGACTTCGGCTTCCAACCGAAGCTTGACGCAATGCTCGTCAAGTCGCTCGCTTCGTGCGACTTCGTCGCCAAGCACGAGAACGTCTTGCTGATCGGTCCACCCGGCGTCGGCAAGTCGCACCTGAGGAACCGCGCTCGCCGTTAAGGCGTGCATGCGTGGGTACAGCGTCGTCTTCGCGACCATCCAGCATCTCGCATCGCGCCTGAACGCAGCGCTAGCAGACTTGAGCGTCGAAAAGGTCGTGCGACCGCTGATCGAAGCCGACGTTGTCATGCTGGATGAACTAGGCTTTACACCTCTCAACAAAATCGTCGCCGACCATATCTTCCGCATCGTCTCTGAACGCTACGAGCGTGGCTCGATCATCATGACCAGCAACAAGTCCTTCGAGGCCTGGGGCGAAATGTTCGCCGACCCGATTCTCGCGACAGCCGTCCTCGACCGACTCGTCCACCACGCTCACATCGTCCCCATCATCGGCGAAAGCTACCGAACCCGCGAGCAGAGAGCCAAAGCGGGAAGCACGGTCAAGGCTAGCAAAACATCACCCTAGCGGGTGGTCCCTCTTTCATTCTTGCTGCCGGTCCCATTTTCGTTCTCGCTAACATGCAACCGGTATAAGCTCGCGTCGCCAACACTTCTTGGCTTCGGGCTTCGCGGGTCGTGTGTCCTAAGGGCCGACGGCAAGGAACTCACCGAAGTCGTCGACGCCGCTCAGCGTAAGGACGTTTAGCGGCACTTGACGACCACGTTGGGCGTCAAAGGTAAAGATGGGATAACCGCCGTTGGCGAGTACGACTGAAACATAAAGCCGCTCTTCGAAAAGCGCAATTGCGCCGACATAAGTAAACCGCTGTCTTTCCGCAGAGATATGACGAAGTGCCTTCGCTGGACACGAGTCTGCTCGACCGTCCAGGACTGCGACCGCTGGGTGATCCCCTCTCGTAAAGTGACCCTCGCTTAGGTAGAGGTCGTCTTCCTCGTCAATTGCGATTCTTGTCTCCGGTCGGCGTGCGCAGAACGTTCGCAAGAAGTGAGGTCGATCGATCGGATGGCTGTAGACGACAATCGGTACGTCGCTCTCGTTCGATGACACATAAAGGTTGCCATGGTGGTCCAGTGCCAGGCCTGAATGGGATATCGGCCTGCGATACTTGGATTGTCCGGATTGGTACGCTCCCACCGGGGAGGTACACGAAAACGACCGCGTGTCCGGTGTCCGACAGCCCACCGACGAAGAGAAAACCTTGCTTGTCGACGAGTAATGCGTCTGCCGAAGCATGCAGAATGTTCACCGTTCTCTGACCGTGCGGGGTCGTTCGCCTGACGCACCCGGCGCGTAGACGTTCACTGCATAGTAATTCCCTTGCTGAAGATAACCACCAGCGTACACGGAACCGTCGGGCCCGACGGCGAACGAGAGGACCTCCAGCGAATTTCCCGACGCAAGGTTCAAAACATTGCTGGGCGTAGCGGCCGGAATTCCGTCGTAGAGTGGAAACTCGTACACCGCGTCGCCCGCTGCGTACAGGTGATGCGCATGGAGGGCGGCGTGACGCGAGAATGCGTAAGATTCGCTAGCCGAGCGCCCGGCGACAAGGGGCATCGGCGCAACGGCGCAGCCGCACTCGGCTATCGCCGCGAATACGACGGGGAGGAGCCACGCATTACACCGCTGCGGCCTTAAGGGCTCGATTTCACCCTTCATCTCTGCGTCCCCAACTCGATCTAGTTGGCCTCCAGCCCAAGCCTTGCCCTATCAAGCGGTTGGTCTGCCCGGCCGCGCGCACGGTCGCAACGCGGCCGAACAGAAGTTTCAGATCAGGCTATTGGACGCCTGCGTCCTGGCCTTCGTGACAGTCGCCCGATCCAGCCGGAAACGGGCCGTAGGTGTCTCGGATCTGACTAAACGCTAGGGGTGTTGATTGCGCGTAGTTGAACATTTCGGTGAGGTCGTCGGAGGCGGCGTCTGTCGAACCGAGTGACGATAACCCAAGCGTCGTCTCGATGTAGTGCAGGATCGAGGCTTGAGTACGCGGCGGCGGCACGGGCGGATGAGTCACAAGCGGGTAGTGATCGACCGTTCCCGGCGCGCTTAGATATGGGGAGATCACCAGCAACGGCACGCGGTATCCAAACTCGTAAGGATCGGTATTACCCATGAAGTACGGCATAGGGTTGGTGAAGGGCGACATGTGATCGTACCATCCTCCCCAATTGTCCCACACGACGATAATCGTCGTATTCTTCCAAACGTCATGTGCCGTTCCTGACGTATTCCCTATCGTGTTCACGATAAAGTTCACCCAATTTGGCCCGGTTTCGCCTGTTAGAATATTCGTGTTTGTCGGCCGCTTTACCGCAGGGTGATCCGACCATGAGGAGCACGGTATGATGTACGTCAGTGCGGCTAGATTGCCGGCCGCAACGTCTTGGGCAAACGCGTTGCCTGTACTGTCGATGGTGATGTTCGGATTCGGTGGTACGGCGTTCACCTCATAATTATAGATGTGGTTCACTCCATACGGAGCGTTCCACAGCGCTTTCGGTTCAGCGAAGTAGAACCTCCACTGATCGGCCGACTTGCCAAATTCCTCGTCGACCCTGTCAAGGATCGTCTCATAATCCTGGCACGGCACATACGGATTTCCAAGGGTCGCTGGAAAGTTCACCATCATATCGACGGAATCGGCCTGAAGCGCAGTGTCGCATCCACTGGAGGATGGAATGCTTCCAGGGTTCTGCGCTTCGGCCCAGGGAGACTCATTCGCGGGCCACCCGTACGGGTTACCCGTATTGGGGATTCCACCAGCCTGTCCGGCTATGAGGTATTGGTGCGCCGGTAAACTTGGCCCCTCGTTGGTCTGATAGGTCATGTCCGACAGGACCCATTTTGCCGCGAGTTCGTAGTACTGCATTACCTCACTCTGTGGGACATAATGAAGGTCATTCATCGACCAACCGTTGTTTGCTCCGTTATTGAAGTCTTGCACAAAGTCGGGGTACTCGTGGCCCGGATTGTTACCACTAGTACCTTGACTCAAATCCTGTGGGGTTAGCGGCGTCCCATTGAAAGAGCCTGAGGTGACTGCGCCTGGAAAGAGCTAAAAGAGATTGTCAATCGTTCGATTTTCCTGAACAACGACGACGATATGCTCAATCGGCGTGGCAAAGGCGTGATGAAAAGATCGTTTATGATGCGAATGATGAGCCTTTGGATTTTGCAGTACGGTTCGGGACACGGACGCTGCAGAGGCAAGCGAAGGGAAGACGACCATGAGCGCAACGGCTGCCGGAATTGCGGCGGACGTGCGCGGACGATGTACGTGTCGCATAAGTCAAATACCCTCAAAGTGCGTAGTGTGCGTGAGTACCTAAGACGCGGTGCGTCACAACGAAGGAGTAACCTAAATACGCTCCTCGCCCGACGGTCCAAGCCTTTTCTCTGCGACGACAGAACTGAGAAGTCCCCATTCTGATATCCATTTGCGCTCCCGAAGGTGATGCGCTAGGCGATCTGCGAGCCCACTGAGAACAAGGCTGCCGGATCAGCATCGATTGCCAGCGTGGCGATGCCCGAGACGCTTTGCTTGCAGGGAGTCGCGTGCTCCTTTTGTGGCATGAAAGATGTGAGCGCAGTCACCGAATCGGAGTGCCGATCTTTTGAAACGGCTTAATCGCCGACACGCGCTCTTCACGTTACTTCTCAACCCGCCCCCGGGGCGATTTTTCATATCGCCTATTTTAAAGAGGATGAGGCATGCAGTTCGCCAGGCCGGCCGGGGACGGGTTAGGCGCGAATTTCACCAGAACCGGTATTCTTGCGCACTCGGATGCAAACTAGCTACTGGTATATTACTTCGGGCGCGCGTCAACGCAGACGCGAAGGATGAGGTCGACGAGCCCTTAGAGTCTCTCTGCCATCAATCCGATCGCTTTGGGCATGTCTGCTTCAGTTCCGTGCTCGGCGTTCAGCTTTGCCTCCATTACGGAGCGGCGGCGATCAACGCAGTCGCCAGAACGCGCTCCTCGAACTGCTTGAGGCGCTTCGCCCGAATCTCCTTGGCATGGGTCAATCGATCAAACGAGGCTCGGCTCCGTCCGCGATCGGAGCCACTGGCTCCGTTGGAGAGCACGGTGTCGACGATCGGTTCTCCGGAGGGGCCGAGACGCAGAATGATGCGAAGCGAATCGCCAGTTTGGGGCGCGGAGGCACGAACCGCAAGTTGTCGTCCACCTTCTTTTTGGATGGTCGAGGGCGTCGGCCGCTCCACTTAGCCGCTGATCTCCATTCCGTCGTATGCGATCTCGGCATCGGCCGCGGCGACCTCCGCGGCCGCCGCCGACTCGGGGTCGAGCATCGGGTTCGAGTTGTTGATGTGGGTGAAGATCGTGCGATTCGGAAATTGCGGATCGTCTCGAGCGTTCCGCCCGCGCCGCCGACCGGTTGATGGCCGAGGTCGCGCGCGCGTTTGTCACCGAGCCCCTGCGCCGGCAACTCGTCGTCGCTGATAGAACGAGCCGTCGAGAAACGCGACGTCCGCCGCACGGATCTCGGTCGCGAGCGCGTCGTCGATCGCGGCGAAGACCGGCGCGAACAGCACGCGGAAGCCCGTCACGCGATCGCTCGACCGCATAGGCGACCACGGCGCCGCGCACGGCTTCGCGACCCGCGTAACCGGGCGTCGTGCCCGGCACGGCGATCGCGCGCAGTTCGAACACCGCCCCGAACGGATCGTCCGGACCGAACCCCGCCAGCGGCGCGGCCGTCGACCGCGACGGCCTCCCAGCGATGCGGCGGCTTCGCGAACGGCGAGAACGCGCGCTGGGCGAGCGCGATGCGCGCGGACGGTCTCGCTCGAGCGCAACGCGAACGCGTGCGCGCCTTGCTGGCGAAGCACGGCGAGGCCGCCGATGTGATCGACGTTCGCATCGGTGAACAGCGCGCCCGCGATCGGCGTGCCGCGCAGGTCCTGCGGCAGCAGCGGCTCGCAGTCTTCGATCTGCTGCGCGACGTCGGGCGAGACGTTGATCAGGTACCAGGTATGCTCGTCGTGCGAGAGCGCGATCGACGACTGGCTGCGGCGCGCGTCCGCACCGCCGCGCGCGGCGCTGCAGTTCGCGCACGCACAGTTCCACTGCGGCACGCCGCCGCCGGCGGCCGAGCCGAGGACGCGGATGATCAACGGCGCGGCGCCGCGACGATGCGGCGCGGTTCCGGTGCGCGCCGCGGCTGCGCCTCGCGCAGCGCCACGACGAGATCGTGGCGCGGGCTGAACGCACAGGCCGGATCGGTGACGCCCGCATCGCCCGCAAGAGAAAGGCCTGGCAGCGGCAGCCTCCCCAGTCGATCTCGCGCCGTTCGCACGACCGGCACGGCTCGGGCATCCACGCCGTTCCACGATAGCGTTCGAAGGCCTCGCCCTCGCGCCAGATCCAGCCGAGACCGCGCTCGCGGACGTTGTCGAACCGCAGCGTCGCGATGCCGCGGCCGCGGCGGGCAGGGCAGGACGCGCCCGTCCGGAGCCACCGTCATGAACGCGCGCCCCCAGCCGTGCATGCACGGCTTCGGGAACTCGCCGAAGTAGTCGGACAGGACGTATGCGATCTCCATCGCCGCGCCGCAGGCGTTTGCGCGCCGCGGCGACGACCGCCGCGCCTGCCTCGACCTGCGCGCGCGTCGGCATCAGCGCCGCGCGGTTGCGAAACGCCCAACCGTAGAACTGCACGTTCGCCAGTTCGACCTTCGCGATGCCGTAGCGTTCTGCGAGCTCGATCACGCCGGCGATCGCGTCGTGGTTGCCGCGGTGCAGCACGCAATTCAACGTCAGCGGGACGCCGCGGGCCAGGACGCGCGCGATCGCCTCGAGCTTGCGCGCGTGGACGCGGGTCCCCGCGATCTCGTCGGCGAGCAGCGCCTCGGGCGCCTGCACGCTGATCTGCACGTGTTCGAGCCCGGCGGCGAGGAGGCGGTCGAGCAGCGCGTCGTCGAGGAACGTCCCCTGCGTGATCAGGTTCGTGTAGAGATCGAGTGACGCGGCGCGTTCGATCAGCCGGACGAGATCGGGACGCAACGTCGGCTCGCCGCCGGAGAAGTGCACCTGCAGCACGCCGAGTTTCGCCGCCTCGCCCAGGACGCGTTCCCAGGCCGTCGCGTCGAGTTCGTCGCGATAGGCGGCGAGATCGAGCGGATTGTAGCAGTACGCGCACTGCAGGTTGCAGCGATACGTCAGTTCGCACAAGCAGCGACAGCGGACGCGGGACGTCGTTCATTGCAGCAGGTGCCGGTCGCGCATCCGCGCGAGCAGGTCGCGGACGTCGGCATCGATGCGCGCCGGATCCGCGTCGTAGCGCGCCGCGGCGAGGGCCGCGACGATCTCGCGCGACGTTGCGCCTGCCGTCGACGAGCAACGAGCGTCGCCGCCGCGGCGCCGTTCAGGCGCACGATCCCCTCGGGAACGAGCAGCAGCGCGCTGCCGTCGCTCTCCTTGCGCAACCGGACGCCGCGCGCGAACGCGGGCACGCGCCGCGTCGTCAGGCGAAGACGCCACTGGCGAGCGCCGTCGCGTCGAGGATCGACCACAGGACCTCGCACTTGAAGCGCAACGCCGCGACACAGCGGTCCTGTTCGTCCGGCGTCTTGGCGTATTCGAGCACCCACGCCGAGCGCCTGCTCCACGTCCTCGGGCGCGAGTTTGATGCGACGGTCGAAGTACGCGAGCCCCGCACGATCGATCCATGGATAGTTGGCGACGATCGCGCTGACGCGGCGCGCCATGACCGGCGGCCCGAACATCTCCGTCAACGACGACGCGACCGCCTCTAGCCACGGACGCGTCCGCGCGAAGTCGACGTAGGCATCGGCGGCGAAGCGCGTCCCCGGCGCGACGCCGCGCTCGGAGATCACTTCCTCCTCCGAAAGACCGACGGCCCGCGCGAGCGCGAGCCAGGACTCCGTGCCCCCGCCGCCGGCCTCGGCGGTCCCGTCGTGGTCGGTGATGCGGCGAATCCACGCGCGCCGGAACTCGCGGTTCGGAAGGTTGGAAAGGATCGCTGCATCCTTGATCGGGATGACCTTTTGATAGTAGTAGCGGTTGGCGACCCACGCGCGAACTTGATCGCGAGTCAAAGACCCCGCGACCAAACGCTGATGAAATGGATGCTTGTCGTGGTAGCGCTCGTCGCCGACCGCCCGAAGCCGCGGGAGCAGGTCGGCGGCGGCGACGACGCTCACCTTGGGGTACCGAAGTTCCTTAGCGTTATACGGTCGGCTCCGTGCCGAGGTACGCGGTCACTTCCGCTCCCAGCGGAACTTCTTCGAAGTCGGGGCGCTCCCAGTGGTTCTGCTTCTCGTCCACTCTCGTTCTCCGTCGGCGGGCAGTACTGTCGCGGGGGTACGTTCTCACTCGTGCGCGCCGCGCCTTCCGGTGGGACCAGCAGGCTGCTAGGGTCTTGGGGCCGGTTGGAACGGGACCAGGGAGTGAATCGCCGCGTCGTAGGTGAGGGCCCTCGAGCCGGCGGTGTAGCCGTTCGACTCGAGGATGTAGGCCATGATCTCCACGTCCTGCTGGTCGGTCAGGCTGCCCGGCTGGTTGAGCGGCATTTGCTTCGCGACCGTCCAGAACACGTCGCCGACGCGCAGGTGTTGCGCGCGGGCGAGCGCGCGCATCCGCACCCCGCGCAGGGCCGGTCCCGGACCGCCCTCGAGCCGCACGCCGTGACACATCGAGCAGTTCGCGAGATAGCCTTGTTCGCCGGTCTCGGCCTGCACCGACCGGTAGGCCGGCGGCGCACTCGCGTCCTTGCTGGAGCGCGACGCACAGGCCGCGGGAAGCGCGGCGAGCGCGAGCACTAGAAGCGCTCGCGCTCGCGCCCACCGGACCGTCGTCGGTTCCGTCAGGGTTGCTAGGCCCTTGACCTGCGCGTGCAACGCGTCGAGATCTTCGAGTGTGTTCAGCGTCACGGCGTCGCCGACCGACTCCGATTTGACGCCCGACGCCTTACGCATGCCGGACGCGAGCTCGTGTCCGTGGTTGTAACCCCGGACGGCCTTGTTGTGGGCCTCGATCTTCTCGCGCGAGATCGAGCCGCCGTTCTGGGCGAGGACCCAGTCCTCGAATTGGACGTACGTCGGCTTGCTGTCGCGAACGAACGCGATCACGCGGTCGCGGTCGAGCCCGAGCGCATTGATCGTCATCTGATCGAAGCCGGAGCCGCAGGCGTCGTAGTCATCGGGGAGCAGGCCGGCGTTGTGCGAGCGTCAACTTCGCCCACAGACGCGGCAGGTGGATCGCACCGAGCGGACCCGCGGTATCGGAACTGATGAGGGGGATGACCTTGGCCATGAGTGACTCCTCGTCAGGGCAGAGTGGGAACGGGGCGTTTGGTCTATGGAGCCGAGGCGCGACGATCCTTGAACGTCAATTCGGCAACGCCGGACTTGTCGAGTTCGCCGATCCCGAGCGTTACCATGCGGTCGTACTGCGCCGCCGTCGCGGTCGCCAGTGGGAGTTCGAGGCCGACGCCGCTCGCGAGCGCCGTCGCGATGTGCGAGTCCTTCGCGGCGTGGGCGGCCGAGAAGTAGCAGTCGTGATCGCGGTTTTGCATGTCGACGCCGTCGGTCTCGAGGACGCGCGAGTTGGCGCCGGTCTGGGCGAAGACTTCGCGCAGCATCGTGAGGTCGAGCCCGAGCGCGCTGCCGAGGCCCAGCCCCTCCGCAAGTCCGGCGGTGTTCAGGTTCATCACCATGTTCACGAGCGCTTTGACCTTGGCGGCGCTCCCGGCGCCGCCGATGTAGCGCAACGACGCGCTCATCGCCTCGAGCAGCGGACGCACCCGCTCGAACGCCCGCTCGTCGCCGCCGACCATCAGGTAGAGTTTGCCGTCGCGTGCCTGCGGGATCGAACTTGCCATGCAGGCCTCGAGGCTGTCCGCACCGGCCGCGTGCGCGCGCGCGCTCCACCTCGACGTGCACGTCCGGCGTGATCGTCGCGCAGTTGATGAAGATCTTCCCGCGCGCGCCGGTCAACAGCGAGTCGCCCGACTCCGCGAAGATGCGATGCCATCGCCGCGTCGTCGGTCACGACGGTGATCACGACGTCGGCCAGCTCCGTCACGCGCGCCGAGCGACGTTGCCGCCTCGGCGCCGACCTCGCCGGCGACCTCGGCCGCGACCTCCGGCCGCGCGTCGTAGACGGCGGTCACGCGGTACCCGACGTCGCGCAGCCGGCGCGCCATGTTGGCGCCCATCCGCCCGACGCCGACGAAGCCGATCGTTGGTTTGTCGTTCATGGTGGGTAGCGGATTACGCGGTCGGCGGCCGCTTCCACCCGGTCCGCTTGCGGCGGCTACAAGTCGTACTTCAGCCGCAGCTGGATCGTGCGCGCGTTGGGATAGTTCTCCCCGATGTACCCGCCGCGGCCGTATTGCCACGGGCAGCGCCGGGTCGAGCCCGTTCAGGGTCGGGACGCCGTTGCCGAGGACGTAACAGCCGTTCTTGCGCGCGACCGCCGGCAGCGCACTGGGCCGGCGTCAGCGCGAGCGATCCGCCGTTGGCCCCGGACAGCGCATTGGCGTAGGCCGCCGCATAGGCGGAGTTCCCGCCGGTATAGCCGGGCGGTCCGATCGAGATACGGGTTGCCGAGCAGTTGCGTCGGCGTCGCCGTCCCGAAGAGGTTACCGACGTCGAGCACGACCGTCAGGCGGGGCGCCAGGTCGACCTCCGCGTGAACGTTCGCGAGCATCTGCGGCGTCGAGCGCAGCGAGTTCTGCAGCGGTCCCTCCGGGGTCCCGAGGTTCGCGACGTAAGGGTTGGTCACCGCGTTGAACGGCTGCGTCGGATCGCGCAGGAAGTAATAGTTATACCCGGGGTTGGTGAAGTTGTCGTTCGGGATCAGTTCCGGCTTCTTGTTGGGGCCGATGATGTAGAGTTCGGTGCCGTTTCCGTAGGGATAGCCGGTCTGATACGAGAGCGACGGCGTGATCCGGACCTTGCGCCCGAGGTGCGCTTCGTACGACAGCGTCGCCGAGAGATCGGGGACCGAACCCTCCGGGAACAGGATACCGGCGGCGACGGCCGCCGGATTGAGACCGTTGAGCGCGAACTGATTGGCCGTCGACGAGAAGGCACGGATGTAGTTGACGTTCAGCGACGCCCCGTGGCTCGCGAGGTACAGCTCGGCGCCGTGCGCGTGCAGCAGGCCGAGGTTGACCGGGACGCCGAGCGGTCCGGGATCGGCGCCGTCCTGGACGACCTCCTGGAAGTTGCTCGGAACGACGCCGATGCGGTTCTTCTCGTCCTCGTAGAAGTACGTCGCCCGCACTTGGAGCGGTGCCGTTGCTCTCGAACGAGACGGTCGCGTTGTCGGCGCTCTCGGGCGCGACCGGCGAGAACGCCGACGTCGGCGCTCCCGTCCACGATGTCGGTGCGGTCCACCTCGAGCGGCTTGGGGGCGACCGTGTCGTGGTCGAAGGTCGCGCGCAGTGCGTAAGCGCCCGAGGCGGTACGACGCGGCGAGGTGCGGGTCCAGCGCGCCGAGATCGTAGGCTCTCGCCGCTGCTCGGCACGATGTGCGACGCCGGTCAGCCGCAGCGCGCCCGTCACGTCGAGCCGCGCCGACGACCACGTGTCGGCCGCGTAGGCGAAATACTGAAAGATGGTGGGATACGAGGTGATGTGCTCGTCGTTGGTCGGCACGAGCTGATTGAGGAAGCTCGACGTGATCCGGTACTCCGCGCCGTAGCGAATGTCGTTGCGCGCATCGGCGACCGCTGTCGACGTCGAATCCGATGCCGTTCAGTCGGCCGCCCTGGCGCTGCGCGAGCGAGATGATGTTCTGCCCGGCGAGCAGCCCGTTATCGTCCCAGAACGGGCCGCCCGCCGCGGACCCGAACTGGGATTGGTACGTCTGAACGCGCGCCAGCGAATGCGGCGTCGTGTGGGTCCACTGGAGTTTGAGGACGTCGTACGTCGCCCGCAGGCCCGATGCGTAGCCGACCGGAGCGTTCGGATTCGTCTGACCGGGATACGCCGTCGACGAACCGTCGAACGCACCGACCGTCTCGCCCGCGTACGGCGTGCCGTATTGCTGGTACGCGCCGAGGCCGTATAGCCCGAGCACCGATAGGTCGTCATGGGGCGTCAGCGCGTAGTGCACGTTGCCGGTAAACGTCGACATGCCGCGGGTCTGCAGAGCGAGCCCGAACGTGCCGGCCTCGGACGGGTAAAACGTGCTGCCGTCGCCGTACGGCACGTACTGGCTGAGGAACGCGGTGCCGGCCGCGTACCGCCAGCGCAGGTCCGGCGACGCCCATTGCGTCTGCAACGAGACGCCGTTGTCGAGCGCGCCGATCCCGGTCGTCAGGTCGAGCGTCGTATGACCCGGATGGCCGCCGACCGCGGGAATCTCGTCGATCACGGCGCCCAGCGCGTTGTCGCTCTGCGACGTGAAGCCGGCGAACGTGACGCTCGTCTGCGCGACCCCGATCGTCGAGAGTTGCGCGCCGGTCACGTTACCGCCCGGCTCGGCGATCAGCCCCTGCACGACCGGGACCGAGTCGAACTCGAACGCCGCGTCGTCGACCTGCCCGCCGCGCGGGATCGCGTTGCCGAAGCTGTCGAGATCGATCCCGGGAACGGACGCGATCGCCCCCTGCACGCTTCCCTGCAGATACGTGCCGAGCCCCGACGCCGACGCGATCGGCTCGTCGGCGCGCGCCTGTGCGCCGGTCACGGCGAACGTGTCGCTCGTCGAGCCGACCGCGAACGCGTGCGCGGTCGAGCGGACGGAGCCGATGACCCGCAAGCTGACGGCGAGCCGGAAGGCGATCTGTTGGACGCCGCCGGCGAGCACCGCGACGCCGGTCTGTACCGCCTGTTCGTAGCCGGCAGCCTCCGCCGAGACGACGTAGGTATCCGGCGTCACACCGAGGATCGTGAAGCGCCCGCGTGCGTCGCTGGTCCCGCGCGTAGCGACCCGATGCCGACGCCGCCGCGACGCGCGCGCCCGCGATCGGTCGCCCGTCGCGCTGCGCGAGCACGGTGCCGGCGATCTCGCCGGTCGTCGCCTCGGCTGCGAGCGCGCGCACGGGCGCGGCCCATGCGAGCAGCGCACACGCGCAAGTGCAGAACAGCCCGAGGATCGCCGGTGAACGGTACATCGCTGAAGCACGCCTCCGCGAGACGCGCTCGGCGCGTCTCGCACGACTCCGGTAAACTGAGTTACGCGAGCGTGACGGCGAGCGGCGGCGCGCGGCCGCCGATCTGGCGCACGTGCGGCGCCTGTGCGCGCGGCTGCACGGCGAAGCGGCGCGCGACGAACCGAACCGGCAGGGCGCTCTCGGCGAGCGCAAGGACGAAGCGCAACGCCGCGCGCACGAGCGAGTCGACGGTCGCTGCGATCGCGACGCACAGCCGTGGCGAGCGCGAGCGTCAACGCGATGCAGATCAACGCGTGGATGGCGAGGCTGACGGCGACCGGACCGCCGAGCCACGACAAGCCGAGTTCGAGCGGTTGCACCGGTGACGAGTTGCTCGATCGCCTCCATCGCGAAGACGGCCGCGAGTTGCGTCACGAACACGACCGGCACGTCGCGCAGCGGCGAGCGGGTCCGGCCTCGCTCGGCCATCGCGATCACCCAATCGCTCCTCGCCTCGCGCGAACGCCGCCAGGCCGCGACCGCGCGCCGGCATCCCGAGCGCGAACGCCAACGCGAGCGCGAGGAACAGGGTCGGAACGACGCTCAATTGGTTACCGTCGTGATACGCGCGCCCGAAGGCGCCGCCGTTCGCGAGCGACTCGACGAACGGATCGCCGAAGGCGGCGGCGACGAGCGCGACCGCGATCAGGTACGGCAAGCGACGCAAGCGTGACGGTAACACGTTGCGCGCACCGTTCGCGCCAAGCGCCGGAGGCGCCTATGAGGCTACAGGCCTCTCACCGTCGCGCGCACCGGCCCGGTGCGGCCCTCCGTGTGACGCGGCCAGTGCGCGCCCGGCGCGATCTCTTGCAGCAACCGCTCCGTCGCGGCGTACGGATCGTCGCGCTCCGCATCGCCGGCCTCGCCGGCGTCGTCGAGTTCCGCGTCGAGGCGCGCACCGATCCGGCCGAGCGCGAGCACGCGCACCTGGTGCGCGAACGCCGCTCGGCGCCGCCGCGCGAGTTCGCCGCTCGTGCGCAGGTAATCGGCGTGCGCCCGGACGGCCTTCCACAGTTCGTCGACGCCGGTTCCGTCGGTCGCCTGCGTCGCGACGATCGGCGGAACCCAGCCGGCGAATTCGAGGATCTCCATCATCGACCGGATCTCGCGCTTGCAGTTGCAGCGCCATCGGGTGATCCGATTTGTTGACCACGAAGATGTCGGCGATCTCGAGGATTCCCGCCTTGAGCAGTTGTACCGAGTCGCCGCTGCCGGGCTGCAACGCGACGATCGTGGTGTCGGCGAGTTCGGCGATCTCGATCTCGGACTGCCCGACGCCGACGGTTTCGACGACGATCACATCCTTGCCGAACGCGTCCATGAGCGTCAGCGCGTCGGCGCTCGCACCGGCGAGGCCGCCGAGGTGTCCGCGGCTCGCCATCGAGCGAATGAAGACGTCGGGATCGGTGAAGTGTTCGGCGAGCCGGATGCGGTCGCCGAGGATCGCGCCACGCGAGAACGGCGAACTCGGGTCGACGGAGATGACGCCGACGCTCCAGCCCTCGGCGCGCGCGACGCGCACCAATCCGCCGCACAGCGTCGACTTGCCGACGCCGGGCGGCCCGGTCAGGCCGACCCGCATCGCGCGTCCCGTGCGAGGGAAGACCGACCGGACGATCGCGGCGCCGACGCCGGACTCCGAGCGCGAGATCGCCCGCGCCAGCGCGCGCGGGTCACCGGCGGCGAGCCGTTCGACGAGTCTGCGCGTCGCTCTCCATCGCGGGCCGTTTGCGGGCGGCGGTCGGGCCGCCCTTCAGCCGGGCCTCGGCTCGCTCCCGAACGCCGCGACCGTCCGCTTTATCCGGCGCATGTCGCGCGCGGCGACGACCGCGGACGCCACCGCGCGCAGCCCCAAGAAGGTGACGGCGAGCGCCCCGGCGCCGGAGACGAGCGCCCAGCCCGCCGCGCCGCGGCTCGCGGCGCCCGCCGCCAGCAGCCAGCCGATCAGCGCGAACAGCCCGCAGCCGACCGCGACGAACGACAGGCGCGCCACCTCCGAGGCGACCGCCAGCGCGGCGCGTCGCGGGGCCCGCTCGACGATCGCCTCCACGTAGAGGCGCCGGTACGCGAAGGTGCGGTCGAGGTACGACGACATGCCGCCGGTTTTCGGCGCGGCGCGGTGGGAAGCCGCGTCTCGGGGCGCCAACACCGCCGGGCTATGACTCAGCCCGGTTACTATCGGCACCCGACGATCGCGGGGGATTCCGTCGTCTTCGTTTGCGAGGACGATCTGTGGAGCGTACCGCGTGAAGGCGGCGTCGCGCGCAGGCTCACCGCCAGCGCGGGCGAGGTCACGTTCCCTCGGCTCTCGCCCGACGGCTCGCTGATCGCCTACGTCGGACGCGACGAGGGCACGCCGGAAGTCTACGTGATGCCGGTCGACGGGGGACCGCCGAAGCGGCTGACCTTCCTCGGAGCGACGACGTGCACGGTGTGCGGCTGGACTCCCGACGGACAGCAGATCCTGTTCGCGTCCGACGCGGCGTCGCCGTTCGTGACCGAGACGCTCGGCTACACGGTCTCGCGCAACGGCGGGGCAACCAACCCGCTGCGGTTGGGACACATGCGCACGTTCGCCCAACACCGCGACGGCCGGCTCGCGATCGGGCGCAACAACGACGATCCCGCGCGCTGGAAGCGCTACCGCGGGGGCACGGCCGGCGACATCTGGGTCGATGCCGGCGGCACGGGAACGTTCTCGCGCCTCGTCAGCCTCGGCGGCAACCTCTGCTGGCCGATGTGGGTCGGCGACCGCGTCGCGTTCCTGAGCGACCACGAAGGCGTCGGTAACATCTATTCGGTGTTGCCGGACGGCAGCGACCTGCGCCGCCACAGCAACGAGACGACGTACTTCGCGCGATTCCCGTCGACCGACGGCACGCGCATCGTGTACACGGCCGGCGCGCAGATCCGGATGGTCGACCTCGAGGGCGGCGAGCCCGCGACGATCGAGGCGCTCACGCCGTCGACCGCGCAGCAGACCTCGCGTCGCTTCATCGAGATCTCCGAGGATCTGGAGCAGTTCGCGCCGAGCCCGGACGGCACGGCGCTCGCGCTCGTCTCGCGGGGCCAGCCGTTCACGATGCCGCTGTGGGAAGAGGCGGCCGTGCAGCACGGCGCCGGCAGCGGCATCCGCTATCGCGAGGCGCAGTGGCTGCACGACGGCGAGCGATTCGTGTGCGTCAGCGACGCCGACGGCCACGAACGGATCGAGGTCCACGCCGCGCTGCGCGACGGGGAGCCGACGGTCGTGACGACCGGCGACATCGGCCGCGTCACCGAACTCGCGGCGTCCCCGGTCGACGACATCGTCGCGTTCGCCAACCACCGGCTCGAACTGGGACTGGTCGACCTCGCGGACGGCAAGGTGCGGATCGTCGACCGCAGTCCGGCGGCGCGGATCCAGGACCTCGCGTTCTCGCCCGACGGCCGCTGGCTGGCCTACGCCTGCGCCGTCAACCCCGACGACGCGACCGCGCCCAACGCCGAGACGTCGATCCTCCGCATCGTCAAGGTGCGCAGCGGCAGCGTCCACGACGTGACCTCGCTGCTGCGCGTCGACCGCGCACCGGCCTGGGACCCCGAGGGAAAGTACCTCTTCTTCATCTCGACACGCGACTTCAATCCGATCTACGACGCACTGCAGTTCGATCTCAGCTTCCCGATGGCGTCGCGGCCGTTCGTCGTGACGCTGCGCAGCGACGTCCCGTCGCCGTTCGTCCCCAAGCCGGCGCCCCTCCACCGCGATCGCCGCGAGGACGACGAAGACGAGAAACGTAACCGCAAACCGCCGCGCATCGAGATCGACTTCGACGGGATCGAGGGGCGCATTCTCGCGTTCCCCGTCGAGGAAGGCAACTTCGGTGAGATCGTAGCGGCGCGCGGACGGGTGCTGTTCACGAAGTTCCCGGTAAAGGGGATCAAGCCCGAGAGCCACGCCTGGGACGACGAGGACGAAGTCGGCTCGCTCTGGGCCTACGACTTCGACCAGCAACGGGCGGTGCCGCTGCAGAACGAGGTCGGCGAGATCCGCCTTTCGGGCGACCATCGCACGCTGGTCTATTCGTCGCACGAGAAGATGCGGGCGATCGACGCGCGGCGCGACCTCCCCGAAGAGGACGAAGACGACGAGAAGCTCGGCATCGAGCCGAGCCGGCGAACGGGTTGGCTCGATCTCTCGCGCGCGAGCGTCCTGATCGAACCGAAGGCCGAGTGGCAGCAAATGTATCACGAGGCCTGGCGCATGCAGGGCGAGCAGTTCTGGGACGAGCACATGTCGGGCGTCGACTGGAACCTGGTCCGCGATCGCTACGCCGCGCTGCTGCCGCTCGTTCGTACGCGCGCCGAACTCTCGGATCTCCTGTGGGAGATGCATGGCGAACTCGGGACGTCGCACGCCTACGAGATCGGCGGCGACCGGCGCGAGCCGCCCCAGTACCGGCGCGGCTTCCTCGGCGCCGACATGACCTGGGACGCGGACGCCCACGGTTATCGCATCGGCAAGATCTATCGCGGCGATTCATGGGACCGCTCGATCGACTCGCCGCTGGCCGAGCCCGGCCTCGAAGTGCGCGAGGGCGACGTCATCATCGCGATTGGCGGCCGCGCCGTCTCCGAGACGACCACGCCCGAAGAACTGCTCGTGAACACCGCCGAGCGCGACGTCCCGCTGACGATCGCGAGCGACAAGAAGAAGCCGCGCCGCGTCCTGGTGCACACGCTCGGGAGCGACCGGATGCTCCGATATCGCGCGTGGGTCGAGGCCAACCGGCGCTACGTCCACGACAAGACGGGCGGCCGCGTCGGGTATCTGCACATCCCCGACATGGGGCCCTGGGGATTCGCCGAGTTCCATCGCGGTTATCTCTCCGAGTTCAACCGCGACGCGCTGATCGTCGACGTCCGCTACAATCGCGGCGGCCACGTCTCGCCGCTGTTGCTGGAAAAGCTCGCCCGGCGCCGGGTCGGCTACGACGTCCCGCGTTACGGCCCGCCGGTACCCTATCCGCCCGAGTCGGTCGGTGGCCCGCTCGTCGCGCTGACCAACCAGTTTGCCGGCTCCGACGGCGACATCTTCAGCCACTGTTTCAAGCTGTACAAACTCGGACCGCTCGTCGGCAAGCGCACCTGGGGCGGCGTCATCGGCATCAATCCGTACCACCGGCTGGTCGATGGAACCATCACGACGCAGCCGGAGTTTTCGTTCTGGTTCGTCGACGTCGGTTGGCGGGTAGAGAACTACGGCACGGATCCGGACTACGACATCGACATCGCGCCGCACGACGTGCGCGACGGCCGCGACCCACAGATGGA
Organism: Vulcanimicrobiota bacterium; assembly: GCA_963743605.1. GTDB lineage: Bacteria > Vulcanimicrobiota > Vulcanimicrobiia > Vulcanimicrobiales > Vulcanimicrobiaceae > CAVUQJ01. The sequence continues at coordinate 246,974 of CAVUQJ010000009.1, read as the reverse complement.
AAAGGCGCTCGAGCTCGTCGCGCAGTTGCGCTCGCGGTCGCCGAACGGTAAACCGCACTTCGAGCCGCGACCGGTCCTCGCGATCCCGAATCAGCTCACCCACTCGACGAGCTGACGACCAAGGAGCAGTCATGTCCGAACACAACCGAGGCCAAGCTCCGAGCGACGATCCCGAGGCGCGCGCCTGGGATAGCCTCGACGACCACGACGAGCTCGACGACGCGATCATCGCCGCCGACGACACCGGGATGGTGTCGAACGAAGCGGCGATCACGGTGGTCGAGGAGCAAGAACACCTCAAACCTTAACAGAGGACGCCGGGTGGACCGCAAACGGGTGCGGAAACTCGGCAGGTGATGACGGGATCGTGCGCTCGGCGCGTCCCGCGGCGCGCCCTCGCGGCCTCGGCGCTGCTGGCGCTGCTCGTTTTGCCGTCGCTCGGCGCCGCCGCGCCGGCCGCTCGCCCCACCCCGAAGCCAGTTGCGCGGCGTCCTGACGCGGGTCCGCAAGATCCACCCGAAGCCGACGCCCGCGCCCTCGCTGAACGACGTGCTGAACCGCGCCAACGCGGCGGCGCAAGATCCGCAGAGCGCGAAGGGCGAGATCGAGCAGTGGGGGGTCGCGATGGACGGCCTCACCGGATCGCAGGCGATCGTCCGCCGCGGAAAGGACTTCGTCAGCGTCACGCACCTTGGCCCGTTCGTAACCGCGCGCGGGCGGGTCGGCTCGCGCGAGTGGCACCAAGACGAGAACGGGATCACCGTCGTCGATCAGACGCCGTCCGATCGCCTCGTGAGCCGATCGCTCGAGCGCGTCTCGGAACCGCTCGAAGCGTATGCCGTCCTCGAAACGTACTCCAGCGGCCGCGAGCTGCGCTCGTTCTACGATCCGAAGACCTACGAGTTGGAGCGGCGCGAACGCTGGACCGGCGGACGCTACTCGTATAGCGTCTGGGACGACTTCCGTCCCGACGGCGGCGGCGGCCTGCAGGCCTGGCACTGCCGCGGCGAGGACGCGGACGGCAACGCCTTCGACTACAGGATGCGCAGCGAGCGCGTCGGCGTCAACGTCGAAGACACGGCGCTCGCGGTCCCGCACAACCGCCGCGCCGTCGTGCAGTTTCCGCCGACGACCCGCGTCGCCCGGCTACCCGCGTCGTTCGAGCAGCACCGCGTTCACGTGCGGGTGGTCATCAACCGTCAGCCGCTCGACTTTCTCCTCGACACCGGCGCGTCGGGGATCATCGTCGCGAGCGACGTCGCCCGCCGGCTTCATCTCGAGAGCTACGGCGCCGGCCGCGGGACCGCGGCCGGGTCGTTCGCCTCGACACGGATGATCGCGCCGCTGATCGAGGTCGGCGCGTTGCGCTTGCACGATGCCGTCATCCGCACCGCGCCGATCGTCGAACGCGGCTCCGGCGACGGCCGCGTCGCCGGACTTCTCGGGTTCGACTTCATCGCGACGACGGTGCTGCGCATCGACTACGTCCACGAGACGGTCGATGCGTACGAACCGAGCGCGTTCAGCGCGCGCCCCGGCGCGACGTCGCTCGAGGTCAGGCTCGGCGATCAGATCCCGTCGACCACTGTGCAGGTCGACGACGCGAGTGCCGACCACTTCTTGCTCGACACCGGCGCCGCGACGTCGCTGCTGCTATTCAGCCGCTTCGCGCGCGCCCATCCCGCGGACACGTCGGACGACGGCGTCGGCGCCGCGCTCGCGCAGACGGGGATCGGCCTGTCGGCCTACGGCGTCGGCGGGCGCATCGCGACGCGGCCGGTCCACGTCAAACGCGTCACGGTCGCGGGCGTGGCGCTCGACGACCGCCTCGTGTACGTCGCGGAGTCGCCGCACGCGCTCGGTTTCGACGCGGCCGACGGCGTGGTCGGCGCGCACATCCTGGCGCGGCTCGGGACGATCGTCCTCGACTACGAAAACTCGCGCATCCTGATCGAGGCGACGACTCCGAAGCGTTAGCAGACTGGTCCCGAGGCGCACCGGTCGCCACCGCGCCGGGAAGGCGTGGCGGCGACCGGTAGCAGGGAACCTACTGGATCATGACCGCGACGGGCTTCGAGGCGATCCCGTTCGCGACGACCTCGAGCATGCTCGCACCGACCTCGATGGACGCCGGAACGTCGAAGTTCGTCGACGTCGGCATCGAGCCGGTGGCGACTGCCATCGTGCTGTGACCGTGGGTCTTGGCGTACACGACGTCGCCGGACGAGTCGTTGGTGATGCGAACCAGCGGGTAGTTCGTCGCCATCTGGGCGTCGTCGCCGTACATGCTGTCCTGCGAGTACCCGTTGAACTTGGTGCCGCTGACCTGATAGGTGTCGCCGTGCGTCAGCGTCGAGGGGACCGACGAGACCGTGGGGCCGATCCCCGTGACCGCCTTACCCAACGACGTAAAGACCTGCACGGTGTCCGAACCATCGGTCACCAGGACTTGGCCGGTCGGCAGCATAAGCATGCGGTAGGCGTAACTCGGGTTCTCCGGTGCGTTCGCCGCATCGGGCTGGCGCTTGTACTTCCGGCCCGTGAACTCGTAGAAGTGCGTCGGCGCCTGATAGACCCCGGGGCTCGCGCCAAACAACACGTGTCCGTCGGCCAGCAGCGAGGCCGTGCCGTCGGCGATGTCCTGCTGGACCTTCGTCCGGCCGTGCTTGTCCATCTCGGTCACCGACGGGATTTGGGGCCGGCCTTCCATTTGCCGGTTTTCACGTTGTAGATATCCGTCGCGCCCGTCGCTCCCGTCGCGAACACGGTGTCGTTGGGACGGAGCACGGCCGGGCCGATCTCACCGTACTGGTGGTTGACGAGGTCGTTCGGCAGCGTGCCGGCGCTGGTCCACGCACCGGTCGTCGGGTTGTACATCTCGGACTGACGGGGGACCGAGTTGGAGACGTCGACGGTCAGCACGTTGCCGGTCGGCAGGAGCGTCCAGCCTTCCTCATCGTTGATGTCCGCCTTGCCCGTTCCGGTCGAAGTCCAGCCGAGCGATCCTTCACCGAACAGCGCCGCTTGCGTCGTGCAGCAGTTGGCGAGCATGTACGTCCCGTTGGGGAGGATCGAGTTTTGGGCGTCGCCGATCGTCGTCCAGCCGGACGGAGCGGTCACGCTTGTCCATGCGTTGGCGACCGGGTCGTAGATCGCGCCGAGCGTCGTCCAGTCTCCGTGCCCGAAGTTGTACTCCCCGCCGTTGACGACGAGCTTGCCGTCGGGCAGGACGGCCGACGAAAAGTAGAGCGGCCCGTAGCCGCTGGGCAGCGAGGCGGCCTGGACCCACGTGCCGTTGACGTAGTCGCCGGTCACGTCGGGGACGAGCCGCCACCACGCCGATGAGTTGTCCTGCACCATGACGGTGCCGTCGGTCATGAGTTCCGGCGTGCCGGCGCCGTTGGGGCCGAACGGCGAGTTGGCGGTCAGCGTCGACCAGCCGGCGGGTTCGGTCCGATGACGATGCCGGACCCCGGGATAGACGGGCCGCGAGGCCCGGTGGATCGTGGTCGAGCCGGGGTAGCGGACGACCGGGTTCGCAAATGCGGCCGACGCGGCGCCAAGGGCAACCAGCGCGGCGGCGGCGGCCAAGTGTGAGGGCCTGGGCATGGAAACCTCCGTACGAAAAAGCAGGCCGGACGAGAAAATCCGGCTGCGACGCGCCCACCCTTCGCGCAGGGTCGAGCGGGACCCCGCGGCTCGGCCCCGCTTTGTCCCCTTTGACGGGGACCCCCGGGACCTGATATGCTCACGGAGCCGAAGCAAGGCTGCGCGTTGCGGCCTTCACCGGATGCCTGCGGGCGATCCGGTCATCTCCAGCGGAACCGCCGGTAGGTTTCTCGGACGTGGGGGTGCTTTGGCATCGCCACTTTTTGTTTGCCCCGAGGGGAGAGACCACACATAGCACGACCGCTCCGCATCAACGACCAGATCCGCATCCGCACGGTCCGCGTGATCGACGACGACGGCTCCCAACTCGGCGTCATGCCGACCGAAGACGCGCTCGCGATGGCGCGCCAGCGAGGACTCGACCTGATCGAGGTCTCACCAACCGCCGTACCGCCGGTCTGCCGCATCAGCGACTACGGACGTCTCAAATACGAGCAGTCGAAAAAAGACAAGGACGCCCGAAAGAAGCAGGGCAGCCGCGAACTAAAGGAAGTGAAGTTGCGTCCGAAGATCGAGACGCACGACTACGAGACCAAGGCGCGGATGGCGGAACGGCTGCTGGTCGACGGCGGAAAAGTTAAAGTTACCATCATGTTCCGCGGACGCGAGATAACGTACGCGAACTTCGGGCGCAGGCTTCTCGACCGCATGGCCGAGGACATGGCCCCGATTGCGACGGTCGAGCGCGAACCGCGACTTGAAGGAAAGAACATGTTCATGATCCTCGCGCCGCGCCTCGTCCCCACCGGCCCGCCGAAGTTCACGTCACAGCCGCAGCCTAGACCCCGCAGAGGATGCGGCTGCTACAGGAGTAGTCACCAGTGCCTAAGATTCGAACCCACCGCGCGACCGCGAAGCGCGTGAAGGTCAGCGCGAACGGCAAGGTCACGCACCGTCACCAGTTCAGCGGCTGCGGCCACATTTTGAGCAAGAAGACGCGCAAGCGTAAGCGCAAGTTCCGCAAGGACCAGCCCGTCTTCGCCGGCGATCTGAAGCGCATCGCGCCGCAGATTCCCTATCTGGTTTAGGAGGAACGTCGATGGCACGCATCAAGCGCGGCATGACCAAGACCAAGCACCATCGCAAGGTCATGAAGCTCGTCAAGGGCTTCCGGGCGGCGCGGCGGCGCAACTACCGCGTCGCGAACGAAGCGCTGCTGCACTCCCTGGCCTACGCGTATCGCGACCGGCGCGTCCGCAAGCGCGACTTCCGTTCGCTTTGGATCAGCCGCATCAACGCGGCGGCGCGCAGCGAGGGCATGTCCTACTCCCGCCTCATCGACGGTCTGCGTAAGGGCGGCGTCGCACTCAACCGCAAGGCGCTCGCCGACCTAGCCGTGTCGGATAGGGCGGCGTTCGATTCGCTCTTGAAGGTCGCCAAGGCTCAACTCGAGGCCGCCACCCAGCAGATCGCGTCTTGAACGCGATGCGCGGCACCGGTCAACACGCCATCGCCTCGAAACCCGACATCCCGGCGGCGATCGCGCTTGGCATCATCCACGTCGGCGCCCTATTCGCGCTGTTGCCCGCGCTCTTCTCGTGGTCGGCAGTTGGAATCGTCGTGTTCCTCTGGTGGCTGACGGGCGGCGTCGGGATCACGCTCGGTTTTCACCGGATGTTGACGCATCGCGGGCTTCGCGTGCCGCGGCCCGTCGAGTACGCGATCGCCGTCCTCGGCACGCTGGCGCTGCAGGGCGGTCCGATCGAGTGGATATCGACCCACCGCAAGCATCACCGTTTCTCGGACAGGAAGGCGATCCACATAGCATCTTCGACGGCGTCCCTTGGGCGCACGTCGAGTGGATCTATCGCACGAATCCGGCCCGCCTGAGCGATGAAGAGCGCCGGCAGTACGCACCCGACCTCGTCGACGACCCGTTCTATCAGCTGCTCGACCGGCTCGTGCTTCCGCTCCAGCTCGCGCTCGCGGCGGTGCTCTTTCTGCTCGGCGGCTGGTCGTGGGTCGTTTGGGGCGTCTTCGTGCGGCTGGTCTTTACCTATCACTGCGCGTGGCTGGTCAACAGCGCCGCGCACGCCACCGGCTATCGCACGTATCGCACCAGCGACCGCTCGACGCAACTGCTGGTGGGTCGCCCTGCTCTCGTTCGGCGAGGGCTGGCACAACAACCACCACGCGTTCCCGTTCTCCGCTCGCCATGGCCTGCGCTGGTTCGAGTTCGACATGACCTGGCTCACGATCCGGTTCCTGCGCGCGCATCCGCATCGCGCGCAACGTCAAGCTGCCGTCGCGCGACATGATGGAGCGCCTGCGCCTGCGAACCGCGCGCGCAGGACGGCCGCCTAGCAGCCGTTCGTCGTCGCCCAGGCGAGGGCGATCTGCGTCTTCGCGTCGCGGAGTTCGTCGCGCTCGACCATCGCCCACGCCTCGGCCACGGTGAAGGTCCGCACCTCGAACTCCTCGTTGTCGTCGGGCTGCGACTCGCCCGGCGTCAGTCCGTCGGCCGCGTAAGAAGCGCAACAGCTCGGTGCAGAAACCCGGCGTCGAGTAGGCCGACCACAGATAGCGCATCCGCGCCGCGCGATAGCCGGTCTCCTCGCGCAGCTCGCGCAGGGCCGCCGCGGCGGGGTCCTCGCCGCGCTCGAGCACGCCGGCCGGGCACCTCCCACAGGTCGCGCGCCGACGGCGTGGCGGTGCTGGCGCACGAGCACGATCGTGCTGCGGCTGCGGGTGACGCGATCACGACGACGCCGCCGCGATGCTCGACGACCTCGAACAGACGCCGTCCGCCCTTGCGGGCGTCGATCTCGTCGAGCCGCAGGTTGATGATGTTGCCTCGTAGATGCGCTCGCTGCGGTAGACTTCCACGCGATCAGCGCGTCGCGGCGCCGTCGGCGAGTGCATCGATCTGCGGAAGGTGCGTCAACAGCGATGCCGCCTCGGCGACGATCGGCCGCAGCCGCGGTTCGTTGCGCGCACTTCTCGTCGAGGATGTCGACCAGCACGCGGAAGTTCCAGAGCGTCCCCTGCTTGCCGCCCGAGAAGTGCCGCCACACCGCATCGCCGTGCGCGTCGTGATCGCGCACGATCGCGCGCAGGTTGTCGAGCTTGTCGGCCGCCGCGACGAGCAGCACCGATCCGTTCGTCTCGTGGCGCAAGTGCGCGTGATACGCCTTCCTTGCGTTCGAGCCACGGCGCCTTTTGCTCGCCCTTCGTCGTGTCGACGAGCGAGTCGCTGCAGGCCCTGCACGACCTCGGCGACCGTCGGCGCCGAACAGCTGCTCGATGCGCCGCAGCTGCGGCTCGCCGCCCTGATCTTCCGCGGCGTCGTGCAGCAGCGCCGCGATCGCTTCGTCCTCGCTCCCGCCGTTGGCGAGGACGGTGACGCAGACGCCGAGCAGATGGGTCACGTAGGGAACGCCCGACAACTTGCGCACGTCGTTCTGGTGCAGCAGCGGACGCGTACGCGAGCGCCATGTGAAAACGGGCCGACGGGGTCATCGTTCCCTCCTGTGCGGCGGGGTCGGGGGTGAAGCGGGCGAGCAGTTCGAGCACGATCGCGAACTCGGTCGCCGCGACGCACGCGCCGACGGCCCAGCGCACCGGCCAAAGCACCACGATCAGTGCCAGCACGATCGCGGCGACGAACGCCACGTCGCGGGTCGCAGCGAATCCGCGCGGCGTGGCCGCCGCAGCGCCAGGTTGCGCCGGATCGCGCCGGTCTGCAGCACGCCGACGACCAGCAGCGCGACGACCGCCGGGACGGGGAAGCGGGCCAGGTTCGCGATCAACGCCCAACCGTAGAAGAGGACGGCGAGTCCGATGACGACGATCGATGCGGTCTCGACGATGCCTGCAGTCCGTTCCGGCACGCGCCCGTCCTTCGCGCCCCTTTCGGGCAAGACCCCGAACGGCGGTCCCGGAACTCGCCGCGGGTGCCGATCTCGCTCGGAGCGCATAGTCCCAAGCTGGCCGCGGTCCGCGCGCCTGCTGACGCGCCGCGGCCGCCGCGAGCGCGGCGCCTTCGCGTTCGAGGGGCCGACCCTGCTGCATGAGGCGCTCGCCGCGGGGATTCAGCCGGACGAGGTATACGCCACTCAGGCGGCCTGGGACGCCCTCGGGACCGAGGCGGACCGGCTTACCGGCGCAGTTTACCTGGTGCCCGAGCGAGCTCTCGCCCGGCTGTCGGACGTCGAAACGCCGACCGGCCTCGTCGCGGTCGCGCGGCAGCGGCTCGAGTCGCCGGCGGCGCTGCTGGCCGACGGCGCGACCGGTCCTCTTGCTGGCCGGCAGTCGCCGACCCCGGCAACGCCGGGAGCCTGCTGCGGTCCGCCGAGATCTTCGGCGATCGACCGCATTCTTTTCGGCGCCGACGGGGTCGAGCCGCACAACCCGAAGGTCGTCCGCGCCTCGATGGGCGCAATTTTTCGGCTGCGTATAGGCGTCACGGACCCGGCCGCCTTCGCCGCTGCGGTCCGGGGCGGCGGCCACGCGGTCGTCGCCGCGGGCAAGGGCGGCGCGCCGGTCGCCGAGTTTCCTTTCACCGAACGCACCGTGCTCGCTGATCGGCAGCGAACGGCATGGGACCGGCACGCTGGGTCGCGGCCCCCGATGCGACGGTCGGCATCCCACATATCGGTGCCGGCGAGAGCCTCAACGCGGCCGCCGCCGGGGGCGATCGTTCTCTATGAGTTTGCACGCCGAATCGGCGTTTCGGCGGTACCGGTCGAGGACCCAAGAAACCCTGATTTGTCAAGACTTGGCGACGCCGTAACGCTGTGTTACAATCCGTTCGTCTTCGGACCCGAGCCGCCGGACTAGACCGACCGAAAGAAGGGGTACCGCTCTAGATGCTCACTCCCGACTTCTTCTGGAACCTGTTCACGAGCACCGGATCGATCAGCGCCTATCTGATGTATCGCCGCCTTCACCCCGCCCCCGCATCGCGTTCGTAAGACTTTCCTTCCAGTTCAAGATTCACGAACGCTCGGCCGCCGGCCGGGCGTTTCGTCTTTCGGAGGTTTACCGGTGACGTCGCCCGGCCCACTCAGCGAGCAGCTTCAAGCGATCGGCGAGCGCCTCGAGGCCGCTCTCGCCGAGGTGACGAGTCACGCGATGCTCGAGGACGTGCGGGTGCGTTTCCTGGGTCGCAGCGGCGAGATCACGACCGTGCGCCGTTCGATCGGCGCGTTGCCGCCGGCGGAGCGCCCTGGGGCCGGCAAGGTCGTCAACGACGCCACGAACGGTTTCGAGGCCACGCTCGAACGCAAGCGCGTCGAACTCGAGAGCCGCGCGCTCGAGGAGCGGTTGAACGCCGCGATCGACGTGACGTTTCCGGGCGTCCACCCTCGCACCGGCGCGCTGCATCCGGTGCGGCAGACGATGGACGACATCGTCTCCTACTTCGAGCGGCGCGGCTTCGCGATCGCAACCGGCCCGGAGATCGAGAGCGAGTACAACAACTTCGACGCGCTCAACATCCCACCGGAGCATCCGGCCCGCGAGGGGCTCGACTCGTTCTACCTCGAGCCGGGTTTTGTGCTACGAACGCACACGTCGCCCGTGCAGATCCGCACGATGCAACAGTGCCGGCCGCCGGTCGCGCTCGTCGTTCCCGGTCGCGTCTACCGGCGGGATAGCCTCGACGCACGCCACCTGTTCGCGTTCCATCAGGTCGAAGGGCTCCAGGTGGGCGCGGGGCTGCACATGGGACACCTCAAGGCCGTGCTCAGCGGTCTGTTCGGCGACCTGTTCGGCGGCGACGAGCGCGGTGCGCTTGCGGCCGTCGTTCTTCCCGTTCACCGAACCGAGCGCAGAGGTCGACGCGGTGTGTCCGGCGTGCCGCGGCGCGGGCTGCCGCACGTGCGGCGGTTCGGGCTGGCTCGAGATGTGCGGCGCCGGCATGGTGCACCCGGCGGTGTTGCGCGAGGTCGGCTACGACCCGAACGCAGTCTCGGGCTGGGCGTTCGGCATCGGCGTCGAGCGCGTCGCGTTGACGCGCTACGGGGTCGACGACATCCGCGTCTTCACGGAAAACGACCCCGCCGTGTTGGGGTCGCTCGTATGAAGGCGCCGATCGGCTGGCTGCGCGACTACGTCGAACTCGATGGCACGAGCGATGCGATCGCGGAGAAGATCTCGCTCATGGGGTTTCCCGTCGAGGCGATCGAGCGGCGTCCGCAGCTGGGCGGCGTCGTCGCCGGACGGATCGTCGAGACGCGCCGTCATCCCAATGCCGACCGCCTGCAGCTCTGCACGGTGGACGTCGCCGGCGAAGCGCCCCTGACGATCGCGACTGCGGCGACCAACGTGGCGGAAGGGCAACTGGTTCCGGTCGCGACGATCGGCGCCGACCTCGTCGACGGCGAGGGTAAGCCGCTGCGCATCGAACGCCGCGCGATGCGCGGAATCGAGTCGCAGGGAATGCTGTGCAGCGCGTTCGAGCTCGGCCTCGAGGGGAATTGGTTCGAGGACGGTATTCTGCAACTCGATCCCGATACGCTAGTCGGCACCGACGTTGTAGCCGCCTTCCGGTTGCGCGACGACGTGCTCGAACGTCGAGGTCACCGCCAACCGGGCCGACGCGCTGTCGATCGTCGGCCTCGCGCGCGAACTGGGGGCCGCGCTCGGCAGGCCCGTGCGCGAGCCGGTCGCGGAGGCGGCGGTCGAGACGCTCTCCGGCATCGACGCGGTCCACGACGGCGTTCGCATCTCGCTCGAAACGCCGGACTGCCGGCGGTTCGTCGCGCAGCGGTTCGCGCACGTTCCTGCGGGCGCCGCACCGCTCTGGCTGCGCATTCGCCTCGCGCTCGCGGGTCAGCGGCCGATCGGCGCACTGGTCGACATCGGCAACTTCGTGATGCTCGAACTGGGCCAGCCGCTGCACGTGTACGATCTCGGTCGTATCGCGGGCCGCCGGCTGATCGTGCGCGACGCGCGCGCCGGCGAGCGCGTCGAGACCCTCGACGGCGAGACCCGTACGCTCGACGAGCGCAGCATCGTCATCGCGGACGACGACGGCGTGCAGTCGCTCGCCGGTCTGATGGGCGCGGCGTCGAGCGAGGTCGGCGACGCGACGCGCGAGGTCGTCGTCGAGAGCGCGACCTTCGCGGGCCCGCGCGTCCGCCGGATGAGCGCGTTGCTCGGCCTGCGCACCGACGCGTCGTCGCGGCACGAGCGTGGACTGCCACCCGGGCTCGCCGACGCGGGTCGCTGCGCGCTGCTGCACTCTTGACGGCGTCGGGTGCCGAGGCCGGCACGGCGTTCGCCGTCGGCGCGACGCCGGTGGCGCCGAGCGAAATCGCGGTGACGACGGCGGCCGTCGCAGGCATGCTCGGCGTCGACTTGACCGCGCCCCAGATGCGCGACGCGCTGCAGGCGCTCGGCTTTGCCGTGCGCGCCGGCGACGGCGCGATCGGCGAGGCCACGACGACCTTGCTCGTCACGCCGCCCTACTGGCGCAACGACGTCGCGCTCACCGCCGACGTGATCGAGGAGATCGCGCGCGTCATCGGCTACGACCGGATCGTTCCCGTGCAACCGTCCGTCTCGGGCCAGACGATGCCCCCCGGCGACTACGCCCGCGATCGCCGCATCGCGAACGCGCTCGCGTCTTTGGGCTACCGCGAGGTGATGACGATCCCGCTCCAGCCGCACGCCGTCTACGAACGCTTCGTCGCTGCCGGCGTGGCGCCGCCGTCGGAACCCGTCCAGATCACGAATCCGCTGTCGGAAGACCAGCGCTATCTGCGCTTCTCGCTGCTGCCGGGCTTGCTCGCGCTCGCCGCCCGCCATGCCGGCGACCGGCCGCTGCGGCTGTTCGAGATCGGACACACCTTCGAACGCAACGGCGCTGCGAACGAGCCCGACTTCGAGATCGCCAGCGACGGCGTGGATGCTCGTGACGAACGACCAGGACGAACCGGACTGGCGCGACTCGGGTTTTCTGGCATTCAAGGGCGAGTCGGTCTCGCTCGTCCGCGCGATCACGGGCTGCGATCCCGAAACGGTCACGGCCGCGTCGGCGGGGCTACACCCCGGTAAGGCCGCGTCCTTGCTGGTCGACGGACGCGACGTAGCCAGGATCGGGGCGCTCGATCCGCGCCTGCTGGCCGCGTACGAGATTCGCGGCGCCGCTTACGTGGGAATCATGTTCGAGCGGCGAGATCCCGGCATACCGGACGCGCCGCTACCGCGCGCCATCGCGCTACCCGTCGGTCGAACGCGATCTCGCGCTCGTGCTGGCGACCGAGGTGCCGGCGTACGAGATCGAACTGGCGATCCGGGCGGCGACGGAGGTCGCCGGCGTCGACGTCTTCGACGAGTACCGTGGGCCGCAGGTCGGCGACGGCCGCAAGAGCCTCGGCGTACGCCTCACGTTCCAACGCGCCGACGCGACGTTGACCGACGCGGAAGTCGAGCGCTCGGTCGCCACGATCCTCGCGGCGCTGCGCGAGCGTTTCGGCGCGGAGATCCGCACGTAGTGGCGGGCCTCGGCTGGCCCGATCTCCTGATCGGCGGGATCGTCGTCATCGGCGCCGTGATGGGACTGCGACGCGGGTTCGTCTCGGCGCTGACCGGCTTCGTCGCGGTCGCGATCGCCGTCTTCGCGGCGTTTCGCTACAACGGCGCGTGGGACGGCTGGTTGATCGGAGCTGACGCATCTGAGTCCCGGCTCCGCCCACGTCGTCGCGATGGTCCTGTTCGCGATCGTCGCCTACGCGATGACGGTCGCCGTCGGCGCCGGGTTCGCGCGCATCGCGCGCCTGCCCGGGCTCAACATCGTCAACGCCCTGCTCGGCGCGGCGGTCGGCGCCCTTGAGGCGACCGCGTTGCTGTGGCTGGCGCTCTACATCGCGCTCTTCTTTCCGCTCCCCGCCGACCTTCGCTCCGACCTCCACCGCTCGACGTTCGTCGCGATGCTCACCTCGGTAAACGGACAGGTCGACGAAGCGGCGCGTAACCTATTACCTTGGATCGCGCGGCCGTTCGTCGAGCCGTTCCTCGACCGTCACAAGCCCTGAGCGACGGCTCCCAGCACCGCTGACGCGGCCCGCGCCGCGGCGCGGCCGTCTGACCGCAGGCCGCGCTCGACCAGCGTCGACTCGAGCGCCTCAACGGCGGCCGAAGACGTCGTCCTCGCTCAAGGCGCCCATCGTTCCGATGCGCCAGATCCTCCCTTTGAGTTCTTGCTGCCCGCCGCTGATGACGATGCCGTGGCGCTCCCGCAGTTCGCGCGTCACCGCCGCCGCGTCGACGTCGGCCGGCACTTCGATGGCGACGACGGTCGGCGAGTGCGCTCCCGGCTGCGACAGCGTCGTGAGGCCGAGCGCGCCGGCGGCTGCCCGGATCGCCTCGGCGTAGCGCGCGTGGCGAGCCCACACGGCCGGCGGCCCGGCGCTCTGATAGATTTCGAGGGCCGCGTCGAGCGCCGCGACGACCGGGACCGGCGGGGTCCACGGCGTCTGACCGTCGCGCGCGAAGGTGCGCGCCTTGACGAGATCGAGGTAGAAGCGCGGACCTTTGCTGCGTTCGGCGCGTTCCCATGCGCGGTCGCTCACCGCGACCATCGCGACGCCGGGCGGTGCCGCGAGCGCCTTCTGCGAGGCGGCGACGGCGATGTCGACCTGCCACTCGTCCATGCGGAACTCCGACGCCGCGAGCCCGCTCACCGCATCGACGATGACGGTCGCGGGGTGTCCCGAGATCGCGCGGGCGAGTGCCGTCATGTCGTTCTGCACGCCCGTCGAACGTCTCGTTCTGCGTGAGCAGGATGCCGTCGTACGCGCCGCCCGTCTCCAGCCGGTGGAGCAGCGCGTCGGGATCGAGCGCGCACCCGAACGCAGTCTCGAGCACGTCGACCTCGAGACCGTAGGTCTTCGCGATGTTGGCGAGCCGCCGGCCGAAGACGCCGATCGGACAGGCGAGCACCCGCTGCCCGGGCGAGAACGAGGTCGCGATCGCCGCCTCGAGACCCGCCGTCCCCGAGCCCCCCAACAGCACGACGTCGTTGGTCGTCCCGAACGTGGCGCGCAGCCGCCGTTCGACGCGAGCCAGGTACGCCGCGAACTCAGGCCCGCGATGATCGATCATCGGCCTCGCGAGCGCCGCAAGCACCGGCTCCGGCACCGCGACCGGACCGGGGATGAACAGGACGCTTTTCATGGAGACTCCGGCACGGTAAAACCTCCGTCTGTGTTGTATGGAGCGGCCATGCAGTCCCGCGACCCGATTCGTCTGACCCAATTGTGCGCCGGAGGGGGCTGCGCGAGCAAAGTCAGCGCGGCCGGGCTCGCCGACGTGTTGCGGCACCTGCCGCGCTCGAACGATCCAAACGTCCTGGTCGGGATCTCGACCAGCGACGATGCCGGGGTCTACCGGCTCGGCGACGACCTGGCGCTCGTGCAGACGATCGACTTCTTCAGCCCGATCGTGGACGACCCGTACGACTTCGGGCGCATCGCCGCCGCGAACGCGATCTCCGACGTTTACGCGATGGGCGCGACGCCGCTGACCGCGTTGAACGTCGTCGCCTATCCGCTCGAGTCGCTCGGACCGGAGATCTTGACGAAGGTACTCGCCGGCGGAGCCGCGATCGCCCAACAGGCCGGCATTTCGATCATCGGCGGTCACACGGTCGAGGACGACGAGCCGAAGTACGGGATGGCGGTCACCGGAACGATCCATCCCGACCGGATCGTCACGAACGCGGCCGCGCGACCGGGCGATCTCGTCTTCCTGACAAAACCGGTCGGCACCGGCGTCCTGGCGGCGGCGCTCAAGCGCGACGCGATCGACGCGTCCGCGCTCGCGCCGGCCGTTTCCTCGATGACGACGCTGAACGCCGGCGCCGCCCGCGCGATGGGCGAGGCCGGCTGCCGCGCCGCGACGGACGTGACCGGCTTCGGCATCCTCGGCCACGGCTCGGAGATGGCGCGCGCTTCCGGCGTGCGATTGCGCATCGTCGCGTCGCGGGTGCCGATCTTCCCGCACGTGCTCGACCTGATCGGCGTCGACGTGATGCCGGGCGGGACGCGGCGCAACCAGCGCGAGCACGCGTCGTTCACCGAATTCGCCCCCGGCGTCCCCGACAGCATGCGCGTCGTGCTGTCGGATGCGCAGACGTCGGGCGGCCTGCTCATCGCGGTCTCGCCCGGCGAGGCCGAGACCTTGCGCCGCGCGCTCCTGCGCGAGGGCGCGCTCGCGGCGGAGATCGGCTCGATCGAGAGCGGGAGCGGGATCGCCGTCGTCGAGTAACGTACTACCGGCGCATGGCGAGTCAACGACGGTCGCTAGATCGGCGCGTCTTTCTGGGGTCGCTCGGTTCGGCGTTCGTGCTCGCCGCCTGCGCTCCGACCGGTGGCGGGGTCGGTACGCTGCGATCGCCGGCGAGTGGGCGGCGGCGCGGCTCCGGCTCGGCGATGGTGCTGACGATCACGAACAAGACCGGGCAATACGCGAACGACCAGATCTTTTTCTATAACGTCGGCACCGATCCGGCCGGCGTTTTCTACCACCAGCTGCCCGACGGGTCGCTGACGCAGTGCGAACTCTCCGACAACGATTTCATGTGCAACCCGTCGGGAGTCTGCTACGCCGACTATGCGATCCCGCTCGCGGCGAAGGGCGAGACGACGATCGCGTATCCGCAACTCTCCGGCCGCATCTACATCTCGATCGGCCAGAAGCTGCTCTTCCGCGTGATCCAAAACCCGAGCGGACTCGGGCTGCAGGAGCCGTCCGGCTGGAGCACGGGCGACCCGAACTACGACACGATCTTCGACTGGGTCGAGTACACGCTCGACGGCGGCGGCTGGAACGGAAATACGACGATGGTCGATCAGTTCAGCATCCCCATCGTCATCCACCTCAGCGGCTCGCAGGGGACGCAGAACGCGGGCGACCTGGTCGACAATGGCCGCAGCAAAATCTTCTCCCAGATGGCCAATCAGAGCGCCTTTGCGCCCCTGATCGTCAAGAGCGGCGGAACCGACCTGCGGGTGATCGCGCCCGGCCACGGGATCGAGAACGAGATCTTCCCCTCGGACTACCTCGACGACCCGATCAACAACGTGTGGAGCACGTTCCAGACCAAGACGCTGTCGGTGTCGACGAACTACGGGACCGCCCAGGGCAAGGTGAAGAACGGCGTGTTCACGTTCACCCGCAGCAGCCAGACCGTCGCGACGATCGACAAGCCGTCGACGATCGACGTCTTCGAGTGCGACGGCACGCTGTCCGCGCCCAACGACGAGCAGGGTGCGATCGCGGCCGTGATGGGCGGAGCGCTCAACCGCAGCACGCTGCCGAAGCACACGTCCCAGCCGTTCTGCACGAAGAAAGACTTCTATCAGCCCTCGAAGACGAACCACTACGCGAAGATCCTGCACGCGAACACCAAGAACTATAACTGTTACGCGTTTGCGTTCGACGATCAGTGTGGTTACAGTTCCGACCTCAGCGATCCCGCGCCGACCGAGTTGAATATTACGCTCGGACCGTTCTGAACGAACGTCGGCGGCGGCCTCAGCGCGAGCGGAGGCGCCGGCCGAGGCCGGGAGCTCTCCGGCCTACGCCGGCGAGGCGCTCGTCGCCGTGGCCGGCTTGCGCGTGATAAAGGGCAGGATGGCGGCGATCAGCAGCATGATCGCGACGGGCATCAACGCGCCGGTGAACGAACCCGTCCTGTCCTTGACGAACGCGGCGACGAGCGGGCCGACGAGCCCGGCGCAGCCCCACGCCGTGATGATCATGCCGTAGTTGGCGCCGAGGTAGCGCGTCCCGAAATAGTCGGCGTTGAACGAGGGCATCGTGCCGAAGCCGCCGCCGTAGCAGAGCAGCACGATCGCGAACGCGATGCCGACGGTCGTGAAGTCGTGGAGGTGGCCGAGGAACGCGAAGACGACGACTTGGATCCCGAAGATCAGCACGTACGCGGCATTGCGGCCGATGCGGTCCGAGACGGCGCCCCAGAAGAACCTCCCGATGCCGTTGAAGATCGCGAGGAAGCCGTAGACCGCGCCGGCGACCCTGGCGCTCGCGCCGGTCAGGTCGCTGTAGATCGGGACGGCATTGCTGATGATGAGGATGCCCGCGGTGACGTTCAGAAACAACATGAGCCACAGCAAATAGAACTGATGCGTCCGCAGCACTTCGCCCGGGGTGAAGTCCCGGCCGGCGTGCGCCGCCGTCGCGACGGTTCCCGTGCGGCGATAGCCTGCCGGCGGATTCGACAGCAGCAACGCGCACAGGCCGCCGAGGACCATGAAAATGATGCCGGAGACGACGAAGACGGCCCAGATCGACGCACCGTCGACCGGCGTTACGATCGCCGTCGCGGGCAGGGTCGACGCGTCGAACGGCGTGCCGGCCTTCGCCGCCGCGTCCTTGGCCGCGATGTAGCCGGTTGCATGCGCCGCGGCCGTCGCGAACGCCGGGATGTGGGCCACGATCAGATTGTAGAAAAACGCACCCAGCCCGAATCCCATCACCACGGCGCCACTCGCGAAGCCGCGCATGTCGGGGAACCACTTCGTAACGGTCGCGACCGGCGTGATATATGCCATGCCGTTGCCGAGCCCGCCGATCACGCCATAGGTGACGTAGAGCCAGGGCGCGCCAAACGCATGGGTGCCGAGCCCGGCCAGGAGATAGCCGAACCCCCACAACGCGACGCCGGTGAACGTGACGGTGCGCGGCCCGACCGCATCCTGCCAGCGGCCGCCGATGACGGCTCCCACGCCGAGGAAGAAGATGGCGAGCGCGAACGCCCAC
This sequence comes from Vulcanimicrobiota bacterium, assembly GCA_963743605.1. Classification (GTDB taxonomy): domain Bacteria; phylum Vulcanimicrobiota; class Vulcanimicrobiia; order Vulcanimicrobiales; family Vulcanimicrobiaceae; genus CAVUQJ01. The sequence goes on along the minus strand of CAVUQJ010000009.1, from coordinate 229,574 downwards.
GTCGTCGTCGCGTTCGACCAGCCTTGACTCGCGATCAGCGGCCTCGTGAAGATGCTCCACGAGTACACGGTCCCCAGGCAGATCATCACGATCGTTCCCGCGGTGACGATCGCCCACCGGTTCGGCGTCAGAGCTTGCGACTGTGCCATCGACTGGACCTCCTGCTGCGCGCCGCGCGCCGCTATGCGTATTCCCTGATACCCTCCGGTTCCACCACGGGCTCGACCCGCTCGGGGTCCGACTTGCGGAAGCCGTAGAGAAAGAAGATCACGAGCCCGACGACCAGCGCGCTGACGAACCAGATCCACGTCTCTGTCGATAGTCCGAACACGGCCAGGAACGCCGATAACAGGATCCCCAGAATCGGGAACCACGGCACGAACGGGCTGCGGAACGCACGCGGGATGTCCGGGCGCCGGTAACGCAGGTAGATGACGCCGGCGCACACGACCATGAACGCGAGCAACGTCCCGATGTTGACGAGATTGAGCAGTTGGGTCAGCGGCACGATCAACGTGAGGATCGCGACCGCGACGCCGGTGATCATCGTCATCAGCACCGGCGTTTTGAAGCGCGGATTGACCTTGGCCACGAACGGCGGCAGCATCCTGTCGCGCGCCATCACGTAGAAGATGCGCGTCTGTCCGAGGAGCGAGGCGAGCGCCACCGACGTTGTCCCGGCGAGCACGCCGACCGTGATCGCGATGTCGGCGAACCAGCTGTGCAGCGGCCGGAGCGCGGCCTGCAGCGCCGCGGTCTGATCGACCTTCTGCCACGGCACGGCGCCGACGAGCACGATCGCCGTCGCGCAGTACAGCACCGTTCCGATGATGAGCGCCCCGATGACGCCGACGGGGATGTCGCGCGCCGGATTCACCGTCTCTTCGGCCGTCGTCGTCGCCGTGTCGAAGCCGATGTAACTGAAGAAGACCAGCGCGGCGCCGGGAATGATCCCGAAGCCGCCGCCGCCCGAGAACGGTGTGAGATGGCCCCAACCGCGCGGCGCGAAGTCGTGCAGGTTCGCGGGATTGAACAGCGCGAGCCCCATCACGATGAAGACGAGCAGCGCGCCGATCTTGAGCACGACGAAGACGTTGTTCGTCGATGCGGTCTCCCGGATGCCGACGGCGAGCACGGCCGACAGCAGGAGCACGAACAGGGCGCCGATGATGTCGTAGCTGGAGTGCAGGAAGTCCCAGTGCATCGGCACCCACCACGAGCCGTGGATCGTCAGCGACGACGTTCGAGCCCAGGCCGGCAGCGACACCCCGAACTCCTTGAGCACGGCCTGGATCGCGCCTGAAAACTGCTGTGCGACCGGCGCCGCGCTGATGCCGTACTCGAAGAGCAACGCGAACCCGATGATCCAGGCGATCAGCTTGCCCATCGTCGCGTAGGCATACGTATAGGCGGATCCGGCGATCGGCACCATCGAACCGAGTTCGGCATAGGAAAGAGCCGCGAACAGCGACGCGAGGCCCGCGATCAGGTACGAGATGATCACCGCAGGGCCGGCCATCAAAATGCCTGGACCGATCGTCGTGAAGATGCCGCCGCCGATCATCGTGCCGAGCCCCAGCGCGATCAAGTCCTTGCCGGTCAGCGCGCGCCGCAGGATCTTCTGCTTCGAGAGGGCCCGAAGCTTATCGACGTTGGTCGTGGCGAACAGTCGGGCGACGAACGACATTTCGCCCCAGGTTCGTAGCGAGCCGGGTCGCGCCCTATGCCTGTCCGAGCAGCAAAACAGGGAGCGCCCCGGGGAATCGGAATCCCCACGGATGCTGTCTCGCGTCAAACCGCTCGCCACGATCCTTGCCGAGGGCGCCGACCATACGCACGGGCTCAAACGCTCGCTCGGACCTTGGGCGCTCACCGCGATGGGCATCGGCGCCATCATCGGCACGGGAATCTTCGTCTTGGTCGGTGTCGGTTCGGCAACGCGCGCCGGCCCGTCGCTGACGCTCTCGTTCATCATCGCCGGCATCGTCAGCGCGCTCGCGGCGCTCTGCTACGCCGAGGTCTCGAGCAAAGTGCCGATCTCGGGGAGCGCCTATACCTATACCTACGCCACCGTCGGCGAGTTCCTGGCCTGGATCGTCGGCTGGAGCCTGGTGTTGGAGTACGCGCTCGGCGCGGCGACCGTGAGCGTCGGCTGGTCCGGTTACTTCAACTTCATCCTCCACACGCTGTTCAATTTGGACATCCCGGCGGCGTGGCAGCACAGCCATTGGGACGCGGTCCCCGGCTACGCGAACCTCCCCGCCGCCGCGATCATCTTGCTGATCACGGCGTTGCTCGTCCGCGGCACGCGCGAGTCCGGCACGGTCAACGCGGTCATCGTCGGGATCAAGGTCCTGATCGTGCTCTTCTTCATCGCGGTTGGCGTCGGTCATATCAATCCGCTGAACTATTCGCTCCCCGCGGGACCGCACACCGGCCTCGGCGGCTTCTTCCCGTTCGGCGTCAAGGGCATGCTCGGCGGCGCGGCGTTCATGTTCTTCGCGTACATCGGCTTCGACGCCGTCTCGACGACGGCCGAAGAGGCCAAGAATCCCAGCCGCGACCTTCCGTTCGGCATCTTCATGAGCCTCGGGATCTGCACGGTCCTCTACATCGTCGTCGTCGCCATCCTCAACGGGATGGTGCCGTTCAACACGCTCAACGTGAACTTCCCAGTCGCGTTCGCCGTCGACAGCGTCGGGCTCGCGTGGGCGGGCGTGATCATCTCGTTCGGCGCCATCGCGGGCCTCACGACGGTCCTGCTCGTGATGATGTACGGTCAGACGCGCGTCTTCTACGCGATGTCGCGCGACGGACTGATTCCGAAGAGTTTCACGCGACTCCATCCGGTGTGGCGGACGCCGGCGTTTTCGCAGATCTTCTTCGGCATCCTGATCGCGGCCGCGGGCGCGCTGTTCCCGATCAGCATCCTGGGGTCGGTTACGAACATGGGAACGCTGCTCGCGTTCGTTCTGGTGTCGATCGCCGTACCGGTGTTGCGCCGCCGCCATCCGGAACTACTAGGGTCGTTCACGATCCCGTTTGGGCCATACATAATCCCGATTCTGTCGGCGGTCTCGGCCCTCGGCCTCATCTACTTCCTCAAGGAAGGTAACCCGGTCGTGTGGGGCTTCTTCCCGATCGCCTGGCTCGCGTTCTTGGTGTGGCTCGTCGTCGGGCTGATCTTCTACTTCTCGTACGGCAGCCGCAAGAGCACGGTCGCGTTACAAGAAGCAGAGGGGCTCGCGCCGATTCAGCCGCGCGTCAATTGAGGCCGGGCTGGTCAGCGTGAAATCGGGCGCACGTCACGCGAGCGGTTCGTCCGCGGTGGCATATCACAGCCGGCGTCGCTTTGCGGCGCGCCGAGATTTCGCTCTGGGAGCGTCCTACCGGTGCCACGAGCAAGATGCCGATCGTTTACTTCGGCGCGCCCCGGGCTTCCTAGCTCGCGCGTCAATTGAGGCCGCCTACACGTGCGCGCCCGGGTCGAGCGCGATGCCCTCGACGTCCCCGCTCGGCGACAAGCCGTCGCCGTAACTATAGAGATACGTGATGCCGCGCGTGCCGGCGTAGCGATAGACGTTGATCTGTCCGTACTCGAAGTCGGCCGCTTCGAACACGTCCTCTTTGGCATCGACCTTACCGAACACCGATTCTCCGCGCAGCGCGAACGGACCGTGGCCGGTGCAGCCGCTCGGGCAGCCGGTGTACACCCAGAGCGCGCCGGTGCCGCCGGCAAACGTGTCGAGCGCGAGCAGGTTGCCGTGCCGGTCGACCTCGAGCCCGCCGGGCGACGTATTGCGATACGCCCCGATCGCGGAACCCGCGCCCGCGCCACCCTTCCAGTAGACGAGGGCTGCCCCCGACGACGGCCGCGTGTAGCCGGACGCGTACACGTTGCCGTTCGCATCCTCGGCGACCGAGAAGAGCTCGCCGCCGATGGCGGCGTTGGTGAGCACGCCGGTACAGCCCGTTGCGAGCGCGCAGACGGAGACGTTGCCGTTGTTACGACCGGCCGCGAGCAAGTTTGCGACGAAGATCGTCGCGTGCGCCGCGTTGGTCGTGACGGCGTCCGACGGTTGGCCGTCGGCATCCGCGAACGAACCCAGCGACGGTCCGCACATCCCGCGACCTTTGTAGACGGTCACCGTACGGCTGCCGCCGTCCGGATCGATGAGATCGCCGCCGGGATCGGTCGCGACGTTGACGACGTAGGCGGCCGGGATCGAACAGATCGGCGGACCGTCGCGGCGCGTCTGCCAATCGTATCCGAGCACGGTGTTCGTGTAGTATTCCGCGACGTAGACGCCTTTCTTCACCGCAGCGGGCGCCGGCCGATACCACGAAGGCCGGGCGAACCCCGCGGTGCGTGGCGTCGAGGAGCTTACGGGCGACCGCGCGGCGATGGCCGTCGCCGCCGGCACATTCGGCGCGATCGAACAACCGGCCAAGCCGGCCACGGCGAGCAGGCAGAACAGACGCGTGACCATCGTGCGGCGCATCCCGCGACGGCGAAGCACTCCCCTGGCGATGCGCGATTTTCCGCCGGATTTTGGCAGAAAGGAACGTACCTTTCGGCCATTTTTACCGCGCTCGCCGGGCGAACGAAGGCTCGACGCGACGGCGCCGCGACCGTCCTTAACAACCCGCACCGCTTCGAGGACCACCGATGTCGCGATCGTTCCGTCTCGTCTCCGCTCTGCTCGCCGTTCCTGCGACCGCGGCGCTGCTTGCGTCCGGCGCGACCGCCATGCCGCGGCAGTCATCCGCCGCACACGCGTCGGGACATGTGCGCCACGGCTGGCTCTCGCCGGCCGCGCGGCATCGCGCGCTCGTCTACGTCTCGGACAACGCCGCCAACGCGATCGAGATCTATCCCCAGGGGCAAAGCGATCCGGCGCCGGTCGGTCGGATCGTCGACGGCATCGACGGCCCGCTCGGCGACTTCGTCGACGATCGCGGTACGCTGTACGTTGCGAACTCGCAAAACAACACCGTGACCGAGTATCCGCGCGGATCGGTCGTTCCGCGTGTCACCCTCTCGACCGACATCTCGTTTCCGATCAGCGTCGCGGTCGATCCAAGGCAGACCGTCGCGGTCGGCGAGTTCTCGGCCGGCATGATCCTCGAATTTCCGGCCCACCACACGTCGCCGACGGTGACGATCTCGCTGCTCCAGCGCCCCGAAGCGCTCGCGTTCGACAAGACGCGCCACCTCTACGCGGCGTGGAACGTCGACACCGGCAGCGGCCTCGCCGGTCACGTGAGCAAGTGCGAACGGCTGCGCGCCGTCTGCGTCGATCGGGGCATCGTCGAGGGCGAGAGCGGGGGACTCGCGCTCGACAGCGCCGGCGACGTGATCCTCGGTGACCAGACCAACGACGTCATCAACGTCTACGCGCCCGGCGCGACGACGCCGACGCGCACGATCGCCACGACCGGCCACCAGCCCTACAAGTTCGAACTCGACAGGGCCGAGCAGACGCTCTACGTCGCCGACATCGCGACCGGCACCGTCATCCTGTACGACTATGCAAGCGGCGCGCAAACCGGATCGATCACGCAGGGCCTGTCGTCGGCCTGGGGGGTCGCGTTGAGTCCGGCGGCGCCGGACGGACCGTAGCGGGCCGCGGCACTGGGATCGTAGCACCGCCGGACCGAACGCGCCCGCACGGGCCCCATCGTTGCAAGGAGCGTGCGTTATGCGGCTTGATTCCCACCACCGATCGGCTCTGCTCGGGACCGCGCTGGCGGTCGCGTGGTTTGCCGTCACCGCGCCGCCGGCTCGGGCGGCCAACGCGATCTACGTCGCCGATGCGAGCGTTCATGCGCTCATCAAGTATCGTGCAGCGGCCAATGCCACGCCGCTCTGGCACGTCAGCCTACCGTCGTCTCCGCTCTACGCCGTCGCGGTCGACCCACGGACGGGGCTCGTCTACGTGGCGGTTCAGTCGGCCTCGGTCGTCAACGTCTATCGCCCCGACGGCGCGCAAGTCGCGCAATACACGCGAGCCGACGGGATTATCGGTCCGTACGACATCGCCGTCGATCGCGACGGGACGCTCTATGTCACGAACCTGGCGCCGGACCAGAGCGGCTTCGCGAGCATCGGCGTCTATCCGACGCGTGCATCTCTGCGACGGTTGACGATCCCCGCGCCGGCGTCGTCGGGATGGCGCGGCGTCGCGGTGGACCGTTCGCTCAACGTTTACGGGTTCAACTCGGGCAATCTGATTGCCGGGCCGGTGTATGAGTTCGCTCCGGGTCACACGACGGGTCCCGCGATCACCGGGTTCGAGCCCAACGTGCGGGGCGGGATCGCCGTCCTCCCGAGCGGCGACGTTGCGCTGAGCAGGGAGACGCTCGTCAGCGTTCTCGCGCCGCCGACGTATCGTCAGGTTCGCTACTACCAATACGGCACCGGAAACGTTACGGGCTACATCTCGACGGGGTCGGATGGATCGCTCGTCGTCCCCGTGCAAAACCTCGGCGTATACGTATACCCTCCGGCACGCAGGGGCGCACCGTACGAGATCACGGCCGGCCTGACGTATCCGATCGGCGCCGCGCTAGGCCCCGATCCCCGCAGATAGTGGTGGGTTCCGTTCAGTTGTAATTCTTGAATATGTCCCACCCCTCGGCCAGCGGCTTGAAGAAGCCGCGGCAGAGCATGATCGGACGGTCGACCTCGTAGGGCTCCGCATACGGATCGGTACCGAACCGCGCGGCGACGACGGCGCTGCGGCAGCGCTTCGTCCACCACGAAGGCTCGAAACTGTTGACGTAGATGATGACGCTGCCGTCGTAGCCGCGTGGCCCCCACAACCAGTACTGGTTGTGCCCGCTGAGCGCCGGCGGCAGTCCGTCGGCGGCGCCGTAGAAGTCGATCGCGCCGGCCTCGCCGTAGTTGCTCGCGATGATCGCTGCGCGCTTTCGATCCTCGGGCGACAGCGATCGGTAGACGCGCGCGACCGTCGCCTCGAGATCGCGCCAACCGAGTTGATCGGCGAGGCCTTGTCCGATCAGTTCGCCACGCATCGAGTTTTCCTGAACCTTCGGCTGCATGTGCAGCGCGTGGTCGTAGGCGGCGACCTGCGGCGGATCGAGGATCGGCAGCGACGTCGGCCAGGTCAGCGCGCCGACGATTCCTCCGAACGCCGCGTATACCGTCCTTAGCGCGACGCTTTGCACCGCGCCCTCGATCACGACCGCGCCGGCCGCGAGCATCGGCGCGTACAGGCCGGCCAAATAGTAGTCTTTCGCGTGCAGCACGATCATCAGCAGATAGGTGCCCACGAAGGCGTACCCGAGAAAGCGTGCGCGTGCAAACCTGGGCGCGGCGCAGGCCGCGACCGCGCCCGCGATCCAGGCGGGGGCGAAGATCGGATTGATGATGAGGACTTGGTTCACGAGGAAGTCGGCGACCGGGTAGACCGCGTTCTTGCCCGCCGAGCCCGCCTTCAGCAGCTCGGCAAACGGCAACCCGTGGGCGACTTGCCAGATCGCGCTCGGAGCCGCGACGGCGATCGCGATCAGCGCGCCGGCGCCGGTCTGCGGCCACGCGAGGATGCGCCGCTGCTGCGTCGCCGCGACCGCGAGCACCAGCGGAATGACGTAGAACGGAATCTGATACTTGACCTCGAGTTCGACGCCGATGACGAGACCCGCCCACAGCATCGCCCGCCGGTCCTCGAGGACCGCCGCGCGCGCAAACAGGTACGCGACGAGCGTCCAGGCCAGCGGCTCGTATGCGCTCGTGTTGAAGGTGCCCGTCAATCCGCCGAACAGCGGACAGGTGGCCGTCGCGATGCCCGTCAACGCGACGGCGAACCGGCCGCCGCCGAGCAGGCGCGCCAAGGCGCAGGCGACGATGACGACGGCGGCCGCGGCGATCGCCGGCCAGACGCGCAGCAGCGGCAGCGAGTGTCCGAACGCCTGCGACGCCGCGGAGATCAGCGGGACCAGCGGCGGCTGGTCTACGTATCCGAACGACGGCCGGCGCCCGCAGACGATGAAGTAGAGCTCGTCGCGAAAGAAATCGTAGCGGTTCGCGACGGCGAGGTGGACGCCGAAGGTCAGACCCGCCGCCGCGTAAGCGATCGACTGAAGCGTCGAGTCATCGGAACGCGCGGGCGCGGCCATCGGTGCGCGCAACGTCCGCCGCGGCAGCAGGCCCTACCTGCCGCCCGCGTTGACAGGCTAACCCCTTTAAGACTAATCTATTGAGGCATCAACTAATTCGTGGGGTGTCGGGACGAAGAATCTACGCGTCGCCTGCATCGGCGGCGGGCCGGCCGGACTGTTCCTATCGGTCCTGATGAAACTCGCCGATCCCGGCGCGCGGGTATCGGTGTACGAACGCAACCGCCCGGACGACACCTTCGGCTGGGGCGTCGTCTTCTCGGATCAGACGCTCGGCAACATCGCCGACGCCGACGCCCCGACGTACGACAGCATCGAGCGCGGCTTCGTCCACTGGGACACGATCGACGTCCACTACCGGGACAGCACGGTCAGCGTCGGCGGTCAGGGCTTCGCCGGGATCGCGCGCAAGCGGCTGCTGGCGATCCTGCAGGGCCGGGCCGCCGAGGTCGGCGTCGATCTGCACTTCCAACGCGAGCTCACCGACGACGCGGCGTTCGCCGATGCCGACCTGATCGTGATCGCGGACGGCGCGAACAGCATGATCCGCCGCGCACACGCCGCAGCATTCGGCACGGCCATCGTGCCGCGCCGCAACCGCTACATCTGGCTCGGCACGCACCGCCGCTTCGACGCGTTCACCTTCGCGTTCGAGCAGACGCCACACGGCTGGTTCCAGATCCACGCCTATCGCTTCGACGAGGACTGGAGCACGGTGATCGTCGAGTGCACGGAGCCGACGTGGCTGGCGGCCGGGCTCGACAGGGCCGGCGCCGACGGATCGGTCGCATTCTGCGAGCAACTGTTCGCGCGTTACCTCGACGGGCACCGGCTGGTCAACAACGCGACGCACCTGGCGAATCCATGGCTGCGCTTCCCGCAGGTATCGAACGAACGCTGGTACGCCGGCAATCGCGTGCTCCTCGGGGACGCCGCCCACACGGCGCACTTCTCGATCGGTTCGGGAACGAAGCTCGCGCTCGAAGACGCGATCGGTCTCGCCAACGCGCTCGCACGTAGCGACGACATCCCGAGCGCGCTCGCGGTCTACGAACCCGAGCGCCGCATCGAGGTCCTGCGCCTGCAGAACGCGGCGCGCAACAGCATGGACTGGTTCGAAAACGTCGCCCGTTACGCGGCGCTCGAACCGGAACAGTTCGCCTATAGCCTCGTGACGCGTAGCCAGCGCATCGGTCACGAGAACCTGCGCGTCCGCGACGAGCGCTACGTCGGCGAGATCGAGTCGTGGATCGCCGGGCGCAGCGGCGCGGAGCCCGCGACGCCGCCGATGTTTACGCCATTTCGCCTGCGCGACCTCACCCTCCAAAACCGGATCGTCGTCTCGCCGATGGCGATGTACAGCGCGGTCGACGGCACGCCCGGCGACCTGCACCTGGTTCACCTCGGCGCGCGCGCGCAGGGGGGCGCGTCACTCGTCTTCACGGAGATGACCTGCGTCTCGCCGGAGGGACGCATCTCGCCGGGCTGCGCCGGGATGTACAAGGACGAACACGTCGCGGCCTGGACGCGCGTCGTGCGTTTCGTACACGACGAGACGCCGGCGAAGATCGGCCTGCAGTTGGGACACGCGGGGCGCAAGGGATCGACGCAGCTCGGTTGGGAGGATCCCGACGAGCCGTTGCCCGACGGCAACTGGCCGCTGATCGCGCCTTCGCCGCTCGCCTACGGCGGTCAAAACCAATTGCCGCGCGAGATGACGCTCCGCGACATGGAATCGGTGAAGGCGCAGTTCGTCGCCGCGGCCCAGATGGGCGCCTCCTGCGGGTTCGACCTTCTCGAGCTGCACTGCGCGCACGGCTACCTGCTGTCGAGTTTCATCACGCCGCTGTCGAACGAGCGCACCGACGCCTACGGCGGGACGCTCGAAAACCGGCTGCGTTTTCCGCTCGAGATCTTCGCCGCGATCCGCAACGTGTGGCCGGCCGAACGGCCGATGTCGGTGCGCATATCGGCGACCGACTGGGTCGACGGCGGGATCACGCCGGAGGACGCGGTCGAGATCGCGCGCCACTTCCGCGCGGCGGGCGCGGACCTGATCGACGTCTCCGCGGGCCAAACGTCGCGGCTCGCGCAGCCGGTCTACGGGCGGATGTTCCAGACGCCGTTTTCCGACCGCATCCGCAACGAGATCGGCATCGCGACGATGGCGGTCGGCAACATCTTCGAGCCGGACCACGTGAACGGCATCATCGCCTCGGGCCGCGCCGACCTGTGCGCGCTCGCCCGGCCGCACCTCGCCGACCCCTACTGGGCGCTGCACGCGGCGGCGCGGCTCGGCTATGCGATCCCATGGCCGAAGCAGTACCTGACCGGCCGCGACCAATATTTGCGCAACCTCGCGCGCGCGGCCCAGGGCGTCGCATCGTGAGCAAGCCGTTGCGCGGCCGCCACGCGCTCGTTACCGGCGCCGCCCGCGGCATCGGGGCGGCGATCGCCCACGCGCTCGCGACCGAAGGCGCTCGCGTCACGCTGCTGGGTCGCAAGGCGGCGACGCTGGGCGCCCAACTGACGGCGCTGCCGCGCGGCGCCGAAGCGCAGGCCGTCGCCGCCGACGTCACCGACGCCGCGGCGCTCGCGCGGGCGTTCAAGCGCGCGCAGCGCGCCTTCGGTCCCGTCGAGCTGCTGATCAACAACGCCGGCGCCGCGCAGAGTCAACCGTTCGCGCGAACCGGCGAGGAGATGTGGGACGCGCTCATCGACGTCAACTTGAAGGGCACGTTCCTGTGCTGTCGCGCCCTCTTGCCGGCGATGGTCGACGCGGGCTGGGGGCGGATCGTCAACGTCGCGAGCACCGCCGGGCTCACCGGTGCCGGTTACGTGAGCGCCTACAGCGCGGCGAAACACGGCGTCGTCGGCCTCACGCGCTCGCTCGCGGCCGAGTTCGCGCGCAGCGGCGTCACGATCAACGCGGTGTGCCCGGGCTACACGGAGTCGCAACTGGTCGACGACGCGATCCGCAACATCGTCGCCCGCACCGGACGCAGCGCGAGCGACGCCCGCTCGGTGCTTGCCGCGCGCAACCCCATCGGCCGCCTGATCAAGCCGGAGGAGGTCGCCGCGCTCGTCGCATGGCTGTGCCGCCCCGAGGCGAGCGGCGTCAGCGGGCAGGCGATCGTCGTCGCCGGCGGGGAGCCGCGCGGATGATCGAACCCGTCGACGCGGAGTCGCGCACCAGCGACGCCGACCACCTCTCGTTGCGGCTGTGGCTGCGGCTCTTGACCTGTACGAACCTCATCGAGAGCCGCGCGCGCACGGGGCTGCGCCTAGACTTCGACACGACCTTGCCGCGCTTCGATCTGATGGCGCAACTGCACCGCAACCCCACGGGCCTACGCATGAACGAGATCTCGCGCCGCATGATGGTGACGGGCGGGAACATCACGCGGATCACGGATCAACTGGTCGCGGAGGGGCTCGTGATGCGCAACACGGCCGCGGACGACCGGCGCTCGGTGATCGTTCGGCTGACCGCCGCCGGGCGGCGCGCGTTCGCCGCGATGGCCGACCGCCATGAGGCGTGGATCGTCGAGATCTTCGCGGCGCTCGCACAACCAGAGCGCGTCCAGCTGTACAACCTGCTCGCAAAACTCAAGGCTCACGCCGCGGAGACCGTTATCGATGAGCGATAGGGCGCCTTCCGGGCGGCCGATCATGCACGTGGGCTGGTCAGTCGCGGGCAAGGTCGGTACGATCACCCTGAACCGGCCCGAGCGCAAGAACCCGCTGACCTTCGAGTCGTACGCGGAGTTGCGCGATCTCTTCGGCGACTTGCGACGGGCGACGGACGTCCGGGCCGTCGTCATCACCGGCGCCGGTGACAACTTCTGTTCCGGCGGCGACGTCTTCGAGATCATCGAACCGCTGACGAAGATGTCGATGCCCGAGTTGCTCGCGTTCACGCGAATGACCGGCGACGTCGTCAAGGCGATGCGGGCCTGCCCGCAGCCCGTCGTCGCCGCGGTCGACGGCGTCTGCGCCGGCGCCGGCGCGATGCTCGCCCTCGCGAGCGATCTTCGCTTCGGCACGGCGCGCAGCAAGACGGCGTTCCTGTTCGTGCGCGTCGGTCTCGCGGGCGCCGACATGGGGGCGTGCAGCCTACTGCCCCGCTGCATCGGGCAAGGCCGCGCCGCCGAGTTGCTCTACACCGGCCGCGCGCTCGCCGGCGAAGAGGCGTATCGCTGGGGCTTCTTCAATCGCCTGTGCGAGCCGGGCGACGTGTTTGCCGAGGCGACCGCGCTCGCGACGGAACTCGCCGCGGGACCGTCGTTCGCCCACGCGATGACCAAGAAGATGCTGCACCAAGAGTGGGCGCTGGGCGTCGACGAGGCGATCGAAGCGGAAGCGCAGGCGCAGGCGATCTGCATGGACACGAAGGACTTCCGCCGTGCGTTCGAGGCGTTCGCCGCGAAGCGCGCGCCCGCGTTCGAGGGCGATTGACGTGGAACATCTCGCGTGGCCGTTCTTCGACGAGGAGCACCGGCAGTTCGGAGCGGCGTTGTCCGACTGGTCCGACGCGCACCTCACCGCGTTCGATCACGACGACGCACGCGCGGCGTGCCGCTCTCTCGTCGCCGCACTCGGCCGCGCCGGCTGGCTCGACGTCTGCGTCGCAGGCGAGCCGCTTCGCGAAACTGGACGTGCGCGCGATCTGCCTCGGCCGCGAGACGCTCGCGCAGCGCGAGCCGCTGGCCGACTTCGCCTTCGCGATGCAGGGTCTCGGCAGCGGCCCGATCTCGCTGTTCGGCGACGGCGCCCTGCGCGAGCGATACCTGCCACGCGTCCGGTCCGGCGAGGCGATCGCCGCGTTCGCGCTCTCCGAGACGGGCGCCGGCTCCGACGCCGCCGCGCTCGCGACCCGGGCGCGCCCGGACGGCGACGGCTACGTCATCGACGGCGAGAAGACATGGATTTCCAACGGCGGCATCGCCGACTTCTACGTCGTGTTCGCGCGCACGGGCGAGGGCGAGGGAAGCCGCGGCATCAGCGCGTTCGTCGTCGACGCCGATACGCCGGGGCTGGACGCGACAGCGCACGATCGCGTCGATCGCGCCCCATCCGCTCGCGACGATCCGCTTCGACGGCTGCCGCGTCCCCGCGGACCGGCTCGTCGGCAAGCCCGGCGAGGGCTTCAAGGTTGCGATGGCGACGCTCAACGTCTTCCGCGCCGGCGTCGCCGCGGCCGCGCTCGGCTTCGCGCGCCGCGCGCTCGCCGAGGCGCTCGGCCGCGCTCGGGAGCGCGAACTGTTCGGCAGGCGGCTCGCCGACCTGCAACTCACGCAGGCCGCGCTCGCCGAGATGGCCACGGCGATCGACGCCTCGGCGCTGCTGACCTACCGCGCGGCTTGGGCGCACGACCGCGGCGCAGCCGCGACGCGCGAGGTCGCGATGGCGAAGATGTTCGCGACCGAGAGCGCGCAACGCGTCGTGGATCGCGCGGTGCAGATCTTCGGCGCGCTCGGCGTCATGCACGGCCACATCGCCGAGCGCCTCTATCGCGAGGTGCGTGCGCTGCGCATCTACGAGGGCGCAACCGAGATCCAACAATTGGTCGTGGCGCGCGAACTCCTGGGACGGCGCCGCGAACCGACCGCTCCTGCCGGGAGGACCTGATGGAGGCGCGATCGCTGCCGCTCCACCGTTCCAGCCACGTCGACCCGTTCGCGCGCGAGAGCCTGCCGCCGGCCGACCAATGGCCCGAGTTGCGCTTCGACCTACCGGCACTGCGCTATCCGGACCGGTTCAACTGCGCGGCCGAACTGCTCGATGCCAACGTCGCGCGCGGCTTCGGCGACCGCACGGCGATCGTCACGCCGAAGCGCCGTTGGACGTATGCGGAGTTGCTGGCCGAGGCGAACCGCATCGCCGGCGTCCTGCGCGACGACCTCCGCTTGCCGACCGGCAGCCGCGTGCTGATCAGGGGCTACAACGACGTGACGACCGCCGCGTGCTGGTTCGGCGTCCTCAAGGCCGGCTGCATCGTCGTGTTGACGATGCCGCTCCTGCGGGCGAAGGAGTTGACCGACGTCGTCACGCTCGCCGCGGTCGGAGCGGCGCTCTGCGACCGCCGGCTCGACGCGGACCTCGCCGCCGCGGCCGAGCGCTGTCCGATGCTGCGCGACGTGATCTTCTGGAACGACGACGCGCCCGACGGACTCGAGGCGCGCGCGACGCGCCGGCCGTCGACCTTCGACAACGTCGACACTGCGAGCGACGACGTCGCGCTGATCGCGTTCACCTCGGGCACGACCGGCCGGCCGAAGGGCACGATGCACTTCCACCGCGACGTCCTCGCGATCTGCGATGCGTTTCCGCCGTCGTCGTTCGCGCCGACCAAGGATGACGTCTTCCTCGGAACGCCGCCCCTCGCGTTCACGTTCGGTCTGGGCGGACTGCTGCTCTTTCCGCTGCGCGTCGGAGGCGCGGCCGTCCTCTTGGAATCGTCGCCGCCCGACGTGCTGCTCGCGGCGATCGCCGAGTACGGCGCGACCGTCTGCCACGCGGCGCCGACCGCCTATCGCGCGATGACGCCGCTCGCCGGCAAGCACGACCTGCGGACGCTCCGCGCCTGCGTCTCGGCGGGCGAGACGCTGCCCGTCCCCACGCGGACGGCCTGGGAGACAGCGACGGGTCTGAAGATCATCGACGGCATCGGCTCGACCGAGATGCTCCACATCTTCATCTCGGCGACCGGCGACGCGATCCGGCCCGGGGCGACCGGCCTGCCGGTCCCAGGTTACGTGGCCTGTATCCTCGACGATGAGGGCCGGCCGGTTCCGCCGGGCGTCGTGGGCCGGCTCGCGGTCAAGGGCCCGACCGGCTGCCGTTACCTGAACGACGAGCGCCAGTCACAATACGTCCAGAACGGCTGGAACATCACCGGCGATACATATCTGTGCGACCACGACGGCTACTACTGGTATCAGGCGCGCTCCGACGACATGATCATCTCGTCGGGGTACAACATCGCGGGGCCCGAGATCGAGCAGGCGCTGCTCGCCCACGCGGCGGTCGCGGAGTGCGCCGTCGTCGGCGTCGCCAATGAGGATCGCGGTCAACTCGTCAAGGCGTTCGTCGTCGTGCGCGAGGGCGTTGCGGCAGACGGCACGCTCGTGCGTGAACTGCAAGAGTTCGTCAAGGCGCAGATCGCGCCGTACAAATACCCGCGCGCGATCGAATTCGTCGCATCGCTGCCGAAGACGCAGACCGGCAAGCTGCAACGCTTCCGTCTGCGCGCACCCGCTGGGGAGACGCCGTGACGATCCTGCAACCGAAGGGCTGGCCGCGCCCGCGCGGCTACGCGGCCGGGGTCGCGGCCCAGGGGACCGCCGTCTACGTCAGCGGTCAGATCGGCTGGGACCAGACCGGCCGCTTCGTCTCGACCGAGTTCGCGGCGCAGGTCAGGCAGGCGCTATGCAACGCCGTCGCGGTCCTGGCCGAGGCCGGCGCCGGGCCGCAGCACATCGTGCGGATGACGTGGTACATCACGAGCCGCACCGAATATCTCGAAAACGGGGCGGCGACGGGGCAAGCCTACCGCGAGGTCATCGGCCGCCACTACCCCGCGATGTCCGTCGTCGAAGTCGCCGCCCTCATCGAAGAACAGGCGAAAGTCGAAATCGAGGTCACCGCCATGCTGCCGAACGAACCCTCCGCGTCATGACGACCGTCGACGCAGCCGTATTCCGGTGGGACGATCCGCTCGAATTCGACGGACAACTCAACGACGACGAGCGGATGGCGCGCGATACCGCGCGCGACTACTGTCAAGACCGCCTGATGCCGCGCATCTTGGAGGCGAACCGGCACGAGACGTTCGACCGCGCGATCCTCGACGAAATGGGCGAACTCGGCTTCCTCGGTTCGACGATCGACGGCTACGGGTGCGCCGGGATCAACAACGTCTCATCGGGGCTCATCTGTCGCGAGGTCGAGCGGGTCGACAGCGGTTATCGCTCCGCGATGAGCGTCCAGTCGAGCCTCGTCATGTATCCGATCCACGCCTACGGTTCCGAGGAGCAGCGCCAGCGCTTTCTGCCGCGTTTGGCCCGCGGCGAGATCGTCGGCTGTTTCGGGCTGACCGAGCCCGACCACGGTTCCGATCCTGGCAGCATGGATTCGCGCGCCCGCAAGGTCTCCGGCGGCTACCGCGTGACCGGCGCGAAGATGTGGATCACGAACTCGCCGATCGCCGACGTCTTCATCGTGTGGGCGAAGGACGACGGCAACGTGATCCGGGGCTTCATCCTCGAACGCGGGATGGAGGGGCTGACGGCGCCCGCGATCCAAGGTAAGTTCAGCCTGCGCGCGTCGAGCACGGGCGAGATCAGCATGCACGACGTCTTCGTCCCCGACGAGAACCTGTTACCGAACGTCGAAGGCCTCGCCGGACCCTTCGGCTGTTTGAATAAGGCCCGCTACGGCATCGCCTGGGGCGCGCTCGGGTCGGCCGAGTTCTGCTGGCACGCCGCCCGCCGCTACACGCTCGACCGCAAGCAGTTCGGCCGGCCGCTCGCGGCGACGCAGCTGATCCAGCGCAAGCTCGCCGACATGCAGACCGAGATCGCGCTCGGCCTGCAGGCGATCCTGCGCGTCGGCCGGCTCGTCGACGAGGGCCGCGACGCGCCGGAGATGATCTCGATGCTCAAGCGCAACTCGTGCGGCAAGGCGCTCGACATCGCCAGAATGGCGCGCGACATGCACGGCGGCAACGGCATCTCCGACGAGTTCCACGTGATCCGCCACGTGATGAACCTCGAGGCCGTCAACACCTACGAGGGCACGCACGACATCCACGCGCTGATTCTGGGCCGCGCACAGACCGGGCTGCAAGCCTTCAAGTAACGCGCCCCGGCGCTCGGGCGTCCAAAACGGGAACGGGTGTGCCGGAAGACCCGGCACACCCGCCTGCTCGCAGGCCCCTTCGTCGCGGCACGGCGGCCGCTCCTTGTTGCGGCGAGCAGGTGCCGCCGCCGGCGGCGACAAGTTCGCTGTGACCGCATCGCCGCAAGGAGCCGATCCGTGAGCCGAACGACCACACGCACCACGTTCTTCGCAAGTGCGCTCGGCGCGGCGCTCGCGTTCGCTGCGCTCCCCGCGACCGCCGCGACGACCGTCAACCTCACCGATGCGACCGGGACGAAGTACCAGGCCGAGGTGACCCACCGCGTGCTCCAGGCCAAGACCGCGACGACGCCGGAGATCGACCAGCCGGCCGTGACGATCTACAAAGTCACCTCGTCGGGTCGCAGCAAGCTCTGGACGGCGCCGCCGACGGTCGTGCCGACCGTGCAACGCGTCTCGAAGTCGCCGATGGGCTGGCTCCCGCTGGAGTTGACGGTCACCTCGCTCGGCGCCGCGCGGCTGATCCCGGGCGCCGCCGATCAGCTCGTGTTCGCCGTGCACGAGGCGAGCGCCGACTGCGGCTCGGCGAGCGTGGTTGTCATCGGTCTCGGCGGCGGTCACCCCGCCGACGTTGCGACGGTGCAGAACCCGTGTAGCCTCGCGGTGGCGGTGACGGCGACGCGCCTGATCCTGAGCGGCCCCGGCTACAAGCGCAGCGATCCCCTCTGCTGCCCAAGCACGCCGAAGGCGCAGGCTTCGCTGGCCTACAGCGACGGCGCCTGGCGGCTGACGCCGCACGTCTTCACGCTGACGGTCTCGCCGAAACACTGAGTCCGCATGGCCGCGCGCTAGATCGGGCTGTTCGCGAGCGCCCAGCCGAACGTCGAGCCGACGCCCGTGACCAGGTCGTAGCCCGGACCGGCTGGATACCCGTTGTTGCCGCGCGTGATGTCGTGGAACAACTGCGGGTACGACGGCCCCTGCAGCAGCGCGTAGAGCTGCGGGTTGATGAAGCCGATCCGCGTGTTCTGAAACTCGTCGATCTGCGCCTCGAGCCCGGTGAACAGGGGGCTCGCGAGCGACGTGCCCCAGACCGCGCCCCAGCGCCCGCGCCAGAAGAGATCGAACGCCGAACCCTTGCCGCCCGAGAGGGCGAGGTCGGGGATGTTCCGGCCACGTTGGATGACGTTGGGGACGTTCGTTTGGTAATAGGGAAGGGCGAACAGGAGCGAGACGCCGCCTTCGCTGTTGTTCCAACCGGTCTCGCCGACCCAGTTGCCCGACTTGTCGACGGTCAGCACGGTCCCACCCACGGCGAGCGCAGTCGGGTCCGTATCGGGCGTCGACTGCTGGAAGCGGCCCTGCACCTTGCCGCAGCTGTCGCGCCCCGCGTCTCCGGTCGCGACCGGGAAGGTGATCCCCTTGGCCGCGCCTTGTTCGAAGATTTGCTCGGACGCGAGCGCGAACGACTTGCCGAGGGCGCCGCCGTCGAGTTCGCAGCCGCCCCAACTCGAGTTGAGCGCATCGACGTAGTCGTCGCTCACCACTTGATTGTAGGTGTCCTCGGCGTCCTTGTCCGTGAACTCCGGGAAGCTGTAGAGATACACTTGCGCGCCGGGCGTCGTCCCCGACATCGCTTCGATGTCGAGCGTCGTCTCGATGTCGTTGTGTCCGAAGTGGCCGCCGTCGACGGCGATGCGGATCAGCGAATGCGCGGGCGTGATGTTGAAGTACGCCAAATACGACGCGAGGTCCGTATCGCTCACGTCGCCGGCCATCGCGTTGCCGATCGCCCGGCCCGTCCCGTCGTAGCCGTGCTGAACGGGCTCGTCGTACCCTTGCGCGTAGGCGAGCGGGCCGTCGTGACCGGAACCGCCGCGCAGCGGTCCGCCGACCGAGTCGGGCCAGATCGCGGGGGCGGCGCCGGTGATGTAACGCGGTTGAAACATCACGAGATCGTCGAGGCCGGTCACCGAGACGATCAGCCCGCGCAGCGACGGCGGAATCGTCGCCGGCCGCACGGTCGCGTAGCGCAGCCCCCATCCGTCCTGAATGCCGGCGTGGATCTCGACGGAGAAGAGCCGCTCGGCGGCGGCGCGCGGCGCGACCGCATCGACGACGGTGCGGTTCGCGAACCGGTGCTCGACCTGAAATCCGGCTGCCGTCAGCTCCGCGACGACCTTCGCCTCCTGTTCGGCCGACGGCGCGAAGTACGCCGCGAACTGCGCGTTCGTTAAAAAGCGGCGAAACAGCCGCGAGCGCCGGTCGGACTGCGCGCGAATGAGCGCGGCCAGTTCGTAGGGATGCCGATAGGCGAGCGAGACCGCGACGTGCACCGGCAGGGCGGCCGGCGCACGGCCCATGTCACGAAACTCGAGCGACGCGCCCGCGGCCGATGTCGTCGCCGCCAGGGTCGCAAGCGTAACCAACAGGACCAGAAAACGGCTCACTTGGCCTCCTACCCATCCAGGCATCCTTGGGCGACCCGTCGCGACTACTTGCGTCCATCCGGGGACGGCTCCTGGTCGGCGAATCACGCCGTATAAAGCGCCGCTAGGTTTCCGCTACCGGCAGCTGATCGGGGCTCGCGCGCTCGGACGGCGGCGGCACCGCCATCATCATCGCGACGCCGGCGAGGATCGCGACCGCCGCGATCGCAGTGCGCGAACCGAACGGTTCGTGCAGCAACGTGACCGCGATGATCATGGAGACGATCGGGTTGACGTACGCGTAGGTCGACGCGATCACGGCGGGCACATGGTGCAGCAGCCACAGATACGAACTGAAACCGAGAATGCTGCCACCGACGATCAGGAACGCGAACGCGCCGGTGGCCTGCGGCGTAAACGCCGCAGGCGTCAGGCGCTCGTGCGCGACGACGCTGAACGCCGCCAGAACGACGGCCGAGCACAGCATCTGCATCGCGCTCGACTGCATGATGTCGCGCGTGGCGAAGCGGCGCTGCACGATTGACCCGATGGCCCACGAGATCGTCCCGAGGAACGCGAAGATCAACGGGACGAGGGCCGTGCGGCCCGCGCCGCCGCCCCCGCCGGGGCGATCAGGTACGCCGTCCCGGCGAGCCCGAGCAGCAGCCCCGCCAGCGCGACCGGCGCGATCCGCTCGCGCAAGAACAAGAGGCCGAAGATCGCCATGAAGATGGGCGAGAGGCTGAAGAACAACGCGCCGATGCTCGCCGGCAGGTATTGCATGCACCACGTAAAGACGCCGTTGCCGAGCACGAGGAGCAGCCCACCCGTGATCGCGGCGGCGAGCCATTCCCGCCCGTTCGGCAGCGGTGCGCCGCGCAGGCGGCGCCAGGCGAACAGCAGCGTTCCGGCGATCGCGAACCGCATCGCCGCCATCGCGAACGGTGGGATCGTCGTCACCGCGACCTTGATCGCCGGCGTCGTCGAACCCCATAACACGTAAACGGCGGCGAGAGCCAGCAGGGCCGCCGGCGTCAGCGCCCGCGCCGCCGCCAACCGCTTACGCTACGGGGGTCGGCGACGGACGCCGCTTACGCGCGTTCGAGACCTCGCCGTTGCGCCGCGGCGGCGCGGCCGCCTTCGGCTCGCGCCGCTTCGCGGCGGAACGGCGAATCGGCACGACGTTGCCGCGGCGCCGCCCGTCGCCCTCGCCGATCAATACCGGCGTGATGATCGGCTCGCCGAGCGCCTGTTCGAAGACCTGCGAGAGTTCCTCGACCGGCACGAACGTCATCGTGTCGCGGACTTCCTTCGGGATGTCGTCGAGGTCGATCTCGTTGCGCTTCGGCAACAGGATCTTCGTGATGCCGGCTCGCTTCGCACCGAGCACCTTCTCCTTGAGGCCGCCGATCGGCAGCACCTGACCGGTCAACGTGATCTCGCCCGTCATCGCGAGGTTCGAATCCACTTTGTGATTCGTCAGCAGCGACACGATCGACGTCGCCAGCGAGATGCCCGCCGACGGCCCGTCCTTCGGAACGGCGCCGGCCGGAACGTGGATGTGCAGATCGTGCTTGGCGAAGTAATCGTCGGGCAGGCCGAGTTCCGCGGAGCGCGACCGCAGGAACGAGACCGCCGCCTGCGCGCTCTCCTTCATCACGTCGCCGAGTTGGCCGGTCAGCACCAGTTTGCCGCTGCCCGGCATCGTCGTCGTTTCGATGAACATGATGTCGCCGCCGACCGGCGTCCATGCGAGCCCGGTCGCGACGCCGACCGACGCCATCCGCTTGCGGACCTCGTTGTAGAAGCGCGGCTTGGAGAGGTAATCGACGATGTTTTCGGGCTTCACGCGCGCCTTGAAGCGCGGCTCCTCGGCGATCCGGCGCGCGACCTTGCGGAAGATCGTGCCGATCTCGCGCTCGAGGTTCCGAACGCCGGCCTCGCGGGTGTAGTCGTTGACGACGGCGCGCAACGCGGTGTCGCTGATCTGTGCCTGCGAGTCGCGCAGGCCGTTCGCCTCGCGCTGCTTCTTGATCAGGTAGCGCTTGGCGATCTGGATCTTCTCGAGTTCGGTGTAGCCCGACAGCGTGATGATCTCCATGCGGTCGCGCAGGGGCGGGCGATCGTCTCGAGCTGTTCGCCGTGCAGATGAACAGCACGTGCGACAGGTCGAACGGCAGGTCGAGGTAGTGGTCGCGGAACGAGTTGTTCTGCTCGGGATCGAGCACTTCCAACAGCGCCGACTGCGGGTCACCGCGGAAGTCGCTGCCGACCTTGTCGATCTCGTCGATCATCATGACGGGGTTGCGAGTTCCCGCGTCGCGCAGCGCGCGTACGATCGTGCCCGGCATCGCGCCGATGTAGGTACGCCGATGGCCGCGGATCTCGGCTTCGTCGCGGACGCCGCCGACCGAGAGGCGCACGAACTTACGGCCCATCGCACGCGCGATCGATTGCCCGAGCGACGTCTTGCCGACGCCGGGCGGACCGACGAAGCACAGGATCGGGCCGCTCAGGCGCTTCTTCAGTTTGCCGACGGCGAGGTACTCGACGATCCGGTCCTTGACCTTATCGAGGTCGTAGTGGTCCTCGTCGAGGATCGCCCGCGCCTTTTGGATGTCGATCGCGTCGCTCGTCTCCTTGCCCCACGGCAACTGCACGAGCCAGTCGAGGTAGGTGCGGATGACGCTGTACTCGGGCGACGCCTGCGGCACTTTCGACAGCCGGTCGAGCTCGCGGTCCGCGGCCTTGCGGACCTCCTCGGGCATCTGCGCCTCGTCGATCTTCTTGCGCAGTTCGTTGGTCTCGGCTTGCTGCGGATCGGTCTCGCCCAGCTCTTCCTGAATCGCGCGCAATTGCTGGCGCAGATAGAACTCGCGCTGATTCTTCTCCATCTCGCGCTGGATGTCGGACTGGATCTTGTGACCCGAGCTCGACGACCTCCAGCTCCTTGGTGAGAGCATCGTCAGCTTGCGCATCCGCTTCTCGGTGTTGCGCTCTTCGAGGATCGCCTGGCGGTCGGCCGTGTCGAGCCGCATCGTCGACGCGATGAAGTACGTCAGGAGATTGGAGTCGGTGATGTTGTTGACTTCCATCTCCATCTCGCGCGGTGCCTGCGGCAGATAGCCCAGCAGCTTCTGGAAGAGGCCGGCGAGATTGCGGTGCATCGCGACCGACTTGTTCGGAGTCGACCGAGATGTCGGGCAGTCTCGCGGACACGGCCGCGGCGAGGTACGGTTCGCTCTGCGTGAACTGATCGATCTTGAAGACGCTCGAGCCGGCGACGATGCAGCGCAGCGTGCCGTCGGGAACCTTGAGCATCTTTTGGATCGTGCCGATCGGTGCCGACGCTGCGGACGTCGTCGGGACCGGGATTCTCCGTGTCCTTGTCCTTGAGCGCGACGAGCCCGATCTGGCTGCCTTCGCGCAGCGCCTCCTCGACGAGGACGATGCCGGGCTTCTTGACGACCGCGAGCGGGATCACCGTGTTCGGGAACAAGACGGCGTCCTGCAGCGGCAGGATGCCGAGCGTCTCGGTCTGGGTCGTCGTTTTTTCTACGTGGGCGGCCATAATCTAGACGGGGACCCTTCTGACGGTCATGCGCAGCTCTGTCCGGTGTGCCGGCAGGCGCGATTGCTCCGAGACGGGGAGACGGATCGTCAGCATCCCGTCCTCGTAAAAGGCGGTCACGTCGGCGTAGTCGACCGGGACCGGCAAGTGAATCTTCTTGACGAAGTCGCCGTACTCGATCTCCTTCATCAGGACGTTGCCGAGTTGACGCTGGCCGCGGTTCGTCGCGCCGGCCGACGATGAACAGATGCCGCGCGTCGACGCCGACGCGCAGGTCGTCCGTGTCCGCGCCGGCGATCTCGACGGCGACGATCAGGATCGCTGCCGTCGTGGTTGACGTAGACGTCGCAGTTCGGCTCGAACCGGCCCGTCCGCGCGCGCTTTGCCAGCTCGACGAACATGGCGTCGAACTCGGAGAAGAACTCATCGTGTCGCATGGGACACCCGCTCGTGCATTGCCATAGGGATTAGCACTCCTCTAGGACACGTGCCGGCGGCCGCGACGGTTGCCGGGACCGGACAGGCGCGGGCGGCCGGGGTCCCTGACCCCGGCCGCCCGCGGAGAGCCGGTCTTTAGGGAAGGACGAGGATCTTGGCCATCATCCCGTTGTCCTCGTGCTCCAGGATATGGCAGTGATACACGAACTCGCCGACGATGTCGCCGCGGAAGTCCATCCGCATCGTCACGGCGCCCGGGATCATCGAGTTCGACCCGGCCGACCCCGGCACGTAGATCCCGTAGGGGACGATCACGCTGTCGAGCAACAGATGCTCGCCGTTGCCGATCCCGCTATGTGAGAGCACCAGATAGTGGATCTGATGGATGTGGAAGTCGTGGACCTCCTGGGTGTAGTTGAGGATCGTCCAGTCTTCGACGGTGCCCCGTTTCACGATGATTGCCGGCGGCTCGTTCATCGAGTA
Source organism: Vulcanimicrobiota bacterium (assembly GCA_963743605.1). Taxonomy (GTDB): domain Bacteria; phylum Vulcanimicrobiota; class Vulcanimicrobiia; order Vulcanimicrobiales; family Vulcanimicrobiaceae; genus CAVUQJ01. Next base: position 205,649 of record CAVUQJ010000009.1, on the reverse strand, counting down.
GGGCGTCTCGACGGCCTTCGGGTTGGAGATCTCGGTGATGTAGAGATCCTGGAACTGCGGGAACTGCTGCTCGTTGTACTCCGACAGCATGAAGATGCGGTGGCGCACCGGCTTCTGGTCGACCAGGTCGGAGAAGCGCTGGCGGACGGGGTCGACGGCGTGCGGCATGCTCGCGAAGACCTGGCCCTTGCCGCCACGCGGCGGATCGACGTTGATCTTCAGGATGTCGCGGGTGAGCGTCACGTCGCCGAAGCAGCCGGTGTCGTACGCGAGAAGACGCAGCCGCATGCTATGACCGCGCGTCTTGCCGGTCAGGTAGAACTCGACGCGGGCGCCCGGCATCAGCAAGACGTGGTCCATCGGGACGGGCTGCCAGGTGGGATGGCCGGCCGAGTCGGTGACGATCGGCACGGCGTCGCGCGAGACGACCATAAGCGGGCTCACGCGGCGATCTTCGACCAACTGCAGGTCCATCGACGTGTCGGCGCCGGTGTTGACGACCCGGTAGAACTCCGTCTCACCCTGACGGATGTGGGTCGTCGGGAAGTACTTGATGACGCCGGGATCCTCGGGGACCGGCAGCGTGTTGATCGTGATGTCCTTGGAGTCGGTCGGTGGCGGCGGCGGACCCGGTGGTGCCGTCGCGCAGGCCTCGGGCGGACCGAACGGATCGGGGGAGTCGACCCGTTCGCGGATGTTCGGCTCCTCGAGCGCGGAGGGCCCGAGCTTGGCGAGGTGGGCGCGAACGTCGTTGATCGTCGGCTGATAGGGACGCTGCACGAAGCGCGGCTTGAGCGTGCCGCCGGCGGATGGGATCAGGTCGCGCAGCACGATCGTGCGATCCTTCATCTTGTCGATGGGCGACGGGGCGAGCGGTTCGATGATGATCGCACCGGTGAGGCCGGCCAACAATTGGAATTCGCTCTCGCCGTGCGGGTGCGGGTGATACCAGTAAAGCCCCGGCGGTTCGTCGCGCGGGATGTCGACGATGTAGGTGTACGACGATACGACGCCGCCCTTGGTCGCCTCTGGGCAAACGAGGATGTTGACGACGTCGTCGGACGGCGCCTTCGGCGACGTGTTGAGGCCGTGGAAGTGCAGGTTCGCGCGCTCGAACGGCGGCGCGTGCAACCCGTAGATTCTGCCGGTCGCCGGGTCCGGCGTCGGCAGGGCCTCGATCACGCGCTGTCCGCACGGGAAGTGGTGGACGTCCTTTGTGGGGACCTTCACGGAGCCGTCGCCCATGTTCATGTTGCCCATCGACGCATCGCCGGAGGCGTCGTCGTTGGCCGCTTCAGCCGTCGCGCCCTTGATGTCGAGCCCGTTGCCGGGAACGATGGTCGTACGGTGAAGCGGTTCGACCATGTCGTCGACGAGCGTGACCTGCAACCGGTCGCCCTGCTTCACGCGGAAGGTCGGCGCAGCGACCACGTTGATCGGCCCCTTCGGGCCGTTGACGCGGATCACGTAGCACATCTTCTGATGGATGCTCACGGTGCGGTCGCCGTGCATGTAGAGCGTGGCCGTCAGCAGGTGGTTCTGCGGCCGCAGTTCGATGGGCCACGGCAACGGCGAGTTGAGTTGAGTGACCTTCGGACCGCAGGGATGCTGCGGGGTCGAGATGACCCACGACGCGTTATCGGTCGTGTCGACCGACAGCGGCGACGGCAGCATGTGCATGACGGAAGCGAGAGCGAGAACAGGTAACACGTGCACCCCCCAAGCGCAAACGAAGCGGAGCGCCGGAACGTCCGCCGCGGGTACGAGTTAGGCTCGCCTAACAGAACCCCTGCGCGTCACGGACCCTCATTTTACGGGCGTTTGCTCGCCGGTACGGAGCGAGCCGGCGCCCGGTGAGGCCTCAGGAGCCGGTCGGCGAGGCGACCTTGTAGCATGTGCCGCGGTGGTCGGTGCGCGCCCCCTCGCCGAGCGTGCGAGCGGCGTGCGCCTCGGAGCCGCGGATGACACGCCGCTCCTCGGCGGTGTCGTAGCGGCCGAGCGGCGTCCGTTCGCCGGCGCGCCGCAGATGCCACGGCTCGGCGGCGTGGTCGAGTTCGTGCCCGAGACCGAGGGCCGGGCTCTGGCGTCCGCCCGGGAGGTCCGCAGCGCGCTGTGCGGGTCCCAGTCGATGGTGCGCGTCGCATCCTCATAGGCGTCGCCGTCGTGGTGTACGATCCGCAGGGTGTAGGCCGTGTGCGCGCGTTCAACGCGCGCGATCACGCTGCGCATCGCGCCGTCCCGCGACAGGTAACGGAGCGCCTGCGAGACCTGCGCGTCCGCGCTCGCCGGGACGCGAAGGGCGCCGTGGTGCACGAAGCGCACCCGCGCGAGCCCGGCGAGCGGGCGCCCGGCGGCGAACGCCGCCAGCGCGTCGCCGCCCTGCGCACCGGTGCGCTCGATGCGGTCGCCGGCGCTCGCGAGCGGGGCGGCGGCGTGCGCGGCGAGGGCGAACGCGGCGACGCGCGCCGGCCACGCTGCGGCACTCGCGACCTCCGGTACGTCGACCGTGACGTTCCAACGCAGCGGCTTCACCCCCGTTCACGCGTCGTATCACGCGCGAGCGGCGCACCGCTAGGAGCCGTACTTGACGAGGGCGGGGAAGATCGCGTCGAGCCCGACGATGATCAGTTGGACGGCGATGGCCGTGAGCAGGATCCCCATGATCCGGCCGATCGCGTTGACGCCGGTCGGGCCAAGCAGCGTCGTCAACCCAGTCGCGGCGCGCATCGCGACGTACGTCAGCGCGATGACGACGAGCGACACGACGATGACCCACACCGTGTCGAGCGGCGTCTCCGAGCGCTTGGCGAGGAGCGCGACGATCGTCGTCAGTGCGCCGGGTCCCGTGATGATCGGGATCGCGAGCGGGAACACCGACGGATCCTCCGTCTGCGCCGCCGCCGTGCGTTCGGCGACGTCGAGCTTTTGCGTGCCGGTGTCCTTCGCGAATACCATGTTGAAACCGACCTTCAACAAGAGCGCGCCGCCCGCGATCCGGAACGCCGCGAACGACACGCCGATCCCGCTCAACAACGCTTGGCCGACGAGTCCGAAGCCGACCAAAATCGCGCCCGCGACGATCGACGAGCGCAGCGCGATGGCCGCTCGCTCCTTGTCGGTGAAACCACCGGTCAGCGTGGCGAACACGGCCGCCGCCTCGATCGGATTGATGATCGCGAGCATGGTGACGAAATCGAAGAAGATCGTTGCTGTCAAAGGCACTCCGCTCGCTCGGCGCAGTCGCGCTTTCTGCTTTCGAACGGCCGTCCCTCGTGCGCTCGGAGGGCGCGCGGCTGCGGCGAGCCGGCTGTCTGATCGTGAGCACAGTCCCCACCGGCTCGCCGCAGTTCCTGAATCCGATCGACCTCCTTTCTTCGTCTGGATTCCGGCACGGCTGGGTTCGAGCCAGCGTACCGACCGATTGGGGAGCGACCCCATCCGATCGCGTGCCGATGCGTCGACGAAAAACAACGGAGGCCGGGCGCTTCGCCCGGCCTCCGTTTACAGGAGAACGACAACGAAAATGCCCTACGTGATCCGACCCGCTCCACCGGCTCCCGCGAGCCGGTCCGTCCACGCGCAGCCGGACGTCGCGCCGTTCGTGACGGCGACGGCGATGCGCTGACGCAGCAGATTGAAGGGGACGAAACGCATGCCGGTAGGATAGCAGAGATCGTCGCGCCGTTCAAGGCTTGCATGACTGCCGCGCATCGAGCGCCAAGCGTGCGTCATGTCAACGCGTTTGCTTTCGCTCGCGGTCGCACTGGCGGCGCTCGCCGTCCCGGGACCGCTTCCGTCGCCGGCGGCGCAGCCGATCGTGCTGCACAGCGGATCGTTTGCGCAGGGCGGCCCGATCCCGAAGCGGTACGCCGCGGCCCTGTGCGAGGGGAGCAACGTCGCGCCGTCGGTCTGGTGGTCGCGGGTCCCGCCGCTGACGCGCAGCCTGGCGCTCACCGTCCGCGACCCGCAGGGGCGCGGCGGGGCCGGCCTGTGGCACTGGATCGTCTACGACCTTCCGGCCGCCTCAAACGGGATCGCGGCGTCGGCGGACGGCAGGGTGCTCCCGGCCGGGGCGGTGACCGCCACCAACGGGCACGGCTTGCGCGGCTACTCGGGCCCGTGTCCGCCGCACGGCGAGACGCACCGCTACACGTTCACGGTCTATGCGCTCGACGTGGCGTTCGTGCAGGTCCAGCCCAGCGTCCGGCCGCGCGACCTGCTGTCCGCGATCAGCTCCCACGTCCTCGCAACCGGGACGCTCGTCGGGACATATAGCCGATAGGAGCCCGCGCCGGCCCATACGAACGTACGTTCGCCCCAGGCACCCGGGTTCTAACGTCCGATGACCGACTACTTCCATCCGTTGATCGCCGACTGGTTCACGGCACGGTTCGGCGAGCCGACCGAGCCGCAGGTCGCTCGGCTGGCCCGCGGTCCGCGCCGGGGGCGACGTCCTGATCTCGGCCCCGACGGGTTCCGGCAAGACGCTCGCCGCGTTCCTGACCTCGATCGACGAGGTCGTGCGTCGCGCGGAGGCCGGGACGCTCGGCGACGAGACGCTCGTCGTCTACGTCTCACCGCTCAAGGCGCTGACCAACGACGTCCGCCGCAACCTCGAAGCGCCGCTCGCGGAGATCCGCGCGCTGGCCGACGAACGCGCCGTCGCGCTTGCGCCGATCCGCACCGCTGTCCGCACCGGCGACACGACCCAGGCGGAGCGCGCGCAGATGCTGCGCAAACCGGCGCACATCCTCGTCACGACGCCGAGTCGCTCTTCATCTTCTTGACCGCGGAGCGCTCGCGCGCGACGCTGCGCGGTGTGCGCACGATCGTCGTCGACGAGATCCACGCGATGGCCGGCGACAAACGCGGTTCGCACCTCGCGTTGACCCTCGCCCGGCTCGACCAACTCGTCACGTCGAGCGGCGGGCCCAAGCCCCAACGCATCGGACTCTCCGCGACCGTCAAGCCGATCGAGGAGGTCGCCGATTACCTGACCGGCCCCGGTTCCCATGCGACGATCGTCGAACGTCGGCCACCGCCGCGCGATGGAACTGTCCGTCGTCGTGCCGAGCGACGAACTGACGCACGTCGCGACCAATGAGATGTGGGCCGAGATCTACGACCGGATCGCGGGGCTGATCGAGGCCCACCGCACGACGCTCGTCTTTGTCGGCACGCGCCGGCTCTCGGAGCGCGTCGCGTTCGCGCTGACGCAACGGCTCGGCGACGGCGTCGTCTTTCCCCACCACGGCAGCCTCTCGCGCAGCCTGCGTTTCCTCGCAGAGTCGCGCCTCAAGGAGGGCGCGCTGCGCGCGGTCGTCGCGACGGCCTCGCTCGAACTCGGCATCGACGTCGGTTCCGTCGATCTCGTCGTGCAGATCGGCTCTCCGCGTTCGATCGCGGTCGGGCTGCAGCGCGTCGGCCGCTCCGGCCACTGGGTCGGCGCCAAACCCAAGGGCGTGCTGTTCGCGACGACGCGCGACGAGCTGATCGAGTGCGGCGCCTCATCCGGGCGATCCGCGCCGGCGAGATGGACCGGCTCGCGATCCCGTCGTCGCCGCTCGACATCCTCGCGCAGCAACTCGTCGCGACTGCGCGAGCGACGAGTGGCGCACCGACGACCTGTACGCTTTCGTGCGCGGCACGCAACCGTATCGCGACCTCTCGCGCGACGACTTCGACCAGGTCTGGCGATGGTCAGCGAAGGCGTCGCGACGTCGCGCGGCCGCAGCGGCGTGTTCCTCCACCACGATCGCGTCAACGGCCGCGTCCGCGCGCGGCGTGGCGCGCGGCTCGCGGCGATCACCTCGGGCGGCGCGATTCCCGATCGCGCCGACTACGCGGTCGTCGTCGAACCGGAGGGCGTCCAGGTCGGCACGATCGACGAAGACTTTGCCGTCGAGAGCATGGCCGGCGACATCTTCCTGCTGGGCACGACGTCGTGGAAGATCCGCCGCGTCGAGGCCGGCAAGGTGCGCGTCGAGGACGCGCACGGCGCGCCGCCCTCGGTGCCGTTCTGGAACGGCGAGGGGCTCGGCCGCACGATCGAACTCTCGCGCGAGGTCGCCGCCTGCGCGACGAACTCGGCCGCGCGACGCTTTCGAGGCGGAGTACGCGCGACTCGGACGCGACTGCGGCCTCGACCGGGCCGGCGCGGAACAAGCCGTCGCCTACGTGCAGGCCGGCAAGGCCGCGCTGGGTGTCGTCCCGACGTGCACGACCGTCGTCGCCGAGCGCTTCTTCGACGAGGGCGGCGGGATGCAGCTGATCCTGCACGCTCCGTTCGGCGCGCGCATCAACCGCGCGTGGGGGCTCGCGCTGCGCAAGCGGTTCTGCCGGTCGTTCAACCTCGAGCTGCAGGCCGCGGCGACCGACAACGGCATCGTCATCTCGCTTTCCGACCAGCACGCGTTCCCGCTCGACGCCGTCTTCGAGTTTCTGCACACGGCGAGCGTGGAGAACGTCCTGACGCAGGCCCTGCTCGCCGCGCCGATGTTCCAGGCGCGCTGGCGCTGGAACGCCACCCGGTCGCTCGCGATCCTGCGGTTCGCCGGTGGCAGGAAAGTCCCGCCGCAGATCATTCGCATGAAGGCCGACGACCTGATGGCGGCCGTCTTCCCGGATCAGGCGGCCTGTCCCGAGAACCTCACCGGCCCGATCGCATCCCCGACCACGTGCTCGTCCGCGAGACGATCGACAACTGCCTGCACGAGGCGATGGACGTCGACGGCCTGAAGGACGTGCTCGACGCGCTGCAACGCGGCGCGATCACGGCCGTCGCGGTCGAGACCCCGACGCCGTCCGCGTTCTCGCACGAGATCCTCAACGCGAACCCGTTCGCCTATCTCGACGACGCGCCGCTCGAGGAGCGCCGCGCGCGCGCCGTGCAGGTGCGCGGCGCTCGCTCGGCAGCGCCGCGTCCGACGGCGTCGGCATCCTCGATCCTGCGGCGATCGAAGCGGTCGCCGACGAGTCGCACCCGGTCGTGCGCGACGCCGACGAACTGCACGACGCGCTGCTCACGCTGGTCGCGCTGCCGCCGGTCGAGGCCTGGCAACCGTTCTACGAGACGCTGCGCGCGGACCGCCGCGCGACGACGGTCCGCGCCGGCGGCGCGACGTTCTGGGTCTGCGCCGAGCGGCTCGCGCTGTTCGCGCAGATCCACCCGGGCGCGGTGTTCGATCCACAGATCGACGCGGTCGCGTCGTCGTTCGTGCGCCCCGAGACGCGCGAGGCGGCGACGGCCGAGCTGGTTCGCGGCTGGCTCGAGTCGAGCGGTCCGGCGACGGTCGCCGAACTCGCGGCGCGCTTCGCGCTCGACGCCGCCACGATCGAAAGCGCGCTGCTGCAGCTCGAGTCCGAGGGGCAGGTGCTGCGCGGCGCGTTTCGCTCGCGCGACGCACACGAGTGGTGCAATCGCCGCGTCCTCGCGCGGATCCACCGCCGCACGCTGGGCACGCTGCGACGCGAGATCGAGCCGGTCTCGACGGCGGACTTCGTGCGCTTCCTCTACCGCTGGCAGCACGTCGCGCCGATGTACCGTCTGCACGGGATCGAAGGGCACGCTCGCGGTCATCAAACAGCTCGAGGGATTCGAGGTTCCGGCGGTCGGCTGGGAGACGCAGATCCTGCCGCGCCGCATCGCGAGCTACAAGCCCGAGCACCTCGACCGGCTCTGCCAGTCGGGCGAGGTGATGTGGGGGCGGTTGTCGCCGCACCCGGCGCTCGCCGCCGTCGAACGCGTCGCCGGGCGCCGGCGCCGCGTCCGTCCCACGAAACTCGTGCCGATCTCGCTGTTCGCGCGCGAGGGCTCGGAGTCGCTGATCGCGCGCGGCGACGTTGACGTCGCGGCGCTGTCGCACCCGGCGCTCGACGTCCTCGGCGCGATCGAACGGCGCGGCGCGCCCTTCTTCGCGGATCTCGTGCGCGAGACGGGGCGCCTGCCGGCCGAGATCGAGGAAGCGCTGTGGGAACTCGTCGCGGCCGGGCTCGTGACCGCCGACGGGTTCGACGCGCTGCGTTCGCTCGCCGACTCGCGCCGCCGGCTCGGCGAGAAGGCGCACGGCCGCCGCCCGCGCGCGTCGAGCGGACGCTGGACGCTCCTGCGCGCGGACCGGCCAACGATCGACGTCGAAGCGTTCGCGCGCAGGCTGCTCGCGCGCTACGGCGTCGTCTTCCGCGACATCGTCGTGCGCGAACGGATCGCGCCGCCGTGGCGCGAGTTGTTGATGGTGCTGCGCCGGATGGAGGCGCAGGGCGAGATCCGCGGCGGGCGGTTCGTCGGCGGCGGTCTCGTCGGCGAGCAGTTCGCGTTGCCCGACGCGCTCGAGGGGCTGCGGGCCGCGCGAAGGGGAGCGCCGCACGACGACGTGCCCGCGCTCCCCTCGATCGATCCGCTCTACCTGTCCGGGACGATCCTACCGCTGCAGCCGCCGGCCGTCGCGTCCGCGATCTGACCGGCGCGCCGCGTCAGTCGCCGTCGCTCTCGTCGGTGTCGACGTACGGCGTCTCGTTCAGCTCCTGCATCAACCGCGCGTGCGACACGGTCTTCAGCGGCACGAACTTCCGCGGCTTCGCCCCCAGGTTGAAGCAGTCCGGAATCAGCGAGTTCGCGCGCGTGTCGCTCGCGGCGAGCCGGCCGAGGCCGAACGTGTCCTCCGTGAACTGCAGGACGCTGCCGAACTCGTACTGGACGTGCGAAACCCAGTTCGACTTCGCGTACGGCGAGATCACGAGCAGCGGAACGCGGAAGCCGAGCCCGTCGTAATCGAGATACTGCGGGGCGACGTGATCGTAGAAGCCGCCCCAGTCGTCCCACACGACGAAGATCGCCGTCGAGCTCCAGGCCGGACTCTGGCCGATCCCGTTGACGACCGACGTGATCCAGTTCTCACCCGTCGTGTTGCCGGCCCCTTCGTGATCCGACGCGACGTAGCGAGGGATCACCCAACTGACGTTCGGCAAATTGCCCGACTGCGCGTCGGAGATGATGTTGGTCTCGGGGCGGTCGATGTTCTTCCAGTCCGGACCGTGCTTGATGTGCTTGATCGCCATGTACGCGACCCAGTTGTTCCCGGGATCGCGTGGGATCGGCGCATACATCTTCCAGCTGAGGCCCTTCTGATCCAACTCGTCGGCGAGGACGGTCTCGTCGAAGCACGACGGCTCGAACGCGCCGAGCGTGCGGTCTTGGTTGAGGGTGTGGACCATGCCGCCGCAGCCCCAGATCGGGTGCGGCAGGTCGACGGAGGCCTGGGCCTGCGCGGCGATCAGGTACTGGTGGCCGACGAAGCTCGCGTCGACGTGTGACTGGAAGTTGTTGTCGGCAAGCACGTACTGCTGGGCGAGCGCGAAGTACTCGGTCGTATCCTTCGTCGGCACGAAGCTGTAGGCCGGATACGGGTTGTGCGACTTGCCGTGGACGCGCTCGAGATCGAACGCGTCGTTCTTGCAGGTCATCCCCTGCGGGCCGCCGTCGCACGCGTTCAAGAAGTCTTGCACGCCGTGAGAGACGTTGAACGGCACGTGGATCGTGATCGGGACGAGCGGGACGGTCTGACCGGTCGAGACGAGACCGCTCGAAACGGTGTTCGCGTTCGGATAGCCTTGGAACAGATTATCGAAGCTGCGGTTCTCCTGAATCAGGATCACGACGTGCTGGATCGGACCGAGCGTTGCCGGCGTGCTGACCGGTCCTTCGTCGGAGTGCTTACGAGCGGTGTCCTGCGCAAACGTCGTCGGAACGGAACTCTGCGAGTGGACGCCGCCACACCCCGCGACGACCGCCGCCGCGATCAGCACGAAGAAGCCGGCCGCGCCGCGACCGCGCGCTGCTGGTCCGCTCGGCAAAGTTGGCGAGGACGTTGAAGCCGTGAACAAGCTCATCCCTTCTCCTATCCGATTATCCGATGGACCGTTGAGGGCGCGGCCCAAGCGGTGAGGGTTGCGCGCCCTCGCACGCATCGCCTCTCGACGCGGGCGTTCCTGGGAACGCGCGCGTCACGAGTTCCCCGCGGCGGAGCGGTGCGCGGCCATCAGCGCGGTGAGCCCGTCGGCCGTGCCGTCGATGCGCGTCAGATGCGGATAGCGCAGCCCGCCGTGATACTCGATCGACACGGTGCGGAAGAGATCGTTGCGCTTCACGATCAGCACGATCGGCGCCGTGCCGTGTTCGGCGGCCTTGATGACGTTGGTCAGCACCTCGGGCGAGTACGCGCGCCCGTTGACCGCGACGAGCGTGTCGCCGACGCCGAGCCCGGCCTTGGCGGCGGGTGATCCGGTGATCGCCTCGCTCAGGCGGCCCATCGGATCCGCGTTGAGCCCGAGCGAGAACGCCGCGTTCATCGTGTGCCGCCGGCGCTGCGACTCCATCATCGCCGCGTTGGGCGCGTCGTCGTAGACCACGCGCCAGCCGAGCGGCTCGAAGCCGTTCGGCGGATGGGGTGCGATCGCGTAGACGCGCGTACGGAAGTAGCCGTCCCAGTCGTACGGCTGATACGCTTGCAGCGCGGCGACGAACTGTTCGTATGTGTAGGGGTTGACCATCGCGGGCGTGTTCTCGATGCCGAAGAACGTGCGGCAGAACCCGTCGATCGACTTGGAGCCGCCGGAGAGCGACGACAGTTTCGCATCGACGTTGAGCCACAGCAACTCGCCCTCGAGGTAGAAGTCACCCGCGGTGCGGCGTTCGGCAGTCAGCGTCCGCGGCGCCCGGTACAGGAACGGCGCGGCGACCGCCGTGTCGGCGAGCGGCCGGTCGAGCCTTCCCGGCTCGTGATCTTCGAGCGCGTAGACGAAGGCGAGCGTGTCGCGGTAGTAGTCCGGCTTCCACAGACCCGAGCGAACGGGGACGAGATCGCCGTAGAACTGCGTCATCCCCTCATAGACCCAGAGCAGTTCCGTGCGCTCCGGCACCTGGAAGTTGTTGACGGCCATACCGGCGGGCCGGCGATACTTTCCATCCCATGAATGGTTGAACTCGTGCGACAGCAGCCCGGCGGTACCGACGACGCCTTCCGGCTCGGTGAGGGCGTTGCCCTCGTTGCCGTCATCGGACGAACTGCCGTGCTCGACGCCGTTGCCGGGGAACACGTCGCTGACGGTCAGCAAGAAGTGGTAATGCTGCCAGTGCCGCGCCCCGTAGATCGCATCCATCTCGGCGACCATCGCCTTGAACCCAGCGAGCGAGGTCGACGACATGTCGAGTTGCTCGGTCCGATCCGCGAACGCATCGATCTCGTTGGTGAAACCGCCGGAGTCGAGGAGCATGAAACGCCGGAACACGTTGCCGGCGTCGAGCGGCGAATCGACGAGCCGCTCGATCGTCGCCGGCGCGGACGACACGCGCGCGCCGTTGCGGACTGGTCCGGGCAACGCCGTTTCGGCGACCCAGTCGTTTCCGGGGAGGACCAACGCCGGGACGATCGTGAGTTTCGTGATGTCGCCGTCCTGCGGATACAGCAGGAACTGGTTCCAGTTGATCGCGAGGATCGTCGCGCTCGCGAGCCGCGCCTCGCCGTACGTCCCGTTGGCGCTGCCGAGATAGTCGTAGGCGAGGTCGAGCGAGGAGGCGCCCTGCGGCACGACGACGTGAAACTCGTTCAAGTCGTCGGCGTCGCGCGTCCAGTCGATCTGCCGGCCGCCCGCCGTCACCGTCAACCGCGCAGAGGTTGACGATCGGCCCGTTGGGTCCGTGTTCGCCGGGGACCCAGCGCGGGTACGCGAACGCGAACGCGCCGGGTTGGACGGGCATCGTCTCGTGGACGTGGACGATGCTGGTCACCGGCGTGTCGCTTGTATCGACGACCAAGACGATTGGTTGCGCCTGCGCGCTCGCGCGCGCGGCAGAGACCGCGATCAGCGCAACCGCGACGAAACCCGACGCGAGAAGGCGCGACAAAACAGACTGCTGCATGCCGCGCCTTTCGCGCGCGCGCTAGCCGATTACTTCAGGCCGTACGCGAACAGGTGTCCTTGCCCGGCACGTAGACGATCCCGTTCGCAATCGTGGGCACGCGGTACGAGTTCGCCCACTGCCACGTCCCGAGCGGCGCGTGGTAGATCGGCGTGGACAGGTTGCTCGCCGCGTACGCGTAGAGCGTGAGCACTTCGGTCGACGTTCCCGGCTCCGTCTGGACGATCCAGACGATCGCCGAGGTGGGATCGCCGCCGTTCGACGACACGGTCGGCGTCGCGCCGTTGCCGTTGTCCTGCGGGAAGCCTTGTTGCGTCGCCTGGGTCACGGTCATCCCGGCGGGGCTGCGCGTGACCGCTACGTCGTAGAGCGGACCGCCGGTCGTGTAGACGTGTTCGTTGCCGCTGCTGTCGGCGAAGTATGCGGGCGACGACCAGACGCCGCCCAGGCTCAGTTCCGCGAGCACGTTGTCGGGGCCGCCCGGGGTGTAGCCGCCGAGGTGCTCGCGGTTCATCAGCGTCAGGATGCCGTCCTTACCCTGCCCGACCGCGAGGTGCAGCGACGACGACGGGTTGTCGGGCAGCAGCATGATGCCCCCCGAGCCGAAGTCGGCGTCGTACGCGTTGTCGGAGTTGACCGTGTACGGCGTGAAGTAGTCGACCACCGACGACAGGTTCGGGGCGACGCGCACGGCGCTGTCGCCAAACGATGTGCTGTTGTCGAAGGTCCCGTTGCCGACGATGAAGATCAGCGAACCGTCGAGTGGATCGACCGCCGGCGCGTCGCCGTTCATCCAGATCCCGCCGTAGTAGGTGCCGCTCGAGAGCGCCGGCGTCGCATTGTAGATCCCGTTGAGCGCGAACGTGTTTTCGTCGTAGGCGAAGATCCAGCCGTGGTAGAGGTTGGCGTTGTAGTCGCAGATGCTGCCGAAGGTGACGTAGATGTTACCGTTGGCCTCGACCAGGCCCGGCCGCTGCGTCTGCACGTCGGCGATGAACGGCTCCGAACCGCTCGGTCCGTTCGTCGAGCCTTGGATCAGCACCGGCTTGCGCAGTTCGGCGCCCGTCGACAGCGAGACGGCGTGCAGGTAGTAGTGCATGTGCTTCGCGCTGGCCGGTCCCTCGAGCACGACGCCGACCACGTAGATCGCGTCGTTGGCCCGGTCGATGACCGGTGTGCCCGTGATCCCGTACGTCTTCGCGATGGGACAGCCGGTGAAGGCCGCGGGGACCGCCGGCCGGCCGTGCACGCTGACGCGCCTGCGCCACACGACATGACCGCTGTGCGCGTCGAACGCGTACAGCGTGTTCAGCATCGTCGCCACGACGACGAGATCGTGCGTCCCCGACGGCGTCGACTCGTTGGTCGCGACGAGCGGTTGACCGAAGGTGACCGCGTCGAGCGCGGCCGCGAACAGGCGATGGAACTTCGCCGATCCGACGGTGGCGGGCGTGAGCGCCGTCTCTTGGCTGTTCCAGCCCGAGCGCAGGGTGTCGCCGTGATACGTGAGGTAGTCGACGGCCTGCGCGGGCAGCGCCCAGGCGGTGACGCCCAGGACGAGCGTCAGCGTCGCGAGCAGTTTCATGACTCCGAATCCCTCCGGTCGGTGGCACGAGGCGGGGTAATCATGAGGATGGACTTCGCGTTGTAGTTGGTGACGAGAAACGACCCGTCCGGGGTCGCGAGGACCTCGCGTGCGAGCGCGCCGCTCGGGATCGTGACGAGGCTTTGCGGACCGCCCGCGAGCGCTTGCGCCGCGTCCAGCACGGTGACGGCCGACGCGCGCGCCTGATCCGCGTCGCGCGAACGGTGCGAGTCCGCGACCGCGAGACGTCCCCCGTCCGCCGAGAGCGCGAGCCCGATCGGGGCGTCGCCGACGGCGACGGTCGCCAGCAACGCGCGCACCGGATCGGCGCGCAGCCGCGCCGTGTCGAAGGCGAGCACGCAATCGTCGCCGCGCGCGGTCACCCACGCGACGTTGCCCGACGGCGAGAGCGACACGCGCGCGGGACTGCAACCGGCGCCGACGCGCGCGATCACCGCGTGCGCCGGATCGGTCACCGCCTTCGCCGCGTCGATCGCGCTCAGCGTCCCCGCAGGCCCGAGGCTCGACGCGCAGGTCGCGCGCACGAGCTCGGGCGGGGTTGCGACGTTGCGCGCTGCGACCTCGCTCGTCACGTAGATCGTCGCCCCGTCGGGACTCAGCGCGATGCCGCCCGGTGCGCGGTCGAGTTCGACCGTGCCCGCCAAGGTCAGCGTCGCGCCCGCGTCGCCGCGGTCGATGCGCGCGACGCCGAGCGTCGCCGTCGCGGCGTTCGTGAAGAACGCGTGGCGCCCGTCGCGCGCGACGGCGACTTGGTTCGTCGCGGGGGCCGCGCCGCTGCGCAGGGTCGCGACGGCGCCGGCGCGCGCGTCCGCTATCGCCGCGACCGGGAGCCACGCCAGGCCGACGCGCGTCGCCGCGATGAGCGTCGCGCCGTCGGGCGTGAGCGCGATCGACTGGATCCCGCCGGGGATGTCGACGGAACCGATTTGGGTCAGCGCGTCGCCGTCGCGACGGAACGCGACGACGCCGCCGCCGCGCGCGAGGTGTTGATCGATACCCACGTACAGCACGCGGCCGTCGCGCGCCAGGGCGAGCGACGACGGCGGTCCGGGAACAGGAAACGCGCGGCTCTTTAGGCCTTCGTCCGGAGCCGCCCCGATAAGCGCGGCGGCGAGCGCCGCGGCGAACAACGATCTCACTGCGACGGCGGCCAGACCCCGTTGCGAGTGATCCCGTACGCGCTCGTGATCGCGTTGACGTGATAGTGATGGCTGCGGTCGAAGTCGCCGTAGAGCGCGACCGGCCGGTTCACGTAGAGCACGCCGGTGCGGCCGGCGGCGCGCGCGGCGCCGATGTCGACCGACTCGAGGCTGCCGTTTTGCCGCTGTACGATCAGGTCGTGTTGTCCGACGTGTTTGACGATGCCGTAGATGACGTGCGGGCCGAACGCGCTCTCCGCCGCCGCGGGGACGGCGGAGCCCAAAAACACGGCTAGCATGGCGACGACGAATGTACGCACGATCCAGAGCCTCCCTGTGCGGCCCTCCGCGCTCCGGAGAGTCAGGCCGAGTGGGTTCGCGCCGGCGCCGCCGAACCTTGCCGCATGCGACGTGGCCGTTTCCTGGGCCTGACCGCGGCGGGCGCGGCCGCCGCCGGAGCGTGGCCGCGCTCACTCGCCGCTCGCCCGCGCCTTGTGCGTCCGGCGGGCGAGCGCGGGGGTTCCGGGTCGCTCCAGCGGGCCTACCAATTCCTCGACGACATGATGGACCGCTACGCCTCGGGTTCGACGACGCGTCTCGTGCAGAGTTACGTCCCGACCAAGGCGCTGAACCTCGGCGACATCGGCTACACCTACGACAGCGACGTTGTCACGATCGCGCTGTTGCAGCGCGGCACGAGCGACGACCTCTCGCGCGCCGCGGTGCTCGGTGACAGTTTACTCTACGCGCAGGCCCACGACCCGATCGGCGACGGTCGCGTGCGCGACGGCTACCACGTCGATCCGTTCGTGCGCAAGAACGGATCGCTGCGGATCGGTTTCAGCGACGGCGACGGCGGCAGCGACGTGGGCAACATGGCCTGGACTGGCCTGGCCCTCGCGCGCTGCGCCGCTGTCCTCGGCACGAGCCGCCATCTCGACGGCGCACTCGCGCTCGGCGCGTGGATCCAAACGAACGCCTACGACACGCGCGGCGCCGGCGGCTACACCGGCGGGATCACCCAGAAGCAACGTCACATCTCGTACAAGGCGACCGAACACAACATCGACCTGTATGGGCTGTTCACGATGCTCGCGGCGCTCTCGGGACAGTCGGTCTGGACGCAGCGCGCGCAGTGGGCACTCGACTTCGTCGCGTCGATGTGGAACGCCGAGGGCGGCTTCTTCTGGACCGGGACGCTCGCCGACGGCGTCACGATCAACAAGAGCTTCATCCCCGAGGACGTGCAGTCGTGGAGCTACCTCGCGACGCTCGACCCGTCGCACGCGGCGTCGATCGACTGGGCGTATGCGAACCTGGCGGCGACCGACGGCCCCTTCTCGGGCGTGTCGTTTTCGAACGCCGACCGCAGCGGCGTCTGGTTCGAGGGAACCGCGCACGTGGCGGCCGCGCTGCTCGCGCGCGAGGGCTCGGGCGACGTTGCGAAGGCGCAGGCGTATCTCCAGAACCTCGCGCTCGCGCAAACGGAAGCACCCAACGAGGACGGGCTCGGCATCGACGCCGCCTCGAAAGACGGCCTGCGGACGGGCGACGGCGACAAGTACTACGCCGCGCTCCACATCGGCGCGACGTTGTGGTACTGCATCGCTCTGCAGAACGGCAACCCGCTGCGCCTCTAGCGGCCGCGCTGCCCACGCGCTACGGGCCGATCGCAACGCCCCTGGGGTGCCGGAAGCCCGAGTTCGTCAAAACGAACTCCGGTGCGCGATGAGCGCGCCTCGATTCGTTCATGACGACGACGGCGGGCCCCATGTTACCGTACGACGGGTCCGCACGACGAAGACACGGCCGTTCAACTCGCCGATCCCGATCGGGTTGTGGAAGGCCGGCTTCGCATACAGCCGGTGGCGTTTGAACGGGCAGCCGCTCTCGTCGGGACCGACCGGCGAGATGAAGCTGTGGCGCGGATCGTGCTCTGCATCGTCGACCGCCACGAACGCCGTTCCTTGCGCATTCAGCGCGACGCCATTCAGCGTGCGCTTGATGGAAAAGCAGGTACTCCGCACCATCGTCGGGTCGCTCTCGGGCGTGGCATATTCGGTGAGACCGGTTGCCCCATTCGTCACGTACAGATTGCCGGCGGTGTCGACCCCAAGGCCGCCGGTGAATCCCCTCTCCGGTATCGTGGCGACGGGTTGGTCGACGCCTTGCGCGCCCGGTGCGTAAATCTCTACCCCGGCGTTGAGGACGCCGGCATACAGGAAGCCGGCAGCGTCCACGGCGAGCGACCACGCCTCGTTGGGGGTCTCGAGCACGCGCTCGGGCTGATCCGAGCCTTGCGCGCCAGGCGCGTAGACGGCGACCTCGGAGTACGAGCTTATGCCGGCCACATACAGCGTACCGTCGGCGGCGACGGCGATGTTCAACGGCTGGATCCCGGTCTGCAAGGTGCGTGCCGGCGTCGTCACCGGCAACCCATTCTGTATCGGGAACACATAAACGTTCCCGCTTCCGGTATCACCGACGAACAGCTCGTTGGACGAGGATGCATGCCTGACCGCAGCCGGCGGCCGGGACGCGTTCGAGAGCGCCTGCGGCGTGTTCGCCTGCATTTGACACCCGGCGGCGATCACCGTCGCGAGCATCGTGGCCGGCCGGAGCATATAGTTCGACATACTTGCCTCCAGCCCGACGGCAAACCACGTCTTCGGGCGCGGTACCCCGGCGCCTGCCGGAGGCCGGCACGACGCCGCCGCGCTCGCACCGGCGCCGCCCGGCTACGGGCCGACCGCGGCGCCCCTTGGGTTTGAGAAGCCTGCGTTCTTCAAGACGAACAGCGGAGCGCGGTGGCCCCGCTGCGATTCGTCCATGACGACGACCGCAGCGCCGACGCTGCCGTAGGACGGATCTGAGACGAAGAGATGACCGTCGAGCTCGCCGATCCCGATCGGGTTGTGAAACGGCGGGTCGGCGTAGAGCCGCCGGCGGCGAAAGGGACAGCCGCTCTCGTCGCGAGCAACCGGTGAGATGTAACTGTAACGCGCGAGATGCTCGGCGCCGTCGACCGCCACGAACGCGGTCCCCTCAGCATTCAGCGCGACGCCGTTCAGGTTGCTCGCGACGGCGAAGCACGTACTCCGAATCACCGTCGGATCGCTCTCCGGCGTGCCGTACTCGGTGAGACCGTTCGCGAAGTTTGTGACGTAGAGATCGCCGGCCCGGTCGAACCCCAGTCCACCGGTGAACCGCGTCTCCGCGATGAACGCGACGGGCCGGTCGGAGCCCTGCGCGCCCGGCGCGTAGATCTCGACGCCGACGCGCGGTATCCCGGCGTACAGGAACCCGGCGACGTTGACGGCGACCGACCATGCGTCGCCGGGCGTAACCAGCACGCGCTCGGGCTTATCCGAACCCTGTGCGCCCGGTGCATAGACCGCGACCTCCGCGGCCGAGCCCTGGCCGGCCGCATAGATCGTGCCGTCTGGCGCGACGGCGACGTTCAACAGCTCGAGCCCGGTTTGCAGCGTGCGCGCCGGCGTCGTAAGCGGCAACCCGTTCTGGATCGGGAACACGTAAATCGTGCCGCCGGTGTCGCCGACGAAGAGTTCGGCGGTCGCCGATGCACGCACAACCGCCGACGTGAGAGGATCCGTCGCAGCGGATAGGCCGAGGGGCGAACGGCTCTGGCTCTGACAACCCGCCGCGATCAGGATCGCGAGCACGGTGGCCGAGCGAAGCATGCTGCGCTGCATAAAGCCTCCGGCCCGACGGTATAGTTGGGGTTCGAGCGCGCCACTCGAGCGCCTGCCGGAAGCGGCGCGTGGCGCCCCGGGCGGACGACCGGGTCCACGCAGGCGCCGCCCCGCGCAGCCTGTTACATAACGTCGACGCTTGACTCGGCCCGCGGGCGCGTGCTACGCTCCCTGGACCGTTCACTCGCACCACTCGAAAGGAGCCGCCGGATGATTGCCTCTGTCCGCAACGGACGCGAAGCGTTCGTCCGTCGTCGCCGCTCCTCGTGGGTATCGCCGTAGCGAGTTAACCCGCGGCGCGGCGTCTCCGCCGCTCGCATCGCGTCCTTTCCGTGCGCTTCTTCATCGCTTGCGTCACGAAAGGGCCATTCTGTGCCGTCATCTCACACGCGCCTCGTCGAGGCGCCGTACGTCCTCGCCCGCGTCATCCAGCAAGATCGCGGGCTGTATCTGGTCGCAACGCCGTCGGGTGAACGCCGCGCCGAACTCGACGGCAAAATCCGCCGGCTCGGCGCCGGCGACACTCGCGCTTTTCCCGTCGTCGGCGACTACGTCGCGCTCGAACCGCGCGACGCGCTGGCCGGAACGATCCGGCGCGTCCTCGCGCGGGATAACCTCTTCGCGCGCCGCGCCGCCGGCGACGACGGGACGCTGCAGGCGATCGCGGCAAACGTCGACAGACTGTTCGTCGTGGTCGCCGTCAACCGCGACTTCAACCTGCGGCGCGTCGAGCGATACTTGGTCGCAGCAGCGGCGTGCGGCGTGCCGGTCGCGCTCGCGCTGTCGAAGGTCGACCTCGTCGAGGACGCGGAGCCGTTCGCCGTCGCCGCGCGCAGCGTCGCCGGCGACGCGCCGGTCGTCGCGCTGAGCGCGCTCGCGCCGGACGGACTGCGCGCGCTCGCGCCGTTCCGTGGACCCGAACGCACGATCGCGTTCGTCGGATCGAGCGGCGTCGGGAAGTCGACGATCGTGAACGCGCTGCTCGGCGAGGTGCGCCTGGAGACCGGCGCGATTCGCGCGAACGACGATCGCGGCCGGCACACGACCACGCGGCGCACGCTGCTCGTGCTCGCCGACGGAACGGCCGTCATCGACACGCCCGGGATGCGCGCGTTCGGTCTCGCCGACGCGGGGGAGGGCATCGACGCGGCCTTCGGCGACGTTGCCGCGAGCGCGCAAGCCTGCCGCTTCCGCGATTGCCGTCACGGGCCGGAACCCGGCTGCGCGGTGCGCGCGACGATCGATCCCGAGCGGCTCGCCAGCTTCGACGCGCTGCGCCGCGAGGCGGCGTTCGAGGCGCGCAAGGCCGATCCGGCGTTGGCGCGCGCCGAGCAGGCGCGCTGGAAGGCGATCACGCGCGGCGCCCGCCGCCTCGGACGCGAACGTGGACGGTGATGCGCGACCGGTGGACAGGTGCGCGCGCTTGGAGCGAGTATCTGCCGACTCGTGTCGCTGCCAGAGCCGTTCGGCGCGGCCGACGTTGCCGCGATCCTCGCGGCGAAGCACGCCGATCCGTTCGGCGTGCTCGGCATGCACGTTGACGCGAGCGGCGTCGTCGTCCGCGCGTTCATCCCCGGCGCGGAGCGCGTGCGCGTCGTCGACCGAGCGGGCCGTTCGGCCGGCGAACTTGCGCGCATCGACGACGCGGGAATCTTCGCGGGATACCTGCCGCGACGCCGCCGCGCGTTCGCCTACCGGCTGCGCATCACGTGGCCCGGCGGGTCCGTCGAGACGCGCGACGATCCATACCGCTTTGGCCCGGTGCTCGGCGAGATCGACACGTACCTGATCGCCGAGGGCACGCACCTGCGGCTCGAGGAACGCCTCGGCGCGCGCGCGCTCACGGTCGACGGCGTCGCCGGCGTCGCGTTCGCGGTATGGGCGCCGAATGCGCGGAGCGTCGCCGTCGTCGGCGACTTCAACGAATGGGACGGCCGCCGTCACCCGATGCGACTGCGCGTCGAGAGCGGCGTGTGGGAGATCTTCCTCCCCGGCGTCGCCGCCGGCGCTCGCTACAAGTTCGAGATCCACGGCCGCGACGGAAACCTGGTGCCGCTCAAGACGGACCCGTTTGCGTTCGCGATGGAGCTTGCGCCGAACCACGCGTCGATCGTTGCCGTTCCCGGCTGGGACGGCTGGAACGACGCGGCGTGGCTGCGCACACGCGCCGCGGCGAACCGGCGCGAGGCGCCGATCTCGATCTACGAAGTCCACCTCGGGTCTTGGCGGCGCGGCCCCGGTAACCGCTATCTCACGTACGAGGAACTCGCCGACCAGCTGATCCCGTACGCGACCGAGATGGGCTTCACGCACCTCGAGCTGCTGCCGATCGCGGAGTATCCGTTCGACGGCTCGTGGGGCTACCAGACGATCGGCCTGTACGCGCCGACGAGCCGCTTCGGCGATCCGGCGTCGTTCGCCAAGTTCGTCGATCGCGCGCACGCGGCCGGCCTCGCGGTCATCCTCGACTGGGTCCCCGGTCATTTCCCGGACGACGCGTACGGGCTCGTCGAGTTCGACGGCACGCACCTCTACGAGCACGAGGATGCGCGCCTGCGGGTTCAGCCCGACTGGCAGACCCTGATCTATAACTTCGGGCGGCGTGAGGTGCGCGATTTCCTCGTCAACAACGCGCTCTTCTGGCTGCGCCGCTATCACATCGACGGCCTACGCGTCGACGCCGTCGCCTCGATGCTCTACCTCGACTTCAGCCGCAAACCGGACGAGTGGCTGCCCAACGAGTTCGGACACAACGAGAACATCGCCGCCGTCGCGTTCCTGCGACGCACCAACGAGGTCGTCTACGGCGAGGTCCCGGGGATCGCGACGTTCGCCGAGGAGTCGTCGGCCTGGCCGAAGGTCTCGGCCCCGACCTCGGACGACGGCCTCGGCTTCGGCTACAAGTGGAACATGGGCTGGATGCACGACACGCTCGCATACATGGCGCTCGATCCGATCGCGCGCAAGAACGAACACAGGCGCATCACGTTCGGCCTGTGGTATGCGTGGGACGAAAACTTCGTGTTGCCGCTGTCCCACGACGAGGTCGTTCACCTCAAGCGCTCGCTGCTGAGCAAGATGCCGGGCGACGAGTGGCAGCAATTCGCCAATCTGCGGGCGTACTACGGCTTCATGTGGACCCACCCGGGCAAGAAGCTGCTCTTCATGGGCGGCGAGTTCGGCCAGCGACGCGAATGGTCGTACGAGCGCGGCCTCGACTGGGAATTGCTCGCCGAGCCGCGCCACGCCGGGCTGCGCGCGCTCGTCCGCGATCTCAACGGGCTCTACCGTGGCTGCACCGCGCTCCACGAACTGGATTGCGAGCGGGCCGGCTTCGAGTGGATCGACGCAGACAACGCCGAGGAGAGCGTCTTCTCCTACATCCGCAAGGGGCGCGATCCGGACGACCACGTCGTCGTGGCGGTAAACTTCACGCCCGTCGTGCGCCACGGCTTTCGTCTCGGCGTGCCGGCGGCGGGCGCCTATCGCGAAATCATGAATACCGACGCCGCGGCCTACGGCGGCGGCGGCGTCGTCAACGAGGGGGTCTTCGCGACCGAACCGGTCGCCGCGACGGGCCATGCGCAATCGCTGCTGCTCACCTTGCCGCCGCTGGCGACGATCGTGTTGCAACCGGCATGACGGAAAGCGTCAGCCGCGCGGCCGTCTGGCCGGGCAGACCGTTCCCGCTCGGCGCGACCTGGGACGGCCAAGGCGTCAACTTCGCGATCTTTTCGGCCCACGCCGAGCGGGTCGAACTGTGCACGTTCGACGCCCGCGGACGGCGCGAGTTGCGGCGGGTCACGCTGCCCGAATACACGGACCAGGTCTGGCACGGCTACCTGCCCGACGCTCGTCCCGGGCTCCTCTACGGCTATCGCGTCTACGGCCCGTACGATCCGAACCGCGGCCATCGCTTCAATCCCAATAAGCTGTTACTCGACCCCTACGCCCGGTTGCTCGCGGGGACGCTGCGCTGGAGCGACGCGCACTTCGGCTACCGCGTGGGGGCCCCGCGCGCGGACTTGACGTTCGACCGCCGCGACAGCGCGTCGGGGATGCCTAAGTGTGTCGTGGTCGATTCTGCGTTCACCTGGGGCGACGACCGGTTGCTGCACACGCGCTGGCACGAGTCGATCGTCTACGAGATGCACGTCCGCGGCTACACGATGCTGCACCCCGACGTTGCGCCGGCCTATCGCGGCACGTTCGCGGGGCTCTCGGCGCCCGCGGTGATCGACCACCTCCACCGGCTGGGGATCACCGCGGTCGAATTGCTGCCCGTGCACGCCGGCGTCGACGACCGCGCGCTGGTCCAGAAGCGGTTGCGCAACTATTGGGGCTACAATCCGATCGGCTATTTCGCCCCCGATCCACGGCTGCTCGCGACGGGGTCGCTCAGCGAACTGAAGACGACCGTCAAGCATCTGCACGCCGCCGGAATCGAAGTGATCCTCGACGTCGTCTACAACCACACGGGCGAGGGAAACCAGCTCGGCCCGACGCTCTCGTTTCGCGGCATCGACAACAAGTCGTACTACCGGCTCGTGCCCGGCGATGAGCGCCACTATCTCGACCTGACCGGCTGCGGCAATACGCTCGACATGCGCCGGCCGCGCGTTCTGCAGGTCGTGATGGACTCGCTGCGCTATTGGGCGCGCGAGGTCCACGTCGACGGTTTCCGCTTCGATCTCGCGACGGCACTCGCGCGCGGCGACAGCGGAGCGTTCGAATGGCACAGCGGCTTCATCGCGGGGATCCAGCAAGATCCGGTGCTGGCGCGCCTCAAGCTGATCGCGGAACCGTGGGATCTCGCCGCGGGCGGGCACCAACTCGGCAACTTCCCGCCCGGCTGGTCCGAGTGGAACGACCGCTACCGTGACACCGTGCGGCGCTTCTGGCGCGGCGACGACGGCGTCGTCGCCGATCTCGCGTTCCGGCTGACCGGTTCGAGCGACCTGTTCGAAAAGCAGGGACGCCGCCCGCGCGGGAGCGTCAACTTCGTCACCGCGCACGACGGCTTCACCCTGCGCGATCTCGTCAGTTACGACCACAAGCACAACGAGGCGAATCTCGACGACAACCGCGACGGCGCCGACGAGAACTACTCGTGGAACTGCGGCGCGGAGGGTCCGACCGGCGATCCCGAGATCCTCGCGCTGCGCACCAAGCAACAGCGCAACTTTCTGGCGACGCTGCTGCTCTCGCAGGGGCTGCCGATGCTGCTCGGCGGCGACGAGCTCGGCCAAACGCAGGGGGGAAACAACAACGCGTACTGCCAGGACAACGAGACGACCTGGCTGGCGTGGGATCGCGCGACGATGGAGGGCGAGCTCGTGCGGTTCGTCCGGGCGCTGACGCACCTGCGCCGCAAGCATCCGTCGCTGCGACGGACGCAGTTCTTCGACGGCCTCCAGTTCTCGTGGCGTGGCGTCAAGGACATCACGTGGCTGCTTCCGGACGGCCGCGAGATGACGGAACAAGAGTGGGGGATCTCGCACGCGCGCGCGCTCGGCCTAATGCTGGGCGGAGACCCGGGCGACAAGTTCGTGAGCCTCTTGGGGTATCCCGAGATCGATGATGGTTTTCTGCTGCTCATGAACGCGCACTACGAGGCCGTGCAGTTCACCCTGCCGATGCCCGGCGGCGTGCCGTACTGGCGGCTCGAGATCGACACGGATTGGCCGAACCCGGGCACGGCCGGAACGCTGGTCCCGGCGGGCGCGACGTTCTCGGTCGCGCCGCGCAGCCTCGTCGTGCTCGCATGGGAGGCAACCGAAGCCGCAGCGGCTCCCGGCGCGTGAGCATCGACCGGCTCGCCGCGGCCGCCGGTATCGAGCCCACCTACCGCGATTACTTCGGGCGCGAACGCGTGGTCTCGCGCGAGACGAAGGTCGCGCTGCTGTGCGCGCTGGGTTTTCGGATCGACGGCGACGCTACTGCGCTCGCAGCGCTGACGGATCTCGAACGCGCCGCGTGGCGAAGGGTTCTCGAACCCGTGATCGTCGGGCGGCTGCGCGCCCCGCTCGGCGCGACGGTCACCCTGCGGCCCACTGCGGCGAACCGCACGATCGCGTGGCGCGTCGTCGAGGAGGGGGGCCGGCGCCGCGAGGGCAGCGTCGCCTTCGCAGAGTTGCCGCTGGTGGCCCGGCGAACCGTCGACGGCAGACGGGTCGAGCGCCGCAGCCTCGCGCTCCCGATCGCGCCGCCCGCGGGCTACCACCGACTCGAGGTGGCGGGCGCGAGCGCGACGCTGATCGTCGCGCCCGAGCGCTGTTATCTGCCACCGGCGGTGCGAGGCCGCAAACGGTGGGGCCTCGCGGTGCAGCTCTACGGGTTGCGCTCGGAGCGCAATTGGGGACACGGCGACTTCACCGACCTCGCCCGGCTCGCGCGCGTCGCCGCCGGCGCGGGCGCCGCCTTCGTCGGCATCAATCCCGTGCACGCGCTCGACCCCACCCGGCCGGACGCGTGCAGCCCCTACTCGCCTTCGAGCCGGCTGTTCCTCAACGTGGCGTACCTCGACGTCGAGGCGATCGCCGACTTCGCAGAGTGCGCAGCGGCGCGGCGCGCCGTCGCCGGCGCCGCGTTCCGGCGCCGGCTCGCGCAAGCGCGCGCCACGCCGCTCGTCGACTACGCCGCCGTGTGGGCGCTCAAGCGTCCGGTCCTGGACCGGCTGTACCGTTCGTTCGTACGTCGTCACCTCGCGACCGGCTCCGCTCGCGCGCGCCGCTTTCGCGCGTTCGCCGCGCAGGGCGGCGCGGCGCTCGAGGCGCTCTGCGCGTTCGAGGCGCGCGACGAACGCTGCGAGACTCGGCCCGCGCGCGCCGAGTTCTACGCGTACCTGCAATGGAACGCCGCGCTGCAACTGGCGCGCGCCGAGTCGGCGGCCGATCGGATGGCGGTCGGACTCTACCGCGACCTCGCCGTCGGCGCCGAACCGGGCGGGGCCGAGGCCCTGCTCGATCCGCGGCTGCTCCCCGCGGACGTCTCCGTCGGCGCGCCGCCGGACGCGCTCAACGTCGCGGGCCAAAACTGGAATCTCGTCCCGTTCGATCCGCTCGCCCTGCGCGAGCGCGCGTTCGAACCGTTCGTCGCGCTGCTGCGCGCCAACATGCGCGGGGCCGGCGCGCTGCGGATCGATCACGCGATGGGCCTCGCGCGGCTGTTCTGGATCCCCGCGGGGTCGGCGGCGAGCGACGGCGCGTACGTGCGTTATCCGCTGGACGACCTGCTCGCGATCGTCGCCCTCGAATCCGTCCGCAACCGGTGCCTGGTCATCGGCGAAGACCTCGGCACCGTCCCGGCCGGCTTCCGCGAGCGCATGCACGCAGCACGCGCGTTCTCGAGCCGGCTCCTGTTCTTCGAGCGAACGCCGGACGGCGGGTTTGCGCCTCCGGCCGCCTATCCGCCCTTCGCGCTGGCCGCGGTCGGGACGCACGATCTGCCGACGATGCCCGCGTTCGTCGGGGCGCGCGACCTCGCGCTGCGCGCGCGTCTCGACCTGCTGCCGCCTGGTCGGCCGCTCGCGGCGGCGGTCGCGGAGCGGACGGCCGAGGTCGCGGCGCTCGTCGAGGCGCTCGTGCGCACGGGAGACCTCGCCGACGCGGCGGCGGAACGCGTACGCTCGGGCGAACCGGCCGAACGCGACGTAGCGGCCGTCGTCGTGGCGGCGTACCGCTACCTCGCGCGCTCGCGCGCGCGCCTGATCGCGGCTTCGCTCGAAGACGCGCTCGGCGTCGTCGAGCAGTCGAACGTGCCCGGCACGGTCACGGAGCACCCCAACTGGCGCCGCCGCCTTCCGGTCGCGCTCGAGGCGCTGCCGCGCGACCACCGGTTCGTTGCGCTCGCGCGGTCGCTTACCGGCCTGCGACCGGCCGGCGCCGCACGGAGTTCGCCCCGCAAGCGCTGAACATCGCGGCATGAAGGCGGTCGTGATGGCGGGCGGTGAAGGCTCTCGACTGCGACCGCTGACGTCTGCGCGACCGAAACCGCTGACGCCGGTCGCCGGCAAGCCGGTCATGCACCACATCGTCGACCTCCTGCGCCGCCACGGCGTCGACGAGATCGTCGCCACGCTGCACTACATGGCCGACGAGATCGAGACCTATTTCGGCAACGGGTCGGATCTCGGCGTCGCGATGCACTACGTCGTCGAAGACTCGCCGCTCGGGACGGCGGGCGCCGTCAAACAGGCCGAGGCACTCCTCGGAGCGGAGCCGTTCATCATCATCTCCGGCGACGCCCTGACCGACATGGACCTGAGCGCGGTCCTCGCCTACCACAGGCGGCAGGGAGCGGTCGCCACGATCGCGCTGCGGCGCGTCTCCAACCCACTTGAGTTCGGCGTCGTCGTGACCGACGACCACGGCCGGATCACGCGCTTCCTCGAGAAGCCCTCGTGGGGCGAGGTCTTCTCGGACACGATCAACACCGGCATCTACGTCCTCGATCCGATCGTCTTCCAATACATGGAGGCCGGCAAGTCGTACGACTTCTCGCGCGACCTCTTCCCGCAGATGCTGCGCGACGGCCGCCCACTGTTCGGCGTCGTCATGGACGGCTACTGGACCGACATCGGGAACCTGCAGCAGTACCTGCAGGCCAACTACGACGCGCTGCGGCGCAACGTGTGGCTCGAGATCCCCGGGAAGGAGGTCGCGCCGGGGATTTGGCAGGGCGCGGACTGCCGCATCCACCCCGACGTGCAGCTGCACGCCCCGATCGTCCTCGGCAAGAACGTCTCGATCGACCGCGGCGCCATCATCGACGAGTTGACCGTGCTCGGCGACTCCTCGATCGTCGCGGAGGGGGCGCGGCTGCATCGCACGATCGCCTGGGAGAGCGTCTACGTCGGGGCCGACTCGTCGCTGTTGGGCTGCACGATCGCCGACCGGAACATCATCAAGGAACGCGTCACGATCAACGAGGGCGCCGTGATCGGCCGCGGCTGCACGATCGGCAGCGGCGCGGTGATCAACGGGAACATCAAACTGTGGCCGGACAAGGCCGTCTCCTCCGGCGCCGTCGTGTCGATGTCGCTTGATCTACGGCGTGAAGTGGCCGGGCTCGTTGTTCGGCGCCGACGGGGTGATGGGGCTCGCCAACATCGAGATCACGCCCGAGTTCGCGCTCAAGCTCGGCCAAGCGTTCGGCTCGGCGCTTCGCCCCGGCCAGACGGTCTTCACGAGCCGCGACACGCATCCGGCGTCGCGCGTGATGAACCGCTGCATCATCTCCGGGCTGCTCAGCGTCGGCGTCAACGTCGGCGACCTGCGGTCGTATCCGGCGCCGCCCTCGCGCTACGCCGTCCGCAACGCAGGCGACGGCGGGATCCACACGCGCGTCTCGCCGCGCGACCCCAACCAGTTCCTCATCGAGTTCTTCGACGCGACCGGGATCAACGTCGACAAGACGCTCGAACGCAAGATCGAGAACTTGTTCTTTCGCGAGGACTTCCGGCGCACGCCGATGGACGGCGTCGGGACGCTCGACTTCCCGTCGCGCATGCTCGAGGGTTATGCGGACGGTTTCCTGGCGGCCCTGAGGCCGGAGGCCGTCTCGAGCGCGGGGCTGCGCGTCGTGATCGACTATGCGTTCGGCAACACCTCGCTAATCCTGCCGCGGATCATGAGCAACGTCGGCGTCGAGATGATCGCGCTCAACGCGTACTTCGACGACAAGCAGGCGCGCATCGTCGCGTCCGACCGCCGCCGTCATCTCGAGCAACTGAGCAGCGTCACGCTGTCGCTCGGCGCCAACCTCGGCATCCTGCTCGATCACGACGGCGAGACGTTCTCCCTGGTCGACGACAAGGGACGCGTCATCGCCGACAGCACTCTGTTCGCGCTGCTGACCCTCATGGTGGCGCGCCGCTATCCCGGCGCGATCATCGCCGTTCCGGTCACGATGCCGAGCGCGATCGAGGCGATCGCCGCCGGCAACGGCGCGACCGTCGTGCGCACGCGCAGCGACCGACGCGCGATGATGGCGCTCGCCGAACGGGAGGCCGGTCCGCTGCAGTTCGCCGGCGGCAGCGGCTACGAGGTGATCTTCCCGGAGTTCCAGCCCGCGTTCGACGCGCTCTACGCCGCCGCGAAGGTCATGGAACTGCTGGCCGCCGAGCACCGCCCGCTCAGCGAACTCGTCGACCTGCTCCCCGAGTGGCACTTCGCCAACCGCATCGTCAACTGCCCGTGGGACCGCAAGGGTCAGATCATGCGCAGGCTGCTCGACGAGACCAACGGCGCGAAGGTCGAACTGACGGACGGACTGCGCGTCGAGCGCGACGGCGGCTGGGTGCTGGTGCTCCCCGACGCATCCGAGCCGACCTTCAACGTCTACGCCGAAGGACGCTCCGACGGCGACGCCCACCGCTTGGTCGACGAGACCGCCGACCGCATCGAACAGCTCGCGCTAGCGTAGCCGCAGAGCTACAATCCCTTAACGGTGGGATCGTACGCGGCGCCGATCGGCTCGACGAAGGTCGTCGTGTAGGTCTTCGTCAGGCGGCCGGTCCAGAGCCGGTAGGCGATGCCACTCCCGCTCGCGTTTGCGGCCAGTATCGTCTTCCCGTTGCGCTCGAGCGCGATCCCGAAGATCAGGTCCTGGATGGAACGTCTTAAACGACTTGCCCGTCGCTGCGCCGGCCTCGGTGTACTCCGCGATGTCGTGACCGTCGGGATCGGCGACGACGAGATTGCCCGCGCCGTTGACGGCGATCCCGCCGGGCGAGTCGACACCGGTCACCTTGACGGCGGGCGCGCTCCCACCGGCATACTCGTCGACCTGACTTTCGAGGTTCCCGAGTTCGAGCGTCGTGAAGACGTTATTCTTGCGGTCACAGGTAATGAAATAGTTCTGAAACTCGTTCGGATCCGCCAGCGAACCGGTCGGCGACGTGCTGCCCTTGGCGTAGACGCTGATGCCGCCGATCTGAGTGTTGAAGTCGTAGTAGTTCGAGACGAACACCGTACCGTTGGGGCAGCGGACCGCGTCGAACGGCCGCTCGCTCGGATCCGTCAGCGTCAGTTTCGGGCTCGTCTGACCGCGGGCGAAGACGAAGACCTGACTGTCGCCGCTGTCGGAGACCCACAACTCGTGTTGACCGTCGACGAACAGGCCCGCCGGCGCGCTCAGGCCGCCGATCTGCCCCACCTGCGCACCGGTCGTCGCGTTGAAGATCGAGACCGAGTCGTGCTCATAATCCGAGACGTATGCGAGCGGCGCGGTTTTAGCGGCCGGGAGGATCCACGACGGGACCCGCTGCGCAGCGTGCGGCGCAAATCGCGCGGTGGCGCCACGACTGTCCGGAACGGCCGCCGTGTTCGCGACGGCGCAGCCGCCGCACAGCAACACAAGCACACATAACGCGGCACGGACCACAACGAGCCTCCTGGCAGAGAACTGGGGGATGTCCGTCTTCGCGCGAGCACGGCCCGGCACCGCCCGGACGAGGACGCCGAAGTCGCGGGCCTCGGCTCAACCGCCCTGCAGTTCCTCGACGAAGGCGAGCTTGCGCGTCAACGTCTCGATGATCGTGGGCCACGTGTAGCGTTCGGCGGTCTCCTGGCCGGCCGCGCGCATCGCTGCGCCGGTCGCCGGGTCGTCGACGACGGCCCGCAGGTACGCGGCGAGTTCGCGCCCGTCGTCGGTGTCGACGACGATCGCGTTGACGAATGGCTCGGCGTACTCTTCCCCCGTCGCCCCGCAGACGGCGAGGCCGCCCGCCGCCATCACCTCGAGGCCCACGAGACCGAACGGTTCCTTGCCGCTGTTGGCGAGGACCGCGTCGCCCGTGACGTAGAGCGCCTGCAGCATCTCTTCGGGCAAGAAGGTGCTGCAGGTCGACGATGTCCTCGCCGGCCGTCGACAACTCTGCGAACAGCGCCTCGGGAGCGTCGCCGGAGACGCGGATCTCGCAGCGGCTCAGCCCGCGCGCGCGCGCGTGCCGGTAGACCTCCTCGGCGTAGGGCTGCCGTCCGCCGCGGATGACGAGCCGCGCGCCGTACCCCGCTGCATGTAACTCCGCAACGGCGTCGATGGCTTGCAGCCACCGCTTGTCGGCGTCGAAGCGGCCGACCTTGACGAGCAGCGGCAACCCGTCGAGGGCCTCGCGAAAACGGCGAACGAGGGCCGCGGGCGGGCCGTCGAGCAGACGCGCCGGGATCCCGTTCGGCACGACGAGCGCGCTCTGACCGCGCAGTGCGAGTTCGAACTTCATGTACTTGCTGACGGTCGTGATCGTCGCGGCCGCGCGCAGCGCGCTCCAGTCGATCGTATCGAAACCGTACGTGTTGTTGGCGTTCCACAGGATCGTCGCGGCGCCGCGCAGGCCGCGCGCGCGCAACTGCCGGTCGAGCGCGATCGTCGCGGGGGCCGTCTGCCATTCCTCGGCGAGCACCAGGGCGCGCTCGCCCCTCGCCGCGGCGGGCGCGACGATCTCGTCGATGACGAACGGCGGACGCTGGTCGTGAAGTCGTTGACCTTTCCCTGTTCGCCGTCGTAGACGTCGTGCGGGTGGTAGGCGGAGATCCACTGACACCAACGGCGATAGCGGAGGTGCTCGCCGCGCTCTTCGACCGCCGGGAGATCGGGATCGCCGACGAAGTAAAGTTCCGTGGGATGACCGGCCTCGGCGAAGGCCGCGCTCAGCTCGGTGACGCGCGTGCCGAGGCCGCCGACCAGCGAGTATCGGTCGGGTCCCTCGAACGACAGGATGACGACGGGTACGCTCACATCCGCAACGAATCGACGCGCTCGCTCGGAAAATCCGCCGTGGTCCGAAAGCAATCGGGTTGCCGGGCAGCGAACCGGACCGCGTGAACGCTTCGGGGAAGCCCGGCGGCGACGGAAAACCGGTGCAATCGGCCGAGCATCGCCGCCTGAGAGAAGACGAGGAACGCACCGCATACTGGCGCCGCTGGGGTCCCTACGTCTCGGCGCGTCAGTGGGGAACGGTGCGCGAGGACTACAGCGCGACCGGCGAGGCGTGGGCCTACTTTCCCCACGACGCACGCGCGCTCGCGCGCCTACCGCTGGGGCGAAGACGGCATCTTCGGCATCTGCGACAACCACCAGCGCCTGTGCTTCGCGCTCGGCGTTCTGGAACGGCGAGGACCCCATCCTCAAAGAGCGCTTCTTCGGCCTGTCCGGACCCGAGGGCAACCACGGCGAGGACGTTAAGGAATACTATTTCTACCTCGACAACGTCCCGACGCACAGCTACATGAAGGCGCTGTACAAGTACCCGCACCGCGCGTTCCCCTACGACGATCTCGTGCGCGAGAACGCGCGCCGCACGAAGGAAGACCCCGAGTACGAGCTGCTCGACACGGGCATCTTCGCCGACGACGCCTACTTCGACGTGACCGTCGAATACGCGAAGTTCGCGCCCGACGACATCGCTGATCGCGATCACGGTCGTCGAACCGCGGCAGCGAGCGCGCGCGCGCTGCACGTGCTGCCGACGCTGTGGTTTCGCAACACCTGGTCGTGGGAGCCGGCGCGACAAGCCGCTGCTGACGGGCGAGCGCCGCGCGACGGGACGCAACGTCGATCGTGGCGCGAGCATCGCCGACCTCGGCGAGCGCTACCTCTACTGCGAGGCGCGGCGCGAGTTGCTCTTCACCGAAAACGAGACCAACACCGAGCGCATCTTCGGCACGCCGAACGCGTCGCCGTACGTCAAGGACGCGTTCCACGACGTACATCGTCCACGGCCGGCACGACGCGGTCAACCCGCGCGCAGACCGGCACGAAGGCGGCGGCGCGCGTACGCGTTCGACGATCGACGCCCGGCGCGAGCGCAGCGCGATCCGGCTGCGGCTCTCGACCGCGCAGCGCGGCGACGGCGATCCGTTCGGCGAGCGTTCGATCGGTGCTCGCGCAGCGCGGCGCAGAGGCCGACGCGTTCTACGCGGCCGTCACCCCGTACGCGCTCGCGCGAGGAGCGCCGTCACG
Organism: Vulcanimicrobiota bacterium; assembly: GCA_963743605.1. GTDB lineage: Bacteria > Vulcanimicrobiota > Vulcanimicrobiia > Vulcanimicrobiales > Vulcanimicrobiaceae > CAVUQJ01. The sequence continues at coordinate 173,312 of CAVUQJ010000009.1, read as the reverse complement.
TGCAGCGCCAGGCGTTCGCCGGGATGCTGTGGACGAAGCAGTTCTACCAATACGTCGTCGCGCGACTGGCTCGACGGCGACCCGCTGCAGCCGCCGCCGCCGCGCAGCGCGCTGGCACGGCCGCAACCACGACTGGCAGCAACTGTTCAGCGACGACATCCTCTCGATGCCCGACAACTGGGAGTATCCCTGGTTCGCCGCCTGGGATCTCGCCTTTCACGTCATCGCCGCTCGCGCTGATCGATCCCGATTTCGCCAAACGGCAACTGCTGCTGCTGACGCGCGAATGGTACATGCACCCGAACGGCCAGATCCCGGCCTACGAGTGGGCGTTCGACGACGTCAACCCGCCGGTGCACGCGTGGGCGGCGCTGCGCATCTACCAGATCGAGGGGAAGATGACGGGCGCGCCGCGATCACGTGTTCCTCGAGCGCGTCTTCCAGAAGCTGCTGCTGAACTTCACCTGGTGGGTGAACCGCAAGGACGCCGAGGGCAACAACGTCTTCCAGGGCGGCTTCCTCGGCCTCGACAACATCGGCGTCTTCGACCGCAACGCGAAGCTGCCGACCGGCGGCACGATCGACCAATCCGACGGAACGAGCTGGATGGGCGTGTACTCGCTGAACATGCTCGCGATCGCCGTCGTGCTCGCGCAAGCAACGATCGCGTCTACGAAGACATCGCCACGAAGTTCTTCGAGCACTTCCTCTATATCGCCGACGCGATGAACAGCATCGGCGGACGACGGCGATCGGGCTCTGGGACGACGAGGACGGCTTCTACTACGACGTGCTGCACCTGCCCGACGGCACGCACTTCCCGCTCAAGGTCCGCTCGGCGGTCGGCCTGATCCCGCTGCTCGCCGTGCAGACGGTCGAGCACGGCATCCTCGAGACGCTTGCCGACTTCGCAAGCGGCGCGTCAGTGGTTCATCGCGAACCGGCCGGACCTGCGCGAGAACGTCTCGCGCATCGACGATCAGGGCGTCGACGGGCCGCCGCATGCTCGTCGATCATCTGGCCCGAGCAAGCTGCGCCGCATCCTGCGGCGCATGCTCGACGAGGCGGAGTTCCTCAGCCCGTACGGCATTCGCTCGCTCTCGAAGGTTCACGAGGACCATCCGTACGCGCTCGACGTCGGCGGCGCGCACGTACATCGTCAACTACGAGCCCGCCGAGTCGCGCTCGCGGCACGTTCGGCGGCAACTCGAACTGGCGCGGGCCGATCTGGTTCCCGATCAACTACATGATGATCGAGGCGCTGCAGCACTATCACTACTATCCTCGGCGACGCGTTCCTCGTCGAGTTCCCGACCGGCTCCGGCAACGATGCTGACGCTGTGGGAGGTCGCGACCGAGCTCTCGCACCGCCTGATCGACGTCTTCGACCGCGACGGCGCCGGCCGGCGGCCCGTCTACGGCGGCACCGAGACGTTCCAGCGCGACCCGCACTGGCGCGATCACGTGCTGTTCTTCGAATACTTCAACGGCGACGACGGCGCGGGGCTCGGCGCGAGCCACCAGACCGGCTGGACCGGCATCGTCGCCAAGCTGCTGCAGCAGTGCGCCGAATACTGCGGCCAGGGACAAGCACCCGCTTGCACGACCAGGAAACGCCCAGTGACGACGACGCCCGGCACCGGCAAGCGCTGACGATGACGTCGACCTCGAGCCGCGACCTCTGCTACGAACCTCGCGACCGGCCGAGTGCGCGCGAGTGGCTGGTCACCAACGGCCTCGGCGGATTCGCCTGCGGCACGGTGGCCGGGCTGCCGACGCGGCGCTATCACGGGCTGCTCGTCGCCGCGTTCGACCCGCCCGTCCGGCGCCAGGTGCTCGTCTCGAAATTCGACGAGACCGTCTCCTATCTCGACGAGACGTACGAGTTGGGCGCGACGCGCTGGCGCGACGGGACGATCGCGCCGCGCGGCTACCGCTACATCGAGCGGTTTCTGCTCGACGGCAGCGTGCCGGTCTGGACGTTCGCGTTTGCCGACGCGCTGCTCGAGAAGCGCGTATGGATGGAGCACGGCGAGAACACGACGTACGTGACGTACACGCTCGTCCGTGCGAGCGCGCCAGTCGAGCTGCGCGTAAAGGCGCTCTGCCGACTGGCGCGACTACCACGCGCTCGGCCATGCCGGCGCCGAGCGCACCGTCGTCGAGCGCATCGATCGACGGCGTTCGCTCCACGCGCCCGGCGGCATCCGGCCGCTCTTCGTCGTGCTCTCGACGGCGCCGATCGCCCGCGACACGCACGAATGGTACCTCGGCGTCGAGTACGCGCAAGAACGCGCGCGCGGCCTCGATGACGTCGGCGACATGCTCCACGCCGGCAACTTCACCGCCGAACTGAATCCCGGTCGAGCAACGCTCGCGTTCACGCTTTCGACGAAACCCGACGCGACGCTCGACGCCGCCGCCGCGCTCGAACGCCGGCCAGGCGCGCGACGACGAGTTGCTGCGCACGTGGGGCGCCGTCCATCCGCATGCCGGGCCGCACGGCCCGGCTGGATCCGCACGCTCGTCCTCGCGGCCGATCAGTTCGTCGTGCAGCGCACGGCCGGCGACGGCACGCAGTTCCCGTCGATCATCGCGGGCTACCCGTGGTTTGCCGACTGGGGCCGCGACACGATGACGTCGCTGCCCGGACTGCTGCTGCGGACCGGGCGCGCGGACGTCGCGCGCGACTCTGCTGCGCGCGTTCGCCGCCTCGTCGACCGAGGGATGCTCCCGAACTACTTTCCCGACGACGGCGGCGCGCCGCAGTACAACACCGTCGACGGGTCGCTGCTGTTCATCGACGCGCTCCATCGCTACGTCCAGGCGACCGGCGACCGCGGCGCTGCTGGCCGACCTCTTCGACACCGTCGAGCGCAATCGTCACCGCCTATCGCGACGGCACGCGCTACGGCATCGCAGGTGCGACGCCGACGGCCTGCTCTACGCCGGAGCCGACGGCGTCCAATTGACGTGGATGGACGCGCGGGTCGGCGACGTCGTCGTCACGCAACGGCGCGGCAAGCCCGTCGAGATCAACGCGCTGTGGTATCACGCGCTCGTGGCAGCGGCCGAGTTCGCCGGCATGCTCGGGCGCGACGCGCGCCCATACGAGACGCTGGCCGCACGCGTCGAAGGCATCGTTCGGAAAGTTCTGGAATCCGTCGGAGGGCTACTGCTTCGACGTCATCGACGGACCCCACGGCAACGATGCGTCGCTACGCCCCAACCAGCTGTTCGCCGCGGCGCTCGCACACCGGGCGCTACCCGACGATCAGTTGCGCTCGATCGTCGCCGCCTGTACGCGCGCGCTTACTCACGCCGGCCGGATTACGCACGCTCGCGACCGACGCGCCCGGCTATCGTGGCGCCTTCGGCGGCAGTCCGTCCGAGCGTGACGGTGCGTACCATCAGGGGACCGTGTGGCCCTGGCTGATCGGTCCTTTCGTCGCCGCAGCGATCAATGTCGGGATCGACCGCGCCAGGGCGATGAGTTATCTGGTCCCAATCGCGCCGTTCAACGACGGGGTACGGCGTCGGTTCGCTTCCCGAGGTGGCAACCGGCGATCCGCCGTTCGTTCCCGCCGGCTGCTTTGCACAGGCTTGGAGCGTCGGCAAGCGTGCTCGATGCGTGGTCGTCGCTCGCCGAAGACGCTTCGACCGAGTGAAGCGCCATCGAGAGGGCTCCACCGCACCGGCGCGAACCCTGGTCGCGTCGGTCGGGGAGGCCGGGTCCTTGTTGGTCGGTCTGTTGGCGGTCGCCATCGCGTTCCTATCCATGACGATGACGGACGGGCACCCCGTGCTCGCCGCAAGCGCTGACGCGACACTGTACGGTCGTAACCTCGTCGTCAATGGAAACGCCGAGGCTAATGTCGGCTCGGACGATGAGACCATCGTCGTAAAGCCAACCGGGTGGAAAACGTCCGGACAATTTGGCGTTTTCAAGTATGGTGGCATCTTTGGGTTCCCGGATCGATCCGTTCCCGGGCCGGCCGGACCGCGGCAAGAACTTCTTTACCGGCGGCGACGCGGCGATCTCGACCGCCGCGCAGCTCATCGACCTCCGAGGGATCGCCGCTGCGATCGACACCGGCAAGGTGCGGTTCAACCTCTCGGCGTGGCTCGGCGGATACGACGGGCAGGAGGACTATGCGACCGTTTCGGCCGTCTTCCTGAGCAGCCTCGCGCACTCGCTTGGACAGGTCCGGCTCGGCCCCGTTACGCCGGCCGACCGGGGTCGCACACGTCGCTCGTCGCGCGCTCGCTCCAAGGAACCCTGCCGAAAGCGACACGGAGCGTTCGCGTCGTGTTGACCGCAAATCGTGTCGTTGGCACCTCCGACGACGGTTACATCGACGACGTTTCGCTGATATTAACGCGCAGGTCGTAAACCCGCCTCAGGCGCCCTCGCTCGGCGGTCGATACTCGCGTTCACCGGTCTGTGGGTTGAAGTACACCTCGGTCAGCTTGTCCGCTGACGGGGTCGACGAAGCGTTCCTCGGTCGCACGCCAGCCGTCTGATGAGGTCACCTGTCGGGCGATAGCGCGGCCGTTCGAACACGAGGGCACCGACGACGATCAGTGCGGCAACCGCGATGCATACCAGCCCGCGATGTTGCCCGCCCTCGATCTGCCATGTGGCAACGATCGCTACGAACAATGCGAGGATGATGAGCCCGCGGCGCAGCGTCATGGCGCCTCGATGACGACGGCGGTACCGTAGGCGACGATCTCGGTCATCGTCGTTCCCATCTCTGACGAGTCGAACATCATCCGGACCACGGCGTTCCCGCCCATGACCGTCGCGTTTTGGACCATCCGGTCGATCGCCTGGCGGCGCGCGTCCTCGACCATCGCGGTGTACTCGTGGATCTCACCGCCGAACAGCGACCGCAACCCCGCCACGATGTTCCCGCCGAGCCCGCGACTGCGAACGACGACGCCGAAGACCTGGCCCTTCACCTCGACGATCGCTTGCCCTCGATAATCCGTCGTAACGACTATCATGGCGCAGCGCGCGCCTCCGCCTCGCCCGCGGAAGGCCCTATCGCCCCTCCGTTACCTTTTGTCCGGACCTTATTTCGAGCCGTTGGGCTGGTGGCGACGCCGAACGCCGACTCCAGTTCTGCCGTGATCGTGTCGTTGGGCGTCCCCGACGGCAGCGACACGCGATGACGCCGGGGTGGAACGCGCCCGAGATATAGAGCTGGCTATCCTCCGCGTTGAGCGAGACGGCGTACGCACCTGAGGGCCGCTGATCTTCAGCGAAGGCGTGTGCTGCCGGCCGGGAACACGTTGACGACTTGAGTGTTCTGGTCGGCGAGATAGAGCGTGTTGTTCTTGTCGATCGTCAAACCGCCGACGTAGCCGACGTGGATCCCGAGGTTCGTTCCGCTGCCGCTGCCGCCGGCGAACTTCACGACCTCGCCGTCGTTGCTGTTATAGGCGACGTAGAGGTTGTTGGTGGAGTCGAACGCGAGGCCCTCGGGGAACGACCCTGCGCCGAACGTAACGACGGTGCGCGATGGCGTCGTCGCGCCCTTGTCGTACGCGAGCACCGTCCCGTTGGTCCCTTCATTGAAGTTCGCGACGTACACGGTACCGTCGCTCGCGACGGCGGCGAACTTCGGCGAACCCGCGCCCGTTAGCGTCAGCGACGGCGTCTTGGTGCCCGGCTTATAGACGGTGACCGTCCCGATTTCGAAATTGCAAGCGTACAGGTTTTTGTTCGTGTCGACGAACAGGCCATCGACGTCGTTGAGGCCGCTCGTGATCTCGCCGGTCGGCTGCTGGTTCGTTCCCTTCTGCTTGTAGATGCGGATTGCGGTGTTGCCCTGATCGGCGACGTAGAGGATGCCCTTGACGCGCCGCGCCGCCGGCGAGAGCCAACCTGACCCGAGCTCGCGTTGCGCGAGCGGGAGCGTGACGCCGGGTGGAACGACGATGCCGTCGATCGGACGCGGCGTCGCGACGACGCCGCGTTGCGCGACGCCGAACGCCGACGCGTTCGGCACGTTCGGCGCAGCCGCCGGGCGCTGCCGCCACCGGCACAACCGGTGACCAAGAGAGCCGCGCTCAGTGCAAGCAGCGGCGAGGCTGATGAGCATGACGCAACATCTGGGGGCACCTCACGAGATTGGGGGACTTCGTCCCCCCGTAGTGGAGTGAATGGCCTCTCTCGTCGTCCGGCGTCTCGCACCTGCTCCGGGCGCGGATCGTGACGCGCGCCGCATACGAGAAGGGCCCCGCGTCGCCGCGGGGCCCTCGTTTGGTTGCTTACCGTGATGCCGACTCGCGTCGAGCGCGAGACTACATCATGTCGTAGCCGCCGCCCATGCCGTTCATGCCGCCGCCCGGCCGTGACGATCCTTCTTGGGCTCCGGCTTGTCGGCGATCAGCGTCTCGGTCGTCAGGATCATCGCGCCGATCGATGCCGCGTTTTGGAGCGCCGAGCGCGTGACCTTGAACGGCTCGACGATACCGGCCTTGACCATGTCGACCAAGTCGCCGCTCATCGCGTCGAAGCCCTGGCCCGGCTTGGCCAGCTTCACGCGCTGGACTTCGACCGAACCCTCGAAGCCGGCGTTCTCCGCGATCTGGCGGAGCGGCTCTTCGAGCGCACGGCGGATGATGTCCCAACCGATCTTCTCGTCGGCCCGTCGGCAGCCGTTTTTGGCGGCCGACGTGCTTCTCGAGCGCCTTGAGGGCGTGGACGAGGCTCGAACCGCCGCCGGGGATCATCCCCTCTTGGACGGCCGCGCGGGTCGCCGACAGCGCGTCCTCGATGCGGTGCTTCTTCTCTTTGAGTTCCGTCTCGGTCGCCGCGCCGACTTGGATGACGGCGACGCCACCCGACAGCTTCGCGAGGCGCTCCTGGAGCTTCTCGCGATCGAAGTCGCTATCGGTCTCCTCGATCTGCCGCTTGATCATCTCGATGCGGCCCTTGATCGCGTCTTCCTTGCCCTTGCCGTCGACGATCGTGGTCTCTTCCTTGGTGACCTTGACCGACTTGGCCTGACCGAGCAGGTCGGGCGTGACCTTGTCAAGCTTGAGGCCGAGCTCTTCGGAGATGACGGTCGCGCCGGTCAGGGTCGCGATGTCCTTGAGCATCTCCTTGCGGCGATCGCCGAAGCCCGGCGCCTTGACGGCGACGGTCGTGAACGTGCCGCGCAGCTTGTTGACGACGAGCGTCGCGAGCGCCTCGCCTTCGACGTCCTCGGCGATGATCAGCAGCGGCTTCTGGACCTGGACGATCTTCTCGAGCAGCGGCAGGATGTCGGCGATCGCCGAGATCTTGCGCTCGGTGACGAGGATGTACGGGTCGTTGAGCGACGCTTCCATGCGCTCGGAGTCGGTCACCATGTACGGCGAGATGTAGCCCTTGTCGAACTGCATGCCGTCCTTGGTCTCGACCTCGGTCTTCATGGTCTTGCGATTCCTCGACCGTGATGACGCCGTCCTTACCGACCTTCTCCATCGCCTGCGAGATCAGATCGCCGATCTCTTTGTCGTTGGCCGAGATCGAGGCGACTTGGGCGATCTTCTCCTTGGTGTCGACCTTCTCGACCATCTTTTCCATCTCGTCGACGGTCATGCTGACCGCCTGCTCGATGCCGCGCTTGATCAGCAGCGGGTTGGAGCCGGCCGTGACGTTGCGCAGGCCTTCGCGGATGATCGCCTGCGCGAGCACCGTCGCGGTCGTCGTGCCGTCGCCGGCGATGTCGTTGGTCTTGGACGCGACTTCCTTGACGAGTTGCGCGCCCATGTTCTCGAACGTATTGGGGAGTTCGATCTCTTTGGCGATCGTGACGCCGTCGTTCGTGATGGTCGGGGAACCGAACTTCTTGTCGAGGACGACGTTGCGCCCCTTGGCCCGAGCGTCACTCTGACCGCGTCGGCCAGCGATGTTCGCGCCGCGTTCCAGTGCGCGTCGCGCGCTCTCGTCGAAAACGAGTTCTTTAGCTGCCATAATGTGTGTTGGACTCCTAGACGCCGGCCGGAACGCGGCCGTCGGCTACGACAGCGAGCACGTCCTTTTCGGAGATGATGAGCACTTCTTTGCCTTCGATCTTGATCTCGCTACCCGAGTACTTCGAGTAGATGATGCGGTCGCCGACCTTCACGTCCATCGGCAGTTTCGTGCCGTTGTCGAGCGTGCGGCCGGTACCGACCGCCAAAACCTTGCCCTCTTGGGGCTTCTCTTTGGCGGTGTCGGGCAGGAACACGCCGCCGGCGCTCTTGTCTGCCTGCTCGACATGTTCGACGACCAAACGATCGCCCAATGGCCTGAGATTCACGAACGGGGACCCTCCACGGTGGTTGAGAACGAGGATTGGCACTCGTGGCAGTAGACTGCCAGCGAAGGAAATCCTAGCAGACTCGCCGGGGGAGTGCAAGCCCCCGCACCCTACCCCTTGGTGAAAACCGGGCCTTAGGCTCGGATCCTCGGCATCTCTGAATCGGCCGATTATCTAGAATGGGAACTAAACTTTCTCCCCAAAATAGCTATCATTCCATATAATCGCGCGAGGGTAGTGGCTATTATGACTATTCCAAAAACCTTGCTCCGTCGTCGCAAGGAGCTCGGGCTGACTCAGCACGCGGTCGCCGGCCTCGCTGGCATCACCCAGAGTCACCTCTCCATGATCGAACGGGACGACTCTGACCCCCGCCTTAGTACCCTTCAGGATATCGCGCGCGCGTTGCGCAGCGAGTTCGTCCTGGTGCCCTCCGAGACGCTGCCCGGAGTTCAATCGATCGTCGGAACGGCGCCGCCTCCCGATCAACGTCCGCTGTTCGCCATCGAGCCCGATTGACGCCGCGCGTTCTCATCGGGTGGCACGCACGTACCGCACCATGAAGGCTCGTTGCGGGCCGCTCGTAGCCGTCGTGCGTCGCACGGCGATTATGGAAATGCCAAGCCGATTCGTCATGGTGCCGGCGTACCGGCCTTCGTTTCGTCCTCGGCTTCGGCGATGTCGCGGCCGAGCGTGTAGTTGATGACGACACGCAACACGACGATCCCGCCGAGTTGGCCGAGCTGGATCCACGACGGGTTGACCGCCGTCCGGATGATGTCGCTTCCAATGAGAAACTCGAGCGAGAGCGAGAGCCAGTGCCCCAGCCGCCAGCGGATCGGCTGGATGCTCTTGATGCGCTTTCCCTCGGGGGTCGTGACGTATGTGTAGACTGACCGCACCATCGCCTCGATCGTCGCGAGCCCGACGATCAGGGCGGCGGCCCCGTCGATCAGGATCGCGATCTGGGAAGAACCCGCGACGATGAAGTCTCCCACCGATCACCCCTATTTGCTGTGACCCGTCCGCGCGTTCTCCCGAAGGCGCGGACCCGCACCTGTACCGGTGATTTCCGTGCTAGCGAAACGACTTCCCGCGGCGGTTCGCGGCATGCCGGCCGCCGGATCGTCGTGGGCGGCTAGTCGTTCTTCGGATTGAGGTCCGACTCGTTGCGGTCGTACTCGAGGATGTCACCCGGTGCGCAGTCGAGGACGAAGCACAGCTTCGACAGGGTATCGAACCGCATGCCCCTGACCTTTCCCGTGCGGAGGAGGCTGAGTTGGGTCTCCGACAGGCCGATCCGTTCGGCGACGTCGCGGGCACGCACCTTGCGGCGCGCGAGCATGACGTCGAGCGTGACGCGCACCGGCATCAGACGAACTCGTCCAACTTGGACTGCAGCTCGTTCCCTTCTCGCGCGAGCAGAATGAGAACGAACCCGACGAGCGCCAGCGTCACGTTCTCGATGTCGATGTCGAACCTGACGCCGCGCATCTCGGTGAACCCGTTGCCGATGAGAAAGATCAGGCTCGGCTGGACGACGATGGCAGCAAACGCGCCCAGCATCAGACACGCGCCCATTTCCTTGAGGCCCCTGACGGTGGCGGGTCCGAAGGCTTCGCCCCGGTTCATCCGGACGAGCGCCTCCGACGCCTGCCATAGCGCCGTTAGGAAAAAGACCGGCGCCACGAGGCTGATCCAGTACACCGGCGTCATCATGCCGCTACCGGCCGCGCCATCGAGATGGAGCAGCCGACGAGCGCCTGCGCGTTCGAAGAACAAGGCCAGGCCGAGGCCAAAGATGGCGATCCGGATCAGGAGAACCGGGACCGACAGGCGAGTTTTTCGCACGGGCTCTCTCTTTCTGAGATAAACTTATTCGCTCAAAACCTACAATACTTTAAATAAAACCTAAAGTCAAGCGACGCGCATGCGCCCCGGCCGGAAGTGGGCGCGGGGCGGGGCGGGCTGGCGGCGACGCCCTCAGATGTTCGTGAGGAACAGCGACGGGCGGAAGAACTCCCAGCCGCGCCGCGCGTCGTCGTAACCGCGTTCGAGCATTTCCTCGATCGCCGGCGCGTTATCGAAGTCGGCGACGTCGCCCGGCAGTTGATCCTCGGGAAGGATGTACTCGATGCGTAGCGGCAGGCTCTCGTCCGCGAAGCCGGTAGCCTTCGCGGCCTTCGGGTCGTCGGAGACGATGATGCTCTCTGCGAACGCAAGGCTCGTGGCATAGAGCGTCACCGTGCGTTGCATGATGCCGAAGCAACCCATCGCGAGGTCGAGACCGTTACGGTACGTTTCGTCTTCGTGCACGTACGTGTCGCAGCCGATCACCTGGACGAGCGTCGCGACCCGCTGCGCGATGCCGATCGCCGCGTTGTTGACGATCCCGCCGTCGACGAACTCTTCGATCCGCGACGGATCGTCTTCACTCGGAATCGCGACCGGGTCGAACGCGATCGGCAGCAGGACGGACGCGAGCAACGCGTCGTGGAGGATCGCGCCCTGCGCGAGGCGCGGCTTGCGCTGATGGCGCGCGCGGCTGTCGAGCAGCAGGTCGACGCGGGCCTGGCGCTCGAGCCCGGCATCGGTCGTCGCGGGCAAGTAGAAGACGTCGCCCGCTCCGCGGGTGAGGTTCGTCGCCGACCAGCAGAGCGGGATGTGCACGGGCAGTTTGTCATCGATCAGCTCGTCGAGCAGGTTCGAGAGGATGCTCCGGTCGAGCGCGCCGCGCTCGTTGGTGAGCAGGCTCAGCGCCAGCGCGACGGCCTGCGCGAAGCGGGTGCCGACGCCGCTGCTCTCGACCGGAATCTTCGCGTACTGCGGCTTGAGCCGGAAGACGCGCCGCGCCGGAATCTCGCGCCACAGTTTATGCAAGCGCGAGTATTGCGCCGTCGCCACGTAGTAGCCGTTGAGCGCACCGATCGACGTCCCGGCGATCATCTCGTACTCGAACGGTTCGCCGTCTTGGAGCCCGAGATGGTCGGCGAGACCGATGATCGCGCCGGCCTGATAGGCGCCACGGGCGCCCGCCGCCCGTCAGCACGAGCGCGCTGCCGCCGTTCGGCGCGATCGGCGTCGCGCGCAAACCCGCCGGCGGCATGAGCGCGGCGAGCGTCGCCGCACCCGCTCCATAACCAAGGAACGCGGTTCGTTTCACGACGGCCGTCTTCTCGGCGAGCGCCACGATGAACTTCCCTGCGCCGCTGCGAACGAAAAGGCCACATGATGCGACGGATCGGCAGCGCGCTCGGGCCCGGTTTGCTCGCCGGACTCGCGGGGGCCATCCTCATCGATGCGTACATCCTCGTAGCCGGCGCGCTCACGCACGGGCTGACGCCGGTGCAACTCTACACCTTCATCGCGTCGGCGCTGATCGGAAAGGCCGCCTACACGCTGCCGCAAGCCGTCTGGCTCGGCGTCGCGATCCATCTTGCCGTCAGCATCGGCTGGGGCATCGGCTACGCCTATGGCGCGGCCGGCGCGCCGCAGCTCGTCCAGCGGCCGCTCGTCTCCGGGATCGTCTTCGGCCTCTTCGTCTTCCTCTGCATGCAGATCGCCCAAGCGCTCATCGGCATCTGGCACGCGCCGTCCGCGCGTGAGGCGCTTCACCGGCATCGTCGCGCACGTGATCTTCTTCGGTCTGCCGGTCGCCTACGTCGTCGCGAACCGCATGCGCCTCGCCGCCGCGTGACGCGAACCCAGGCGAGCGGCATCCTCGCAACGGTCGACGTCGACCTCGGCGCGCTCCTCCGCAACGTCGCGCGGCTGCGGGAGCTCGCGCGCCCGGCGCAGTTCATGGCCGTCGTCAAGGCCAACGCCTACGGCCACGGGCTGACGCGCGTCGCACAGGCGCTCGAGGGTCGACGCCGACGCGCTCGGCGTCTACCGCGCAGACGAGGCGCTCACGCTTCGCGAGGCCGGCGTAACGGCGCCGCGTCCTGGTGCTCGGCCCCGTCGAGTCGGCGCGATCTCGACGCGCTGCACGCCCGCAGCGTCGCGGTCCCGCTGTGGGACGTGCGCGGGTTCCGTTCCGACGTCGCGCGGGTCGCGCGCGCGCATGGGCGACCGTTCGCCGTCCACGTCAAGGTCGAGACCGGCGTCGCGCGGCTCGGGCTGCCGCCCGCGCACGCCGCCGGGCGATCGCGGAGATACCTCGACGATGCGGCGCTGCAACTCGGCGGCGTCTTCACGCACCTGGCGGCCGTCGAGGAACTCGAGTCCGCGTTCACGCTGACGCAACTCGAACGCTTCGAGGGGGCGATCGTTCCGGTCGCCGCGGCGCTGCGCGTGCGTGGGACGAAACTCCACGCGGCCGCGTCGGCGGCGATCATGCTCTTTCCGCGCGCGCGCCTCGACCTCGTCCGCGCCGGCATCGCGATCTACGGGTTTTGGCCGTCGGCCGCGACGCGGACCGCGCTGCACCGACCGTTCGACCTCGAACCGGCGCTGCGCTGGCACACGACGCTCGTCGTCGTGCGCGACGTGCCGGCCGGCACGCCCGTGGGCTACGGTTGCACGTATGAGACCACGCGGCCATCGCGGATCGGCGTCCTGCCGATCGGTTACGCAGAGGGTATCCCGCGCGCCGTCTCCAATCGCGGCGCCGTGCTCGTCGGCGGTCGTCCGCGCCCCCATCGTCGGACGCGTCTGCATGAACATGACGATGGTCGACGTCACCGACGTCCCGCAGGTCCACCCAGGGCAGGCCGTCACGCTGATCGGCCGCGACGGCGACGAGCGCATCGGGGCCGACGACTGGGCAGAATGGGCGGGCACGATCGGCTACGAGATCGTCGCGCGGCTGCCCGCCGAGGTCCGCCGCACGTACTCGGACGTGTAATGATCCCCGCGCCGGTCGCCGTCACCGTCGATGGTACGCCGCTCGCGCTCACGCCACCGGCGCTCGTCGAGCGCGGCCGCGTCCTGCTGCCGGCCCGCACGACCTTCACCGCGTTGCACGCGGACGTGACCTACGACGCCGCCGGTCGCACCGTCTTCGTGCGGCGCGGAACGCGCGACGTCGTGATCACGATCGGTTCGAAGGCGGCGCGGGTCGGCGGCGCGGTCGTCGCGCTGGACGAACCGGCGCGGATCGTCGACGGCAGCACCTACGTCCCGCTGCGCTTCATCGCCGAATCGCTCGGCGCGCGGGTGACCTACGACCGCGACGCGCGCACCGTCGCGATCGTCGCGCCTGCGCTGCACGAAGAGACGGCGCACGCGCCGACGATCGAAGACCGCAGGCCCGGTCCCGGCGAGACGGTCGGCGGGCCGTTCCCATCGATCTCCGCCGCGATCGTGGTGCACGGCGGACCGCCGGTCGATCCGTCGACGGTCCGCCTCTTCGTCGACGGTCGCGACGTGACGGACCGGCTTGCGGGACAAGGCAACGTCGTCGGGTTCACGCCGCAGCAGCCGATCGATGCCGGGACGCACGACGTCACGCTGCAAGGCGCCGACGCGAACGGCACGCGCTTCTCGGCCGACTGGACCTTCTACAGCACCTTCGCGTACTTCGGCCAGCCGTACGACTACGGGGGCTTCTACCTCAACGGGCCGGTCGCGTACATGCTGCCCGGACTCGCGCAGGTGATCCTGATCGCGCCCGCCGGCGGCTACGGCTTCACGAACCTCTGTGGTTACGCGCAGCAGTATCCTCTCGTCTACACGCCCTCGGCGGCCCGCTACGTCGCGAACATCCCGATCCCGCAGAACCTCTACGCGCCTGGTTGCGTCGTCAGCGGGTCGTTCGTCGACGCGTCGGGCACGCACAGCTTCCTCAGCCTCGGCAGCCCGATCGTGATCAATACGATGCCGCTGGCGCTGACGCAGGCGCCGCTCGCGTCGCGCCCGCATACGCACAAGCCCGGCGGGTGGCCGACGCCGCGGGCCGCCGTTACCGCGAGACCGGCGCCGCACGCAACCCCGCGCGCGATCCATCCTGCGACGCCGGCACCGCTGCCGACGCCGAAGCCGACGTAGTTAGTTCGTCGCCGGCGTCTTCGAGTGCCCGTTGCTGCCGTTGCGCTCGCGCTCGGCGATCGGCACGTACGGCGACACGGTCGGACCGGCGTACGTCGCCTGCGGGCGGATCAGCCGGTTGTCGGCGAGTTGTTCGATGATGTGCGCCGTCCAGCCGGCCATTCGACCGCAGGCGAACATGCAGGTGAACTCGTCGGCTGGGATCCCAAGACTGTACAACGTCGGCGCCGAGTAGAACTCGACGTTCGCGTAGATCCGCCGGCCCGGCTTCACTTCGTTGAGCACGCGGGCGGCCGCGTCTTCGAGCGCGCGCGCGATTTCGTACCAGCGCGGGTCGGAGGCTTCGCCGAGCGCCTTCGCCATCGTCTCGAGATGCTGCGCGCGCGGGTCGCGAATCTTGTACTCGCGGTGACCCATCCCCATGATCTTCTCACCACGCGCGAGCAACTCGCGCACGTAAGCCTCGGCGCGTTCCGGCTTGCCGATCTCCTGCAGCATGACCATCACCTTGCCCGGTGCGCCGCCGTGCAGGTCGCCTTCGAGCGTTGCGAGCGCCGCAGTCGCCGCGGCGTACATGTCGGCACGAGTCGACGCCGTCACGCGGGCCGAGAAGGTCGACGCGTTATACGAGTGATCGGCGAGCAGCACGAGGTAGGTGTCGAGCGCGCGTTCCGCTTCCTTGATCGGAAGCTCGCCGGTGCGCATGTAGAGGAAATTGGCCGCCGTCGAGAGATCCGGACGCGGTTCGATCGGCGCAAGGTCGCGGCGAATCCGGTCCCACGCGGCGACGATGACGGGCGCCTTGGAGATCAATTGGATCGCGGTGCGCGAGTCGGACGAGTGCCAGCCGTCGCCGGGCCGGTACGGAGCGTAGAGCGCGAGCGACGAGATCGCCGTGCGCAGAACATCCATCGGCCACGCGTCCTTGGGGACCAGGCCCATCCAGTCGAAGAGCGCCTGCGGCAGCAGGCGGTTGGCGCCCATGCGCACGACGAGGTCGGCGAGCTGATGACGGTTGGGCAGCTGCCCGAACAACAGCAGGTAGACGATCTCTTCGAAGGTCGCATGCGGCGCGAGGTCGTGGATGTCGAACCCGCGGTACGTCAGGCGGCCTTCCAGCCCCTCGACGTTGCTGAGCTCGGTCGACCCGACGATGACGCCTTCGAGGCCGCGGTCGACGACGGTTCCGGTACTAGCCATAGCGCGCTCGCATTCGGAGACTAGGTGCAGTTTCCATTCATGCCCGGGGCCGCTTCCGGTCGGCCGATGCGAGCCAACCGAGGGCTCGGAGCCTAGCAGACCGCTAGATCGCTACGCTTCCGTCGCGCTGCGCGCTGCGCCCGAGAGCGCTCTGAACGAGGCGGTCGATCAGCGCTTCGAACGACATCCCGATCGCGGCGCACTCTTCGGGGAACAGGCTCGTCGGCGTGAGGCCGGGGAGCGCGTTCACCTCGAGGATGTATGGGCGCCCTTCCTTGCTCACGATGAAGTCGGTCCGAGAGTAGTCGCGCAGGCCGATCAGCCGGTGGACCGAGAGCGCGAGGATTTGCAGACGGCGCGCGAGATCCGAGTCGATCGGCGCCGGAACGAAGTGGCGGCTGCCGCCCTGCGCATACTTCGCGTCGTAGGAATAGAAGTCGGCGGACGGCACGATCTCGATCACCGGAAGCGCGTCGTTCCCGAGGACCCCGCACGAGAACTCGCGGCCCTCGACGTACTCTTCGGCGAGGACGCTCGGCGCGCGCCCCGCCAGCGCGATCATCGCCTGCGTCCACTGCTCGTGGGTGTGCACGATCGAGACGCCCGCGGACGACCCTTCCGCGCGCGGCTTGACCATCAGCGGAAGATCGAGCGATCCCGGCAACAGCGGCAGCGTCCCGCCCTCGAGATCGAAGACGTCCCAGGCGGGCGTCGGCAGCCCCTCGGCGGACAGCAGTTTCTTCGTCAGATGCTTGTCGATCGCGAGCGCGGACGAGCGCAGGTCGCTGCCGGTGTACGGAAGCCCGAGCCAGTCGAGGATGCCCTGGATGCAGCCGTCCTCGCCGCCGGGGCCGTGCAGCGCGATGAAGACGACGTCGGGCCGCAATTCGCCGAGCGCGTCGACGAAGCGGGCGTCGAAGTCGAGCGAGCGCGCGTCGTAGCCGAGCGCGCCCGAGCGCGCGCATCACGACCTGACCGGTCGCGATCGACACGTCGCGTTCGGAACTGGGGCCGCCCATGACGACCGCGACGCGTTCGCGCGTGGTGCTCACACAAACACTCCGACGAAATGCACTTCCAGTTCGAGTTCGACGCCGGACCTCTCGTACACCGCTCGCCGGACGCGCGCGAGCAGGGCGGCTACGTCGGCGGCGGTCGCGTCCGGACCGGTTGACGATGAAGTTCGCGTGGAGGTCCGAGACCTGGGCCCCGCCGACCGTCCACCCCTTGGCGCCGGCCTCCTCGATCAACCGGCCCGCCTTGTCGCCGGGCGGGTTACGAAAGCACGAGCCGGCGTTGGGAAACTGCAGCGGCTGCGTCGCCTTGCGGCGCACGAGCCGGCTCTGCATCCGCGCCCGCACCGCCTCCGGCTCGCCGCGCTCGAACGCGAGCGACACCTCGCCGACGACCGCGTCGCGCGCGAGCGTCGTGTGCCGGTAGAAGTACTGCGGCGTCACGGCGTGCGGATCGGGCTTGGCCGGCGTCTGAACCCACACGGCGCGCACGAACTCGCCGAACTCGCGATCGGTCCCCGCGTTCATCCGCAACGCTCCACCGACGCTCCCCGGGATCCCGGCGAGCCCGTCGACGCCGATCGCCCCGCGCGAGGCACACTGCGCCGTCAGCAGCGCGAGCGACGCGGACGCACCGGCGCGCACGACCACCAGGCCTTCCGCGTCGTCGAACGCGATCTCCGCGAACGTCGCCGCCCAGCCGCACGACGATCCCGCGCACGCCGCCGTCGCCGACGAGCAGGTTCGATCCGCTGCCGAGGACGAACCACGGCAGCTTTCCTTCGGAACACCAGGCGTAACACGGCGGCGAGTTCGGCCGCCGACTCCAAGTACACGAGCGCATCGGCGGGGCCGCCGATCTTCCACGAGCACAGCGGCGCGAGCGGCGCACCGAACGCGGCCCGCTCGCCGAGCAGGCCGGCGAGTTCCGCGCGGTCCGCGTCGTCGAGCAGCGACCGCTCGAGCTGTTCCGCGTTCACGGCGCGCGCCTCGAGTGCGGTGCCGTTCACGAGATGTCCCAGCCGGTGCGCGGCGCCGGTCACCGTCCCCGCGCCGAGGATCAACACGAGCGCGCCGTCGGGGACGGAGTCGTACAGGTATTGCGGCAACTCGCCGACGCCGTCGACGTAGGCAACGTCGACCCCGAGCGCCTCGAGCGGCGCGCCGATCGTGCGCGCGTCGACGCCCGGCACGGCCGCTTCGGAAGCCGCATAGACGCCGGTGAGCACGACGCGGTCGGCGCCACGCAACGCGAGCGCGAACGCCGGCGCGAGGTAGCGCGTCCGCGAGTAGCGATGCGGTTCGAACGCGAGCGACGATCGGGCCGTCCCAATAGGCGCGCGCGGTCGCGATCGTCGCCTCGACAGCCGTCGGATGGTGCGCGTAGTCGTCGACGATCGTCATCCGCGGCGTGCTCGCGACGATCTCGAACCGGCGCCGCACGCCGCGAAAGGCCGCCAGGCCGGCCGCGATCGGCGCAAAGTCGAGCCCGGCCGCCCGTGCGACGGCGATCGCGGCGAGCGCGTTCTGCACGTTCATCGCGCCCGGCACCTGCAAGGTCACCGGCCCCGCGACCGCGCCCTCGACGACGGCGTCGAAGCGCGCGCCGAAACCGGCGTACTGCACGTCGCGCGCCGCGACCGTCGCGTCGCCGAAGCCGAACGTCACCGTGCGCGCGCTGCGCCGGCGGCGCGCGAGCATCGCCGCCCGCGGCTCGTCGGTGCCGACGACGGCGACCGCGCCGGCGGGCAACGCGCCGAGGAACGACTCGAACGCGCCGACCAGTTCCTCGAACGACTCGTCGCTGTCGACGTGGTCGTTCTCCACGTTGAGCACGACCGCGACCTCCGGCCGCAGGTCGAGGAACGATCGGTCGGACTCGTCGCTCTCGGCCACGAACCACGGACCGGCTCCGGCGCGCGAGTTGGTTCCGGTGGCGACGAGTTCCCCGCCGACGACGATCGTCGGATCGAGCCCCGCATGCTCCAAGATGCAACCGATCATCGCGGTCGTCGTCGTCTTGCCGTGCGTCCCGGCGATCGCGACGCCGCGGCCGGCGCGCATCAATTCGGCCAATAACATGCCACGGCCGATGACGCGCAGGCCGCGCTCGCGGGCGGCGCTCACCTCGGGGTTGTCGGCGGCGATCGCCGCCGACACGACGACGATCTCCGCGTCGCCCAGATGCTCCGCCGCGTGACCGATCGCGACGCGCGCCCCTTCGGCCGCGAGCCGGTCGGTGAGCCCGGTGCGGCGATCGCTCGAACCGCTGACCGCGACGCCGCGCGCGAGCAAGAGGCGCGCGAGCGCGCTCATCCCGATTCCGCTGATCCCGACGAAATGCACGGCCCTCGTGGTGTCCATCTCGTGCGTTGGGTTTATTTTCCCACCGTCGCTTTCCCCGCGCCGAGCAGCGCGTCGATGCGCTCGACGATGCGCTCGCGCGCGTCCCCGCCCGGCTGCCGCCGCGCCGCGGCCCGCAGCGCGTCCAGCGTCGGGGGCGCCAGCGCGGCGTCGAGCTCGGCGCGGAGCCGTTCGCCGGTCAGGGCCGCGTCGGAGACGATCCGCGCGGCGCCCGCAGCCGCGACCGCCTCCGCGTTGCGCGTCTGATGGTCGTCGGTGGCGTGCGGATACGGAACGAGGATCGCAGGCGTGCCCGTCGCGGCGAGTTCGGCGAGGGTCGATGCGCCCGCCCGCGCGACGACGAGGTCGGCGCCCCAGTACGCCGGCGCGGGATCGTCCATGTAGTCACGCACGGCGACCGCCGGCGAGCCGGCGGCCGCGGCGGCCGCGCGCTCGGCATCGCGCGTCCCGGTGAACTGCACGATCTGCCAGTCGGCGGGCAGCGGCGCAGCCGCGATCATCTCGGCGACGGCGTCGTTGATGCGCCGCGCGCCTTGGCTGCCGCCCATGACGACGATGGTCGTCCGGT
The DNA here is from genome assembly GCA_963743605.1 of Vulcanimicrobiota bacterium. GTDB lineage: Bacteria > Vulcanimicrobiota > Vulcanimicrobiia > Vulcanimicrobiales > Vulcanimicrobiaceae > CAVUQJ01. The sequence goes on along the minus strand of CAVUQJ010000009.1, from coordinate 153,879 downwards.
CGGGGGCGACCCCGAGCGTGGCTCGCGCGGCGGCGCGCTCGAGCGGACGCGCGATCGAGGCGCGAACCGGCGTGCCGGTCACGACCGCGTCGCCGCTCGCCGCGACGCTGCGCGCGTGCGCGAGCCAGGTCTCGTCCGCGAACGGCCCGACGAGGCGATTCGTCAGACCCGCGACCGCGTTGGGCTCGAGCAGCGCGATGCGCGGGCGGCCGCGTCGAAATCCGCGCAGCAGCCGGGCCGCGAGCACGACGGGAAACGTGACGTAGCCGCCCGTCGCGACGACGCAGTCGGGCCGAAAGCGCGCCACGACGCCGAGCGCCTGCGCGACGCCGATCGCGTTGCTGCCGAGCGTCACCAGCGCGTCGAGCGAGATCCGGCGCGACAGCGGCCGGCTCTCGACGTACGCGACCGGCAGGTTCGTCTTCGGCACGATCGTGCTCTCGAGGCCACGCCGCGACCCGACGAACAACAACTCCGTCGCCGGGTCGCGTTCGCGCAACGCCTCGGCGATCGCGATCGCCGGATAGACGTGGCCGCCCGTACCGCCGCCCGTCAGGAGTACGCGCGCGATCGTCTGCGCCCGATGTTGAGCAGCAACGCGGCCGCCACCATGCACGTGACGAGCGAACTGCCGCCGAACGAGATGAACGGCAGCGGGACGCCGGTGACCGGCCACGACGAGGTGACGACGCCGATGTTGATCAGCGCCTGCACGACGACGAGCGACCCGCAGCCGACCGCCAGCAGCGAACCGAAACGGTCCGGCGCGGCGATCGCGATGCGTACGGCGCGGTAGGCGAACACGACGAAGAGGGCGAGCACGACGACCGTCCCGAGCAGGCCCAACTCCTCGCCGATGATCGCGAAGATGAAGTCCGTGTACTGTTCGGGCAGATAGAAGTACTTCTGCCGCGAGAGCCCGAGTCCGAGCCCGAGCGCGCCGCCGCTCCCGAGTGCGTAGAGCGACTGCACGATGTGGAAGCCGTAGTTGAGCGGGTCCTTCCACGGATCGATGAACGCGAGGACGCGTGCGCGCCGGTAGGCGCTCGAGAGGACGAGGTACGCGACCGGCGGGATCGTGACCGCGGCCGCCAGCATCAGGTGCACGACCCGGGCGCCCCCGGCGAACAGCATCGTCGCCGCGGTGAAGACGAGAAGGCTCGCCGTCCCCATGTCCGGCTCGAGGAAAACGAGCATCGCCGCTACCGCCGTGACCACGCCGAGCGGGAAGATGCCGCCCGCGAGCGAGCGCACGCGCTCGCCTTTGCGCGTGAGCGCGCTCGCGAGATAGATGATGAGCGCGAGCTTGGCCAGTTCCGACGGTTCGAATTCGAACGGACCGGCGCCGAGCCAGCGCCGCGCCCCGCCCGATGCGAGGCCGACGTGCGGTACGAGCACGACCGCGAGTAAGAACAGCGAGACGCCGAGCAGCGCGGGCGCGACCTTCTGCAGCATGCGGTAGTCGCAGCGGTAGGCGAAGAACGCCGCGACCAGCGCGATCGCCAGCCAAATGAACTGCCGCTTCAGGTAATACGTCGCGTCGTGGTAGGTGGCGTACGCGGTCGCGCTCGAGGCGCTGAAGATCATGACCAGGCCGAACGCGACGAGCGACGCGACCGTCGCGACCAGGATCGTGTCCGGGGCGGGCCGCGCCTCGTCGACGACGCCGACCCTGATGCGCTGTGCCGCTAATGACATGGCGAGAACCCCGCTGCTTCCGGCGCCAGGACGGCGTCGGTGAACGCCTGACCGCGCTCTTCGGCCGAGCCGAACATGTCGAACGACGCACAGCCCGGCGAGAGCAAGACGACGTCGCCCGGATCGGCGAGCGCGCGCGCGATGCGCACCGCCTCGTCCATCGAGTTCGCGCGCGCCGTCTCGACGCCGTTCGCGACGGCCGCGAGGTCGTCGGCAGCCTCGCCGATCAGCACCATCGCCTTGGCGTGCTTGGCCGTCTCGTCGCCGAGTTGGCGGAAGTCGGTGCGCTTCGAGCGGCCGCCCGCGATCAGGACGACCGGCTGCGCGAACGCGTGCAGCGCCGCGATCACCGCGCCCGGATTGGTCGCCTTCGAATCGTCGACGAACAGCACGCCGTGTTGTTCGGCGACCGGTTGCAGCCGATGCGGCAACGGCTTGAACGCACGCACGCCTTCGCGCAACACCTGCGGCTCGATCCCGGCTGCGAGCCCCATGAGAATCGCGGCCAACGCGTTCGCGAGGTTGTGCTCGCCGAGCAGCGGGATCTCCGCGACCGGCATGATCTCGACCGGCCGCGGGTCGCCGGTCGGAGGCGCGTAGACGACGCGATCGCCGCGGACGTAGAGGGTCGTGAGCCGATGCGGCGCGAGCGCGTACCAGAACGCGCGCGCCGGGATGCGCTGCGACTCGGCATCGGCCGCGGCCAGCGCGCCGACGATCGGGTCGTCGAGGTTGCCGACGAACGTGTCGCCAGGTCCCTGGTTGGCGAAGACGCGGAACTTGGCTTCGCTGTACTCGTCCATCGAGTGATAGCGGTCGAGATGATCGGGCGACAGGTTGAGGATCGTCGCGATGCGCGGCTTGAACGAACGGATCGACTCTAGTTGGAACGACGAGACTTCCGCGACGACCCAGTCGCCGTCGGCGGCGACCGCCGTCTCGGCGATCAGCGGGTTGCCGATGTTGCCGCCGACGTGCGTCGCCAGGCCGGCCCGACGGAAGAGCGCGCCGATCAGGCTGGTCGTCGTCGTCTTCCCCTTCGTCCCGGTGACGGCGACGATCGGCGCACGGCAGATCCGATAGGCGACCTCGATCTCACTATAGACGGGGACGCCCGCGGCCTGGACGCCGCGCACGAGCTCCGCGTTGAGCGGGATTCCCGGCGAGAGCACGGCGACCGTGACTTCGGGCAGGATCGACGCGAGCTCGGCCGGCGCGACGAAGCCCGCCCCGGCTGCTTCGATTTCGCCGATCGCGTCCGTCAGTTCGGCGCGCGGCTTGTCGTCGGTCGCCCACACGGTCGCGCCGCGCCCCCGCAGCACGGCGCAACTCGCGCGCCCGCTGCGGCCCAACCCGATGACGAGGATCCGCGCGTGCGCGTCGAACCCGCCGAGCGGCGTCATCGGCCCACCGCGAAGCCGGCCAGCGCCAGCGCGAGCGCCGCGGCCCAGAAGCGCGTCGTGATCTTGTTCTCGGGCCAGCCCGAGAGTTCGTAATGGTGGTGCAGAGGGCTCATCTTGAAAATCCGTTTACGGGTCATCTTGTAGTAAGCGACCTGGAGGATCACCGACAGCGCCTCGACGACGAAGACGCCGCCGATCAGCAGCAGCAGCAGATGGTTGCCGATCAGGATCGCGCTGCCTGCGACGACGGCGCCGAGCGTCAGCGCGCCGGTGTCACCCATGAAGATCTTCGCCGGGTGACGGTTGAAGAACAGAAAACCGAGGCACGCCGCCGCGACGGCGACGTTGACGGTCGCGACCCCGGCGGCGCCGGCGCGCGCCGCCAGCCACGCCAGCACGAGCAGCGGCGGGAGGACGGTGCCTGCGGCGAGCCCGTCGAGGCCGTCCGTAAGGTTGACGGCGTGGGTCGTCGCCATCACGACCAGCACGCTCAACGCGTACCACAACCAGATCGGCGCGACGAGGTGGAAGCCGCCGACGGAGAGGATCTCGCCCTTGAACCGGAACGCGGGATCGGCGAGCAGCACGGCGAGGAAGATGACCGCCGCCAGGGCGGTGAGCAGAAACTTCGCGCGCGCCGGGAGGCCGCGGTTACGGCCGCTGCGGATCCCGATCAGGTCGTCGAGCAGGCCGACGGCGCCGCACAAGAGGCCCAGAACGACGAGCGCGAGCGCGTCCGGGTCGCGCCGCACGGCGAGCGCGATGGCCAGCGCCGGCACGAACAACAGGCCGCCCATCGTCGGCGTGCCGGATTTGACCGCGTGCGTCTTCGGCGCGTCCTCGTAGGCCGTCTGGCCGTAGCGGCGCCGGCGCAGCGCGCGAATCAACGGCACCGCGAGCAGCAGCGTGAGCGCGAGCACGCCGGCGAACACGAGCGCATCGACGAGCGGCTCGCTCAAGCCGCATCCTCGAGCAAGGGCGAACGGCCGGCGCCGCGCCAGACGAGCACGACGACCGGCGTCTGTTCGTCGCCGTTGCCGTGCGGATTGCTGCGCAGCGCGCGCTCGATCGGCGCGACGCCGCTGCCTTTGCTCGCGCCGAGCGTCTTCGCACCGTTGAGGTCGTTGACGTCGACGACGACCGCGTGCGCGTCGCAGGCGGCGGCGATCGCCGCGGCGACTCCGCCGGATCCTCCGGCCCGAGCACGATCGTGCGCTCGTAGGGCGGCATCGTGCCGGTGTAACCGTCGATCGTCGCGATCGTCTCGCCGAGGATCTCGTAGAAGGCGCCGCGCCGTCCGAGCGCGTGGCCGACGACGTGCATGGCGCTCGCGTAGAGCACCTTCCACGGTCCCGCCGCGTCGATGACCAGTTGCAGCGACTCCGGTTGACTGACTGTGGCGAGCGCGCTCGCTTGCCGCGACAGGGCGTAGGCGAGTTTGCTGGGACGAATCCGTTCCGCGGCGATCGCGCGGCCCTGCGCGATCGCGACGGCAGTCTCCGAGACCGCGACGACGTCGTCGGGCCTGGCGATCCCCGCGACCGCCTCCGCGACGATGCCGGCGATGTCGTCGCCGGCGCGGACGAGCCGCGTGCGCACCGGGATCGCGACGACGGCGCCGCTCGCGCCGTCGGCGACGTTGAGCGAACCGTCGACGCCGAGCGCCCCCACGACGCGCACCTTAGCCTGCGCCATCGCGCAGCCCCTCGACGACTTCCTCGAGCCGGTAGCGCCGGCTGCCCTTCAGTAACACGATATCTCCGGCGCGCGCGTTGGCGCGCAGCCAGCGAACGGCGTCGTGGTTTTGATTGAACCGGACGAGCCGCGAAGGATCGAGCCCGGCGAGGCGCGCGCCGCGCTCGAGATCGGCGGCGTTGTCGCCGCCGACGAGCAGCGCGGCGAGGTCGGAACCCGCCGCTGCGGCGCCGACGCGTTCGTGCATCTCGATGCTCGCGTCGCCGAGTTCGGCCATCCCCGCGAGCACGGCGATGCGCCGCTCGGCGCGCTCGCGCGCGAACGCGTCGAGGGTCGCGATCGTCCCGGCCATCGACGCGTTGTACGCGTCGAACACCACGTCGAAGCCGGCGACTCGGGAGCGCTCGTAGCGCTTTGCGGGCAGCGCGAGCCCCGTGATCGCCGGCGCGATCTCGCGCGCGTCGAGGCCGGCGGCGAACGCGGCGGCGCAGGCGGCGGCCACGTTGTGGCGGTTGTGTGCGCCGGGAAGGCGGTAGTCGATCGCCGTCCGCCGGCCCCTCGCGCCGCGGCCGGTGTGGACGAGCCAGTCGGTGTCGCTCTGCGGATCCTCGACCACCGCGACGCGCGGCGTGCGCGCCGGTGCGTCCTCGGCCGTCACCGCGAACCACCACGGCATCTCGCGCAGGCTCGCGGCGCGCGCCAGCGTCGTCGCGTCGGCCGCGTTGACGACCGGCTGCGCGCCGGTCGAGAAGATCTGCCACTTCGTCTCGGCGAGCCGCTCCGGTGAACCCATGATCTCGAGGTGCGCGTCGCCCACGTTCGTCAGGACGGCGACGGTCGGCTTCGCGGCGGCGACGAGCGGCCCGATGTCGCCGTAGTGGCGCGCGCCGAACTCGACGACGACCGCGTCGACGTCCGGATCGAGTCCCAACAGCAGCTTTGCGACGCCGACCTCGTTGTTCTCGTTCGAGTGGGTCGCAGCGACGCGCCGGCCGGCGGCGCGCAGCAACTGCGCGAGCAGATCCTTCGTCGTCGTCTTGCCGGTGCTGCCGGTGATCGCGACGACCTTGCCGCGAATCGCGCGACGGGCCTCGCCGCCGAGCGCCAGCAGCGCGACGCGGGTGTCGCCGACGACCAGCGCGGGGGCGCCGTCGGGGACGGCGGCGGCGTCGTCGACGATCAGCGCGGCGGCCCAGCCGCGCAACGCGGCGTTCGCGAACGCGTGGCCGTCGAAGCGCTCGCCGCGCAACGCGACGAACGTATCTCCGGGCGATAGCGCGCGCGTGTCGAGCGCGATCCGGAATTCCTGAGGGAGAAGGTGTTCGTTGATCGCGCGGGCGCCCGTCGCCGCGAGCGCGCGGTCGCGCGCGATCGTCACGGGCGCGCCTTGGCGCGTGCGACGAGGGCGGCGCGCGCCTCCTCGCGATCGTCGAACCGACCGCTGTGCGCGCCGACGATCTGGTACGCCTCGTGACCCTTGCCGGCGATCAAGACGACGTCGCCGGGGTGCGCCTCGCCGATCGCGCGACGGATCGCGGCCCGGCGGTCGGGCTCGACGACGATCTCCGCCGGCGCGTGCGCGCCCGCGACGATCTCGCGCGCGATCGCCGCGGGATCTTCGCCGCGCGGATTGTCGCTCGTCACGATCGTCCGATCGGCCAGGTCCGTCGCGATGCGGCCCATCAGCGGCCGCTTGGCCCGGTCGCGATCGCCGCCGCAGCCGAACACGGCGATGACGCGCCCGCCGCGCGATGTCGCGGCCGGCGCGCAGCAGTTGCTCGAGCGCGTCGGGGGTGTGCGCGTAGTCGACGAAGACCGCAACGTTGCCGTCGCCGACGCGTTCCATCCGGCCGGGCAGGCTCGTGCAGCCGGCGAGGACGCGGGCGCTCGTCGCGTCGTCGACGCCGAAGTCGCGCGCGACGCATAGCGCGGCGAGCGCGTTCTGGACGTTGAACCGGCCGGGGAGCGCGAGCGTGAAGGTCGTGACGCCGACCCCGAACGCGCTGGTCGGACCGCAGGCGACGTCGACGGCGCGCACGTCCGCGTCGGCGGCAAAGCCATAGGTCGTGCAGGCGCGGCCCGCGGCGCGCAACTCCTCCGCCCAGCGGCGGCCGAGCGGATCGTCGGCGTTCAGGATGCAGCGTTCCGCCTGCGCGAACAAGCCGCGCTTCGCGGCCGCGTACCCGTCGAACGTCTTGTGAAAGTCGAGGTGATCGTGGGTGACGTTGGTCAACAGGGCGACGCGGAAGCGCACGTCGGCGACGCGGCCCAGCGTCAACGCGTGCGAACTGACCTCCATCGCGACCGCGCGGGCGCCTCGGCCCCGCATCTCGGCGAGGATGCGTTGCAGATCGTCGGCGAGCGGCGTCGTGTTATCGAGCGGCCACATCGCGTCGCCGAGGTGCGCGCCGAGCGTTCCGATCCGGCCCGCTACGATCCCGGCCGCGCCGAGGATCGCCGCGACCAGGTGCGTCGTCGTCGTCTTGCCGTTGGTGCCGGTGATGCCGACGACCGGCATCCCGAGCGACGGTTGTCCGTAGAAGGCTGCAGCCAGCCGCGAGAGCGCGCGAACCTCGTCGCCCACGACGAGCGCCGTGATCCCGGGCGGGAGCGGCAGCACCGACGCAGCGTGGTCGCTATCGAGCGCGACGGCGCTCGCTCCGCGCGCGATCGCGTCGGGCACGAACGACGCGCCGTCCTCGCGCGACCCGCGCAGCGCGACGAACAACGCCCCGGGCCGCGCTGCCCGCGAGTCGTGCACGATGGCGGTGATCTCGCCGCCGAGCGGTCCATCCGCGCGCACGTCGTCGAGCGCCGCGGCCAAGGTCTCCAGGGTCATACGGTCGTCTGCTTCGACGCGGCCGGCGCATCGCCCGAGCGACCGGCAGGCCGCACCGCAGGCGCGTGGTGCGCTTGGACCGGCAGGCGAGGCGCCGGCGCGGGCGTGGGCGGCGTCGGGAGGTAGCCTGAGTGCAGCATCGCGGTGCGCGCGAGTTCCGCGAACGCGGGCGCCGCCACTTCGCTTCCGTAGATCTCGCCGTGCGGACGCTCGACTTTCACCAGGATCAAGAACCGCGGATGCTCGTAGGGGATGAAGCCGACAAACGAGGCGACGTAGGCTCCCGGCAGGTAGCCGCCGCCTTCCGCGACCTGCGCGGTGCCGGTCTTCCCCGCCGTCGTGTAACCGGGCACCTGTGCGGTCGGATTGCCCGTGCCGTGCAGGACGACCTCGCGCAGGAACGAGCGCAGCGTCTTGGCCGTCGCCTGCGACATCACGCGGCGCTCGACCTCGCGGCCATAACGGTAGACGATGTGACCGTCGGGCGCGACGATCTCGGAGAGGATGCGCGGCCGCACGAGCACGCCGCCGTTGACGATCGCCGCGTACGCGCGTATCAGCGCGATCGGCGTGATCGCGATGCCGTGGCCGAACGACATCGTCGGCAGCGAGGTCGCGCTCCAGCTATCGAGCGCCGGCAGAATCCCCGGGTTCTCGCCCGGCAGATCGACCTCGGTCGGGTCGCCGAAGCCGAACGCCCGCATCGTCTTGTACATCGCGTGCGCGCCGATGCGCAGCCCGACCTCGGCGGCGCCGACGTTGTGCGAGAGCGCGATGATCGTCTCCAGCGACTCGCTGCCGCCCGAGTTCGCCATCAGCCCGTCCTCGGCGTTGTGGATGACGCTGCCGCCGACCTCGATCGCGTCGCGCGCCGGAAACATCGACGAGGTGGTCACCTTGTGCGACTCGAGCGCGGCCGTCGCCGTCACGAGCTTGAACGTCGAGCCCGGCTCGTAGGCGTCGGTGACGGCGCGGTCGCGCCGCTGGTCCGGCGTATACCGCTGGAACGAGCGGACGTCGTAGTTCGGGACGTTGGCGACGGCCAGCAGCGCGCCGCTGTACGGGTCCATGATGACCGCGACGCCGCTCATCGCGCTGAACTGCTTGACCGTCTTCGCGAGCACGTGTTCGGCCGTGTACTGCAGGTAGGAATCGATCGTCAGGACGAGCGAGTCGCCGGTCTTCGGCGGTATCACGTAATGCGGCTTGGCGAACGGCAGCGCGCGCGCGAACTGATCGGTCTCCATCGTCATCCGGCCGGCCGAGCCGCGCAGCAGCGAGTCGAACTCGTACTCGATGCCCTCGAGCCCGTCGTCGTCGCGTCCGACGAACCCGAGCAGCGTCGACGCCAGCCGGCCCGACGGCAGGAAGCGCTTACCGGAGGTCTCCTCTTCGACCGTGATCCCGGGCAGGTCGAACGCGAGCAGCGAGCGCGCTTGAGGGTCCGGGATCTTCCACGCGATCACGTGATAATGCGGCATCTCTTTGATCTGCGCGATGACCGCGTCGACCGGCTCGCCGAGCACGCGCGCGACGATGCCGGCCGTCCGCGGCAGGTCGGAGATCGCGTCCGGCGACGCGTAGACGCTGCGCGACGGCAGCGAGCGCGCGAGCAGCACGCCGTCGCTCGTGTAGATCGCGCCGCGCTGCGCGCTGACGCTGAAGATCGCCGACTGCTGGCCGAGCGCCTTGGCCGCAAGCATCGGGCCCTGAATGATCTGCACGTCGTAGAGCCGCCAGACCAAGTATCCGGCGAGCGCGAAGCAGATGTAGAAGAGGATCTTCTCGCGGCCTACGCTGCGTCGCGCGAGCACGACCTCGGGACGTCCCTCGGCCGCTTTGCGTTGCTGCTTGCGCCGCCGCACGCTACTTTGCCGGGCTGCCGACGATACTCTGGACGACCGGCAACAGCGCCGCCACGCCGCCCGGGCGCGGTTGGCTGTGCTTTCGTGGCTGCGGCAGCACGACGATCGCGTACGCCCGCGGTTCGCGCAGGCCGAGCGAGTCGGCCAAGGCCGAGAGCCGGTCGCGCGACTCGAGCGACGCGATCTCATCCTCGTAGCGCACGGTTTGATCGACCAACTGGGCGCGCTGATGCTGCAGATGACCGATCTCGTAGTGCAGGCGCGTGACGTTCGCGAGCAACGCCAAATAGACCAGGACGAGCAGCGTCAGCCCGCTCAAGACGGCGACGATCCGGCCGATCGAGCGATAGCGCATCCGCCGGTTGCGCGCGCGCCGGACCAGCGACGCGTGCCGCGCGGTTCGCCACCCCGAGTTGCGGGACGGAGAACGAGCCGGCGCCGCCAGCGGTCGCGCGACCATCGCTACGCCTCGAGCCGCTCGGCGACGCGGAGTTTTGCGCTGCGAGCGCGCGGGTTGGCGGCGCGTTCGGCATCGGTCGGTTCGAGCGGGCGGCGCGTCAGCGCGTGCACGCGCTCGTCGTCGCGGAACGCGCGTTTGACGATCCGGTCCTCCAACGAGTGGAAGGCGATCACGACGATGCGTCCGCCCGGCTTCGTGCGCGCGATCGCCGCCGCGAGCCCGCGCTCGAGCGCCCCGAGTTCGTCGTTGACCGCGATGCGCAAGGCCTGGAACGTCCGCGTGGCCGGATGGATCCGCTCGCGCCGGCCGGAGACGTGGACGGCGCCCGCGATCAAGCGTGCCAGTTCGGTCGTCGTCGCCGGCAGCCGGCCCGAACGCCTTGCGGCGGCGATCGCCCGGGCGATCCGCCGCGCCGCCCGCTCCTCGCCATAGCGGGCGATCACGCCGGCGAGTTCGGCCTCGTCCAGTTGCGCGAGCAGGTCTGCAGCGGTCTGCGGACCGCGCGGGTCGAGCCGCATGTCCAGCGGGCCCTCCTCGCGGAACGAGAAGCCCCGTTCGGCGCGGTCGAGCTGCATCGAGGAGACGCCGAGGTCGAACAGGACGCCGTCGACCGCGGCGATGCCGAGGCCGTCCAGAGACGTCCGCGAGATCGGCGAAGTTCGCGGTCACGAGCGTCGTCCGCCCGAGCGCGCCCGCGTAGAGCGCGGCACCGGGGTCCGTGTCGAGCGCGACGAGCCGGCCGCCCGAGCCCAGCCGAGCGTCGATCGCCCGCGCATGCCCGCCGGCGCCGAAGGTGGCGTCGACGTACGTTCCGCCGGCACGGATCGTGAGGCCGTCGAGCGCCTCGGCCGGCATGACGGAGACGTGGGGCGCCCGCTCAGTCGACACGAACGCGTACGCGAGCGCGGCCATCAATAGAGACCGATCTCGGTTCCAAAGGCCATCGCCTGAGCTTGGTCCGGCGTCACCGCCGCCAATCGCTCAGGCGCCCAGATTTCGACGTGGCTGAGGGCGCCGACGACCTGAACCTCGCGGCTCAGGCCGGCGTACGCGCGCAAGTGGGGCGAGACGAGAAGGCGGCCCTGCGCGTCGCACGAGACCTGCTGCGTGTTGCCGAAGATGTAGCGAACGAAGTTTCGGTAGTCGGCCGACTTCTGCGGCTGGGCCTCGAGCACGCCGCAGACGCGGTCCCACGTTTCGGCGTCGAAGAGCGCGAGACACGGGTCCGGCGGATAGATCGTCAAGACGAAGCCGACGCCCAGCGACTCGCGATAGCGGGCAGGGACGACGAAGCGGCCCTTGTCATCAAGAGTGAGAAGTGACGATCCGGTAAAACGCGGCAACTCGCGAGCCAGTGTAAAATCCCCACTCTACCCCACTGGATACCACTTCCCCCCACTATACCCCCCACGCCTCGCCGAAGCAAGATGAGCGACGCGTTAGGCTATCGGCCTCGGCCAAGGTGCGGCGGGGGAAGCCTCCCGGGTCGCGCGAACGATTGGGCCACCGTGAGAAAGCTGGTCGTTGTCGGGCTTGTTGCCACCGGCGCACTCCTCTATGGATGCAGCGCGGATGGGGTCATTCCGAGCGGCCCGCACGCGATGGACTCCGCCTCCCTGCGCTCGATCGTGACCGACGCCTCGTTCCGTCACGGCGTCTCGGCGAATCTGGTCTCGGCCGTGATCCAGGCGGAATCGGGGGGCGATCCCAGCGCCGTGAGCTCGGCGGGGGCCGCGGGGCTGATGCAACTGATGCCGGGGACCGCCGTGACCTACGGCGTGGCCAACCGGTTCGATCCGGCCTCCAACGTGGACGGCGGGTCGCACTACCTCCACGACCTGCTGACCCGCTACCACAACAACGTCTCGCTGGCGGTGGCCGCCTACAACGCGGGACCGGGCGCGGTCGATGCGGCGGGCGGGATTCCGCCGTATCCCGAGACGCGCGCGTACGTCGCGCGAGTCACCGCAGCGCTCAGACAGCACTAGCAGGTTGCGGAAAAACCCGCGGTGTCCAGATCGGCCCCAGATGTTTCGTCGAAACGAGGAGCGATGAGGGAGCGAAGCCGTACCTTCGTGACCGAAGAGCGACGAAGTGTTCGGCGGAACAGGTGGGGTCGAGATGGTGCCGGGGGTTTTTCCGGAGCCTGCTGACTCCCGCATGGCCTCGTTGCCGGGCATCCGTGTCGACCCGATGGTGCCGATGCGGCCGCTACCGCGTCTACCGCTGCTCGATAGCTATCTGATTCGCGAGCTGGCCGGTCCGTTCGCGTTTTCGCTCGGCGCGTTCTTGCTGTTCTGGTTCCTGAACATCTTCTTTCTCGCCGCCGACTACATCATCAACGCGCACGCGCCGTTCTTCCTGGTCCTGCGCTTCTTGATCTTCCGCGTGCCGCAGAGTACGCCGTACGCGTTTCCGTTCGCGTGCCTGTTCGCGACCCTGCTCGCCTTCGGCCGGCTGACCGCCGACAACGAGATCACCGCCCTACGAACGGCCGGCGTCGCCTTTTCGCGGATCTGCCGCACGCCGGTCATCCTCGGCGCGGCCGCGTTCGCGGTGGCCTACCTGGTCAACGACACGATCGTTCCGCGTGCCGTCGACCTCTCGACGCGCACCTTCTATCAGATCGTCTACCACACGGCGACCCTGCCGATCGTGCCCCAGATCTTCCGCCGCGACGACGCGACCGGGAACGTGTTCTACGTCGGCCAGATCGAGGCTGACCATCGTACGATGGACAACGTGATGATCTTCCAGAACGCGACGAACTCGCCGTACAAGGAAGTCATCAACGCCGAGACCGCGACGGTCGACGGCAGCATCCTCACGCTCAAGCGCCCGCGCGTCACGAAGTTCAAGCGCGACGGCGCGCTCGACGGGTACGCGCTGCCCGAACAGATGACGATTGGCCTGCCCCTCGGCGAAGCACTCGATCAGTTCGCGAGCGCAGCGAACAACGACGACTTTACCTTGAACTCCAAGCAACTGTCGACGGAGATCAAGGCGATGGAGGCGACGGGTCAGGGCGGCTCGTCGCTGAACGTCAGGAAAATCACATTAGCGCAGAAACTCTCGTTTCCGTTCGCCTCGTTCATCGCGGTAGTGGTTGCACTACCGCTCGCCGTCCGGTTCGGCAAGAAGGGGCGTACGCTCGGGATCGCGCTGTCGATCCTGCTGTTCTTCGTGTACTTCATCTTGATGTCGGCGTTCGTCGCGCTGGGGCGTAACGGCGCGCTGAACCCCTACCTGTCCGCGTGGATCCCGAACGCCATCATGGGAGCCACGGGCGCGCTCTTGATCTGGCGAGTAGAACACTGATCTCTACCGCGCGTCGCAGTCTGCTGGGCGCGCTGGTGGGTGGCGCGTTCGTCGCCACGCAGTTGTTTGCAGGCGCGCTCGGCGCCGGCGCGGCGCCGACGCTCAACGCGACCGAGGTCGTCCACCTGCTGCGCGAGAGTTGCTCCGCCGCGACGGCGCCGGTTCCGAACGCGTCGCCGACGGCGCAGGTCGTCGCGCAGACGGAGCCCAGCGCGTCGCCGCTGCCGACGCCCACCGCCTTCCCGACGCCGGGAATCCCGCGCGTCGTGCCCGGCCCCGGCACCCTGTTGCCGCCGACGGCGCCGCCGAGCGGCCCGGTCGTGACGCCGCCCCCGCTGCCGACGCCGACGCCCACGCCGTTGGCCTCGAACGGCCCCGTCATCCTCGTGCGCCCGACGCCGGGACCGACGGGGACCGGAGCGCCGGGACCGTCGCCCTCCAACCAGCCGACGGCGGGACCGATCCCGCTGCCGACGCTCGGGCCCAACCAGTTTGCCGTCCTCGGCGACGAGTTGTCCGGGTCGACCAGAGAGGGGCTGCCGGCCGACTACAAGGGCAACGTCCACATCTTCTACAGCGAAGGCACGATCGTCGGCGACCTCGCCCACTACGACGGCGAGCACACGGTCACCGTCACCGGTCACGCCTACATCATCAATCACAACGCCGACTCGATCATGTACGCCGACAAGATCGTGTTCGACAGCAAGACCGGGAACGCGACGCTCACCAACGGCCGCGGCGAGACGAAGGAGGGCGTCGAGAAAGGCGAGCTGCACTTCAGCGGTCAGACGCTGGTCGTCGACCGCAACGGGAAGACGCACGGATCGCGCGGTTCGTTCACGACCTGCGAGAACCAACGCGGCGGTTACCACGTCGAGTCGAAGTCGATCGAACGTCCAGCCGGGCGACAAACTGATCGCCCATTCCGCCACGGTCTTCCTGGGCGCGCTCGGCGTGTTCTTCTTGCCCGTCCTGATCATCCCGCTCAAGACGCCGCAGCCGGGGCAGCACGCGACCTCGTTCATCCCGCAGGTAGGCTATGACGAAGCGGACGGCGTCTACATCATCGCGCGCGTCGGCTTCGGCAAGGACGACTACTACTACGGCTACTACCGAATAGAGGAGTACACCAAACGCGGCCTCGGGCTGGGCTACGTGGGTTACATCGGCAGGCGGGACGGCCGCCGTCAGCTGAACATCAACGTCTACACGTTCAACGGCTACAACGGGACGGGCAGGCATACAACGCCAACATCACGGACCTCGAGAACTTCTCGCAGCGAACGCGCGGGCAGTTGAACTTCCAGTACATCGGCGATTACGGTCCGTACGTCAGCCTCCCGCCGAGCTACAACCTGACGGGCAGCATCGTCCACGCCGGGAACACTGCGAACCAGAACTATCACGTTCTCGCGCTCGCTGACCGGCTCGCAATCGACGAGCGACAACCTCGGGTTCATCGACCAGTTGCAGCTATCGAAGACGCTCTCCCAAGGCTTCAACATCAGCTACACCGACTATTCGAGCAACTATCCGGGTCAGATCAACTCGTCGTCGGAAACGCTCCACCTGCAGTCGATCACGCACCTCTTTTCGAAGGCGGCCGACTACACGCTGACCTACGACCACAGCGACTCGAATCAGCCGTTCGGCTATAACACGGAGCCGTCGCTCGAGATCGAACCGCACCTGCCGTTCGAGAACAGCAGGATACCGGTGCAGGTCCAGTTGACGTGGGGCTACTACACGGAGGCGCAAAACTACGGCACGACGTCGATGGCGACCGAACGTATCGACATGGTGCTGAATGTGGGGCCCGCCCTCTTCAAGGTCTTTCGCACCAGCGACTTCTCCGTCGGCTTCACCGTCGATCAAGACCTCTACGGCACGGGCGACGAGAAGGCCAGCGTCACGCAGACGATGGGGCTGACGACGCCGATCGGCAAGCACATCATCAACGCGATCACCTACGACGAACAGAATCCGATCGGCCCGCCGGAACGTCCCGTTCGAATTGCTCGATAGGCTCTCGAACGGCTCGCACCAGGCGCAAGACGTGTTGCGCATCTTCAACGGCGACGTCTACTCGCTCTCGCTATCGACGGGCACGGATTTCGATCGCGAGGCGCAGCCGTGGCTCTATCAGCTCACGACCCGGCCGTCGCCGCGTTCGGCGCTGATCCTGAGCGGCTCGTGGCAACCGGGCGGCGGCGAGGGCTTCACTCAGACCAACGTCCAGCTGTTCACGCCGTTCGGCCGCGAGACCGACCTCGCGTTCACGACCAACGTCAACTGGAAGAACGCCGGCTCGTTCGCGGACAAGCTTCAGGACAAGACGATCTTCTATCGCAAGGTGATCGGCGAGTGCTACGACCTGCTCGCGTCGTACAACGAAGCCTCAAACAGTTCAACCTGAACTTCGAACTGCTCGCGTTCCGGGGCAGAGCGCGGGGGTCGGCATCTCCGGCAACCAGCCGCTCGCTCCGAGCAGCTTCAACTACTGAGCCGCCTCCGTTACGGCGTGTTGATGATCTCCATCGCGGCGAGTTGCGACGACGCGTCAGGCGGCGGGTTCAGTTCCTGCGGCTGGTTGTACAGGATGTCTTGCGGTTTGTTGACGTCGAAGCAGCCGGAACTGAACGACTGGTCGGTCGGACCGAGACCGAGCGCATCGAGCACGTTGAACTGCTGGCTGTTGTCGGTCGTGAAGAGATTTATGCACCAGGTCGATTGCGACGCGACGGTCGGCGACGAGACCGGCGTCGGCGCCGGGGTCGACCCCGACGGCACCGGCGTTGGGGTCGGCGTCGGTGGCGACGTGCCGCCGGTGCTCGGGATCGGCGTCGGGGCGGTCGGCGGCGGCAGCGCGAGTTGCGAGCGGGGGAAGATCAGCGTAAACTGGGTATCCGTGCCGTCCGTGTTCAACTCCAGATTGGTCGTCCCCGGATTGACGTTGAACTGTTGATGCGAGATCTGCCCCGTCGCCGGGATGAAGTAGAACTGCCAGAGCACCGGCAGGACCGTGTTCTGGCCCCCCGTGAGCGCTCCGACGATGAACGCGTAGGAGAAGTTCTTGAAGTTGCCTTGGCGCAGCGACGGAGCGTAGGGCTCGCCCCCGGTACCGCTGGTGTTGAACACTATCCAGTAGTTGAACTGCGTGAAATCGAACGAGTCCGCGACGCTGAACTTGATCTGCAGGGTGCCGCTGAGGGCCCCGAACGTGGGTGACGGCGTCACCTGGCGGCCGCAAGCGACCGCGAGTCCTAGTGCGACAAGGAAGAAGACTAAGCTGGCGCGTCGGAGCATCGTTGCCTTTCTCGGTCCGCTGGCGGTGGCGGCGATCGGTGCCGGACTGTTGTCGCTCGGCCTCCCCAAGGCGAACCTCGCGCCGCTTGGACTCGTCGGGCTGACCCTGATTTTCTGGGCCTGGTTTGGATTGTCTCCCCGCGGCGCCTTCTGGACCGGCTGGATTTCAGGGATTCTTTACTTTTCGGCGACGTTTGGCTGGTTCGGCGAGACGGCTGGGGCCTACGTAGCGCCGTACGGCTTCGCACTCGTGTTGCTGCCCGCGATCCTCGAGGCGCTCGCCTTCGCGCTCGCCGGCGCGGCGACCGCGTACGCGTGGACCGCCGGACGGCGGACGCTCGCGCCGCTCGCCGGAGCGGCGGCGTTCGCCGCGCTCGAGTGGCTGCGCTCCAGCGGTCCGCTCGGCGTTCCGTTCGGCAATCTGTCGTACGCGTACGTGCAGACGCCACTCGCGCCGGTCGCGGCGTTCGCCGGTTCGTTCGGCCTGACGTTCGTCGTCTGCGCCATCGCAGCGTACCTCGCATACGCGGCGCGCTCGTGGCGCGACGCGCGCGCGCCACGCATCGCGCGCGACCGCGCTGCTCGCGACCGTCGTCGCGGCGACCGCGGCGTGGGTCGCGTGGCCCGCGCGTCACCCCCCGCCCGCGACCGTACGGGTAGCCGCGCTTCAAGGGAACATCGCGCAGAGCATCAAGTGGACGAGCGCCGCCTTCGAAACGGCCAACGCGCGCTACGACGCGCTGACGCGCTGGGCCGCGCGCGGCAAGCCCGCGCTGATCCTGTGGCCCGAAACCGTCGTCACGACCGACCTCAACCTCGATCCACCGCTGCTGTGGCGGATCACGCTGCTCGCCCGGCAGTCGCGCGCCGAGTTGCTCGTCGGAGCCAAGAACTCGCCCCCGAAGGCGAGTACAACGCGCTCTACTACTTCCGTCCCGACGGCACGCAGGACGGAACCTATCGTAAGCGCCGCCTCGTCCCGTTCGTCGAGCAGTTGCCGGCCGAAGGCGTCCTCGGCAAGTTGCCGTTCGCGTCGCTCGTCTCGCGCTTCCGCTCGGGGACCTCGTCAGGCGTCCGCACGATCGACGGACTGCGGATCGCGCCGATGATTTGCTGGGAGTCCGCGTTCGACGGCGTCGCGCAGCGCGCGATCGCCGATGGGGCGCAGGCGTTCGTCGTCGCGACGGACGACGCGTGGTTCGGCAAGACCGCCGGGCCGTATCAACATGCCCAAATCGCACAGATGCGCGCGCTCGAAACGGGCTCGTGGATCGTGCGCGCGGCGGCGACCGGCATCAGCGGGATCATCGCCCCGAACGGGCGCTACACGCAAGCCACCGCACTCGACCGCGTCGCGGTCGTCCAAGGGACGATCGGGCCGCCGGCCGGAGCGCCGTACCCGCACATCGGCGCGGTCTCGGTCGGCATCGCGCTGCTCGTGCTCTACGCGATCGCCTTCGTCCGCAGAGGTGCGCGGTGAATCCCCTGCTCAAACGCTGGCTGACCTGGGCCGGCGTCCTGTTCGTCGTCTTCATCGCCGTCGGGATCTATCTCGCCGGACGTGACGAAGTGAGCCCGCCGACGGAGACGGGGCCCGTCGTGTTGAGCAACGGGCTCGCGCGCGGCGAACGGGTCACGAGCCACTCGTGGTCGCTCGACTACGACAAGATCACGACCAGTGCCGATCAGACGTTCGTCACGCTCGACGGCGTCCACAACGGCGTGATCTTCCGCAACGGAAAGCCGTACGTGCACTTACGGGGGTCGCACGTGACCGTCAACATGATCACCCACGACTTCAGCGCGACGGGCCCGATCCACGTCGAGAGCGCGGGCCCGCACAACAATCACTTCCACGCCTTCGATACGACGTCGATCATCTGGACGGACGGCGATCAGCGTCTCGATATGCAGGAACCGATCGTCGTCACATCACCCGGCACGAGCCTTCACGTGCAGAAGCTTTCACTCGACGTGCGGACGGGAAGCCTGCACATCGATCAGCCTGACGGCAGTTTTCGCGAATGAATGCTCGGCCGGCGGGGACTACGTTAGCGCGATCTCAGTGCGGTTCGTTGCCGTTCAGGGCTTTCTTGGCCTGTTCGATCAGGAGCTTGACCTTTTGGCCGCCCTTATGCCCGATCTCTTCGTAGAAATCGGCTCCGTACTTGTCCTTGACGACACGGCCGCCTTTCTGGCCGATCGTTTCGTAGAAACTTTGGCCGTGCCGCTCGCGCGTGACTTGGCCGCCCTTGCGCCCGATCGTCTCGTAGAACCCGTTTCCGTAGCGCTCGCGAACGGCGTCGCCGCCCTTTTTCCCAGCTTCCCGCACGGACATTTCTCCGTTCGGGGCAGCGGCTAGTCGGGGCGGTCCGTGTACGTGTCATATTCGACCTTTGCATCATCATGGCGATGGGGTGTGGAACCGAGCCGGAGTGCTTGTCGCCCTAACGGCTCGGCGGCGATACGTGGCTCCTACCCAGGCAACGACCTCCTAAACGCCATGCTCGATACGATTATCGAGGGAGCGGCGATCTACGACGGCTCCTCGACCAGCCCCATCGCGACCGACGTGGGAATCGCCGGCGACCGGGTCGTCCTCGTCCAGAATTTGGGCGAGCGGGACTGCGTCGAGCGCATCCCTGGCCGGGGACTGACGCCTAGCGCCGGGTTTCATCGACGTCCACTCGCACACCGACGAGCTGTGGCTCGTCGATCCGCGCTGCGCCGGCAAGATCGCTCAGGGCGTGACGACCGAGATCGGCGGCAACTGCGGCAGCTCCGTGGCGCCGCTGCGTGGCCTCGCGCGGCGCTACCGGCAGGACGACCTCGCCGGCTACGGCATCGGCGTCGAGTGGGAGACCCTCCAGGACTTCTATGGCCTCGTCGAACGCGCAGCCGCCGGCGCTCAACGTCGCGACCCTCGTCGGCCTCGGGACCGTCCGACGCGGCGTCCGCGGCGACGACCCTGGTCCGCTCGACGCCGCCGAACTCGCGCGCGCGACCGCTGCGGTGCGCGAGGGCGGTCGAGCAGGGCGCGCTCGGCGTTTCGAGCGGCCTCATCTACGTGCCGTCGCGTTTCGCGGACGCGGCCGAACTCGCGGCCTGCGCGAGCGCGGCGGGCGAGGCCGGGCAGGCCCGTTACGCGTCGCACATCCGCAGCGAGGGCGACGACCTGCTGGGCGCCGTCGACGAGGCGCTCGACGTCGGCCGCCGCGCCGGCGTCGCCGTGCAGCTGTCGCACCACAAGGCGGCCTGGAAGCGAAACTGGGGCAAGGTGCACGCGTCGCTCGAGAAGATCGACCGCGCACGCGCCGCCGGCGACGCCGTCAACACCGACGTTTATCCGTACGTCGCCATGTGGACCGATCTCGACACGATGCTGCCGGAAGAGACCCTGGCCGGCGGACGCGAGGCGACGCTCGAACGGCTGCGCGATCCGCTGCAGGCGCCGGCGATCGCGCTGCGGCTCGAACTCGATCACCGCGGGACGTGGCAGGACGTGCGCATCTCGACCGTCTCTTCCTCGCGCAACGCGGAGCTCGCCGGGCTGCGGCTCGACGAGATCGCGACGCGCTGGCGCACGACGCCGCAACGCGCGGTCATTCGCCTGCTGATCGAAGAGGAACTCGCCGTTCAGGCGATCTTCTTCGCGATGAACGAAGACGACGTCGCGACGGTGCTCGACGCGTCGTTTACCTGCATCGGCAGCGACGCTTCAGCGCGGGCGCTCGACGGCCCGACCGCGCGCGGCGCTCCCGCACCCGCGCACGTTCGGCTGTTTCCCGCGCGTCTTCGGACGCTTCGTGCGCGGGCGGCACACGCTCGAACTCGGTGAGGCGATTCGCCGCATGACCTCGCTGCCGGCCGACGCGTTCGGGCTGCGCAACCGCGGCCGGATCGTGCCCGGCGCCTATGCCGACCTGGTGTTGTTCGACAGCGAGCACATCGTCGATCGCGCGACCTACGACGCGCCCTATGCGTATCCGAGCGGGATCGACAGCGTCTTCGTCAACGGCGTCGCCGTGATGCGCGCCGGACTGCAAACGGCCGCGCGCCCGGGGCGCGTGTTGCGCGGCGGCGGCTAGGCCTCGGCGGGCGGCGCGCCCGCGCGAAGCGCATCCCAGACGCGCGTCGTTGCACGCCGCAGGTCGTCGCGGTCGCCGTCGTTGCGGATCGTGAACGACGCCAGGCGCTGCGCCTCGGCGGGATCGATCTGCGCCGCCATGCGCCGGACGATCTCGTCGCGCGTTAGGTCGCTGCGTTTCATGACGCGCGCGATCCTGTGTTCGCGGTCGGCAACCACCACGACCGTGCGGTCGCACGCCTCGTCGAAGCCGGTTTCGAACAGCAGCGGCACTTCCTGAATGATGATCTGGCCCGGCGCGGAGGCCGCCGCGCGTTCGGTTGCGAGCGCGCGGACTGCAGGGTGGACGATCGCGTTGAGTTGCTCCCGCGCGTCCGGGTCCGAGAAGATCAACGCCGCGAGCGCGGCGCGATCGAGTTCGCCGGTCGGGCCGACGACCTGCGGCCAGCGCTCCGCGATCGAGCGAAGGCCCTCGCTACCGGGAGCGACCGCTTCGCGCGCGAGGTCGTCGGCGTCGATCACGAGCGCGCCGAGCGACGAGAAGATCGCGGCGACCTCGCTCTTACCCGCTCCGATGCCCCCGGTCAAGCCAACGCGCATGGATGCGCTACTGCCGCGCGGCGCATGGATGCGCCTTCAGACGCGACCGGCGCATGGATGCGCTACGGCACGAGCACGGAAAATGCGGTTCCGCAGCCGGGCAATTCCTTCGCGCAGTTCATGCTACCGCCGGCGGCCGTCACGCCGAGGAGCGCGTTCTTTTGGAGTAGCAGCGGACCGCTCGGGTACGCGCCGTCCTTGCCGCCGGCGAAGCGATAGAGCGACGACTCGTGATACGTTCCGTTCGCCTGCGGCGTCAGCTTGTAGACCGTGCCGCATCCGCCGTTCAGCGTGCACGCGGGGTTGTCTCCGCCCGCTTGCGCGGCGCCGAACACGGTGCCGTTCGCGCCGAGGAGCACCGGTCCGGACGGGAATTTGCCGTCGCGCAATCCCGCGAACGCATACAGGGTCTCCTCCGCGTAACCGCCGCCGCTCGGCGTCAGGCGGTACACCGTCCCGTCGAAGTGGATCCCCACGCCGGCGGCCGTCCCGTACAACCGTCCCTTGGCGTCCAGCACGACCGGCGATCGCGGGCTCGCGCCGGCGTTATCGGGGTCATGGAATGTATACAGAAGCGATTCTTCGTAGCCGGTATGCGTCGGCGTCAGTTTGTATACCGTGCCGCAGCCGGCCACGACGCCCTCGACACAAAAGCCGCCGCCCTGCATCGTCGTACCGTAGAGCGCACCGGAAGCGTCGAACGTGAGTCCGCTGACCGGATACATCCCGTCGTTGACCACGTTCGTCTCGTACGTGCCGTGGAAGGTGTAGAGGATCGACTCGCGGTACCCGCCGCCCGCCGCGGGCGCGAGGCGATAGACGGTGCCGTAGTCGTAGAAGCCGCCCAGTTCGGTGACGCCGTAGAGCGCACCGGTGCGATCCATGATGACGCCGCCGACGGGAAGCGCTCCGTCTCCACGTTGCTGAAAGCCGTATGCGATCGCGTAGGCATACCCGTGCGCCGCCGGCGTCAGGGTGAACACCACGCCCGCCCCCAAGCCGCCCTGCGCGGCCGTACCGTAGATGACGCCGTGCCTATCGATCAGCAACGGGCCGTTCGGATCGTAACCGTCCTTGGGAAGCGAGAACGTGTAGACGAGCGATTCCGCATAGCCGTTCTTCGACGGCGTCAGCTTGAAGACGGTCCCATAGTCGGAGGAACCGCCTCCCCGGGCCACGCCGTACAGCGCCCCATCGGCTCCCCGCGCGAGTCCGCTCGCGGGATTCTGTGCATCGTTGCCGCCTTGAAAATCGAAGAGGACGCGTTCGCGCGGGACGCCCGCGGGAACGGCGTGCGGTGAAAGCAGCGCGGCTTCCGGCCCGAGCGACTGCGCGCCGGCAACCGGCGGTGCGGCGAGTGCTGCGACGACGAGAGCCGACATCGCAAAGGCGGGAGGCGTCCAAGTGCGTGGCATCGGTTATTTGTCACTCCACGGATCACGCCCGACGTTACCCGATGATTTTTGGTTCGCCGCCGCATCTGTCGCGCCTTGCTCGCGAACGAAAGAAGCCGCGCTCAGGGCGCGGCTTCCGAGGAACGTTCGGCCGACGGACGTGGGCTAGACGCTCTGCTCTTCGGCCTCGGGCGCCGCTGCTGCCGGTTCGGCCACGAACGTCTCGTCCGGCGCATACGCCTCGATCTCTTCCGGCGAGATGTCGGCGACGTGCTGGATCGAGCCGGTGATGCGGCGGGTCGATTGGTTGATCGTCAGCAGCGTGACCTCGACCTCTTCACCCGGGCTGTACTGCTTCTGCGTGTCGAACTCGCCCTTGGGAACCATCGCGAGCACGCCCGGGACGATCTCGACCAGCAGGTAGTTCGGGGTGACCTTGACGACCTGTGCGACGAGTTTGCTGCCCTCGAACAGTTTGTCGGCGTACTCGACCCACGGATCCGCGAGCGAGTGCTTCAGCGATAGGCTGACCTTCTTCGCCTCGGCGTCGAACTTCATGATCTCGACCGAGACGACGTTGCCGATCTTGACGACCTCCGACGGATGCTTGATGCGCGCGTACGACAGTTCGCTGTTGTGGATCAGGCCGTCGATCCCACCGAGGTCGACGAACGCGCCGAACTCTGCGAGCCGCACGACGACGCCTTCGCGGATCTGGCCGACCTGGAGCGTCCCGAGCAGTTCCTGTTTCTTCGCGTTGAGCTCTTCCTCGAGCACGAGCCGCTGCGACAGCACGACGCGGTGGCGCTTGTGATCGAGGTCGATGACCTTCAAGCGCAGATGCTTGCCGACCAATTCGTCGAGATTGCCGACGGGTTGGCGGCGAATCTGCGATGCCGGCACGAAACCGCGCATGCCGAGGTCGACGAGCACGCCGCCCTTGACGACTTGAGTGACGGTTGCCTCGATCATCTCGTCGGCCTCGTGAGCCGCGATGACCTTCTCCCAGGTCTTGAGTGCGCGTGCGCGCCGCTCCGAAAGGAAGAGCGTCCCGTCCTGGTCGTCGATCCGGTGAATCATCACCTCGAGCTTGTCGCCGACGTGGAGTTCCTTCGGGTCGATGGCCAGTGAGAGTTCCCGGAAGCTGAGGATCCCCTCAGACTTGCCGCCGATGTCGACGAGCAACTCGTCTTGGTACTTGGCGACGATGACGCCGGTGAGGACCTGGCCCTCGTCGAGGACCTTCAGGCTCTCCTCGTACATGCGCTGTTCGAGTGCGAGCTGGTCCTCCAGCTCTTCGGCGGGCTGGGACTCCCCGGACGGTTCGATGTCGGTGGTAGTGATAGTGTTCCCCTTTACTTAAGTGCGCCGGATCGAATCGTCCGGTCACACCCCGCGCCTTGGCGCAGTTCCCCGTCCGAGACGGGGCAGAGCGTTGGTTAGTGTTTCTGACAGCCTCGGCACCACCAGGTGCCCCGCTGGGCGAGGACGGTCCGAACGATGGTTTTACCACACCGGCGGCACGCCTTCCCATCGCGACCGTAGCAGACGAGTTCGTTCTGGAACCCGCCGCGGAGGCCCTCAGCGTCGACATAGTCGTCTACGCTGGTCCCTCGCATCTCGGATTGCTTTCCTGAGAACCGCGCCGATCGCGGCGTGGAGGCGGGCGCGCGCCGGTCGTGAGAGCGACCCCGCCGGTCGGCTCGGACGAATCCGGGCCTCCCAGAGCGCCTCGCAGGCGTAGATGTTCCCGATCCCGGCGATTCGCCGCTGGTCGAGCAAAAACGCCTTGATCGGCGTCGTGCGGCGATCCAAGAGCCCGGAGAACCGCTCGTAAGAGAAGTCCTCGGAGAGCGGCTCCACGCCGAGGTCGGCGGCCCACGCGTCTTCAGGCCCCGCGAGTCGCATCCTGCCGAACGTACGGGCGTCCGCAAAGCAGAGGACCGTGCCGTCGGTGAACGTCAGCCGGACGTTCGTGTACGGTTCCGGCTCCGCGGTCCGCGCGGGCTGGACGATGAGCCGCCCGGTCATCCGGAGATGAACGACGAGCGCTCGTCCCGACCCGAGGGTCGCAACAACGTACTTACCCCGGCGCCCCACCTTCTCAATCCGTTCACCGGCGATCGCTCGCTTGAACCGTCGCGGTTCGGGCGCGACGACGCGCGGCAGCCGCACCTCCGCGACGGCAATCGTCTTGCCGGTGAGCGCGTTGGCGAGCCCGCGAGCGATCGTTTCCACTTCCGGCAGCTCGGGCACCGAATGATAAGAACGTACGTTCGCCCACGGTGGTTGCATCCGCGGGCTCGCGCCCCGATCGAGATGCCGCGGGGCGGCCGCGGCGCCTCATCTCGGTTATCCAAAAGGACGGCACGGTGGATGACCGTCCCGCCGGCGTCCGCGGCATACGGTGGCGGTAGCATCAAACGCGAGCGGCGACGGTGCCGGTCGGTCTCCTACCTCGCCTCGCTGCAATAGATACCTCGTTCTCCTCTGCAAGAGCCCGCCGACGCAGGAACGACCGTGCCGGAGTTCAAGGAGCGCAGACCAACACTTCTCTATGACGGAAAGAGCACAGCTATGAACAAAGCCCTCGTTTCAACGTTCTTATTCGGGTCGATGTCCCTCCTATGCTGGGTTCCCTCATCGGCCGTGGCCTCTACCCACGTACCGGCACGCGTGACCAACGATGCAAGTGGAGACGTAGTCGCAGGTTGTAAAGAATACGTTCCGGTGGGCGAGAGTTCTCGTGGCGTGGAATACGGCTTCCTCCAGGAGGCCGTCGTTTACGCCGATGCCATTCCTACTGCGCCGGGCGTAAGATACACCTGCAGGTATTACTCGAAGATCTCGACCCCGACCTTCGAGTTCAAACTCGACGCGAACGAAGTCATCACCTCGTTCGACAAGCAGGGAGCGTGGCTCGGAGGAGAACACCATTTCGCTTGCATGAACCGTTCGGCATGCTTCTTCACGGTCTCCAAAGCCCAGTAAGAGCAGTTCATCCGCGGCGACGATCGAGCCGCTGCAGCGACGACCTCGCGATATCGCGAGGTCGTCGCTGCGTGACGGCACCACAGACGCGGGCGACGGGCTTCTGGGGTGCAACGAGGAGCCGGGTCGTAGACCATCGCGAGTCACGTGCGGGGCCATGGAGGGGAGCGTTTCTTGTCGCGTAGCATTTCGCGCAAGTCGATGATCGCGACGAGCCTCGAAGCGGCGGCCGCCCTGGGGCTCCCGTCCGCGCCGTCGCCGCAAGTAAACCGCGCCGCTTGAGGTAGGCCCTGTTCCTGGAGCCGAGCAAGCCTGATATAGGGGAGGACAATCCCATGCGTTTCGCGATCGGCGTCGCGGCACTCGTCGGTGCCGGCGCCGCAATCTTCACTTCCGCGGCGACGACGCAGGGTGCAAGCGCAAGGACGACCGCGCGTCGCATGCCTCCGCGTGCGCGTCCGTGCCCAAGACGGCGCGTCGTGCAAATCGATCCGCGCGGCGGGACGATCAGGATGCCGCGCTGCGACGGCAACGTGTTCACCGTCGGCTATCCGCCGAACACGGCAGTCGACCACTTCGACGTCACATTCATCACGTACGACGACGCGTCGCAGTTGCCGCCTAGCGGGAAGTTCGGCAAGCCCGCAGGCGGCACGGTCATCGCATGGTTCGAAGGCTTCAGCGACCGGAACTACGTGATGATCTTCTGCAGCAATCAGTGCGCGCCGAAGACGGCGACGTTCACCGGGCCGGGCGTGCTACCGTCCCAACCGTATCTGCTCTACTGGTACGACGATGGATCGCCGCAAGGCTACCCGGAGCGGCTCGGTTATCCGACGTGCACGAACGGCACCTGCACCCTCGGACCGTTTCGATCTCCGTTCGAGGGCGCGAGCGTCTACTGGTACGATCAGGATTGGTACGAGATCATACGCGAGTAGCGTCGCGCCCGGTCCCCGGAATCGGTCAATCGTCGTCCGGTTGGCGATCCTCCGTCGTGTCGGCGACCGGACTCAGCCGCGACGACACCCCGACCGGCACGAACGCCGCCGGTGTCCGGCCGAAGTCGAAGCAGTCGGCGATGCTCGTCGCACGGCGATCGCTCGCCGCCATCGCGTTCAGGCCGAAGGTCTGCTCCGCGAACTTGAGGATGCTGCCGAACTCGTAGGTGGTGTGCGACACGTAATGCTCCTTCGCGTACGGCGAGATCACGATCATCGGAACGCGGTCGCCCAGGCCGTCGGAGTCGAGTTGCGGCGGCGGGACGTGATCGTACCAGCCGCCGGAGTCGTCCCAGACGACGATGATCGCCGTGTCCTTCCAGTATTTGCTGCGTCCGATCGCGTCGACGATCGAGGAAACCCACAAGGGACCGCTCGCGCTGCGCGACAGCGAGTGGTCGGAGTTCTTCCAGGTCGGCACGACCCAGGTCATCGCCGCGAGATCGCCGTGCGCGATGTCGGCGAAGATGCGGCGCGTCGGCGAGACGACGTTGGTCGCCCAGTCGGGACCGTAGCGAATGTGATCGATCGCGTCGTACGCCGACCACACCTGGCCGAAGTCCGGCGCGCGCCGCTCGTTGCGGTCGATCGTGTCGACCGAGCCGAGCCGCCGCGCGCGCATGAAGTCGATCCAGCGCGGCGCCGGATCCAGGTGCGGCGCGTAGTAGCGCCACGTCAGGTTGTGGGCGTCGAGTTCGTCGCCCAGCGTCGTGAAACCGAAGCAGGGAAACACGCTGTGCGCCGGCTTGCGCGCGGCGTCGATCGTGTGCACCCGCGACGCGGGCCACGCGTCGCAGCCCCACGGCCGCCCGCTCGGCACGTTGACGGCGTTGCCGGCCTGCGCCTGCGATCAGGTAGAGATGCGCCGCGAAGCTCTGATCCATGTTCGATTGGAACATCCGGTCCGCGAGCGCGTAGCGGTGCGCCAGTTCGAAGTACGGCGCGATCTCTGCGGGTTCGACGTACCGATACTGCGGATGCGGCTCGAGCGTCTCGGGACCGTCCGCGCGCGGACCCGTCCCGGCATGCACCAGATCGAAGCCGTCCATCTTGCCGTTATCGTAGGCCGTCATGAACGCGCGGTAGCCGTGGTTGATGTCGTAGTCGACGGTCAGCGACACGGGCCGCAGCGGCACCTTGGCGCCGGTGTGGTCGTAGCCGTAGTCGACCGTGTCCGCGCCGGGAAAACCGTGAAACAGGTTATCGAACGAACGGTTCTCCTGAACGATCAGCACGATGTGGTGGATGGGCGACGGCGCTTGGGCGACCGGCCGTGCGACGCACGACACGGAGCCCAAGGCTATCGCGCCCAGCGCGAGAATGGCTCTCGCGCTGGGCCGATAGCCCCTCACCCCGGACAACCCATGTTGGTAGCGGTTGCCTTGAACGTCGACGTGTTGACGAGGTACTGCTGTTCCTTGAAGCACCCGAAGTAGAGCTTCTTCGTCGTCTGCTTGTATTTTTGCGCGAACCCGACGAGGACGTTGTTCTTATCGGATACCGTCGAGATCGCGACCCCGCTACCGTTCGACGTGCCGTAGGCGATATGCGTCGCCGAGCGTCTTCTTCAGTGGCCTGTGCGTGTTGTACGCGGAGACGAACGCGCGCACGTACGTGCCCGGTCAGCGTTACCGGCCCTTTCGGGAATTTCGGCACGTACGACGAAGGCACCGACGGCCACGACGGATCGAGTACGTCGGCCTGCGGGATGTTGTACGTTCCGCCGGGGAGCGAATGGCCCGACGTCGCCGCGAACTTGATCGTATACGGATCCGCCGTCGCGTCGACCGTCGCTTTGAAAGCCGCCGGATTCGGGCGTCTGACCCTTGAGCGGCCCCGCCACCCATTTGTCGTAGCCGTCGACCATCGCGACCATCAGCGGCCCATAGACGAGCGTCGTCTTCGTCAGGTCCGCCTGGGCCGGCCGGGCATCGTGCAGCAGCAGGCAGACCGAACCAACGACGACGGCTGCTAACGTCGCAAAGGTCCTGTTGGCGATCATCGTGCGATATCATGGGACCTCCGTCTTCGGCTGAGAGCGCCGCCCTTAACATTTTTTCGCTCCGACGGCGCCCTGGTCCGTGACCTGGCCGTTCGTGTCCGAATAGACCTGCGGATAGGGCTGGCCGCCCGGCTCGTTCGGATTGTTCACTGCGACGTACGCGGTCA
This sequence comes from Vulcanimicrobiota bacterium, assembly GCA_963743605.1. Taxonomy (GTDB): domain Bacteria; phylum Vulcanimicrobiota; class Vulcanimicrobiia; order Vulcanimicrobiales; family Vulcanimicrobiaceae; genus CAVUQJ01. Next base: position 125,050 of record CAVUQJ010000009.1, on the reverse strand, counting down.
GACCCGGATCGAAGTTGAGGTCCGCGACCGAGAACTCGTTGCCGGTAAACTGATCGATCTGCATGCCGCCGTCCGCGCCCGGATCGTAGGGATGCGTGTGATACCAGCCGACCGGGGTCATGCCGGGCTCGTCGGGCGGCAGCGGTATCTGCGCCTGGCCGTTGCCGTTGAGATCGACGGTACCGCCGTAGACGTAGTAGTAGTTCCCGCTCGAGTCTTCGTAGATGTAACCGTACGCCTCTTGATTGCTGTTTGCGTTCAGCAGGTTCGGGTTGTTGTTGATCGCGTTCGTCGAGCGCCGTGCCCGCGGTCTTGTCGCGATTGCTGCAGCCCTTCTTCGGTCCGCAGTCGGCCGCATGGAAGCGCGAGCGCCCATTGCGACCGTGAGCGCCACGCTGGTTCTTGCCGTCGAAGAGGCTGCCGCCACTGGAGCCGCCGCTCGACGAACCCGACGAGCACGACGAACCGCTGCTGCTGCTGCCGGAGCTGCCGCCGCTGGACGAACCGCCGCTCGAAGCAGCCGCCGCTGGAACCGCCCCAACTGGAACCGCCGGACCCGCCGCCGCCCGAGCAGCCGCTGCCGCCGCCGACGTCCTGACCGCGCGCGTCGCGCGTTCTGGCCTGCGGGCACTGCGAGTCTGTCGTTCTTGACGCCCATGGCGAGCCTGGTGACTCCGTGCGAGAGCGGGACGGGCCACGCGCGATAGGTCGCCGCCATCTGCCACGGATCGCGCGACCCGTTCCAGACGATCGCCATGTGGGCGAACTTGTGCGGGTTGATCTCGAACATCGCGCAGTCGGGGCAGAGCTTCTGCTTGCGCGCGATCATGCGCTCGTGATACTGCTTGTCGATGCGGTGCTTCGCCAGCAGCCGTTCGTAGCGCTTGATGCCCTTGCTCGATCTTCGGTGCGGCGACCCGCGGGATCGCGTTCTCGTCGACGTGCGTGACCGAGCCCGCGTGGAGGTCGACCTTCACCTCGTCGATCGGAAACACGAATATCTTCGAATAAGCGCGCACGATCAGTGCGTGCTCGCTGCGAACGATCTGCGCGAACGGTGAGAAGCCGTAGGTCTTGTGAGCGGCCTTCACCGTCAGGTAGACCGGGATCTTCCCGGACTTCTCGGCGCTTCTCGCACTGCGCCGGAGTTGCGCCTGCGAATCCCCGACCGCGGCGACGAGCCGCGGCTTGCTGAGCGCGGCGCTCATCGAAGCGCTGGGCGCGACTGAGGATCCGGTCGTCGTCGGAGGCAACGGATCGCGGACCGGCCTGATTGGTCGCTCCACCGCCGCAGCCTTGCATGATGAGCATCCCGACGATCGCGAGGCGCGAAAGAACTTGATTCCAACGTACTACATGCACGCGCGTCCTCCCGTAGTCAACGAAAAGCCGTTTTCGGCTCGTGAAAATCTTCTCAGAGAGACGCGGGCGCGCGGAACGTACGACCCGTACGAGACGCACGTACGAGCGCTCGTACGATCCGGGCGGCGGACGGCAAGAGTGACGCGCGGCTCGGGCGAAACGTCTGCGCCCAGGGTATGCGCCTAAACGGTAGCGAGACTTCCGATTTCGGCGCCGCGCTGCGACGGCTGCGCGTCGCGGCGGGGCTGACCCAGCATGCGCTCGCCGAACGCGCCGGGCGTGAGCGTCGAAGCGGTCAGTGCGCTGGAGCGCGGGTTTCGCAAGACGCCGCACGCCGACACGGTCGCGTTGCTTGCCGGCGCGCTCGGCGTCTCGGCGGCCGAGCGGGCGGAACTCGAGTCGATTGCCACGCGCGCGCCGGTGGCCCTAAATGGGCGCAAGCTCAGGCTCCCGCGGCCGGCGACGCGCCTCATCGGACGCGAGCGCGAGGTCGCCGACATCCTCGCCCTGCTGCCCACGAGCGCGCTCGTCACGCTGACCGGCGCGGGCGGGGTGGGGAAGTCGCGCGCGCGCCCTCGAGGTCGTCGCGCGTGCGAGCGAGGGTTGCGGGCGTCGTGGCCTTCATCGACTTGGTCCCGCTGACGCCCGGCGATTCGCCCGTCGCGCGTATCGCGTCCGCAGTCGGCGTCGAGTTAGCCGGCGGAGCGCGAGCCTCTCTCGGCGCTCGTCGACGCGCTGCGCGAACGCCACGCCCTGTGGCTGCTTGACAACTGCGAGCACGTCGTCGACGCGCTTGCGCCGGTCGTCGCGACGATCCTCGAGCAGTGTCCCGGGATCACGATCGTGGCGACGAGCCGGCAGCGCCTCGCGATCTCGGCCGAGGTCACCTACGCGCTCCCGCCGCTCGCGTTGCCGCCGAACGCCGCGACGCGGCTCGGGGCCGACGAGGCGCACACCTACGATGCGGTCGCGCTGTTCGTCGAGCGCGCGCGCCAAGCGCAGCCGGACGGCCTCTACTCGGACGCGACGGCGCCGATCGTCGCCGACATCTGCAGGCGCCTCGACGGCATCGCGCTGGCGATCGAGCTGGCCGCAGCGCGCGTGCGCACGCTGCGGCTGGCGGAGATCCGGCGGCATCTGGACGAGCGCTTCATGCTGCTCGTCGGCGGGATGCGCGACGCGCTGCCGCACCACCGGACGCTCCGCGCGACGTTCGACTGGAGCTACGACCTGCTCGACGAGCGCGAGCGCGCGTTCCTGTGCGCGAGCGCGATCTTCGTCAACGGGTTCACGCTCGAAGCGGCGCGCGCCGTGTGTACGAACGGCGGTGCCGGCGAACTCGACGCTCTCGAGGTGCTCACCTCGCTCGGTCGACAAGTCGCTCGTCCAGGTCGAAACGCAGCGGCGACGAAACCCGCTACCGGCTGCTCGAAACGACGCGCTCGTACGCGCTCGAGCGCCTGGCCGAACGGGGCGAGACGGAAGGCGCGACCGTGCGGGTCGTGCGCTACTTCCGCGACCTCGCGCAGGCGCGGCGCCGCACGGCGCTCACCGGCAACGACGCCCTGTTCGTGAAGACGCTACGCACGGAACTCGACGACATCCAGGCCGCTCTGCGCCGGTCGCTCGCCGAGCGCGAGCGCGCTCGAGGACGGCGCGGAGATGCTCTTCGAGATCGGCTCGTACTGGTCGTTCTGTGCGAAGAGCGACGAAGCGATGACGTGGGCGCGCGCCTTCCTCGAGGCGTTGCCGGAGTCCGCGCTGTGGCTGCGCGCCGGCGTGATGACGACCTGGGCCATGCTCAACATCAACACCGGGCACGATGCGGCCGGCGTGCGAACTCGCCGGACCGGCCGTCGAACTCGCCCGCGCGTCGGGCGACCTGCGGCGGCTCATCGAAGCGTTGCGCGTGCACGCGCTGTCGCTCGCGCGTCTCGGGCGCGCGCGCGAGGCCGATGAGGCGCTGAGCGAAGCCGAGCGGAAGGCGACGCCCGAGTTAGCCGGGCCGCTCCCCAGCGATCGCGGCCATCTCGCGCTGATGGCCGGCGACTTCGCGACGGCCGTGAAGTCGTACATGCGGCGGATGGAGCGCTGCCGATCCGTCGGCGATCCGTATGGCGAGATGAACGCGGTCGCGTTCCTCGGCGAAGCCGAGCACGCGCGTGGCGAGACGCGTCGCGCGATCGCGCACGTCGAGAACTGTTTGAGCCGCTGGGAGCACGTGTTGCTGCCGGAGAACCAACTGACGCTCTACACGAATCTCGCCGGCTATCGGATCGCGCTCGACGACGTGCCGGGCACGCTCGCCGCCGCACGTCGCGCTGTCGCCGTGTCGAGCGCGACGGCGGGTTTCGAGGTCAAGACCGCGATCAGCGTGCTCCACTTCGCGCTCGCCGTCGCGCTCGACGGCGACGTTCGGCTCGCCGCGCGGCTGTTCGCCTTTAGTTGCGCACAACAAGAAGCGCACGGCTTCAACCGGTGGCCGACGGAGCAACGCGTGCACGACCGGCTGACCGCGCTGTTGCGGGAACGGCCTCGCGCACGACGAACTCGCGCGGCTGAGCACGCAGGGCGCGGCGCTGCGCCGAGCGACGTTCGTCACGATCGTCGAGACGTACGAGCGACGGCCACAGTTGCGCCGGGCCGAAGCGTGATGCGCATCGCGCGGTCGCTCGCCGCGCTGCTCGCGGCCGATGCCTTGCTGGTCGCGCCGCCGGTAACGGCGCAGACGCCGCCACCGGCCGCCACGCCGACGGCGAGTCCGACTGCGACCCCGGCGCCGGGACATCGGCGGCGCCGGCGGCTACGCCGACGCCGGCCCACCGGCCGACGTTCGGGCCGGTGCTGCGCTGCACGATCGTGGGACTCTCCACCAACTTCCCGTCAGCAGGCTCGATGTCGGTCGCGGTCGACGCCAACGCCGTCGGCACGTTCCAGTTCGAACCGACGGGAACGCAGAGCCTGTCGTTCGGATGCACGGCCGGTGACCACTATTTCGCGCTCAGCGCATCGCTCGCCGTCGGGGGCACCTACGACTGCGACGGCAGCTTCACGATCGATCCCGGCAAGGTCGACTTTTTCTTGCGCATGACGACGACCGGCAACAGCGCGACCTGCCGCTTATCGCCGGTGTAGGGAGCCGTCCATCACTGGATGATTTTCTGGTGCCACACGCAGGTGCACTGGACGCAACTTGTACTGGCAGGGTCGTCGGTGACGAGCGTCGGACCGTAACCTGTGGAGGTGCCCTCATGTCCAGTCGTTCTTGCACGTTCATCGGCTCCGAAGTCGCGCGGTCAGCGGCGATTCTCGCGCTCGCGCTCGTGGCTGGTTGCTCGCTGAGCCCGGCGTCGTCCGGTGGTGTCGCCTCGGGCGACAGTCTGGCGCGATCGCAATCGTCGGCGCGCTTCGCGCAGGGCGTTCGGATGGACGCGACGGCCTGCGGCACGCACGTCCTCTACGCGGCTTCCTACAACAACACCGTGCAGATCTTCAACGAGGGCGGACTGCACCAGGGCGCATGCGGATCGATTACCGGCTTGAGCAACCCGCAGGGGCTGTTCGTGGACGCCTCCGGCGATCTGTGGGTCGTCAACCAGGGGCCGAAGCAGGTCTTGGAGTTCCCGCCCGGCGGCCAGATGCCGATGTTGACGCTGTCGGATCCGTCGGGTTATCCCGTCGACGTGGCGGTCGACAACCATAGCGGGACCGTCTACGTCAGCAACTTCTTCCAAAACGGCAGCGCGCCGGGCGTCATCGAGGTCTACCCGAAGGGCGCGACCTCGCCGACGGCGACCCTCAGCGACCCCAACATGCAGTACGCGTTCTACGACGCCGTCGACGATAAGGGTAACCTCTATGTTACCTATCTCGAAGGCGGCAACTTCGCGCCGGGCCAGGTCGACGAGTGGATCGGGGGGACGGGAAACCCGACGAACCTCGGGATCACGCTCAAGGCGCCGGGAGGCATCGCGACGACGAAGACCGGCGCGTTGTTGATCTGCGATCAAAGTGCGCCGGCGTGCGGGTCGTTCGCACCCGGATCGACGACGATGACCAAGCTGTTTGCGACGAAGGAGTCCGACCCGTTCGCGGTCGCGCTCGGCCGCACCGACATGCGCGCCTACGTCGAGGACCCGGGCTCCGGCGACTTCTACACGTACATGTATCCCGGCCCAGACCGTCGCCCTAGTTCCGCGATCGCCGTCCCCGGCGGCGCCTATGCGGGTATCGCGCTCAGCCCCGCGGCCCCCGCCGGCAAACCCTGGTAGCGAGTCCAGGTCGCCGAGGCGCCTCAGCACTAAATCCAGTCGACCGCGCGCCTCGTCATCGCCTCCGGTTGGACTCAGAACTCCACGAGTGGGCTAACTGGGACCGCTCCGCCCACAATCTCGGTGCGCGGCGCCGTGCGCTACATAGGTAGCTTAAGGCGGACGCCGATGTGGATGCCGTCCTTGACGGCTTCACCGGAGTTCAACTCGATGACGTAACGGCCAATACCGGAGCGGCGCGCGACCTTGTCGTCGGGGGTCTCCAGCGTCGCTGCCGGCACGTGCGACGCGAGCGTCGTCACGCGACCGTTCGTGTCGAGCCAGACCATGTCGAGCGGAATCAGCGTGTGCTTCATCCAGAATCGCACCGTGTCGTCGCGATCGAAGACGAAGATCATGCCCGCATGCTTGTGCAGTTTGGTGACGCACATCAACCCCGACTCGCGCTGCGCCTCGGTCGCCGCTATCGCGAGCGCGAGGCGCGCGCTCGGGGCGACGACGGTCTCCGTCCGCATCGGCGGCGGCGACGACACCTCGGGCGGCGCCGCCAAGATCGCGTGCGGCAACTCCGGGTTCGCACAGTCCGTCGCGCCGTACTTGCTCGACGCCTTCGCGCCCGCAACCGGCGTTTCGCCGCCGCCGGCTCGCGGCCGGCGAACTCGCCGCTGACGCGCTCGGCGCCGGGCTCTGGCTCGCCGCGACCGCCGGCGTCAAGCCTGCCGTCAGCAAAGCGCTGAGCGAACCCGCGACAAACGCAGCGCGCCACGCGAGAAAGAAGTCCCGATATTACGCAACATATGACTCCACGTCGTACCAGTTCGCGCCGGTTTTGAGCGTGACCTCGATCGGCACGCTCAGTTCGATCGCGTGCTCCATCTCGTGCTTGACCAAGCGCGCCACCTCGCCGACGCGCGCGCCGTCGACCTCGAAGATCAACTCGTCGTGGATCTGCAGCAGCATCGGCGCGTCGAGCCCGCGCTCGCGGATCGCGCGGTCGATCCGCACCATCGCGAGCTTCATCAGATCGGCCGCGCTGCCTTGCATCGGCGCGTTGGTCGCCTCGCGCTCGGCCGCCGCGCGCAGCGCGTAGTTGCGCGAGCGCAGGTCGGGCATGTAGCGGCGCCGCCCGAGAATCGTCTCGACGTAGCCGTTCTGCGCGCCCGTACTCGAGGCTGCGCGCGATGTAGTCGCGCACCGACGGAAAGCGCGCGAAGTAGGCCTCGGTCATCGCGCGCGCCTCCGCGCGGTCGATCTCGAGCCGCTGCGCGAGGCCGAAGTCCGACATCCCGTACAGCAGGCCGAAGTTGACCGACTTCGCGATGCGGCGCTGGTTGTGGTCGGGCGCGTCCTCGTCGGCGACGGCAAAGATGCCGCGCGCGGTGAAGTCGTGGATGTCGTCGCCGCGCCCGAACGCCTCGCGCATCGCCTCGTCGCCCGACAGGTGCGCCATGATCCGCAACTCGATCTGGCTGTAGTCGGCGGCGAGCAGCACGCGCCCGGAACCGCCCGCCACGAACGCGCGCCGGATCCGCCGCCCGAGTTCGCCGCGCACCGGCACGTTCTGCAGGTTCGGATTGGTCGACGACAGCCGGCCCGTCGCCGTCGACGTTCTGATTGAAGACCGTGTGCAGCCGGCCGTCCGCGGCGATGCAAGGCCGGGATGACGTTGATGTACGTGCTCTTCAGCTTCGTGACTTCGCGGTACTCGAGCACCTTCGCGCAGATCTCGAAGTCGCGCGCGAGCCCCTGCAGCACCTCGGCGCCGGTCGCCCAGCCGGTCTTGGTCCGGCCGCCCGACGGGATGCCGAGCTTCTCGAACAGGATCGTTCCGAGTTGCTGCGGCGAGCCGATGTTGAACTGCTGGCCGGCGATCATATAGATCTCGTCCTGCAGGCGCGCGATCGCGGCGTCGACCTCGCGCCGCAGGTCGTCGAGCGCCGCCGGGTCGACGGCGATCCCGGCCGCCTCCATCCGCGCGAGCACGCCGACGAGCGGCACCTCGACGTCGTCGTACAGCGCCAGTTGCTCGCGGTGGGCGAGGCGGTCGCGCACGACCGGCACGAGCCGCAGCGCCGCGTCGCCGTAGGCCGCCGTCTCCTCCGGGAGCGCGAGCGCCAGAAACTCGCTCGTCGCCGCAGGCGCCTTCGCAAACGTGCGCGTCGGGTTCAGCAGGTGGCGCCGCGACCATCGGGTCGTCCTGGATCTCGCCCGCGCGGCGGCCGTGCGCGCGCAGCAGGGCGAACAGCGGTCTTCGCGTCGTACGCGGCGACGGCCGCCGGCCCGTCCCAGAGCGCATCGAACGCGCGCGCGACCGCCTCGACCGCGAACGCGCTCGCGGCGAACGAAAAGCCTTTGCCGGTCTCCGTCGACACGCCGATCTCGTCGCCGTTGCGCACCGCGAGCGCGACGCGCTCCGCGCGGGCCCCCTCCTCGAGCAACTCCACGAGCCGCGCGAAGTCCGGCGCATCGTCGGCCGTCGCGACGAACGAAACGTACTCGCCCGTCAGCGGCTCCTCGCCGGCGGCGACCTCCGACACGCCCGCCGGCACTTCCAACTTCGCGAGCAGCGACTTGAACTCGAGGTCGCGATAGAGCACGAACAACTCGTCGGTCGGCGGCGTCGCGAAGCGCGCCGCGTCCCACGGCACCGTCAGCGCGAGATCGCGCGAGACGATCGAAACGTCGCGGTAGACGCGCGCCTGCTCGCCGTACGTGCGCACCAACTGCTCGAGCTTCGGCGAGCCCGCGAGCTTGGGATCCTCCAGCAACTGATCGAGCGAGCCCGCGGCGCGGATCAACTTCGAGGCCGTCTTCTCGCCCACGCCCGGAACGCCGGGCAGGTTGTCGGACGGATCGCCCTTGAGGCCGCGGTAGTCGGCCAGTTGCGAGGGCTCGAGGTCGAACCGCTCGCGCACCGCCGCGGGGTCGTAACGGCTCAACTCGCTGATGCCGCGCCGCGTGACAAGGACCGTCGTCGCCTCGTCGACGATCTGCAGCAGGTCGAGGTCGCCGGTAACGACCGACACGCGTTTGCCCTCGTCGACCGCGCGCTTGGCGAGCGTCGCGATGACGTTGTCGGCCTCCACCCCCTCGATCTCGACGATCGGGATGCGATAGGTCGCGAGGATCCGCCGCACGAGTTCGAACTGCGAGCGCAGGTCGTCCGGCATCTTGTCGCGCTGCGCCTTGTACTGATCGTACAGCGCGAGCCGCGCCTGCGGCAGCCCCTTGTCGAAGGCCGCGATCACGTGCGTCGGCTTCTCGTCGGCGACGATCTTCAACAGCATCGTCAGGAAGCCGTAGGCGGCGTTGATCGGCACGCCCTTGCTCGTCATCAGCGCGGGCAGCGCGAAGAACGCGCGGTATACGAGGCCGTACGTGTCGAGCAGCATCAGCCGCGCGTCGTCGGTGGGCGCGGCGGTCGCCTCGAACAGCGTCATCGGCGCGTCACTTGACGGTGATGCCCGAGCGCGCCGACGCGATGCTGCCGTCGTCGAATATCTCGAGCACCGATAACACGTAACCTCCGCTCTCGTGCGGCAGCGTCACGTCGACGCTGTTGCCCGTCGGGCGCTCGACCAGCCAGGTGGCCGTCTTCGGCGCCGCAGCCACGATCGTCGGGACGGTCGTGCGCACCTGGCGCGGGCGGTCGGCGGCGAAGATGTCGCCGGCCTTCGAGCGCGCGGGCGCGACCCAGCCGTGCCAGGCCGGGCTCTCCGAGGCGGAGTCCTGCGAGGTCGTGCCGCCCGCGCGCAGCACGGCGCCGAACGTCGTCGAACGAGGCCGCGCCGGTCGGATCCGCGTCGCTGACGCGCACGATCGACGGTCGCGTCCGCCTGCGCATCCGCGCCGTGCACCGCGAGTTTCGCGACGTCGCCGGCGGCGAACGTCGAGCGCTCGAGGCCGATGTCGCCGCCCAGCGCGTGGCCGGGCGCGTCGATCGTCACCGGCTGCGTCGTGTAGACGATCGCGCCGTCGCGCACGAACGCGACTCCGACCTTGACGTCGCCTTCCGTGTTACCGAGCGCGAGCGACGCCGACGCGCGGCCGCCGCGGACGGGCACGACCGACGTTTGGTAGGTGCGCGCGCCCTCGAGCGTCATCAGCGCCTCGCCGGAAGCGCCCGGAACTTCCGCGTTGATCCCGATGCGCTCCCCGGGCCGGTAGACCGTGCGGTCGAGGGTCATCGAGACGTCGTCGGCCCCGGCGCCGCTGCGACCGCTGACTGACTCCGGCGCGACGACGACCGACGCCGCGTCGAAGGCGGTCTTTCCCGCGACGGTCGCCTGCGCGACCGCGAGATTCGTGCCGACGCTCGGCGAGCGGTAGACGACGCGCGCCCGGCCGCGGTCGTCGAGCCGCACGGTCTGCTCGGTCACGTTCGCGCCGTGCGAGAGCGAGACGGTCACCGCGAGACCAGCGGCCGCGGTACCGTCGGCCGACGAGAATCCAATGATCGTGAAACCGGCAGATTGGCCGAGGTCGACGGCGGGACCGTCCGGCTCGACCGCCAGCGCGACCGTCGCCGTCGGCACGACGAGCCGGGTCGTCGCCGTCGCGCCGTTGCCTTGCGTCGACGCGCGAATGCCGTACGTCGACGCCAAACCGTCCGTCGGCGGCGGGATCGCGAGGCGCGCGTGGCCGGCGCCGTCCGTCGTCTGCGTGGTCTGCAACACGGTCGCCGTGCCCCAGCGCGGCGTCTCGTCCGATTCGCCGGGCGGCAGCAGGTGCGGCGTGCGCACGATATCGACGCTCACCGGGATACCGCCCGCGCCGGCCTGGCCGCGCGTCGCGCTGACGCGCACCGGGATATCTGCTCCCGGAGGGCAGGGGCAACTCGCCGCGATCGCCAGCGCGACGTCGGATGCCGCGTCGACGTGGACGGTCGTGCCCGCGACGCCGCCGCCGGCGGCGGCGAGCAGCGCGTAGTCGCCGGCCTCGCTTCCCTCCGGCACGCGCAGGTCGGCCACGAACGCACCCGCACCGTCCAGCGCAGGATCTGCGCTCGCGATCGTCCGACCGTGGCCGACGAGCGTCAGCCTCGCGTCGCCGGTCGCGCGCCGGTAGGCGCCGCCGGAGCGGCGCCGCGCGAAACCGACGACGTGGACGACGTCGCCGCTGCGCACGACCGCCGATGCGACCCGCACGGCGACGACCGACTGCGGCACGGGCGCCTGCGGCAACAACGAGACGAACGCGCGGCTCCCGCCGGAGTCCGCGAGCGCGAAGACCGGACGCGCTCCGCCGCGCCACGTCAGCAGCCCGGAGTTATCCGTCACACGGGAGACGAGGCTCGAGCCGGCGAGCAGCGCGACGTGCAGGCCGCGCAACGCGCGCCCGGTGCGCAGGTCGACGCCCCAGATGACGAGCCCCTCCGGGCTCTCCTTCGTCAGCAGGCCGACGCGCGTGCGATTGAGCCAGACCTGTTGCGCGGCGTCGCCGCGCCGCGCCTCGATCACGAAGAAGCCCTCGCTCGATCCGAGCGGCACGGGCACGTTGCTCGTGACGAAGCGATAGCCTTCCGGCGGCGAGAAGCTCCAGCGGACGACGGGCCGCAGCCTGCTCGTATCGATCGCGCGTGCGGACCTGCTCGCGCCGGCGACGATCACCTCGGCGGGGTCCACCGCGTACGCCGCAAAGTCGACGCGCGCACCCGAGTAGGTGTCGAGGCGGATCGTCGTCGGCTTCCACGGCACGACGACGTCGCGTGCGAACAGCGCGAAGTACGAGTCCCACTGATGGCGGTCGAGCAAGGGCCGTCCCGCGCTGAGACGGCCGGCGACGGCGACGACCATACAGAGGAGTCCGGCGAGTGCGAGCGCGATCGCTCGCGAGCGTTCATTGCGAATAGAAGACGATTCCCGACGTATTCGGTGGGACGCGGAACGCGACCGTGTAGTCCTGCCGCTGTCCCTCTTTGACGATTCCCTCATAGTTGCTGATCCCGATCAGCGCCGCGTCTCCGCTGTCGACGCCGACGAACACGTTGCCGAGGGGGTCCTGAAACTCGAAGTTCTTCGGCTGCGGCGCGACGTCGAAGCCGAGCGTGTCGGTGAACGTCAGTTTGCAGATGACGTAGAACTGATCGTTCGTCCCGCTGGACATGTTCGCAGACTGCGTCGGCACGAACTTGAAGCCGTGAATCACGACGTTTGTCGACCCCTGGACCTGGGCGGCGTCAGCCTCCGGACTAGGTTCCTTGCAACCGACGAGAACGCAAGCGGCAATCAGCGCCGCGACGAGTGCCCGCATCACTTGGAGGCGCTTCTGCGGCACGCTCGGAGGGTCCCCGTGCCCCCGGTCACGCGCTCGTGGCGTTTCAAGGTCCCAGGATGGGCGGTACATAAGCGCAGTCCATGGACCAAGATCGCAAGCTGGGGAACTCGCCTCCGATCCATGCCGTTACTGCGGCAGTGAAGCCTCACGATCCGACGAGTCCTCCCGCTGCGAACGTTCGGCGACCTATCAGGTCGTCGTCGCCTGCGCGTCCTGTGGAATCTCGTTTGTTGCGCTCGCGCGTAACTGAGGCGCTCGCAGGCCTCTGCCTGCTGCTCCTTTGCGCGGCGCCCGGCGGGCTCTCCGCCGCGACGAGTACGCCCTCGCCTGCAGCCCACGGTCGACGCGGCCCAGCTCAACGCAAAGCTGAAGTCGGCGGCCGGCAAACCCAACATGGCCATGCCGCCGTCGCGGACGCCTGCCGATCCGCAGCACACCGAACTGATCGTCGAGACGAACAAGAAGGGCGAGGTCACGCGCGTGCGCGCGGGCAAGGGCGGCCCGGACGCGCTCTTCAACGCGATGGTCTACGGTAATGCGCTGCAGGCCTACATTCATACGGCGGACGGCGGAGCGATCGCCGGCACGTATCGGCTGACGTACGACTACTCGCCCGATACGAAGATGGTCAAGCGACAGGTGGAGTTGATCAAAGCCGGGGGCGTCAACCCCGACGCGGTCGGCGCCGTCGAAGACATGATGAACACCAACGAAAAACGCATGCAGTTGGACTCGAAGCTCTGGGAGCAGCTCAAGAAGAACGAGAAGGCGATGGAGGCCAAGGCCTCTCCGAAACCGCAAGCGACATGATGGACTGGTGGCTGCGCAATCGCGGAGAGATCGATGATTACGTCGACCGCGACGTTCGAGCGCAGTTGCTCGTCCAAGAACGCCTACGAGACCGAAGCGGCCGCGCGGGCTCAGGTCGCGATGCAGGGTGCGGCCGGTAAACTGTTCACCTATCGCTGCCGCTACTGCGATCTGTGGCACTTGACCCGGCGCGAACAATAGTCTAAGCGAATGCGGTTCGCTTCCTTCGTGTACGAAGGCGCGGCGGGTGCGGGCATCCTCGATGGCGAGGCCGTCCGGCCGTTCGCCGGACTCTCGTCGCTCGTCCAGTACATCGCCTTGGATCCGCCGGCGCGCCGCGAGGTGCCGCTCGGCGACCCGCTCCCGCTCGGCGACGTCGCGCTGACGGCGCCCATCCGGCCGCGCAAGAACGTCGTCTGCGTCGGCCGCAACTATCGCGACCACGCCGCGGAGATCGCGCGCGCTGCCGGCACCGCCGACCTCGGCCTCGCCGACGTCCCGGTGTTCTTCACGAAGGCGCCGACGGCGATCGTCGGGCCGGACGCCGCCGTCCATTTCTCGGCGGCGGTCTCGCAGCAGTACGACTGGGAGGCCGAACTCGCCGTCGTCATCGGTGCCCGCTGCCGCGACGTCCCCGCCGAGCGCGCGCGGGAGGTCGTCTTCGGCTACGCCTGTCTCAACGATCTGACCGCCCGCGATCTCCAGCGCGCGCACCGTCAGTGGTTCAAAGGAAAGAGCTTGGACGACTCGTGCCCGCTCGGACCATGGATCGCGGACGCCGCCGAGGTCGGCGACCCGCAGCGGCTGGCGATTTCGCTGCGCCTCAACGGCGTAGTCAAGCAGCAATCCAACACCGAACAGATGATCTTCCCGATCGACCGGATCATCGCGGCCCTGTCCGCCGGGATGACCCTTGAGCCCGGCGACGTCATCGCGACGGGGACCCCCGACGGCGTCGGGGTGGCGCGCACTCCGCCCGAGTTCTTGCGCGACGGCGACGTGGTCGAGGTCGAGATCGAGCGCATCGGGATCCTGCGCAACACGATCTTCGTGAGGTAGGCGGCTCCAGGACCGGCAGCGCCGGTGGGTGTAAACAGAGGCGCCGCCTCTCGTATTGACAAGGGGTACCCCATGCTGATCGGCGTCCCGACGGAGATCGTCCCGGGGGAACGGCGCGTTGCGCTCGTTCCGGAGACCGTCTCGCGCTTACTCAAAGCCGGCGCGAACGTGCTGGTGCAACGCGGAGCGGGGGAGCGCGCCGCCTACCCGGATTCCGCCTACGTGGAGGCGGGCGCCGCCCTCGCCGCCGACGCAGCCGACCTCTACAGCCGGGCGGACACGATCGTCAAGGTCAACCGTCCGTGGGACGAGGAGATCGCGCAGATGCGCGAGGGCGCGACGCTGATCGCGTTCCTCTCGCCGCTCGGCGCGCCGTCGTACGTCGAGCGCCTCGCAGCCAAACGGCTGACGGCGCTCAGCATGGACGCGATCCCGCGCATCAGCCGCGCGCAGAGCATGGACGCGCTGTCGTCGCAGGCCAACATCGGCGGCTACAAGGCGGTCCTGATCGCCGCGAGCACCCTGCCGAAGTTCTTCCCGATGCTGACCACGGCGGCAGGCACGATCCCGCCCGCGAAGGTCCTCGTCCTGGGCGCCGGCGTTGCGGGCCTCCAGGCGATCGCGACCGCGCGCCGGCTCGGCGCCGTCGTGTCGGCCTACGACACGCGCGCCGTCGTGAAGGAACAGGTCCATAGCCTAGGCGCGACCTTCCTCGAGATCGATCTCGGCGTCGACGCGCAAGGCGCAGGCGGCTACGCGAAGGAGCTGACGCCGGACCAGATCGAGCGTCAGCGCGCGTTCATGGTGCAGCACATCGGCGCTTCCGACGTCGTCATCACGACCGCCGCCGTCCCCGGACGCCGCGCGCCGCTGTTGATCACGGAGGAAGCCGTCAACGCGATGCGCCCCGGCAGCGTCATCGTCGATCTCGCGGCCGAGACCGGCGGCAACTGCGCGCTGACGAAGCCCGGCGAGGTCATCGAACATCACGGCGTCACGATCGTCGGCACGACCAATTTGCCGGCGACGATGCCGTTCGACGCGAGCCGTCTCTATTCACGCAACGTCTTCACGTTGCTGCAACACCTGCTGAAGGATGGCGCCTTGAACTTCGACTATTCCGACGAGATCACGCGCGACACGACGCTCACGCACGACGGCGAGATCACGCACAAACCGACGCTCGACGCCCTCGCGGGGACCGCGTCGTGAACGAGCAGCTCCTCACCGAACTGACCATCTTCATCCTCGCCGTGTTCGTCGGTTTCGAAGTCATCTCGAAGGTCCCGACGACGCTCCACACGCCGCTGATGTCCGCGACGAACGCGATCCACGGGATCGTCCTCGTCGGCGCTCTGCTGGTGGCGGGCGTCGCCGATCCGAAACTCGGCTGGTTCCTGTCGATCATCGTCGTGATCCTGGCGTCGCTCAACGTGTTCGGCGGATTCACCGTCACCGAACGCATGCTGCAGATGTTCAAGCCGCGCGCGACCCCGCCGAGCCAGCCGGGCGACTCGAAGCCGTGACCGACGTAACTCCGGCCCAGATCGCCGTCGACTTCGTCTATCTCCTCACCGGCATCGCGTTCATCGTCGGCCTGCGCCTGCTGAGCACGCCGAAGACGGCGCGTCTCGGGAACCGCATCGCTGCGGCCGGCATGCTGCTCGCGCTCGTCGCGACGATCGTCCAGATCGACCCGTCGGCGTGGTGGATCGTCGCGATCGGCATCGTCATCGGCGCCGTCGGCGGCGTCTATTCCGCCAGAGCCGTCAAGATGACAGCGATGCCGCAGATGGTCGCGCTCTTCAACGGCGCCGGCGGCGGCGCGGCGGCGCTCGTCTCGACCGCGGAGTTCCTCCGCGTGTACGACCCGGCGCAGGCGCTGCCGGTCGACCAAACGATCACGATCCTGCTGTCGTCGATCATCGGTTCGCTCAGCTTCGCCGGCAGCATCATCGCGTTCTTGAAGTTGCAAGAACTGATGACCGGGCGCCCGATCACCTACCCGGGCCAACAGATCGTCAACGGTGCGCTCGCGGTCATCATCGTCGCGGCCGCCGTGCTCGCGATCTGTAACGTCGTGCCGTTGCCGATGTACTTCGTCGCGTTCGGCGGCGCGCTGCTCCTCGGCGTCCTGTTCGTGCTGCCGATCGGCGGCGCCGACATGCCGGTCATCATCTCGCTGCTCAACTCGTTCACCGGGCTCGCTGCCGCGATGACCGGCTTCGTCCTGCAGAATAACGTCCTCATCATCAGCGGCGCGCTCGTCGGCGCCTCCGGTACCCTGCTCACCATCCTGATGGGCAAGGCGATGAACCGATCGATCACCAACGTGCTGTTCGGCGCGTTCGGTGCGGTCGCCAAGAAGGACGGCGAAGCGGTGGCCGTCTCCGGGTCCGGCGGCGCGGTCCGCGCGGGGACGGTCGAAGACGTTGCGACGATGCTCGCGTACGCGAAACAGGTCGTCATCGTGCCGGGCTACGGCATGGCCGTAGCGCAGGCCCAGCACTCCGTGCGCGACCTCGCCGCCCAGTTGGAAAAGCGGGGCGTCGAAGTCAAGTACGCGATCCACCCCGTCGCCGGACGGATGCCGGGCCACATGAACGTCTTGCTCGCCGAAGCGAACGTGCCGTATCCCCAACTGCGCGACATGGACGACATCAACCCCGACTTCCCGCGCACCGACGTCGCCCTCATCATCGGCGCCAACGACGTCACGAACCCGGCGGCGCGCAACGTCGCGTCCAGCCCAATCTACGGCATGCCTATTCTGGACGTCGACAAGGCCGGAGCCGTCGTCGTCCTCAAACGGAGCATGAATCCGGGCTTCGCCGGAATCGATAACCCGCTCTACGAAGACCCGAAGACGGTGATGCTGTTCGGCGACGCGAAGCGCTCCGTCGACGAGTTGACGGCGACCGTCAAGACGCTCTGACCTCCCGCAAAAAAGGAACGACTATGAACCGACGCACCGCCCTCGGTCTCGTCGGCGCCGCGACCACGCTTCCCGCTTGCACGAAAGTCGGCACGACCGGGACCGGCGCGTCTGCGCGCCATTCCTGGACGGTCCCGCACGTCCTACGCTACGCCGACGCCGAAGATCCCGTCGGCCTGAATCCGGTGATCGCGACCCACGCGTCGACCAGTTGGGTCTCGCAACTCTGGGCCGCGTGGCTCTACCGCTACGACGCCAATTATAACCCGATCCCGGAACTGGCTCTCGCCGTACCGACGTTCGAGAACGGGCTGCTCTCGCGGGACGGCAAGCGCATCGTGTTCAAACTGCGCGAGGCCGTTTGGTCGGACGGGACGCCGTTCACCTCGAAGGAACGTCGCGTTCACGGTCGATCTCGTGATGAACCCGGCGACCAACGTGACCTCGCGCGACGGTTGGGACAAGATCGCCCGCGTCGAGACCCCCGACGCGCGGACGGCGATCTTCCACATGAAGGAACTCTACTCGGCGTTCCTGCCGACGTTCTTCACGACCGGTGGCGCCGGTCCGTGCGTCGTGCCCGAACACATTGCGCGCGGCCAAGACCCGAACCGCGGGCCGTTCAACCAAAAGCCGATTGGGATCGGTCCGTTCGTCGTCGACTCGTGGGAACGCGGGCAGCGCGTCGTCCTGACGGCGAACCCGCGCTACTTCCGCGGCCGGCCGAAGCTGGACCGCGTCGAGTACAAGATCATCCCCAACACCGATACCCTCATCACGGAGTTGCGGACGCACGAACTCGACCTGTGGTTGCAGATGAACCCAAACTACATCAATCAGGTCGTCGGGATCGACGGCATCACGATCGTGCGGCTCACGTCGCCGTACTGGCGCCACTTCGACTGCAATTGCGACCACCCGGCGCTCTCCGAGATTCCGGTCCGCAAAGCGCTCAACTACGCGATCGACCGGCAGACGATCATCGGCAAGGCGTTGCACGGGATCGGCAAGGTCAATTGGACCGTCATTTCGCCGGACTCGTGGGCACACAACAACGCCGTCACGCAGTATCCGTTCAACCTCACGCGTGCAAACGCGCTGCTCGACGCGGCGGGTTGGCATCGCGGGCCCGACGGTGTCCGCCAGAAGGGCGGGACGCGGCTGCACTTCTCGTTCGCCTATCCCAGCGGCGACCCGGCATGGGCCGAGATCGTCGAGCTCGTGCGGACGACGTGGAAACAGATCGGCGTCACCTTCGACAGCAAGACCTACCTGACGAGCATCTACTTCGCGCAGATACAGGATGGCGGGATCGTTCAGTCCGGCAAGTTCGACATCTGCGCGTTCTCGTGGGGCAATACGCCGGCGCCCACCGACATATTGAACCTGTACGCGGCCGACCAGATTCCGCCGAACGGACAAAACGATCTACGTTGGCGTAACGCCGAGGCGACGCGTCTGATGCACGCCGCGACGAAGACGCTCGATCGCCGCGAACAGCTTCCGATGCTGTTGCGCGCTCAGGAGATCATTGCCGACGAGTGTCCGACGTTCCCGATCGTCCAGACGGTCTGTCTCGACCCCTGCAACGTCGACGTGCGCAACTTCAACCCCGTGCCGAACGGCCCGTTCGACTTCATGATGGAGACCGACACCTAGCGGTCTCGCGGGATTAGTCCGTCGCGCTCTCGACGGCGATGCCGTCCTTGAAGCCGATCGCCGCGTGCGTTCCGTCGCAGAACGGCTTGTTCGACGACTGCCCGCAGCGGCACAGCGTCTCGCGATTGCGCGCCTCGTAACGCTCGCCGTCGGCGGACTCGACGAGGATGCCGCCGCGCACCCAGAGCGGCCCGCTGCAGCGCTTCGCCGGATCCTCGACGACGCCGATCGACGAATCCAACGCCGGCTCGAGTTTTTCGCCGCTCTTCTTGTCGCGCAGCACGAGGCGTCCCGACGGACAGTGCGACTCCGCCGTGACGACCTGCTGGCGAACCTCGGGATCGTCGCTGGCAGCAATGCCGCGCCAAATCGAACCGTCGTTGTCGCAGAAGCGCGCGAACGCACAGAGGGCCTCGGCATCCTCGAGCTCGAGGTCGGGGCCGTCGTAGACCTCGGCCTGGTCGTCGTAGGGGGCGCGGCTCGCCGTCTCCGTCCCATCGAAGCCAATGCGCGCGTGCGTGCCGTCGCAGAACGGCTTGTTCGACGAGTGACCGCAGCGGCAGAGTGCGTAGGTAGCGCCGGCTTCGAACGTGCGACCCGCGACCCACTCGCGCGAGGCGCCGTGCGCGTCGGCGCCGATCGTCTGCATCTGCACCGGGACGCCGCCGCGGACGAGATAGGGGCCGTTCCGGGTAACCGTGATCTTCTGCTCGCCGCCCGTCATCGCTATCTCAACGGACCGACCAGGCGTAGGCGTTCCAGGTCGGCACGAACGCGTTCGGCGCGAAGCCGTGCAACCGGCGGCGGTACGCGTAGATGTAACTCGGATTGAAGAGGTAGACGATGGGCACGTCGTGCGCGACGATCCAGTCGATCGCGCGGTAGTCGGCACGCCGTGCGCCCTCCGACGGATCGGTCACCGCCCGGTTTTCCAACCGTTCGACCTGCGGGTTGCAGTAGCGCATGTAGTTCTTCTCGCCGCCCGTGCAGCCGAGCAAGAATCGATCGTCCGGATCGGCGCCCATCTGCCAGGGAACGTAGGCGAGGTCGAACTTGCCGGTTGCGAGCGTGCCGCCTTCCGCCGCCGGCAGGAAGAGTTGCGCGTTGCTGATCGACTTGATCGTGACGTCGACGCCGCGCTGGCGCAGCGCCGCCTGCACGAACGTCGCGACGCGCACGCCCGTCGTCGTCTCCGGGAACTGCACGTAGGTCAGCGCGAGGCGTCGGCCGTTCTTGCTGCGCACGCCGTCGGGTCCCCAGACCCAGCCGGCGCCGTCGAACTCCGCGTTGGCCGCCTCCGCACCGTAGCCCGGTTCGCGGATCCGCGGATCGTAGGCCCACGAGAAGCGGGGCCGGTCGGTGTCGGCGACGGGATAGTGCCCGAGCGTGATCTTCGCGCTGATCGCCTCGCGGTCGATCGAGCGCGCGATCGCCTCGCGGACGCGGCGGTCGTCGAGCGGCGGATGCGCGAGATTGAGCGCGATGCCGGCGATCAGCGCGGTCGGCACCTGCGCGTACGCGATCTCGGGCGCGTTGCCGAGCGCCGCGATCTGCGCCGGCGCGATCAGATTGAAGTCCAGTTCGCCCGCCCGGAGCAGCGTCAGGTTGGTCCCGGGATCGGGGACGATGCGGATGTCGAGCCGGTCGACGCGCGGACGCCCGCGCCAATAGCGCGGGTTCGCGTGATACTCCAGGCGGTCGCCGCGCCGCCACGAGACGAACGTGTACGGGCCGTCGCCGACGGACGGGTTCGCGCCGAACTCGGCCCGCGCGAGCGGACCCTGCCCGCGCAACACGTGCTCCGGTAACACGTATTGTGGGGCGGTGCCGTAGGCGAACAAGGTCGCGACGGCGGGCGCCCACGGTCGTCGGAGGTGGAAGCGCAGCGTGTGCGCGTCGAGCGCGCGCGCGTCGTCGACGAGTTCGTAGCCCTCGCGCGAGCCGATCGGGTTCGCGGGGTCGAGAATCGCGCGCAGCGTGAACAGCACGTCGCGCGCCGTGACCTCGACGTCGTCGCTCCAGCGCACGCCGCGCCGCAGATGGTAGACGATCGTGCGTCCGTCGGGGCTGACCCCGCCGTTGTACACGGTCGGGACGCGGTCGAGCAGTTCGGGGACTCGGCGCCCCTGCGGATCGAGGTCGAAGAAGGGCTCGAAGGCCAGATGGGCGAGTTGCTGCTCGACGACGCCGGCGTCCGCGTGAGCGAACAGCGGGTTGAGGGTGGTGGGGTCCGCCGACAGGTCGAAGCGAATCACCGACCCAGCCGGAGTCTCAAGTTGCCCGGCTCGCGCGCACCCGGCCAGGACCAGCGCTAGGACCACCGCCGGCAGGTGCAACCTCACGGCCCGGGACTACGACCCCCGCGCCTCGCAGCCTCTAACCATTCGGGCACGAACCGCATCGAACCGCCGCCAAGGCCTTACCGATGCCACTGGCATTGTGCCGAATGGATAGCCTATGATATGCTAAAAGCTCCGAACGAACCCTGCCAATTCTGGGAGAGGAGCCAACGATGCACGCTGAGGCCGAACCGGACGAACTAGACCTGCGACTGCTTGAAGCGCTGCAGTTGAACGCGCGCTCGACGTTCGCCGAACTGGCCGCGCTCGTCGGCCTGAAACCGCCCGCCGTCCACGATCGCGTCAAGCGGCTCGAGCGCCTGGGTTTCGTGCGCAGTTACGGGGCGCGGCTCGACGCGCGCCGTCTCGGGATCGGGCTCGTCGCCTTCGTGAGCGCCTATACGACGCCGGACGTCCGCTACGACGACTTCACCGCGGCGATCGCGGCGCTGCCCGAGATCGCGGAGATCCATAGCGTCGCCGGCGAGGAGTCGTTCATGCTCAAGGTGCTCACGCGCTCGACCGCACACCTCGACGAGTTTCTCAGCCGCCTCAAGGCGCTGCCGGGGATGGCGCGCACGAAGACGACGATCGTGCTGTCGACGGTTTACGAGCGCGGCGGGATCGCGCTCGAGGAATTGGTCCAGCCGGCGTCGGGCGTCTCACGGTTACGCGCGGTCTCGCCGTGACCGTCGCGCAGAAAGCGCCGTGCCGGCTCGGGACGCATCGCGTCATCGAACCGGCAGGCGCGCTGCCGCAGGCCGCCTGGCGGATCGACGCGACGCCGCACGCCCACGCCAACGAGATTCTCTGCGACGTCGAGACGCTCAACATCGATTCGGCGTCGTTTCGTCAGATCGCGTCGGTCTGCGACGGCGATCCCGCACGGATCGCGGAGCACATCGTCGCGACCGTGCGCGAGCGCGGCAAGCAGCACAATCCGGTGACCGGCAGCGGCGGCATGTTCGTCGGCCGCGTCGCGGCCATCGGCGAGGCGCTGCGCGACCGCGTCGCGCTGCGCGAAGGCGACCCGATCGCGTCGCTCGTTTCGCTGACGCTGACGCCGCTGTCGATCGACGCCGTCGAACGGGTCAACGTCGAGACCGGGCGCGTGTGGCTGCGCGGCAGCGCGATCCTGTTCGAATCGGGGATCTACGCAAAACTTCCCGACGACATCCCGCGCGACGTGGCGCTCGCGGTGCTCAACGTCGCCGGCGCGCCCGCGCAGGTCGCGCGGCTCGCGCGGCACGGGCAGACGGTAGTCGTCATCGGCGCCGACGGCAAGTCCGGGCTGCTCGCGAGCGCGCAGGCCAAGCGCAACGTCGGGCCGAGCGGCCGCGTGATCGGCATCGGACCCGATCCGGCGACAACCGGCGCGCGCCTGCTGGTCGAAACCGGGATCGCCGACGCCTTCCTCGGCGTCGACGCGACGCGCACGCTCAACGTCGTCGCCGCGATGGCAACGCAGCCGGGCCTCGCCGACCTCGTCGTCAACTGCGTCAACGTGCCGGGTACCGAGTTGTCCTCGATCCTCTGCGCGCGCGACGAGGGTACCGTCTATTTCTTTTCGATGAATACGTCGTTCAGTGCGGCCGCGCTCGGCGCGGAGGGGATCGGCAAAGACGTGACCATGGTAATCGGCAACGGCTACACCAAGGGCCACGCCGATCTCGCACTGCAGACGCTGCGCGATCACCCCGCGCTGCTCCGGTATTTCACCGACCGCTACGGCGGCCGGCCGCAATCGTAACACCTAGGAGAGCCACCGATGGACGCCGTCACCGAGAGCCACCTGATCCAGACCCCGCCGATGCCGGACCGGCACGTCAAGCCGCCGGTCGATCCCGCGACGCTCGAACATCGCAACCTGCGGCAGGGCGAGTTCTGGCGGGCAATCCCCGCCTACCAGGACGTTGACGAGGCGACGTTTCTCGATCATCTCTGGCAGGCGAGGCACTCGGTGAAGAACGCCGGCGAATTGCTAGAGACGATCAAGGACCTCGCCGACCCGTCGTTCATTGCCGACGCGCGCGAAGGCTTCAAGCGCGCGCCGATGTCGGTCCGCGTCTCGCCCTACGCGATCGCGACGATCGACTGGAACAAGCCGTATAGCGATCCGGTCCGCACGCAGTTCATCCCCGTCGCGTCCAAACTGCTCCGCGACCATCCGCGGCTCACGCTCGACTCGCTGCACGAGCTCGACGACTCGCCCGTCCCCGGGCTGACGCACCGCTACGTCGACAAGGCCCTCTTCCTACCGCTCAGCACGTGCCCGGTCTACTGCCGGTTCTGCACGCGCTCGTACGCGATCGGACTCGACACCGAATCCGTCGACAAGGTCCCGCTGGCGCGTACGCCGCGCGAGTGGCAGGCCGCCTTCGAGTATATCGCCTCGCGGCCCGAACTCGAGGACATCGTCATCTCGGGCGGCGACACGTATCAGTTGCCGGCCAAGAACCTGCGGCTGATCGGCGATTCGCTGCTCGACATCCGGCACATCAAGCGCATGCGCTTCGCGACCAAAGGGCCGGCCGTCATGCCGATGAAGATCCTGACCGACAAGGACTGGGTCGACGCGCTCACCGCACGTCGTCGAGCGCGGCCGCACGATGGGCAAGGACGTCGTGCTGCACACCCACTTCAACTCGCCCAACGAGATCACGTGGATCACGGAGAAGGCGATCCAGGTGCTGTTCGAGCGCGGCGTCGTCGTCCGCAACCAGTCGGTCCTGATCCGTGGAGTCAACGACGACGAGGAGACGATGGCGCTGCTCGTCAAGCGACTCTCGTACATCAACGTCCACCCGTATTACGTCTACATGCACGACATGGTCAAGGGCGTCGAAGATCTGCGAACGACGGTCCAGCGCTCGGCCGACATCGAGAAGTTCGTACGCGGTTCGACCGCCGGCTACAACACGCCGCTGTTCATCTGCGACGCGCCGGGCGGCGGAGGCAAACGCGACATCCACTCCTTCGACTACTACGACCGCGAGAACGGCATCGCCGTGTACAGCGCGCCGAGCGTCAAGCCCGGCGAGCACTTCATCTACTTCGATCCCATCGATCAGTTGAGCCCGGCGGCGCAGCAGCGCTGGGAGAACTCCGACACGCAGGAAGAGATGATCGCCGAGGCCGTGGCTCGCGCGGGCGGAAAGTCGTACACCGTCGCATGATCTGCCTCGCCGTCACCTACAAGATCAAGGCCGGCGAAGAGGAGAAGGCGGCCGAGCATCTGCGCAGGCTCACCGAGAGAGTGCGCGAGGAGCCCGGCAACCTGATGTTCATCGTGCACCGCGCGCAAGACGACCCGCAGACGTTCTTCATCTACGAGCAGTACGCCGACAAGGCGGCGCTCGACACCCATTGGGCCTCGCCGCACTTCGCGGAACACGGGATCAACGGCGTGCGGCGAGCTCGCCGAGAGCCGCATTGGCCTCGTCTGCGAACCGCTGACCTCAGAACGAGGATGAACGAGGCGCCGCCGTTCCTGCACAACGAGGTGCTGCGGCGCCCCGACCTCGCCTGGGGCGACTGGCCCGCGATCGCGGCGTTCCTACGCGATCAGGCCGTGTGCCGTTTGGGCATCTTCGATCGACGACTACCCATACGTCGTCGCGCAGTCGTACCGGTTCACCGGCGACGCGTTCTTGCTGCACTTCTCGCGCCGCGGCCGGCTCGCGCGGCTCGTCGCGGCGAACCCGCATGTCACGGTCGAGGTCTCCCAGGCCGTCAGCCTCCTGAAGGCGCCGCAAGCGGAGAACACGAGCATGGAGTACCGCAGCGTGATCGCGCGCTGTACGGCGGCGTTGACGGACGACGACGACGCGATCGAGACGCAGCAGTACGAGGCGCTCGACAAGTATCGCCCCGAGGCCGACTACGCACCGATCGATCGCGCCGGCGCGACCCGCCGAATCGTCGCCTGCCGCGCGACCGTGGTCAGCCTGTCCGCGAAGAAGCGCATCCTGGCCGAAAGCGACGCCCCAAACCCCGGCTACGTCCGTTATCCGTTCCCGCCGCCGCCCGCCCTGTCGTCGCTTCCGTCCGATGCGTTCGACGGCGAGCGCTTTCGCCGCTGACCGTCCACGACTGCTACGTCACATCCTACTCGAGCGCGGCGCCCTTAGTGTGACGCACGTCACGCTCGCGGCTCGCTCGTCGACCGCCGCCTCTTAGGCTCGGGCGGGCGTGTGTCGCGACTCATCGAAGACACGTGGGCACGTGAGACGGCTGCATCGGCCGTTCGCGGCTTCGCAGCGTGCGTGAGGAGCCACATGAACAATTCTTGCCGCTCATTCGTCGTCGCGTCTTTCGCCGTCGCCGGACTCCTGGTGGTGGGTTCGCAGGCGGGGGCCGCGAGTCAAGGTACACCGCTGTGGCCCGACTTCGGCTTGCACGCGCAGGCGCCGGCTTTCAGCCGGCAATGGCACGGCGTTCTTCCGATCGTTCACGGAAGCGCCGGACGCCCGGCGGCGTCTACGTACTCGATCGACGACGTCGGTGCCCCCAATCCCGGTCTTTACACCAGCTCCAACCCGCAGGCGTTCGACAACGACGGCCGGATGGTGGGCTACGGCTCGACGACGACCCGTCTCGAGTGCGTCGTGTACAATGGCAACTTCATAACGCTGAAGATGCCTGACAGCTACACGACGTGCAACGTGACGTTGATCAGCGACCGGGCGGACCTTGGGAACGGCAAGTACGAGTTCGTCGGTCTTGCGGGCACGCAAAACAGCGAGAACGTCAGCGCCTTTAGTTCGATCGGAGGCCCATCGAAAAAGCCCGATATAAAGCTGCTGGCGAGGTTCCAACCGTCCGTGTTGAACGGCGTGAACAAGCACGGCAAGGCCATCGGCAACTCGTACTACGACCCAGCGGGCGGGTTTTTCTACGACCAGCCTCCGTTTGCCCTACGGGGCGGGCGCCTGCCGGAGAACTTCAAAGCGCTGCAGGCGTCGCAGTGCGTGACCTTCATGCCACTGTGCATGATTGCCAATTCACAGGCCGACGCCCTCCAGTTCGCCTGCGGGTTCGGGGGCTGCGCGATCAACGACAAGGGCGTGGTGCTCGGCGTGGACGGTTACACCGAAAACGAGATGATCTTTCCGTTGGGGAACCCGTTGGGCGCGATGGACCTGCCGTTCGCAGGGCCGGCCAACGGGGGTTATTCCGCGGCCGGCATCAACAACGCGGGACAGATCGCGTACGCGCAGTTCAATGGCATCCAGGGCACCTACGCGCCCTTCATGTACACGGTCGGTGCGGCGGCGCCGGTCGCGCTAGGCCTGCTGCCATTGAACCTGGGATGCACGAGGTACTTCCCGCTCTCGGAGAACAACGCCGGCGAGGTGCTTGGCCTCGCGCTCTGTTCCTCCGGCATCGTCTATTGGACGTGGGACTCGGTCAACGGCATACAAAACCTCGCCGACTTGGTTTCGCTCGGATCGGCGTACATAGGGTTCGCGCCTTACGGCGTCAACGACAACGGGGATATCCTCGTTCTGTTGGTCCCCCCCTCGGGACCACGACACTGGGGTATGCTCGTCCCGGCCGCCGACCGCAAGCGCCACGCCTTGCCGCCGCGCCGCTATGGCGCCCAGCGCGCGGTTCAGCGGATGTGACGTCGCCCCACCGCCGGCGCTCTCGTCGCAGCCACCCGCGGCCTTCGACGGAGAGCGGTACCGCCGTTTGTGACGCAGGCTACGGATCGAACGTGTAGATGCGGCCGGCGCGATCGCCGATCACGACGAGCTCGCCGCCTGCGGCGAGGTCGACGGCCCGCGGAGTGCTGCCGTCCGGCGTTGGGACCATCGAAAATGTTCCGCGCGAGGGATTGAAGCGCACGAGATCCGGCGCGCTTCCGGTCGCAAAGTAGATGCTACCGTCGACGGCTAGGGCGACCGTATCGACCCGCGTCACGTAGTTGCCGGGAAACGCGACGCTCGCGGTCGCGCTCGGCGTCATCGACACCAGCAGGGCGTCGCTCGCCCCCGCGCAGGCGACGTAGAGCGTCGCGTTCGCGGTATCGTACGTCATGCCCGCGGGCGACGCACACTCGGGGTACGGCAACGGATACTCGACGATCCCTTGAAACAGTTTGTAATCGGCGATCGCGCCGCCAGACCCGAGACAGCATTCGGTGAAGTAGACGTCCGTGTATCCGTTGATTCCGCTGGCGATGTCGCGGTTGTCGCTGAGCCCCGACGGATACGCGAATGGAAAGAACTCGCCGCCCCACCCCTGCAACACGCCGCCCGATGCGCCCACATAGGTGTACCCGTAGTTCCCGAGAGCGCGGATCCGGGACGACGGGATCCGCTCGCTGCCGATGCGCTCCTGGTAGACCGTCAACTGTCCGGCCGTCGTGATCGCGCCGATCCGGCGCGGATGGTGCGAGTCGGTCGACCAGATCCGGCCGTCCTGTCCGACGGTGAGGTAACCTGGCATGAAACCGGGCGTCTTGAAGACCTTCGTCCGGCCCAAGGGTTCGAGGGCAATGAAGCCGTCAAGCGAGGCGCTCGAGAGCCAGATGGGCGACGACCCCGCAACGTCGACGTACGGCCCCGGCGCGCGTACGTCGATGACGCGCCATGGGGAATGCGCCGCGCGAGCGGCCGGGCTCGCGAAGAGCCCGAAGGCGGCGCAACACGCGACGACGAGCGCGCCCCATTGCACGCTCCGCCGCATCACGAACCTCCGACCGTCACAGGTACGGCGAACGAGTTCCCCAGGCCGTCCCGGACCGTCACAGTGGCGTCGCCGGTCGCTTCTCCGATAACGACGAACGTGTCGTTGCCGGAGCGCCGGACCGTCGCGATCGCCGGATCCGAACTGCGTGCACGCAACGACGCCGTGCCGCTATACGACGCCGTAAGGGTCGCGGTCTGCCCCCCGGACCCGAGCGTCACCGACGACGGCGAAACGTTCAACTCGTTGAGGATGAACGCGCCTATCGCCCAGTGTGGACCCATCACGCTCCACACGTTGCCGTCCGGGCCGACGGTGACCGCGCCCGCCCCGTCTCCGTTGGGCGAGTAGTTCCAGACGAGCGCGCCTTCGCGCGGGTTGAACTCCCCGAGCGCCGGCGGGTAGCCAGGCGCGAAGTAGACGTTGCCGTCGGGCGCGGCGGCCATTCCATAAAAGTTCGCCCTGTACGGACCCCACGCGCGGCCCTTTCCGCTGCGAGGATCGATCCGCTCGAAGTAGCCGCATTCGTATGCATAGATCGCGCCGTCCACTCCGGTCGTGAGTCCGGGCGCGCACTCTCTGACCTCGACTGGAAGGTCGAGGTACCGCGTGCTCCCCGTCCGGGGATCGATGCTGCCGATCCCGGGCGCGTCGCTGAACCAGACCTTTCCGTCTCGACCGACCGTCAGGGACGGACCCCCAAACCCGCTGCCCGACGGCGAGTGGGGATAGAGGATCTCGCGCACGCGGCCGCGCCCCGACACTCGCATCGCGCCAATGTGGAATTCCTCGCAAAACCACATCCAGCCGGCGGCCGAAACAAGGCTCGAGTCGGTCAGGATGTCGTCGCCGCTGGGGCCGCCGGCGAGGTACGCCGTCAACACGTGCGTGCGCAGATCGTACGCGGCGATGTCGAAGACGCCACCGCCGATGACGTTGGTGATCCACAACCGCCCGTCGGTACCGCTGGTCAACGCGCCGGGCAACACGAACGGAAGCGACACCAGCGAAGAAGCGCCGATCATCGTCACTCGCAACAGACCGGGAGGCGTGGTGTTCGAAGCCCAGATCGCCCCGTCGGGTCCGACCGCGATGTCCTGCGCGATCGCTTGACTCTGCGAGATCGAGAACGTCCGCCAGTTCGGCGGACTCCCACCGTTCTGCCGCACGGAGTGATGGTACGAGGCCGCGAGCAGCACGAGCGCGGCCGGCACCGTGAGGAGACGCGCGATGCCGTTCATCGCGCGCCTTCGGTCGACTGGGGCACGACGTACACCGTACCGTCCTCCGACACCAGCCATTGGTTGCCGTCCGCCCCCACCGCCGAGCCGTAGAGGGCCGATTGCCCGCTGGGCGCGAGATAGATCGTCAGTTGCTGGATCGCCGGATCCAACACCGCGGCCATCTGAGGGCCGGCTTCCCACAGCGATCCAGTCGTTCCCGGCGCGATCTCCTGCGCGCCGTTCGAGAGCAGGTAGTTGATCTGGTAAAACGTCGCGACGCCGCCGGTCGTCATCGTCACGTATCCGTCGTACCCGCCGCTCTCGCACGACGCGTACAAGACGGCGCCGGAGCTCGCCATTCCCGAGACGCCGCAGTCGATCGACTGCGCCTTTAACTGATATTCGGTGACGGTTCCCGTCACCGGATTCACATTTGCGAACGCGATGCGATCGAGTTCGGTGAACCACATGTTCCCGTCGGCGCCGGCCGCGATCCCGGCCATCTCGTTGGTCATCTCGCCAGTCCCGTACGGGTACTCGACGATCGTCCCGTCGGTCGCGATCTTCGCGACGTGACTGGCCTCGGTGAACCAGACGTTCCCGTCGGGACCGAGCGCGATCGCGCTGAAGCGCGAGCTCTCGCCGCTCGGCGTCGGGTAGACGCTCACGGTCCCGCCGATGGCGAGCGCGCCGATGACCCCGCAACTCGACGGGGTGTCGACGCAACCCGTCATGTACAATCTCCCGTCGGCGCCGACCGTGATGTAGGCCGGAAGAAACCGATGGCGCGCGCCGCCGCGCGTGAACGTCAGCCGATGGCGCACGCGCGCGCCGTGCGTGTCGATGCTCTCGAGGCCGTGCACGGTATCAGCCACCCAAATCTTCTCGTCCGGACCGAGCGCGATTCCGGCGTACGAGCCGTCGGCGCTTGGCGCGGCGATCCGACGCCAATGGCTCGCGTCCGCGACGACGTGGACGTGGAGCGAACCACGCCGTTCGGCGGCGGCTGTGGACGTCGCGGAGCCCGGCGAGAGCGAGCGCCACCGACAGGGCGAGCCGAAGCTGTCTCACGGCGCCAGCGCCAACGCGACGGGATCGCGCAATTTTCCCCCGGCGACGACGGCCAGCGGCGTCTGCGAGCCGGCGAAGACGTTCAACGCGTAGAGTGCCGGCGGGAATGTCCATGTCCGGCGCTCGTGACGAAGGCGTGCTGTCCTTCGACGACGACGCCGGTCGGGACGAACTTGGCGTCGCTCGGAAGCGTCTCACGATCGTACTGGAGGTCGGGAAACCCGCCGGCCATGGTCGGAGCAAACTGTTGCAGGCTGCCGTTGATGCCGATCGGCGTGCCGACATACGTCTCGTGCGCCGCATCCACACACAACGCGGTGACGTTGAGCGGCGCGAACGCGCGAATGAACGCCGGCGCCGTGCGGGGCTCCGCGTATTCGCTGACGATCCAGCCGACGCTCGGCACCGCCTCTCCGACGAACGCCCGCCCAGCCGGATCGAGCGCGATATATTTCGTCGCTCCACCGAATATCGGCAGTTGCAGGGTCGCGGCCGGCTTCGCCGCACCGTGTGCGCCTGGCGCGAAGATCTCGACCGCATCGGCGGCGAGTCCGGCGATGTAGAGATATCCCTGGCGGTCGACGGCGACGCCGCGCGGAGCCGAAGGCAGGCGCAACTGCCGCTCGGGGGACGCCTTGCCGACCGCGTGCGCGCCGTAGACGTAGACGGTGTCGGCTTCACTGTCGGCGACGTAGGTGGCGCCGTCGGGGCCGACCGCGACGAACGCCGGCCGGTATCCCAAGTCCAGGCTCGCTCTGCGGCGACGCGCCTGGTGTCCCGTCGACGAGCGGATACCGGAGGATCGTCTTGCTCCCGGCGTCGCCGACCGCCAGCGACGCGGGCCGCGCGACCTGGGCGTCGACCGTCATGCACGCGACGAAGATTCCTACCGCACAGCCGACGTAAATGGGACGCAATTCTTGCCTCCATCCCGGGCCCTCGGGTCCCACACTCTTCGGCGCCGCGCAGGCCCCGCTCCTCGCGGCGGGGCACCCGTTAGAGCGCGCCTAATGTTCGCCGCCCACGTCTTCAGGAGTCCATCAGTGAGTCAGACGCCCGTCCCCCGCCTCCTTTCGCACATCGATCTGCGCGTCCGCGACCGGACGACCGCGAACGTGTTCTACGGGGCGCTGTTCAAAGAACTCGGCGCCACGGGCGTCGACATCGGGACGAACTTCACGACGTTGTTCTACGACGACGGCCGCGGCGGCGAGTCGCCGACGGAATGGTTCGGCTTCACAGAAGAGCGCGATATGGTCCCGGGCTCGGCCCGGATCGCCATCGAGGCATCCTCGCGCGACGTCGTCGACCGCATCGGCGCGATGCTGGCGTCGATCGGTGCAACGAAGATAGAAGGACCCGAGGACATCTATGACTACTATGCCGTATTCTTCGAAGACCCGGACGGCAACAAACTCGAAGTCTGCTACGTCACCTCATAGGGCCCCGTAAGGCACTAAGCGGAGAGCGCCCTACCGCGGACGGCGACCAACAGCGCGAACGTCGCGAAGGCCGCCGTCACCATCATCACCGTGCCCACCGTGGTGACGGCCGACGACGCGGCCGCGGTGTAACCGCCGTTGAGAAAACGTACGCCGAGCCGGGCGACGAGCGCGACCATCCAGATGACGACCGTGATCCAGGAGCCGCGCAGGACGAGCAGGCCGGCGCGCGGACCGGCCTGGATGGAGGTCGTCGCGACGACGAGCCAGCCGACGACGATGCCCGCCACGATGCCGACCATGATCGACACCGCGAGTTCGCCCGTCGGGTCGCCCACGCGCACGCCCTGCCAGATGACCAGCGCCGTCAGCAGCGCGAGGAACGCCGGGCGATACCAGAGCGAGCTGAGCCGCACCGTTCTCGCGCGCAGTTCGCGAAACAAGAATCGCACGACGACGACCAACACGAGCGCCAGCGTGAACAGTTGGGTCTGTAGCGCGGACGTCACAACAGCCTCCTACGACGTGAGCAAGAACGCTTCGAGATCGGAGACGAACGCGTCGAAGTGCGTCCGGTGCAGGTTGTGGCCGCCGTCGGCCACGACGATGATGCGGGCGTTCGGCCCGAGGGTGTCCTCGAGCCGGCGCAGGTCGGCCGGCGCGATCACGGAGTCCTTGCCGCCGGCGAACAGCAGCAGCGGCTTCGGATAGGCGGCGATCGCATCACGCAGGTCCCAACCGCCCTCGTCGGCGTGGTTCTCGCTGCCGAGCCGCTCGATCGGTTCGAGCGACATCGACGCCATCGCGTGGATCTTTCCCGCGATCTCGAGTTCCCCCCAGGCCGCGTAGCGCCGCATGAATGCTCGCTCGCGCGCGACGCGATCGAGCGCCAGATCGGCGGCGGCGTCGGCGACGAAGTCGTCGTACCAGGGTTCCGTCTGATGGACCATCGGATCGATCGCCACGACGCGGTCGGAGACGGTGCGCATCCCACCCAGCAGAACGACGGCGCCGCCCCAGGAGTGACCGATCAGGGCCGCGACCGGCTCGCCGATCGCCTGGACGACCTCCTCGAGATCGCGCACGGTGCGCTCGAGCGTCATCGGCCCGTGCACGCCGGCGGCGTCGCCGTGCCCGCGCTGGTCGTACGCGTGCACGCGATACGCGAGCGCCAGGCGGGTCGCGAGACTCGCCCACGACTTGCGCGACGACGCGATGCCGTGGACGCACAGCAGGTTCGGGCCGCTCGAACCCCACGTCTCCAGCACCGTCTCGGCGCCGTCGTCGAACCGAATCGTCCGCTGCACGCGCCGTTAGTTTTCCGTCAGCGCCGTCGTCAGGATGCGTTCTTGTTCGACCGCGTGCGCGCCGCCGTAGCCTTCGCTCGGGCTCGCTCGATAGGGCCGGCCGATGTAGTCGACGTTGGCGACGCCGTGCGGCAGCCGCTTGACGATGCGCCGCCGCACGTGTGCGCGGGCGCCCATGTTCTGCGGCTCCTCTTGGACCCACACGACGCTCTTGAGGTTGGGATAGGAGGTCAGCACGGAGATGATCCCGTCGACGGGCAGCGGCGACAGCAACTCGACGCGGACGATCGCCGTCTTCGACGTCGTGCCGTAGCGCGGATGCTGCACGAGGTCGAAGTAGATCTTGCCCGAGCACAGCAGCACGCGCTCGACCCGCTCGCGGCCCTCCGCAAATCGTGGATCGTCGATCACGTCCTTGAACCCGCCCTCGGCGAGATCGCCGATCGTGGCGAACGACGAGCGCAACCGCAAGAGGCTCTTCGGCGTGAAGACCACGAGCGGCATCGGACGTGGGCTGCGCGCCTGGGCACGCAGCAGGTGGAAGTATTGCGCGGCGGTCGAGCAGTTGACGAGGTGCACGTTGCCCTCCGCCGAGAGCTGGAGGAAGCGCTCGATGCGAGCGCTCGAGTGCTCGGGACCCGCGCCCTCGTAGCCGTGCGGAAGCAGCAGCGTCAGCCGCGACGTCTCGCCCCACTTGGCGTTGCCGGCGGCGATGAACTGGTCGATGATGACCTGCGCGCCGTTCATGAAGTCGCCGAACTGCGCTTCCCACAGGACCAACGCGTCCGACAACTGCACGCTGTAGCCGTATTCGAACCCGAGGCAGGCGTACTCCGAGAGCGGGCTGTTGTACAGTTCGAACGACGCGCGCGCGTCGGCCATGTGCTGCAGCGGGATGTACTCTGAGCCCGTCTGCGGATCGTGCAACACGAGGTGGCGGTGGCTGAACGTGCCGCGTTCGGTGTCCTGGCCGCTCAGCCGGATCGGGCGGCCCTCCGCGAGCAGCGACGCGAACGCGAGCGCCTCGGCGAGCCCCCAGTCGGCCTCGCCGTCGGAGCCGAACGCCGCCCTGCGGCGGTCGAGCTGGCGTGTCAGTTTGGGATTGATGCGGAACGTCTCCGGTACGGCGACCAGTTCGGTGTTCCACCGCATCAGTTTGCTGGCCGGAACGCCGGTCTCGACCGGCGCGTCGTCGACCGGCAGCGCGGGATGCCGCGCCGGCCCCACCAGTTCGGAGCGCTTGCCGCCCTTGACCGCGTCGTGCGCCTTCACGATCCGCGCGTTGGCGGTCGCGAGCATCGCGGCGGGATCGTCGGGCCCGACCAGGCCCTGCGCGATCAGCTGCTGCGCGTACAACTCGCGCACGGTCGGATGGTTGCGGATCCGCTCGTACATCTGCGGCTGCGTGTACGCCGGCTCGTCCGTCTCGTTGTGGCCGAAGCGGCGATACCCGATGACGTCGATGATGACGTCGCGCCCGAATTTGCGGCGGAAGTCGACGGCCAGTCGCGCCGCCGACAGCGACGCTTCGAACGTCGTCCGCGTTGACATGGATGATCGGCGCGTCGAAACCCTTCGCCAGGTCGCTCGCGTAGCGCGTCGAGCGCGCGTCGCTCGGATCGGTCGTGAAGCCGATCTGGTTGTTCGCGATCAGGTGCACGGTGCCGCCGACCGCGTAACCGGCGAGCGCCTGCAGGTTGAGGACCTCGGCGACGACTCCCTGCGCCGAAAACGCCGCGTCGCCGTGGATCAGCACCGCGGCCGCCTTGCGCAGATCGCGCGTCGCGATCGGCGTGTCGTGATTGGTCTGCAGCGCGCGCGTCCGGCCCTCGACGACGCCGTCGACGGCCTCGAGGTGGCTCGGATTGTTGGCGAGCGAGACGCTGATCTTCTCGCCGCTCAGGGTCTCGTACGTCCCGTTCGAGCCGTGATGATACTTGACGTCGCCGGTGACGTCGTCGTCCTCCTCGCCCTCGCCGCGCAGGTCGGCGGCCTCGAACTCGGCGATGATCTCCTCGTACGGGCGGTTGACGACGTGCGCGATCGTGCTGAGCCGGCCGCGATGGGCCATGCCGAGCACGGCCGTCCCGATCCCTTCGTCGGCGAACTCGCTGATGATCTCCTCGAGCATCGGGATCATCACGTCGAGCCCCTCGATCGAGAAGGTCTTCTGGCCGATGTACGTCTTGCGCAGGTAGCGCTCCATCGACTCGACTTTGGTCAGCCGCGCGAGCACGGCGACCGCCTGGGTCGCGCTCAGCGGGATGCGATGCCGGCCGGACTCGATGTACTCGCGCAACCACTCGCGCTGCTCGATGTTCGCGATGTGCTCGACTTCGTAGGCGATCGTCGACGAATACGCTTGGCGCAACTTCGGCAACACCTCGGCGAGCGTGCTGCCGGCGACCTTCGTGCGCAACACGGAAGCCGGGACCGCGGCCATCAGCGACGGCGTGAGCCCGTAGGTGCGCGCGTCGAGCGCGGGATCGCCGGCCGGTTCGGTGCCGAGCGGATCGAGCGTCGCGGCGAGGTGGCCGTGGCGCCGGTACGACGACAACAGCGCCATCCCGGCGGCGACGGCGCGCAGCAGTTCGTCGGCGTGACCGGCGTGCTCGCGCGGAATCTCGATCGCCGGAGCGGCGGCGCGCGCCGGCGTGACCGCGCGCCCCTGCGCGTCGCGCACGTCCAAGCCGAACGCCGAAAAGACGCCTTCGTAGAAGTAGTGGCCGCCGTCGAGCAGTTCCTCGACGCGCCGCAGGTACTCGCCTGACTGCGCGCCCTGGATGACGCGGTGATCGTAGGTGCTCGTCAGCGTCATCACCTTGGTAACGCCGAGCGCGCGCAGCGCCCGCTCGTCCGCGTGCGCGAATCCGGGCGGGAAGCCGATCGCTCCCGCCGCGATGATCGCCGCCTGGCCTGCCATGAGCCGCGGCACCGAAGCGACCGTGCCGATTCCGCCCGGATTCGTCAGCGTGATCGTCGCGCCGGCCAGTTCGTCCGCGGTGAGCTTGTTGTCGCGCGCGCGTGCGACGAGATCTTCGTAGTGCTCGCGAAACTCGGCGAACCCGAGACCGTCCGCGTTGCGCAAGACGGGCACGACCAAGAGACGGGTGCCGTCTTTGCGCTGCGCGTCGACCGCGATGCCCAGATGGATGCCGGCCTCCGCGCGCTCGGCGACGCCGCCGTCGCGGCGGAACGTCGCGACGATCGCCGGGAAGTCGTGCGCGGCGCGCGCGATCGCGAACGCGATCAGGTGCGTGAACGAGACCTTCTCGCTGCGTCCTCCCTGGCGCAGCGCGGCGTTGAGCTCGCTGCGGCGCTGCTCGAGCCGCCCCACCGACAGCGTCCGGAAACTGGTCGCCGTCGGGATCTCGAGGCTCTGTTCCATGTAGCCGACGAGCGCGAGGGCCGGCCCGCGCAGCGGCGTGACCTTGGCATCGGCGGGAAGCGGGACCAGAGCCGTCCGCTGGCGCGGCGCGGTCGCGCCGTTGCCGCCGCGCGCCTCGGAGGCGCGCCGCACGTCCTCGCGCACGATCAGGCCGCCGGGACCGCTGCCGCGGATCCGGCTCAGATCGACCTGGTGGCGCTCGGCGAGCCGGCGCGCCTGGTGCGAAGCCGGTCCGCCGGCGTTCGCCGGCGCGCTCGCGCCGTTCGAGCCGGCGGCCGGCTTAGCGGGCTGCGCGGCCTTGGGCGCCGGCGGCTCTGAGGCGGGCTGGGTCGCCGGCTTTTCGGCTGAGGGATCGATTTCGGCGAGGGTCCCGCCGACCGCGATCGGCTCGCCGGCAGCGACGTGGACGGCCGTCACGACGCCCGAGACGGGCGCGGGAACCTCGACGTCGACCTTGTCGGTCGTCACGTCGACGAGGGTCGCGCCCTCTTCCACCCATTGTCCCGGCGCGACGCGCCACTCGACCACGGTGCCCTCGGTCACCGACTCCCCGAGCTCGGGGAGCGTCACCTTTACGATAGATTCAAGCACCGAGTCTCCACCACGCGCGCGTCACGACGTATGCTGTTCAAGGCGGTTGGGCGTTCGCGCCTGCCCGCGGCGGCGCGGCCTTCAGTCATCCTTCACGTCTTGCGGGGAGCATGTGGGCGTGCCGCCCGACCCGGCCGCTCCGCTCACGGGAGCGGGCGGCCGCAGGGACGGTACGCCTCAACGCGCTAGGAAGGACTCCATGATCCGTTCGCTGTTCATCGCCATCGCGACGGCCGCCACGCTTGCCGGCCTCACGCAGACCGGCGCCGGCGCGCAGTCGAGCCCCGCGCCCGCGGCTCCGATCGTCGTGCACATCAAGAACTTCGCGTTCGTCCCCGCTTCGCTCACGATCAAGCCCGGCGAAACCGTGCAGTTCGTCAACGACGACAGCACGCCGCACACCGCGACCGCGTCGGACAAGTCGTTCGACTCCGGTAACATGGATCAGAACGCGAAATGGTCGCACACCTTCAAGGACACGGGGACGTATGCGTACATTTGCACGTACCACCCGTATATGAAGGGCACGATCGTCGTCGCGAGCGCCCCGTAGCGGCGCTACTGCGTCGAGAAGGCCCCCATCGGGATGCTGGACTCGGTCGACTGACCGCACAATCCCGCCGAACTCGTGTAGCGATACGCGACCGTATAGTGCGTGTGCGCCTGCAGCTTCGGTAACGTCACGCCGTAGAACGTGCCGCCGCCGGCCGGATTGTGAACGTACGGCTGAGGCATCACCTTCGGCGCGGCGCCCATCGGTCCGAGGGCGATCGGCGCGCCGCCGCGGGGCGCGATCGTGATCTGCTGCGCGAGTTCCGGCGCCGCGGTGTAAGAGACGACCATCGCGCCGGCGTTGACGGGAACGCTCGCGTAGTCGGGGACCGGATAGACCATCTGCGGCGTCGTGACGTTCTGCACCGGAACGGTGGTGCACAGCGGGCTGTTGTTGCCCGAGCATCCGGCGAGGGCGAGCGTCAACGCGGCGGCGGCGAACGAACTGTAGGAACGCATCGGGATCTCCAAGCGGACGGAGGAGCCTGCGCGCGTCGAGGTGGCGCGGCGGGAACCTACGTCTGGAGCATCGGCGCCGCGCAGGCAGCGCTTGATGGGGCGGCGCGGAAGTGTGACCTCGGCCTCACGACCCGTCGCGCCCGCTCCGAGCGGCGGCGCAACCGCTCGAATCGTCCCGTGCCCTGGAAGGGACTTGAACCCCTACGGCCTTGCGGCCACTGATACCTGAAACCAGCGCGTCTACCAATTCCGCCACCAGGGCGCCGGCCACGCCCATTCGCCCCCGGCGTCGCGGGCCCCCCGCCGAGGGCAAGCTTGCATCTCGCCGTCGCCCCGACGGGTTACTGGCTGCGCACCACCATGATCCACTATGTTTCCGACGAGCGCGACGAACTCGACGCGCTCGACGCATACTCGCATGCCGTCACGACCGCGGTCGAAACCGCTGGTCCGTCCGTCGTCAACATCGAGGTCTCCACGCGCGGCCGGCGCGGCGGCGGCTCGGGGTTCGTGTTCACGCCCGACGGCTTCCTCATCACGAACAGCCACGTCGTCCACGACGCGCGCGCGCTCAACGTCACGCTGCTCGACGGCCGCTCGTTTCCGGGTTCCGTCGTCGGCGACGATCCCGACACCGACCTCGCCGTCGTCCGCATCTCCGCGAGCGACCTCGTTCCGGCGACGCTCGGCAACTCGCGCAACGTGCGCGTCGGTTCGCTCGCGATCGCGCTCGGAAACCCGTACGGGCTGCAGGCGACCGTCACGGCCGGCGTCGTCAGCGCCCTGGGCCGCACGCTGCGCACGCCGTCGGGCCGCCTCGTCGATAACGTGCTGCAGACGGACGCGGCGCTGAACCCGGGCAACTCCGGCGGCCCGCTCGTCGACGGACGCGGACGCGTCATCGGCGTCAACACCGCGACCTTCTCGTGGGCGCAAGGGATTTGCTTCGCGATCGGGATCGACACCGCGAAGTTCGTCGCCGTGCTGCTGATGCGCGACGGCAAGGTCCGGCGCGGCTACATCGGCGTCGCGGTGCAGGACGTTCTCGCTGCCGCGCCGCATCGTGCGCGCCTACGGGCTCACCGGCGAACGGGCCGCCGTCGTCACCTCGGTCGAGGAGGACAGTCCGGCCGCCCGCGCCGGCATCCAGGACGGCGACACGCTCGTCGAACTGGCCGGCCGCCCCGTGCTCGGCGTCGACGATTTGCACCGCATCCTGACCGAGAGCAAGGCCGGCGAGGAGATCGCCGTTCGCGTCGTGCGCCGCCTCGAGTTGCTGTCGCTCGCCGTCACGCCGATCGAAGCGCGGTAATATGCCACCGCGGGTCGAGTGGTTCGAGGACTACGAGGTCGGACAGACCTTCGAGACCGGCCCGATCCTCGTGACGGCCGAGGCGATCGAACGCTTCGCCGAAGAGTACGACCCGCAGACCTTCCACCGCGCCGAGACGGCCGACGGGACCGTGTTCGGCCGGCTGATCGCGAGCGGCTGGCACACCGCGGCCCTCACGATGGGGTTGCTGGTCAAGGGCGGCGTGTTCCCGGCGTCGGGCGCCGTCGGGCTCGGCACCGACACCCTGCGCTGGCTGCGCCCGGTCGTCCCCGGCGACTCGCTCCACGCGGTCGTGCGCATCGAGAGCGTCAAGGCGTTACCGGGCAAACGGTCCGGCCAGATCGTCATGCGCATCTGGACGCGCAACCAACACGGCGAGGACGTCATGACGCAGACCGCGTCCGCCCTCGTCAAGCGGCGTGCGCCGTCGCCGTGATCGCCAAGATCTTTCCGATCCTCGGGATCACGTTCATCGATATCCTCGGCTTCAGCATCCTGATCCCGATCCTGCCGTTCTACGTCGTGCACTTCGGTGCGCCGAAACCCACGGTCGGCATCCTGTTCGCGACCTTCGCCTTGTGTCAGTTCGTCGCCGGACCCGTGTGGGGCAACGTCTCCGACCGGATCGGGCGCAAGGCCGTGCTGATCATCAGCCAGATCGGCGCGACGATCGGCTGGGCGATGCTCGCCTTCGCGCCGACGATCGCCTGGGTGTTCGCGGCGCGCATCGTCGAGGGCGTCTCCGGCGGCAACATCAGCGTCACCCAGGCCTACGTCGCCGATCGCGTCGAGCCCGGCGAGCGCACGCGCGCGTTCGGCTACGTCGGCGCCGCGTTCAGCGCGGGCTTCGTCCTCGGGCCGGCGGCCGGCGGTTTCCTGTTGCAGAAACTCGGCTACGCGACGCCGTTCTTGCTCGCCGCCGGCTTACAAGTGATCACCCTGCTCGCCACGATCTTCTTCCTCCCCGAGCGCGTCGCCGAGAAGGGCGAGATAGAAAAGGCCGCATCGCTGCGCGATATCCCGGCGTACTTTTCCGAGCCGAGCGTGGCGCCGGTGCTCGTGCAGAAACTGGCGTACTCGCTGGGGCTCTACGCGTGGTTCGCCGCCTTCGCCCTGATCCTGCAGGCGCAACTCGGGTTCGGCGCGTCCGAGACCAGCTATTTCTTCGCGTTCTTCGGCGTCATCAGCGTGGTCCTACAAATCTTCGTGGTCGGCAAGCTCACGACGTGGCTCGGCGTGCGACGGGTCTCGAACCTCGGCTTCGCGAGCGCGGTGCTCTTCTTCGCCGCAGTGCCGCTCGTCCACACGCTGCCGCTGATGATCCTCACGATTCCGCTGTTCGCGTTCGGGCTTTCGCTGACGAACGCGACGATCGCGACGCTGCTGACCGACGCCGCCCCAGAGCGCGCGCGCGGCACCGTTCTCGGCGTCGGCTCGTCGCTCGACGGC
Source organism: Vulcanimicrobiota bacterium (assembly GCA_963743605.1). Lineage (GTDB taxonomy): Bacteria > Vulcanimicrobiota > Vulcanimicrobiia > Vulcanimicrobiales > Vulcanimicrobiaceae > CAVUQJ01. Next base: position 84,831 of record CAVUQJ010000009.1, on the reverse strand, counting down.
ATCTCCGGGTCCATCATGCCGGTCATCTCTACCGGGATCCTCGCCGCCTACGGGCCGCCCTGGACCGCGGCGATCTCGGTCGTTTTCGTCGGGATCGCCCTAGCGCTCGGACTCGCCGCGCGCCGCCGCGAGGTGCGGGCCGTCTCGTCCTAAGACCACCGCAGGAAAGGCCGCCCGAGCCCGGCAAGGCAACCGTCCGTCAGGAGGTTCACCGCTTGACCCAACCGCCGGGCGTCTCGACCACGGATCGCGGCTTGGTCCGCGCGCTGCTGATCATGCTGATCGTCCTGATCGGCGTGGTCTTGCTGATCGGCGCGGTGCGCTTCATGGGGATCGCGGAGGCCGCGTGCGTCGTGATCCTGGCCTCGATCGTCGTCGCCTACGTCATGCTGCCGCTCGTGCAACGGCTGCGGCGGTACATGCCGCTTCCGGCCGCGCTCGTGCTCACATACGTCGCGTTTTTGGTCGCGTTCGCGCTGGTCGCGTTGACGCTGTTGCCGCCGCTGTTCAACCAGGCGCAACAGCTCGCAGTGAGCCTGCCGGGGATGGTCGTGCAGTTGCAGCGCGAGGTCGCCAACCGCGATAGCCCGTTCATGGCGAAGTTCCCGCCAGGCATTCAGACCTGGATTCAGAGTCTGCCGGGTCAGGTCGGACTGCTGGTCTCGAAGTACGCGTTCTCGATCGCGCAGCGGACGCTCGGCATCCTCACGTCGGCGGTCTCGATCTTCCTCAGCTTCATCATCGTGCCGATCCTGACGGCGTACCTGTTCTTCGACTCGACCGAGATCAAGCGCGCGACGCTGGGGTTCGTACCCGCCGGCTGGCGGCCGAAGACGATCGCGATCCTGAACGACCTCAACGACGTGCTCGGCAGTTTCGTGCGCGGGCAGTTGCTCGACGGCGCGATCGTCGGCGCCCTGATCTTCATCCTGCTGGTGATCACGCACGTGCCCTACGCGCTGCTGATCGGGGTCCTCGCGGGAATCCTGAACTTCATCCCCTACGTCGGCGCGCTCATCGGGTTCTTCCCGTCGGTGTTGCTCGCGCTGATCTACAACGACTGGCAGAACGCGCTGATCGTCGGGATCGGCTTCGGCGTCATCCAGCAGGTCGACGGCAACCTGATCGTGCCCCGCATCATGAAGTCGCAGGTGCAATTGTCGCCGGTGCTATTGATCGCGTCGATCCTGGTGTTCAGCGCGCTCTTCGGCATCGTCGGCACGTTCATCGCCGTTCCCGTGACGGCGATGCTGCGCGTGCTGAAGCTGCACTTCGCGCCGGCGCCGAGCGAGGCCGAGGCGCGCGACGAGGAGGCCGCGTCCGTGCGGCTGCGGAGGATCTAGCCGGAGAGTACGCTAGGCTGCGGTGCGCTTGCGGCGCGCGGTCTTCTTGGGCTTCTCGTCCTCTTCGTCGCCCTCGCCCCTGCCCTTGCGCGTCTGTTCGAGGCTCTGCTGCAGGACGTCCATGAGGTTGACGACCTTGTCGGAGCGGGCGGCCTTCGGCTTGCCGGCCGGTAGCGCTTTGCCCGCGGCGCGCGCCTCGATCATCGCGAGCAGTTCGTCGCGATACGTGTCATGGAACCGCTCAGGATCGAAGGTCGCAGCCATCGTCTCGATCAGCATCTTGGCGACCTTCATCTCGTTCTCGACCGGCTTCTCGATCGGCGGGAAGTCGAGCGACTCCTGATCGACGATCTCGTCGGCGAAGTGCATCAATTCGAGGACGAGCGCGTCGCCGTTCGGCTTGAGGGCCGCCAGATGCTCGCGCGCGCGGATGACGACCTTCGCGATCCCGACCTTGTTCGTTTCGCGCAGCGCCTCGCGCAGCAGCGCGTAGGCGTGGCGGCCCTTCTTCTCGGGCTCGAGGTAGTAGGGCTTGTCGTAGTACATCGGGTTGATCTCGGAGAGATCGACGAACTCGACGATGTCGACCGACTGGGTCGCCTCGACGTTGACGCGCTTGAAGTCCTCGTCGCTGATGATGACGTACTTGCCCTTCTCGTACTCGTAACCGCGCACGATCTCGTCGAAGGGCACCTCCTCGCCGTCGATCGAGCAGGTGCGGACGTTCTGGACCCGCCCCTCGTCCTTGCCGTGCAGAAAGTTGAACCGCAGGTCGTTGGTGCGGATCGCCGTCTGGAGTTTGACCGGGATCGTCACCAGGCCGAAGTTGATCGTGCCGTTCCAAATCGCGTGCGCCATAACGTCGAGTCTCGTCCTTCTCCGGGCAGTGGGAGAGTAACATTATCCCGCTGCCGCCACGAATCCTGACCTACCCGCCGAGGGCGGCGGCGACGCTCGAACTCACGTTCGCTTGGGAACCTCGCGGACGACCTCGCGGGGATCCTTGTCCGCCCGCATCGCCACGAACGCGGGGTGGCGGAGCTGGTCGTCGTCGGTCCACTCCGCGAACGCGACCTCGGCAACCAGCTTCGGCTGCGTCCAGTGGGCGGGGGTGTCGGTTTTGGGCGGGTTCTCGAACGCCGGCGTCTTGCGCTCGAGCGGTTCGAGCCGCGCGAGGATCTCGGTCAGCAGGCGGTTGTCGAACCCGGTCCCGACCGAGCCGACCGAGACGAGCGCGTCGCCGTCGTAGACGCCGAGCAGCAGCGCTCCGAAGCCCTTGCGGCTCCGGCGCGGTTCGGTCCACCCGCCGACGACGAACTCTTGCCGCCGCACCGCCTTGATCTTGAGCCAGTCGCGCGAACGGCGCTCCTGATACGTCGACGTGGCCCGCTTCGCGATGATCCCCTCGAGGCCGCGAGCGCGTGCGACGTCGTAGAGGGCCTTGCCGCTGCCGACGACGTGCTTGCTGTAGAGCACGTCGTGGTCGGGGACGACGATCGCCTCCAGCGCGGCCTTGCGCTTCTCGAGCGGCTCCTTGCGCAGGTCGCGGCCGTTACCGTAGAGCAGGTCGAAGACGACGAAGGTGACGTGACGCTCGGTCTTTGCCGTGCGGCCGTAGCGATCCATCCGGTTCTGCAGCGCTTGAAACGACGGGCGGCCATCGGCGTCGAGCACGGCAAGTTCGCCGTCGACGACGACCGGCCGCTCGCTGAACGACTCCGCGAGCGATTCGAGTTCGCCGAACTTCGCGAGAAAGTCGAGCCCGTTACGCGACGTTAGCGTAACCTTGCCGGCGCGGTCGATCGTCGCGATCGCGCGATAGCCGTCCCACTTGATCTCGAACAGCCACTGCGGATCGTCGAACGGGTTCTCTGCCGGCGTCGCGAGCATCGGCATCGTGATCACCGGAATCGGATCGGCGGGCGCGGCGCGCAACTGCGAACGCTTCGGGCGCTCGACCGGCTTCGAGATCCAGTGCGGCGCCTTGGGGTCCTTGGCGATGTCGCGGATCGTCTTGCCGCTCTTGACCGACTCGTCGTGGTCTTCGATCTTCCACTTCGGATCGACGTACTTGTCGTGATCCTTGACGAGCAGCCACGCGTTCTCTTCGCCGTCGCGTCCCTTGATGTGCACGAGCGAGAACATGCCATGCAGCTTCTTGCCGTGCATGATGAACTTGAGTTTGCCTTTGGCGATCTGGTCCGTCGTGTCGGTCCCTTCGGCCAGTTCGTACCAGCCGCGGTCCCACACGACCACCTCGCCGGCGCCGTAGTTGCCCTTCGGGATGATCCCCTCGAAGTTGCGGTAGTCGTAGGGGTGGTCCTCGACGTGCATCGCGAGCCGCTTGTCGGCGGGGTCGTACGACGGCCCCTTCGGGACCGCCCACGACTTCAGCACCCCGTCGGCCTCGAGGCGGAAGTCGTAGTGCAGCCGCGTCGCGCGGTGCATCTGTACGACGAACTTCAGCTTCTCGCGCTTGGCCGGCGCGCGCGCCGCCGGCTTGTCCTTGCCCGAAGGCTCGGGCGTCGCTTCGAAGTTGCGCTTGCGGTTGTACTCCGAGAGTTCCTCGGGGCTGCGGCGTGCGGGCACGGCGTCCCCTTCGGCCAGCCCCCAGCGGCGCCCCGCGCCAGGGAGGCCGGCGCCGTTCCGGTACCATCTGCCTCGTGTGGAGCGCAATCGGCGCGATCCTGGCGGCCGTCGGCGCGGCCGCCGCTTTCGTGCGCGCCCGTTACCGGCCCGGGGCGTACGACGACGAGTATGGTATGACGGCGCGTTCGCACCGCAGGTTCGGCTGGTTGAGCGTCGCGTTCGCCGCACTCTTCGGCGTGACGGCGCTCGTGCCGGCGATCCCGCCCGTGCCGATCGCCGCGGTCTACGTCCTGCTGCTGATCCTCTACGCAACGTCGTTCGCGCGCGGCTTCACGGACCGTTAGGCCGCGACTAGTCCCCGGTCCGGAAGAACTCGTTCCAGTACCAGACGCCCCACAGGCCGACCAGCGCCGAGTACGCGCACAGCACCGCGCCCCAGCGCGGCATGCGATCGCGGACCGCGAGCGCCATCAGCACGAGCAGAAACGGCTCGAAGTCGAGCGCGTGCCGCATCCCGAATTGGTACCAGCCGTTCAAGTAATAGAGAAACGACGGCACGGCGACCAGGACCGCCGTGATCCAGAGAGACGCGATCAGCCGGCGCGAGGCCTTCGCGAGGAACGCGAGGACGAGCGCGGGACTCGTAAACGTCAGCGCGATGCCGTGCGGATCGACCTTGAAGTACGGCGGCTGGGCCGCCTGCAGCCACTCGACGAGGACGGGCGCCTGAAGGAAGAACGAGTAGAACTGGTACGGGAAGTAGCGCAGCCCGAACGGCGAGCCGAACGGGTCGCCCCACGAGTCCTGGTGATAGTAGAGCGTGTGACCGATGTCGTTCCACGTCCCCCACATCGCCTCGTTGTAGCCGACCCAGAGCGCCGCGCCCGCGACCATCACGATGCCGAAGCCACGCAGCGGTCGCACGAGCCGGGCCGACCGGCTATCGTCGCCCGACGCGCGCGCGATTTCGCCCGACCACAGCTGGTAGGCGTAGAACGGCAGCGCCAACACGAGCGTGAAGCGCGACTCGAACGCGCAAACGGCGAGGATGCCGACGAGCCAACCGCGCCGCTTTCCGGTCAACTCGATCAGCGCCAGCAGGGTGAAGAACACGGCGCACACGTGCGCGAAGAACCAGACGTTGCCGAGCATCGCGCACCAAAACAGATCCGTGCCGGCGAAGAAGAACAGCGTCAACCAGAACTTCGCGGCGCGCACGACGCCGAGCCGGTCCAACAACACCCAGCAGAGCGCGACGTTGACCGCGCCTAGAACGATCGACGGGATCGTCTGGTTGGCGTTCTCGCCGAAGAAGAGCGCGAGCGGCAGCACGAAGAGGGCCGGCAGCGGCGCGTCGACGCCGTAGTGCCGGCCGTTGTACTCGGCGGCGTCGATGATGCGGCCGGGCCAGTCGATCCAGAGATGGCCGTGCAGCATCGAGTACGCGAGTCGCGCGTAGTTGTCGTAGGTCGTCGAGCGCAGGTGCGACGCGACCGCGATCGCGATCAGCGCGATCGCCCCGGCGACCAGGGCATCGGGGACGCGGAAGCGGGCGCTGAACCAGCGCCGCTCGTTCAGTACGTCGGTCGGAAGAACGTTCGCCACAGCCAGAGGCCCCAAAAGCCGACGATGGTCGAGTACCACAAGAGGATCGTGCTGATGACCCGGAAGACCGCGTCCTCGCGGTCGCGCAGGGCGATCGCCATCAGCACGAAGAGAAACGGTTCGAAGTCGAGCGCATGCCGCATGCCGAACTGGGTCGCGCCGTTGACGTAGTAGATCAGCAGCGGCCCGAGTATCAGGAGGACGGCGCACCACATCGCGATCACCAGGGCGCGCGGCTGGCGCGCGAACAGCGAGATGACCAACGCGGGACTGGTCCAGGTCAGCGCGATCCCGGAAACGGTCGACCCGACCCACGGGTAGCGGCCGATGAACACGGGTCCCTGAATGAAGAACGACCACAACTGGTACGGCAGGTACTTGAACTTGAACGGCGGTCCGGTCGGGTCGCCGACGTTGTCCTGATGGTACCAGGTCGTGTAGCCGATGTCTTGCGGCGTCCCCCAGCGCAGTTCGTTGTACATGACCCAAGCGATTGCGAACGGTACCAGCGTGCCGGCGAAGGCGAGCGCGGAACGGCGCATCTCGGCCGGATCGCGGTCGCGCAGCAAGAGGTACGCGTAGACCGGCAGCGCGAGCACCATGTCGAAGCGCGACTCCAGCGCGAACGCGCCGAAGAGCGCGACGAGCCAGCCGCGCCGTTTGCCGAGCAGTTCGACGAGCGCGAGCATCGTGAAGCAGACGGCGCTCGAGTGCGCGACGAACCAGACGTTGCCGTACATCGCGCACCACCAGACGTTGGTGCCGACCATGAAGAAGCCGGTCAGCAGCAGGCGCGCGTTGCCCGTCAGGCCGAGCCGCGTCGCGACTTCCCAGGCCGCGCCGACCGAGATGCCCCCGAGCAGGGCGGCGAGCAGCGTCTGGTTCGCGTTGGCGCCGAAGAAGAACGCCGCCGGGATGAGGAAGACCGCGGGGAGCGGTGCCTCGATCACGTAGTAGCGGTCGTGGTAGAGCAACGCGTCGATCGCGGGGCCGGACCAGTTGATCCATAGATGGCCGTGGACGATCGCGTCGGCCAGCAACGCGTAGTTGTTGTAGGGCGTCGCGCGCAGACCGGTGCTGATCACGATGAGGATCGTGGCGATCGCGCCGGCGAGGACGGAGCCGCTCACCGCACGACTTTAAACAGCGCGGGGAAGCCGTCGTCGACGTAGTGGAACTGCAGTCCGGCGATGTCCGGCGTGCCGCCCTGAACGACCGCATAGACCGGCCGCTCGGCGACCCACTTCGGGAGGAACGCCACGTCGTCGCCGACCCAGGCCGTCTCGACGATGCGCTGCCCCATCCGGCCTTCGACGTAGGCCGCATAGGCGAGCGGGGTCGCGAACGCCCAGTTCGCGATGATGATGGCGCGGTCGGGCGTCTGTGCGATCACGCGGTCGACGAACTTGGCGGCGGCGTCGTCGCTGCGCTGCGAGAACGTGTCCCTGCCCGCGAGGCCGATCTGGACGACCAGGACGCCGAGGGTCAGCGCGGCGAGCGTCGTCGAGAGCCGCGAGCGTTCGCGCAGGTAGGCCGCGACGCCGCGCGAGAGGCCGACGCCGGCCATCGCGGCGATCAGCCAGAACGACGGCAAGAAGTAGCGCTCGATGTCGGACTCGGCGCGGTAGTTCAGCACGAACGGGACCGGCAGCGCGACCGCCAGGAAGAGGCCGCTGCCGAGCAGCGGCTCGTCGCGCGTGACCAGCGCGAGCCCGAGCAGCGACGCGATCAGGACGATCCAACCGTACTCGTTGCGGGCCGAGTCGGTGTACTCGACGCCCATCTTCGCGTAGCGTTCGAGCGAGACGATCCCGGCGAGTCCCTGGCCGACGTTGAAGTCGCTGCCGGCGAGTTCGCGGCGCAGCCCCATCAGCGAGGCCGGGTGCGCGTAGTCCCAGTACGGGCGGCCGACCGGGACGCCGAGCTGCGACGTCGGATCGAGGTGATGGCTCGTGACGTACCCGCTGCGCAGCGGGAGATAGAGGTAGAGCCCGAGCGACGCGATGACGATCGCGATCGGGAGCGCCACGGTGCGCCACCGCAGTTCGCGGTAGCGGCGGACCATGATGATCGCGATCCCCGGCAGCAGCAGCCCGATGACGAGGTGGGTCGCGATGCCGAGCCCGAGCGCGGCGGCGAGCCAGATCAACGCACGCGGCTCGCCGCTGCGATACCAGCGGACGGCGCTGACCAGCGCGAGAGCGGCGAAGAACGCGACGAACGCGTGCACCTCGGCGCGCGTTCCGCGCGTCCAGGCGACGGTGCCGATTGCGAACAGCAGAGCGCTCGCGAACGCGACGAACGGTTCGACGTTCGAACTGCCGCGCGAGCACGTACACCAGGGCGGCGGCGCCCGCCATCGCGATCGCGCACAGGACGCCCATCCGCCAGGCGACCGTGCCGACGGCAAAGACGTGGCTGAAGATCCAGCCGGCGATGACGAACGTGGGGAAGCCGGTCGGGTGCGCGATGCCGAGGATATATGGGACCGTCTGCATCTCGGCCGTGTCCCAATACGAGACGTAGGGCGAGACCGACGCGACGTAGAGCGCGAGCGGCAGCACGAAGGCCAACCAGCCCAAGACCGTCGGGAGCGAGAGGGGCCGCTTCAACGGCGCGTTGTTAGCCCTCCGCTGACGGCCGGCCTCTCCGGCGCGGAGCGAGGCTCCTGGGAGCCCGTCTCAGGCAATCTTAACGGGGTCGCAAGGGTGGGAGGAGGCAAACGCGGGCCCCGCGGGATAGACGACGAGTGTGCGAAGCCGCGGTCGGCCAGGTCTCATCGTCGCGCTCATCGTTTTTCTGACCATGGGCATGGTCAGCGTGGCGCTGGCCGTAACGCTCAATAGCGTCAACGTTGCGAAATCGCCGACCGGCGGCGCACGCGTAACGCTCGCGTTCGGCGGCGGACCGCCCCCCAAGTTCACGATCGCGGGCGTCGGAACGACGGAGACCTCGGTCATCTTCCAGGGCGTAACGCTCGGCTCGAACGTTCCGCCGACGATCGCGGGGCAGGGTCCGATTCAGGCCGTGACCCTCTCGCAGGTGGGCCCCAACGTAGCGCTGTCGCTCCACCTGTCGAGCGCGGTGCCGGTGCGCGTCTTGCCGGCGGCCGGCTTCATCGTCGTCGACGTACCGACCGGGCCGTCCAAGGCGCCGTCCGATGACGAAAGCGACGACAACACGACGCCGCAGCAGGCGCCGGCATCGACCGGGCTCGGTCAAGTGACCGAGGTGATCCCGCTCAAGTACGCCGACGTCAGCGAGGTCGCGGGCGTGCTCGTACAGGGCTCCAACGTCGCCTCGAATGACAACTTCAACCCGCAGACCTCGAACTTCGGCACGCAGTCGTTCGGCGGGGCATCCAACGGCGAGTCGCAGCCGTTCCAGCAGCCGCAGTTCAATACCGGCGGCGCGTTCGGGAACAACTTCGGGAACGCGGGGCAGGGTCTCGCGCAACGGATCAACGACAACATCGCGATCGACCGCCGCCTCAATGCGATCGTGCTCACGGGAACGCCAGACGTTGTCGCGTCGCTCAAAGACGTGATCGAAAAGCTGGATATCCCGCTCGACAGCGTGCTGCTCGAGACGCAGATCGTCGAACTCGACGAGACGGGGCAAAAGGACCTCGGCATCGACTTCAACGCGCAGGGCGTCATCGCGAAGGCGACGTTGACGGCACAAAGCGGCCAATTCGCGACCAGCAATGCGACCTTCGAGGCGAACCTGTACGCGCAGGTCCAGAAGGGCTACGGCAAGATCCTGGCCCGGCCGCGGATCCTGGCGCAGAACGGTGCGCCGGCCTCGATCCTGACCGGCGACGCGCTGCCGATCATCACGACGGTCATCGTGGCCGGCACGAGCGCCGTCACGTCGCAGCAGGTCAACTACGTCAACGTCGGCGTCAACCTGCAGATCGAACCGCGGATCGCCTCGGACGGGTACGTCACGTCGCACATCTTCTCGGAAGTCTCGAGCGTGACGGCCTACACGCAGGGGATCCCGCAGATCAGCCAACGCCAAGCGCAGACGACGGCGACGGTCAAGGACGGCGACTCGTTCGTCATCGGCGGCCTCCTGTCGGACAACGAAGTCAAGACGACTTATAAGATCCCGGGCCTCGGCGACATCCCGCTGATCGGCGGCATCTTCAACCGCATCAGCACGACGACGCAGAAGACCAACCTGTACATCGTCGTCACGCCGCACATCGTCCCGCGCCGGGCAGTCGCCCCCGTCTCGACGCCGCCCTAGAGGATCAGCTCGGCGTGTTCGCGTCCAGCACGGCTTTGGCCGCGTGCACGGCGTGGGGTTCGTCGTGACACTTGTTGACGACCTGGATGAGTAGTTGCAGCCCGAGGGTCCGGGCGTTTTTGCTGCCCTCGTCGTTCCCTATCTTCGCGAGCAGGTGCGAGTAGCGCAGCGCACTGTTACCGCCGAAATAGTCGTAGTAACAGCCGTCGTTTTCCGTCTTCGATCCTTGTGCCTTGTCGGAGTAGAACAAGAAGGAATTGAGACATGCGTGCAGCGCGGTGTCTAAGGCGCCCGACGACTTCGACGCGGAGCTATAGGCGCTCGTACACTTGTTGTAAGCGCCCGCATCCCGGTTAGGATTGCCCGAAGCCGGAATGTCGGCTCGCGCGATCGAAGGCGCCTGCCCGACGAGCAGGAGCCCAAGCAGCGCGATGCGCGCGGTCGTCGAAAGTGCCGAATCCATTCGGCCCCTATCGGACGCCGCCGAGGAAGTCTCCTCCCCTCGCACTCGCCTCGAGCCTCAAGAGGAGTTCAACGCAGCCTGATGAGGACCGTGCTCGCCAGGGCGAGGACGGCGCCGACCGCCAGCATGACGGCGAGGAACGGCAGCGTCGCCAGCAGTGCGGTCGCGGAGAGCGTTCCCGCGATCAGGCCGAACGAGTAGGCGAGGTTCGAAATCGAGTAAACGACCGAATAGCAGCGCAGGCCGCGCGCGTCGATGCCTTCGGCCAGTTGCGCCGACGTTGGATTCAAGAGCAGCGCATAGGCGACGTTGACGAGGCATAGCACGACGCCGCTGACGATCAGTCCACGCATCACCGCGACCACCGGGAACAGCACGGCCATCGACCACGCACCCGCCAGCATCGTCGTGCGCGACCCGAAGCGCGCGACCGAGCGCGCCACGAGCGGCGACGCGAACCCATACGCGAGCGACGCGATCGCGAGCAGCGTCCCGATCTGCGCCGCCGAGGCGCCGCTCGCGGAACTCAGGTGGCTCGGTACCAGCGGCTCGTGGACGCCCCATGCGCCCGCCGTCAGCGCCACCGCGATCAACGGCGCAAAGATCCGCGGGTCGCGCAGCAGCGTAAGCGTCGCGACTCCGTGCACGGCCGGCGCGCCGTCGCGCGGCAGCAACCAGACGCGCAGCGCCAGGTCGACCGCGATCAGCCCGAGCACGGCGAGAAACGGTAACTGATAACCGCCCGCCGCGTAGAGCAAGCCGCCTGCGATCGGACCCACGACCGACCCGACCGTGCTCCCCATGAACGCAAACCCCATCACTGCGACGCGACGCTCGCGATAGTGCTCCGCGAGCAGCGAGAAGCCGGCGCTGAACGTCGCCGCGGCAGCGACGCCCTGCGCGACGCGACCGGCCAGCATCTCCGCCATGCTCGGCGCCCAAGCCAGCGCCATCGTCGCCGCTATCAGCACGATCGCCGCCCCGATCATCGTCCGCCGGTAACCGATGCGATCGCCGTACCGGCTCAGGAAGACGGCCGCGATGAGAACGCCGAGCCCGTAGGTCGCGCCGAGCAGCACGACCTGCTCGTCCGCCGCAAACCGCACGCGCGAGAACGGGATCAGCGGCAACACGAGGCCATACACGAGGTAGTCGACGCACGTCGCGTATGCGACGACCGCTGCGACGGCGCGCCGCCGCGCGGGTCTCTGCAGCACGCCGCCTAGAGCGTAGCGCGCTTCCAGTGAGCGGAGCCCGCCGGAAGCGCGCGCGTCATTTTATTTCTCGGATGGGAAACGGCCGACCAAGGCGATCACGTACGTGACGCCCTTCGCCGGCTCGTGTCCGCGCAGATCGGGGAGCGCGAACGTCTTTATGCCGTCGCCGCCGAACGTCGTCCCGAGCAGTGCGTAGAGCGCGACGTTTCCGTCGATCGTCAGCAACCGGCCGTCGCACGGCGCCCAGCCCTGCGGCGGTACGTACTTGTCGAGATAGGCGACGAGCGTCAGTTGACCGAGGAGCGGATCGAGCCCGAAGAGCCTTCCCTCGAGGCCCTTGCGCTCCGGGTAGATCCCCCGGGTGGCGATGAGATAGGATAGCCCCTTGATGGGTGCCTTCCCCGTCAAGTTCGGAAGACCGAAATGATTGAGGTCGCCTCCGAACTTGTTGCCCAGCAGCGAGTAGAGCGCGGGATTCTCGCTGAGCTTCATAGTGCGCCCGTCGCACGCGGCGAAGTTCTTGGGAACGAAGTTGTATGGGCTCAGGAACAACGATCCGATCAAGTGCGAACCGTCGTCGCTCGCCGAGGTTTGATGTCTGGGCTGTAACCCGGACATCCGCGGCAGGGCCAACGCGATGGCTGGAAGTGCACCGCCGGCGAGCGCAGCACCGGCGCTGACCACGAACGATTGACGCTTCATGACGGCGGAGCGCCCTGCGTCGCGATGAAGTACGCCAGCCCTTTGAGCGGCTCGTGATCCTTCAGGTCCGGAAGACCGAAGTTCTTCGTCCCGTCGCCTCCGAACTGCGTACCGAGCAGCTTGAATAGGTCGCCGTCGCCGATCGGCACGAGCTGACCCGCGCAGCGGTCGAAGTCCTTCGGAATAAAGTCATACGGCAGCAGCAGTATCTCACCAAGCAGGAATGGGTACCCGTACATAGATCCTCCTCGATCGGGGGCGCGTAGTTGGCTGTAGTTGGGGGAATCGGAAAGTCCACGGTCGTTCGACGGTGCGTCGTGCGCCTCCCGGAAGTCGGGCCTCCCCCAGCGGACCTACCCGGCGCCCTCGACGACGAGCCGCATCGCGCCGATCGCTCTGTACTTGCGCTCTTGTTCGCGGATCGGCCACCAGCCTTGGATCAGGTCGTCGAGCGGTTGCCACATGACGATCCAACCCGCGATGATGAGCGTCTCGGTCGCGATCGTGCGCAGTTCCTCGGGAAGAAACGCGAGCCGGCCGATGCCCGCCGTCGCAATCAGGCTGAGCGCAAAGAACCCGAGGCCGATGAGACACGTCCACCACACGACGCGGCGCCACGCGACGAAGCGCGCCTTCGCCATCGCGATGTTGTAGGCGCAGTAGCGCTGCACCGCGGCGCCGACGACAGCCGCAGTGTCGGACACCATCTGTCCCTGCGGCAGGACCACGCGCAGCGTCATCTTCGAGAGATCGGCCGCCGCCTCGCTGAGCGCCGCGACCTGCGCGATGCTCCACAACGCATCGGGGGCGCGGGTGAGCGGGTCGTACTCCTGGGTGCCGAAGAGATCGCGCAGATCGTTCGCGCGCACGACGACCTCGTCGGGCTCTTCCTCCATCGACTCGCTCCTTTCTGCGGCGCTCAGGGCGCCGGCGTCGCGGCTCCCCGTGGCTGGACAAACGTGGAATCGGGTAACGACGGCGGGAACACGTAGCGGCTGAACGCGATCCGCTCGCGCGAGATCTTGCCCGCGACGCGCGCGGTGACCGCCGCCTCGACGACCATCCAATAGCGTTCGAACGGCCCGTACAGCAGCCGCCCTTCGGCGCGCGCGCTCGCGGTCGTCGCCGAGAACACCACCTGCGACGGCAGGTAGCGGCCGCCGTCGATCGCGATCGCGCGCACGAAGAACGCGGCCGGCTCGCGCGGATGCGTCGAGAACAGATAATCGTAGTGGCCGCCGGAGCGGCGCTTCCCGATGAACGAGAACGTGTAGCGCGCCGGGCGCGGGGCGACCGCTCCGATGCCGTAGTGGTCGACGCGGTCGCGAATGATACGGGTCTGCGGATGTGTCAGCGCCTGGCCGTCGACGCTCGTGATCTCGTCGCGCTCGGTGTCTCCACTGCGGTAGATGCGGTGCGTCTGGATGAGGTCGTGCATGCCGACCTGTTCGACCGAATAGTCGAACTCGACGAACTTCGGCACCGGCGCGACGTCGAGCGCGTGTTCGTACTTCGCGAGCACGGTATCCGGTGCTTCCGAGGCGAGCGGCGTTTCGCGCGCCGGGGGCGCCGCGCTCGCCGGGCGCCACGCCACGCACATGAGGACGACCAGCGCGGCCGCCAGACGCCGCCTCAACTGCCCAGCGCCGCGCGGATCGCGTCGAGTGCCGCCTGTGCGCCGGCCGGGTTGCGGCCGCCGCCCTGCGCCTGTGTCGCCTGACCGCCGCCCTTGCCGTCGACCAGCGGCGCCGCGCCCTTCAGCAGATTGCCGGCGTGGACGCCGCCCTTCGCCAGTTCGTCGCTGACGGTCACGAGCAGCGCGACGGTGCCGTTCTGCACGCCGGCGAGCGCGACGACGCCGTTGTGCAGTTTGTCGCGGATCGCGCCGCCCAGTCTGCGCAGTGCCTCCGCGTCGGCGCCCTGCACGACCGCGGCCACCAGCGGCCTTCCTGCTACGAGTTCGCTCTTCTCGACCAACTCGGCCGCCTCGCCGCCCGCCATCCGGGCGCGCATCTCGTCCGCGCTGCGCTGTGCGTCGCGGACCTCCGACTGGAGCCGCACGACGCGCGCCTGCAGCTCGTCGGGCTTGCTCGACAACGACTCGGAGAGGCTCGCGACGATCGCCGCCTGGCGCTCGACGTACGCCTCGGCGGCCTTCGACACGACCGACTCGATGCGCCGTATCCCGCTGCCGATCGACGACTCGGAGACGATGATGAACATCCCGAGCTCGCCGCTCGTCTCGGCGTGCGTGCCGCCGCAGAACTCCTTGCTCGGACCGAACGTCACGACGCGAACGCGGTCGCCGTAGTCCTCACCGGCCATCGTCACCGCACCGGTCAGACGCGCCTGCTCGATCGGCAGCTCGACGACGTTGCGATGATGGTCGGCGCGGATCAGTTCGTTGACGCGGCGCTGCACGGCGGCGCGCTGCTCGGGCGTCAGCGCCGGCGAGCGGAAGTCGAAGCGCATGCGGTCGATGCCGACCCACGATCCGGCCTGCACGACGTTGTCGCCGAGCACGTCCTTCAGCGCGCGCTGCAACAGATGCGCCGACGAGTGTTCTCGACGGATCTCCTCGCGCCACTCGGGATAGACCGCCGCGTGCACCGCGTCGCCGACAGCGAGCGAACCGCCGCGCAACGCGCCGCGATGGCCGACGTGCTTGCCGTCCTCGGTGAACTGGGTGTCCTCGACCTCGAAGCGCGCGCCGTTCGCGGTGATCGCGCCGTGGTCGCCGATCTGGCCACCCTTCTCCGCGTAGAACGGCGTGCGGTCTAGCACGAGGGTCGCCTTCGCGCCGTCGTCGATCCGTTGCAACGGACCGGCGTCGCCGATGATCCCGACGATCGCAGCGTCCGTCTCGAGGCCGCCGTACCCGGTGAACTCCGTCGGCGGGCTCATATGCCAGTCGGCCGGCCCTTCTGCGAGGTTCGCCCGCACGACCGCGCGCTTGCTGCGGGCGTCGTCGCGGGCACGCCGGCGCTGCGCCTCCATCGCCGCCTCGAAGGTTTCATCGTCGACGCCGATGCCTGCCTCGGCCGCGACCTCGCGCGTCAACTCCGACGGAAAGCCGTACGTGTCGTGCAGCACGAACACGTCGTCGCCGGAGAGCGCCGTCCCGCGCGCCTTCGCCTTGTCAATCAGTTCGTCGAGCATCGCGCTGCCGCGTTCGAGCGTCCGTCCGAAGGCCGTCTCCTCCTGCGCCAGGGCCTGCTCGACCCGGTCGCACGCGTCGGTTAGTTCGGGGTAGCCCGACGCCAGCGAGGTGACGACCGCCGGGACCAACCGTGTGAGGAAACCGCCGGGATAACCGAGGAGCCGGCCGTTGCGGATCGCGCGCCTGATCAGAAACCGCAGCACGTAACCCCGGTCCGTGTTCGACGGATAGACGCCGTCGGCGATCAGGAACGTCACCGCGCGCGCGTGGTCTGCGATGATGCGCCGCCGTATCTCGCGTTCGTCCGCGTCGAGCGGCGAGGCTCCGACGTCCGGCTGCGCCGCGATCAAGTCCGTGAACAGATCGGTGTCGTACATCGACGTCTTGCCGTTGACGGCCGCGAGGATGCGCTCGAAGCCGAGGCCGGTGTCGATCGACTTGCGCGGCAACTCGTGCAGTGCACCGTCTTCGGTGCGATTGAACTGCTGAAAGACGAGGTTCCACAGTTCGACGAAACGCGAGCCGAGGTTCGGGCCGGTGTCGGCGGGACCGCTCGCATTCTCGGGACCGGTGTCGATGAACAGCTCCGAGCTCGGGCCGCAGGGGCCGGTCGGGCCCATCGTCCAGAAGTTGTCGCCGCCGAAGCGCGAGATGCGCGCCGCCGGGAGGCCGATCTCCCGCTCCCAGAGGTCCTGCGCCTCGTCGTCGTCGTCGTGCACCGTGACGTACAGCAACGCGGGATCGAGGCCGAGCCAGCGCTTGTCGGTCAGATACTCCCACGCGAGCGCGATCGCCTCACGTTTGTAGTAATCG
The DNA here is from genome assembly GCA_963743605.1 of Vulcanimicrobiota bacterium. GTDB lineage: Bacteria > Vulcanimicrobiota > Vulcanimicrobiia > Vulcanimicrobiales > Vulcanimicrobiaceae > CAVUQJ01. The sequence goes on along the minus strand of CAVUQJ010000009.1, from coordinate 68,685 downwards.
CCGAACGAGAAGTTGCCGAGCATCTCGAGGAAGGTGCCGTGGCGGCCCGTCCGGCCGACGTTCTCGATGTCGCTCTTCGCGCCGGCGACGCGTAGGCAACGCTGCACCGTGACGGCGCGGGGCGCCGCCGCCGCCCGCTCGCCCAAGAAGACGGGGACGAACTGTTCCATCCCGGCGATCGTGAACAGGGTCGTCGACATCTTGTCGGGGATCAGCGAGGCGGACGGCAAATGCGCGTGTCCCTTCGACACGAAGAAATCGACGAACGACGCGCGGAGGTCTTGGCTTCTCATACAGCAACCCGGCGTTTCGCCGCCGCCCGGGCCGACTCTTGGGACGCGCTAAAAGGAGGCTACGGCTCGCGCAGGGTCTCGCGCAGCTTTTCCAGGGCGCGGTGCTGCAGCCGCGAGACGTGCATCTGCGAGACGCCGAGGCGCTTGGCGATCTCGGCTTGCGAGACGCTCTCGTAGAAACGCAGGAACAGGATGATCCGCTCGCGCCGCGTCAGCACGTCGAAGGCGCTCTCGAGGTTCGCGCGGTCCTCGAGCAGTTCGAGCGCCGGGTCCTCCCGGCCGACGTAGTCCGCGAGCGGGTGCGACTTGCGGTCGCTCTCACCGGTGACCTCACTGTCGAGCGAGAGCAGGTTATAGACCTGTCCGAGTTCCTGCGCCTCCAGCACCTCTTCGGGATTCGTGCCGAGGTGTTCGGCGATCTCGGCGACCGTCGGCGACCGCCCGCGGCGCACCGTCAGGTGCTCGATCGCGCGGTTGACGCTGAGATTGAGTTCCTGCAGGCGCCGCGGCACCTTGACCGCCCAGCCTTTGTCGCGGAAGTAGCGCTTGATCTCCCCGACGATCGTCGGCGTCGCGTAGGTCGTGAACTCGACGCCGCGCTCGAGGTCGAACCGGTCGATCGCCTTCAAGAGGCCGAGCGTGCCGACCTGAACGAGGTCGTCCAGCGCCTCGCCGCGGTTCGAAAACTTGACCGCGAGAAACCGGACGAGGTTGAGGTGCGTGACGACCAGCTCGGCGCGCAACGCGTCGTACTCGCTCGCATCGTCCCTTGTGCCTTCGTCGCGGGCCGCGCGCACGAGCGCGAATCGCTCGAACACCTCGCGAGTGTGATGGCGGTCGCGGCGGTCTTCGCTCTGAATGGGTTCCCTCACGTCGCCGGGGCGACGCGTTTGATCATCTCGACGACCGAGACTCCGTCCTCGGTGCGTAGCTGAACGGCGTCCATGACCGATTCGACGATGACCAGCGCGAGCGCGTCCTCGGGCTCCGCGACGGTCAACTGCCGCTGGTTCGGGCCGTCGCCGCGCACGAGGGCGCGCAATCGATCGGGACGCGATTCGGTGACGATTTCGATGTGGTCGCCGGCGACGCCGCGGCGAATGCAGATCGTGCAGGCCTCGGCGATCGCGAGTTTGACGTCTTCGATGTCCTCGACCGAGAAGTCGAGCCGGCTCGCGACGGCCGATGCGGCCAGACGCGCGACGGCGACCCACTCCGCCCTCGCGGGGATCCGTACCGTGACGACGTTGACCTGCTCGGCGGCGGGATCACCGAGCGGGGCGTTCATGCAAATGCCTCCTTTGCGCTCTGCTCGTCATCGTAGATCCCGAAGATCTTGACGAGGCCGGTGATGTCGAAGATCTTCTTGATCTGCGGGTTGGTGCATACGAGATGGACGGTGCCACCATACTCACGTACCCGCTTCAGGCCACCGATCAACACGCCGAGGCCGGTCGAGTCGATGTAACGGACCTTCTCGAGGTTGATGACGAGATTGTAGTGCCCTTCGTCGATCAGTTCCCCGATCGCGTCCTTCACCTTGGGCGACGTGTACACGTCGATTTCCCCGCTCAGCTCGACGACATATGCCTCGCCGTCGGCCTCGCGAACCTGGACTCTGATATCCACCGATCTCTCCTATCCGTTTGCGTGACCCGCCGCACCGCCGGCCGCGGTTCGAGCAGGGTCATACCCAAGTGAAGACCATGGTGCGATCATTAGCGCGAGTGCGGCGCCCACGAGGGCGCCGGTCAGGAGGCCGGCCACCAGAGACGGCTCGATGCGATCCTCCATCGTGCGTACTACTGCGCGCCGGCCGCGCCGTCGCGGTCGACGAACCGGCGCAGCGTTCCGGTAACGCCCGCGAGCGTCGCGCCGATGTTGACGATCGACGGAGCGATCGCTTCCTGCGCCAGGGTCGACGTTTTATTGATGTTGCCGGCAACGGTCTCGAGCGACTCGACCGTCGTGACCAGTTTTGCGAGGGTCGTATCCGCGGTGTCGGCGATCCCGCCGACGTGCGCCAGCGTCTGCGCGACCGGGCCCGAGAAGGCCTGGATCTGCGCATCGACCTGGTCGAGCATGACGGCCGTTTTGTTCAGCAGCGCGGCAAGGCGCGTGCATGCGATTAGGACCCCGATTCCGACCAATAGGACCCCGACGCCGACACCGATTGCGAGAATCAGCGGCGCCCAATCAACCGCGCTCGTCACGAACTACCTCCGTGCCCTTAACCGGGCATCACATCACGTTGTTCCCACGAACGCGGGGAACTCACGCATGTTTGCAACCATTCCAGGCAAGCGGGCGAGGACACTCTCGATCTGCTCGGCCGTCGTCTCGCGTCCGAGCGAGAAGCGAATGACCCCGGCGCCGTCGCGCCGCGGGTCGCCGCAGGCGAGGGCGGCCACGACGTGGCTGCGGACGGTCGCACCGGCCGTGCAGGCACTGCCGGCCGAGGCGGCGATCCCCGCTAGGTCGAGGGCGACGAGCAGCGCCTCCCCGTCGACCCCAGGGAAGGCGACGTTGCAGTTGTTTGGCAGGCGCGGGGCCCCGGCGCCGTGGACGACCGCGTCCCCAAGCGCCGCGAGGATCCCGGCCTCGAGCCGGTCCCGCAGCCGGCGGACCCGCTCCGAGGTCGCGGGCAGCTCGGCCAGCGCCAGATCGAGGGCGGTCGCGAGGCCGACGATGCCGGCGACGTTCTCGGTCCCGCTACGCAGTCCGAACTCCTGGCCGCCGCCCAGGACGAGGGGCACGAGCGGCGTCCCGGCGCGGACGTACAGCGCGCCCACCCCCTTCGGGCCGTAGAACTTGTGGGCGGAGATCGCCAGCAGATCGACGCCCAGTTCGGCGACGTCCAGTCGCAGGTGGCCCGGTGCCTGCACCGCGTCGGTGTGGAAGACGGCGCCGCGAGCGCGCGCCAGCGCCGCGAGTTCGCGGACGGGGGCGATCGTGCCGATCTCGTTGTTCGCGAGCATGACCGATGCGAGCACCGTGTCGTCGCGCAGAGCAGCCGAGAACGCGGCCGGGTCGACCATCCCGCGCTCGTCGACGCCGAGCCTGGTCACGGTCCAGCCATCCTCCTCGAGGACCTCGAACGAGCGCAACACGGCGTGGTGTTCGGTCGCGACGGTCACGGCGTGCCGGCCGCGCTCGCGCAGCGCCGCGGCGGCGCCGAGGATCGCGAGCGTGTCCGCCTCGCTGCCGCCGCCGGTGAACACGATCTCGCGCGGCGTCGCGCCGAGGGCCGCGGCGACCCGCCGGCGCGCGCCGTCGAGCGCCGCCCGCGCGGCGCGGCCCTCAGCGTGCAGCGAACTCGGGTTGTAGCCGCCCTCACCGAGGTGCGGCACCATCGCGTCGACGACCTCGGGCCGGCACGGCGTCGTCGCGGCGTGATCGAGATAGATGCGCGTCATTCCGCCTTCCCGGCGCCGGCGTTCGGCGATCCAGTCGCGCAGCGGCGCCTCGTCGCCCTGCGTCCCCGGCTGGAAGTACTCGTGATCGGCGATGTTCTGTGGCAGATAATCCTGGAGCCGCTCCGGCGGCGGCAGCGCGCCGGTCGCCTCGTCGCCGAGTTCGGCGTAGTCGTCGTGCGCGTAGCGATAGCCGCGGCCGTAGCCGAGCTCCTTCATGAGGCCGGTCGGCGCGTTGCGCAGGTGCAGCGGCACGGGCTCGTTGCGCGTCGACGCGACGTCGTCGTAGGCGGCGCCGTACGCCCGTCCGACCGCGTTGCCCTTCGGCGCGGTCGCGAGGTACAGCGTCGCTTGCGTCAGCGCAAAGAACCCCTCCGGCATCCCGACGAAGCGCACCGCCTGCTGCGCGGCGACGGCGACCTGCAGCGCGCGCGAGTCCGCGAGCCCGACGTCCTCCGACGCCAAGATGACGAGCCGGCGCGCGATGAACATCGGATCCTCGCCCGCGTCGATCATCCGCGCGAGCCAGTAGACCGCGGCGTCGGGATCGCTGCCGCGGATCGACTTGATGAACGCGCTGACGACGTCGTAGTGCGCGTCGCCGCCCTTGTCGTAGCGGACGAGCCTGCGCTGGAGCGCATCCTCGATCAGCGCCACGCCGATCCGGCGGGTTCCGTCGGGACCTTGCGGCGCGGCCTCGGCCGCGAACTCGAGGGTGCCGAGCGCGACGCGCGCGTCGCCGTTCGACAGGTTGACGAGCGCGAGCAGCGCGGGATCGTCGAGCGCGACGCGCAGGTCGCCGATGCCGCGCTCGCCGTCGGCGATCGCGCGCCGCACGAGGGCCGCGACCTCTTCGTCGGTCAACGCGTTGAGCACGAAGACGCGCGAGCGAGAGAGCAGCGCCGAGTTGACCTCGAACGAGGGATTCTCCGTCGTCGCGCCGATCAGCGTCAGCGTCCCGTCCTCGACCTGCGGCAGCACCGCGTCCTGCTGCGCCTTGTTGAAGCGATGGATCTCGTCGATGAACAGCACGGTGCGGCGGCCGGCCGCGCGCGCGCGGCGCGCGTCGGCGGTCACGCGGCGCAGGTCGGCGACGCCCGCGCTGACGGCCGAGATCGCGACGAACTGCGCGCCGGTCGAGCGCGCGATCACCTCGGCGAGCGTCGTCTTGCCGCTGCCCGGCGGACCCCACAGGATCATCGACGGGATGTGGTCGGTCTCGATCGCGCGCCGCAGGACGCGGCCCTCGCCGACGAGATGATGCTGCCCGACGAACTCCTCGAGCGTCAGCGGCCGCATCCGCGCGGCGAGCGGCGCGCGCGGCGCTTCCGCCTCCGCGCCGGCTGCCGGCGCGAACAGCTCGAGCGCGGCATCGCGCCGCGGCGGCGTCATGGCGCTACCGCTTCTTCGGCTTGGGCGACGGCGTCGCGGTCAGCCCTTCGTCGGTCGGGACCGGCGTTGCCGCGGGAGCGCGCACCATCACGGGGTTGCCCGTCGCGCGGACGTCGCCCGTCTTCGTGTTGTAGACGACGTTGTCGCCGTCGAGGTACTGCTCCTTGTCGCGAATGTGGACGTTTCCAGCAGGTGAAGCAGGCCGGTCACCTCGTCGAGCGTCCCGCGGTCGGCCGTCGCGTCGCGCGTGCCCTGCGTAAAATGCACGTTGCCGGAGGCGACGTAAAACTTTTTACCGCCGTCGATATCCAGTTTGTCGCAGGTCAGCGTCGACGGCTCGGGCCCGATCCGCGAGTCGCCCGTGCCCTGGATCGGCGCGGTCCGGTGGACGATGACGTTGCCGGTCGCGTGGACGACCTTGGTCCGCGTGTTGCCGGTCGCCTTGTCCGCCGAGATCTGCGTGTCGGCGCGGCTCGCCATGAAGTGCTGCGGCACGGAAAACACTCCGGTGTTCAGGTTCGTGTCGATCGAGCGGGTCGTGATCGATGTCGAAGCCCCCGACGTTGCTGAACTCGCCCGGCAGCGACCCGGGCGGGTTCGCCGAGGCGGCCGGAGTCGGCTTGGCAGCCGGTGCGGGCTTGGCCGGCGGCGGCTTGGCGGGCGGCGCTCCGGCGCCCAGAAGACCGGCGAACGCCGCGAGCGCGAGCAGACGCTTCATCGCTCGGCGGGGCGCCCCATCGGCCCCAGGACTCGTTCCAAGGTCGTCACCGGTACTGCTCCTTCACGCACGACGCGTGGCTCGCCCGCCGAGAGGTCGACGATCGTCGACTCGCAGCGGTACCGCGTCGGTCCGTCGTCGACCATCGCGTCGGCCGCGGGCAATCCGGTTCGATCGCCCTCTCCAGTGAACGCAGGAGAGCCGCTCGAGTTCGCGCTCGTCCCCGCAAACGGCCCGCATCGTTCGAGGATCGCCGAGCACAACGCATGGTCGGGGACCCGCAACCCCATCGTTCCTAATCCGCTCGTCATGAACCGGTCGACGAACCCCGGCCGGCGGACGATCAGCGTGATCGGGCCGGGCATCAGCCGCCGGATCGCGACGCCGGCAAGCAAGTCGCCCTCGACGTACTCGAGCGCCTCGGCGACGCTCGCGACGTGCAGGGTCAGGGCCTTGGACGCGTCGCGCCCCTTCAGCGCATAGATCCGTGCGATCGCATCGTGGCGCGCGGGGTCGCAACCGATCCCGTACACGGTGTCGGTCGGGAAGATGACCGTGCCGCCGGCATAGACGACGCTCGCGACCTTGTCGACCAGAGTCTGTAGATCCGTGCGCGCGCGGCGTCAGAACGTCGATGGTCCGAAGACCCTCAGATGCGCACCCGTTGGCCCGTGCCGATCACGACGCACGACATCGGATCGTCCGCGACGAGCACGGGTATCCCGGTCACTTCACCGAGCAGCACGTCGAGGCCGCGCAGCAGCGCGCCGCCCCCGGTCAAGATGATGCCGCGATCGATGATGTCGGAGGCGAGTTCGGGCGGCGTCTTTTCGAGCACGGCCTTCACCGCCTCTACGATCGCCTGAATCGGCTCGGAGAGCGCCTCGCGCACCTCTTCGCTCGTGATCTTCACCGTCTTTGGCAGACCGTTGATCAGGTCGCGCCCGCGAATCTCGAGCGTCAGTTCGGTCTCGAGCCGGTAGGCAGAGCCGACCTTGACCTTGATGTCTTCGGCCGTGCGCTCGCCGATCATCAGGTTGTAGACGCGCCGGATGTGGCGGATGATCGCCTCGTCCATCTTGTTGCCGGCCACGCGCAGCGACTGCGACACGACGATCCCGCCGAGCGAGATGACGGCGACGTCGGTCGTTCCGCCGCCGATGTCGACGACCATGTTCCCCGACGGCCCCTCGATCGGCAACCCGGCGCCGATCGCGGCCGCCATGGGCTCCTCGATGATGTCGACGCTGCGCGCGCCCGCGAGTTTGGCGGCATCGCGTACGGCGCGCTCCTCGACGCTCGTGATCTCGGCGGGCACGCAGATGACGACCGATGGTTTCGGTCGCAGGAAACTCCAGAAGGACCCCGCGTTCGTCACCTTCTTGATGAAGTAGGAGAGCATCGCCTCGGTGACTTCGAAGTCCGCGATGACGCCGTCGCGCAGCGGGCGGATCGCCTGAATGTTGCTGGGCGTGCGGCCGAGCATCTGGCGCGCTTCCTCGCCGACGGCCAGCGTCCGGTTGTTCCGGATATCCTTAGCGACGACGGAGGGCTCGCGCAACACGATGCCCTTGCCTTTGACGTAGACCAGCACGTTGGCCGTGCCGAGGTCGATACCGATCTCCAGAGCCGGGAACCCCCTACATACAAAGCGCGTGGGAGCCCACGCACGAGACGAGGGGGCTTGCTTGGGCGACGGTCCTCAAACGACCTTGGGGTAGGCCGAGGTCTCGAAGGTCCCCGTCGGCTCGAGGAACGGCGCGACGCCGCTGGCCCGCTGCACCTGGCCCCCGAGGGCCGACAGCATCTCCTCCAGCCGCTCGTAGCCGCGGTCGATGTACTCGAGGCCGATGATCTCGGTCTCGCCCTGCGCGGCCAATCCGGCGACGACGAGCGCCGCGCCGGCCCGGATGTCCGGAGCCTCGACCGGCGCCCCGGAGAGCGCGCTGCCGCCGCGCACCAGCGCCGCGTTGTTCTCCATCGCGACGCGCACGTCGGCGCCCATGCGCGCGAGTTCGTTGACGTAGGAGAAGCGCGCGTTGAAGATCGTCTCCTCGACGACGCTCGTCCCCGGCGCGGTGCACAGGAACGTCAGCATCTGCGGCTGCAGGTCGGTCGGGAATCCGGGGTACGGCGCGGTCGTGATGTCGGTGCCGCCGGTCACGCGTTCGGCGCGCACGCGCACCCAGTCGTTGCCGCGCGTCACCTTCGCGCCGCATTCGGCGAGCTTCTTCGTGGTCGCCTCGAGGTGTTGCGGGTTGCAGCGCGTCACGCGCACGTCGCCGCGCGTCGCGGCGCCGCAGATCAGCAGCGTGCCGGCGACGATGCGGTCGGGAATGATCTCGTAGTCGACCGAATGCAACTCGCGCACGCCCTCGACGACGATCGTATCGGTGCCGTGCCCCGCGATGCGCGCGCCGATCGCGATCAGGAAGTTCGCGAGGTCGACGACCTCGGGCTCCATCGCGACGTTGCGCAGCGTCGTCGTGCCGTCGGCCAGCACCGACGCGAGCATCGCGTTCTTCGTCGCGCCGACGCTCGGCATACGAAACTCGATGTCGGCGCCGCGCAGCGAACGGCTGCGCACCTTCGCGATCAAGTAACCGTGCGCGTTGGAGACGTCTGCGCCGAGCGCGCGGAACGCCTGCTCGTGCATGTCGGTCGCGCGCGTCCCGAGGATGCAGCCGCCCGGCAGCGGGACCTCGGCCTCGCCGAACCGGCCCAACAGCGGCCCGACGAGATCGAACGACGCCGCGAGTTTGCGCACGAGCGTGTAGGGCGCGCGATGCGACGCGACGTTGCTCGGATCGATCGTGATCGCGCCGTCGCCGTCCGATTCCAAGCGCGCGCCGAGCGCCTCGAGGAGCGACCACATCACCGAGACGTTGGTGATCTTCGGAACGCGGCGCAGGCGTACGGGGCCCGACGCCAAGAGGGTCGCGGCCATGATGGGCAACGCCGCGTTCTTCGCGCCGTGGGTATCGACCGAGCCCTGCAGTTGCAGGTCGCCGCGAACGCGCAGCGTGGTCTCGAGCCGGTCTAGGACTCTCACTGTGGGCCCTGTTCGCGCGCCGGCCGGGGGTTCACTCCCCCGCGGCGACGCGCTCCAAGACCATCGCGATCCCTTGCCCGACCCCGATGCACATCGTGCACAGCGCGTAGCGGCCGCCGGTCTGGAGCAATTCGTAGGTCGCCGTGCCCGCGAGCCGCGCCCCGCTCGCGCCGAGGGGGTGGCCCAGGGCGATCGCCCCGCCGTTGGGGTTCACGTGGGGCGCGTCGTCGGCGAGGCCGAGTTCCCGCAAGACGGCGAGCGACTGGGCCGCGAACGCCTCGTTCAATTCGATCACGTCCATCCGTTCGATCGAAAGTCCGGCGCGCGCGAGCGCCTTACGCGACGCCGGGACCGGGCCGATCCCCATCACCCGCGGGGCGACGCCGGCCGTCGCCGAGGCGACGATCCGCGCCAGCGGCTTTAGGCCGTAGCGGTCGATCGCGGTCTGCGACGCGACGATCAGCGCGGCGGAACCATCGTTGACGCCCGAGGCGTTGCCGGCGGTCACGCTGCCGCCGGAGCGAACGATCGGCTTCAGTTTGGCGAGCACTTCGACCGTCGTGTCGGGACGCGGCTGTTCGTCGGTGTCCACGACGACCGGATCGCCCTTCTTCTGCGGAATCGTCACCGGCACGATCTCGCGCACGAATCGTCCGCTGCGCAACGCCGCCGCCGCGCGCGCCTGACTGCGAGCCGCGAACGCGTCTTGATCGGCGCGCGAGACGCCGTGTTCCATCGCGACCTCTTCTGCCGTCTCGGCCATCGAGTGCACGCCGTAGCGCTCTTCAAAGACGGGATTGATGAAACGCCAGCCGAGCGTCGAGTCGTGCATCTCGACGTTGCGCGAGAACGGGCTCTCCGCTTTGCCGACGACGTAAGGCGCGCGCGTCATGCTCTCGACGCCGCCCGCGACGAACAGATCGCCTTCGCCCGCCTCGATCGCGCGCGCCGCGAGCGCGACCGCGTCGAGCCCGGAACCGCAAAGACGGTTGACGGTCGCGCCGGGGACGCCGATCGGCAGACCGGCGAGCAGCGACGCCATCCGCGCGACGTTGCGGTTATCCTCGCCGGCCTGATTGGCACAGCCGAGATAGACGTCGTCGACCGCCGACCAGTCGACGTCCGGATGGCGCGCGATCAGTGCGGCGATCGGGATCGCGGCCAGGTCGTCGGCGCGGACCGACCGGAGCGCTCCGCCGTAGCGGCCGAAGGGCGTGCGCACCGCGTCGCAGATGAAGGCATGGGTCACGATTTAACCTCGGCCGTGGCCGCAACGGGCTTGGCCGGGCGGCCGGCGATCAGCGTCACGACCGCCGTCACGACGAGGACGATTGCGAGAGGATTGAGCCACACCGTCAGAGACCCGGTCGAGTCCTCGAGCGATGCGGCGAGGAGCGGCCCGATCAAGCCGCCGAGCGCGGCGGCGGAGATGATGAACGAGTAGTCCTCGCCGAGGAAGCGCGTCCCGAAGAAGTCGGCCATCGCGGCCGGCGCGATCCCGAAGATGCCGCCGAACGAGAGCGTCGTCAGCACGAAGGCGATGCTCGTGTCGATGACGCCGTGCGAGCGCGCGATCCACGCGAGGCCGATGCCCTCGACCACGAAGCAGATCGCGAACGCGCGCATCCGCCCGAACGTCGTCGGAGAGCCACGCCCACAGCAACCGGCCGAACCCGTTCGCCGACGACAGCCAGCCGAACGTCGCGACCGCCGCGACGCCGCCCACGCCGGCGACGTGGGCGTAGATCGCCACGCCGTTGCCGAACAGCGCGAGCCCGCAGGTCGAGTTGATGAGGATCATCGACCAGATCAGGTAGAAGGCGCGCGAGCGAAACATCTCGCGTGGCCCGACGTTGCGCTCCACCGGGCGGCCGGCCATCTTCGCGACGCTGAACCCGGCCGGCGGCGGATGCAACACGAGCGCGCAGATGACGCCGAGGATCAGAAAGGCGACGCCGGACCAGAGGAACACCTGCGCGATGACGGCGATCCCCGCGTGCGCGATGCCGGGAATCATGACGTACGGATGGCCCGCGGCGGCCGCCGCGGCCCGTCCGCTCTCGATCCGGTTGGCGAGGTCCACGATCCGCGCGAACGGCGCGTACGCGCTGACGATCAGGTTGAAGAACAGCGAACCCAGACCGAACCCGCACAACACGATCCCGTTGGCCAGCCCGCGCTCCTCCGGGAACCACTTCGTCACGCAGGCGCCCGGCACGACGTACATCATGCCGCAGCCGAAACCGCCGATCGCGCTGTACGTGAGGTAGAGCCACCAGAGGCCGGACGCGTTGAGTCCGAGGCCGGCGAGGAGGCTGCCCATCCCCCACATGACTGCGCCCCCGACCGAGACCCACCGCGGCCCGAACCAGTCGTGCAGAAAACCTCCGGCGATCGCGCCGGTGGCGATGAAAACGATCAGCAGCGAGAACCCGAGCGCGACCTCGACGCTCGACCACCCGAAGAACGCCATCAGCGGGCGGGTGTAGAGGCTCCACGAATAGGCGGCTCCGGCGACGGTCAAAAAGCCGACCGCCGCGACGAGGACGATCCAACGCTCCTGTTTGGGGACGCTCCGCTCCACCGTTGCCCTCCGCTCTGACCAGGCTCGCTATCGCGTCCGGCGGCCGCTTTTTCCTTGTCGAGGCGCCGCGCGCCGCCGGCTGAAACAACCCTACGCGCGCCGCCGTACCAACCGCAAACGCCCACCGGAGTTGATCGATGAACGCCGCATCCGACTACGCCGCCGCCTCGGCCGCGCTGAACAAGCCGTTACCGGCCTACGTCGCGTACACCACCCATGCACACATGAAGTTCGACGCAATCGTCCGCGACGAGTCGAGCAACCTCGTCGTGCGCACCTCCGACGGCGCGATCGTCAAGGGGAAGCGGCCGTTCGGCAACGTCAACTACGGTGGCCGTTTCAACGCAAACGATGATATCGTCACGGCGCCGCCGTTCAAGCCGTCCTGTTACCAGGCCAAGACCGCGAAGAGCGCGACCTACGACGGCCGCGCGGTCGAGGCGATCAGCCTGCGCGGAACGTGCAAAGACACGAACGGCGAGAAGAGCGACACGGACTTCGACACGCTCTACGTCGATCCGCGGTCGCACGACCCCGTGGCGGCGACCGCCTCCGACAACTCCGACGCCGTCGCCGTCAACCTGATCCAAGGCTACGCGCGCACGGGCGATTACGTGCTTCCATCGTCGCTGTATGTCCGGGTCAAGGGCAGCGGGATCATGTTCTGGCTCGACGTTCTCGCCGACATGAATTACACGAACTACTCGTTCAGCAGCAAGGAGCCGTAAGATGAACGCCGCCGCAGACTATGCTGCCGCCTCAGCGGCGCTAACGAAGCCGCTCCCCGCATACGTCTCGTATACCGAGAGCGCCCACATGAAATTCGATGCGCTTACCCGCGATCAAACGACGACCCTCGTCTTGAGAGTCAGCGACGGGAAGATTTTCAAAGGCGAGCCGATCAGCTTCAATCCGATCGTTCCCAGCAGCAGCGGCAACGACATCCTGACGGATCCGCCGTTCGTCCCGCACTGCTACGATCCGATCGATGCGAGGCCGGCGATCTACGCCGGTCAGGCCGTCGAGGCGATTGCGCTCCGCTCGCGCTGCCATCCGAACCAACACCTGGACGAAGACGCGACCGGATTCGACACGCTCTACGTCGACCCGCGGTCGCACGACCCAATCGGTGCGTTCGCCTCACAGACGAAGCAAGACATGTCCCTCAGCCTCGAGGAGCGCTTCGTCCGCGCCGGCGCATACATCTTGCCATCGGCGCTCTACGCCCACGGAAAAGGGAGCCAACTCATGTTCTGGTTCGACGCCCTCGTCCAGGTCGCGTATTCGAACTACGGATTCAGCAGCAAGGCGCCTTAACCGGCCGCATTCGCGCGTGTAAGCAAAAACTCGCGTTCGCGCGCGTTGCTCGTCAGCGCGGCCGCCGCTGTGAACGCCGCGGCCGCCTCGTCCGCGCGTCCCAGTCGCTCGAGCAACTCGCCGCGCACGGCGGGGAGCAGATGGTACGACCCCAGCGATCCGTCGGCCGCGAGCGCATCGACGAGTTCGAGCCCGGCGGCGGGACCGTACGCCATCCCAACGGCGACGGCACGGTTCAACTCGATGACGGGCGAGGGTGTCAACTGCGCGAGCGCGTCGTAGAGCGCGACGATGCGCCGCCAGTCGGTCTCCGCGACGGAGCGCGAGCGCACGTGGCAGGCCGCGATCGCCGCCTGGAGCGCATACGGCCCAAGCGGCAGACCGAGCGCCTCCGCACGCGCCAACGCGGCGAGCCCGCGCCGCACCAGGAGGTGATCCCAGCGGCGGCGATCCTGGTCCACGAGCCGGATCGGTTCGCCGGACGGGCCGACCCGCGCGCGCATCCGCGACGCCTGCATCTCCATCAGCGCGACGAGACCGTGCGCCTCGGGCTCCTCCGGAGCGAGCTCCGCCAAGATGCGTCCGAGCCGCAGCGCGTCCTCGCACAGTGCGGGTCGCGTCCAATGGTCGCCGGCGCTGGCTGCGTAGCCTTCGTTGAAGATCAAGTAGATGACGTCGAGGACCGACGACATGCGCGCGTCGCGGTCGGCGCCGTGCGGCACCTCGAACGGGACGCGCGCCTCGGCGAGCGTGCGCTTCGCGCGCACGATGCGCTGCGCGACGGTCGACACAGGTAGCAGAAAGGCGTGGGCGATCTCTTCGGTCGACAGTCCGCCGAGTAGCCGCAGCGTGAGCGCGACCCGGGCCTCGGTCGACAACACGGGGTGGCAGGCGATGAAGATCAGCCGCAGCATGTCGTCGCCGACATCCTCGTCGACGGCCGTCTCGAGTTCGCGCTGGAGCAGCGTCTTTTGTTCCTCGAGCTCCCGGCCGAGTTCGTCGGTCTTGCGCTGCAGCCGTTCGACGCGCCGGAAGACGTTGATGGCCCGTCGTTTCGCGGTCGTCATGAGCCAGGCGCCGGGATTCTGCGGAGTGCCCTCGGCGGGCCACTGTTCGAGCGCCGCGACCAATGCGTCTTGGGCCAGTTCCTCGGCGAACCCGACGTTGCGCACCATGCGCGTGAGGCCGGCGATCAGTCGCGCGGCCTCGATCCGCCAGACCGCCTCGATCGCGCGATGCGCCTCGGCGGTCCCGTCCGTCACGCCGAGCTGCGCTCCGCGTTCGCACGATCGATCAGTGTATCGAGTTCGCCGCGCCGTTCCGGATCGGCAACCTCGGCCGGGAAGTCGGCCGGGTCGAATACCGGGCGGATCTCGAGCTGGCACTCCTCGAACGGCGCCCGCGACATCCACGCAATCGCGTCTTCCTTCGATTTCGCTTGAATGATCCAGTAACCGGCGACCAGCTCCTTGCTCTCGGTGAACGGGCCGTCGGTGACGGACGGCTTACCGCCGGAGAACGAGATCCGGGCACCCTTCGAAGTGGGCTGCAGCCCGTCGGCGGCGAGGACCATCCCGGCATTGGCCATCTCTAAGTTGAAGCGGCCCATCGCCTCGAAGGCTTCCTTGTCGGGGAGCTTACCGCCCTCGGCCTCGGGGACGTTCTTGACGAAAACCATGAATCGCATGTCGTTGATCTCCTTGCTGTCGGTGTGAGTGCTCGCTACCAACACGTCGCGCGACCCGAGCCGATTTCGACACGGCTCGGGAACATTTTCTAAAGGCCGTTCACGCGGCTTGCGTCTTGGCGCCCAGGAGCGGCGCGAACGCGCGCCGCTCCGAGACCGCCACGATGAGCCAGAGAACCGTCGGCAGGATCGGCATCCCGAACCCGCTGTGCATCAGGGTGATGTGATAGGTCCAGATGTTCGCGAGCATCGCCGCAAGCAGGATCAGCGCGATCGGCACGTAGCGGTCGATCAAGAGCAGGAGTCCCGCGATCAGTTGGACGCCGGAGATCAACCACAGGTAGTGCGAGGCGAACACAACGCGCATGAAGTCGCCGGCTAGGCCCCCGATCGGCGGGGCGGGGATGAAGAACAGGAAACCGTTGGCGCCGAAGATCGCGAACATCAGCCCGAGCAGCACTCGGGCGACGAGCGTGACGATACTCATGACGCGTTGAGCTGCGCGTTCGCGCGGTCGATGAGCGCATCGAGCTTGGCGCGTCGTTCCTTGTTGGCCACCTCGGGCGGGAGGTCGGATGGGTCGAAGACTTGGCGGATCTCGATCTCGCCGTCCTGGACCGGCGCCCGCGATAGCCAGGCGACCGCCTCTTCCTTCGACTCCGCTTGGATCATCGCGAAGCCGCCGACCAGTTCCTTGGTCTCGGTGAACGGTCCGTCGGTAACGACCTTCTTTCCGCCGGAGAACGAGATCCGGGAACCCTTCGAGCTGGGTTGCAGGCCGCCGCCGCCCAGAACCATCCCGGCCTCGATCATCTTCAGGCTGAACTGATCCATTGCCGCGCGGGCCTCCTCGCTGGGAAGCTTACCGGCCTCGCTCTCCGGGGTGGCCTTGAACAGTATCATGAATCGCATGTTGCTCATCTCCTGAGTGTTGATGTGAGAGTCTCTACCAACACGTCGAGCGACTCGACGCGATTTCGACACGTCGCGGAAAAATTTACGCCGACTTGCGCTCCGCGTTCGCGCGATCCATCAGCGCTTCCAGCTCCGCGCGACGCTCGGGGTTGATCACGTCGGGGAAATCGGATCGCTCCCAGACCTCCCGGATCTCGATCTCGCCGTCCTCGAACGGCACGCGCGACATCCACGCCATCGCCTCTTCCTTCGATTTCGCCTGGATAATCCAGAAGCCGGCGACCAGCTCCTTGCTCTCGGTGAACGGTCCGTCCGTGACGGTCTTCGTTCCCTCGCCAAACCGGATCCGCGCGCCGTTCGAGGTTGGCTTCAGGCCGTCCATGGCGAGCAGCATCCCAGCCTTGGCCAGCTCCATGTTGAAGCGGCCCATCGCCTCGAACACCTCTTTGTCGGGCACCTTGCCGCCCTGACCGGCCTCGGACTGCGACGTGGTTTTGACCATAACGATGAATCGCATCAGGTATTCTCCTCGGTGTCGGTGTGAGTGCTCTCTACCAACACGTCGACCGACCCGACCCGATTTCGACACGGCCCGAAAAGATTTCGTGCCGGCCAGCTCGAGGGCCGGCGGACGCCCTACCCCCGGACGGCGAGGCAGGCGTTGGCGAAGTCGATCGCGGCTTGCTCGCGCGCGTAGGCTGGCGTCTGCGGCGTCAGCGCCTTCAGGCGTTCGGTCGCCGCCTCGAGGTCGAGCCGAGCCTTGGCCGGATCGATTTGCTCGCGGAGGAGGGCGGCGTCGACGAGGATCGTGATGCGGTCGGGCAGGGCTTGGAGGAAGCCTTCGCTCGTTGCGAACTCGAGCCGCTTGATCGCGTCGCCGTCGGCGACGTTGGCGCGCAGCACGCCGGGCCGCAGCGCCGTGAGGAACGGCGCGTGCGAGGCGAGGATGCCCTCCTCGCCCTCGGTCCCGACGGCGATGACCAACTCGGCCTCGCCGTCGAACGCAACCGCCGTAGGCGTGATCAACCGAAACGGAACAGTCTTAGCCATGACTACGCGGCGGCGGTCATGCGTTCGGCGTTAGCCTTGACTTCGTCGAGGCCGCCGACCATGTAGAACGCGGCCTCGGGAAGATCGTCGAGCTTGCCGTCGAGCAGCTCCTTGAACGCTTCGATCGTCTCTGAGACCTTGACGTACTTGCCCGGGCGTCCGGTGAACTGTTCTGCGACGAAGAACGGCTGCGAGAGCAACCGCTGAATGCGGCGCGCGCGGGCGACGATCGTCTTGTCCTCGTCGGAGAGTTCGTCGACGCCCAGGATGGCGATGATGTCCTGCAGGTCCTTGTAGCGCTGGAGCGTTTCCTGAACGCCGCGCGCGACGCGGTAGTGTTCGTCGCCGACGATCTGCGGGTCGAGGATGCGCGACGACGACGCGAGCGGGTCGACGGCCGGATAGATGCCCAACTCCGTGAGCGCGCGCGAGAGCGCCGTCGTCGCATCGAGATGGGCAAACGTCGTTGCGACGGCCGGGTCCGTGTAGTCGTCGGCCGGGACATAGACGGCCTGCACGGAGGTGATCGATCCCTTGTGCGTCGAGGTGATGCGTTCTTCGAGTTGCCCCATCTCGGTCGCGAGCGTCGGCTGGTAGCCGACGGCCGACGGCATGCGGCCCATCAGCGCCGACACTTCGGAGCCGGCCTGCATGAAGCGGAAGATGTTGTCGAGGAAGAACAGCACGTCGGCGCCCTTCTCGTCGCGGAAGTATTCTGCCATAGTGACGCCGGTCTGCGCGACGCGGAAGCGCACGCCCGGCGGTTCGTCCATTTGTCCGAAGACGAGCGTGGTCTGCGAGATGACGCCCGACTCTTTCATTTCGAGCCAGAGGTCGTTGCCCTCGCGCGTGCGCTCGCCGACGCCGGCGAACACGGAGAAGCCCTTGTGGACCTGCGCGATGTTGCGGATCAACTCTTGAATGAGCACCGTCTTGCCGACGCCGGCGCCCCCGAACAATCCGACCTTGCCGCCGCGGGTGTAGGGCGCCATCAGGTCGATGACCTTGATGCCGGTCTCGAAGATCTTCGGCGTCGGATCCTGTGCCGCAAAATTCGGCGGATCGCGGTGGATCGGCCAGTACGCGGCGGCGTCGACCTTCGCGTCCGAGTCGATCGTCTGGCCGAGCACGTTGAAGATGCGCCCCAGCGTCCCCTCACCCACCGGCACCATGATGGGACCGCCGGTGCTGGTCACGGGAGCGCCCCGTACGAGCCCGTCGGTCGAACCCATCGCGAGACAGCGCACCTGGTTGTTCCCGAGTTCGTCCTGGACCTCGAGCACCAACTCGCGCGCCTCCATGGCGCTGCCGCCGAGTTCCACGTCACCCAGCGTCGCGTGCCCGTTGGTCGACGACTTCTCTCCACCGACGTGGACGCGCAGCGCGTCATTGATCGCCGGCAAAGTATCCTCGGTGAACTCGACGTCGACGACGTTCCCGAGCACTTGAACGACCTTACCCGTAGCCTTGTCAGCCATGATTCACTTTCTGTAACGTGGATTCTCCGCGCCGGCTCGCGGAAAACGGACCGCTCCGTGAGCCGAGGGCTCGGCCGGCGTGACCTGCGGGGGCACGACGAGGAACCGTGCGACGCCTCCGCCTCGCCGGTAGGCGGGCAGAGGGCGCTCACACCGCAGTGTCGCTTTCGTTATTCGCCGCAACGGGCTCCTCCCGCTTGCCTCGTCTAACGAGGAAAGAGCCTCTCCGTGGCCCGGAGGGGCTCTACCTCAATTTCCGGTCAGGCAGCAGCGCATGATCGGCATCGTCCACCAGACTTGCCACCGCCACGCCGGGGTCGAGTTCGACGCGAAGCCTTCCTCGACGGTTCCACGCAGATACTTGGCGATCTTGAAGTTGAAGTCGAGGTTGCCGTCATGGAGCGTGGTGCCCAAACCGTCGACCGTCATCTCGGTCCGCGCGGAGAGCATCGTTTCCCAGTGCTTCAGCAGCGGATAGTAGATTTCGGCCGAGTACGAGTGGCTCGTCGCGGGTTGACCGGTAGCGATCGGGTTGCCGTCGTAGCCCATGTTGTACAGGACCAGCGCGCCGGGCCAGCGGTTCACGGGGTCGAGTTCGGCATACGCCGCGACCGTGTCGTAGCGGTCGATGCCCCCCTCGGCGAGCGGGACGGTGCCGACCGATCCGAAGGTCCCGAACTCGAGCGGGCTCTTGGCCCGCGCGTAGGCAGCCCGCCATTGGAACGCCTTGTCGTTTTGGTCGGTGAACGCGGTATCGGCGGGATAGCCTGCGCTTCCCCAGCCTGCTTCCAACGAAAAGTTCTTCGGCTCGAAGTCGAGCTTATAGCCCCACCGGTTCGCGTCGAGCGACTCGGTGTGCTCGCCGACCGTGTACTCGGCCGAGGCGAACGACGAGATGTCGAACCAGAACGGGAAGAACGACGGAGACGGAAACGGCATGTATCCGACGTAGAGGTGGGCCTCTCGATTGATCAGGTTATTGTACGCGACCCAAGCCGTATCGAGCGTGCCGGTCTGATCGCCTTCGACGAGCCATTGTTGGATGTGGAACGTGACGTCGCTGCCGACGCCGCCGTCGAGATGGACGTTGGCGTTCCCGAACTGGACGCGATGCGGCTCGTAGTCGGCCTGCGTATCGTACGTGGCCTGCTCGCTCACCCAAATCGGGAGTGCGCGCTCGAGTTGCTTCATCGGCATCGCCGTGAACGCGGTGCGTTGCACGTAACGGCCGTTGCTGTTGAGCCCGGGAACGGCCAGGTGACAGGCCTTGCAGTCGAGACCCATCGCCTGCGCGAAGTTTGGCATCGCGGCGGCCGGACGCGCGCCCAGGCCGACGCCGAGGCAAACCCCCGCGGCGAGAACCGCCGCGGTTCGGACCGACATCACGGCTCGACCACGATCACGAGCATCATCTTGTCGTGGCCCTCACCGCACGGAATGGCGCAGTGCACCGTGTACGTCCCGGCCTTCGTCGGCGTGAAGGTCACGTCGACCGACTTTCCGGGTGCGATGACCGTTTGGGGGATGCCGAGATCCTTGGACTCGAGTCCGTGGACGCCCTGAGCAGAGGTGAGCCGCAGCGTCGTCTTCTGCCCGACGTGAACCGTGATCTTGGCCGGCGCGAACGAGAAGTTCTGGGCGGTGATCAGTACCGGCGCGCTCGCGTCGGCGCGGCCGGGCAGGACGCATACGCCCAGGACCGTGGCAAAGGCGACCAGCGTCAGCGTCGCCAGCGGGCGGGCGAAGGGCGAGTTCATGCGGATCCTCCTAACGATGAGTGCTGGATCCCAGGTTCTCACGCTCGCGTCGCGTCGCGGATGACGGTCGTGTGAAGAAGGCGAGAACGTCCGGGCCGGCGGCATCCGGCAGGCGGGCCCTGCAGCGGGACCGTACATTCGACTCCGGCCACGTTCGCACGAGGTGAGCCCCATGAGACACATCCCGGTGTACACGCTGGTTGCGCTCCTCGTCCTCGCAGGGTCATTGTCGATGCGCTCCGGCGGGTCTGCCGCCGACCCTCCCGACGGGAAGGCCATCTTTGCGGAGCGCTGCAGCGCGTGCCATCAAGTCAGCGGCGCCGGCAGCGGTCCGTATCCACCCCTCGCGGGGAACCCGTTCGTCACCGCCTCCGACACCGAACAGGTGATCTCGACTGTCCTCAACGGCCGCAGCGGACCGATCACGGTCGGGGGCAAGGTCTACAACGGGAACATGCCGGCGTGGCGCGACAAGCTTTCGAATGCCGAGATCGCGGCGGTGGTGAGTTACGTGCGGTCCGCGTGGACGAACCGCGCTCCGGTCGTCACGGAAGACCAGGTCGCACTCGTGCGCTCGCCGACGGCACAGAGCGGCGCGCAGATTTTCGCCGCGAAGTGCGCAACCTGCCATCAGTCCGCCGGGCAGGGCAGCGCGACCTACCCGCCGCTCGCCGGTAATCCCGATCTCGCGGCGGCCGACCCGAGCGGCATGATCGCAACGATCGTCAACGGCCGCAGCGGACCGTTGACGGTCAACGGCAAGACCTACAACGGAACGATGCCGGCCTGGAAGGGTGAGCTCTCCAACGCGGATATCGCGGCGGTCGCGACGTTCGTGCGGTCGTCATGGGGAAATCACGCTCCGGGCGTGACGGAACAACAGGTCGCTTCGGCGGGACCGGCCGTATTGACGAGAGCCGGCGCGTCGATCTACGCGTCGAAGTGCGCTGCCTGCCACCAATCCAGCGGCCAGGGCACGGGGATGTTTCCCGCTCTGGCCGGTAACAAGACGGTCACTGCCTCCGATCCGAGTGCCATGATCGCAACGATCGAACATGGCCGCGACCTGATGCCGTCCTGGAAGGGTCAACTCTCCAGCGCCGACATCGCGGCGGTCGCGACGTACGTGCGCTCGGCGTGGGGCAACAAAGCCGGACCAGTCACGGAGCAGGACGTCTCCGCCGTTAAATAGGGCTTCGGGCCACTTAACCTAAGCGGAGAGCGCCTCCGCGCCACCGACGATCTCCAGGATCTCTTTGGTGATCGCCGCCTGACGCGCTTTGTTCATCGCGATCGTGAGTTCGTCGATCAGCTTTCCCGCGTTGTCGGTGGCGTTGGTCATCGCGACGAGCTGCGCCGCGAAGAAGGCGGCGTCGGTCTCGAGCATCGCCGAGTAGAGGGTGAACTCGAGGTACTTCGGCAGCAAGCGCCCGAGCACGGCCTCCGGCGACGGCGCGAATTCGACGGCGCCGCGCGGGCCCGTCGTGGTCTCATCGCGCTCAGCCGAGATCGGGACGATCGACCGGACCTCCGGGCGCTGCGACATCATGGTGACGAAGCGCGACGAGACGAGGACGATCTCGCGGATCTTGCCGGCGACGAAGTCGTCGGTCACGCGCGCGCCGAGCTCGCGGGCGCCCTCGATCTTGGCGGTTCCGCCGAGGGTCGCTTCGTATGGGACGTCCTGCGGGAAACGCTTCGCGGCGTTGCGGGCTTTGGTGCCAACCGCATACCAGACGACGTTGGGGGTCTCGCGGCGGAGCGCGTCCGCGGCGCGGATGATATTGGAGTTGAAGGCGCCGGCGAGGCCCTTGTCGGCTGTCATGAGGATGACGCCGCGCGGGGCGCCGGCCGCGCCGGGCTTCATGAAGGGATGGTCGACCATGCCGACGCTCGCGATCAACTCACGCAGCATCTCGCTGATCGCGTCGGCGTAGGGCCGCGACTCCTTCTGAAGCGCTTCCGCGCGGCGAATCTTCGCCGCAGCGACCTGCTTCATCGCCTTGGTGATCTGCTGCGTGTTCCGGAGCGACCGGATCCGGTCGCGGAGATCGCGTACGGTCGCCATTAGAAGGTCTTGTTGAACCCTTCGATCGCGGCGCCGAGTGCCTTGGCGTTGTCGTCGGTCAGTTGCTTCGTGTCGACGATCGACTTGAGGATCTCGGGCTGCTTGTCGCGCAGGAAGCCGATGAACGAGTTGGCCCACTCTTGGATGCGCGGCGTGGGGACGTCGCTCAGGTAGCCGCGCGTCGCCGCGAAGATCAGCGCGACCTGATCTTCGACCGGTTGCGGCTGATACTGCGGCTGCTTGAGCATTTCGGTCGTCTTCTCGCCGCGCGTCAGCGTCGCTTGAGTCATCTTGTCGAGGTCGCTGGACAGTTTGGCGAAGGCAGCGAGCTCTCGGTACTGCGCGAGGTCGAGCTTCAACTGACCGGCGACGGAACGCATCGCCTTGATCTGCGCGGAACCGCCGACGCGGCTAACGGAGATGCCGACGTTGACGGCGGGCCGGATGCCTTGGAAGAACAGGCTCGACGTGAGGTAGATCTGACCGTCGGTGATCGAGATCAGGTTGGTCGGAATGTAGGCGGAGACGTTGCCGGCCTGCGTCTCGATGACCGGCAGCGCGGTGAGCGAACCGCCGCCGAGTTCGTCGGAGAGTTTGGCCGCGCGCTCCAGCAGGCGCGAGTGCAGGAAGAAGATGTCGCCGGGATAGGCTTCGCGTCCGGGCGGACGGCGCAGCAGGAGCGAGACCTCGCGATACGCCTGCGCGTGCTTGGTGAGGTCATCGTAGACGATTAGGACGTCCTTGCCCTTATACATCAGCTCCTCGCCCATCGCGCAACCGGCGTACGGCGCGATGTACTTGAGGGCGGGGGCCTCGGATGGCCCGACGGTGACGATCGTCGTGTAGGGCAATGCGCCGTAGTGGTCGAGCGTTTGCGCGATCGACGCGACGGTCGAGTTCTTCTGCCCGATCGCGACGTAGATGCAGAAGACGTCCTTGCCCTTCTGGTTGATGATCGTGTCGATCGCGATCGCGGTCTTGCCGGTCGAGCGGTCGCCGATGATCAACTCGCGCTGGCCCTTGCCGATCGGGATCAACGCGTCGATCGCGCGGATGCCGGTCTGCAGCGGCTGTTTGACGGGCTGCCGCTGGACGACGCCGGGCGCCACGTTCTCGATCGTCCGGTACTTGCGGGTCTGGATCGGGCCCTTGTCGTCGACCGGGTTGCCGAGCGGGTCGACGACGCGGCCGAGGAGCTCCTCGCCGACGGGGACCGAGACGATGCGTCCGGTGCGCCGAACCTGCTGGCCTTCCTTGATCTCGGTGTCCGGCCCGAGGATGACGACGCCGACGTTGTCCTCTTCGAGGTTGAGGGCGATGCCCTGCAGCCCGTTCGGGAACTCGACGAGTTCCGACTGCTGCACCTTGTCGAGGCCGTAGACGCGCGCGATGTTGGCGCCCACCTCGATCACGGTTCCGATCTCGTCCTCGTGGACTTCGCTGCGGAAGTTGGCGATCTGGTTCTTGAGTATGCCGGCGATTTCGTCTGCGTTGATCATGGCTATCCCGTCTTGGTGGAGTGTTCGCTCAGGGGTTGGTCATCAGGTCGCGCGCGAGGTCGTCGAGCCGGCCGGCGATGGTGCCGTCGATGCTGCGATCGCCCATTTGGATCCGCACACCACCGAGGAGTGCGGGGTTGACGCGACGCGTGACTTGAAACTTCTTACCGTAGATGCGCTCGAGCCGCGAGACCAGCGCGTCCAGTTCCTCCGGGCGGAGTTCGCGCGCGCTCTGGATTTCGAGCGGTTCGCGCCGGGTCTCGGCCAGGTGGAGCTTGTCGTATTCGGCGACGATCGGCGGCAGCAAGGCCTCGCGGCGCTTGCGCACGAGCAGCAGCAGCGAGTGCAGGACGATCTCATCGACCTTGCCCTCGAACGCGCCGGCGACGACCTTCGCCTTCTCCGCGCGGTCGATGACCGGCGAGACGAAGAACCGGCCCGCGTCGGCGTCGCCGCGGATCGCGTCGGCCGCAGCGTGCAGGCCGCGCCCGACCTCGTCGATGCGCCCGGCGTCCTTCGCGAGGGAGAAGATCGCCACGGCGTAGCGGCGTGCGACGGTCTCGTTCTGCATCAGGCGCGGTCCTCGCCGCGTTCGATCTGGTTGACGATGCCTGCGACGATGCGGTCGTTGTCGGCTGACCCGACGCCGGCCGCGGCTTCGCGAGCGATGCGCAGCGCCTGCGCGACGAGCTCGGCGCGCACCCGGTCGCGGGCGGCCATCCGCGCGCGTCCGAGTTCGCCCTCGGCGTTGCGCACGACGCGCTCGCCGTCGTCGCGTGCCTCGCGCAGGATCAGCTCGCGCTCGCGCACGACGTCGCCGTCCACGCGCTGCAGGATCGCGGCCGCTTCGCCGGAGGCTGTCTCGACCTCGCGGCGCGCCGCCTCGACCGTCTCGCCGGCCGCGTCGCGGCGTCGTTCGGCCTCGGCGAGTTCGGCGTTCTTGCGCTCCTGCGACGCCGCGACGGCGGGAACGACGAAGCGAACGAACAGCCAAACCAGGACGATAATGAACGCGATCGAGCCGACGACCTGGCTCCACGTCGCGAGCGCGTCGTAGAAGGCGTCCGTCACCGGGTCAGGGCTCCGACCGCGCGATCGAGCAGCGTCTGCCCGAGCGACTTGGCCAGTTCCGGTTCGCGGGCGCGCGCGGCCGCCACTTCGCCCTCGACCGTGGCGCGCGCGTCGTCCGCGATCTTGGTCGCGCGTGCGCCGAAGTCGGCGGAGATCTTCGCGGCCGCGTCGTTGGCGGCGGAGCGGGCCTGCGCGAACCGCTCTTCGGCCGTGCGCCGCGCGGCGGCGCGCTTCTGGTCCGCCTCGGTGCGCAGTTCCCGCGCCTCGCGCCGGTACTGATCGTAGGCGTGCTGCACGCCGTCGATATACGCGCGGCGCTGAGCGATCGCGCGACCGACCGGATCCAAAAAGACGAACTTCAGGATCAGGAAAAAGATCCCGAAGTTGATCAGTTGGACCCAGAACGTAGCGTCGATCGTAAGGAAGCCCATAGTTCGCCCTACTTCGCGAGGTGTGCCATTAGCGCGGGAACGTTCACGACGACCAACAGCAGGTAGAAGGCAAGTCCGAGCGAGATGATCGGAAACGCCTCCAGTACGCCGACGCCGAGGAACAGGAACGTGAAGATATTCGGCCGAGCCTCGGGCTGACGCGCGATGGCCTCGACGGCCTTCGATGCCACGATGCCGTCGCCGATCGCCGATCCGAAGGCGACCCCCAGGACGATCAAGCCGAACGCGACCAGGGCGGCCGCGATGATCAAACTCTCAGAAGTCAAGATGCTACCTCACTAGTGGTCGTCGGCGAGTGCGAGCGAGAGATACACGATGCCGAGCAGGGTGAACAAAAACGCCTGAATCGTACCAACGAAGAAGTTGAAGAACTGGATGAAGAACGGCAGGATGCTGACCGCGATGGATAGGTTGACCGGGCCAAGCATAACTTTCGCGTTGATGATCGACACGATGATGACGAACAATATCTCGCCGACGAAGATGTTGAAGAACAAGCGTGCAGCAAGCGTCGCCGGGCGCGCCAGTTCCTCAAGCGTGTTGATCGGGAGCAGCGGCCAGAATGGCTGGGCGAGGTGGCCGAAATACCGGATACCGAACTTGCGGATCCCGAAGTACTGGATCATGAAGAAGATCAGCAGCGCGTACGGGAGAGTGGTGTTGAGGTCGGCAGTCGGCGAGCCGCCGAACGGCAGCCCAAACTCCTTGAACGGAAACAGCCCGAACTGGTTCAGGACGAACAGATAGATGAAGAGCGCGATGAAGAACGGGACGAACGGCTCACCGGCGCGCCCCAGCGTCCCGTGAACGAGGTCGGCGATGTAGGTGATGATCCCCTCGAAGACCGTCTGGCGCTTGTTGACCTGCGGCGAGCGGTAGCTGTTCCCGATCCACGCCAGAAACAGCAGCGTCACGACCATGGCGAGCCAGGTCGTCAATATTGTGTCTTTGTGGACGGTCCCGAGTAGGGGCCATGTCCACGTCGAGTGGTAGCCGATCTGTTCTTTCAATTCAACTCGTTCGGACGGCGCGACCTACGCGCACGGCGTAGATCGCGAGGGGCAGGAAGAAGCCGGCGAAGTACGTCGCCATGCTCCACCACGGGCCGTGCAGGGCAAAATCCACCGGTATGATACCGAACACCACAATTCTCAACAAACTACTAAAGACGAAGGAACCGACGCTGCGGTGGTCGACGAGGCGCTCGGTGCTGCGCATCGTGAGAAGCGCGTTCGCGATCCCACACAGGCCACCGACTCCCAGCGCGAGACCCGCTATCGGCGAACCCGCCGCCACGGCGAGGGACGCCACCGCGGTCGCCACCAGCGACCACACGACCGTCGACCACTTGCGCGCGTAATACGCTCGCAACTCAGCCGCCGCCGCGGCCTCGGAGTTTGGGCCGGCCGGCTGGGAAACCTGCTCGGAGCCCATAACGCCTGCCCGGCTAAGCGACCCGAACGGTGAATTCCGCCGGTTGGGCGCCCCCGCGGAGCCGCGCGATGAGCCAGGCGACGATGCGCGGGGCCGCCTGGCCGTCGCCGTAGGGGTTGCTGGCCCGCGCCATCCGGGCGTAGGCCATCTCGTCGGTCAGCAGCGTCCGGGCCGCCGCGACGATCCGGTCGGGGTCGGCGCCGACGAGCTGCAGGGTCCCGGCCTCGATCCCCTCGGGCCGCTCGGTCTCGTCGCGCATGACCAGCACCGGCTTGCCGAGGCACGGGGCTTCCTCTTGCAGCCCGCCGCTGTCGGTCAGGACGAACGTGCAGCGCGCGATCGCGCGAACCGTCGCGTCGTAGGTCATCGGCGCGACCAGCCTGACGCCCTCGACGCCGTCGAGCACGTCGTGGGCGACCGGCGCGACCTGCGGCGAGGGGTGCACCGGCCACAGGATCTGCGGACGCTGCGGCAAGTCGGCGATCCGGCGGAGGGCGGCGCAGATGCCGGCCATGCGATCGTGGTTCTCGCGCCGGTGCGCCGTGACGAAGACGAGCGGGCGGCGCGGGTCGAGGCCATCGAGTTCGGCCGCCTCGCGGGGGTTCGGCGCGTGGGCGGTCTCGAGGAACGCGTCGATGACCGTGTTTCCGGTGACGAAGATGTCGTTCGGGTCGACGTGCTCGCGTTCGAGGTGCGTGCGCGCGCGGCTCGTCGGCGCGAAGTGGTACGACGCGATCGCGCCCGTCAGCCGGCGGTTCATCTCCTCGGGATAGGGTTCCCAGCGCGTGTTCGTCCGCAGACCCGCCTCGACGTGCCCTACCGGGATCTGCTGATAGAAGGCCGCGAGCGCGGCGGCGGTGCTCGTCGTCGTGTCGCCGTGCACGAGGACGACGTTGGGCTTCACCGTCTTGAGCACGGGCTCCATGCGTTCCAGGACGCGCGTCGTGATCTGCGTCAGCGTCTGGTGCGGCGTCATCACGTCGAGATCGTAGTCGGCGTCGATGGCGAACAGCACGAGCAGGTCGTCGAGCATCTTGCGATGCTGCGCCGAGACGCAGACGACCGGCACGATCGCCGGCCCGGCCGCGTGCAGCGCGCGCACCACGGGCGCCATCTTGATGGTGTCGGGTCTCGTGCCGAAGACCGCCATCACTTTGAGCGGTTCCACGCGGTTACATGACCCCGGCGAGCTTGATCTGGTTGAGGCCACCCGAGAGCACGAACGCCGCCGCGCCGAGCGCGAAGGTCACGGCGTAGATCAGGAGCACCGCTTGCCGGACGTTGAGGCCGAAGCGGAAGACGAGCACGTGGTGGAAGTGGCCGCGGTCGGCCTCGGTGATCTTCTTCCCCGCACGCCAGCGGCGCACGATCGCGGCCGCGGTGTCGAGGACCGGCAACCCGAGTGCGACGAGCGGCACGAGCAGGCTGACCGCGATCGCCGTCTTGCTGGTCGTGATGACCGAGACGGTCGCGAACACGTAACCGATGAACAGCGAGCCCGTGTCGCCGAGGATGATCCGGGCCGGGTTGAAGTTATAAGGAAGAAACCCGAGCGCGCTGCCGACGAGCGAGCACAGCACGAGCGCCGCCACGAGATGGCCGTGGCCGAGCGCGATCGCGAACAGGAACAGGCCCGAGATCGCGGTGACCCCGGCGAGCAGGCCGTCGAGCCCGTCGATGAAGTTGATCGCGTTCATCATGCCGAGGTACCAGACGAGCGTCAGCACGATGCTGAGCCAGCCCGGCAGTCGGATGTAGCCGCCGATCCCGATGTCGAAGCCGACGATCTGGAAGCCGTAGAGCATCGAGACGGCCGCGACGACGGCCTGCGCGAGCAGCTTGTCGCGCGAACGCATCCCCATAACGTCGTCCCACACGCCGACCATCAGGATCAGCGTGCCCCCGAACAACAGGCCGAAGAACTGGTGGATGTCGGTCAGGTGATGGAAGAGCGGCGTCGCCTGCAGCGCGATGCCGACCGTCGTGAACAGCGCGAACGCGAGCCCGAGGTAGACGGCGATCCCGCCGATGCGCGGCTTCGGGTCGACGTGCATGCGCCGCTCGTCGGTGAGGTCGACCATCCCGACGTGCTGCGCGAGCTTGCGCACGAGCGGCGTCACGAGCAGCGAGGTGGCCGCCGCGATCGCGAACGCGATCCCGAACAACAGGAAGGTGCTGTTGCTCACGGCACCCGCTCGAGCGAGGCGAACGGCGCCAGCGCCACGCCCGCTTCGGCGAGCAACGCGGTCGCGTACGGATCGGGATACGCCTCCCCGAAGACAATCCGGATGATGCCCGCGCTGATCAGCAGCTTCGAGCAACTCAGACACGGCTGATGGGTCGCGTAAGCGGTCGCGCCGGCGAGGCTCACGCCGTGCAGCGCACCCTGGACGACCGCGTTCGCCTCGGCGTGCGTCGTCCGCATGCAGTGCCCGTTCTCGATCAGGCAGCCGACCTCGGTGCAGTGCGCGACGTGCCGGGGCGCGCCGTTGTAGCCCGTCGTGAGGATCCGGTGATCCCGCACGACGACGGCCCCGACGCTGGCGCGCGGACAGGTCGCGCGGGTGGCCACCGTCCGAGCGACCTCCATAAAATACTCGTCCCACCCGGGTCGCATCGGCCCCACTCCTTCGCCCCGCCCCGACCCGCCGCCCGCACGCGGCGCGCATGCTGGGAAGCAACCAGGCCGCGGCGCTGGGGCGAGCGGAACCCCACGGGATGACCCGCTCACGGATCGTCCGCTCGCTGCGCCCGACCCGGGCTGCGTTTCTCGGCGGGGCGGCCGCCGCGCTCGCGGCGCCGGCGCTCGCCGCGCCGGAAGCCGCGCACGGGAGCGGTTCGGCGCCGTCCGTCGTCGTGGTCGGCGCGGGCGTTGCCGGGCTGACCTGCGCATACCGGTTGAACCAGGCCGGGATCGCGAGCAGCGTCTTCGAGGCGAGCGACCGCGTCGGCGGCCGGACGTGGACGCTGCGCGACTACTTCGCGCAGGGACAGATCGTCGAACACGGCGGCGAGCTGATCTCGGTGCGCCAGTTCGCCGTGCGGCGGCTCGCGGCGGAACTCGGCCTGACGCTGCTCGACGCGAACCGCGTCGAGCCCGGCACCGATACCTATTACTATCACGGCGCCCGCTACCCAGTCGCCGAGGCGCGGGCCGAGTACTTCGCGCACGTCTACGAGACGCTGCGGGCGGCCGAACGCGCCGCGGGCTACAACACGACCTATCGGCGGTACACGGAGGCCGGCCGGGCCCTCGACAACATGTCGGTGCCCGACTGGATCGATCGCCACGTTCCGCACGGCATGGGCTCGCGCATCGGCCAACTGCTCGCGGAGGCCTGCACGGAAGAATACGGCGGCGATCCGGCCGTGCAGAGCGCGCTCAACCTCGTCTATCTGCTCGGCACCGAGCGGCGCGGGCACCTCGACCTCGACGGCACGAACGAGGCGTTCGTCATGAACGGCGGCATCGACCAGATCGCGGGCCGGATGGCCGCGGCGCTGCCGTCCGGGACGATCCGCACCGGCTGCGCGCTGGTCGCGATCGCCCAGCGCGCGAGCGGCGACTACGCGCTGACGTTCGCCTCGGGCGCGAGCACCTTCGAGGTCGTCGCGGACCGCGTGTGCCTCGCCATCCCGTTCACGCTGCTGCGCCAGGTCGACACATCGAAGCTGCGCTTGCACCCGCGCAAGCGGCTCGCGATCGAACGGCTGCCGATGGGCACAAACGCGAAGGTCCACCTGCAGTTCCGCACGCGGCTGTGGAACCGCGAACACTACGACGGCACGTCGTTCGTGCAATTCGCCTATCAGAATTCGTGGGACGTTTCGGCGGGGCAGTCGGGCGACTACGGCATCCTCGTGGGCTTCCCGGGCGGCAGCGCGGGCCTGCTGCCGGGGCCGGCGCACGGACCGTGCCCGCGCGCGCTGGCCGAGCGCTATCTGCGCGAGTTCGATCGCGTTTTTCCCGGCGTCGCGGCGGAGTGGACGGGCGCGGCCTACGTCGACGTTCTGGGCGCGCGACCCGTGGCACCTGGGCTCCTATTCGTATTACGGGATCGGCGACTACACGACGTTCGCCGGCATCGAGGGCGAGCGCGAGGGCAACGTCTCGTTCGCGGGCGAGCAGACGTTCGTACAAGTACCAGGGTTACATCAACGGGGCGGTCGTTTCGGGCGAGCGCGCAGCGCGGGAGATCGCCGGCTAGCTCGCGTTACACTGGACGGTGATGATCTGCGCGCCGGGCGCCTTGCCCAGCACCATCGCCCGCGCGTCGCGTTCGTTGTCGCCGTAGCCGGAATCGACGCTGCCGTTCAGCACGCCGAGCGCTCCGCAGCGGGGACTCGAGAACTCGACGCCGGGCCGGCAGTCGTTGCGGCCGGCGCTCTGCGCGTTGCAGGCGCTCAGCGCGTCGGCGCGAGCGCGTTCGGCCGTCGGACGATCGATCGCCGAGCCCGACGCGAAGGTCGACGGCTCGTAGTAGATCGCCCCGAAGCGGCTGCCCGCGAGGGGGCTGGTCGACGTCGCCGGCGGCAGCGGTCCGTTCGAGTCACCCTGCGCGGGCACCGGCGCCGGCAGCTTCGCGCCGTTGTTCGCGTAGGCGCGCATGAAGACGCCGCCGGGAACCCACGACGTTCCGTCCGCGAAATCGACGCGCTTCACCCGAACGACCTGGTCGCGCATGCGGCGCACGACGTGCTTGGGCCACAGCCGCCCGTACCAGCAGTGGTTGTCGATGTTGATGGGCGGCGTGAACGTGCCCTTGTCGAGCTGCCCCCAGTCGGCCTCGACGTCGCCGCGATAGGACTTGACGACGAACGAGAGATCGACGTTCGGTCGCGACCTTCGCGGAGACGTTGCGGAACGAGATGCACTGCACGTACTGAAAGTTGCGCGCGTTGGTCAGCGAGGCCCGGTAGAGGTGGGCCGGCGAGTTCTCGTTGTTCGCGATGCGTACGTTGATGCGCAGCGGCTCGGCGGTCGGCGACGGCGACGGAGTCGGCGTGGGGCTCGGCGTCGGACCCGGGAAGAACTGGCCGAGCAAGAACGACACGAAGAAAAAGGCGAGCGTCATGACGAGTGCACCCCTATACGGTCAGATACGCAAGAACCTCTCGGCGTTCTTGTGGCAGACGAGTTCGCGCGTCGCGGCATCGATCGGCGCGGCCTCGATCCAGTCCGCGGCGGTCGTGCAGCTCTCGTAGGGATAGTCGACCGACCACAGGACGCGGTCCGCGCCGAGTTCCGCGATCGCGCACGCGAGCGCCGAGTCTTGACAGACGCCGGTCGTCGTGATCGCCAGGTTGCGCTTGAAGTACTCCGACGGCTTCAACTTGATCTTGTTGGCGCGATAGTCGGCGGTCCCGGTGTAGCGGATGTCGATGCGCCAGCAGTAATACGGCAGCGTCTCGCCCATGTGACCAAGCATGACGGTCAGATCGGGATAGCGGTCGAACAACCCGCTGAACACGAGACGCAGAAAATGGCACGAGGTCTCGACGTTCCAGCCCCAGACCGCGCCCTGCATCTCCGGCTGGTCGCGCACGACGTAGGGCTGCTGGTACGGATCGGTCGGGTGGATGTAGATCGGCGCGCCGATCTTGGCGGCGCGCTCCCAGAACGGCAGATAGCGCGCGTCGTCCAGGTAGACGCCGTTCGTGTGGCCGTTGATCATCGCGCCCACGAAGCCGAGATCGTTGACGCACCGCTCCAGCTCGTCGCCGGCCGCCTTCGGGTCTTGCATCGGAATCACCGCGAACCCGCGGTAACGCTCGGGGTGGCGCTCGATCTGCGACTGCAGATAATCGTTTGCGCTGCGTGCGTCTTCGACGGCGCGCCCGGCGTCCGTCTCGGCCTGTACCCCGGGCTCGTCTCCGACAGCACGAAGATGTCGATGCCGGCTTGTCCATGACGTCGATGCGCCGATCGAGATCCTTGAGAGCGTCCGTCAATTTCGCCTTCGTCGGCGGATCGCACGCCTCGAGCGTGATCTCGAGAAACCGATCGAGCGACGGAGCGCTGAACGCTTCTTCCAAGGCGATCTTGCGCGTGGCCAATGACGTCCCTTTCATGAGCGTAGCGATGGGAACGGGCAGCGAGGCTTCGGGGCGAGAACCGCGATGCCTCCGTGACCTCGCGCGACGCCGCGGGCGGTCGAGGCTGACCGGGCCTCAGACGAGAAGCAGCCGGTCGAGGTCGCCACTATGATACGTACTGCCGAAGAGTCGTTGCCTCCGCGAGAACACGTTACGACTGCCGGGTCCGTGAAGTCGCTGATCGCGGTCGTCATGCTGGTCGCCACGATCCTGATGGTCCTCTTCGACAGTGCCGCGTTCATCACGGTCTGGCAGGGACCGATCGCCTATCCCGGCGTCCAGTTCACGACGCGAGGGTCCGACGTGCTGATCGCCGAGGTCACCGACCCGGCCGTGTCGCGCCTGGGGGTCCGCACCGGACAAGCCGTCAGTTGGCAAGGGCGCTCGGAGTGGCGCGCCGCGTGGCCCCGTCCGGGCGACACCATCACCGTCGCGACCCCGTCGGGCCCGGTCGTCCTGCGCGCGCTGCATCAGCCGATGACGACGGCGCTGCTGGTCGTCGCCTTCGCGAGCATCCTCGGCTCGCTCACCGTCCTTGTCCTCATCGGCGTTCTCTGCTACAAGAAGCCGGGCGTGATGACGGTGGCGCTGTGGCTCTTCTTGGCCGCGAACTTCAACGTCGCCTGGCTCCTCGCCGCCTACGGACAGTTGCCCGACGCACTCGCACGTCCAACGTCGTTGTTCATCCTAGCGGTGCTGGGAGCGTGGGGCGCCCGCTGGCGCTGCGCGCGCACCATGGCTGGCGGCCGGGCCCGGACGCGACGATCGAGCGTGACGACGCACTGGCGCGGCTGCTGCTGTCGGAGCGCCAGGTCATCGACATCGCCGACGTGCACTGGCGTCCGACCGTCGCCGGCCTCGAGGATGCGTCCTTGGACATCGCCATCCCGTTATTCTCGCGCAACGATTTGCTGGGCCTCGCGCTGTACGGCCGGCACCGCAACGGCTCGACGATCGATCCCGAGGAGCGCCGGTTGTTGCGGCGGCTGTGTGCCGCGGCGGCGGTCGCGTACGACGCCGTGGCACTCGCCGAGACGCGTCAGGAACTCGCGGCGCTCAAGTCGGGCAACGCGCCGGCCCGATTCGCCGACGCGTAACATGCGATCGTTCCGGTTGGCGCCGTCGCACCCGGGACCTTTGGCACCGTGCCGTCCCGACCGGAGGCACGTCGTCGCCGGAGCCGGAACGCGTGCAGACACCCATTCGCTTCCGTCGCTCGCCTCATCAGGCAAGGAAGAGCGCGGGTTTCAGAAAGGCCAACGCGTGAAGACCTTCATTTTAGCAGCCGCGAGTTTGGCATTGGCGTTGCCCTCCGCAGCCAGCGCGTCTCAGTCTTGGCAGGATCTTTCGGAGCAGACCGCCCAGCGCGCGATCGACGCCGCTCCGCTCGCGACGACCGGCGTCAGCATCCGCGCATTTCCGATGCCGGTCGAGCTGTCACAAGCGGCGAAGGCGACGGCGTTCTTTGCCAACTTCGTCGCAGCGGGCATCGCCCAGTCGGGCCTGCCGTGTTTCAACTGCGTCACGGGCGTGCCGAGCGCGCTCGGCATACCCGATCCGTACAACTACGTGCCGTCGAACACGGTGATGCAGTACAACGTCGCGTGGACGAACCTGACGTACAAGGGAACCTGCACGGTGTCCATTTCGATCACGTCCGGCAAGAAAGTGATCGACAGCGCGTCCTTCAACGTGACGGGCATCAACGGCGCCGGTGGGTACGACATCGGTTTGAAACCGGCCCCGCCCGACCTACTCAGGGCCCGCGCTCATCACCGGGCGAGTGAAGTGCGGCACTCCCAGCAGCGCGGTGACGGCGCACCTGATGTTCCAGTAGTCACTTCTCGGCGAGCGCGATCGGGAACAGCTTCGGGATGACGGAGTACGGATCGGTCCCGTTCCCGTAGTTGATGAGCACGACGATCTCGATGCCGTCGTCGGGGAAGGTCGCGTTCATCGCCTGAAAACCGCCGACGGCGCCGTTGTGCCACACGTAGCGGTGGTGCTGCAGCGTGCTGATGACCCAGCCGTCCGCATAGGACCCGAACGACTCGTGGATCGGGCTCTTGGTGAACATCTGCTTCAGTGATTCCTTGCTGAAGACGCCGGGAGTCCGCACTGCGCGGTCCCAGCGCTCGATGTCTCCGACCGTCGTCGTCAGTCCGCCGCAGCCCGCCAGCCACGCGAGGTTCCATTGCCACGAACGACGGATCGCGCCGAAGTCGTTCTCGTAGCCGAGCGACAGGTCCGTCACGGGCGGGAGCGGGTAGCCCTGGTTCGTCTGCTGCATCCCGACCGGCCCGAAGATGCGGTTCGCGAGGAACGAGCCGAGCGGCTCCCCGCTGACCTGCGCGACGATCAGGCCCAACAGCAGATAGTTCGTGTTGCTGTAGCTGTATTGCGTACCGGGCGTGAACAGGAGCGGATAGGTCGCGAGTTGGTTCAGGATCGGCGAGTAGTCGCGTTGGCCGCTCGCCATGAAGGCGGCGTACGCGCCGCTGAAGTCGACGGAGCCGCCGAAGGTGTTGTAGTCGACGAGCCCGCTGCGGTGCTGCAGCAGGTACAGCAGCGAGATCGCGCCGCCGTTCGGGAAACTCGGGAAGTACTTCGACAGGGGATCGTCGACGGAGAGCTTCCCGTCTTGCTGCAGCAGCAGGATCGCGCCGGCCGTGAACTCCTTGCTGACGGAGCCGACGTCGAACGCCGTCGCCGCGTCGGGCGCGAACTTCCCGCGCTTCACGTGGAAGAGCTTGTCCGGCTGCTTGATCTTCCAGAAGTTGCTGCCGGAGAACGAGTCGGGGAGCCCGCGGTCGCGCAGCCCGTAGCTGTGCAGGTAGAGCGGCGCGCCGTTTTTGTAGACGCCCAGTTCGACGCCCCAACCGCCCGAGTAGTTCGCCTCGATGACCTTGTCGTAAGCTCGGTTGCCAGCGGCGACTGCCGCCGTTCCGCCGCAGAGGCAGACGGCAACGACCGCCAACACCATGCGGCAAAGCCAAGAACCGAGGCGTGCGTCCCTAATCGGCATCCCCACGCGTTCGCGCGACCCAGCGGGCCATCCCGTCCGGCGAGTCGCAACGTCGGGACGGACGATGCACGAGGCGGGGAGCGCAGCGCCTGCGACCCCGCCTCGTCATCGGAGCATTCGCTATTCTTCGAAGCCGTTTTGGCCGCTGTTGTCAGTGCAATCCGCTGGGGGCGACGGGAACCCTTGCGTGGAGTCGACCTTCGTGTAGTTAAGCGGGGTACGATTGTAGTTGAACATTTCCGAGAGATTGTCCGAGACGGCGTCGGCCGCGTTGAGCGATCCGAGGCCCAGCGTGTTCTCGATGTAGCCGAGGATCGAAGCCTGCGTCCGCGGCGGCTCGCTGGGGAAGCCGTTGGGATAGTGGTCGACGGTACTGGGCGCTCTGAGGTAGGGCGAGATGACGAGCATCGGAACCCGGTAACCGTATTCGTTCGGGTCATTCCAGCCCGGCGGCAGATTGTTGTAGTAGCTCGGATAGATGCTGGGCGTGTGGCCGGGCACGACGTGATCGTACCAGCCGCCCCAGTCGTCCCAAACGACGATGATCGTCGTGAGGCCCCAGTACTGGCTCTTGCCGATCGTGTTGGCGACGAAGTTCACCCAATTCGGCCCGGTCTCGTTCGGGTTCGGCGGAGGGTTCGACGAAAGCGGTGGATGATCGGACCAAGTGGTGCACGGGATGATGTACGTCAAGTGCGCGAGATTACCGTTGGCGACGTCGGTTTGAAACGAGCTTCCGGTGGAATCGACGACGACGTTTGCGCTGCCGCCGTTCTTACAGAGCTTTGCGTTATAGATGTGTTCGACGCCGCACGGCGCATCCCAGATCTCTTGCACCGTCGGCACGTAGAACTTCCATGCCGGCGGCGAGTTGCCATAAACGGCCGTGGCTTCATCGAGGATCGTGGGGTAGTCGACGCAGGTGCTCATGTCGCTCTGCGGCGTTCCAGGGTAGCTTTTCGTCATCTTGATGAACGAGTCCGACACCGCGGGACAACCCGCGATGTAGAACCCGGGATTTTCTGCCTGCGCCCAGGGGGCGAGGTTGGGCGAGTAGCCGTTGCCGTTATTAG
This sequence comes from Vulcanimicrobiota bacterium, assembly GCA_963743605.1. Lineage (GTDB taxonomy): Bacteria > Vulcanimicrobiota > Vulcanimicrobiia > Vulcanimicrobiales > Vulcanimicrobiaceae > CAVUQJ01. The sequence goes on along the minus strand of CAVUQJ010000009.1, from coordinate 32,311 downwards.
GAATTCCACCCGACTGGCCGGCGATGAGATACTGGTGTGCCACGAAGCTCGGGCCTTCGTTGGTTTGGAACATGTAGTCGCTGAGCTGCCATTGCGACGCGAGATCGTCGTAGATCTGCGTGTCGCTCTGCCTAACGTACGTCAGCGCGTTATAGGGCGAGCTGCTCGTCCAGCCGTCATTCAACCCGTTGTCGTAATCCTGAACGAAGTTTCCGCCGGGGGATTGCGTGTGGCCGTGGCCGGGATCGTCGTTCTGCTGGTAGAGCTTGATTTTGGTGAGCGGCTGCCCCATGTACGAATTGACGGTCAGGGCGCAGCCCACGTAGCCCGCGTTGGGGTTGCCGTCGATGCAGAAGCCGTTGAACAGGTTGTCGACGCTGCGGTTTTCTTGGACGACGACGACGACGTAGTCGATCGGGACCTCGCCGACCTTATGACGGATCTTTCGGTGTACGTGCGCCTGCGCCGGCCGGTTCGGACTCATCGATAGGGGCGCGGCGTGCCCGGGGCTCAAGCCGGCGTTGAACGCGATCGCAGACACGCCCACGAATGCGACCGCAGGCAATGTGGAGTGAGGCAAAGCCATATCGCACCTTCCTTCATGGTTGGCAAAACTCGGACGTGGCTAGTGCGCGAGATCGCGCGCGAACCCTGTCTCATCTGCGAGTTTGTGTTCGCGCTCACTACTCGCGCATGAGTCCCGCCGACGTCAGCGAAACCGACGATTGGGCGCCCTGATATGCTCGGGTCGCCGGGTTCCCCCGGCGGCTCGAGTCGAAGATTCGAGTCTCGCGGCGGTGACACCGGGCAACGTCTACGTCACGGATCAGGGCGTGGGCGGCATCGACGAATTTCCGCAAGGCGTCAACAAACACATCGAGTCGTGCGCGATCCTCGGCTTCCCGCAGGGCGTAGCTGTCGATTCCCGCACCGGCGACGTGTTCATGTCCTATTATAGCGTCTTCCGCGTCGGACGGATCATGGTATTCAAGGGCGGCCTCGTCGGCTGTCATGGCGCAAATCTGAACGTACGGCTCAAATTCGCCGGCGGCATGATCCTCGACACCAGGGGGGATCTCGTCGTCGCGGATACGGGCGCGAAGACGGTCGACGTGATCGCTCCTCCGTATGCGAGCAGAACCCGCAAGTGCGGGCGCGGCTACGGCGGTCTCTCCCAGGTCGCCCTGACCGCCGGCGGGACGAGGCTCTTCGTCGCCGACCCCTTCAACGCGAACGTCCAGGTCTACAACTACCCGGCGTGTACCTTGGTCACGACGGTGAGCCCCGGCGCGGTGGGCGTCCCCGTCGGGGTCACCAACACCTACAACCTCGTCAAGTAAAGAAAAAGCGGGGTGGCGTCGCCGCCACCCCGCCTTCTTGGGTGGATCGCTTTCTGTTAGAGAGCGCCCGCGAGCGCCCAGCCTTTCGGCGCACCGATGCCGGCGGCCTGATTGTACTGCGTGGCGCTGCACGAGTACGCACCGTTGTTGCCGGAGGTGCAGGGCGTGAAGTACGTCGCGTACCCGGTCGACGAGAACAGGCTGTACAGGGTCGGATTGATCTGTCCCAGCTTGGTCCCGTGCAGTTCGTCGGCTTCGAGCACGAGTGCGACCGAAGCCGGCGAGGACCACGACGTTCCGAGATACTCGCCCCACGACCCGCCCGTGTAGACGGCGACCGGGAAGAACGGAAGCGAGATGTCGGGTTGATTGCGACCGGAGGTGATCATCCCCGTGATGCCGCTCTGATAGCTCGGCAGCGCGAAGACGGTCGATACGCCGCCGCCGCCCGAGTCGCCGTCGACGTTACCCATGACGACGGTCTCGAGCACGCCTTGGCTCGTGTCGGTGAAGTCGATGCCGCCGATGGACTGGAAGTACGGACCGCCTGCCGGGGCGCTCACGCCCTTGCTGCCGCATTCGTTACTTCCGCTGTCGCCGGACGATGCCGAGAATTCGACACCCTCGGCCGCGCCTTGTTCGGCGATCGAGTTGGTCGCGTCCGCGAAGGACGGATCGCTCGATTCGCAACCGCCGAACGACGAATTGACGGCTTGCGCCTTTCCGTCGCTGAGGACCTTATTGTAGGTGTCCTCGATCTGTTGATCGCCGAGCGAACCCATGTCGTAGACGATGATGTTGGCGCCCGGCGCGAGCCCCGCGATCGTCTGGACGTTGAGGTCGACCTCGGCCTCGTCGCCGCTACCGCCGCCGTCGACGGCTTCGTTGGTGACGGTACCGGTCTGCGTGACCTGCGCCGCCGTCAGGTAGGTATGGAGGTACGACGTGTTGACCGGATCGTCGATCGCGATCGCCGCCGTGTAGCCGGCGCCGTTACAGCCGTGCTGCACAGGGAAGTCGAACGGCTTCGCGACACCGGTCGCGAGCGTACCGGACGAGTTCGTCAGCGGCCCGTTGTCGGAAGCCGCTCCGTTGCAACCGGCGCTGGGCGTCGGGGTGGGCACCGGCGTCGCGGTCGGCGTGGCCGTCGGCGTCGGCGTCGGCGTCGGCGAGCCGCTCGGCGTCGGGCTCGGCGTCGGCGTCAGCGTCGGCGTAGGCGTCGGGACCGGCGTCGGCGATGCCGTCGGCGTGGGCGACGGAGTCGGCGTCGGGCTGCTGTTCGTGAACGCAACGTCGTCGACGTACTGATAGACGTACGTCTTGCTGTAGCCGTCGCCGTAGCAGCCGAAGTAGATGTAGTCGTTCTGACCGGCGTACGCGCTCAGATTGACCGTGTAGTTGACCCAGCCGTTCGTGGTGTTGACGGTCTTGTAGAACGTCTTGAGGATCGAACCGCTGGAGTTGAGCAGATAGCCGGCCTGCCAGGCGTACTTGGTGCCGTAGCCGAGTTGCGATTCGTTCGAGCCCTGGTAGACCCAGAAGCTGAGCACCGCGCCGGACGGGATGGTGACCTGCTGCGCGATCGACGACCAGCCGTTGATCTCCGGCGGGTTCAGATCGCCCATGAACGCGGAGTACGAGCCGGAGTGCGCCTGGGCCGTCGTGACCTGGACGTAGTTCGTGCGCGTCGAGCTTTCGTTGATCCACGGGCTGAGCGCGCCGGTCTCGAAGCCGCCGTTCTGAATGCTGCCCGACGGGGGCGGCAGTTGGGCGTCCAGCGGGAGTACCGTGCGACCTTGCGCATCGGTCGGGAACTGCGGCGCCGTGCGAACGGAGCCGTCGGTCTCCTGCACCGGCCGCGCGACGACTAAGTCGTTGAGCGAGACGTCGCGCACGAGCGGCGCGATCTCGGTGGGAACCGTCGCCGCGCGGACGTTCGTGTAGCGAACGCCGTACTTGCCCTGATGCACCGTGTGGATCTCAGTGGCGAAGAAGCGTTCGACGACCGAACTCGGCGCCTGCGCGTCGACGACCGTGCGATTCGGGAAGCGCTGGACGATCGTGAAGCCCGCGCGCTCCAGCGCCCGGACGACGCGCTCCTCCTGCTGTTGCGTCGGCCCGTAGCGGTCGTTGAACTGCTGCGCCGACAGGTAGTGACGGAACAAAGCCGCGTGTGGAGCGCTGACCCCGGCGACGAAGCGATCGAGGTCGTCCTGGCGGTTATAGCGCAGGGTCAGCGCGACGCGGACCAGCGCGTTCGCGTTGCGGCGGCCCGCGTCGGAATACGCCAGCGGACCGGACAAGTTCGGGACCGAGACGAGGGGAGTGTTGGGCGTCGCGCCGCGTGTGAGGGAGCTCGTGGTCGCTTCGTCGCCGTTGGGCGGCTGCATCGTCGGGAGCGACGAGTGTGTGCCGCCACTGCACGCCGTGAGCGAGAACGTCAGCCCTAGCACTAAGGCGATCGCACGGGATGACTTTCGCATGTGCCTCCTTGCAGGTTGAAAGATTCGGGGGATGCCCCAAACGCGAACCCTACAAGAGCAACGCGGAACGGCGCTGCGGATCGAGAGCACGCGCGGCGCAAGTGGCCGGGTTCGGGGCGGCGATGGTGTTACCTGTGCCGCCTCCCCACCCCGGGCGGCGCCTCGTGACCGGGCGCACAGCCGGGTGTGCCGGCGGCCGGGGAGCGACCCGAGCGGACCCCCGTCGGCTCCCTGGGGGGCCAGGGGCGGCCCGTGGGGTACAATCCGCACGTTCGCACCCCCGACGAGAAAGGATGGCCAATGACCCGCCTCACGACCCTCACCTGCGCGACCGTCGCCGCGATGCTGCTGCTCCAAGGGCCCGCGTTCGCGCAGCCCAGCACCGGCCAGCAACTGCGAGGGTTCATCCGCAACTCGGTCGACTCTAAAAGCGCCTACGTGGGGCAGACGGTCTACGTCGACAACGTCGCCTCATCCGACGGCTCGGTCCAAAACGCGACGCTGCGCGGAAGGGTCTCGGCGGTCCAGCACGCCGGCCAGGGGACGCCGGGCAAGATCCAACTCCACTTCAGCTCGCTCGTCCTCCACAACGGACGGAGCTATTACGTCGACGGACAGGTCAGCCAGATGAACGCGAACACGAAGTCGAACGCGCTGAAGGAGGCGGGCGGCGCGGTCGCCGGCATGCTCGTCGGCAACGCCATCTTCAAGACGCTGTTCCACTCGTCGTTGGGCGGCGCCGTCGGCGCGGCCGGCGGCTTTCTCGTCGCGAAAAACAACAAGGAGAACATGACCGTCCCGGCCGGTTCGGTCATCTCGGTGTATCTCGCGAGCGTGTCCTTACGGCAGTCGTAGCGCGAGCGCGCGGCCGCCGAGGTCGAAGCGCGCGAGGTCCTGCCCGATGACGATGTCGCCGGTGTAGCCGGCCTTGCGCGCTCCCCCGGCGGCGAGTTGTTCCCAGATCGCATTGCTGACGAGCCTCGGGTCGCCGGGGCCGATGTGGCTGACGATCACGGTCTTCACCGCGGCGGCCTTCGCGACTGCGGCGACCTGGCCGATGTCGGTGTGCGACGTCGTCATGTACTCGAGCAGCGTCTTCGAGTAGCCCTGCGCCGAGAACCAGGCGAGGTCGACGGCCTCGTGCACGAGGATATCTGCTCCCTGCGCCAAGAGGATCAGGTTGGGCGTGAGGGCCGTGTCGCCGGAGAACGCGATCGAACCGTACGGCGTGTCGAACCGGTAGGCGTACGACGGAAAGCAGATGCCGTGCGGCACGAGCGTGCCGGAGACGCGGACGTTGCCGATCCGCGCGATCTCGAACGGCTGCATCGTCGGCGCGGTCGGCCCGAGCGGCGCGGCCCCGACGGCGGGGAGCGCGATCTCGTTGACGTCGCTGAGCGTCGAGATGTCGAGCACGCCGGGGTCGCGCATCAGCACGTTCGTGCTGTAGGCGAAGGCCTGGTTGCAGTGACGAATCAGCGACGCGATGCCCGGCACGGGATCGTCGAGGTCGACGGTAGCGACCGCGCGCCCCTTCGGATAAGCGGCGGGCAGCGGGAGCCCGGCGCTGGCCGGACCGTAGACGGGGATCGGCGCCCGCACGCTGGGCGTGGGCGCGGGCCAGCCCGCGCCGAGCAGAAAATAGTTGAAGAGATCGCAGGTATGATCGCCGTGCAGGTGCGTCACGAAGATCGCGGCGAGCGCGTCGAACGACAAGCCCGCGTTGACGAACTGCGTGACCGAACTGCGGCCGCAGTCGACGACGAAGACTTTGCCGTCGACGACGAGCGCCGACGAGATGCCCGTGCGCTGCGGGACCGGCGGCAGACCGGCGGCGGTGCCGAGCAGGATCAGCTCGTTCTGCGCCGGCGCCGAGGGCACGGCCGCGACGATGCTCGCGGCGGCCGGTTGGGCGCGCGACGCGGCGGCGAGCGCGAGTGTCGACGCGCCGGCCGATGTCAGGAAACGGCGGCGGTCGACGGTCGGGCGCCGGACGGCGCACGTGCAGACGAGATCTTCGAGTTCCCGCATCGCGCGCTACGGCACGCCGGCGATGAGCACGAGTCTACGCATGATAGCCCGAATCGGTTCGCGCACACGATAGCGGAATACTGCGGCCCATCATTGCGGACCGCAGGGCTCCTATGCGACTTCGGGTAACGTCAGGCGTCCAGGACAAGGGAGAGACGTATGAAGCTCGTCGACAGCATAGACAAGGATTCCCTCGCGAGCGACCGGCTCATCGCCGAATCGAACGAGTTCGCGATTTACGACGTTGGTAGCGATTCGTACACGCTCGTTCACCGCCACGAAGGCGTCAACTGGCAGGGCATCACGATTTCCGGCGACGGGCTCTTCCGCGTCTCGGAGTTGCTGGCGACGGCGACGCGTTCGCTCTATCGCGACGTTGCCGGCGAACTCTCGCGGCAACGGAGCCGCTCCTCGTAGCTGCACGGAGCACAGACGATACATGCAGGCGTGATCGCGCGCCAAACCGGCGACGAGCGTAAATCGTCCCAACACGTCGGTCACCTCTCGGACGAGGCTACTTACGAGGCCGGTGGACGTATCCTCCCGGCGCGCGACCGGGCCGCCTACTGCATTCCCATCTGCCAGAGCATGAACGAATAGAGGTCGACCCGCTGCGTCGTGCGCGCCGTCGCGATGTCCAGAAATGCCGCGTCGGGATTGGCGGCGGCGGCTTGCAGGCGCGCGACCATCTTCGCGGCTTGCCAGTCGTCGCCGATGCCGACTTTTGAAAACGATCGCACCAGGACCGCAGGATAGCGCGTGTGCTCCGCGATGTGCGCATACGGGCTCATCGCATAGAGCGCGTCGAATCCGGCCTCGGTCGACGTTCGAGCCGAACTCGTCGACGCTCTCGCGGCCGGTGTCGGTGGTCTCCGCGCGCAACAGGTCGAACGCCGGCGCGTCGACGACGGCGGCCTTGAAGAGGTCGGGGCGTTCTTCGATCGCGCGGCCGATCGCGACGCTCGCGCCCTCGCCGCCGAGGTAGCTCGCGATCGGACCGTAGAGACCGAGGCGGTGCGGGCTCGCATAGTGATTGGTAACGAGCATGCTCGCCGCAGCCGCGAGATCGTTCCATGTGTTCGCCTTGTTCGCGCCGCGGCCGGCGGCGCGCCAGGCTTCGCCGAACTCCCCGCCGCCGCGCACGTGCGCTACCGCGAAAATGCCACCCAGCGCGAGCCACGCCTCGGGCACGGCGTTGTACGCAGGCGTCGTCGAGAAGCCGTACGCGCCGATCGTCTGCAACAAGACCGGACGCGAACCGTCGAGCGGGGCGTCGGCGCGCCGCACGATCGAGACCGGGATGCGCGTACCGTCGGCCGCGACCGCGTCGCGTTCCTCGGCGACGCGCGCAGCGCCCGGCGCGACGGGCAGCGCGCGCCAACCGGTCGCCGTCGCCGTGCCGCCCGGCGCGTAGCGATACGCGTCGCCCGGATCGGTCCACGTCGTCAGGTCGAACAGGGCGCCGTCGCGGCGCTGATCGGTCGCGATCGCGAGGACCGTGCCCTGCAGCGGGAGCGCGACGGAGAGCGGGGCGGCGCCGGTGGTCCACGGTATGCGAACGACGCGGCCGACGCCGCCCTCGAGCAGTTGGATGTAGTCGCCGTCGCGCGCCGCGTTCAGCGCGAAGATGCCCGCCTTGGGGATGCCGTCGAGCGTGCCGCTGACGACCGCGTGTGCGTCGCCCGGGAGGACGGTCTCAGGCGCGAACGCGCCGCGCAGGTCCGCGCGCACGACGCGATAGTTAGGGGCGCCCGTCGCCGTTGCGAGATCGATCGTCGACCCGTGGACCGCGTAGTCGGTGAACGCGTCTTCCGCCGTTCCGAGCGGGCGCCAACGGATGCGCGGACTCGTCAGCGCCGCGACCGGCGCGGCATAGAAGCGCGAGCCGCGGTTCGCCGAATCGCGCACCTCTGCTATCGCGAACGGCGACCCGAGGGGCGCGTCGACGAAGGCGAAGTCGTCTGGGCCAACGGTGACGCCCGGCGCGACGCCGGACCCGAGGACCGCGCGGTCACGCGCCTGCGGCGTGCCGAGCGCGTGGACGACGGCGCGCGCCCGCGCGAAGGGCGCGCCCGGACCGGGCGCACCCGCGTGGTCGTAGACGACGTGCTTACTATCGGGCAGCCAACCGACGGCGTCGAAGACGACGTTCTCCAGCGGCGGCTCCACGCGCGTGCCGTCCCCGACGCGGACGACGGCGATCGCGTCGTTCGACGGATTCGCGGCGGTCACGTGCAACGCGAGTAGCGTACCGTCGGGCGAGACCGCGAACGCACCGATCGAGGCCGGCGCGTCGGCCGCGCCTAGCGCGGACGATGCAATCACGGCGCGCGCGGCGCCGCCGCCGCGAGGACGTACGAAGATCGCGTTCGTCCGGGCGTCGATGCGCCGGCTGTAAAAGACGCGGTCGCCCGACAGCGTCAGGTCGCTCAGCGCCGGCGCGGGCGACGCGGCAGCAACGGCCGCGGCGACGCGCGGCCGAATCGCGAGCGCGTCGAGCGTGGCGCGCGTTCGCGCGGCCTCGCCGGCGATCCATTGCGCCGCGAGCGCGTCTTTAGCGTCTTCGAGGTTGCGATACGGGTCGACAACAGTGGTCCCGAAGTAGACGTTGGTCGCAGCACCTGTCGGCGCGGGCACGGGCGCAGGCGTTGGGTCATCTATCGCCATCGCCGGCAGTGCGGAGACGGCGATCATCATGAGTAGTACGGCATGCACGCGTCGTAACATGGCCCGGGCCGTTCGACGCGTTCGTCCAAGCGTCATTGCCCGGCCTTCCACGCGAGATCGCGCGGGGCAACTGCGCGGGGTCCGCATGGTTTGGGCGTCGGCTCGCCGGTCCGGTCGGAGTCAGGTCGTAACTTCGCGCACCTTGGCGTACAAGGCCATGTCCAACACCTCACCGTCCTTGATGCAGGCGTTGCGCATGAGGCCCTCGCGTTCGAACCCGGCCTTCTCGAGAACTCTGCACGACGCGCGGTTCCGCGCTTTCGGCGTTGCAAAAACCCTCAGGAGTCCCAGATCCTCGAACGCATACGGGCAGATGCGGGCGAGCGCCAACGTCGCGATGCCGCGCCCCCAATGCTGCGCCCCGAGCCAGTAGCCGACCTCGGCGGAACAGCGCTCGATGTCTGTTCCGAGCACGAAGCCGATGCAGCCGATCGGTTCACCGTCGAGGTCGATGATGAAATTCGTCCGCGGTTCCTCATGCCGGATGCGCTCCAACCACGCGGTTGCGTCCGCGAGCGTGTAGGGGTGGGGCATGCGGTCGCGCAGGTTGATCCACACGTTGCGGTCGTTTGCGTGCTTCGCTAACGATTCCGCGTCCGAGGGTCGTGGGGCTCGCAACGAGACGAGATCGCTGCACTTCATCACCGGATCCGACGACCGGTTCACGCTACCGCGCCTCCATCACGACCTAAAGTCATCCGTCTGCGTCACTTCCCGCACGTTGTCTCGTCTGCACGTTCTCGATCGAGATCCAGACGGAGGATGTACTCTTCCGTGTCTTCGCCTCTGCCATTGGCGAAGTCTTTGTTGGCCCCGATTATTTTGAAACCACTTTTCTCGAGCACTTTGATCGACCCGATGTTGTCCGCTGCTGCCCTGGCGAACATCGGGCGATCTCCAACGAGGTCGAGCATCATGCTGAGCGCTTGAGTCGCCAATCCTCTTCCCCAGAACTCTCTTCCGATCCAATAGGTGACTTCTAGGTGCCCTTCATCCGGATAGCACGCGATGTGACCGGCGACTCGTCCCGTCCGCGACGATCGTCCTCTGCGTGATTTGTGGCGAAGTCAGAATCTTCGCCCAATGGGCGTCGAAAGCTGCCCTGTCCGTCGGGTCCTTACCGACGAACGCCGCCATCCGAATCGCTTCCGGGTCGAGCTGATGCTCGTAGAACGTGTCGAGGTCGGAGGGCTCGACTTCCCTGATCGTAACACTCTCGAGTCTACTCACCGTTTCTTGCCTAACCCGCACGACGACGGAGCTTCTGGGTCTTGACGCGGTTCAGGGGCGCGAAGACTCTGTGAGTTCTTCGATGACGATCTCTTGGATCGAGCGGTCTGCCACCGCCGCGGCCGCACGAACAAACGCGTGCGGCTCGGCGCGCTCGCGGAGGTTGGCCAAAAACGTCTTCGCGTCCTCACCGCCGGCGAACTCGGCGGTCGGAGAGATCCGTTTGCGCTCCAGCGACGACGCAAGCGCAAGGCGAATCGCGCGCGAGATATCACCGGTCCCATCGGCCAGCCTGGCGAGCCCCTCCAAGCACTGGACGTTCGCTATTCGGTTATCGACCGAACGGTTGAGCATGAGGCTCTCGCGATAGAATGCCTCGGCACGTTCGTGGGCGCCGGACGCTTCCATCGTCCCGGCCAACTGCGTGAGCACATACACCACTCCGAATCTGTCCCCCGCTCGGCGAAAGAGGTCGAGGCCCTCGCGAAGCAACGTCTCCGAAGCGCGAAAGTTTCCACGATGCTGCTCGAGATAGCCGAGGTTCGCCACCATTTCCGGAAGAAGTTGCGAATACGAGGACGACCGCGCCACCGCGATGCTCTCGGTAAACAACGCTGCGGCTTCGTCGAGCGCGCCTATCGACCACAGGGCGCCCGCATAGTTGTTGCGCGCGATCACCAGATCGTAGGGATCTCCCAGCGCCTGCCACAGCGGCATCGCCCGCTCGTGATGGACGATCGCGGTGGGATAATCGTGCTCCTGGTAGGCGGCCACGCCAAGAAACGTCTCCGCTCGTGCAATGCTCGCCCGGTCGTCGATACGCATCGCCGCTTCCAGCGCGCGATGCAATCGCTCGATGGCCGCCACGGGGTCGCCGCAGCGAGTCGCGAGGTTGCCCGCGACGAGGAGACCGTGAAGCAGCGTGTTGGAATCGCAGGTGGCTCCGCGCTCGCAGATGGCCAGGAAACCTTCGATCCAGTCGCGCGCTTCGGCCACGATGCCGCGCCGCCCCCAATACGTGAAGAGATCCACGACCATTTGAATGCCTAGTGCGGGCTCGCCCGCCGAGCGAGCCCACTCGAGCGCCGCGCGCACGTTACCGATTTGCTGATCGCAACGGCGCAGCCAAGCGGCCGACGAAGCGCCGCGGAGGCCCGTCATGACGTCGTTCGCGAACACGCCCATGTAGGCTCCGTGACTGCGCCTTGCTTCCTCCAACTCGCCACTTTCGGTCAGCCGTTCGAGCGCGAACTCGCGCACCACTTCGAGCATCCCTACCAGCGCGTCGTCGTCGTCGGGCGCCTCGGTTCGATACAGCAAACTCTTTGCGGTAAGCGACCTGAGGACGTCGAACGCGTCGGCCTGGCCGCCGGCATCGCTCGCACATATCGCCTCGAGCGCCTCGATGCCGAAGCTTTCGACGAACACCGCAAGCCGGCGAAACACCCGCTGCTCCTGGTCGTCGAGCAAGTCGTAGCTCCACTCGATCGTACGACGCATCGTTCGCTGCCGCTCGGGAGCGTCGCGCGGCCCACCGATGAGCAGGTCGAGGGGCCGTTTGAGCCGTTCGAGGAGCGCGGTGGGGGACCACATACGAACGAACGGCGCCGCCAGTTCGAGGGCGAGCGGAAGGCCGTCCAGTCGTCGCGCGATCTCGGCGATCGCCGCCGCGTTCGACTCGTCGAGTACGAAGTGGGGATTCGCGGCGCGCGCGCGATCGGCGAACAGCTCGACGGCGGCGTCGTCTGCGTCGAGCGGCGTAACGGAATATTCGACTTCACCGCGGACGCGGAGCGGCTCCCGGCTCGTCACGAGAACCTGCAGCTCGGGGCAGGCGTGGATGAGGTCGAGCACGAGCGGAGCCGCGGCGAGCACGTGTTCGAAGTTATCCAACACGAGCAGAGTCGGGCCGCCACGAAGGTCTGCGTGCAACGCTTCGAGCGCGTTCTGCCCCGGTCTGGCCCGCGTTCCGGCGGCCGCCGAGATCGCGCTCTCTACGAGACGCGCCTCGCGAACCGATGCGAGTGAGACGAGCAACGCCCGCGCGGAGCGTTCCTCGGTGATCGCCCCGGCCGCCGTAATCGCCAGACGCGTCTTCCCGATGCCGCCCGGTCCCGTAAGCGAGACCAGGCGAACCCCGGTATGACCGAAGAGTTCGCGGATGCGCGTCAGGTCCCGCGCGCGTCCGATCAGCGGCGTCAGGGGAGGACGAAGGTCGTTAACGTCCGTGGCTTCAGGGTCGCCGGGCGTCGCGCGCGGACCTCGGCGCCGATCGGCTGCGGCTTCGAGCTGATCCCGTTGCTCCGGCGATAGTTGGAGCGCTCCGGCGAGAAGCTCGACCGTCTCGCGGTGGGGAACGCGCCGGACGCCGCGCTCGATCGTGCTCACGGCGTCGGAGCTGATCCTGGCGCGCTCGGCCAGCGCCTCCTGCGACAGGCCGGCCGCGATTCGAAACCGCTTGAGGACCGCCCCGAACCGGGGACCGGCGGCGGGGACGGGTGACGCATCGCCCACGTGGATTTGCTCCCGGCAGTGGCCCGCGCTAACTGTCCGAGTCAGAAGTACGAGCGTCGGTGGCCCGAGCCCCGCAGCTCAGCGAGGATGGTGCCACTACATCACACCTCTTTCAAAGGAGCTCGACCATGAAGCGCACCTCGACCCCGACCTCGCGTCGGATCACCCAAAGCCTCCTCCTCGCCGCTACCGCAGTAGCGTTCGCCGGCGCAACGTCGGCGCAGGCCGCGACCGTCCACGGTTCAACCGCCGTCGCGGGAAACGTTTCCGGAACCTCCATCACCTTCGCGACAACGGTCACGATGGGCCACCGCGCCCTCCCTCTGTTCCGTCTAGCGCGCACCACGCCACCGACGGCTATCATCTCGCAGACGCTCACCAAGGGCGGGCTTCAACCGCTGTCCGCGGAGGGTCGGCGCCTCGTCTCCCGTGACGCGAAGGGCGTACTGCACGGTTATGCCGACACGGTCACCGGTGACGCGGAGATCTTCCCCGACATCACGCCCTCACGCGGACTCGCTTCGCGGGAGACGGCCGAGTCAGTGGCGGCGTCGATGTTCGCATCGAGCGCCGTCATCCCTAAAGACGCCACCACGATCCGCATCGGAAACGAAACGGGTGTGTTTGGTGCAAGCGCGTCGCGCGGCCCGGCCGGCTCCTCGATCGGCCGTTCGGGAGCGCAACTGCTCTTCACGTACGTTCCCGCCATCCGCTTCGCGAACGGCCTGCAGGTCTTCGGCCAGGGTTCGCAGGCAACCGTAGCCGTGGGAACCGACGGCACCGTACGTGGCCTCGTTCGGCGCTGGGAAACGGCGTCCGTCGCCGGCTCGGTCGCTCCGACGACGACCGCGCGGCAACTCGCGCAGAGCATCGCGGCGCAGGTGGGTCCGTTCGCCAGGAACGCTCGCATTATCGTAAACAATGTGACGCCGGCGTACTACGACAACAACGCAGCGTTCCTCCAGCCCGTGTACGCGTTCTTCGCGACGATCCATCCGTTGCACGGCGGTAAGGATGACCACGTGCGCGGCTACGTTCCGTTCGGCAAGCTGGCCGAGCCGTTGCCCACGGTCGGCGGGATCTCGTCGGCTGCGCCGGCCGCGCCGCTCTCGGGGCACGGTCAGCAGGGCGGTCTTGGGGATGGTTCCCCGTCGCAGATCACCCTCGGCCAATACGCCAACGACGACGGTACGATGCAAGACATGGCGAACGCCTACCTCAACGGCTTCGACTCCGTGACGCCGGGCAAATACGGGCCGCCGATCAACCGCACCCAGTGGTACTATGCCACGGTCTGCATGTACTACAGCTGCGCGAACTCGTACGTCAACGACGTGCAGATCGCGTACACCTCGCCGCACGGCGATTGGTGGGAGAACACGACGAACGGCAACGGCGCGGGCTTCTTCTACATCGACCAAATCGGCACGGGCGGTAACCCAGCATACGGTTCCACCAAGTCGGGGCGCATGGTCACCTGGATCATGGACTCGTGCGAAAACGTGCCGTCGTACTACGACCTCCAGTACACGACCGGCAACGGCGACAATGCGTTCAATTACTGGTGGCAGGTGTTCCATGGGCTGCATCGCGTCCTCGGATATCGAACGGAGATGCTGCTCGGCGAAGATACGATGAACTACGACATCGCGCAGGCCTTGGCCCAAGGCGCCAACGCCGGCTCCGCCTACTACAATGAGGTCGCAGCGTTCAGTTACCCGACGTACACGGACAGCCATCTCAACCTCACGGTCCACTATGACCGCGTGTCGATCATGAACGACGAGCGCAACGGCAGCGAGTCGATCTACTCGGTGCAGGGCCAGAGTGCAACGTCAAACATGAACAACAGCTGGATGTCCAATTAAGGGAAGGGCACACACGTGTTCCGAGTGCGGCGCCCGTTTCTCTTAACGAGAGCGGGCGCCGCTTTTACGTGACGGGAACGTTTAGGTCACGCCAAGCCCATCACGTCCCGCCAAAGACCTGCACTCGCTCCCCGGCAACGCGAACGAGCGATCTGTATACATCGACCGGGGTCGCTTTCTACGGGTCGTAGGACACTTCTTGGGTCAACACCCGACCAGAAGAAGGCGCGTGCGTCCCAAAAGGCATAGCACAACACTCGCGCCAAGCGCCGCGTGAGGAAACAGCATGGCGGACCGCCGCACGCAGCCTGCACAACCACCGCTTCAAGTGTGGCTGTTCGGGGGCGCGCGCTTTGCTGCAGGGGGACGGCCGTTTCGCTTCAGCGCACGGCCGAAAGCGCTACCGTTACTCGCCCGCCTGCTACTCGTGGGCGAGCCACTCCGCCGTGACGAAGTCGCCTTCACGCTCTGGCCCGATTTACCCGAAGAGAACGCGCGAACGAATCTCCGTCGCCATCTCAACCACATCGCCGTAGCGCTACCGTCGCGCGATCCGCCGTGGATATTCGCGGACTCCGGCGCCCTACGTTGGAACGGCGGTGCGGACGCGTGGATCGACGTGTGCGAGTTCGAACGGCTGGTAGCGACCCCGCACGGCCGCGACGCCGCAGTCGAATTATACACCGGCGACCTGCTACAGGAACTCGACGACGAGTGGCTAGCCGCGCGGCGCGACCACCTCCGCTCGATATTCGTCGATGCGCTCGCCGCACTCGTCGTCGAAGCGAGAGGCCGCAACGACGCGGCAACGTCGGCCCGTTTCGCGCAGCGCATCCTCGATGCGGACCCGTGGCGCGAGGGCGCTGTACGCACGCTGATGGCGTTGCGCGCCGAGAGCGGCGACCGCGCCGGCGCGCTCGCCGTTTACGAAAGCTTTCGCTCGCGACTGTACGATGAGTTGGGCGTGGAGCCGATGCCCGACACAATCGGGCTCCATGCCGCGATCGAACGCAACGCCGCATTACCCACGATCCCATCCGTCGGGGCCGATGTCGGCACCGACGCCGGCGGAGCCCCATTCGTCGGCCGCCAGGCGGAAATGGATGCGTTGCGCGCCGCGAGCGATCGCGCCGCGTCGGGCACTGGAAGTCTCGTGTTCGTCGGCGGCGAAGCGGGCATCGGCAAGAGCCGTCTCGTGGCAGAATTCGCCCTTCTGGCGGAAACGCGCGGAGCACGGGTTCTCTGGGGCACGACAACGTCGCCGGAAAGCCGCCCCTATCAGCCGCTCGCCGAAGCGCTCCGCGTCGCGCTCCCCCTCGTGGAGGCCCTCGCGCTGCCGCCTACGACGATCGCCCTACTCGCTCGGTTGCTGCCGGAACTCGCCGCGCGCCAGGCGATTCCGCTACTCGCCGAGTTAGATGCGCACGAAGCCCGCGCCCGCCTGTTCACGACGCTGACGACGACGTTCGCCGCCCTGGCGGTAGGCCGCCCGCTCGTCGTCGTCCTGGAAGACTTGCACTGGGCGGGCGCCGCCACGATCGCCCTCGCTGAGGCGGTAGCGGTCGAACTGCAGCATTTGCGCGTCCTCATCGTCGCGACGCACCGCGACCACGAACTCAGCGCTGACCATCCGCTCGTCGCGGCGCGCCGTCGCCTGCTCGAGGGCGGCCACGCGTCGCAGTTCGCGCTCGATCGCCTCGGCGTCGACGCGGTCGCCAAGATCCTCGCAACGATCCCTGCGCTCGCCGATACGGGCCGCGCGTCCGCCGCCGACATCCATGCGGCGAGCGAGGGAAACCCGCTCTTCGCAATCGAGCTCATGCGCGACGCACTCGAAGCGGAGCCGGGCGAGCACCCTGTCCCGCTCCCGTCGCGACTCGCGGAGACGATCGCATCGCGCGTCGTCCGCCTCTCGGAAGACGCTCGTTTCGTGCTCGACGTGGCGTCCGTCATCGGCCCAGCATTTGACCTCGACACGATTCGCAACGTCACCGGCTGGAGCGAGGCCCAAATCGGCGCGGCGACGGACGAATTGATCGAGCGCCACGTCGTGCGCGAGGCAGGCCGCCAAAGCCGCTTCGATCTGGCATTTACGCACCATCTCATCGCCGCGACGGTCTATGCCGGCATCGAACCCGGCGCGACGGTTCGCTGGCATCGCCGAACGGCGCACGCCGCCGAGCGCGTCTATCGGGACCGCCTCGACGAGGTCGCGCAATTCGTCGCGGGCCACTACGAGCGCGGCGGGGAAGCGGAGCAGGCCGCACGCCACTACTTGCGCGCCGCGCAGGCCGCCCTCTCGCTCTACGCCTACGACGACGCACAAGCGTTGGCCCGGCGCGGCCTAGCGCTCACACCGAGTGCGCAAATCGCACGCGACCTGACGTTGCTGTGCGAAACCGCGTCCGATCGCATCGGCGACCGGGAGAGCCAGCGCCGCGCTCTGCAATCGCTCGCGGAGATGGCACAAACGACCGACGACACCGCCGTCGTGTGCACCATTCTACAGCGCCGCATCGCATTTCATCAGCGCGTCGCGGATCAAAAGCTCGAGGCGGAGCTGATCTCGGAACTGGAACGCGTGGCGATCGACGCCGGTAACGTCGAATGGCAAGCGGCTGCGCTCGAGGCTCGCGCGGAGTTTCGGCAGAACGCGGGCGACCGCGACGCGGCGCGATCCCTGGCGGCGCGGGCGGTCGAACTCTACGAGGCGATCGGAAACCCGCGCGGACTCTTCGGCGCGCTGACGCTGCAGGCCGGGCTAGCGGCGTATCTCGGCGATCACGCCGAAGGAAAGCGCTGCGTCGAGCGCGCGAAGCAGATACTCGGCCCCAGCGCCGACCCGACGCAAGCGCTGCGCCTGCTCGGCTGCGAGATGGCTGTCGCATTTTACGCACAAGATTATGGCAGGGAGGCCCGCGCTGCGACCGAACTTCTCGCGCTGGCGACGACCGTCGGGGATCGAAGCGCGCAAAGTTCGGCGCACCACGCGCTGGGCATCGCACTCTACCGCTTCGGGGAAATCGGGTCGGCCCGGGAGCACCTCGCCGCCGGCATCGACATTTGTCGCGCGACCGGTTGGCTGCGCCGCCTCGGCTCGATGCTGTCGAGCCTCGCGGCGTTGGAAATCGAAGCTGGACGTCTCGCTCTCGCCGAGCGCCTCGTCGACGATCTCGAAGACACCGCCCACAACGTCGGCGATTGGCCCCTCGGCGACGCCCTCGTCCTGTCGAATCGGGCAGAGATAGCGCTCGCCCGCGGCGATGTCGTCGAGATGCTCGCGCATACGAGCGATTACCTCGACCTGGCGCCGACCGTGCTAAAAGCGAAGGCCCTCGTCGTGGGCCAATTCTTGTACGGCCGCGCGCTGCGCAGGCTCGGCCACTCCGCGGAGGCATTCGCCGCGCTCGTGGAGTGCCGGCGAGGCGTTCGGGAATTCGGCATGCCGCGCGACGAGGTCAACGTCGTCGCAGAGCTCGCCCTGGCGACGCTGAGCGAGCGCGGCCCCACAGAAGCGCTGGCACGCGCGGAGGAAGCGTTGGCGCTGATCGAAGGAAAGCACGTCAGCATGTTCGCGACGGTCCGCGCGCTGTGGTTCTCCGCTCAAGTATGTCGCGTGGCGGGCGACGACGATCGCGCCGATCAACTCTTGCGGCGCGCATACGAGCGCAGGCAGGCCACGATCCACCAGTATCCGGACGAAGAGAGCCAAAACGCATGCGCCGCGCTGGCAATCAACGTCGAGGTCAACGCCGCATTCGAGCGCGGTGTGTGGCCGACGTTGCCCGCGCCGCAACCGGCCCGGCGAGAAGCGCCCGCGACTCGGCATTAGCCGAGTCGCAGGCACGGTCTAGAGTGTAGCGCCCCCGCGCTATGCTCTCCTAGCGCAGAAGATGTCGACGATGACCGAGGTCCCTGACGGCGCCCCCGCGGCCCAACCGAACCCGAATCCCCACGCGCCGTTGAACGGCGGACTCTGGTCGATGCGGGGTCCGTTGAAGAAGAGTTCGGCGTTTAACGTCTGTGCCACGGGGTTGAATGCGTAGACGCCGTTCGTGACGAGCGGCGCGTCCGCGGGGCAGTTGAAGCCGATGAACTGCGTCGTGCGGCCTTGCGGAATGGAGAACGTCTGAGGAGCCTGCCACCCAACCGCCGCTTGGGCCGGCGCGGCGAAGGCGCAGACCGAGGCGCCGAGGGCTAAGGCCAGCGCCGGCACCGCGAGGACCTTGAGCGAAAACGTGCGGTCGAATCGGGTCGAAAGGGTCGTGCTGAGATCGTGTAGCGTCATTGAGGTACTCTCCGTAAGCGTGTCCGGAGCAAATCGCCCCGGCCAGCTCACGCTAGAACGGAGACGTCCCGAATGCGTCCCGCCCATCGGGTCGCGTCGGCGCGCTACGCGGCTCCCGAATCTTGTGCATTTACGGCCTTGGCCTATGCGGGCGTGTCCTCATGAGCTAAGCCTTTGGCGCATTTTGGCGGGAAAGTGTAGGAATCGAACCTACCAGCCCCCTTGCGAAGGCCTCAACGGTTTTGAAGACCGTGCGGGCCACCAGACCCGTACTCTCCCATGATCCGGGAAATCCTTATGCCACAAGGGTTCGTCGCATTGCCCCGGTGACCCGCTTCGGCGCTGAGTGTCTGCTGGTCACCTTTTGGTCACCTCGGCTAAATCGCGACGCTGCCGGTCACGTGTCGGAGGACAATGTCCATCCGGTTTGCCGCCTCGGCTTGGAGTGAGGGCGTCACGTGCGAGTAGAGGTCCATCGTTATCGCGATCGTCGAGTGTCCGAGCATCTCCTGGACAACCTTTGGATGGACGCCCTCGGCAAGGAGCAGGGACGCGCACGTGTGCCGGAGGGTATGGAAGCTCGCGCCCCTGATCCCCGCCTTCCGAAGGACCTCACGAAACCCGTCAGTGACCTTGTGCGGCGTCCACGGTCCGCCGGCCGAATCCCCAGGGAAGACATACCCCGGTAGTAGTCGGGATTGGGCCTTTCTGTGGTGACGTAGCGCCTCGACTGCGCGTGTTGGCAGTGCGATGCTTCGGGCTTTGCCGCTCTTCGGAGCCTTCTCTCGGACTCCGGTCTTCGTCTGCTCAAGCGACCGGCGAATGGCGAGCGTTCCCCGGTTGAAGTCTACGTCATCCCATTTCGCACCGAGAAGTTCTCCCCGCCGAGCGCCAGTTGCCACAGCCATGAAGACGAGCAACTCGAGGCTCGTCCCTGCTACGGCCGCCAGCACACGCCCAACCTCGTCGGAGGTCATGACTCGTCTCTCGTGGTGTAGTGCTCTCGGCCGTGAAGCGATCGTCGCGACGTTGTGTTGAACGCGACCCTCGCGGACCGCTTGCTGGAGCGCCCGATGGATCAAGCGGTGATGATGCAGTACCGTCTGACCGCTCAGGCCCGACTCCAGCCACTTCGCGTACGCGAGGTTTAGGTTCGTCGCGTTCAGCCGCTGGAGTCGCAGAGCCCCAAGCGCCGGGACGATGTGCGTGCGTGTCATCTGCTCGTACCGCTCCCACGTCTTCGGAGCGTAGATCGGCTTCGATGCCTCGAGGAACTCCGCGAGGTACTTGCCGACCGTCGTGCGGTCAGCGGCGACGTGCGAGCCACCAGCGATCCGCTCCAGCTCCGCTACGAACGCTCTCTCCGCCTCCTTCTTCGTTCCGACGAATGTGAACCGATGTTGCCGGCGTCCTCCGGAGGCGTCGCGCGGTAAAGCCACCCGTGCGCTCCAGATCGTGCGCCCGTTTTTCGTACCTCGTTGTCGTAGTCTACGATCGTTCATTTCATGTGTCACTCCTCTGCTCTGTCTGTGCCGCTCGCCTAGCTCGAAGCCCTCGAGGCTCGCCGTGCGCTCGCGGTCACGTGTCCACAGTGCCACACGACACCCCAGAAGTAAAGCTGTCGGCTGGGGTCTGTGCAGATGTTCCCGCGTGAAACGCCGTAGCATACTATTGCGCGCCGAAGTTTGCTATGACCGCGTAGCATAGTAGAGCGCGAACGGTTTTGAGTGAGGATCGACGAGAATAACCCCCTTGACGCAGCCTATGCGGCTCCGCTACAACAGACTACGGGAGGGAAGCCATCTTGGTCGACGCTGCATCGGTGCGCGGCGCGACGGTAGGAGAAATCTCGTTGCAACAAACGATCACGGACTCGTCCTCAGGCTTGCTGTCGCGAGCGGACGCAGCATCATTCCTCAAGATCGGCGAGACCAAGCTGGACGAGCTGCTTGCCAAGCGCCGGATCTCAAGCGTAAAGATCGGCCGCCGTCGCCTCGTCCCCGTGGCCGCCCTCCACCGCTTCGTGGGTCTGCTCCTCGAAGAGTCGGCCGAATGACTGGGGGGCTCGAGTCCACGTCGGCACTCTCGTACTCTGCCGGCCCGCCGGTGAGGCCGGACATCAAGGAGACCGCGAAAGCCCCAAAACGCACAAACATCAGAATCCATCACTGCTCAGGCCATGCGTTCGCAGCGATCCCGCAGGGGTGGATAAAGCGGCTACGCCGTGCTAACGACTTCCAGGTATTCGCCGCACTCTGTTTTCACGCGGCCCATGACACAGGGAAGTGCCACCCCTCCAGGAAGCGGATCGGACAGATTGCTGGCATCGCCGATGAACGGGCGGTTTGCCGGTCGCTTCGGCACCTCGAGGCGATCGGGGCGATTACCACGACCATGCGACCTGAAACCAGCTCAGAGTACGAGGTCCCAACCGCCCCCCGATATCTTCACGGACGGCTCCAGCGAGGATTCGAGGGAAGTTGCCGCACGGGCTGCGGAGCTGAGGCAGTACGCGAGCCATCTCATGAGCTTGGGGGTGCGACTCACCCCGTCATTCGCGCGCTTCAAGCCCGACACCATGACCTCAGCTGGGAGGCTCAAGCGTGTCGGAGCGGCGGACGCCGACGCCCGTGCCGAAATGCATGAGAGGCTGCGTGAGTATCAACGAACCCTCCCGTGGAGCGTCTTCTGCGATGCGCTGCAGACGGCGGAACCACAAAATCGGGCGAAGGGGCGGCGTTTCCAACCACCCTCGGAGAAGAGGTAGAACGCTCCGGGACTGGGCGGCGGACCTTACCACCCTTGAGGCGGCGGTTTTCACCACCCAAACAGACCAGCGTGACAGACCACGTGAACTGACGGAGACGTTTCATTGAGGGTAGCTTGGTTAAATAGAGACGTTGCGCGACGGCAAGAAAAGGGCGAATCGGCAGCGCATGACGACGTTGGGCGGCGACTCGCCTAACCCAGGTTCATTAGCGCGTGCTCGAAACCGATGAAGCACGAGGTCTCGTAGAGCCTCGTGCTTAGACGGACGAGCTTAGTCGCGTGGTCTGACGATGAAGCGCTCAGAGATCGTCAAGTCCTGCTTTGGCGGGTGCGAAACGTCCGCGTTACTCGGCGAGCAGGGTCGGTTCGGTTCCGCTCTACCGGAGCAGCTCGTGGACCGGCGATTCTAGAACTTCAGAGAGTCGGCCGATCGTCCCGATCGTCACGTTGACCTGGCCGGCCTCAAGTTTCTGGTAGTGGCGAACGGCAAGCCCGGCCGCGTGTGGACGTCCTCTTTAGTCAGGTGCAAGGCCTTCCGGCGGCCCTTTAGGTTTCGCGCGAGCCGCCGCGCGATTCGCTCGAAGTCGCCTCCCGCCACCCTCCAAGGCTAAGGGTGCAGCACCTGCGAGCCCACGCCACATATGGCGTGACCGAGTGGTTGGGGGGTCCGGGGCTACTGTCGGCCTACAAGGGACTCGAAGGGGCTACCAACAGGCTATCATCTTGCGGATCGGCGGCAGCCCGCCTCGCGCAGGACCCCGCCTCCTCACGCCACATATGGCGTGTGTGAGGATGCTCATCTCCGCGGGTATCGCCATCTTACTTGTCATCGGTGTCCCTTTCGTCGTAATCGGCGTTTCTCAGTGGCAGGCGTCGCACGACTCCAAATGGTCCGTCTACCAACATCCACTGGAAACGCAGGTCCGGCCGCCCCGGTTGCCGCCAGGCGCGTATGCCTCCCCTGCAGCCGCATCGGAGCCCGAATCGCGGGCGACACCTCAGCCGACGCCCGAGGCCTACGTCCGGAAGTTTGAGGGGCTCCCCGACGCCGCGAAAGCCGTATTACGCTTCCAGCCCGCCGACTCGGAGGACCAACTGCAAAGTGCTTCAGTCGCCGATCGCGTTGAACTGGCGTGCGGGATGACGGACTACGTGGGCTCTTCGGACTTTCCCGGGACCATCAGGGTTGGAGGTCCCGGGGCTCACGGCTGGGCTCGCGTCACTTGGAGCATCCACGGCTGCCAAAGCCTAATGGGCGACCTGTACAAGAACCCCGTGCTGACGTTCGAGATTTCGGAAGACCGCAACTATCCGCTTTGTCAGTGAAGCAGCGACCTGGCTGACCCATTAGCCTTCGTAGCTCGTGGTCGGCTTCCGAGAGGGGGGATGGATCTTCGGGAAGCCGCCCTAGTTTTAGGCCTCAGCGGCCCCTGCGCCGTTCCTCGACGCGTCGTCAACCCAATCGCCCTCATGGTCGAGAGCACGCGCCAAGCCCTCCCGCAGCTAACGCAGACCACGGCGTCGTCCTCAGGTTCGTAGGTGGTGGCGGTCCCTCCGCATCCACACGTTTCCTGGCGTGGGATCGTCAGCACGCCACGATCATCGAGGCAATCGTCCGCGAACTCCACGACGCCGTCCGGCCCCCTCTGGGCTCCGGGGATGCCCTTGAGAATCATCTGCTCAGCGGACGCTGGAACGAGCCCGGCGGCACTCTCATCTGCAGTCCTCCCTGCCCATCGTATCAGCCCTGTGAGGCTTCGCGAGACGCCGGCTGTCGGAGGGTGCTGGCCACTCGACCGGCCTGACGGTTGCGGTGTTTCTCCAGGGTGGCGACCCCGAGCATACCCCTGCGCGCGATTTGGTGCTGAGGGACCCTCATTTCGTCAAGTGAGACGGCAAATGAGCAACCCTAGACGGCCAGGGACAGCCCCGAAGAATCACCGGGCCTCGCGTGCACGTAGCGGTCGGTCACGGCGATCGAAGCGTGGCCGAGGGTGTCGCGGACGGTCGTCAGCTTTGCCCCGCGCTCCAGAGCGTGCGAGGCGTGCGCGTGGCGCAAGAAGTGGGGGGACACGGGGCGCTCGATGCCCGCCTTACGGGCCGCCATTCGGACGATCCGCCAGGCCGGGACGGATCGAGGCCGCCCGAACGTCCTGGGAACACCGGGGCGTCGGCCGGGGCGGTATCGCGCATTGGCCGAATGACGCTGGCCGTTGCTGCCGAGACGCGCACCGTCCGCGTGCGCCCGCCTTTGCCATAGACGGTCACGAAAAGCGTGCCGTCGTCGGCGTCCGCGAGGTCACCCCACGTGAGCCCGACGAGTTCAGACACTCGCAATCCGCCAGCGTAGGGAGCCGGACCAGGGCGTGGTCGCGCGATCCGTCAGGACGAGCATCCGGTTCACCTCGGTCTCCGACAGGATGCGATCGGCCAGGGTGTCCCGCGCGCGAACTTTCTGTAGAGCGGCCCCGACGTTGAACGGCACGGCCCCCAGCCGGGCCGCGAAAGATAGAAGGCTCTTGACCGATGCCAGGACCCGCCCGCGCGAACTCTCGGCCCCCTGGAGGCCGTCGGCGAACGCTTGGAGGTCCCCGAGGGTCACCGCCCGCAGCGGCTTGCCGACGAAGGCTAAGAAGCGCGTTGCGTCGCCGCTATAGGCCCGGATCGTGTGCCTCGAGCGACCGTGGAGCCACAGCGCGATCAGCGATGCCTCATCGGTCGGCGCGTCCGTCGTAACGAGGCTGGAGGCCTCCCTGACAGCCGACGTTGCGATTCGCGTCCGCGCGGGGTGATCCGCAAAAACCCGCTTGCGCTGGCGAGGCCTCGGCGGCAAGGGCTGGCCGTAGGGCACGAACGCGCTGGACCCGGCGACCTTACCGCAGGTCGCACATCGCTCGACGCCCATCGCCAGAGTGAGGACGACGTTTTCGCAGGTGCAGTTCAAGGGCTGGGGCTCCTCCATGCAAGATTATCAGAGTTATCTTGACTGAGAGTGAGGCTTTTCCACGGCGATTTCGCAAGCCCTGCACCGCTTATGCACAATATATATCCACGAGCAAGCGTTCGTCCCCGATATGTAGGGCTAGCCCCCTTTACGCAGAACGGCTGGGGAGCCCCAAGGGGAGCACGCGAAAACCGTCGAGAGGGTACCCCGCGCTTTGTCGTCCGCGATGGACAGCTCGAAATTGACCAAAGAAGCATCCGCCCCTAGGCGTGAGCTCGTCTTCGGCTTCGTCGCTCCTCTCGGCGTTGAACGCGAACGGGTTGAAGACGCCCTGCGCAGTGCCCTTGATGGCCCCAAGTACGTCCTCGAACGGATCAAAGTGAGCGACCGGCTACCCGCATTCGCGAAAAACCCTGAGGCACTGAAAAATCCTGGCTTCTTGGAGCGGAAGAGGATCCTCATGGACGCCGGCGACGCGATGCGGCGTGCTTGGAGCGAGCATATGCACGGCGACACCACTGCCGATGCCGTAGCACTCGCAGCGATCATCGCAATTCGACAGAAACGAGAGGAGATCAACAACCGCCGAGGCGTCACCCCACTGGACAATCCGGACGAGCGAAAGAGGCGCGATCTAACTCAGATTCCTGCGGATGGGGTGGCCTATCTGATAGACTCTATTAAGCACCCAGACGAGCTGGATTGGTTGCGGTCTGTGTATGGACCCGCGTTCATCTCAGTCAGCATTTATTCACCGCCGAGTGCGAGGCGTGCCTTTCTCGCCCGTAAGTCGCTTGCAGCGGATGTCGAGTTGCGCTTGGAACGCCTCCTAGAGCGCGATGCGCGCGGCGACGTGACCGATGATAAGCTCGGGCAGCGCGTTTCAGACGCCTTTGATATAACGGACTTCCTCGTTGATGCGACATTATCCGATCAAGCGCTATCGCGGTCAATGCAACGGCTCGTCGCTCTAATCTTTGGGGACGTTTTTCTTACACCAGAATTAGATGAGTTCGGCATGTATATGGCCCGCGCTTCACAAGCTCGCTCTGCCTCCCTAGCCCGTCAAATCGGGGCTGCCATTCTTCGTGACGACGGGTCGGTTATTGCCGTCGGCACGAACGAAGTCGCCAAGCCCATCACCGGCGGCCAATATTGGCCTCCTGACGATGCAAAGTTTCACGGTCGAGATTTCGTTTATAGCGACATCGATACCAGCGATGAATTCCGCGCGGATATGCTCCGTGATTTACTAGATAGGCTAGCGTCTGCTGCCGTCCTAATCGACAAGTATCGTGATGGGACGTTGACGTTGCAGAAACGCCTCGAGGCGTTATTGAACAAAGCCGACGCCGATCTGCCGCACTCAGTCCTGTATCAGAATATTGACTACATTCGGGCTGTGCACGCCGAAGCTGCTTCGCTTCTAGATTGTGCTCGGCACGGAGTAGCCGTCCACGGTGCCCGCATGTTCACCACAACATTCCCTTGTCATGAGTGCGCGAGACATATCGTAGCCGCGGGCTTGAAAGAAGTTATCTATCTCGAGCCTTATCCCAAGAGTGGAACCTCAAAACTCTTCAGCGACTCGATTGACATCGATCCAGCGACGCCCAACCCGGACAAGGTGACGTTTCGCACCTTTGTCGGGGTCGCGCCAGCTCGATACTTGGAGTTCTTCGCTCTAGGCGATCGGAAAAGGAAGGACGATGCGACTGGTAAGCGTCTCAAATTCTCTCTCGGCGAAAAATCCTCACCAAGATTACCCTACTACGCGCCGACGCCCGACGCGGTCGTTTACAACGAGTTGAACGAGGTATCGCAATTCGTAGAGTTCCTCGAACCTCACCAGGCGAGTCCCACACCACAAGTCTAGATTTTTAGGAGTACGGACACATGCGCAACAACTGGATCAAGGATGCTGTAGTTAGCATCCGGCGTGACTCGAGGCGATTCCCAGAGTGGTCCCTTAAACAGCGGCCAGTCCGCAAACTTTATGAGGGGGACGTCTCTGCATCGGAGACGGTTCTTGCAAAGTCCGACAAACGGCGCTAGCATCGGAGGGGCGGCCAAAATGGCCGCCCCTCACATCATCCTCAGCACGTTGGCTTTCTTCCGCCGACCGGGCCGAAAGCTCGACGCATTGCACTTGTTGCGTCCCAGGCACTTAGTCGCCATTCGAATGCTCAGCAGGCAAGGTCGACGCTGCAAAAACGGCTGTTCACCTCTGGGGCGTGCTGCTGTTCAACGGCGCTCATACAGCCACCGACCATCGCAGCAGCCGGAAGAGCCAAGACAGGGTTAAGAAGCCGTAGGGTCAAACGCCGACACCCCTGTCTAGCGACAGCGGGATTTTAGCGGCTGGGCGGCATAAGTCGGAGCAGCAATTGGAAAAGAGATCGAACTCGAAGGTTCTTGTAACGAGGACCATGCCGCGCACGCTACCGGAGAACCTCTTATGGCAGGGGGACGTTGAAGCGTTCCTCGATCGCCTTCCTGCAAGACCCCTCTTCGATCTGGTCGTCAGTTCGCCGCCCTATAATATCGGCAAGCCGTACGAGCGCAGGGCCGAGCTCGAACAATACGAAGAGTGGCAGGCGCGCGTCTTGGAAATGTAGTTGAGCGTCTCTCGCCACACGGTAGTCTCTGCTGGCAAGTCGGCAACTATGTGTCGGACAACGAAATCCTGCCACTCGACATTCTCTTCCATCCGATTATGAAGAGCCTCGGACTGAAACTCCGGAACCGGATCATTTGGACGTTTGGACACGGGCTTCACACCAAACGACGATTCAGCGGCCGCTATGAAGTCGTCTTGTGGTACACGAAGGGCGACGAATACGTATTCGACCTTGATGCGGTTCGGGTTCCGGCGAAGTATCCGGGGAAGCGGTCCTTCCGAGGGCCTCGACAGGGTATGCTATCCGGTAATCCGCTCGGAAAAAATCCCGAAGACGTGTGGGAGTTTCCGCTGATGGAAATTGACGACGTTGGCGCAATATTCCGAACGTCAAATCTAATCACGTGGAGAAAACCGACCACCCCTGCCAGTTTCCGGTCGGCTTGATAGAGCGGCTTCTCCTAGCGTAACGAAGCCGAACGCAGTCGTGTTCGATCCATTCGCCGGCGTCGGGTCCGCCGGCGTCGCTGCACTGATCCACGATCGACGATTCGGGGCTGCGAGATCGACGCGAAGTACGTCGCGATCGCGCGTAGGCGCTTGGAGAGTGCCGCCGCCGCACTGCCACCTTTAGACCGCACACGGACCCCCTTTACGACCATACGAAGTCCGCGTTGGCACACCTACCGCCCGAATGGAACCGATAGCGTGAACTTCCTTGTATACGATCACAATGGAGGCGTGTCGGCGCTCAATCGGACCTGCGTCGAATCCGTGAAGACGGTCATCATGGACTTGACGCTTGCAAAGCGGGATCGTACGACGGCCAAGGTGCGCGCGCGCATTCTAGACACCTTCATCGCGCCGGTTGGTCGGACGAAACAAAACTCGACCCTAGTTCGGGAATCACTGCTGTAACCAGCGTTCGCAATTCGGTCGGTATGTGCGTTCAGACCGGCAACATGGGCCGGGTCTACGCAGACCTCCTAAAGTTGCCAGGCCGCTCTTCGCCCGGTCGAGGATCACTGGCGCGATCATCCTGCTCTATTCGAAGACTACCGCTCGGGAATTGGGCCAGAACCTCGCAAATTTCGACAGGTTGAAACGGGAGTTAGATATCTTTCAGGAAGTGATCACGGTGCCGGTGCTCGTGTTAGGCCTAGAGGTCGTAGAGTCATGAAGTTGGGATGGGAGTATCCGAAGCGCATAGCGACGTTGCAGGAACTGGGTGCACAACCTCAAGGGCCTACGTATCCCGTTCCGTTCCAAGGAACACTCCAGCATCTTCCGATCCGAGTCGTCTCGATCGAGTTGCCAAAGTATCGTCTCGACAACGGGAGGACCGAGGCAGCGCAGCTTCAGTACCTCGCGACACATCCGGAAATCGGCCGCGATCTCTTTACGGCGGACTTGGAGTCGGATGCAGCGCAAACCGCGCAGCACGAAATACTCCTACGTTGATCAATGAGAAGGACCTACTCCCGTACTTCCGCGACCACGAGCAGGAAGAGCCGCTCATTCTGACTCACACCGGTTTCGTCCTCAACGGCAACCGCCGGCTCTGCGTATTTCGCACGTTGTTCGAAGAGGACGCAAAGACTTTTGGGAACTTCGCCAACGTGTCCGTCGTCGTATTGCCCTATGGTGACGAAAAGGACCTTGACCGCCTCGAATCTCGCCTTCAACGTGAGCGCGAAATGCGCGCCGACTACCCCTGGTATGCCGATGCCGTGAAATATCGCCGCCGCCTGAAGAAATTCGGTGATACGGAAGTTGAGGCGATGGAGGACGTGACGAAGGACCACATCGTCAAGTACATTGGCATCCCCTCGAGGTTGCCGAAAAGTACCCTCGAAAATCCCTCGTCGCACCGTTGCAATACGGGCTTCTGAGCGAACAAAAGGCCGGACGGAGGCGATGGCTTTTACGCTTTTCGAGGCACTATACAAGAATCGGGCGAAATTCAAAGACGCCCCTGAGCGGGAGGCGTTCACGTTATGCGTGCTTTGCCGAAATGCTCGATCCGAAAGGGCGCGTCTACGAAACAATTCCGAAGATCGCTGAGCACTTCGAGCACGTCCGCCGCGAAGTTCCGTCCGATTCGGCCGCTAGCAGCGGCGCGCCGCCAGGCGTATCGGAGCTCTTTTATGTCGGGAAGGGCGAGGACCTTATGCCGAAGGTCGACTTTGCCAAGGAACCCTAGCAACGCGAGGACAGACTTGCGCGCTATCGTTCAGGAAGTAGTCACGCGAGGGCCGGTGAACTTGTCAAGAGCGATACTAAGAAGCACAGTTACGTGTACCAACAGGTCAAGACGGGCGACTACGCTTCTCAAGGAGGCGTATAACGGCATTAAAGACGGATCCAGCAAGGCTGGCGTAGAAGAGCAACTAGCAGAAGCGCAAGGATATATCGAGAGACTTCTGGAGTGGCTATCACGGGAACGTTAGTCCGCGCGACCTACCTCCGGGCCGAGGCGCGGATCAAACTTGCGGCTGATAATGCGTCGCCTGAGTGGATGGCGATCTGGAGCACTTGTCACGAAATCTCGGACGACGTTCGTAGCGCGAACCTCCTTGAGATGTCGATCCCGGTGTGGGTCCTATTCGGCCTGGGTTCGTACGTTCCGCTTTCACTCTGCTGCGGGGCGCTTGAGCTTTGAACCCGACGCCCGGGCGACACAACGGCCGCAATCCTCAGGAAGGGCCTCGCAAATCGAAACGAGGTCGAAGGTGAAGCAGGCCGCCGAAGATGACGGAGCGTGGGAGCTAAGCGCAGGGCTCCTGGAAAGCGGCTTCGTGCGCGAAGACTGACGCCGAAACAGAACCGAAAACGTCCTCTGCGAGGTTGGCACGTTTCTCGGCCGGGAGCCGATTTCTCCGTCCCAGGCGCGGGGAGGACAACGGACGCGCTCGCGTTACTACGCGCTTCAAGCGGCAGCCTGGAGATCGGCTCGTCGTAAGGTATCGCCGCCTAATGCGTTCGCTCCGTGGGAAGAGCAGGTCGAGCTCTGCTTTGGCGTCGGCGCAATGAGTGTCGCCAGGTAGGAAACGGCGGCCTGAAAAGTGAACCTCTAGCGGCGCCGGGAAATGCTGAACCCCTGTGAGGGTTAGGCGTATTTTTGTCAAGTTCCGCGGCTGCGTAAGCCGGTGGGCTTTGGCCGGCGAACGCGAGAGACCGAGCCGTGGTGAACGAGTCGGTCGATCACGGCGGTCGCGGTCATCTCGTCTGGAAAGGGTTTACCGCGTCCACTTCTCGAAGGGCAGGTTGGTCGTGAGAGCGATGCTGCGACGTTCTTTGTACCGTTGCGAGATGAGCTGGAACAACAAGTCTGTCGACTCGACGTTCGAACGTGAATTGTGAGCCGGTTCAGTCGACGAGCCAAGAGGTCGAAACGCGATCGATGATGCGGTACTGTCGCTCGAGAGTGCCCGCTCGCTTGGCGCCGATGGAGCTTCATCAGGAGCGCCGCAGCCCGTTGTGAAAAGCACGCGGTGTCCACGCATGCACATCGCTATACCGAGCGCCGTAAGAACGCTGGCTCTTGCCGACTCCCGGCGGCCCACTTGAGAATCAGGTTCCGATGCGCGTCAACGAGAATGCACCGTCGAAGTGCTCGAGTAGCTTGGCTTTGGGGAAGCTCAGCCTGGAGTGTGAAGTCGAACGCTTCGATCGTCTTGATCGTTGGGAAGTGCGCAGCGGTGATTCTCGCCCGAACACCATTCTCTTGACGCTTGGTAGCTTCGAGCGAAACAAGGTCGCAGAGGTACGGCAGCGGCTTGAGTGTGGTCGCGCCTAGGAGCCCGTCAAGGTAGTTGGCGAGGATACAGATCGAGAGATGCAAGCTGCGCAGTTGCATATCGAGCAGCGGGCGACTCGTTTCATAACCGCACCTTCGAAGGCGAGTTGAGCCGTTTCGTAGGCGCTGAGATCGATTGATGCCGTCGGAAGCTGCGGCAGAACTAGGCATCTGCGTCGGGTCCAGTTCGGGCTGCCAGGGGTTTGGAGCGAGTTCGCTGCTGCAGGAGCAACGCAATGGCGGCCGGATCGTTGGTTCCGCGAGCCAAGGCATGCGATACGGTTTGCGCGAGTCCTGTTCCTGCGGGGGCTTTCGGAGAGCAGAACAGAGGACCTGCATCCACCAGTTTGGTCGCGTTCGCAGGGTCAGCTTGCCGATACTCTTCAAAACAGCTACTCGAAGCACCGCCGGAATGCGGCCGTCGGAGAGCACAAGAGCGGTTTGAGCCGCACGGTGTTTGTGCTGCAGGAGAGTCCAGGTAGTGACGCCGAGGAACCAAAGAAACGCTCGCCGGCTCCAAAGCCCCGTCGATGCTGAGCGACGGCCTCATCGCCGACGATCACCTGCAACCGATCTTCGTAGACCTCGATGACTGCATCTCGGTGCAAGCTCCTCGAGACGCACATTAGGAGACCGAGTACACGTTACGCTCAAAGCAGACCTCGGCGAACTTGTTTGACGCGAGCGTATCGAGTGACGCCAGGGCCGGGCAGCGGGAAGTCGAAGCGGCTGTAGCCCCGGGTAGACTCCACGCCCTGGTGGTTGCAGCGCCATCCAGCGCCGCCGAGGCCGAGCAGGTCCAGCTCCACCTGCTGAACCACGGCGTCGGCCGGAAGAAGTTGTCCTCGATGAAGCCGTGAGCACCCTCGACGCCACCTTTTTCGTTGCCCTTCGCCCGGTGCGGCGAACTCGACATGCAACGCTAACGCGCCGCGAAAGGCGGCAAAGGCTTCATTCTCTTCGCGATTGCGGCCACGTAAAACACGCACGACCGCCGTCGAGGCGTTGTCGAAGATCGCCGATCGAGTGAGGCCGCCGAGCGCCGTGAAGCGGCTTGAGCAATCCCGCAAAGAGCGCCGGCTGGTCGCAGTGCATCGAGGCCCTCGCCGCAAAGTAGGTACTGTAGCTGAGCCGCACGACGAATAGCTCGACCTTCACGAGGATGCCGCCGAGGTAGACAGGGCATCGGCGAGAAATCGAACTGCGATTGATCGCCCGGCGCGTAGCTTGCCCGGATGAACGCCTCTTTTGGCACCAGGATGGACCGGCGGTCGGCCACGTATTGCCGTAACGTGCGTTCGTCGACGGCGATCTCCGCATCGACGTTCTGTCGCAGATAGCTGCCGATCCGCATAGCCGTATCTTCGGCGTCGATTGCAGCAGCGCGTCGATGTGCGACTGATATGGATCGAGCAACTTCGCGCGAGGCTTTGCGCTTCTCTTCGGCGGCGTGTCGGATCGCAAGTACTTGCGCACCGTGTTCGGCGAGATGCCCAGCTCACGGGCTAACGGCTTAATCTGTTCCTTGTCGCGCCGGCAACGAAGACGAAGTCTCCCAGGTTTCCATGGTAATCACCCCTTGGGTCGCCCCTCTCGGCTGTGTGGTGTCGTTACCAGCACCTTCGGGAGGGAAGCCCTGCTTTATGTAGCTAGGGGTTCAATTTTCGGCCGCCGCCAGGGGTTCAAATCTCCGCCGCC
>CAVUQJ010000008.1:0-77641 GCA_963743605.1 Vulcanimicrobiota bacterium | reverse complement strand
ACGCCGGGCGGGTCGGCAACCCCGGCGATCGACGCGGGGAGGGTCCCGCCGGTCGTGTCGATGCGCGCACCGAGCGCGCGGAGCGGCCGCGCGACCCGCTCCATCGGCCTGCGCCGGAGCGAGTCGTCGCCGTCGAACCGGGCGGCGACGCCGTGACCGGCGCAGACGCCGAGCAGCAGACGGGCGGTGGTGCCGGAGTTGCGCGCGTCGATCGTCTCCGGCGGGTCGCGCAGCGCGCCGCCCCGCACCGTGACCGGCCCATCGCCGGCGATCTCCGCGCCGAGCGCGGACAGCGCGTCGCGCGTCGCCGCACGTCGGCGCCGCGATTCAAGCCGTCGATCCGCGACGACCCGGGCGCGAGCGCGCCGAGCATCAGAGCCCGGTGGGAGATCGACTTGTCGCCTGCGACGCGAACGCGGCCGCGCAGCGGGCCTGGGAGAAAGGTCAAGGGGCGCACGGCGCATTAGTGTTCGACTCGCATGCACGCGCTCCGTCGGGCCGCGCGATAGAGACGCTCGGCTACGATCTATGGTCGGCGCTCGGCGGGGTTCTGCACCTCGACGGGGCCGCGTTCGCGCGCGCAACCCGGCTCGCCGGCGCGGCCTACGCGGCCATCGCCATCGTGCTGGCGGCGGGGCTCTCCCAGGCCCTGGCCCAGAGCGCGATCCTGTTCGCCAACCGCGTCAAGCCCGAGCGATTCGTGTTCAGCCTCGCGATCAACGCGGTCCTGTTCGCGTTCGGCTACGCGTTCTTGGTGCTGAGCACGTGGGCGGTTTGTTTGCTGCCACGCGCGGTCCACGTTCCGCTCGGCGCGCTGGCCGTCGTCTTCGCGTTCAGTTATGCGCCGCTGCTGTTCGCGTTCTTCGGCGTGTTGCCGTATCTTGGGCTGGCGGTGCAGTGGGTGCTGCGGATTTGGCACCTGCTCGCGATGGTGTCCGGCTTCGCCGCCGTCGCGGGCGTCTCACTCGACTGGGCCGTAACGTACGTCGGGATCGGCTGGCTCGTGATGGTCGTCGCGGAGCACACGTTCGGACGGCCGATCGCAGCCTTCGGCCTCTACGTCCTCGACCGGGCCGCCGGCGTCCAGTTGCGCAGCGACACCGCGATCGAGAGCGGCGCGCCGGTCGCAAAGGACGGCACCGCGCCGCGCCACGGCGAGCGCGCGCGGGTCGCGGTCGCGGCCGCCGCGCCGAGCCGCCGATTTCCGGTGTGGACCGGACTCGCGTGCGTCGCGCTGTTGACGGTCGCGATCGCGTGGCTGCTCGCGCCCTTGCACAACGCCGTGATCGGGCACACCGGCGCTCCCGCGTTGGCGCGCTTGCCGTTCGACCTGATCTGGATCGCGCTGATCGCGGCGCTCGTCGCCGGTTTCCTGGCGCCGCTCGAGACGCTCGGCTGGTGGGCGGGCTGGTACGGTGACACGATCGACGTGGGCAACGCGGAGCGGGCTCAGGCGAACGGCGAAGCGCAGGTGCCCACGGCGTCGCGCTACGTCGTGTACCTGGACGGCATCGCGCAGTCGAGCGCGCGCTACACGCCCGACATCGAGACGTTCCTCGACGCGCTCCAGCCGGAACTGCCGGCGAACGTGCGGCTCGTCCGCGGCATCATGGCGTACTCGGTCATCAACCGTCCGCTCGACGACGACCCGATCTTCTCGGCGTTTTGGACGTTCGTCGACGCCGTCCGTTTCAAGAAGGCCAACAGCCTGCTCGGCATGATCATCAACCTGCGCAACGTGCTCGTCGTCGCCGTTTCCGCGGATCCTCGCTACGGACCGATGTACAACTTCGGCATCGCGCGCGTGGTCTACGATGCGCTGATCGCGAACGGCTATCGCGTGCGGCGCGGCACCCCGGTCACGCTGATCGGCTACAGCGGGGGCGGCCAGATGTCCGCCGGTGCCGGCCCGATCTTGCGGCGCGCGTTGCGCGCGCCCGTCGGCGTGATCTCGCTCGGCGGCGTGATCAGCGGCGCGACGCGGGTCCTCGAGTTGGAACACGTGTATCACTGCGTCGGCTCGAAGGACGCGATTCAGCGGCTCGGACCGATCATGTTCCCAAGCCGGTGGCGGCTCGCGTTTGCCTCGTACTGGAACCGGGGCCGCGCGCGCGGCCGGATCAGTTACATCCCGCTCGGGCCGGTCGGCCACCAGGTGCCGGGCGGAATGCTGGACCCGGATCGCACGCTCCCCGACGGCCGGACGTTCTTGCGCCAGACGCTCGACGACGTGCTGGCCGTGCTCCGCGACGAGGTCGAAGCGACGGTCGCCGTCGCGCTGCTCGGCGCAGCTCCCGCAGCGCCGGGGTCGCCCGCCGCGACGCCGGCGGCCGCCGGCGCGTGGACGGGCCGGCTGATCGTTCCCGAGCGCGGCGACCGCGATCGCATCCGCGGCGCGCTGTTCGAGATCGGCGGCACACCGGCCGCGCACCGCGCGCTGGGGGGGCGGACCGTCGCCTTGCGCTGGAGCGACGCGTCGCACGTGCAGGCCGCGGCGCGCGCCGCGACGGGCGACGTACGTTTTTCTGCTACCGCGGTCGAGGCCGCGCGCCGAGGCGGCCTCTGCGTGCCTGGGCGGCTGGATCAGTGGCAGTTGGTCGATCCGCTCGAGTCGCTCGCGGGCTCCCACGCCAGCCGACGACGTCGTCGTACGGCTCGACGGCCCCGTCGAGGTGCGCGCCGCCCAAGGCGAGACTGTTCTGCACGTCGCGCGCGAACCGGTGCAGCTCGCCGGCGACCGGCCGCGCGTCCGCGATAGAGACGGACGACGCGGAAGGCAACGGTCGCGCTCGTGTGCGCGGCGAGCGATTCTGCGCTCGCGCTCGGCGTCGCGGAGGTCGTGCGCGATCCGGAATCGGGCGCGCGGCGCTACGAGATCGTCCATTACCGTCTCGCGCCGCACGACGCGGCCGGCACGATCAGCGGCGCCGTCTCGGGGCCGCCGGGCAGTAACGGCGCGGCATGGGAGGTGACGCTGTGGACGGCGCCGGCGTTCACCCCGGCGGTCGCCGACGCGCTGCGCGCGCGGCTCGGCGTCATCGCGGCGCGCTACCGGACCGGCGACGGCAGCGGTCTCACGACGCAAGGATTCGGGAACACCCCGGCGCAGGACGCCGTCCGCGCGCTCTGGTCGGCACTACGTACGAGCGAGCTCTCGGCCGCCCTTGCAAACGATCTGCGCGGATCGCTGCAGCCGTTCGCGCGCGCGCCCGAAGCCGACGACGACCCGCTCCTGTTCGCGAGCACGTTCGACGACGGGCCGCTCGAGCGGCTGCGCAATAGCGCGGGCGGCTGGCGACTGTGGCGATCCGCGGCCGCTGCGCGCGCGCTCGCCGACGCCCTGACGCGTCACGGCTGGCGAGAGGTTACCGCCGGCGCGAGGGCGGGTAGGAACGAACGCCCCGCAGAACGGGCCGCGTCAGAGGTTCGATGGTAATGCCGCCGAGGATCGTGGCCGCGTCGATCGCGTGCGTCGTGCTTTGCCAGGCGGCCACCGCGGTGGCGGCGCGCCCGGCGCTGCCGCCGAGTGCCGCGCTCCAGACGGCCGGCGAGTGGCATGAAACCGTCCTCTATCGCTTTGGTGGGCCTGAGGCCGCGCCCGAGGGAGACGGCGCGTTCCCGCAGGCCGGCGTCGCGGCCGACGCATCGGGCGATCTGTTCGGCACGACTTCGGTCGGCGGGTCGAACGGGAACGGCACCGTCTTCGAGCTGGCACCGGCGACCGCCGGCCGCGAGTGGCACGAAACCTTGTTGCACGAGTTTCTCAATGAAGGCGACGACGGCGCGTCGCCGATGGATCGTCCCGTGTTCGACGATCGCGGCGTGCTGTACGGCACGACGCAGGCCGGCGGCGAGTACTGTCACGGACTGCTGTGCGTCGGCGGCACGGTGTTCGGCCTGATACCGGCGCCGGTCAACGCCGGCCCGTGGGCGGAACAGGTATTGCTCAGTTTCTCCGACGGCAACCCCGGCGGAGACGCGCCGCGCGGCGACCTGCTCGCGGGCCGCGGCACGCTGTTCGGAACGGCGGCGCTGACGTACTTCGGAAGCGCGGGGACCGCGTTCAGCGTCGTCACCGGACCCTCCGGCGCGAGCGAACGGATCCTGCACGCCTTCAGCGCGCGGGACGCGCGCGGAGGCGTGTTCCCGGAAGGGGGCGTCATCTCCGATCGCCGGGGTGTGCTGTACGGTACGACCCTCGAGGGAGGGAACACCGGCGACGAGTGCGGGAGCGCCGGATGCGGCGTCGTGTACCAACTCGTCCCGCCGCAGCGCCGCGGGGGGCGCTGGCGCGAGCGCGTGCTGTACGCGTTCAGCGGGCCGGACGGGAGCGCCCCGTTCGCGAGCCTATTGATGGGGCGCCGCGGCGCGCTGTACGGCACGACGTACGGCGGCGGCTCGCGCGCCTGCGAAGAGGGCTGCGGTCTCGTGTTCGAACTGTCGCCGCCGCGCGGCGGCGACGGCCCGTGGACGGAGACGATCGTGCACGCGTTCGGCACGGCGGCCGGTGACGGATACTGGCCGCTCTCGGCGTTGATCGAGGACCGCGACGGCGTGTTGTACGGAACGACCCTGAGCGGTGGCGACGTCGCGTGCGGCGGCGGCGCGGGCTGCGGCGTCGTGTTCGCGCTGCGGCCACGGCGCGACGGAAGCGACATGTGGACGGAGCGCATCCTGCATCGCTTCCGCGGGTTGCGCAGGCGCGACGGTGAAGGACCGGCCGCCGGCTTGTTGCTCGCCGGCGAGCATCGCTTGTTCGGCACCACCGAGATCGGCGGTGGCGGCAAGTGCTATAATGGCTGCGGCACGGTGTTCGCGCTCTCACCCGGCTAGCGCCCGCTCCCCCAACACATCGACTGGAAGGACGTCCTTGCGTAGAGTCTTCTTCGCGCACGACATCGTGCGCTGGTCCGTTCCGTGCATCGCGGCGTCGCCGTGACGGGATGCAGCGACGCCGCACAACCGAGCGTGCCCGACACGACGAGCCCGGCTTACGTTCAACGGCAGATCGCGCTCGGCCAGTTCATCCCCGCGTGTCCCGACGCGGTATCGCGCGGCGAGCATTGCCTCGCACTCGGGATCAGGGACAAGAGCCTGGTCCCGATGTCGGAAAACGACGGCGGCGGCGCGGTCAGCGGTTACGGCCCCGCTCAACTCCAAGCCGCCTACCACATCGCGACGGCGGCGAAGCAGAAGAGCGGTGGTCTCGTCGCGGTGATCGAGTTCGGCGGCGATCCGAACCTGATCGGCGACCTCGCCGTCTACCGCAAGCAATTCGGGCTTCCCGCGTGCGGTAAGAAGAGGGCCTGCATCCGCGTCGTCAATCAGGAAGGCAAGCCGTCGCCCCTGCCGCCGACCAACGCCGAGTGGCTCGCGGAGCAGTCGCTCGACGTTGACATGGTCTCGGCAAACTGCCCGCATTGCAGGATCCTCGTCGTCGAGGCCCACAGCGACCTCGACGCCGCGGCGCTGGTCGCGCAGTCGTTCAAGCCGGTCGCCATCTCCGCTAGCTGGGGCGGCGGCGAATACAACGGCGAGCAGAGCGACCAGTACACGTACTTTAGCGATCCGGGCGTCGCGATCACCGCGTCGGCGGGCGACGGCGGCTACGGCGTGATCTTCCCGTCGGCGGCCAACACCGTGAGCGCCATCGGCGGTACGACGCTCGTGCAGGCGTCGGGTTCGCGCGGCTACTCGGAGACGGTGTGGAGCGGAAGCGGGAGCGGTTGCAGCGCACTTCATCTCGGAGACGACGTGGCAGCAGCCGATCGAGACGCAACTCGGCGGCTGCAGCAACCGCATTGTTTCCGACGTCGCGTACGACGCGAACCCGAACACCGGCGTCGCGGTGTACGAGACGATCAGGGGCGCCGGCGAGCCGCCGGGCTGGCAGGTCTGGGGCGGCACGAGCGTCGGCTCACCCGCGATCGCCGCCATCTACGCGATCTCGAAGAACCATTCGGGCGTCCCCGCCTCGATCGCGTACGCGAATCCGAACGCTCTGTACGACGTGACGAGCGGAAGCAACGGCGCATGTACGCCGGCGTATCTCTGCACCGGCGAGGTCGGCTACGACGGACCGACGGGCCTCGGGACGCCGAACGGCGTCGGCGCGTTCTAGCTTCGCTTAACCCGGCGGACGCCGGGCGGCCGATCCGTGCGGACCTACCCGGCCGTGGTCGAGCGGAATGACGGACAGAGGAGGACGTCGGTCGGGTCGGTCGCGACCCCGTCGACGTTCTCTTCCGTGATCGGCAGTTGGACGATCTGCGGCCAACCCTGCATGATCTGCGGATGGAAGCGCGGGATGCGGAGATAGTGGTACATCCCGGTCGCCGTGCGCATGCGCAACGCGAGCGTCACCGGCTGATGGCTCTCCATCGACGGGTCGGGGTAGAGCCACACGTAATAGCCGTTCTGATCGTACTCGGTCACGATCTTCGCCGGCAGCGGATCGTCGATGG
This sequence comes from Vulcanimicrobiota bacterium, assembly GCA_963743605.1. Lineage (GTDB taxonomy): Bacteria > Vulcanimicrobiota > Vulcanimicrobiia > Vulcanimicrobiales > Vulcanimicrobiaceae > CAVUQJ01. The sequence continues at coordinate 71,177 of CAVUQJ010000008.1, read as the reverse complement.
GCTTCTTGCACTCGACGCTCTTGTCGAACAGGACGAACGTCGGTTTGACGTAGACGAACGAGAGCGGCGCGTCGCCGTACAGCACCATCGGGACGGACGGCAGCGGCGGCTCCTGGCCCTGGTCGTAGAGCGGCACCGCGATCTTGCGCACGTGATCCGGCATGAAGACGAGGAATTGGGTGCCGGTGCAGTGGTATTGCGGGACGTCGACCTGGAGTTTGAACGCGCCGCGCACGTTGTCGAACTCGACGACCGGCTTGCCCACGTCCTCCGGCTGGATTTGGTAGGTCTGCGCGAAGGTCTGCGCGCCGGTGCGGTCCGAGAGCTTGACGCGGACAGCGACCGGGGCCTTCGGCGTCGCCTGCAACGCGGCGTTGCAGAGCGTCAGGTGTAGGATCACGTGCGAGAGGGCGGCCACGGAGCGTTCTCCTTTTCATGGCGCTACTGCGGCGCGCGTCGCGAGCCCTTCCGATAGCAGCGCGAGCGAGCGATTGCGCGTTCGAGGTCGGCTTCCGTCGCGGGGCGAATGGAGGGGGCCTCTGCGGTTCTCTTCGGGCCGCAATTCAGACGCTCTAAGAAACCGTTGGAGGTTTTTGCATGGGTCATCGTCGTGTCCCAGCGCCTGCGCTCGCCGTTGCCGCGCAGGCACTGCTCGTCGCCCTCCCCCTCTGGGCGGCAGCAAATCCTGTGCGGATCCAGACCGGACCGTCCGCGCATCGCCACACGCACACGCAGGCGATGGGGATCCCGCATGCACGGATGCAGTTAATCGAGCACCAGCCGCCGACCGGGATGCAGTTCGCGTTCCTGATGACCGACGGCTCCGTACTCGCACAGAGCGGCCAGGCGAACACGTGGTACAAGTACGTCCCGGACATCACCGGTAACTACGCGAACGGGACGTGGACGCAAGTCGCGACGATGCCGAACGGCTATGCGCCGTCGGCGTTCTCATCGGCGGTGCTCGCGGACGGACGACTGGCGGTGAGCGGCGGCGAGTACAACGAGAACGGCAACTATCAATTGCAGTTGACGAATCTCGGCGCGGTCTACGATCCCGTCAAGAACACGTGGACGAAGCTCGGTCATCCACGCGGCTGGCAATTCATCGGCGACTCGCCGAACAGCGTGTTGCCGAACGGCGACTTCTTGGTCGGACAGAAGTTGACCAAACAGGCCGCCTACGTCAATCCGGTCACCCTGAAGTGGACGAAGGTGCCGACCCTGGGCAAGGCCGACTTCAACGCCGAGGAAGGCTGGACGCTGCTCCCCAACGGGACGATCCTGACCGCGGACGTCAAGGACGCGCCGAATTCGGAGATCTACAACCCGTCCACCGGCAGATGGGTGAGCGCCGGTTCGACGATCGTCGACCTGCATTCGCCGAGCCCATATCACTCATGCCTGCAATACGGTCCGAAGAAGAAGGACTGTTACCTGCCACCGGGCGAGATCGGTCCCGCGATCCTGCGGCCCGACGGCACCGTGTTCGCGACCGGCTCCGGCAGCGGACCCAGCAGCAGCGGCCCCGGCCACACCTCGGTCTATCACACGACCGGTAGCCTCGCCGGGACCTGGACGAGAGGCCCCGACTTCCCCAACGACGACGACGCGGGCGACTCGTTCGCCTGCCTGCTCCCGAGCGGCAACGTGCTCGTCCAGGGGGTCAGCGGAGCGCTCTACGAGTTCAACGGAACGAGCTTCACGCAGACCGGCGGCTCCGACGGCTCGCTGCTCGTCCTGCCGAGCGGACAGGTCCTGACGATCGGCTACGAGATGTCGATCTACACGCCGTCCGGCTCGCCGCAGGCATCATGGGCGCCGACGATCAGCAGCGTCCCGACGTCGCTGACGCGCGGCAGCACCTACCAGATCAGCGGGACGCAGTTCAACGGTCTCTCACAGGCCGAATCGTTCGGCGACGAGTACCAGAACGCGACCAACTATCCGTTGGTTCGGATCGTCAACAACAACACCCAGCACGTGTTCTACGCGCGCACGCACGGTCACAGCACGATGGGGGTCGCAACCGGTTCGACGCCCGTCTCGACGAACTTCGACGTCCCTTCGGGCGCCGAGACCGGCCCGAGCACGCTGGTCGTCGTGGCGAACGGGATCGCTTCGTCGCCGGCGGCGGTGACGCTCAAGTAGACGATTAGTGCCGCGCCTGACGTCATCACGAACGTCAGGCGCGGTGGCGGGTCGCCGCCGGTCCCGCGGCGCAAGACAGCGGCGCGGCTCCGCGTCCGGCGGGGCGCCGGTCGAAAGGAGACGACGATGTCCTCAGTCATCGCTCGCAGTCACACGCTGTGCTTGGCGAGCGTCGTGCTCGTCGCGGGCTGCCGCGGCGCCGCGCAGGTGACGCCGGCCGCCGGCACGCCGGGCGGCGCGGTTCCACGGGCCGCGCACGTGCGGCTCGCGTTTTCGCAGGCGCGCAGCGGCGCCGTCTCGCCCGTCCCCGCGGCGCTCCTGGCCGGTGCGCCCGTCCACGCCGCAGTCAACTTCGAAGCGAAGCGGGCGCGCGGCGGTTTCACCTACGTTAGTCAGTTCAGCGGCACGCCCGTTCAGGAATATCATTTGAAGAACCAGTCGAACGGCGCGCCGGTCTGTTCGCTGCCCGGCACGTCCGTTAACGGCCTCGGCGTCGACCAGAGCGGCAACGTGTGGGTCCCGAGCGGGACCGGCGGCGGCCAGGGCTACACGCAGGAGTATGGGCGCACCTGCGGCGACGCGAAGCGAAAGATCGTCGACCCCAACGGACAGCCGGCCGACGCCGGGTTCGACCGCAAGGGCGACGTCTACATCCTCAACATCTTCGGCCGCAGCGGCGCACCGGGTTCGGTCAACGTCTACAACGCGAAGGGTACCCTGGTCCGCAGCTTGACGGATCCGACGTTCAACGAGTTGATCGGCATCGGCACCGACAGCCACGACAACATCTTCGTTTCGAACCGGGAGACGAACGGCGACGCGACGGTCGAAGAGTTCTTCGGCGGGAAGATGCCCGGGACGCTGCTCGGCAACATCACGCTCGGACTGCCCGGGGCGCCGGAACTCGACGAGAACGACAACCTGATCATCTCGGACTGGAACGCGTACACGCTGAACATCTACGCGCCGCCGTACACGGGGGCGCCGACCGTGACGCCGATGCAGGGCCTGTCGCTGTGGTGCTCGCTCAACCACGGCGAGCAACTGCTCTCGTGCGCGAACCTCGGCACCGGCGCCGTCAACGTCTACGCGTATCCGGGCGCGACGTACGAGTACAGTTACAACAACGGCCTCTCGCCGAGCGGCTTCGCCACCGGCGTCGCCGATCGACCGGCGGCGCCGTTATAGGTCGACGCGGAAGTCTCGCGCGAGGCGCGCGTGCTCGGAGCGTCCGGTGAGGCGCCCCGAGCAGGCGTAGGCGCGCTCGAGCAGCGCCGGGTGTCCGTGGCGCTCGAGCAGGGTCACGGCGGCGGCGATGCAGTCCGCCGCCGTGCGCGCGTCGCCGAGCGCCTCGTGCGCCTCGGCCTGCACTCGCAGGGCGACGCCCTGATAGCGATCCCAAGCCGGATCGGCGACCCGCGCGGCTTGCGCCGCCTGCGCGCACGCGGCCTCCGCGTCGCCGGCGCGCAGCAGTGCCTCCGCGGCCGCGAGCGACGACCGCGTCTCGTACAGGCCGCCGTGTGCGCTCGCGCCGGCCCAGTGCGCGAGCGCCAACCCGCGCGCGGCGTCGCCGCTCGCCGTCGCGGCCTGCGAGAGGATCAGCGCCTTATCTGCTACGTCGGCCGCGCAGCCGTGCGTTCTCGCGAGGTCCAGCGCCAGCGCGCCGATCGCGACGGCACGCTCGCCGTCGCCGGCGCGCGAGTGAAGCGAAGCGAGCATGCCGGCCGCGGCCGAAACCCCCTGGCCGTCGCCGAGCGCGCGGTACGCTTCGAACGCCTCGCCCGCGTAGTCGAGCGCGCGCCGCGCTCCGCCCCGCACGAGACCGTGCACCACGCTCGACTCGAGGAAGAGTTGCGCGGTCAAATCGGGCGGGCGGTGCGGCATCGCGTCGAGGATCATCCGCGCCGCCGAGAGGCGTTCGAGCGCCTCGCGCGGACGCCCGCGCAGACACGCGAGTTCCAAGCCACGAAACAGGATGCAGGCGGCGGCGCGCGCCCGCGTTTTGTCCGCGAAGGAGCGGATGCGGCGCACGCCCGCGACGGCGCGCTCGATCCCGAGTGCAGCGTCTTCGAACGAACGCTCTTGCCACGCGGTGAAGGCCGACGCCATCTCGACGTTGACGGCGACGTCCTCGAAGCGGTCGTCCTGGTCGTCGATCGCGCGCGCGTCCTGCAGGGCCGCGGCGAGAAACCCGCGCGCGCGCGGCGTGTCGTCGGCGTCGGCTGCGATCTCGACTGCGTAGCACCAGGCGCGAACGGCGTCGGCGCGCGAGGGCGCCGCCTCGGCGAGGAGCGCGACCTGCGCGAGCGCGTCGTCGCTTCGTCCCGCAAGCCGCAGCATCGTCACGCGGTCGAGGTCGAGCTCGAAGCGCGACGGCGCGCCGCCGACCGAGAGAGGCGCGACGGAGAGCCGTTCCCGTACACCGCCGAGTAACAGCTCGAGCGCCGCGCGCCGCTCGCGATAAAAGTGACGCAGACAGATGCCGAGTTCGCGCGCGACGGCCGCGTGCTTCTCGCCGCGCAGGTCGCAGCGCGTGACGATCGCGCGCCGGCGCGCCACGAGCGCGGCGATCGCGCTCAGGACGGCGGCACGCACGCGCAGGTGCAGCAGCTGGCGCGCGACCTCGTCGTTCGCAGGAGGCACGACGATCGCCGTCACCAGGCCGTTGCGCGCGACCGCGGCGTAGTCGTCGAGCCCCCGGAGGAGCCGGACGAGCGCCGTCAGGTGCGGCGACGCCGCGTTACGGCGAACCGTCGGGGCTGGTCGCGACGCCGTAGGCCGCCGTCAGTGAGTGCGTGATCTGGCGCAGGATCGTTCCGCCGGGATAGGTGACGACGTAAACGACGGCCGGGTTCTGCGGCTGCGTCACGTAGAGCCGGTCGTCGCCGCGGTTGAGCGCGATATCGAACGCGAGCGCGAACCCGCCGATCTGCTGCATGGGCTGGCTCGCGCCGGGTGCGAAGACGTCGACGTGCGGCAGCGGGTTGCTCTGATCCGCGACCAGCAGGTTGTCGTGAGAGTCCATCGCGGCGCCGCCGACCAGTTCGACCGGCAGGTCGAGATCGCGGCCCTGGGTCGATCCGCCTTGGAACTCGAGGACCGTCCCGGCGTTCGGTGTTTTCTGGTACGCCACGAACAGATTGTTGGAATGGTCGAGCGCGAGTCCCTCCGGGTAGGCGGCGAGCGAGATCGTCGTCGTCGGAGTCGTGCTCCCGTGCGCGTACTCGAAGACGTGGCCGTTCTGCCCCTCGGCGAAGTCGGCGACATAGACGGTGCCGTCGCGCCCGACGACAACGTCGATCGGCGCCACGCCGGCCCCCGTCAGGGTCCTGCTCGGCGAGGTGGCGCCGCGCGGATAGACCGTGACGGTTCCCGCGCCGAAGTTGCAGACGTAGAGCGCGCCGCGCCCGTCGACGAACAGACCGTCGGGCGCCGCGATGCCGTCGGTGATCGCGCCGATCGGCGCCGGATTGTTGCCCTTCTGGGGAAAGATGTAGACGGTCTGACCGAACTGATCGGCGACGTAGAGCAGATGCTTCCCCGCCTTGGCTTGCGGCGAGAGCCAGCCGGCGCGGTGCCGGCGAGCGCGTCGCCGGTCGCGGGAACGGGCGACGGCGCCGCGGCGGGGTTCGTCGAGCAGCCGGCGACGAGCGCGGCGGCGATCGCCGGACCGAGAACGATGGATATGCGCATCGGACGACCTCAGGGCGGGGAGATGCTCGCGTTGTGCGCCGCGTCGCGCAGCACTTCCCTACCTGCCTGGATGACTTCGTGATGACGTCCCTGGGATCCCGGAGCGCAGCGCCCGCAAGAGCATCGCGCCGATCCAACACGCCGCGAAGACCCCGACGATCGCGTAGCCGGCCTGGCCGAGCGCCGCGCCGGCGCGAGCGACCGCGTCCCAAAACGCGCCGCCGAGCCCCGCGCGGTCTTCGACGAGGCCGAGCGCTTCGATCGTTCCGACGCCGACCGCGACGATCACGGAGACCAGGGTGATCGTGACGTTGTAGCGGACGCGGCGCAGCGGCGAGACGAACGCCCAGCCATAGGCGCCGAGCATCAGGATCCCGTCGGCGGTGTCGATCAGCGACATCCCGGCCGTGAACAGCAGCGGGAAGATCACGATCGCGACGATCGGCAACCCCTTGCCGGCCTGGATCGCGGCGATGCCGAGGACGCCGATCTCGGTCGCGGTATCGAACCCCAGTCCGAACAGCACGCCGAGCGGATACATGTGCCAACTGCGGCGGATCAGGCGCGTCAGCGGACGCGTGAGCCGCCCGATGAGCCCGCGCTGCGCGAGCGTATCGTCGAGCCGGGTGAGGTCGTGGTCGTCGCCGCGTCGCAGCGCCGGGAGCGACCGGAGGATGCGGTACAGCACGATCACGTTCAGCGCGGCGATCGCGTACAGGAACAGCGCCGAGATCGCGGTGCCCACGACGCTGCCGAGGTCCTGCAGCCACGGGACGCCATGGGTGACGGCGGTTGCGGCGCAAGCGATCGCGACGGAGAGCGCGACCACGATCGTCGAGTGCCCGAGCGAGAAGAAGAATCCGCCCGCGACGGGACGCTTGTCCTCTTGCATCAACTTGCGGGTCGCGTTGTCGATCGCGGCGATGTGGTCCGCGTCGACCGCGTGCCGTAACCCGAATGCGTACGCGAGCAGCGCCGTCGCCAGCAGCGGTGCCCGATCGCGGAAGGCGAGCCACGCGATCAGCCAGATGCCGGCATTCGCCGCCACCAGCACGGCCCCGATCGCGAGCATCTTGGCGCGCACGCCCGTCGGACTGTCGTCGAAGACGTTCTTGAGCGCGCTCAGATCGAATCCGCTCGTCGTCTCCGATCGCATGCGCCGACGTTCGCTGTGCCGGAACGCGATTGCCTGCCGCAATCGCGGCGATGTTTTCTGTTTACAACAATGACGAATTGCGCATGGCTAGGAGGCGCTACAGTCGTTTGGTCAGCGCCAGCCGGATGCTACGCTTTTCGGAGGGATGAAAGTGGTAGTCGTTGATGCCCTGGCCGTTGACGCTTTGAAATCCGGGGGCGCGGCCGCCGAGAATCGGATTGATCGCCGGGTTGTTCGCGTTGGCCGGTACCGCGGCGTCCTGCGGCAGCCACGAAGCGTAGTAGTATTCCACGTCGTCGGCGTTCGCGTTGAGGAGGTTGAAGCCGGTCAGGCTCCAGGTTACGCCGTGCGGCAGACTTCAGGGTGATCCCGCCGTTGAGCAGCAGCGACGGGGTCGAAAAGGCGTCGCCCTGCGTGTCGAGCACGCGCGGCCCGAAGTAGCGCAGCCGCAGGCTCGCGGCGTAGTGCGGCTCGTCGACGGTCGCACCGGCGGCGATCACCGTGTTCAGCGACTCGGGCACCGCCGTGCCCTGATGTAACGGATCGGCCAGGAAGCGCGCGGTCGCGGTCGCGAGGTCGCCGTCGAGCGTCAGCCAAGGCCGCGCCGTCCAGAAGTTCGACAACTCGATCCCCTTGCGCAGGGTCGGGCCGCCGATCGAACGTCGTCCCGTGGTCGCCGTCGAAGATCAGTTCGTTGGAGAGGTGCGAGTGCGAACAGCGAGACCGTAGCCGTGTATTTCCGGCGACGGCGTAGCGGTAACCGAGTTCCTCGCCGGCCGCGCGCACGAGCGGCGAGTTCTGATAGACCGGTTGGCCGCTCGGATCGTAGGGCCGGTTGGTCTGCGGGTCGTCGACGCCGATGAAACTGCGCGCGTCGTTGGAGTGGTAACTCTCGCCGAAGTCCAGATAGAACTCGGCGTTCACCGTCGCCGCGTAGGCGGCGTTGAACTTCGGATTCAACATCGTCGCGGCGACATGCCCGAGTTCGCCGGGTTATACGCACCGACCGTCGAAGTTGAAGGAGTCGAGCCGCAGACCCGGCATCAGCCGCAGGCGCCCGACGGCGACCTGCGACTCGGCGTACGCGTACGCGTCGTACTGAACGATGTGGTCGTCGCTGAGCGTCCCGTCCGCGTACCGGTTGCGGTCGTTGGTCAGGAAGAGGCCGTTCTCGGGGATGTTGTCGTTGCGCAGCCCGATCCCGAGCGTGTCATCGGCGCGCCCGCCCGAGAACTTTCGGGTGACGTCGAGGCCCGACACGAAGCGCTTGTCGAGCTGCTCGCGCTGGTCGCCGCAGGCGAACGTGTAGGCCGGCTGCGCGACGGAGTGGTAGGCCGCGCCCGCGCGGCGCCGTGTTGTAGGCCGGGCAGTACGACAGATAGTCCGAGGTGTGGTGGGCCGCCGGGTACGGGTCGCACGACCGGAACGCCGGGTTGCAGGTCACCGGGTTCGCGGTTTCGTTGAAGTAGTCGTCCGCGTCGAACAGATCGTAGGTGAAGTTCGAAAAGAGGTCGAGGAACGAGTACGCGCCGTAGGCGTTGAATTGGGTCGTCCCGTTGCGATTGCGGTGCGTCAGTTGGGCCGAGAGTGCGTAGCGGTACGTGTTGCCGCCGTCGCTGGGGTCGACGTAGCCGTAGCGGCCGATCGTCCCGTCGTCGACGAGCCGTTGTGGGATCTGGTCGCTCGAGTCGAACGCGCCGCTGTAGCCGCGTGACGGTGATGGCCAGCGCGTTCGTCCCCTTGGTCAGCGCATAGCGCACGACGCCGTTGTACTTGGCGTACTCGTCGGGCTTGACGAACGAACCGTTGTCGTGCATGAGCTCGACGGCGTACAAGAGGTCGCCTTGGCCGACGCGCGTCGATGCGGCCGTCAGGAACCGGCCGAAGCCGTAACTCCCGCCGGCGACTACGACGATCGGGGGCGATCGTCGTGCGGTAGAACAGATTGTAGGCGCCGGCGGTCGAGAAGTCGCCCTGATCCGCATAGTACGGGCCTTTCTTGAACTCGACGTAACTGACGAGTTCCGGGATCAGCCAGTTGATGTCGGAGTAACCCTGGCCGTGCGCGTGCGACGGCAGGTTGATCGGAACGCCGACGACCGTGCTTTCGAGGTCGGTTCCATGATCCAACTGGAAGCCGCGCAGGTAATACTGATTGGCCTTGCCCTCGCCGCTGTGCTGCGAGATCACGAGGCCCGGGATCGCTTCGAGGATCTCGCCGGGGCGGAGGACCGGGCGCGTCGCGATCTGCTCTTGCCCGATCGTTCCGGAAGAAGCGGCCGCGGCTTTGCCGACGAGGTTGGCCGACCGGCCGGTCACGCGTCCGATCTCCTTCAACGGCGCCGCAGACGGCGACGGGCTCGGCGATGCGGCGAGCGCTGGGGCGGGTCGCGTCTTGCGGCGCCGCACGGCAGGGCCGCGGCCGCACACAGCGCGAGATGCGCGATCAGGGTGACGAACGCACGCACGAGACGCTCCGGTCAGGGTGAACACCACAAGAACGGAGCGCGGCTCAGCGCGGATTCATCGCACCGTATTCGCCACCGTCGAGACGCCGGCGGCACGACGCCGTCGGCCTGGAGCCAGCGGCTGAGGTGGTCGACGTAGCCGGGCCGAAGGTGTCCAGCAGGCAACGCAGATAGGTGTCGAACTCGCGCTCCCGGCCCGCGGCAGCGAGGTCTTCCAACTGCCTGCGATGGACGGCCATGTATCCCTCGCGCAGCCGCAATCCGCCGTGGATCAGCGCGACGAGGAACTCGCTCGCCGACGCTTCGGGGCGCAGGGTGAGGCGGGCGCTAAACCACTCGTCGATGGCGCGGGGCAGACGCGTCGAGCGCGTTGGCCCCATCGTGCCGGAACCCTTCAGTCGTCCCACCTGGTCGTGCCGGAGGGGGCTTACGGATGGCTGTGGTCGTGGTCGCCGGCGTGCTCGTGCGCGTGTTCGTGGCGCGTACCGTCGGCGTGTTCGTGAGCGTGGGCGTGTTCGCCGTGCTCGTGATCGTGGTCGTGGTCTTCGTGACCGTGGGGATGCGCGTGCTGCGTCCCGTCGGCGTGGCTGTGTTCGTGCGTGTGTTCCCGCTCGTGCATGGCTCAGACTCCCCGCGCCCGGCGCGCCTTGCGGTCGATGCGCGTGCGCAGCAGTTCGAGCCAGCGGTCGAAACCTACTCCCGTGCGGCTCGAAACCTCGATCACCGTTATGCCCGGATTGACGGCCTCGATGCTGCGCAGCGCGGCGGCGCGGTCGAAGCCGACCGCGCCGGCGATGTCGGTCTTCGTCACGCAGGGTTACGTGTGACGTGTTGAACGCCAGCGGGTACTTCAGCGGCTTGTCCTCGCCCTCGGTCACCGAGAAGAGGACGGCGCGGAGGTCCTCGCCGAGATCGTACTCCGCCGGGCAGATCAGATTGCCGACGTTTTCGATGAAGAGCGCGTCGAGCCGCCCGGGATCCCACGCTGCGAGCGCGGTGCCGATCATGTCGGCGTCGAGCCGGCACTCGGCGGCCGTCGTGATCTGGCGGACCGGCGCGCCGCTGCGCGCCAGGCGCTGGGCGTCGTTCTCCGTCGCCTGATCGCCGACGAGCGCCCCGACCCGGTACGAGGGTGCGAGCCTGCGCAGCGTCTCCTCGAGCAGCGTCGTCTTCCCCGACCCCGGGCTCGAGAGCAGATTGATCGACGGTCGTCCCCGTCGCGGCGAAACGCTCGCGCAGCGCGGCGGCGAGCGCGTCGTTCTTTTGCATGACGCTCTCTTGCAGTTCGATCAGCGCGGTCGTCACTGGGGTACCTCCATCGCAACGACGTGAAGTTCGCGCCCCCGCAGGATCCGGGGCGAAGGCGCCCCGCACACCGGGCAAACGAGCCCGCTCCCCGGCGGCGGCGTTCGCTCCGTCTCGCACCGTTCGCAGAAGACGGCGACCGGCACGTTCTCGATGCGCAGCGTGCTGCCGGCGGCGAGGGTCTCGGCGGCGGCCAGCTCCCAGGAGAACGCGAGCGCCTCGGGGGCGATGCCGCTCATCGCGCCGACGCGCAGGTGTACCGCGGTCACCCGGTCGATGCCGCGCGCGCGGGCGGTGCGGGTGATCCCGTCGAGGACGCTCATCGCTACGGACAGTTCGTGCATCGCCTCTGGTCGGATGGACGGCAAGCAATCGCGGGTTCGGATGCGCTCCGGGTGACTTGGATTGTCGCACGCCGGACGGCGCCGCTCCAAATGCCCGTCGTGGTCCGGTTGTTACCGTCTGCGTTCGGTTTGTAACGTCCTACGCGGGGTCCGTGGATTTTTGTGGGTTCGAACGATTATAGTTGTCGCGGACGCGTTCGAGCGGCGCGTCAGTGCGCGCGACGATGCGCGACGGGAGCGACGACGATGGCCGAAAGCCCGACGATCAACGTTCTCTGGATCCCCGCAGGCCTGAGTTGCGACGGCGATTCCGTCGCCCTGACCGCGGCGATGCAGCCCGCCATCGAGGAGATCGCGCTCGGCGCCCTGCCGGGCCTGCCCGGGGTGGTGTTCCACTGGCCGCTGATCGCGTACAGCCTCGGCGGCGACGAATTCTTACAGGCGTTCTTCAAGGCGGAGCGCGGCGAGCTCGATCCGTTCGTCCTCGTCATCGAGGGCTCGATCGCCAACGAGCAGATCAAGCGCGAAGGCTACTGGACCGGCTTCGGCAACAAGCCGGGCACCGACCAGCCGATGACGTTCTCGGAGTGGATCGATCGGCTCGCGCCCAAGGCGTGGGCGGTGCTCGCCGCCGGGACCTGCGCGACGTACGGCGGCATCCACGCGATGGCAGGCAACCCGACGGGCGCGATGGGGATCCTCGACTACCTCGGCTGGGACTGGCGATCGAGCGCGGGCGTCCCGATCGTGTGCGTTCCCGGCTGTCCGACGCAGCCGGACAACCTGTCGGAGACGATCCTCTATCTCCTGTGGCAGGCCGCCGGCGTCGCGCCGATGATTCCGCTCGATGAGGAAGGCCGTCCCACGTGGCTCTTCGGCAGCACGGTCCACGAAGGGTGCGATCGCGCCGGCTATTACGAGCAGGGCGAGTTCGCGGCGGATTACGACTCGCCGAAGTGTCTGGTCAAGCTCGGCTGCTGGGGTCCGGTCGTCAAGTGCAACGTGCCCAAGCGCGGCTGGATGGGCGGCGTCGGCGGCTGTCCGAACGTCGGCGGCATCTGCATCGGCTGCACGATGCCGGGCTTCCCCGACAAGTTCATGCCGTTCATGGACGAGCCGCCGGGCAGCCGCGTCTCCACCGCGTTCAGCGGGCTCTACGGCGGCGTGATCCGGTCGCTCCGCAACTTCACCCTCGAACGCTCGACCAAGAGCCGAAGTGGCGGCACAAGGGCCGCCACCTCACGACCGGCTACCATCCCGCGTCTCCTGACGGACGACACTACAGCGCGCGAGGAGCGTCACATGGCCGTCAAGGATATGCCCGGCACGACGACCCCGACCGGCGAGTCGCGGCTCGTCGAGATGTCGTGGGATCCGATCACCCGCATCGTCGGCAGCCTCGGCATCTACACGAAGATCGATTTCGACGAACGCAAGGTCGCCGAGTGCCACAGCACGTCGTCGATCTTCCGCGGCTACAGCATCTTCATGAAGGGCAAGGATCCGCGCGACGCCCACTTCATCACGAGCCGCATCTGCGGCATCTGCGGCGACAACCACGCCTGCTGCTCCGTCTACGCGCAGAACATGGCCTACGGCGTGCGGCCGCCGCACTTGGGCGAGTGGATCGTCAACCTCGGCGAGGCCGCCGAGTTCATGTTCGACCACAACATCTTCCAGGAGAACCTGGTCGGCGTCGACTTCTGCGAGCAGATGGTCCGCGAGACGAACCCGTCGGTCTGGGAGAAGGCGAAGAAGACCGAGGCTCCGCAACGCGGAGATCCACGGCTACAAGACGATCGCCGACATCATGACGGTCGCTCAACCCGTTCGCGGGCGACTTCTACCGCCAGGCGCTGCAGATCAGCCGCTACACGCGCGAGATGTTCTGCCTGATGGAAGGCCGCCACGTCCACCCGTCGACGCTCTACGCCGGGCGGCACCGGCACCGTCGCGACGCCGCAGCTCTTCACCGACTACTCTCGCGGCTGATGCGCTACGTCGAGTACATGAAGGTCTGCGTGCCGCTGCACGACGACCTGTTCGACTTCTTCTACGAGGCGCTGCCGGGCTACGAGGAGGTCGGCCGCCGTCGCATCCTGCTCGGCTGCTGGGGCTCGTTCCAGGATCCCGACCACTGCGACTTCAACTACAAGAACATGACGGACTGGGGCCGGCAAGATGTTCGTCACGCCGGGCGTCGTCGTCGACGGCAAGCTCGTGACCAACGACCTCGTCGAGATCAACCTCGGCATCCGCATCCTGCTCGGCAACTCCTACTACAAGGACTGGGAAGGCGAGGAGACGTTCGTCGACGCACGATCCGCTCGGCAATCCGGTCGACCGGCGCCATCCGTGGAACATGCACACGCTGCCGACGCCGCAGAAGCGCGACTTCACCAAGGAATACTCGTGGGTGATGTCGCCGCGCTGGTACGACGGCAAGGACCATCTCGCGCTGGACACCGGCGGCGGCGCGCTCGCGCGGCTCTGGTCGACGGCCCTGTCGGGACTCGTCGACATCGGCTACGTCAAGGCGACCGGCAAGAGCGTCGTCAGTCAACCTGCCGAAGTCCGCCCTCACCGGACCGGTCGACGTTCGAGTGGAAGGTGCCGAAGTGGAGCAACGCGATCGAACGCGACCGCGCGCGCACCTACTTCCAGGCGTACGCCGCCGCTGCGCGCTGCACTTCCTCGACAAGGCGTTCGAGGAACTGCGCGCCGGCCGCACGCGCACGTGGGAGCCGTTCACGGTGCCGAAGGACGCATCGGCTGCGGCTTCACCGAGGCCGTCCGCGGCGTGCTTTCGCACCACATCGTGATCCGCGACGGCAAGATCGCGAACTACCACCCGTGGCCGCCGACGCCGTGGAACGGCAACCCGCGCGACATGTACGGGACGCCCGGGCCCTACGAGGACGCCGTCCAAGGCACGCCGATCTTCGAAGAGAACGGCCCGGAGAACTTCAAGGGCATCGACATCATGCGCGCGGTTCGCAGCTTCGATCCGTGCCTGCCGTGCGGCGTGCACATGTACCTCGGCGACGGCAAGACGATCGAGACGGTGCACTCGCCGCTCGCGCCCTTCGGCTAGTCCGTCGTGGCGACGACCGTGACGGGCCCCGAGGAGATGGGAGCGCGCATCGACGCGCTCCTGACCGCGTTCGACGGTGCGCCGTCGGCGACGCCCCCGCGCGAGCGCGCCGAGGAATTGGTGCGAACGATCGTCGGGATGTATGGCGCGGGGATCGAACGGATCTTGGCGATCGTGCACGAACGCGCAGGCGCCGGTCGGAGACGTTCTTCACTGCGCTCTGTGACGACAAGTTCGTCGAGACGCTGCTCTGCCTGCACGGCCTGCATCCCGTGCCGCTCGACGAGCGCGTCCAGGCGGCGCTCGACGCCGTTCGCCCCTACCTGCAGCTCGCACGAAGGCGGGATCGAGATCGTCGCGATCGCGGACGGCGTCGTGACCCTGCGGCTTGAGGGAAACTGCAAGGGTTGCCCGTCGTCGGCCGCCACCGTCAAACTCGCCGTCGAACGCGCGATCTTGGAGCGCGTGCCGGAGATCCGCGAGGTGCGCGCCGAGCAGGCTCCGCCGCAGGAGAAACCGGCATACGACGGCTGCGTGATCTCGCTCGACGAGTTCGTCCTCGGGGTCGCGTAGTGGACCTGAGTGCGACCGCCCCCAGCAGTTTCTCCGCGCTGCAGGAACGTCCTGAGGCGCAAGCCGGTCCGCGCCGCGGGCGAGCGGTGCGACTACTGTGCGGTTCCGGTCGGCGGCGAACACGGACACGTCGTCGACCTGGAGTCGCGCCGCATCCTGTGCGCCTGCCGGCCCTGCTACATCGTGTTCGAGCCGCGCGGCGCGGCCCAGGGCCGCTTCCGCCCGGTGCCGACCCGCTACGTCGCCGTCGACCTCGCGTGCGAGCCGGCGGAGTGGGATGCGCTCGGCATTCCGATCGGCCTCGCGTTCCTGTTCTACAACTCCGTGGACGACAAGCTCGTGGCGTTCTATCCCGGGGCGGCCGGCGCGACGGAGTCGCTGCTGCCGCTCGACGGATGGCAGACGATCGCGAGCCGCAGTCTGACGCTCGCGACGCTCGCACCGGACGTCGAGGCCGTGGTGATCGACGCGCGGTCGTCGCCGTCGCGCTGCTTCATCGTACCGATCGACAGCGCATACGAACTCGTCGGCCGGATCCGGACCCTGTGGCGCGGATTCGACGGCGGCGCCGAGGCGCAGGAGGCGATCGAGCGCTACTTCGCGGGCGTCGTCGATCGCAGCCTGGGGCGGGTAACTGCCCCGACGACGTGAGGCGGCCGTGACCGCCCTCGCCATGGATGTGATCGGATCGCAGGTGACGCCCTACGCGGCCTCGCCGGAGTTGACGTTGCGCCTGCGGATCGCGGAATCGACCGGCGTGCGCGTGTACGCGATCGTCCTGCGCGCGCAGGTCATGATCGCGGCGCAGCGGCGCCGCTACGATGCGGCCGAGAGCGAGCGGCTCGTCGAACTCTTCGGATCGCCGGCGCGCTACGGCGACACCCTGCGGCCGCTGCTTTGGATGCACGTCTCGCAGGCGGTGCCGGCGTTCAGCGGGACGACGGAAGTCGACCTGCACCTGCCGTGCAGTTACGACTTCGAGATCGCCGCGCACAAGTATCTGGCCGCGCTCGGCGACGGAACGATCCCACTGGAGCTGCTGTTCAGCGGGACGGTGCTGAGCGAACGCGACGGCACCGTCTCGGCCGGCTTCGTGCCGTGGTCCTGCGAGGCGCGCTACGCGCTTCCCGTCGCGGTCTGGAAGGCGACGATGGACGCGTACTTTCCCAACAGCGCGTGGCTGCGGATCCGCCGCGACGCGTTCGACGAACTCCATCGCTATAAGACGGCGATGGGTCTCCCGACGTGGGAGGCGGCGATCGAACGCCTCTGCGCCTCCGCGAAGGCGCAGCGATGAACCGCTTCAGCCCAGCGCTCGACGTTGCGAACGCCGTTCTCTACGAGGGCTATCTGCTCTACCCGTACACGGCCTCGTCGGCGAAGAACCAGATGCGTTGGCAGTTCGGCGTCGTCGTGCCGCCCGCGTCCGACGCGGCCGCGCGCGGCGAGCCGGCGGGGCAACAGACGGAGGTGTTGCTCCTCTCCGGCGGCGATCCGCGGATCGACGTTGTCGCGCGCTTCCTGCACGTCGAGACGCGCCGGGTCGAGGCGCGCTCGGGGGACGAGTTCGTGCCCGTTCGGGCGCTCACGGTCGACGGCGTCGAACACCTCACCTTCGAGGAGGCGGTCGAGCGCGAGGTGCACGTCGCGCTGCGGCCGCTGCGGCTGACGGCGGCGTCCGCGCCGATCGCCGTCGACGCCCGGCGCGAGATCGAGCCCCTGCGCGACGCGGCCGGCGAAAGCGTCGCGCGCATCGTGCGCGAACGATGTGCGTTGGCGGGGACCGTCGACGTCTCCGCCGAGCCGCTCTCGGAGACGCTGATGAAGGTTCGCGTTCGCCTCGAGAACGCGACCGCCGGGGCCGCCGTCGAGCCGCGCGAGGCGACGCTGCGCCGCGCGTTCGTGTCGGCGCACGCGATCCTGCACGTCCGCAAGGGCTCGTTCCTCTCGGCCCTCGATCCGCCGGAGTTCGCCGGGCCGGCGACGGCGGCGCTGGAGAACCGCAATCTGTGGCCCGTGCTCGCCGGTCCGCACGACGACGCGCAGCATGCCGCGCTCGTGCTGGCCTCGCCGATCATCCTGTACGACTTCCCCGAGGTCGCGCGCCAAACCGAGGGCGACGCGTGCGATGCGACCGAGATCGACGAACTGTTGAACCTGAGCGTCCTGAGCCTGTCCGACGCCGAGCGCGACGAGGCGCGCGCGACCGATCCGCGCGCGCGGGCCATCGTCGAACGCGCCGAGCGCTTCGGGCGCGCGGAACTCGCGCGCCTGCACGGCGGCGACCTGCGCCGAACGGCCACAGAGCCGCCGGATCCCGATCCGTTCGCCGCGTTCGACGTGCCGAGCTTCGACTGCGTATTTGTCGACGGCATCAAGGTCGCCAAGGGCTCGTCCGTCCGGCTGCAGCCCAAGCGGCGAGCAGACGTGTGGGACAGCTTCCTGGCGGGAAAGCTCGCCACAGTGCGCGCGATTCATCAGGACGTAGAGAACACGTTCTACGTCGCCGTCACCGTCGACGACGATCCGGCCAGCGACCTCCACGAGTGGTACGGCAGATCGTTGTTCTTCTATCCCGAGGAGATCGAGCCGGTGCAGGGCACACGGGTGGCCGGATGAGCATGCTGGTCGCCGGCGTCGGCAACATCTTCCTGAGCGACGATGGGTTTGGTCCCGAGGTGGCGCGCGCGCTCGGGAGCGAGCCGGTCGACGGAGCGAAGATCGAGGACTTCGGGATCCGGGGCATGCACCTCGCATACGAGCTGCTGGCCGGGTACGAGCGCGCGATCCTGGTCGACGCCGTTCCGCGCGGCGGCGTCCCCGGAACCGTCTACGTCATCGAACCCGACGTGAGCGTCCCGGGTGCGACGGCGGACGCGCATCGCATGGACTTGGGGAACGTCTTCGCCTTCGTGCGCGCGCTTGGAGGCGAGCCGCCGCCGATCGTGCTCGTCGGCTGCGAACCGGAGTCGATCGCGGAAGGCATCGGACTCTCGGCGGCGGTGCAGGGCGCGGTCCCCGCCGCGGTCCGCGCCGTCCGCAACCTGCTGGCGGCTCCGGCGGTGGGTGCCAACCCATGAAAGGAACATCGATGATCCGTAACCTGATTATCGGCGGCGTCGCCTTCGGAGCGGCGGTCCTCGCCGCTCAACAACTCGACGGCGTGCGCCGTGACGTGGACCGCTACAACGATCTGGCGCGCATGTCGGGCAGCCCGACGCTGATGGAAAAGCTGGTTCGTGCGCTGCTGAACACGCTCGGGCAGTTCGGTTCCGATCGCGAGAAGCAGGCGCGCGACTTCGTCGAGAACATCGTCGGGGACGTGATTCGGTATGCCCGAATCAAAGGCATGTAGCCGCTACGTCGTGGCTGCCGGAGAATCGGTCTTGACTTTTGCGGCGGCGACGACCCTGCACGAGGTCAAGGGTCGCGCGAGCGATCTCTCGGGTTTCGTCGAGGCGTGCTTCGAGGACGACGGCAGCCTCGCCGTCGACCCCGCGCCGCAGATGCACGTTGAGTTCCCGGTCGAACGGCTGCGCTCGGGGAACGACCTGCAGGACCGCGAGATGTGGCGCCTGATCGACAGCAGGCGCTTCCCGACGGATCGTGGCCGACCTGCGCGGGTTCGAGCGCACCCGGCGAACCGGTACCTACTCCGCCGCGCGGCGACATGACGCTCGCGGGCCGGACGCGCCGCTATGACGGCGAGCATCACGGTCACGTCCGATCCTCGAGCGCATGGTCGTGGACGGCGACCTGGTCGTCGACGTGCGCGATTTCGGGTTGCAGCCGCCGCAACTGCTGTTCCTGAAGGTCGACCCGTCCGTCCGCCTCCGGCTGCACCTCGTGGCGCGCGGCCTGAGGACGCCGCGCGCATGTGCCTCGCGATCCCGGGCCAGATCGTCGAGATGTCGGCCGAGCAGCCGCTCCTGGCGAAGGTCGACGTCGGGCGGAGTGCGGCGCAACGTCAACGTCGGCTTGCTCGAGGATCGCGCGGCT
The DNA here is from genome assembly GCA_963743605.1 of Vulcanimicrobiota bacterium. GTDB lineage: Bacteria > Vulcanimicrobiota > Vulcanimicrobiia > Vulcanimicrobiales > Vulcanimicrobiaceae > CAVUQJ01. The sequence goes on along the minus strand of CAVUQJ010000008.1, from coordinate 52,394 downwards.
CGAGCCGGGCGACTGGATCTGATTCACGTCGGCTTTGCGCTCAGCCGCATCGGCGAGAGCGAGGCGCAGGAGCAACTGCGGATGCTGCGGGCGATGGGCGAAGACAGCTCGCCATCGAAGAGGTCCGCGGCTATTCGTTCGCAGATGACGAGGTGTTGCGCCGAATGAAGTACGTCGACGAGTTTCGCGACCCGGCGCTGATCACGAGCGTCGCGCAGGAGATCGCGCGCAGCGCCGGCACCGCCCGGCACTACCGCTTCATGGAGGTCTGCGGCGGCCACACGCACGCGATCTACCGGCATGGGCTGCGCGATCTGCTGCCCGAGAACATCGAGCTGGTTCACGGTCCCGGCTGCCCCGTGTGCGTGCTGCCGACGGGGCGCGTCGACGACGGGCTCGCGATCGTCGCCGATCCGAAGGTGATCCTCACGTGCTTCGGCGACATGATGCGCGTACCGGGGACGAAGGGCACGCCACTCGAGCAGAAGGCGCGCGGCGCCGACATCCGGATGGTCTATTCGCCGCTCGACGCGTTGCGCTCGCGCAGGAGAATCCCGATCGCCACGTGTGCTTCTTCGCGATCGGCTTCGAGACGACCGCGCCCTCGACGGCGCTGACGCTGCTGCGCGCGCGCGAACTGGGCATCCGCAACTTCTCGGTGTTCTGTAACCACGTCACGATCGTGCCCGCGATCCGCGCGATCCTCGACTCGCCCGACATGCGGATCGACGGTTTCATCGGTCCGGGCCACGTCTCGACGGTCTCCGGCTGCCGGCCCTACGAGTTCGTCGCGCGCGACTACGGCAAGCCGGTCGTCGTCGCAGGCTTCGAGCCGCTCGATCATCCTCGAGGCGATCCTCATGATCTTGCGCCAACTCGCGCGCGGCGAGGCGAAGGTCGAGAACCAGTACCGCCGCATCGTTCCGTGGGACGGCAACCCGGCGGCGTTGCGTGCGATGGCCGCCGTGTTCGCGCTGCGGCCCTACTTCGAGTGGCGCGGCTTGGGGTTCATCTCGCAATCCGCGCTGCAGCTGAACGACTGACTTCGCGGCGTGGGACGCCGAGGTGCAGTTCGAGCTCCCGCAAGTGCGCGTGACCGATCCGAAGGCCGCTCAGTGCGGCGAGGTGCTCAAGGGCGTGTTGAAACCTCCCCAGTGCAAACTCTTCGGCAACGGCTGCGATCCGGAGCATCCGATCGGCGCGCTGATGGTGTCGAGCGAGGGCGCCTGCGCGGCCTACTACCGCTACGTCCATCGCGGCGAGCCGGTCACCGCCTGATGGCGACGGCGACGGTCGAGCGCGCCCGTCCCGCGCGTGCGCTTTGCCGACGCAGCAGATCGAGATGTCGCACGGCGCCGGCGGCAAGGCGTCGCGACGTCTCGTCGAGGGGCTGATCGCGCCGTTGCTCGCGAACCCGGTGCTCGCGAAACTCTCCGACGCCGCGGCCTTCGCGCTGGACGGGACGCGGGTCGCGACGACGGCCGATGGATACGTCGTGCGTCCGCTGCGATTTCCGGGCGGATCGATCGGCGAACTCGCCGTCAACGGGACGGTCAACGACCTGGCTGTCTCGGGCGCGCGGGCGCACGCGCTGATGGCCACCTTGATCCTCGAGGCGGGTCTGCCGACCGCGACTCTTGCAGGCGGAGGTCGAGGCGATGGCGCGCGCCGCGGAGCGTGCCGGCGTCGCGATCGTCGGCGGCGACACGAAGGTCGTCGAGCACGGACTGTGCGACGGCATGTACGTCACGACGTTCGGGATCGGCGTCGTCGACGCGCGGTTGACGCTCGATGCGCGCTCGGTGCGGCCCGGCGACCGGGTGCTGCTCAGCGGACCGGTCGGCGACCATGGGATCACGATCCTGCTCGCGCGCGGCGAGTTGCGACTCGAAGCGCGACGTCCGCTCCGACACGCGCTCGGTGTGGCCGTTCGTCGAGGCGCTGATCGCGGCGTGTCCGGCGAGCGTGCGGTGGATGCGCGATCCGACGCGCGGCGGCGTCGCGACCGCGTTAAACGAGGTGGCGCGCGACGCCGGGTGCGGGATCGTCTTCGAGAGGACGCGATCCCGCTGCACGCCCCAGGTCCGCGGCGCGTGCGAACTCCTCGGACTAGACCCGCTGCATATCGCGAACGAAGGGCAGTTCATCGCGATCGTCGCGCAGGACGACGCGGCCCGCGCGCTCGAGGCGCTGCGTGCGACGCCGGGCGGCGAGGAAGCGGTGATCGCCGGAGAGGTCCGCGCCGAGCCGTCCCGGACGGTCCTGGGGGTCAACGCCTACGGCGGCACGCGCGCGATCGACATGCTGGTCGGCGACCCGCTCCCGCGGATATGCTGACCGAGCGCGAGGCGAGCCCGAGCGCGCGCGCGATCGCGGACCGGCTGCGCGCGCGCAATCCGGTCATCGCGGCTTTCTTCGCGAGCGAGGCGCCGCGCATCGCGCACGCGGCGCGCGAGATGGCGGCCCGCTTCCGCAGCGGAGGTACGCTCTTTGCGTTCGGTCGCGGACCGTATGCGACCGACGCCGCGCACGTCTCCGTCGAATTCGTGCATCCGGTCATCGTAGGCAAGCGCGCGCTGCCGGCGCTAGACCTGAGCGCGGCGCCCGGTGCAACCGATGTGCTCGCCGGCGCCGACGACATCGCGATCGCGTTCGGGCCGCCCGCCGGCGATCCGGAGTTGGCGCCCGCGCTCGCCGCCGCGCGGCGCAAAGGGGCGCTGACGCTCGCGCTGCCGGGGGCGGAGGCCGACTACGGCTTCGCTGCCCCGGCCGACGACGTGCACGTGCACCAGGAGGTCTTCGAGATCCTCGGCCACACGTTGTACGAGAGCGTGCACGTATTCCTCGAGCACGATGCGATGGGTCACGACGTCGGCGCGTCGAGTTTCCTGTACCCCTATCTCGGCGTCGAGCGACAGGACACCGCGGGCGTCGTCGCCGACGTCGCGCGCTCGATCGTCGCGAAGGCACGCGACGGGATCGCGCTGCGCGAACAGGTCGCGGCACGCCAGGCCGGCGCTATCGCGGGGGCCGCGCGGGCGATCCGCGAGCGGCTCGCGCGCGGCGGTCGCATCTTCGCACTCGGCAACGGCGGATCGGCGACCGACGCGACCGATTTCGTCCTCGACTGCGTCGAGGCGGGTGCGCTGCCGCCGATTCCGGCGATCTCGCTCGCGAGCGAACCCGCGACGATCACGGCGATCGGCAACGACGTCGGCTTCGAGTTGGTCTTCGTGCGTCAGATCATCGCTCGTTGCCGGGCCGCGCGACGTCGCGATCGCATTCTCGACGAGCGGCGGCTCCAAGAACGTCGTCGCCGCCTTGGGCGAGGCGCGCCGCCGCGGGATGGTGACCGTGGCGCTCCTGGGGTACGACGGCGGCGAGATCGCGCGCAACGGGCTCGCGGACCACTGCATCGTCGTCGACTGCGCGGACATTCCGCGCATCCAAGAGACGCAGGCGGCGATCTACCACGTGTTACGTGGGGCGTTGGCGCGTGCTTGAGCTGTTTTCGTCCGCCGCCTGTCCGTTCTGCGCCGAGTTGCGCGAGCGATTGGAATGGGACGGCGCCGAATACCTGGAGTACGACGTCGACGCCGACGACAGGGCTCGGGCGCGCCTCGCGGGGTTGGTCGGCCCGCAGACGATGGTGCCGGTTCTGGTCGAGGACGGGCAGGTGAAAGAGGTGGGCTGGCACGGGCGCGGCTGCGCGGTCGGTTTGGTGTGACTGCGGCGACGGCTGGCAAGGAGGTCCGGGCCGTCGAGATCGGCGTGAGCGGCGTCGTGCAAGGCGTCGGGTTCCGGCCGTTCATCTATCGCCTCGCGACCGAACACGCGCTGTGCGGCTGGGTCCAAAACGGCGCCGACGGCGTACGCATCCACGCGGAGGGCGCGTCCGACGCCGTGGACCGCTTCATCGCGGACATCCCGAGGCTGCTTGCCGCACGCGGCGGAGATCGCCGGCCTGACGTGCGCTTCGGTCCCGTTCGAGGCGGCGCCGGCGTTCGAGATCCGCGCCAGCGCGGGCGCCGCGGCGCCGACCGTGCGGATCTCACCAGACCTCGCGCTCTGCGACGCGTGCCGGCGCGAGCTGTTCGATCCGTCCGATCGGCGTTACGGCTATCCGTACGTCAACTGCACCCATTGCGGTCCGCGCTACAGCGTCGTGCGCGGGCTTCCCTACGATCGTCCGAACACGACGATGCGCGGCTGGCCGCTCTGCGCCGACTGCCGGCGCGAATACGAAGATCCCGCCGACCGGCGGTTTCATGCACAGCCCGTCGCCTGTCCGCACTGCGGGCCGCGTTACGTACTCGCCGATGCGAGCGGCGCGCCGTCCGGCCGTCGCGCGATCGCCGGCGCGGCGGCGCTTCTGCGCGGCGGGGCGATCGTCGCCGTCAAGGGGATCGGCGGCTATCACCTCGCCTGCGACGCGCGCAACGAGCGGGCGGTGGCCGCGCTGCGCGAGCGCAAGTATCGTAAGGAGCGGCCGTTCGCGCTGATGGCGCGCGACCTCGGCGTCGCGCACACGATCGTCGCCCTCGACGCGGACTCCGAGCGGTTGCTGACGTCCACCGCGCGCCCGATCGTGCTCGCTCCGGCGCGCGCCGCGCTCGCGGGCGTCGCGCCGGACAACGCCGAGCTGGGCGTCATGCTGCCGTATACGCCGCTCCACGCGCTGCTGTTCGCGGCGGGCGCGCCGGACGTGCTCGTGATGACGAGCGCGAACCGTTCGAGCGAGCCGATCGCCTACGACGACGACGATGCGCTGCGTTCGCTCGCCGGCATCGCCGACGCGTTCCTCATCGGCGAGCGGCCGATCGCGCGCCGTATCGACGACTCGATCGTGCGGCAGGGTCCGGACGGACCGAGCGTGCTCCGCAGCGCGCGCGGCTTCGCGCCCCAAGCGGTCGCGATGCTGCCGGTGCGCGAGCCGATCGTCGCCCTCGGCGCGGATCTCAAGAACGCGGTCACGCTCGTCGTCGACGGTCAGGCCTTCGCGAGCCAGCACGTCGGCGATCTCGACCACTATGCGGCGCGCGAGGCGTTCCATGCGACGGTCTACGACCTGTGCGCGATGTACGGCGTCGATCCGGCGGCCGCGCTCATCGTTCACGACGCGCACCCGCAGTACCATTCGACGGAGTTCGCCGCGTCGCTCGGGGAGCGGCGCGTCGCCGTGCAGCATCATCGGGCGCACGTCGCCAGCGCGGTCGCCGAGCGCGAGGCCTGGGACACGCCGGTCGTCGGGTTCGCGATTCGACGGCACCGGCTACGGTGACGACGGCGCGATCTGGGGTGGAGAGGTGTTCGCCGGCACGCTCGCGCGGCGGCCTCGAGCGCGTCGCGCATCTGCGCACGGTGCCGTTGCCCGGCGGCGACGCCGCCGCGCGCTTTCCGGTCCAGGCGGCGGCCGGCTTCCTGTCAGCCGGCGTCGAGGGCGTGGCGTTCGAACTGCCGCCGTTCTCGTTCTCGGAACGGTTTCTCGCAGGCGCGGCGACTCGTCGCGAGCGGCGTGCGCACGCTTCCCGACCAGTTCGATGGGACGGCTCTTCGACGCGGTCGCGGCGTTGGCCGGATTCACGCGCGAGCAGACGTTCGAGGGGCAGGCGCCGATGTGGCTCGAGCACCGCGCCCGCGCGGCAGCGCGCGGCGCACGCTACGCGTTCGCGCTGGCGGACGGCGAGTTCGACGCTCGACCCGTGCTCGCGGCGATCGTCGCCGACCGGATCGCGGGCCGGCCCGTCGAGGAGATCGCGCGCGGCTTCCACGACGCGGTCGCGGACGTCATCGTCGCCGTCGCCGCCGCCTTCGCCGGAGCGTCCGGTCGTCGCGTCGGGCGGCGTGTTCCAGAACGCGCTGCTGCTCGAGCTGCCTCGCCGCGACGCTGGGCGACCGGCTGTGGCTCAACCACCGCGTCCCGGCCAACGACGGCGGCATCAGCCTGGGACAGGCCGCGATCGCGGCGCAGGCGGTCCGCCGCTGATGCCCGACGACGAATCGCCCCGCGACTCACCGATCGGCCGCGCGCTCGCGGACTGGCTGCGCACGCCGTTCCACTTCGATCCGAGCATCTCGCCGAGCGAGTTGGTGGTCTCGCTGCTCACCAGCGGCGGGCGCGAACGCGACGAATACGACACGATCCTCGACCTGCTCGTCGAGGTGCTGCCGCAGATGCGAGGCGGCCTGAACGCGAGCTCCGCGGACTTCGCGGCGCGGCTGCTGCATGAGTACCTGCACCTCGCGGCCGCCGCGATCGTCTCGCGCCACCGCATCCTCGCGTTCGTCGGCAAGGGCGCGGAACACCATCGCGTCGGCAGCCGCAGCATGACGGCGCTGACGCGCCGGGCGCTGCGGACCGGCGAGGTCGTGCGCACGCACGACCGTACGATCATCGGCTGCAGGCGGCCCGATTGTCCGCTGCAGTCCGCTCTGGTCGCCCCGCTTGTCGTGCGTGGCCACGTCGTCGGCGCGCTCAAGCTCTATCACGGCCAGAGCCGCACGATCACCGACGCGGACGAGCGCGTCGCGCGCGGGTTGGCCCGCGTCTTCGGCGTCTATCTCGAACTCGCGGAATTGGACGCGCGGGCGGCCCTCGTCACGCGGGCGGAGCTGGACGCGCTGCGCGCGCAGATCTCGCCGCACTTTCTGTTCAACACGCTGACGAGCATCGCGGCGCTGACCCGCGTCGACGCCGATCGGGCGCACGACCTGATCCTCGACTTCGCGGAGTTCTTCCGCGAGTCGCTCGCGCAACGCGACGAACTGATCGCGCTGCGCGACGAACTGCGCTGCGTCGAGCGGTACCTGCGCTTCGAGACGGTCAGGCTCGGTGAGCGGCTCGTCGTCGAGTACAACGTCGACCCGCGGGCGCTCAACGTCATGGTGCCGGTCCTCGCGGTACAGCCGCTCGTCGAGAACGCGGTCGTGCACGGGATCGCGCCGAAAGGATCTGCCCGGGCGAATCGTGATCCGTGCGCGCGAGGCGCTCGGCGGGTTCGAGGTCTCCGTGTCGGACGACGGCCCCGGCATGAGCGAGGCGGCCCGCGGCGACGGCAAGACGCACGCGGGCGTCGCGATGAACAACATCCACCAGCGCCTCGTCGGGCTGTTCGGGCCAGCGAGCGACCTGCGGGTCGCGCGCGACCACGACGAGACGACGGTGAGCTTTTGGGTGCCGCCCAACACCCGCGTGCAGCCGGGAGCGCTCCATGAGAGCCCTCGTCGTCGACGACGAACCGCTCGTGCGCAACGAGTTCGTCTACATGCTGGCGCGCGTCGCCCGCGATTTCACCGTCGATGAGGCGGAGAGCACGGTCCAGGCGCTCGCGTGGATGCAGCAGGCGGCCTACGACGTCGTGTTCCTCGACATCGCGATGCCGGGGCTCAGCGGGCTCGATGCGGCGGCGGTCATCGACAAATTACCGAGGCGCCCGCACGTCGTCTTCGTCACCGCGCACGAGCACCACGCGCTGCGAGCGTTCGAACTCGCGGCCAGCGACTATCTCCTCAAGCCGGTGACCGAGGAACGCTTGGCCCTCGCCATCGGCCGCGTGCGCGGAGGCTCCAGCCGCGAGCATTCCGCGCCCGCGGTGGCGTCCGGGCGGTTGCCGGTCGACGGCGGCGGGCGGACGTATCTCGTGCCGGTCGCCGACATCCGCTACGTCCAGGCGCGCGGGCACGTCGTGACGATCGTCCTATTCGATCAGTCGTTCCGGTTTCGCGGGACGCTCTCCGAATGCGCGCAGCGGCTCGAACCGCATGGGTTCCTGCGGGTCCATCGGGCGTATCTCGTCAACGTGCGGCACGTCGTCGAAGCAAATCCGATTCTCGCCGGCGCGTACACGTTGCACGTCGACGATCGCTCGCACTCGGAGGTCCCGGTCAGCCGCACGTTCGCCGCGAGCGTGCGCTCGACGTTCGCGCTGTAAGAAGAAGACGGGCGGCCGCGGGGCCGCCCGTCGCATGGTTACCGGGACGAACGTCAGTCGTCGCGGCGGTTCGTCGCTTCTCGATTGGGACGGCGCTTGGAGCCCATCGGCGGATCCGTTCCGGGGCGCGGGTTGAAGTCGTTGGGCGGGTTCAGCCCGATGCCGAGCGCGACGTCGGTCGGGACGATGCCGAGCGTCGTGCAGCCGAGGCCCGTCTTGGCGGGCAACTGCAACACGTATTTCTCGGGAACGATCGCGTAGCCGGCCGGCAGCGGTTTGCTCACGCCGTCGAGCCGCCCCTGGTCGAATGCGTCGAGCAGGTTGTCGACGTTAGGGGCGAAGTCGTCGAGCGGTCCGAGGTCGGGTTCGCCGTATTGCTGTTGGCCTTCTTGCTCGGCGGCGTATTCGTCCGGCAGCGATGCGAGCGACTGCACCTGGAAGATGGAATCGACCATCTTGACGACCGACGCCTGATCGCCCTGGGCGTGCGAGACGTAGCTGGTCTTCGCATAGGGAGAGATGACGATCATCGGAACGCGCGGGCCCTCGCTCACGACGCCGACGCCGGGGAGCTGGGCACGCGTCGGCGGTGGGACGTGGTCGTAGTAGCCTTCGGAGTCGTCCCAGGTGATGACGATCGCGCTGTGCGCCCAATACCGGCTCTTCGCGATGTGGTTGATCGCTTCGGCGACCATCGCGTCGGAGATCTGCGAGTCGGCGTAGGCCGGGTGGTCGTCGTCGCCGAGGAAGTTCTTCTGCACCGCCGGATCCGGGTCGGTCGGGGTCAGCCCGAAGAGGTTCGTGTAGCCGCCCTTGATCCAGTAGACGCCGCCGCCCTTGGGGAGCGCGTGGCTCGAGATCGCGGCGTAGAAGTCGCCGAGGCCGTGGAAGTGGGCTTGGGTCGCCGGATTGTCGGATAGGTAGCCGAAGTACTGCGGCCCGTTGTGGTGGGTGATGTACGAAAGGTGCGTGGCGGGCCCGCTTCCGTCCGTCACCTCGTGGTCGAAGCCCTCTTCCACCAGCCCCAGTCGATCGACCGGTTCAGGCCGCTCTCGCCGATCGTGCTGAGGTCCTGCTGGACGTTGGCGAGGTCGGATGACGGACTGCGATCGGTCGAGACGACGCTGTTGATCTTCTTGCCGGTCAACGTCAACGGCAGGCTGGCGAAGGTGAGGTTGATCTCGGGGCTGTTGGGGTTGTCGTTAGGATTGTAGGGCATCTTATTCTGGGGAGAGTTCGGGTCGAGGCTCGAGCCCCAGAACGGGTTGGCGTCGTTGAGGTCGGGGACGCCGACGCCCGAGTTGCCGTTGGTCGTATAGGCTTCGTTCGGATGCTCTTCGACCTGCGTGAGGCCGGTCTGGCCGGTGAAGATCGCGATGTTTCCCGGCGTCGAAGGTCCGGTCACGTTCTGGAAGACGTTGTCGAAGAGCGTGAACTTGTTGGCGTAGTTCCACATCAGCGGCGTGGTGTCGCAGTCGATGTGGCCCAGTACGAGTTCGCCGTACTGCTTGGCCTGTTCCGACGGCGGATTGCTCTGGCTGACGCCGCCCGGGGTGTACTTGTTTTCCTCGTCGAGCGCGTAGCCGTCCATCAGCGGCGTCCCGCTCTGGATGTCTTCCGCGCTCAGCAACCCTTGGTGGGAGTGGTCGCCGTCGTCGAGGTCGGCGCCGTACCAGGGCTGGGCGTCGATTCGGAACGGGCTGATCGTCGTCTCGGTCCCGTCCGTGTTGTAGATCGGCTGGGTGAAGCCGGGCGTCTGGGACGACGGCTGCGAATAGATGCCGTTGGCGCCGGGGTACGTCCCGAACATCGAGTCGAACGAGCGGTTCTCCTGATAGAAGACGAAGACGTACTTGACCTTCGCCGATAGCTCCGCGATCGTCCGCTTTTGGCGCGCGCTCAGGTGATGAGAGGGAGGTTGCACCGCCGGACGCGTGACGGCCGCCGCTTGGGCCGGCACGACCGAGGATGCAAACAGGGTTACCGTCGCGCATGCAGCGAGACGGCGATCTCTGCGTAAGGGCACGAAGACCTCCTCCAAAGCGTTAGGAACGCTTTGAGCGTAGAGAGCCGAGATTAAGCGCACGTAATGGCGGGCGGCTCGTTCTTAAGGGAGCGCCGGAGGCCGCTCGCGAGGGCCGCGCGGCGCTGCCGCGAAAGCGGCAGGCCTTAGGGTTCAGTCGAGCGTGGGAGTTGACGATGCGCTACGCGATGCTCTTGTCGGCGGTTTTGTTCGCGGCTGCAGGTCCGGTCGCGGCTTCATCCGCGGTGAAACCCACTGCCGGTCGGCCCGCGACGGGCGCGGCCGAGCCCTACGTCTACATCTGCGGCTACACGGCGGGAAGCGCGCCCACGTGCTCGGCCTACGACGGAAAGACGAGCAAGTTCATCGCGGCGCTGAACATCCAGGTTCCGGCGGAGTCGTGGTATCAAGTCCTGGTGACGGACGAGGCCGGCAACCTCTACAGCACGCCGGGCACGGACGCAATCTACGTGTATGCCCCGCTCGGCGCGAGCCTCGAGCAGACGTTGTCCAACCCGGGCCAGCAGACCGCCGCGATCGCCACGCGGTCGGGGCTGATCGTCGCCGGCAACGCATCGCCGATCGCATCGCAGACCGGCGAGCTGAGCGTGTACGTCAATGGCGCGACCGCACCGAGTTACTATCTCGGCGACGGCGATGCGACGCACGACGCGAGCGGGGCCGCGATCGACTCCAAAGGCGACTGCTTCGTGAGCTACAACTCGAACGCGTCGGGCAACAGCGGGCTCGAAGAGTTCGCCGGTTGTGCCAAGAACGCTAAGCCGCACAAGGTCGCGGTCGTCGAGGAGAACCCGCAGGCTCCGGCGATCTGGAATCCGACGTTCGACGGCCACGATAACCTGCTGTATCTCAGCGGGGATAACATCGGCGAAATCTTCGAGTGCATGGGGTTGAAGGATTGCGGCGCGCTGCAGGGCGGCGGCGCATACGCCGACACCCTCGAGTTCGGGGACGGCTTCAAGCACTTTACGTTCATCGAATCGGGCGATACGAGCAGCCAGGCGTTCCGGTGCGTTACGACGCGCCCCGCTCTCTGCAAGAACTACTCCGCTCGCGGGCGCAAGCGCGAAGACAACCCCTGGACGATCGCCCCGGGCCGCGCATAGAGAGGGACCGGGCTGCCGCGCGCTACCGGAACGGCAGTTCGACGATGCGGACGACGCTGTAGATGAAGACGAGAGAGCCGACGCCGATCACGATCACGTGGCGCGGGAAGACGAACTTGGTGCTCATGCCGCGCGAGAAATGAGACGCCGGCCAACGTCACCGTCAGGAGCAGGAATTGGTCGGCGTGTTCGTTCGCAGTCTGCGCGGCCGCGAAGTCGGCCGACGCCTGCGCGGCGAGCGCCCTCTCGGCGGCGTGCGACGCCCGGACGTAGGCCGGGATGACGAACGGCGTCGATGGGGCCTTGGGATTGAGGAGTGGTCTCGCGGCGATCCAGGCCCTGGTCGCCGCGCGCATCTCCGGGCGGAAGCGCTGGTAGAGGAACGTCGCTTTCTTCGCGTCATGCGCCTCGTAGGCGTTGATGAACTGCAGGAAGACCGCGACGTCGATCGCGGTCAAGGCGATTGACTTCGTGCCGGCCTCGGCGGCCTCGATGCGGGTCGCGCTCGCGAGCGCGTACATGCGGGACTGCAGGCCGCTCCAACGGCCCGACTGGTAGCCACAGATGGCGGAGAGGACGGCGGCGAGCGAGATCAGCGCGACCGACGCGAAGTCGACGACGCGATCGAAGATGCGCGTGTCGCGCGCTTTGCGGGTTTGGGCGTCTGCAGTCGACATCGGGCCTCCATGAGGGTCCGGGCGAGCGGCGTGGCGTCTGTTTCGGCGTCGGGTGCGCCTGGGTCTGCGGCGGCGCGAGAAGGCGCAGGGTCGCTCTGAGGGGAAGGCGCGGCCCGGGACGTCAGGGCGAGCCCGCGAGCCGCGATTCGGAGGGGCGATGACTGCGACCAAGCTGGTTTCCAGCATCATGCTGGTGTCGATCATGCTCAACGCGGGACTGCAGTGCAATCGCGCGCACCTGGTGGCGGTACTCAAGGACTTCGGGCTGCTGGTCCGCGCGCTGCTCGCGAACTTCGTCATCGTGCCGCTCGTCGCGCTGCTTCTGGTTCGGGTGTTGCACCTCGATACGTACGTGGCGATCGGCGTCCTGCTGATGGCGATGGCGCCCGGAGCGCCGTTCTTACCCCAGGCGGCCGGCCGCAGCCTCGGCGGGAGCTTGGGGCTCGCGATCGCGCTCGCGTTCATCCTGCCTGCCGTGTCCGTCATCACGGTACCCATCACCGCGTCGCTCGTGTTCCCGTCGGTCGGGGGCGCCAACGTGCCGGCCAGCAGCTTCATCAGCACGTTGCTGATCTTCCAGTTGCTCCCGCTCGTGATCGGCCTCATCGGGGGCGCGATAGCGCCGAAGCTGGCCGCGCGGCTCGAGCGCCCGCTCGTCATCATCTTCGTCGTTGCCGTCGTCGTCCTGCTGGTGTTCCTGGCCGGGCCGATCGTCAAGGCGTTCGCCACCGTGTACGGCTCGCGGGGCATCATCGCGGCAGTCGTCACCGTGCTCGTCTCGGTCATCGTGGGCTGGCTGCTCGGCGGCAGCCACGTCGAGTACCGGCGCACGCTCGGCATCTCGACCGGATTGCGCAACATCGGTCTGTGCGCGCTGATCGCCACCTCCGACTTTCGCGAGACCCCGGTGGTTTCGTCCGTGATCACGCTATTTCATCGTACAGATCGTCGTTACGACCATCTTTCGAACGCTCATGCGGCGCTATTCGCAGGCGCCCGCCGGAGGAGCGTTACCGTGACCCCGCTGATCCTCTCGAAGTTCGGCATCTGGACGCTTACAACGATCGACGTCATCTCGCTGATCGCCGCCACGACCAACGCGTTCAACGGCGCGCTCTTGGCGCGCCGCCCCGACCACTACAAGAACTTCACGGTCGCGGGCGTCATCATCCTCGCGTACGCGGGCGGGATCGGGGGCGGGATCGTCCGCAACGTCTTGGTCAACAAGGTTCCGGCACCGCTAGAAAATCCGTGGTACCTGATCCTGTGTCTCGCGGCCGCCGCGCTCGCGCTCGCGATCGACTACTACACCGAAGCGCGCTTCAAGGACGGTTTGTTCCAGTTCATGACTGCGTTCTCGCTGCCGTGGTACGCGATCGTCGGCGTCCAGGCGGCACTCGCGGCGAACCTCGGCTACTTCGCGGCCGTCATCATCGGGATCATCGCAACGACCGCCGGACGCTGGATCATCAACGTCGCCTGCAACGTCGTCCCGAAGCAACTCGTGCGCGGTGAGTTCTTCGTCACGGCGGCTGCGCTCACGGGGATCGCCTACGTTGCGTGTTCGAACTCTTCGGGCTGTCCGTCATCACGTCGACGGCGATCGCGTTCGTTGATCGGCTTCGGCTTCCGGTTACTCTCACAGGCGCTCGGGTGGGAGGAATGGGAGCCGTGGGAACCGGCGGCGGCGCAAGGCCCGCAGAAGACGCGCGAGCGCTTGGGTCAGGGCCTGCGCGCGGAATTCGACGATAAGGACGCCAAGTGACGGCGGCCAAAGTCAGCCCTCCGCCTAGGGTCGTTCTCCGCGCGCGCGAGAAGCGCGGCCGCATGACGGAAGCCCCGTTCTTCACGGTCGTCGACATGCTCGGCACCTTCGCCTTCGCGATCAGCGGCGGGTTGCTCGCCGTGCAGCGGCGGATGGACGGGTTCGGCGTTCTGGTGCTCGCGTTCGTAACGGCCGTGTTCGGCGGGATCGTGCGCGATCTCGTCATCGGCGCGGCGCCGCCCGAGGCGTTCAAGAACTGGCACGCGCTCGCGATCGCGACGGCCGCGGCGCTTCTGTGTTTCTTCGGCGCTCGTTGGCTCGAGCGGTTTGCATATCCGGTCCAGCTGTTCGACGCGGCCGGGCTCGGGCTGTTTGCCGTCGGCGGGACGCAGAAGGCGCTCCAGTTCGGCATCGATCCGGTCATGGCAGGGACGCTCGGCGTCGTCACCGGCATCGGCGGCGGGATGCTGCGCGACGTGCTCGCCCAGCGCCAGCCGATCGTCCTGAGCGGTCCGGTCTACGCGCTGGCGGCGATCGCCGCGATCGTGCTCGTGTTGGTGGGGCACGCGGCGGGCGCGCAGATCACGACGATGGCATTGCCCGCGATCGCGCTGTGCTTTCTGCTGCGCGTCCTCGCGATCTACCGCGACTGGCGCCTGCCCGCCGCGCCGGAGGCGCCGCACACTCACGAGTGACGGGCGATCGATTCATAGAACGTCGCGGCATGGCTACGATCGAGGACCGCATCGAGGCGCTCGGCCTATCACTGCCGCCGCCGGTCGAGGCGCCCGACGGCAGCCGCCTCGCGTTCACGTTCGTGCACGTCGTCGGCCGGCGCGCCTACGTTTCGGGTCACGGACCGCAGCTTCCCAACGGGTCGCTAGCGGGTCCGTTAGGCAAGGTCGGGGCCGAGCTGACCGTCGAGCAAGGCTATCACGCCGCGCGGTTGACGGCGCTCTCGGTCTTGGGCAGCTTGAAGCGAACGCTGGGTGATCTCGAGTGCATCGCGGCGTGGTGCCGCGTGTTCGGCATGGTGAACTCGGCGCCGGGCTTCGACCGGCAGCCGGCGGTCATCAACGGGTTCTCCGATCTGATCCTCGAGCTGTTCGGTCCCGACCGCGGCGCGCACGCGCGTAGCGCCGTCGGTCTGGCGGAGTTGCCGTTCGGGATCCCGGTGGAGATCGAGGCGGAGTTGGAGCTGTTCGGATGACCGGCGACGAAACTCGTGTCGCGTGCCCGCAGGACGATCCGCGCGCGCGGCTCACGGGATTCGTCTACCTGGATCCGTAGTAGTGAGCACGGAGGCGAACGACCCACGCCGGAGTCCCCACGGAACCCGACGACAGCCGTGGGGCGCAGCAGTCGCGCAGCGCGTCGCTGCAAGGGGCGTCGGTTCACGGTACGTGAGCGTCGTGATCCGGTGGTCATTTGTGTGCCATGCTGTTGGCACATCCGCGTGCGACGATCATTGCGATGCCTCGGTCGAACCGGTTCGATGGTCAACTGCGCTGGCTGCACAAGGTGCGGCTGTACCCGACGCACGCCCAGCGTTCGGCGCTCGGTGGGGCGTTGTGTCAAACCCGCGAACTCTACAACGCCATGCTCGAACAGCGTCGCGAGTACTGGCGGCGCGGACGGCGTCGCGTTACCGACCAGTATCGCCAGATCACCGACCTGCGAGCAGCCGATCCCACATCCGCTGCGGTGTATCGCGAGTGCCAGGACGCCGTGTTGCACCGGCTCGAGCTGGCCTACGCAGCGTTCTTTCGGCGCGTCAAGGCCGGTGAAACGCCGGGTGCGCCGCGGTTCAAGAGCGCACGGCGCTGGAACCAGTTGGAGTTTCCCCACGGGGATCGAGCCATCAAGTTCGACGCCGCACAGCGGCGGATGACGATCTCAGGCGTCGGTTCCGTGAACCTGCGCAAGGGCCCCGTCGTCCCGGCGACCTTTGGACGGGTCTTCTTGGTTCACAAGAACGATCGCTGGTATGCGGTGTTCGAATGTCACCGGGCGGTTGAGCCGTTGCCGGAAACCGGGCAGAGCGTCGGCATCGATTTGGGCATCCGGGCACTGGCGGCGCTGTCGACCGGCGAGCTTGTGGCGAACCTGCGGCCGGGGTCGCGGCGGAGCGTGGCGACGGAGCGCTGCCAACTTGGGCTCGACGCGGTCACGGTCAAGGACGCGCGGGGCCGCCCGATCAATGGCCGCGATCCTCGGCGCAGGGCGGCGGTGCGCAAGCTGGCCCGGGCCAAAGAACGCGAGGCCAACGCACGGCGCGATTGGTTACACAAGTGTTCGCGGGCGATCGTGGACCGGTTCGACGTGATCGCCCTGGAAGACCTCAGGCTGAAGAACATGACCCGGTCGGCGAAGGGCGACGCCCAGGAGCCGGGGCGCAACGTCAAGGCGAAGAGTGGGCTCAATCGCGCCCTGCTCGACGCTGGATTGGGGATGCTGGGGACGCTGATTCGCGAGAAAGCAGAGTACGCTGCTCGCACGGTGATCGGCGTCGATCCCAGGCACTCGTCGCAAGAGTGCTCGCAGTGCGGGCACGTTGCGGCGAGCAATCGTGTGCGGAGTCGGTTTCGATGCGGGTGGTGTTGGTATCGGTGTGATGCCGATGTCAATGCGGCTCGGGTCATTCTCGCGCGCGGACGGGCGCAGTTGGCGCTCTCGAGAGCACCGGGTCACGCTCGGGGCAGGACGCACGATGCGGCCTGACCACGCTCACAAACGAAATCATCTCGATGCGCTCGTTTTCTTCGGGCCGTATTGTCTTTTGCTAGGCTACCTGATCGTGATGTCGACGTTCCTGCCGCGTGCTCTCGGCATCCTCATGCTGCTCGCCGGCGTCGGCTGGTTGGTCTTTCTGACGCCGCCGGGCCCGGGGCTCACGGTGGGGATCGAGGTCTTGGGGATCGCCGCCGAACTGCTGCTGATGATTTGGCTGCTGGTCGCGGGCGTCAACGCACAGCGCTGGAGGGCGGCGCGCTGACCTGACGGCTCCTCTCGCTGAGGGGCCGGCGCACGGAGGCAACGTCGCACCACGGGGCGAAGGAAATGGCCGTCGGGTCGACTCTCTTCGGGCACAGCAAACGCCCAAGGTTTGGAGGTCCCCGTGAAGTACCTGTCCGCGGTCTGCATCCTGTGGCTTGTCGGCTGCTCCGCTACAAGCCAAGTGCCTGCTGAGCGAACGACGCAGACAGCGCTAGACTCATTGGACGGGGCAGCAACTTCCTACGAGGCACGTTGGCAGCCCAAGAGATTGTCCGCCGGGACTGGGTCGTCGACCGTTGCCGAGACGATCGTCTCCGATGCATTGGATATCGTCGTGTATCCGCGCCCCGAGTGTCGAGGCGGTGGCCATTTCCTGACCCTTCAGCGACAGAGGCGGGCGAGATCGCACGGCATTACGACCACGACCTGGTCGGTCTCCGGCTACGGGACGGATCATTTTGTAACGTGCGTTGAACGAACGAAGGTGTACGTCCGTTCGACCGGAGCACTCTACAAGGTCATCGAACTCCACGTGGGCATCCCCCCGTCATGATGCGGCCTTTCAGTCCACGGCGGCGGTTCATCGCGCTGTCCGGGTCGTTTGCTGCCATCGGGCTGATTGCTTCGAGCGCCGGACCGCATGTGACGGCGCAGTCGCGCGAGCAGATACTCTACGCGTTTGCGGGGCCACCGGACGGCTACGCTCCGAGCGGCCCGATTATGGTAGATGCTGCGGGCGCATTGTACGGCACCACGACGTTCGGCGGTACGGGGTGTGGCCGAAGCGGCTGCGGGACCGTGTATCAGCTTTCGCCGACGGCCTCCGGCTACTCCGAGCGGATCCTTCACAGTTTCACGGGCGCACCGGCAGATGGAACGCAACCGGGGGGCGTCGTCGCCGGCCGAAGCGGCGCGTTGTACGGTACGACGACCTATGGCGGAAACGGTCCCTGCGACGGCTTCTGGCCCGGCTGCGGAACGGTGTTCAAACTGGCGCCTTCGGGTTCCGGTTATACCGAGAGCGTCATCCACAGTTTCTGGGGCGGGACCGACGGCGCGTTTCCGGAGGGCGGCCTCGTCGTCGACGCGGCCGGCGACCTCTACGGAACGACGGACGCCGGCGGCCGTACGGGCATCCGCGTAGGCGAAGGCTCTGGGACCGTCTTCAGGATCGCCCCAACGTTGCATGGCTATGCCGAGAGTATTCTGTACCGGTTTCAAGGCGGCCGAGACGGCGCGAACCCGTCCGGTACGCTCACCGAAGACGGAAGCGGCGCGCTCTACGGACCGACGGACTTCGGTGGAAGCAAGAAATGGGGCGTGATCTTCAAGTTGACGCCGTCGGTCTCCGGCTATTCGAAATCGACGCTCTATGATTTCTCGGCGGTCTATTCGTATCCGCAAAGTGTGTTGCTCGGAGCCGGTGGATCGCTTTTCGGCGCGACGGACGAAGGCGGTCGTGGACACTACTGCGGCGGCAGTTATTATCACGGTTGCGGGACCGTGTTCGAGCTGATCGCGTCGGGCTCGCGCTACGTGAAAACGGTGCTGCACCGCTTCCGCGGGCTCGAGGGCGACGGCGCATTTCCGACTGGCGCGCTCGTCGCAAACGGTGCCGATGCGCTCTACGGCGTCACGTTCGGTGGTGGCCGCGGGACGTACTGTGACCCGTCCGGACCGGGTTGCGGCACCGTTTATACGTTAGCACCCACGTCGCGAGGTTACCGCGAGCGGGTGCTGTGGAGCTTCGCCCGCATTTCCGGCGACGGTTCGAATCCAACCGCAGGTCTGGTGTGGGGTCCAAACGGTGCGCTCTTCGGTGCAACCAGCTCGGGTGGTACCTGCTCGGATCCGCTGGGGTGCGGCACGGTGTTCGAACTCCGGCCATAGGGGCATCGGCGCGCGCGGAGACCGGCTGCGAAGGGGGCGCCTTCCGAGCCGGGGTACTCCATCGTATGACGGCCGGTGCGCCCCGAAGCGACGACGTCTCACGGCGTGACGCGCGCTGGAAATGGCCGCTGTGGGGTCTGTGCCTCCTATCGTTGATCGTGACCGTGACGGTCGCGTGCGGCGTCTTCGGCCTGGGCGGCCGGCCGTGGTTCGGCTGGTGGGACGCGCTGCACTCGCCAAACGGGCAACCCTTTACCTTGGTGGTCGCCGGGCTTAGACCCGACGGCGCGTCCGCGCGCGCCGGCCTGCGCACCGGCGACCGAATCGATCTGCGCGACCTGAGCCTGGGTACGCGGATGGGTTTCGTCTTCCAGCCCCTTGCGACGCGGCCGGCATCGTTGCGCGTTTCTCGTGGCTCACGCACGTTCGCCGTCACCGTCCTGCCGAGCAGCAGTTGGGAGAACGCGCCGCTCTGGAAACTGCCGCCGATGATCGTGTCGACCGTCGCGAACCTCGGCTTCTTTCTGTGCGCAGCGCTGCTCGCGTTGCGGCGCTGGTGGAATCGGGACGCTCGGATCCTCGCGCTCGTGCTGCTCTTCCTGACCTTCACGGGGGTCGGCCCCACAACGTTCGTCAGCCCCGTTCCCGGTCTGAACCTCGCGTTGTTCGCCGTCGCGAGCGTGGCGTGGTGGACGGCGTTCGTGCTGTTGATCGCGTTGTCGTCGAGGTTCGGCCGGCCGTCTCGCGCGAGACGGTGGCTCGAGATCGCGGCATATGTTGCGACGGGCCTCGTCTTCGTCTTCGACCTCACGACGATCGTCGGCCTCGGTACCCTCGGGATCGACCCGTTGCCGTTCGCGTACGTCGTGAGCCCGCTGCGCGGCGTCTTGGAAGTCGTCGCGCTGCTGACCGTCGTCGCGATGGCGGCGGTCGCGGTTGCCGCAACGCCGGCGGTACAGCGGCCGCGCGCGGCATGGCTCCTCTTGCCGCTTCCCGTCGCATTCGCCGGACAGGAAGTCGCGCTGCTGGCGGGCAGCTTCGTCACCGCGTGGTTCCTGTTCACGGCGCTGGTCACGCTCGGCCTCGGATGCGTCCTCGTCGGCGCGGTCGCCGTCACCTACGCGCTGTTGAAGCGACGGGTGCTCGACTTCGAGTTCGTCCTCAGTCGCACGTTGGTCGTCGCGACGGTCTCACTGATCGTCGTCGCGTCGTTCGCACTGCTGGAATGGATCCTCGGCACGTTGCTCGCGGGCGTGAGCCATGCGACGGGCCTGATCGCGAACGGTGCGTTGGCCCTCGTCCTCGGTTTGTCGCTCAACCCGATCCACCAGCGCGTCGACCAGCTGGTTGATACGCTATTGTTTCGCAAGCGTCACGAGGATGAACGCGCACTGCGCGAATTTTCGAAGGAAGCCGCGTTTGTCACGGAGGCCGGCGCACTACTGGACCGGACGATCGACACGGTCCACCGGCATACGGATGCCCGCTCTGCCGCCCTGTTGGTGAACGGGTCGACGACGTACACCCCGGTGCGCTCGTTCGGCACCGATGGTGCAGATGCGGCGACGGGCGTCGGCGAGAACGACGGCGCGATCCTCGCCCTCAAGGCTTGGCATAGGCCGATCGATCCGCACCACTACGCGAGCGCCGTACATGGGGCGCTCGCGTTCCCGATGCTCGTCCGTGGGCGGCTGCTCGGCGTGCTCGTGATGGGCGAGCGCGCGGGCGGCGAGGCCTACGCGCCGGACGAGGTCAATGCGCTGGCCGAGGTCGCGCACGGCGTGGGCACCGCGATGGACGGCCTCGCGTCCCATCACTCGGGGGAGACGGTGCGCATCGCGGCGCTGCAGCAACAGATCCTCGACGAACTGCGCCAACTTCCCGCCAAGATCGCCGGCGCGATCGCCGCCAAGGAGGACCGCCCGTGAATGCGAGAGTCGCCATCGCCTGCGTCGTAATCGTGCTCGCTGCCGTCGGGTTCGCGGCACGATCGCGCGAGGCGACGCCGCCGCCGACCGAGTCGCTCGCGCAAGCCTACGCGACGATCGCGAGCAAACGGTTCGTCGACCTGACGCACACGTTTTCGCCGGACATCCCGCATTGGCACGGATTCGATAAGGAAGTCGTCAAGACGCTCTACTCCTACGAGCCGGAGCCAGGCACGCGCGGCTCGGGGTTCCTGGTGCAAGAATTCACCCACGTCGGGCAGTGGGGCACGCACGTCGACGCGCCCGCCCACTTCGCGAAGGGCGGGCTGACTGTCGACCAGATCCCGCCGAAGGACATGGTATTGCCGCTCGTCGTGTTCGACGAGCACGAACAGGTCGCGCGCAATCCGGACTACGTGCTGACCGTCGCGGACGTCAAGGCTTGGGAAGCACGTCATGGACCGGTGCCGGCGCATGCTTTCGCGATCATGCGGACCGACTGGTCGAAGCGCTGGCCGGGCGGCAACGCCGCGATGGCGAACAAGGACCCCAAGGGGATCGCGCATTATCCGGGCTGGAGCCTGCCGGCACTGCAATACCTCTACGACACACGCCACGTCACGGCGTCTGGGCACGAAACGACCGACACCGATCCCGGCAGCGCAACGTCGCATGAGGACTACTCGCTCGAGAGCTGGATCCTCCATCATGGCCACTATCAGATCGAGCTGCTGACGAACACGGATCAGGTGCCGGAGGCAGGCGCCATCGCGATCGTGACGTTCCCGAAACCGTTGGGCGGGTCGGGCTTCCCGGCCCGGGTCATCGCGATCTTGCCGTGACGCCCGCGACAGACTAAGCGACGTCCGACTCCGAGCCTGCCGCCTCGAGCGCGACGAGCGCGTGCGGTTTGAACACGGCTTGTGCGACGAGCGTAGGGATGATCGCCGTCAGGATGACGACCGTCACGAGCACGGTGTACTGCGTCTGATCGATGTAGTGGTGGGTCAACCCGTAGAGGCTCGAGATCGTGCCGAACGTGAGGCCCGTCGCCATCATCATCGTCAGGTAACCGGCGTCGTGCGTGCGGTAGTGAAAGACGCGCGCGGCCGGCCAGACGCCGACGATCTTCGCCGCCACCTTCACGGCGAAGAAGCCAAGAATGAGCCAGCCGGAGGCGATCGCGGCCGGAAGAGACACGAGCGTGCCGGCCTTGATGAAGTAGAAGGGCGTCAGGAACGTCATCGCCGTCGAGCGCAGCCGGCGCATGACGTCGCGATGCTGGGCGAGGAACCCGGCGCAGCCGAGACCGAGGAAATAGGCGGGCAGCACGCCCTCGCTGTGTGCGAAGGTCGCGAGCGCGCTGAGCGTCAGGATCACGGCGAGCAACGCGCGGATAGCGGGCTCGCTGACGCGGTCGCCGGTCGCGGCGATCGCGATCGGCAGTAGCCGCGGCGCGAGCCACATCGCGAGCGCTATTCCCACGACGAGCGCGACGAGCCAGCCGTTGTAGTTCGAGAAGAGTAAACCGAGCGCGACGACGGTGCCGAGGTCGGTGATGAAGCACGCCGAGAGGATCAGTTGTCCGTAGCGCGTCCCGGCGAGGCCGGACTCGACCATCACGGCGTAGACGACCGCGACGGACGTCGTCGACATCGCGATCGCCGCGATCTTCGCGCCGTCGAGGGACCAGTGGAGCACGAACAGCGCGAAGACGAACGCGCCGAGCGCCGGGGCGAAGAAGGAGATGGCCCCGAGCGTCGCCGACTCGCGCAGTTGCGAACGCAGGACGGCCGGGTCGATCTCGCCGCCCGCCAAGAACGTCAGCATGATGCTGCCGAACCCCGCGATGAAGTCGATCCACTGATTGGTGTGCAGGCCGAGAAAGAACCCGCCGAGGATCCCGAGGATGATCTCGACGAGGGCGGCCGCCAGCGAGATCCGGACCGCGATGACCGCGCCGATGGTGGCGAGGATCATCCACGCCGCGGCGGTCAGCCACTGGTTCCCCTGGGCGAGGGCATCGAACGAAAACACGAGCAAATCCCCCTACGTGCGGCACGCGCGTGCCGGGTGTGTAGGAGTCATTGGCCTCGTGGGCGGGCTCGCGAACCGATCGCTCGGGCGAACTCCACCGCCCGGATGTTCAGCAAGGATACCCCGGCGTCCGTCGAGGCGTCAAGCGCGGGTGAGGGTTTGATGGACGGCGCGGACGAACGTCGGCCTCATGAAACGGCTCCTCTTGCTGGCGGCATTCGTCCTCGTGTGCTGCGATGGTGCGAACGTCGCGCATGCACAGGCGGACCCGTCGAGGGACGGCGTGGCGTACCCGTCGCCGGACGGCGTGGCGCTTCGCGTGACGGAGCCGGTCGCGGTCGACTTTCGGCCGTGGGCGGCGATCCGGTTTCCCGACGAGCACATGTCGTTCATTAAGTACCCGGACGGCTACCGGATCTGGAGCTCGTCGGCGAGCGGCCGCGCTTTCGTCTGGACGAGCAGCGACCTGGAGACGTTTACGCCCGCGGCGGCCAATCCGGTCTTCGGACCCGCGCCCGGCGGCCTGCCCTCGTTCGATCGCAACTACGCCGGACCGGGCGAGGTGATCCGCGATCCCGCGAAGCCGAACAACTATTATATGTTATACGAGGCGGACACGCGCTGCTACGGCGAGCCGCCGCAGTGCGGTCCCACGCAACCCTACTGGGCATCGGTCGGCATCGCGCAGGCGGTCGATACCGAGGCCAACGGCGCGCCCACCGAGTGGTCCGGATTCTCCGGCCGCCGGAACGCGGCAGGGCGAACGGTCGCGGTCGCGAGCCCGGACGGGCCGCCGGCAACCGTTCCGCCCCAGGGTTATTACGGAAATGGGATCCCGAGTGGGTTCGTCGACCCGAGAGACGCCGAGCATCGGTATCTGTACGTGTATTACGACTACCACCCGTTTCCGGCCGACGAGGGTAACCAGCACATCGAGGTCGCGCGCGCGACGTTCGCGAGCGTTCGCGCGGGCGCGCCCGTGTTTGAGAAGTTCGCGGACGGGCGCTTCGAGGCGCCGTTCGATCACGCGGGCCAGCGGATCGTCGCGGTCGATGCGGCCGGCGCCTGCGTCCGCCAAGGCAATCCCGCCGTCAGTTACAACACGGTCTTGGGCCGCTATCTGATGGTCTACGGGTGCACGGCCAACCGTTCGCCTACGCAGTGGTACTACACGACGACGACGAGCATGGAGACGCAGGCCTGGAGCGCGCCGCGGTTGCTCGTGCGTTTCGAACGCGGCCATCCATGGTATCCGTCGCTGATCTCGCCGGACCAGAAGGACAACTTCACGACCGACGGATCGGGCAAGATCTTCTGCCAGTGGGGACGCTACGCACCGTACGTGGCGAACTTTACGATCGCGGTCCCGAGCGCGCGCTAGCTCGCGAACGGGGTTCGTGGTGACGCCCTAGAAATGTACGCTATGCGGCGCTTTAGTATCGCTTTGGCCCTCGGTCTATTGGCGGCGGCCGGTTGCTCGCAACAGGGCGCGATGCAGACGCCCGCCGTGGACGGGGCGCGCGCGACCCAGGCCCGCATGGGTGAAGCGCACGCTTCCGCGGGGACGTTCACGGCCGTCTACGACTTCAAGGGACGGCCGGACGGCGCCGTCCCCGTGGCCCGGTTGACCGCGCTGAACGGCACGCTCTATGGGACGACGAGAGAGGGCGGTCTGAGCCACGCCGGCACCGTGTTCTCCGTCCGGCCGAACGGCACGGAGGAAGTGCTGCACAGCTTTGCGGGCGATCCCGACGGCGCCGTACCCGAGGCCGGCCTGTGGGAGTCAAACGGCCGCCTCGTCGGCACGACGCGGGAGGGCGGGCAATACGGCGCCGGGACGGTGTTTTCGATCGACCCGAACACCGGCAAGGTGCGCATTCAGTTCAGCTTCAAGGGCGGCGCGGACGGTGCGGCGCCGGTGGCCGACCTTTGGGCCTTCTCGTCGCGAGACGATACACTGTATGGAACGACGAGCCATGGCGGCGCGAACGGCCACGGCACCGTGTTCATGACGTTTAGCACACACCACGAGATCCTGCACAGTTTCGCAGGGAAACCCGACGGCGACATGCCCGTCGCGGGTGTGATGCTGAGGAACGCGGCGCTGTACGGAACGACCAAGTTCGGCGGGAGGTACGATAAGGGCTGCGTCTGGGCGATCGAGGTCGGCGGCCAGGAACACGTCGTATACAGCTTCCAGGGCGGAGCGGACGGCGCGCAGCCGGATTCGCAACTCGTCGTCATGGACGGAGCGCTTTACGGGACGACGGTCGCCGGCGGCACGAACGACCTCGGCACCGTTTTCAAGTTGGATCGGGACAACACGGAGAGCGTCGTCGCCAGCTTCGATCGCCCGACGGGCGCCGCCCCGGCGGCCGGCCTCACGGTCCTGAAGAACGTCCTGTACGGCACGGCGCTGGCGGGCGGATCGGAAGACAAGGGAACGGTCTATGCGGTGCACGCGGGCGCTCTGCGCGTGGTCTACAACTTCACCGGAGGGTCCGACGGCCGCACCCCGCAAGCTGCGCTCGCGAACGTCAACAGCGTGCTCTACGGCACCGCGCGCCGCGGCGGAAACGCAAGCAGCGGCACGGTCTTCGGCATCACGCCGTAAGCGCCCGCGTCCCGGCACCCGGGCGCCTCGGTCAGTAGGAAGGGCCGACGGCGAACGTGATACCGGCGACTTCGTTGGACCCTGGAATGGTCGCAAACGACGTGACCTTGTGCGGATCCTTCGCTTCGATCGTGGCGATCGCAGTGAAATTCGCAAAGATCAGTTTTCCGAACGTTCCATTAAAGCGCATGGGGCTCGGGACGCCGTATATCGGAACATAGATATATTGGCAATGAACGAGCTGTCGGCATTGAAACACTGCGCCGCTGCTGTAGCCGAATTCGCTGTAGTACAGGTTGCCCCGTCCATCGAAGGCGATGGCGTAAAAGTAGTCCTTCGGGCCGACCCGCTTCGGGCTCCCCGAGCAACCGGCGAACCGGTCGATGACGCCGATCCCGCTGGATTGATCCGTGTAATACGCGATGTAGCAGTTGCCCTTTCGATCGACGGCCATCGCGCTAGTGTGCACCGCTCCTGGATCCTTGAGGGTACGTGTAGGCGTCGTCGCTCCGCAAACGTACACGCTGATGCTATTGTCTACGTTGCCGACCGCGATGGTCTTGGTCAACGTCGAGATGGCAACGTCAAAAGGGGTCTTCCCGGGGTCCTTTAGCGTCTTCTCGAGCGTGCCGCCGCCGGCCGAGTACTCGAGCACGCTTCCGGCCCCGGACGCGACAACGTACCAGTTCCCGGACGGGTCGGTGGCCGTTCCAGTTGGGTTAGAAAGGCCGGAAAGCGTCCCAATCACCTTCCCACGGCCGTTAAAGACGTAGCAGGTCGCAGCGCCGTCGCAGCCGTACGCGTACGGCGCAGTTGGGTCGGCGGCTGATAGCTCGAAGCCGGTCGAAGGCGACTAGGCCCGATTGACCGTCGCGGGCTGTTGGGCGCTCTGCGGCGCCATCCGCGTCCACGAGCCACCGTCGCAGGCACCCAACGCAACTGCGGCCAGCACAAGCGCTGCTGCCGCGGCCATCCGGGGAAGATGAGCGATCATTTTCAGGACCTTTCTAAGTGGACGGGGGTCGCAACGGGCCTTCCCGCTGCCAGGCCCTTCGTGTAAGTTGCCCGCGCCTTTTCGAATGAGGAAGTGCGGTCACACGCAGCATAAGAGGCGGCGGTTACGAACCGGTTACCGATTAGGAGCCTTCCAAGCCACTCGGGCGGCCCTCGGGCAGTCCGGCCGGCCTTCATGCTTTTCTCAGGTTTTCTTGAAAGAGTCGTGCCAGAAACTCGTTCCCTTCTTGTAAAGAAAGCGAACAGATTCATGAATGCACGACCCCCACTCGTGGGCGCCGTAATCGTCGCGGCGCTCGCGGTTCTCGTTTCGAACCCCGCGCTGGCGCTCACGGCCGGGTCACGGACTGCATCCGTGCTCTACGTTGCGGACAACGTCAACAACGCCGTTTTGCTGTTCAACGCACAGAACCTCGACGCGCCGATGCTCGGGAGCATCACGAACGGCGTCGCCCAACCCAGTTCGATCGCCCTCGACAAAATGGGCAACCTGTACGTCGCCAACGCGGCGACCGGAACCATCACGGTCTACAGATCCGGCGCGAGCTCACCGTCGCGAACGATCCCGGCGTCGAAGCTCGGACTTCCCGCCGCGCTAGCCGTCGACAGGGGTGACTCGCTCGTCGTGGGTTACGACGGTGCCGGCGGCAAGAGCGCGACCCTGGCGATCTTCGACAAGCGAAGTGCACGACCGACACGTACGATCTCGATCCCGGCCGAAAACAACACGATCTCGATCGGAGCGATCGCGGCGGAGGCTGACGCACTGTACGTCTCGGTGGCGCGGTCGCCGAGCGGGCCGTCGCAACTGCTGAGGTTCGCGCGCGGCTCGTCGCACGGCGTCGACATCGGAATCTCACCCGGCACGGGTGAAGCCTTTGATGCCCAAGGTAACTTCTACGTCGGCAGCGGCAGTTCGGTCTCCGTCTACTCACCGGGCAGCCGCCAGGCCCGGTACATCGTCCAGGACCTGTTCGACGCGGGGCAAATCGCCACGGCGCCGGACGGGACGCTCTTCGTTCCTGACGGGCAGGACCGCATCTGCAGCCAGTTCACGGAGCCCGGCTATGTAACCGTGTATTCTCCGGGCTCAGCGCACGCAAGCTTCTACCTGCAGTCGAGCAACATTCAAAATCCGGTGTCGTTGGCACTCCTGTCGGTTAAATAGGAAACGCGGTACAAGCGAGACCTTTGGCGTTGCCGGCGGCAACATGGGCTGCCGCCGGCGACGCGTCCACGTTCCCGTTCGATGTTCGCCGTCGTGGGCCACGGCTAATGTTGCGGACTGTGGAGCGAGTCGGAGAGGCTGACGAGATTTTGCGGTCGCACGTGAATGAGGCCGCCGCGCGGGCTATCGAGGTCGGCGATGAGTAAAAACGCCACCGACCCAGAAGCGGTAAGGTCAGGAGAAGAACGGGCTGGCGGCTGGAACTGCGAGAGTTGTAGCCGATCAGCACGTTGCAAGAGATCGCGATCAGCGCCATGAGGACCCACGCCGACGTTGGGATACGATTCCACCAGGCGGCCTGGGTGTAACCCTGCGAGTTCAGCACGTCGTTCATCCCGGCGAGAACGAGCGCGTTTACGGGCGTCGGCTTCGCGGCCGCGGGTGCGCGCACGGCGAGCCATAGCTGCGTCTGAAGTCGCGTCGTTTCGGCGTTGATCTGATCGAGTTCGTGCTCGTCGCGCGTTTGATAGAACAAAATGCGCTGATCGAGATACGTCTTCAACAATCCGGTCACTCGCGCTGCATAGGGCGGCGGGAGCAGATCGGCACGAACGTATTCCGTGCCGATCGCATTGGCTTCCGCCTCCTCGTATTCTTGCGCTGGTCGTACCGGTTGGTGGCCAGCGAAAACGTGAAGCCGATGATCAACCCGAGCAGCGTGAGCGTCGCAGCCAGGATGATGCCGAAATCGTCTCGCCGGTCGTCTTCGAGCTTCCATCTCCTGCCGAGAGCGGCGCCGAGGAGCGCGGCCAGCCACAGCGCGACGAGGGACAGCGCGAAAACGGCGAACGGATGGCTGAGGATCATCGGCGACGCGCGACTAGGTGGGGCAGTTCAGTCGAACGGAGACCACATTACGTCGGCGCGTATTCGGGCGGAGGCCGGACGATTCCGGCTACGGATGGCCGATTAGATCGGAGGTGCGCGAACCGAAAGACGCGACCCGGAGTCCCCAAGGATGGGCACGAGGACGATAAGAAGGGCGTCGTCGATGGATGCCCCACTTTGACGACCGTCGCCTGGCGCAGACTGCTCCTGACGCTGTTCGCGTTAGCGCTGTTGCAGGGGTGCGTCAGCCTGTGGATCAGCGAAAACCTCAGGGGATCGATCGGAGTCCGGGTCGCTGGTGAGGGGCGACCGTTCGTTTGGACCGTTCACGTCAGGCCCGGGTCTGCCGCCTACGCGCGAGGACTGCGTACCGGAGACGAGGTCGACGCGCGCGCCGCCACGGCTGATGACCGCTATCGTCTGTGGACGGCCGCGCTGCTGGCCGGAGAGCGGGTCGTGATCCCCCTCGTGCGCGACGGACGGATCGAGCCGATCTCGGTCACGGCAGAGCGAACGCCGCTGCTGCCGTGGGATGCCATCCTCGGTTCGATCGGGGGCACGTGGGCGTGCCTGTTCGCCATCTTCATCGTATGGCGCAAAGCGGAACTGGTGGAAGCGCGGGTGCTCGCACTGATACTGGTATTACCGAACCTCGTTATCGACCTTTTGCCTAACAATTGGATGACGCCGTTTGCGGGTCTTGACGCAGCGACGTTCGCCTTGGCCGCTCTCCTTGGCGCAAGCACAGCGTTGCCGGCAACCTACGCAATGCTGTTCCCGCCGCGCGCCGGCGCCCTTCGACGGGTCTTTGCGTGGCTGACGTACGCGACCATCGCTATATTGACGGTGATTCATTTCGCGAGCGTCGTGGGCGCGTTTACCGGAACAATCGATCCTATTCCTATATATCTTGACAAGCTGGCCGGCAACTCGCTCCCCACGGCCCTGTTCACGGTCTTCATGTCGCTGTGCGTGGCGGCGTCGATCCTCGAGACGCGGGGCGCGGATCGCGCGCGCCTCGGCTGGGTGACGGCCTCTCTGGCGCCGTTCGTTCTGGGCTCATTGGCGGTTGGACTCGCGTATCCGTATCAGCCGTCTTGGATTTGGGTCCTGTTTGCAATCTCGAATGTCGGGTTGTTCCTTGCGCCGATTGGACTCACGTATGCGCTGATCAACCGCCGTCTGCTCGATCTGACGTTTGTCATC
Source organism: Vulcanimicrobiota bacterium (assembly GCA_963743605.1). Lineage (GTDB taxonomy): Bacteria > Vulcanimicrobiota > Vulcanimicrobiia > Vulcanimicrobiales > Vulcanimicrobiaceae > CAVUQJ01. Next base: position 23,129 of record CAVUQJ010000008.1, on the reverse strand, counting down.
AACCGCGTCGCCGTCTTTACCGGCGTATCGGTCGTTGTCGTCGGCGTGTTCGTGCTCTTGGAATGGGGTTTGGGCGAGTGGCTCAGCAGTGCCGGCCACAGGGCGAACCTGTTTGTGAGCGCCGCGCTCGCCCTGGCGCTGGGGCTATCGGTACGCGCGATCCACAATCGCGTCGAGGCGGTGCTGGACAACGTGTTCTTTCGGAAGCGGCACGAGGACGAGCGGGCGCTGCTGACGTTCGCCCGCGAGGCGCCGTATGTGACGAGCGCCGGCACGCTCTTGGAACGGGCGGCAGAGTGCCTCGAGCGTCACGCGGATGCATCCTGGGTCGCGTTCATGCTCGACGACGGGCACGGACGGTACGGCGACGTTGACGAAAACGATCGGGCACTGGTCGCGCTCCGAACGGGCCGCAAGGTCGTCGATCTTCATGCGGTGCCGACGGAATTGAAGGGGGAGTTCGCGTATCCGCTGCTCGCGCGAGGGAAGATGCTCGGCGTGCTCGTCCTCGGGCCGAAGCGGTCAGGCGAGGCGTATGCCCCCGATGAGTCAGCCGCAATCGAGCAAATGGCTGCGGCGATCGCCGGAACCCTCGATGTCCTTGCGCTGAGCGACGACCGATCGGCTAATACGCTCCTCGACGGCATGCGCTCGATTCAGGCCTCGCTGCGCGACATCCACGAGCGTCTCGGGCGACTAGCGCCGGAATAAGGGTGGCTGCGCCGAGATCCAGGCTACCACGGCGTCGACGACGCCGGGCGCCTGATGCCACCAGAAAAACGGCCCCTTGGCATCCGGCTGGATCGTGAGATTGTGTGCGGCACCGGGCACGATGAACGCGGCATACGGCGTCTGGGAGGCGGCGAGCGCGCCGCCGATCGCCGCGATGCTCGCGTCGGGCGGCACGAGGGCATCCTTCTCGCCGTAGATCAGGAGCACCGGTGCGCGCACCCGGCGCCAGATCTCCATGGAATCGACGTTGCTGGTCTTGCGCGCCCGCGCCCAGACCCAACTCTTGCGCGGCGGAAAGTCCATCCATTCGTACCAACTCGTCTTCGCATAGGGCGCGCTCGCGCGGGCAAAGGCGTCGTAGGTTATCGCGCCCCGAGCGGCATCGACGAAGAGGCCGTATATCTCTAGGGCCTTGCGCTTGTCGTCGGGCGTGAGGTTCAATTCGCCGATTGCGTTCGAGACGCGGTAGAGGTCCTGACGGTACTGCTGCCCGGCGAACGTATCCTCTGCGACGATGAAGGCGACACGGCCCGGCCCGAGGGTCGCCGCGAGCGGGCCGATTAGGCCGCCTTGACTGTGCCCGTGAATGCCGATGCGCGCCGGGTCGATGTCGGGGCGCGCGGCAAGCAACGCGACTCCGGCGAGTGCGTCGCGTGCGAGGTCGTCGAAATCGGCGGTGCGCCAGCCGGTCGATGCGCCCGATCCGCGCTTGTCGTAGATCAGCGCGGCGACGTTCGCCCGCGCCAACCGGTCGGCGATGTAGCGATTGGTTCCCCAGCGCGTCTCGGGTCCGCTGCCGTGAACGAGCACGACGGCGGCGTGGCGCCCCGCCGTGCGCGGCATGCAGAGTTTGCCCTGGAGCGTTACGTCGCCGTTGCGGAAGGACACGGGTTCGACGTCATAGGGAAGAGCAGCCGCGACGGCGCGTTGCAACGAGAACGTCCCGTTGCCGCCGGGGCTGTTGAACGTGCCGGCGATCGTCTGCGCGACGAGCCGGCCGTCGAACACGATGGAGCCGCCCAACGTGAATCCGACCTCCGGCCCGTCGACGCGGACGACGTTGAGCGGGTAGTCCATCGCGCGTTGCGTCGCCGACGTGAACCGGCCGGAGACACCGCCGTCCGCGGTCACGAAGTCAAAGCTGACGGGAAGGCTCTGACCCGCTTCGACCATCGTTCCTTCCCAGTGGCCGTCGACGGCCTCCGGAGAGGCCCAAGCCGGCGACGAGCCCACCAGCCACGCTGCGGCAGCGCAGCAGACCAGCGCGCGATTCAGACGGCGAGCGTGCACCATGTGCGCAACCTTCGAACGCTCGCGCATCGCGCCTTTATCCCGTGCGTTCAGAGACTCTCAAACGACGCCCGTCGGTCGGCTTCGGACGCATCGGAGCGGGTTTAGTAGGCTAGGGCAGCACCTGGTAGAGCGCGCTCATGCCGGCGTCCATGTGGTCGGCGACGTGACAGTGAAACAGCCACGTCCCCGGGTTATCGGCGACCATGTCGACCGTGACCATCTGGGCCGGTGACAGTGCGATGACGTCCGTGCGCTGTTTGGCGCGCAGGACCGTGTTGCCGTGCCAGTGCGGAGTATGGAAATCGATCCCGTCACCGATGTCGAGCACGTACCAGCGGACGCGATCGTTTTTCTTCATCACCATGCGCGGTCCGTTGCCGTACAGATAGCCGTTAATGGCAAACTTGAAGTTGCCGTCGGCGAAGCCGCGTCCGTTTAGCGCGGCCGCTCCGCCGTCGTCGATATCGATGAACTCGGACTTACGGGGACCTTTGACGGCGGGCGTATAGCGGCGAATGTTCTGGTCCAGATACCAGCTCTGGTTCTCGTTGAGGAGGTGGAACAGCGTGACGAACTCGCGATCCACATCCTTTGGCGTGCCGTCAGGGTTGGCCATTCCGCGGGCGGTGACGATGATGGCGCCGATCAGTCCGGAGTCGATGTTTTTCTGGTCGTCGGTATGCGAATGGTAGAGCCAGGCGATTGAACTCGGATCGCCCGGGCCGGGGCCCGCGCGTTCGGGGACTTGCCAGGTGTACGTGTACGTTCCGCCGGGCGGTACGGCACCACCGAGTTTCCCGCTCGACGGACTTCCGTCGGCATATGCTACGCCCTCGGAGTCTTTGAGATACAAGACGCCGTGGGGGTGGACGCTGAACGGGTGGGTCGCGTGATTTCTGAAGACGACTTTGATCGTGTCTCCGACCTCCGCATGGATGATCGGTCCGAGAAGGCCGAGATATCGCTGGTTCTCCGGGCGAGGCTTCAGCGTCGTGAACGTCGCGTCGGTGTACTCACGGTAGATGGCTTTGCGGTAGAGGTTGCCGATCGTGTGCGCGCTGCGCGTCGTGTACGGGCGTTCCATCGCACCGAAGGGCTTGCCGGTGACCTGGTTGATTCCGGCCGGCGTGTAGTTCCATGTGACCTCGTCGGCGGCGATGTAATACGTTCGGACGTGCGACGCCTCCGAACCAGCACTCGCACAGCCCGACAACGCCAGCAGCAAAAAGAGATAGCCGAGGCCATTAAACCGCATCACTGGGGCTCCGCCATGTTAGCGACATGGCCCTGCCGAGCTTGGCGGTAGCGGCATGGGCCGTTTGGCCTATGGGCAAACGCTGCTGTTAGCGGTGAACGCGCGGCGCGGCCTTGACGACGGTGGTCATGCCAGCTGATCGGCGAGCGACGGGTGGTTCGAGGAACGAAAGGAGCATGAGCGTGAGAAACAGGGCAATCGCCGCCGAGTACGCGACAATTAAGAAGCCGGCTAATACGAGGCTCAGCCGCGTGCTCATCGCGAAGGTCCCGCGCGCCTCATTACGGCAGTTTCGTTCCAGGACTCGCAGATGGCCTACTCACGTGCTTCGGTGGAAGGTTGCCATCAGGTGGGGACGAGCGTGAGCCTCACCGCTTCCTCGCCGACGCGATCGGTGGCGACGAGACGGAGCGGCGGACGCGCGCCCGCGAAGTACGGTTTGCCGCCGCCGAGCACCAACGGTCGAAAGTAGAGCTGATACTCGTCGATGAGGCTGAGAGCGGTGAGGCTTCCCGCCAGCTCGGGTCCGGCGACGTTGATGGTGCCGTCGACGTTCTCGCTTCAGGCGCTTGACGAACGCTTCGACGTCGTTAGCGACGAGCGTCGCGTTTGCGCCGACCGATTTCAGCGACCGCGACACGACCCACTTCGGCTGCGCACGCCACGCTGCCGCGAAGTCGCGATCACCGGCGTCCCAGTCGGCCTGGTCCTCGTCCCAGTAGCGCATCACCTCGTACATCCTGCGACCGTATAGGATGCCGGCGAGGCCGCGGACATGGTCGTTGAAATGGCTACTGAGTGCTGGGCCGGGCGCCATTGGCTCCAGGCTGCCGTCGGCGCCCGCGACGTAGCCGTCGAGCGACTGCATCATGCCGAAGACGAGTTTTCCCATGTGCCGACAACCTCCGCGCGCATTCTCTTCGGGAGTTCGCCGTCGGGTCTTGCCGGCACGCTCGCGAAAAAGAGAAGAGCCCCGGTCCTGCATGACCGGGGCTCGTTTGGCGGAGCGGCGCCCTGCTATCGCAGGTGCGCGAGGAAGCTTCCCTGGTTGTAATGCGCGTCGATCCACGTTCCGACGACGGTCGAGCCGTCGGCCGAGATCGCGAGCGCGTCGTTCAGGATGATGCCGGACGGCACCTTAGCACCGTGGGCCTCAAGGATGTGCTTGAGCGAGCGCATCGACGGGTCGCCCCAGTGCTTGTTCTCGATGAAGGCGTGCTGGACTCCGCTGAACGAAGACTGGCCGCTGAACCCGACGATCGTTCCGTCATCGGAGATTCCGTTGGCATAGCTCGAATCGCGGTGCTTATGGGAGAGCGTACCGAGCATGATTCGCTCGCCGTTCGTGTAGTCGAACGCCGAACCGAACAACCAGTTGTGGGGGTCGGCCTGCCCGACGATCTGCGATCCGTCGCTGGTCACGGCCGCCGCCTCGCCCGGCGTGTTCGTTCCGGCGATGAGCGTCACGACGCCGTTCTTCCAACTGGCCGCACGGCGGAAACCGCCCGTAGGATCCTCGGAGAAACCGACGATCATCGAACCGTCGGCCGAAACGGCCGACGCACGCGTGCTGCGGTTCGGCGGACGTCCGAGACTCACCATGCCGCCGCTCGGCGTCCAGGCGAAGCCTTCGGCATGGTAGTCGCACGTCCACGCCAAGCCGACCACGACGCCGCCGCCCGCACTGACGCCGTAGGCGCTGCCCCAGCTCGACTCCGAGCCCTCGTTAATGGCGCAGCCGTCCGACGGGTGGCCGAGCTCGATCCAGCCCGCTTGCGCATCCCAGCGCTGGGGACCCATGTTGCCGTCCGCATTCAGACGCGACGCGGCGATGTAACCACCGTCGGCCGAGATGCCGATCGATGCACTGAACGGATCGCCGCCGCCGAGGCTGACGAAGCCGCCCGAAGGCGTCCAACGATAGATCGCGCCGCCGATGTTTGCTGCCATCGTGTTGCCGTCGCCGGAGAGCGCGAAGTTTGCGAACGTTGAGCCGCCTGGGAGCTGGAGCATCGTGAAGGTCGCAGTATGCGGAGCTGCAGTGCGATGCGGGAGAGCTGCCGTCCGTTGCATGGCAGCCGAAGCGATGCCGGCCGTCAGTGCGAAGCACAACAGCCCGGCTGGGATGGAGATCTTGATGATGTTAACTCCTTGCGAAGAGCCCGACGTCGGCCGCGGCCAGGCTAGGCCGCTGGAAACCCGTCGCCCCTCGCGCGCCGGACCAGGGAAATGATGTTACTTGAGGTGTCAAATATCGAGGGAGACACCGTAGTTTACTAAAATCTGATGAGAAACGCATAGGACGTATCTCGGACCTTGGTCGTCGGCGTCGCACGGAGTTGCGATCGCGCGTTCGCTTGCTCGTGCTCGCGGCGCGTCCGAGCCTTCGTCGGCTCAGCGGAGCGTCAGCAGCCGCGGACCCCGCATGAATTCCCACTTTGCGCCGCGATTTCGCCGGACGCATCGTCGTCGCGGACGCGTCGTACAACGGACGTGGTCGCTGGGCGCCTTGGGCGCTCTTTAGTCGGGGTTAACCCCCGGCGGCGGATAGTCGACGCCCCTATGCACTTTCACGTGAGGAGCGGCGAACGAGGTGAAGGGTCGCGGCGTCTGTGTGAAGTCGAATGCGTCAGCCGCCGGCGAATTCGCGCGCGCGTCGGCCGCCGACATGGCCGGCAAGCCGAGCTCGTCTTCGGCAAAGCGCAGCATGCTGCCGTGCTCGTATTGGACGTGTGAGACGTAGTTCTGCTTGGCGTACGGCGAGATGATGAGCATCGGAACTCGGAACCCTAAGCCGTCGTAGTCTTCGTACACCGGGGAGACGTGGTCGTACCAGCCGCCCCATTCATCCCAGAAGATGAAGATGGCGGTCGAATCCCAGAATTTGCTCGTCCCGATCGCGTTGACGACGGAGGCAACCCACGCCGGGCCGGTATTGCTGCCAAACCCGCTGTGGTCGGAGTTCTCGTACGTCGGCGTCACCCAGGTCATGGCCGCGAGCTTGCCGTTGGGGACGTCCGTCAGGATCTGGGCCGGCGGGCTGATGACGTCTTTTCTCCAGTCGTTGCCTTCATAGATGTGCTTGATGTTCTGATACGCGCTCCACAGGCCGCCGTCGCCGCTGGGCGAACCGGCGTAAAAACGCCACGACTTACGCCTCGCGTCGAGCTCGTCACCGAGCGTCTTGACGTCCCAGCACATGGGCTCGTCGGAGCCGAACGTGCGGTTCTGGTTCAGTGTCGCGATTTCATCGGATTGTCCGCCTTCGCATCCCCAGGAGCCGCTCGGGAAATATACCGAATGGTTCGCTTGCGCCGAAATGATGTACTGGTGGGAGATGAAGCTGTCGTCCGCCTGCGACGTAAACATGTTATCGGCGAGTACGTATTGGCTCGCCATGGCGAAGTATGTGGTGGTCTCCGACGCCGGGACGTACCCGTACTGTGGATCCGTGCACCGCCCGCAGCCCGTCGGCTCGTTGTTGAAGCCGTTATTTTGGCAGTTCGTGCCCGGAAGGCTTCCGGTACCGTTGCAGTCGGTCAAGAAGCTGTACCAGTCGTGGTTGAGGTCGTAGTTGGCCTCGAGCGGAATCGGCTGCAGGTTGATCTTATTGCCGTTTGAGTCGTAGCCGTACGACTGGGTGTTCGCGCCGGGATATCCCTGGAACAGGTCGTCGAAGCCGCGGTTCTCCTGCATGATGATCACGACGTGCTTGATCTTGCCGTGCGAGCGGCGACGAGGCAACTGGATCGGCAGTCGCGGGACCCCCGTTACCAGTGGGCGCAGAGCAGGATCGCCTTGGAATGGCTGGGGCCTGGCGGCCGCCGGCTGTGCGGCCAAGGCCGTCAGGGCAGCCAACAAGGCTGTCCCTAAGTAGGGAAGCAAGCGGCGAAAAACCGACATAAGGGCCCTCCAAGACGGCAGCGCTGTTACGTAGGCTCATACGCGATCCGCTGACCGGCGGATCACCCGTGGTAGCGAGCATGAATGCGAACCACCCACGCGGGGTGCCCACGGAGCCCGACGATTAGCCGTGGGGCAGCAGTCGGAGCAGCGCTCGCAGAGCGCGTCGCTGCAAAAAGGGCGTTCTTGCACCGTTACGTGAGCGTCGTAATCCGGTGCTCATCTGTGAGCCATACTCCGGGCACACCCGCGTGCGATAACGGTGGCGATGCCGCGGTCGAACCGGTTCGATGGTCAACTGGGCTCGCTGCGCAAGGTGCGGCCGGACCCGACGTGCGTCCAACGCGCGGTGCTTCATGGCGCGTTGCGCCAACCCGCGAGCTCTCTCGGCCACGGTTTCGCTTGCGCCGCGCCACCTGATGCACCGTCGATACGCCATTCATTCCGGCCGGCTCGAAAGTGCTCGACGACTCTATCGCTTCGCCGCCAGCGCCCGAATAAAGTGCCACGTGCTGAGCTTCCCTGTCCTCCCCAGGGTTTGCGCTCTTCGTGGAGGAAGCCCTGGCATGAGCCGTCCTTTTAGAGGAGTAGCTATGCGCGCTTTGGTCGTGCTCGGATTCGCATCGGTCGCCTCAGTGGCCGCTCTCGCTGGGTGTTCGCCGGCCACGGGCCCGTTGACGGCCGGAGCCGCCGCGGGGTACGTGCAAGCGGCGGCACCGACGGCCGACCTTCTCCCGCCGGGGCGTCCCGGCGGACCCTCAGCTGGATACGGTGGCGCGTTCGCGCCGTGTACCTTGATCTTTGCGTCGGATGTGTTTGACGGTTCGATTCACGTGCTGCAAAACCAGCCGCCTTACCATCAAGTTCGCGTGCTGTCGTCGCCGAAGGGCTATGGCTACGGCGTCGCAGCTACGGCGACCACGGTGTACGCCGGAACGGCCGCGGATACGATCGACGAGTATGCCCCCTGCGGCTCGAAGGTCCGCAAGACCCTAACGGGCGGCAGCCACGGGCCTCCGACGGGCATCGCGATAGACGGGAAGGGCTCGATTTATGCGACCGAAACCGGGACCAACAAGGTCGACGTCTTCCAAAACGGTGGCCCCTCGTTCACGACGGTGACGGACCCGCTCATGCCCACTCCATATTACATCGCGATCGACAAGCCGAACGACGTATATTTGCAGGGCTTGGGGAACGCGTCCCAGGGCGACATCGTCGACAAGTGTTCATCCGGCCTCAAGAACTGTACTCGCTTCGCGACGATCAATACCGGATTTGACTATCTGGGCGCCGGCGGAATCGTGGTCGATGGCAACCAGAACGTCATCGCCAATGATACCACTGCTGCCATTTACGTGTTCAGTCCATCCGGCAAGCAACTCGACAGTTTCGATTATTCCTTAGGAGGGGTCGACAATTACTTTTCCGGCATCGCGCTGAACCACGCCCAGAGCAAGATATGGGGCGCGGACACGGTATTGTGTGGGGCTAGTTACGACTACCTTTGCGGCAATGCGATGAGCTTGAAGTTCGACTCGGAGACGGGCAAGGTGCTCGGCCTCGGTCCTTCCACACCGTTGGTTCAGGCAGGACGGTTCTCCAGTGGCCAAACCGTGATGGCCGGCATCGCGCTCTGCCCGCCGGGGCCGCGAAACTAGTGTACTAGATCGTGCTCCCAGCCCGCGCGTGAGGGGGGCGGTCGTCGCCGCCCTCGAGGCGCTCGGCAAGACGCGCTGCGGCCTACGTGGATCCCGCTAGTGGGGAACCGCGAGTGCGGCAAACTGCGCGGCTAGCCGGTACGTGTGCAACGGCACCGAACTGCCGGCACCGAAGACGACGACAGTACTTGCGCCCTTATCGGGAGAGTTTGCGACATAAAGCCGCCCCGATCCGTCGAATGCCAGGGCTGCCGGAAAGGTGACTCCGGGTTCGATCGACCGCGAAACGGTCGTTTGACCGCTGAGGTACATCGTCACCGATCCGTGCGCGCGTTTGTCTTTGTCGTTGGCAACGTAGATGTTGCCGTCTGCATCCACAGCGACGGCGGTACATCTGTGGAGGCCCGCGGTGATCGTCAGCGATGGCGCGCTTTCTCCGGCCGGATAGACCGTTACGTCGTAGCTGTGGTTAAAAAGGGCGTTGAGCACGACGAGATCGCCGTTCGGCGCGAGCGCCAACCCAATCGGGAGACCGATCCCCTTGTTGATGATTCGAGACGGGCGGCGCCGCCCGGCATCGTAGACGCTCACCCAGCCGGGATAGACGGAGAAGTTAGCCACGTATAGGTTGCCGGACGAGTCGAGGAGGGGCGAATGCGCGAAACCGCTGAGACCCCCTAGTTCGTGCTTCGGTGTCGTCGCGCGCGGTGCATAGATCGCGCCGGTGCCGTCGAGCTGACAACAGCCAACGCGATCCTGAGCCACAACGTAGAGGCGACCGGCGGCGTTGGCAACGAGGCCCTTGGGTTCACCAACAAGGCCGGTGAGCGTCCTCAGCGGATTCACGCTTTCCGGCGCATACACGGTCACATCGCCCTCGTTTTCCCCGTTGAATTGGCGACGTATAGGTTGCCGGAGCCATCGAGCGCGAGTGTGGTGGGGTCGTCGACGCCGGTGGTGATCGGCGGGCCACCCAGGATCTGCACCAAACCGTTCGGCGATGGGCAGGACGACGTCGAGCGACACGTTTCCGCCACATACGCAAACGGGGGATTACTCCCAGACTGCGCTCGCTCGTTCCTTATACCTAGACTTGGAAGCACGCGCGGCGACGAGGACGCAGCGGCCACGCCGACGCCGCAGACCGACAGCAACGAAATGGAGGTCAGAGCAGCACGCACCGGGTTCAGTCTCATGGTCGCGGCGGTTCGACGGTGCGATGGCCGGCACCCTATCTGCGCGATCGCGGTTCAGGCACAGACCGTCGCGTGCACGCACGGCATGGTTATTTTCTTTGGGGTCCGATGCAGGTCAGAACTGACGCGCGAGCGCGTTTGCGGCGCGCGTTTCGACGTTAGGACTTACGAACTGGCTCTCGACGCCTGAAGGCGGGTCGTTAACGCCGGTCACCGTGAGTCGCTAGTTGGCCGCGCCTCGCGTCGCTGGCCGAGCACACGCCGCGATCGCGAGGGTGCCCGCCGGGCAGGCGTGCGAATCCGGGTTTGGCGAAGGATGCACGCGTCGACCCTGTCGAGGCCCGGGGCGATGCACATTGGAGGGTCCGACATGAATTGCAGTCGACGTTGGCCCGGCACCCGTGCTCTCGTCTCGGTGTTCATGTATTTGATCGTCGGTGCAACCTGCGTTTCGCCCTCACCAGCGAGCATTGCAAGTCCGGTCGGCGAGTTGGACGTTCCTGGATCATGACGGGGTCACGTTGAACCGATTTCTGCTGATCGACGGTATTCCCATGCAGCCGCCGTTCGCTACGTTGATGACGGGTGGTGAACGGTCGGTACCGCACGCCGTCGCCGTCGGTCCCGACGGCGCTGTCTACGTCGGTCGATACGCGAAGGGCAGACAAGACCCGTTCACGTTCTATATTAACGTGTATGCCCCAGGTGCGAGCGGTCACGCCGTGCCGATCCGAACCCTTATCGCGCCGAATTTTGACAACCTGTACATCGATAGCTCCGGGTTCCTGTACCTCAGCGTAGCCGGAACTGTCGAGATATACTCGCCGGACGCGCAAGGGAGCGATCTGCCCGTCCGGACGATTCAAGTGACCGACCAGACATTGTTGGGCGCGATGACCATGGATTCAACGGGTGCGCTGTACGTAGCCGCTCCGGCTATTCACACGATCTACGTTTACACGAATCCCGTCTCGAATCCGCAGCTCGCGCGTAAGCTCTGCCCAAAGCGCTACCCGCAATTCCTCGCCACGGACGACGTTGGGCACCTCTTCACGGCGGACGGAAATGCGGGTCTCTTCAACCGTGGGATTTCGGCGTTTGCACCCGGGGAGGATCGCTGTCCTGCTCGAGCGCAATACCGGGTCGTTCCACGAGGATATACCGTCAGCCACACGTTTGGAATCGCGAGGCGCGGCGGTACCTCTACGCGGTTATGTCCATGCCGAAGCGCCAGCAGGAATACGTCTTTGTCTTCGATGCTGAACGAGCGCGGCAGCAACCGGTTGGGGTGCTAACATCGCTCGGCCGAGCGTTCCCTTTTTCAATTTTTGTCGCCCCGTACGCGCCGGTCACCGCGCCGGGCGGCATATGAGTTGGTCCGCGTTTAGATTTACTCAGCACCCTGGCTGGGGCGGCTTCGGATTCGGCGTTGTATTTTGCATTACGGCCATGTGGCCTGCAATGTTAGCGCCCGTAGTCTCGGCCTAGAGCGGATCGCACGCCTACCGGGAGGGGGGCGCAGAATCGCGCGTGATACCTCCTATCCCCGGCTCGATATGGGGAAGGTGGGATTCGAACCCACAAGGGCTTTCGCCCGGTCGCTTTTGAGGCGACTGCGTAGACCGTTCCGCCACTTCCCCTCGCGTGTGGGGCCGTTCGAGGGCGGGTTGCGGCACCCTTGCGGCTGTCACCGGTCCGTGGTGGAGGTAAGCCGACGGCGTTTATGCGAAAGGCGCGCGGTAAGAAGAAGCGTGAGCGAGGGCGATGCGACGACATGAATAAGACGGCCGAAGCCGAAGAGCGAGTCTCCATCCCGGCTGATCGACGGGCGCATCAAAGAACTCGACGATTGGCGCGGGGCGGTGCTCTCCCGGATGCGCGAGTTGATCAAACAGGTCGACGCGGACGTTGTCGAGGAGTGGAAATGGCGTGGTGTTCCGGTGTGGGAGCACGACGGGATGATTTGCACGGGCGAAACGTACAAGGGCGCCGTGAAGTTCACGTTCGCGAAGGGAGCGTACCTAGAGGATCCGGATGGCCTGTTCAATTCGAGCCTGGAGGGCAACCTCAGGCGCGCCATCGACATTCGTGAAGGCGAGCGAATTAAGGAAAGTGCCTTCAAGAAGCTCGTCCGCGCCGCGATCGACTTGAACGTCAAGGGCAAGAAGAAGTAGTAAGCGCCTGCGCCGGTTACCGAGCCTCGCCGCTTTATGGCGACGCGTCCTGCCCTTGCGCAGCGGCAGCCGCCGCCGCTAGTCGAGCCTGAGCCGTCGCGAGCGAGAGAACGCTCGCGTAACCGTAGACGACGTGCGCCGTCACCGCCGGCGCCAGCGTCAGGCGCGTAACGACCGAATACTGGCGCGTCAGGACCATTGCACTCTCAATGTCGCCAGCCCGCCACGCGATTGTCGCGAGGTCGCCGGTCTTCGGGTCGTAGTAGCCGAGGGCGTCTCCCGTGACGGCAAGCGTCTTCAGCGGTGCGAACACGACGACGTTTGGCGTCAGGACGACGGTCTGCCGCGTGTCGCCGACGGCGAGCGACGTCACGCTGACCGCGCGTTGGACCTCGGTCTGGAGAGGCGATCCGCCGAACACGACCGTCTCGTCCATCGCGAACGACCGCGCGTCGGGCTCGAGCGTCAGCGTGCGCGTGAACGTCGCGCCCTGGGGGACGACGTCGGGCGCCGTGTAGGTCAGCCGCACGACCGCGCGCTGTCCCGAAGCGACGATCGTCGCCTGATACGGGCGATTGAACATCCCCGCCGGGAACTGATGCGTGTATCTTGGCGATCTTGTCGGTCGTCGAGAGCGGCGGCTCGACCTTGACGTCGTCGCGCATCGCGCCGACCGTCGTGAAGACGCTGCGGCCCGTCCCCTTGTCCTCGAAGACGAACCCGCGGCCGCCGGCGTTCGGCGCGACGACGATGCGGACCAGCGCGTTCTCCAGCACGATCGCGTTCGCGCCCTCGCCGTAGACGTCGTCCTCGTAGGCGACGCTCGAACCTGTCCCGACCGGTGTCCCCCTCGGCGCGAACCGCGGCGCGACGCCGGGCAGCGAGGTGTCGCCGCGGATCGGCAACGTCGCGGTCGTGGTCGCCGGCGATGCGGTGGGCATCGCGTCGAGGTGTGACTACCAGGTTCGGCGCGGGCAGTTTCGGATCGGCCGAAATTGGCTCGATCAGCACGTCGCGTGGTGGAATCTCGGTTCGCTTGAACTCCATGCTGGACGTCGGGCCGCAACGTCACGATGAACGGCCCGATATCGGCCGCCCGGTCCGCCATAGTTCGGAATGACGAGGAATCCGCGCGCCGTTCCGTCGGTTGCGCGCGCGAACGTCGCTCCCGGCACGCCGGATATGACCGGCGTGTGATGGGCCTGCAGCAGCGCCGTCGTCGCGACCGTCGGCGTCAGTTCGCCGGGTAGCGTGACGACGACGCCGCCATGCGCCGCATACCGCGCGATGCGGTCGCGGACGACCGCGACGAACGGGACGCGGCCCAGCGCTCCGGGCGGCGCCGGCACGAACAGCACCGGGTATGCCCGCAACGCCGCGTCGTCGACGTAGCGCACGTCGACCAACTGACACGTCAGCGACAGATTGCGACACGTACGCTGGGTCTCGAGTGTGCGGTCCGCGATTGCGGCAACGTCGTCGTTGGTCGGGGCGTCATAGGCGCTCGTCAGGTACGCGATCGCCGCGTCCGGAACGACGGCGCTCGCGGCCAGTTCCGGGCCGAAGGCCGCCACGATCCGTCCGATCTGCCGGGTCGTCGCGTAGCGCGCCCGCAGCCCGCCCGGGTGTGTCGGGTCGAGTGGCAGCGCGGCGTCCCAGGCATAAAACGCATTGGCAAACGGCGCCTCCATGCCCGCCGGATTGAGCGTGTCCTGCGGCGGGAAATCGACGATGCCGCGCACACCCATGCCGATCGCCGTGCCGAGCGCGAGCCGCGTGTTCGTCGGGTCGGCCGGACGGGGCCGAATATCGTCCGGCTGTTGGAGCCAGCCCGCCTGAAACTCGCTCAGCATGAGCGGCACGCCGGGCTGGGTCTGCAGCAGACCGGTCGCGAACTCCAGCTCGGCCCTATCGTGCTCGCCGATCGAGTAGGCGTCGCTCTGATACCAGTTGCCCCACGCCCAGACCGGCGACGACGCCGGCACCTTCATCTCGTACGTGTTGATGAAGACCGGCTCCGCCGGGCCCGTGACGCCGTGAACCACGTCCCGCAGCCAGCCGAGGTACGCGGCGAGGTTCGGCGCCGGCCAGGTCTGATTGTCGATGTAGGCGCCCTGGTCGTCGTCCAGCTGCACCGCGATCACGAGATCGGCGACCGGCGCGAACTCGTGCAGGACGCGCTCGAGCCAGCGCTGCGCGTAATGGAGGTGCGTCGCGTTGCGCATCCACTGCGCGGCGGCGTCGTCGGAGTGCGCGTTTTGCAACGTCGCCGTCGGCGGATAGCGCCCTTCGAGCAGATCGTGCAGGGGCATGCCGTACTCCGGCCGCGCGAGCAGCCAGGCGGGATAACCGCCGTTGCGCCACTCGTTGCGGATCACGGGTCCCGGCCGCAAGATGATCTTGAATGCGTAGCGCCGTGCGAGCGCCATCACCGTGTGCAGATCGCGCCGCGGCGATGTTCGGCCGGTGAAGTCGAAGTCGCCGTCGGCGAGTTCGTGCCAGTTCCAGGGCACGTAGAGGTCGAGCGTGTTGATGCCCAGGCTGCGATATGCTCGCAGCGACGGCTCCCACAGCTGCCGCGGCAGCCTTTCGTAGAAGAAGGCACCGCCGAAAACGAAGAACGGCTTGCCGTCGACCGTGAAGACCGGATGCCCGTCGCGCTGAACGATCGCGCTCGTACCCCACGCCGGCTGCGCCCCAACCGCGAGCGGCAACAGCGCGGCGCACGCGCTCGCGACCGCCGCGACGAACGCCTTCACGAAGCCGCGGCGGGGGCCGCGGCGAACGGCCAATCGCGCTGAAAGCGCGCGCGCACGAGATAGACGGCGATGCCGGCGACGACCGTGACGCAGCCGAACCCGATGGCGAACGTCCCCGCCGAACAGAAGATGTAGATCCAGGCCACCAAAGCCAGGAGCGCCGGCATCGGATAGAGCCACATCCGATACGGCGCGCGCACCCGTCGGCGCCGAATCAGGAACACCGCGACGATCTGGGCGACGCTCTGAATCAACACCAGCCCCGTCGTCAGCGCGCTGATGACCTGGCTCAGGCTCAGAAACGACGCGGGCACGGCGAGTAGCCCGACGACGAGCAGCGAGATCGCCGGGAACCGTCCGGTCGGGTGGAGCCGCGCGAACGGCCGCAGAAACGTGCCGTCGACCGCCGCGGCGTACGGGATGCGCGAATATCCCAGCAGATTGCCGTACGTCGACGCGAACGCGGTCACCAAGATCAACAGCGTCACGCCGTAGGCGGGCCACAGGCCCCAGGCGTGTGCGACGACCGTCGACGCGACATAGTTCGCGCTATCGGGCGGCTGGCCGGCGGGGGTCGGCGCGACGAGACTCTGCCAGGGCACCGCGCCCAGCACGCCGATCTGCAGGGCGACGTACAGGCTGCCGACGAGCGCGATCGCGATGAGGATCGACAGCGGCAGCGTGACCGCCGGCCGGCGCACCTCGTCGCTGATCGTGTTTGCTTGCCCGTAACCGAAATAGTCGTAGAGCGTCAAGACCAGCGCCGCGCCGAGGCCGCCGAGCGTCACCGGTCCCACGTGGCTCGCCGGGCCGAACGCGAGCGCCGGGTTGAATCCTGGGAACGCGGCGGCGATCACGGCGAGCAGCGTCACGACGGCGACGCCGCCGAGAACGATGCTGGCGCGGGCGATCGACCCGATCGGCCGATAGAGCATGACGACGGTCAGCACCGCCACGACGGCGGCGAGCCAGCCTTGCCAGATCGCGTGCGTCGCGAGGGCGGGCGAGAGGAACGCCGCGTAGTGCGCGAAGCCGATGTAGCCGCTCGCGAGCAACAGCGGCGCTGTGAAGACGATCTGCCACACGAAGAGAAACGCCAGCAGCCGTCCGAGCGAGCGCGAGCCGAACGCCTCGCGCAGGTAGACGTACGTCCCGCCGGACCCGGGATAGAGCGACCCCAACTCGGCCCACACCAGGCCGTCGCATAGCGCGACCAACGCGCCGATGACCCAGGCCCAGAGGGCGCTCGCGCCGTGGAGTTGCGTCAGGACCAACGGGATGGTGATCAGCGGGCCGATGCCGATCATTGTGATCGCATTGACGGCCACCGCGCCGCGCAACCCGAGGCCGCGAATCATCGGGCGAGTGTTCCCGGCCGCAGGCATTTTTCCGCGCGGGGCGGACTACCGTGCGTGGCCACGAGCGAAATCGGCCGGCTTCTCGGGCTCGCAGGCGATCTGCGCATCGACTTCATCGATGCCCAGGCGCTTGCGGAACAATCCGCTCGGCGACCGGGCCACACGGCCGCTCGGCGTCTACACGCCGCCCGGCTACGACCCCGACGGCTCGGCGCGCTACGCGACGCTCTACGTCCTGCACGGCTATACCGGCGACGTCGCGGCGCTCGTCTCCGCTCGCCCGTGGGAAACCAACGTCGTGCAGTGGGCCGACCGGCTGATCCTCGAAGGCACGTTGCCGCCGGTGCTGGTGGTCATCGTCGACGGCTTCACGCGGCTCGGTGGTTCGCAGTACATGGACTCGATCCACAACGGCGACTACGCGACCTACGTCGTGCGCGACGTCGTGCAGCACGTCGACCGGAGCTATCGCACGATCCCGTCGGAGGGAGCGCGCGCGGTCCTCGGCAAGTCGTCGGGCGGCTTCGGTTCGCTGCATCTCGTGATGACCAAGCCCGGGACGTTCGCGGCGTTCGCGTCGCACAGCGGCGACACGAACTTTCGCCAGGCGGCCGTGCCCGCGTTCGCCGACGCCCAGCGCACCCTCGAGTCCTACGACCACAACATCGGCGCGTTCGTCGCGGCGTTCGAGAAGAAGCCGAAGCGCTCGCCGGCCGAGTTCGCGACGATGGAGATGATCGCGTACGCGTCGGCGTACTCGCCGCGGGCGGCGGCGGAGTTCGCGATCGACCTGCCGTTCGACCCGCGCACCGGCGCGATCGACGACGCGGTCATGGCGCGCTGGCTCCATTGGGACCCCTGCGAGATGTGCCTGGAGAAGAAGGCCGAACTCGGACGCCTTCGCCTGCGTTATCTCGACTGCGGGCGCCGCGACGAATACGCGCTCGACGTTGGAGCACGCGTCTTGCGCGACCGCATGCGGGAGATGGGCCTCGAGGTCAGGCACGAAGAGTTCGACGACGATCACCGCAACGTCGGCTACCGTTACGCGGTCTCGTTGCCCGCGCTGGCGAACGTCTTGGAGCGATGATGAAGAGGAGAACCGTTTTTGCCGTCGCCGCCCTGCTAGGGAGCCTGGCTTTCCCTTGGGCCGCTCGTGCCGACGATCCACCGACGCCGGCCCCGCTCACCTACGACGATCCAGCGATCCACTACCAGGCGCCGGACGGCTGGACCAAGCGCGACGTCCCGAGCGGCCCGCAGGGCGACGGTCCGCAGGTCGTCGCGATGTTCGTAAAGTCGTTCGCACGCTCCGATCCGCGCACGATCACGATCACGGTCATTCCGTTCGAAGGTGACCTCGACGCGGCGCAGTCCCAAGAAGAGACCCAGTTGCGTAATGGCGCGAGCGGCGGCGGCGGCGGTGGTGGCGACGATGACACCGGCGGCGGCGTATTCTTCGATCGCAAAGACAAGATCACGTTGTCCAACGGGATGCCGGCTCGCTACCTGAAGGTCTCGACCGGCGCCGGCGCGGGCGCGATGGCACGGCTCTATCAGTACCTCGTCGTCGACGGCAAGCGGCTGATCGTCCTGACGTACGCCGGCCGCGACGGCTACTTCGACGACAAGGCCGCGCTCGACGCGCTGTCTACACTAACGGTCGTCCTCTACCCACAAGGACGGTAGCCGCCAACATCGTCGCGATCAGCGTGAATCCGGCGAACGCTAAAGGCTAGCCGGCTACGATCGATCTCCAACGCGGCCGGGCAGCCTGATGGTTGCCCGTCTTTTTGTGTTGTTCGATGACCGAGGCCGCCGTTCGCGGCCTGCCCGGGGTCCGTACCGGTCTCAGCGTCGCTCCGTACAACGACGGATGCCGCCCGAACACGTCGCCGGCTAGCCTTGTGTTATCCACTTCGCCGCGGCCAAGGCCGCAAGGAGCAACAAGCCCATGTTTCGTCTTAGCATCCACGCGGCCATCGTCGCCGCGGCCATCGGCGCCATCGCGATCATGACCACGCCCGCGCTGGCCAACACCGCTAGGCCGGCAGCGACCGGCATCGTGTCCGAATTCCAAGCCCAGCAGCCCGCGCTTCAACTCGGCTCTCAGACGAGCCCGCAGCACATTCTCGAGCGCCAAATTGCCCCGTGTAAGTCAACCACGCCGGGCGTCTACTACGGCACGTTCTGGCTCTACAATTCTCCATTCTGGTACGAAGAGACCGGGTTGTGGTACAACCGGCTCACGAACGCCGGCTGGCAGCGCTTTCCGTGCAACGTAACCGTTGAGCAACAGTGCAACCCGGTGTCCTGGGTCAATTGCCCGCCGCGCCACTGGTGGTGGCAGGAGCTCGTTGCCTACAATACGGCGGAATGCAAGGCTTGTGTCCTCGTGACCAAGCCCACCGGTAATCAGATCGGCGTCGTCCAATACACAACCGGTAGCGTCAAGGAGATCGCGGACCTCGCGCTCCCGCAGAACGTCTATGCCACGTCGGTTGCCGCCGCGAAGAACGGGGCGGTGTACGCTCAAGGCGTCGACGATGACGACGGGGGATCACCTATCTACTACTTCAGCCCCGGGTCGACGACGCCGTCGGGCGAGTTGAACGCCTCCAACATGGCCGGCGGCCAGCCGGGTGCGCTCGCGGTCGACAGCAAGCAGAACGTCTACCTGTCGTTCAATACGGCCAACGGCAGCACGTCGAGTCTGGTGATTGACGAGTTCCTCAAGGGGACGCAAAAGGTCAACACCTACGCGACGATCGGCGGCGCGACGGGAACGACCACCGCCGTTTCGCGGAAGGACGAACTCCTCGTAGGGACCGTCAACGGCGGTTCGGGATCCGGCGGACTGATCTACGTGCTCGCCAAGGGCCAGATCGTCGAGACCATCCCAACCGCGATGAATCCGGACTCCATCAGCCTCGACACGTCGAACAAGCACCTGTTCGTGGTTGATTCCGAGAACGACGTACTTGCGACGTACGCGTTCCCTAGCGGGAAGTCGCTCTCGTCGGGCCCACTCACGGAGGGCAGCAGCGGCGGCCCCGTGGTTCCGACGAGCATGATTCCGGACAACAACGCCAAAGAGTAGCCGCCAACGATCGACCCAATGCGGAGGGGCAGTCTCGATGGCTGCCCCTCCCTCATTTAAGTCCGTGTCGCGTCCAGCGCGGCGCGCAGGTCGTCGAGGATGTCGTCAACGTCCTCGATGCCGACGGAGAGGCGGAGCAACTTATCGGTGACGCCGCGACGGTCGCGATCCTCCTTTGGGATCGAGCCGTGCGTCATCCGCGCGGGATGGCAGAGCAGCGACTCGACGCCGCCGAGGCTCTCGGCCAGACTGAAGAGTCTTCACCCGCTTAGCGAAGTCGCGCACCCGCGCCTCGTCGCCGCCCGGAACGAACGACACCATTCCGCCGAAGCCGCGCATCTGGCGTTTCGCAAGTTCGTGGTCGGGGTGCGACGGTAACCCCGGATAATAGACCTTGTCGACGTCGTCGCGCGCCGCGAGGAACTGGGCGACGGCGCGTGCGTTCGAATCGTGGGTCTGCATCCGGATCGCGAGCGTCTTGGCTCCGCGCAGCACGAGAAAGCAGTCGAGCGGTCCGGGCACGCCGCCCGTGGCGTTCTGATTGAACTTGATCGTGTCCGCGACCGCCTGATCGTTCGTGACGGCGGCGCCGCCGAGCACGTCGCTGTGGCCGGCGACGTACTTCGTCGTCGAGTACACCGCGACGTCCGCGCCGAGCGCGAGCGGCGACTGCAGGTAGGCGGTCGCGAACGTGTTGTCGACGACCAGCAGTGCGCCGGGGGGCTTGAGCAGGCGACGGCGGCGATGTCGGTCAGCTTGAGCAGCGGGTTCGAGGGCGTCTCGATCCAGAGCATCTTCGTGTTCGGCCGGACGGCCGCGGCGACCGCGCCGAGGTCGGTCGCGTCGACGTACGTGAACGTCAGGCCGTAGCGCTCGAAGATCTTCGAGAACAGGCGATAGGAGCCGCCGTAGAGGTCGTCGCCGACGACGACGTGGTCGCCCGAGGAGAGGATGTTGAGGACGGCCGTCGTCGCCGCCATCCCGCTCGCGAACGCGCTGCAGAAGCGCGCCGTCGTCGAGCGCGGCGAGTTGCGCTCGAGCGCGACGCGCGTCGGGTTGACGGTCCGGCTGTAGTCGAAGCCGCGGTGTTCGCCGATCGCCCTCTGCGTGTACGTCGAGGTCTGATAGATCGGGACGATCGTCGCGCCGGTCGCGGATCGCTTCCTGCCCGGCGTGGATCGCCCGTGTGCTGAAGCATCGTCTCTATGGTTTCGCGGGTGCGCTGCCGGCGGTCGATGACAGGAACGTGATGATGTCGGAGCGCGTCAGGACCCCGACCGGCCGGTCGCGATCGGTGACGATGATCGCGGGGTTGGCGAGCGTCAACAGTTTGTAGGCGCGGTCGATCTCGGCCGCCGTCTCGAGCGCGGGAACGGGCGGCCCATGACCTCGCGGACCGGCTCGTGGAGGAGGTCGCTGACTGATCGAAGACCGACTGCATCACCGCGACGTCGTTCACGCTGCCGACGATCTCGCCGGCGCGCATGACCGGCATCTGCGAGATCTGATAGCGGCGCAGGAGGTCGAGCGCGTTCCTGACGACGTCGTCTTCCTGGATCATGATCATCGGCGGCAACGGCTCCTTGCTGCGCAGCACGTCCCCGACGGCGGCCTTGCGCTTGCCTTCGGCGATGAAGCCGTTTGCGATCATCCACTCGTCGTTGAAGACTTTCGACATGTAGCCGCGGCCGGATCGGGGAAGACGACGACCAGGAGGGCGTCGGCCGGGAGCGTCTTTGCGACGCGGGCGGCGGCGACGGCGGCGGTGCCTGAGAGCCGCCGACGAGCAGGCCTTCCTCGCGCGCGATACGGCGCGCCATGAGGAACGACTCGCGGTCGGAGACCCGCTGAATCTCGTCGATCACCTTGAGGTTGACGGTCTCGGGCAGATCCGACATCCCGATCCCTTCGACGGCATACGCCTTCGGCGTATCGCCGGAGTAGATCGAGCCCTCGGGGTCGGCGCCCACGACGCGGATCGCCGGATTGCGCTCCTTCAGATACGCGCGGTGCCCGGAGATCGTGCCGCCGGTGCCCACGCCGGAGACGAGGTGGGTGATCTGCCCCCCCGTCTGCTCCCAGATTTCGGGGCCGGTCGTCTAGTAATGCGCGTCGGGATTCCAGTGGTTGTGCCATTGATTCGGCATGAAAGCGCCCGGGATCTCCTGCGCGAGCCGCATGACGGCCCCGTAATAGGTTTCCGGCGAATCGGGCGCCACGTTGGTCGGCGTGACGACGACCTCGGCGCCGTATGCGCGCAGCAGGTCGATCTTCTCCCTCGGACATCTTGTCCGGCATGACGAAGATGCAGCGGTAGCCGCGCACCGCGGCCGCCATCGCGAGGCCGACGCCGGTGTTGCCGCTGGTGGCCTCCACGATCGTGCGCCGGGCCCGAGCAGCCCCTGCGCTCCGCCTCGCGCAGCATCGCCACGGCGGGGCGGTCCTTGACGCTGCCGCCGGGGTTCACGTACTCGACCTTTGCGAGGACCAAACAGGGCGCGTCGTCCATCACCCGGTTCAGCCGGACGAGCGGGGTGTTGCCGACCATCTCGAGCGCGTCCCGGCAGTATTCTACGACACGCTCGGTAGCGGAAATCAGCATGGAGGAGCGTTCGGCCAGGGAGCATCGCTGCGCCTTCCGAAACGGGCTTCATGCGCCTCGCGCGTCGCTGCGTCCTATTCCTGTGCGCGGGCCGCTGGTCCTCGCCGGTTGCGCCGTCCCGGGCGCCCCGCAGGCACAGCAATATGCATCCGTCAGCGGAACCGTCGTCGATGCGGCGACCAACGCGCCGATCCCCGGCGCGACCGTGACGATCAACGTCGTCAACACCGCCCAAACCGCTACCAACGGTTCGTTCACGATCGGCAACCTGCCGGGCGGTCCTGCCGACTGCTCGGTGAGTGCGCCGAACTACGTCACGCGCACCAACGATTGGTGTACGATGCCGTTGTCGGCGGGTAGAGACCACCAACATCAGCCAGGGGGAGCTTGACCCACTCGTAGCGTTGCGGGCCGGCGCCGGCGCGCGGACGCGAAGCAGCGATGCCCGCTCGGCCACGTGTTCGTCGATCAGGCGCAGGATCGTTTCCGCCAGCTTCTGCGGGTCGTGCCGGACCGTTTCGGTCTCGCTGATGACGCGCGCCGGAACGAACCGGATCCCGAGCGCTTCGATGCCGCCGCTGTCGACCGCGACGGGGAGCTGGCCTTCCTCGGCGTAGGCGCCGAGCAGCCGCTCCGGCGGCTCCTCGTTCACGACGACCGTGTCGAAGACGCGCGCCTTGGCCTGATCGAGCAGCGCGTTGACGTGGGCCGACGCCGTAAAGCCGTCGGTCTCGCCGGGCTGCGTCATGACATTGCAGACGTAGATCTTGGCGCACGACGCGTTCTCGACTTCGCGGGCGATGTCGGCGACGAGCAGGTTGGGCAGGATCGACGTCGAGAGGCTGCCCGGTCCAAGGAAGTCGCGTCGGCCTCGCGGATCGGCCCGCGGCGATCACCTCCGCAAGCGGCGCGGGATTTGACGGAATGAGCGTCAGCTCGACGATCGGCAGTTTCGATGCGGAGATGTTCGTCTCGCCCTCGACGAACGTAGCCGTCCGCGAGCCGCGCCTGCAGCGCGAATCGTCGCGAGGGTGGCGGGCAACACGCGGCCCTTGATGTTCAGCACGCGGCTCGACGCCTTGACGGCCGTGTCGAG
>CAVUQJ010000007.1:0-117513 GCA_963743605.1 Vulcanimicrobiota bacterium | reverse complement strand
GGTCGAGGAGACGGTTGGTTTGCCCGCCTCGGCCTATTCCAGCGACGTCACGCGTGACGTCTATGAGCGGCTCATCGACAAGGCGCGGATTGCGCTTCGGGCGGGACAGGCGGTCCTCCTCGACGCGACTTTCGCGGGTGCTGCAGAACGCAGCGCCGCGGCCGGCGCGGCGGCGGAGGTCGGCGTCGCTTTCAGGGGACTTTTTCTCGACGCGCCCCTGGCGACGCGCCTTGAGCGCATCGCCTCCCGGCGCGCCGATGCTTTGGACGCCGACGCCGATGTGGCGCGCCGGCAAACAGCGGAGCATCTGAGCGAGAAAGGATGGGCGGCGGTGGCGGCCTCGGGAAGTTTGAGCGACACAACGGCGTTTGCGCGGGCGCGGCTCAGAAGCGCATGACGAAGTAAGAAAGGCGGCGGTGGACGCGCCGGGCTGGCTATAAGGTCCAGTTCATAATCATGAAATGTCCATTCAGCGCCAAGCGCGCCGCGGAATTGCTGTCGTGCACCTCCTGGACCGTTCATCTTCACGCCCCCGCGCTCGGACATGCTGGCCGAAGAACAATGGTTCAGACTTACTCTTTCTCGACAAAGCTGGAACATAGCGCCAGCAGTGGACGGGTAAACGCAAAGCTAGCGTGCTTCGCGCAAGCTACCGATGTAGGCAGAAATCGTCCGAATTTGTTCTCCTGATAGGCTGATGTTTGGCATACCGCCGGGGTGACTAACGTCGCTGTCAGTTGATCGCAGGAAATTTTGGGGTGCGTCACGGTTAGCTGAGACATCTGGCTGCGGTAATTGAACCGCAACCGGAGGTTTCGAAAATGACGATTGATGCAGGGCTGAAGCCCGAGGGGCGCCGGAGCCTCCCCCATAGCTGGCGCAGGCGCCCCCTCGGGCGTCGATGCAGGACCGAAGCGCTACTCGGTCCAACGCAAGATGGCGTTGGTGGCGCGTTCACATGGGGATGTTCGGGTCAAGAGCCAAATTCAGTGGCGCATAGGCAAAACTCCTGAGGCTGTTTCGGTATTCGAGGTTTGAGCCCGCTTCCGTAACCTGATCGTTCGCACCAGATCAAACTCACATTCGGCCGCCGCGCGAAGCGACTGCACCAATATCCCGCTTGCGGCGGGTGGGGCTCAGGAGGACGAGACCATTCTTGTTGTCGGCTGTTCAAACCATACGCGCCATCGATTCGTCCACCTCGATCCGCCGAGACTGATCGGGTCTCGGTAGATTGCGTCAATCTGTTGAGATCGTCTATGAGGAGACCTTCATTACGGCGCCTTCGATGACGACGCCGGCATTCACATATTTCCACAACGCGACTAACAATTTGCGCGCAAGCGCCACGATCGTCGTTTTGCGCAGGCGCCCGCCGTTGCGTTTGACGCGTTCCTTGAACCATTGCGCCAGTGCCGAATGCGGCTGATGTCTCAGCCAGAGCCAAGCAAGCTGGATCATCGTCGTCCGCAGCCGCGGATTCCCGGCTTTGGATACGCCTTGCTCGTGCGCGACGGTTCCACTTTGCCAGGGCGTAGGCGCCAACCCTGCATAGGCGGCGACTTGCTTTCGGTTGGCGAAGATTCGATAAGCCCCTCCGACCATAGAACGGCAGCAAATTCCGGCCGATCTTTTCAGGCCCACCAACATCGCCGGTAGCGCCGACGTCTCTTCGGTCGGCTTCGCCGAGGCGAGCAAGGCATCCGCTCAGCCTCGACAGCCTTGATCTGCTCAAGCAGAAGCTCAAGGCGATCGAGTTCGCGGCCAATCTGAGCTTTGAGATGCATCGGCAACGGACGGCTATCGCCCGTCTTCAGTTCGTCAAGTCGTTGGCCCGGTTGCGGCGAAGCGGCTCGTAATCGGATACGCCTTGGGAGAACAACAATCCTTTGATCCGGTTAACGTGCTGGATCCGCTCGGCGGTCAGCGCCTTGCGCTCACGGCAAAGCCGGCGATTGTCTTCGTCTTCGGGCGTTGGCGCGGTGACGATGGCGCAGACGCGCGGTTCGCCCCGTTTGTAAGCCAGCAGCGCACGGACCAATGCCTCGCCATGATCCTATCGGTCTTGGCTCGCCGCCGCCGGCGTGACGTCGCAATCGAGGCCGGATCGACCACGTAGCTCTCTATTCCCTCGCTTTGCAGTACGCGATGAATCCAGAAACCATCCAGTCCCGCCTCCTGAATGACGACGATTGAAAGGATTTTCCCGTCCGCGCGAACGCCTTCTGCTTGAGCCCCAAGAATCGCGCCGCAGCGCGGCGAGATCCCCAGCCGATATGCCATACTTCGCCATTTTCTCGCCGCTGCCCGGCGACAGCGACGTGATTAGCCAGGTCGAACGGCTCAGTTCCAAAGAAACGAAAATGGCGCCAACATTGCTTCGGATAGCGGTCGGCTCTTCGCAACGGTGATCGAGTGACATGGGTCGCCTCCAAGGATTGAGTGGATTAACAACCTCAGTCTGCTCCCAGAGCCGGCCGCTATCCACGCCCCATGGGATCTTGTTGCGTGGCGAACCGTTGGAAGTCGTCGCCCGGGAAGCGAATGTCTCTTTGGCCAAGCTGACCGAATGGCGGGAGCGAGCGCTCGCCGGCGCGGCGTCAGCCCTGAAGGAACGCGAGCGCGACGATCGCGAGGATGAAATCGCCCGACTGAAATCCAAGGTGGGCGAGATCACCATGGACAACGAATTGCTGTCCGCCAAGATCGCCGCCATGGAGGCCAAAAGCCCTTTGGCCCAAGGAGGTCGAGACGATGAGCCAGACGGTCTCGCCTTCCACGTCTCGTTGTTATGGCCTGGCGCGGGTCTCGCGCGCGTGGAGCGTTTCGCGCGCCGGCGTGTATCGCTTTCTCAAGGGAACGCCATCGCCTGCGATCGTCCGTCGCCCCGGTCCGACAGGCCCTTGTCCGGATGCTGACCTGGCCGATCATATCCGCCGGGAAATCGAAGCGTCCGACTTTCATGGCGAAGGCTATCGCAAACTATGGGCGCGACTGCGCGTTGCCGGGGTTCGCTCGAGCCCGCCGCGTGCGCCGGGTGATGGGAGAGAACGGCTTGCTCGCGCCCCATCGCGTCGGGCGCTGCCAAGAGAGGACGCACGACGGAACCATCGTCACCGACAAGGTCAATGAAATGTGGGGAACGGACATGGCCAGACCGTCACCCTCGAGGAAGGGCGGGCCTATGTTTTCGTCGCCGTCGAACACGCGAACTCAGAAATCATCGGCATTCACGCCGCGCGTTCAGCCAATCGCTTCGAAGCCTGGAGCCGGTCCGGCAGGGGGTGCATCGGTGCTTCGGCTCCATCGCGCCCGGCGTGGCGCGTGGGCTCAAGCTGCGTCACGACCATGGCTCCAATTACATGTCCGGCGATTTCCAGGGCGAGATCAAATGTCTGGGCATCGAAGCTTCGCCGTCCTTCGTGCGCGAACCCGAGGGCAATGGCGTCGCCGAGCGCTTCATCCGAACCTTGAAGGAGAACTTGCTCTGGGTGCGGACGTTCAAAACCATCGAGGACCTGCGCGCCGACTCGTCCATTCGCCAGGCGCTACAATGAAACCTGGCTCGTCGCGCGGCATGGATACAAAACGCCTGCGAGGGTCAGAGAGGAGCAAACCATGCTACAATTTGCGATTGACCCGACGCTCGCAGCCCCTTACCCTTGGCAGCCTGAACAAGCGCAGCTCGGGTGTGAAAGTGCCGCACTACAATCGCAGGAAATTTTCAAGTGGCGCTGGCGAGCCATATTGGCTCTTTGCGATATCCATGAAAGAAGGCCCGGGCAACGGCGCGACGACATGGCACGGGGAGCAAACCTTCGAGGCAAGCTCATATCCGGCGTGAACGTCTTTGACATCCTGCGCCCAACAGCGAGTCCACTGATCGCTCGTCGCCGCGATCGCCAAAATCGCACCGACAAGCGTCCTTCGTCGCTGTTTTGAAGATTGATCAGTCATGGCTCATCTAACTCCTTGGATCGCCTGTCGTTACACGAGCTTGACATATGTGAGTGGGTCTGGGAGACCCTGTTCGTATCTAGCGTACCCGAGGCTTCGAATTTAAAGACCTGCCAAGTTGGCCATCGCCTTGATTCGCTGAGGCGTCACAGAGTTCATGACGTCCGGCATTGCGGGATTGTTCGCGCGGGTATGGTGGCGGCGGTTGACCAAGTAGTCCTGCGTGGTTGGGTCGTCGCGGACGGACGAATGACGACGTCCGTGAAGGTCATCGATCTCTAGATGGGTGCCGCCGCAAAGGTTGATGCTCTTTCTCCTCTCCGGAAATCTCTAATCAAGGCTTCGCGCGCCTTTCGCGGCACTGCTCAGTGGGGTGAGGACACCCTCAATCTGGCGGAATGCGTCTGTCCGCACGAGAATCTTGACCGGGGCAGGCTCCGTTTGGCTCCTATCTTGAGAGTCTGTCCGGAAACATCATGTTGGATTGCATAGTTTTCGCAGCATGAGGCGGATGGAGGCGAGGCGGAGAACTGCGAGCGCCTTGCGGTTGAGGCATTCCCAGTCCTTGGCCAACCATCGGCAGCGGCCGAGCCAGGCGAGGGTGCGTTCGACGATCCAGCGCTTGGGCAAGACGACGAAGGCCTTGGCCTGATCCGACCGCTTGACGATCTCGACCTTCACGCGCGCCAGAGTTCGTCCGATGGCGGCCTGAAATTGCGACCCTCGATAGCCGCCGTCGGCAAAGAGCCTGGTCAGAAACGGAAAGGCGCCGAACAAGGTCGCCATCAGCGCCGCGCCGCCGTCGCGGTCCTGGATGTCGGCGGCGTGGACGATCGCATGCATCAACAGGCCCTGCGTATCGACGAGGATATGGCGCTTTTTGCCCATGATCTTCTTGCCGGCGTCGTAACCCGCCGGATCGATGCAGGTCCCCCTTTTTCCGCGCTCTTGACGCTCTGGCTGTCAATGATCGCGGCGGTCGGGCTCGCCTCGCGAGCGGCGGCTTCGCGACACTTTACGTAGAGCGCGTCGTGGATGCGATCGAGCGTGCCCTCCCAACTCCACAGATCGAAATAATCGTAAAGCGTCGAACGCGGCGGCAGGTCCTTCGGGACGGCGCGCCATTGGCAGCCAGTGCTGAGGACGTACATCAGGCCGTTGACGACCTCGCGCTCATCGACATGACGTCGATTGCCGCCGCGTTGGCCGGCGGAATGAGCGGCTCGACATGCGCCCATTCCGCGTCGGTCAAATCGCTGGGATAGCGCAGTCCATCGCGGTCGTAGCGAGTGCGATTTTCGTTGGTCCACATCGGCGACCCCTCCGAAGCGATTCGGGCCGCCTCCTTGAATCATGAGCAATTCCAACCACTCGTTAAGTTCTCGGACGGGCTCTTAGGCCGAAACAGCCGATCCGAAGACGTCGATCACGCTTCCCGCCGCGCCGCCCTTTGGATCGGGGCAGCCGTAAACCACGCGCTGAATGCGCGCGGCGACGATCGCGCCGGCGCACATCGTACACGGTTCCTTGGTGACGTAGAGCGTTGCGCCGATGAGCCGCCAGGCGCGTGAGCCGGGCCGCCTCGCGGATCGCGAGCATCTCCGCGTGGGCGCTGGGATCGGCGCGCGCCTCTTTCTCGTTGTGCGTCTCGACGACGACGTTGCCCGACACGAGGACGCAACCGATCGGCACGTCGCCGGCGGCTTCGGCCGCCGCGGCGAGATCGATCGCTCGGGTCATGCGCGCGATGTCGTCGTTCACATTGCCTGTCGAAGCGAGACCGCCGAGTGTTACCCCGGCGGTCCGGAACTCGTACGCCCGGACGGATTCGAACCGCCGATCTCAGCCTTCGGAGGGCTGCGCGTTATCCAGCTACGCTACGGGCGCGTGGGTGTCGAGGGCTTCGCCGGGAGCCGCAGGCAGTCCGCCACGGTTCGAAAAGCCTTATTTAACGGTCTTTTTTGCACATTCGTCTGGCAATGATGGGTCCGCCGAAGTTCGAGCAGGTTCGCCGAAGTACGGCAGAATAGGACCACGGATAGGTACTCGGGACGGCCCACATCAGCGTCTGTTGCCAGTACTGCCCGGTCGCGGAAATAGCTTTCCGGGCGAGCGCCTGGTCTAACCCCCGTACCGAGCTAGCCGTCGCCTACAAACTGGCTCCACGCCTCTGAGGGCGGTCTTCCGCTGCACCTGCCGGGCGATTAGTGCCCAACTCAGGGCGACCCCGTACTGCGTAACGGAAGGGTTCAAAGTTCCACCTATTGCGGTTCCCGCGCCAAGTCTACCGGGTTGTCAAGGCCCACAATATCAATGCCGCGCTCGCGCCAACCTTCCACCAGGGGACGGTTCTCTTCGACGACCTGGTCCCAGGGCACGTCGAGGGCTCTGGCAACTTGGGCTAACCGAATAATTCCCCCGTCTGCTGGGTCGCGACACAGGTTGAATAGGGGGCGTCGCACGGCGTCGTCATCGGCTGCCATATCGTCAACGTAGCGAGCGCGCTCAACCAGTGAGTCGGTTGGAAGGGCGAACATCTCGTTCACACTGTACCTTGCGAGCCTCGCATTGACGGTCGTCACCGCGTGTGCATCTGCTTCAACCAGGGCACAAAGTGGAAGGTAGGACATGAATAAACAGTGACGGGGCGTTAGTGGATAGACAACCTCATTGCTCAGATGTAAAAAGTGAAAGCCGTAGACTGGGTGCGGCGGGAAACGAACGGGGTCAACCCAGACGACGGGGTTGTCGGAGGTCATAAAATCATGAGCACGACTGACGAGAACGCTCATATGCATTCTACGAGTGATGTGATATCTCGTGCGGAATATCTCGGGAACCATCAGAAGCGCTAGGTTCGCTCGGCGTTTGCGCAAGCTCACGTCGGCAACGTTATCGCGGACGAATTGCCTCATCCGCTCCGCTATCTCAGCATCGGTCAGCAGCGGGAAGATGGTGTCGATACATTTTTTCTGCTAGGTCCGTGAGTCCAGCAATATTCTTAGCCCAAACGTTTCGGGTGCCACGCTTCGCGCGTCCTGCAAAGCGACCATCAGGCTTAGCAGATTTCGCTCAGCCACATCCAAGGGCTGTCCGCGCCGAACTGCCTTCTTCAATCTTGTGTAGTGGTTCTCAAATCGCGCGAGGTCTCGCTCAAAGGCCGGGTCGGGCTCGCCAGTGTCAGCGTAGAGCGTGTAGAAGTTTGGGATGGCGGAGGCCCGCTTCACAGAGGCGAAGGTCGGGCGTCTAACGTGGTCCTCAGGTGTTCCTCGTCGTCCGAGGACCATGAGCCCGCGAGGTCGTTCTGCGAAAGACTTCAGGTATACTTGAGGAACGGTGTGATGCGCTTCTTGCTCGTACACGATAGATGCTCCCTTCTACTGGCAGTACCCGAGTTCTTCGGAGGCCGAGTTGGTTGGAAGCGTAGTGCAACTGGTGAAGAGGGACAGGCAGTTGTTCACTGGCTTCGATGAGAATAACGATGAAGACCCCCGGTCACAAGCGGACAGCGAAGTCTCGGAAGTTATTGGGCTCGCTATATGACCGAAACCGAAGTATTCTCGACAAGAGCGAGGGAGACCGGTACGTAGCGTTGCGCCAGAGTCTATTGCGTTCGGCTTATCTAGGCGACGACGCTAGGGCATTCTTTAGCCGACACCGGTACTTGCAAGTCTATTGGGCACGGACCGCGTCCAAATGGAGGGCATATGCGGAGCGAGACGCCTTCGTGCGCGAAACGTTCGAGTCTACGCTGGAACGACTGCAAGGCGAGCCCCCCGCAGTAGTTGAACTCAGTGAGGTGACCCTGCAGGTGCTGGAACTTACTGAGGTGCACCGCGTGTATACGGTCGCGCGAAAAAGGCTTTCCGACCTCGACGCGCCCGGAGCCATCACGCTTACACGAAGCCTACTCGAATCGACTGCCAAACAGATTCTTGATGCCTACGGAGTAACGTACATCAAGACGGACACGCCAGCAGCCCTCTGCAGAGCGGCGCTAAATGCCGTGAAGCCTCCGTCCATGCTCGGAGACGAGCATTTTAACCGTTTTTGCAGGGTCCGTCGCCAATATCGTGGAGCATATAGCCCGCTATCGAGACGAAGCCGGAGACGCACACGGCTCTGCTCAGGAACGAGCCGTGTCGGTTAATGAGGCGGCCTACGCAATTAATCTCGCTCTCTCCACCGTGCGGTTCTTGGTTGAATGCTACTTGGAGAAAAGGCTCCTTGAAACATAGAGAAGGGTCGTTGCTGAGCGCGATGCCATAAGCAGCCGCTAGGCGTGTCGTGCGCGGTCGAATTGACAGACTGCCGCCACGCGGCAGTTTCCAAAGCAATACGCGAACCCAACACCTGTCGCACCGTCTCGGCGTACCATTTCCGGCCGCCGTTGTTCGTCCTGACACCGAGGGAGGTCATCCGCGCGGCGATTTGTCGGAGGCTCGCACCGTCCGTGTGCTTCGCGCGCCTCTGCAAGCGTGGCGAGGGTCCGCGGGCCGGGAATTCCCACGCAGGCCCCGGAAGCATCAACCGCAACCGAGTGCCCACGGATGGTGTACCTTGCATCTTCGACGATTGGTAATCCGCAACTTTCGGAACCTAGAGCATGTGGACGTTAATCTCGATTCTGGACTTAGCGTTCTGTCGGCGACAATGGCGCAGGAAAGTCGAACCTCGTGCGCGCTTTGCGCCTCTTGCTCGACGCCGACCTGGGCGCCCAAGCGCGCCGTTTACTTTCCGAGGATTTCTTCTATGGTAGCGGGGGCCCTGAGAAAGCAACCGATATTTTGGTTCTGGGCGAGTTTAGCTACTCACCCGATGATAGGTATGAGTCAAACTTTGCAACTCCCCTTATCACAGGCGGCATTCCTCGGCTGGCGTATAGGTTTCGCCCGAATCCGAGCGCCCGATACGAAATCGCAAACGAAGGTCGAGCCACCACGACGCTGAGGCTCGAAGATTATCAGGCCGAGCGCGTCGTTGGGCTTGACATCGACTACTCCAAATTGACGTGGGACGTGGACCTGGGCGATGGCGTGAAGGAGAGCATACTCAGCCAATATCATGTTGTCGAGCTCCCTGCACTGAGGGATGTATTACAGGATTTGCAGCGACGAACCACCTCACCTCTCCGCCGACTACTGGAGACACTTGACATCCCACCCGAGGTGAAGACAGTAATCGTCAAGGCTTTGACCGACGCGAACGACAGTGTTACCGCAACCGAACAATTTAAAGCGCTCGCTGCCGCGATTACCAGTGCATACGAAGCCCTGGAGGGAGGCTTGAATCCACTCAAGGCAACACTGGGATACGCCGAACCAACATTCCCTCACGTGCTGCGGTCGCTGAACCTGCTCGTCACTGACACGGCACTCACCGAGTACGCGCTCGACCGTAATGGGCTCGGCTTCAATAATCTCCTGTATGCAGCAATGCAGATTGAGTACTTCCGTCGACGAGTTTCGGAAAAGCGAGCAGGCCAGCTCCTGATAATCGAGGAGCCCGAGGCTCACCTCCATCCGCAGGCCCAAGACGCATTCCTCACCAACCTCCGAAGTCAGGCTTTTCAGACGGTCGTAACCACTCACAGCGCTCATGTGACCTCGAAGGCCGGAGCCTCTGCTATAGTCGGGCTAACGAGACTTGGGCATGTGAGCACTGTCCGGCGCATCGCGGAAGCCGCTGCATTGACGGCGGTGGACGTGGCCGACCTAGACCGTTATCTCGACGCGACGAAGGCCGAATTGTTCTTTGCACGACGGTTGCTTTTGGTCGAGGGCGGCTCCGAGTTGCTATTAATGCCCGTATTTGCAAGGCATCTGAACATCAACCTAACGGCGACTGGCATCAGTGTAATCGCCGTCAACGGCACGCATTTCAACATCTTTCGCAAGCTCTTTGAGACGGGAGCTCTCGCATCGAGGTGCGCAATCGTCACTGATGGCGACGCCTTCCGCAACGATGATGGGGATGCCATCGCAACGTACGATGATGGCTCCAATTCAAGCCTCCTCCCGCCAACAACCGTTGTCGGGACATTCGCGAACAGAACAACCCTCGAGTTCGCGCTCTGTCAAATCGCGAACCTCCCTCATCTTGAGAAGGTTGCAAGAGGACTTTCGAAGACAAAGGCATCCACCGTCTATCAAAAGGCGATGACAACCCGCAACGAGGCAGACCTTGCTACCGCGCAGCTTCAGACCTATCGACTAGGCTTACAAATTGGAAAGGCGAGGTTCGCACAGCGACTGGCGCATGAGCCACTAGAACCACCGTCATACATTGTGGACGCCTTCGCGTGGCTAACAGGTGAGGATAAAAGTGGAACTGAGTAACGCTCAGCAAATCGTTCTTCGGTTCCCCGGTAACGAGTTTGTGCGAGCAGCGCCTGGTGCGGGAAAAACTCGCCTTGTCGCGGCCAAGATACAACGAGAAATAGCCAGTGCGGTAAACGCCGGTGCGGAAATCGCCTGTATAACATATACGAACGCTGCACGCGATGAGATAGCTGCGCGCCTCAGCTCCTGTCTTCCGGTTGCTTTTCTTGAGCACTTGAGCGTTAATACGATTCACGGCTTTCTACTCACCACGGTGTTGGCACCATGGTCCTACCTCTTGGATGAGTTTGCGCAGGGGTTCCGGCTCGTCACGCCAGGCGACCCGAGGCACGAGGAAGCCATAGTGGCGGCGGCGGCGCCGAACGAGTCGGCGCAGAACGCCCTGAGGAAGGCCGCACGGAACTACTGGCTGGACATCGACGGCGAGCCGCGCGGCAACGATGTGCGGGGATTGCGGCAGTTCAGGGCGGCCTTAGAGGCGAGGCGCTATTGTGACTTTGCGGGTGTCGTGTACTTCTCATACTTGCTACTGCGACGCTACGAGACTGTAAGGAAGGCGATAACGAACCGTTTCGCGTGGTTTTTGGTGGACGAGTATCAGGATTGCAACGAAGTGCAGCTCGCGCTCTATGCAGTCATAGCAGAGGCCGGTGCCACAAGATTCTTCCTAATTGGCGACCTCGGTCAGATGATATATGGATTTAATGGCGTGAGCAAGCAATCGCTGCTCGACACAGCGAACGCTCTCGGCTGCAAACTCGGTACGCTACGGGAGACCTATCGGTGCGGACCCACAATCTCGAGAGCAGCCACCCGGCTTGGTGAAGGCGCGCTGGAACCGACCGGGGAGGCGGCGCTGCGAACCGACGCCTTGGAGATATTGGAGAAGTCAACGCTCGGGGCGGGATTGCACCGTTTTGTAGAACGTTTGAAGTCGTTAGACATTCCGACGGAGAATGCCGCTGCGATAACCCCCACTAACAGCCTAGCGATTAGTGCCGCCTTAAGATTTCGGGAACTGGGCGTACCGGCGGTGGTCGTTTCCACACCGCCCCCCGAGGACTGGTACCGCCGCTTGCTCGGCGCCCTATCTGCCGCTCGTAGGCAAATTGACTCGACGTTGCTTGCACTCGCCGAGGCGAGTCTTCGACTTGCCCTTAACGTGACCGGATTGGCCGAGCGAACTTGCTCACCAATCACGGAACGCGTAGTTCACGACCTGGTCCACGACCGGTTGCAAGGATTGGCGATGGAGACAGAGGTGCTCGAAGGAGCCGTTATGCTCACGACTGCGACATTGACAATATTGCGACTTGAACGACTTCTGAGCCCCGAAGATATAGAGCACTTTCGCGCGGCATGTCGGGTTGAATGGAGGGCCTTGCGTGAGGAGAAGCCGGTACAGACAATTGGCGAAATGGCTGAGCGCGCTATACCGTGCAAGAGCGTACGCTGCATGACTATCCACTTTTCGAAGGGCCTCGGGTTCGATGCCGTCGCGCTCCTGGGCTGCGACGAGGGTATGCTACCCTTTATGATAGATGGCGCCGTTACGGATGTTGATGAGGACCGCAGAAAGTTCTACGTTGCCCTCACGAGGGCGCGCAGATTTTTTCTGGCGATTAGCTTCAACGAACCCAGCAGGTTCATCCGACAGATTGGGTATTAATGGGAGACCCCAGCGCTCCATAATAACTTGAATGACAGGTCGCAGAACCTCTTAGGTTTGCCACCCTACCGACGGGGCGAAACAACCTGACTATGCGGATGGCTACCAGTCTGAAAAACCCGTTGCTTGAGTTGTCTTACCGTCGTGTCACCCAACGCCACCTCGGTTAGGAAAGACGAATGACGCCCCAGCTCGAACACTTCGGCTGAAGTAGTGTACAATCACGGTCCCGTGGCTCCCATTCAACGCGCCCTGAGCCGCGCGCAGGCTTCAGCAAATCCAGTAGGACAGTTGTTCGCGCTCACATATATGGCTTGATTGCTATTCAGTACGTGGACCTCAGCGCTTGCGAGTTCGGGGACGGAACTCATCCACGCCGTATGTGCCCGCATAACGATAACCACCGCCTTTCGACTGAGAGCCTCCCGTAGGAGCGCGAAAATATACTCTTGCGATGCAACTCTGGGTGTACCGCTGCTAAACTTTTCCGAATGATACGGAAAGTATTCGAGGCACACGACATTTCGGGCGACTACGCGATTGCGATTTGTCCAGCTATCAGCGCAACTTGAACGACGACAAGCACCAGTGTTGCGAGGCCAATGAGCGTCCCTCCAAAGGCGATTTGCTGGTCCAAGGTCTGTACATGCGATGACTCTGGAATTAGGAAGCCACGAAAGTAAAACCAGCCCGCGAGAAGCACGAGCACGACGGCAATATCGCCTAGAACAACGGACATGACGATTCTCTTTGACCTCGATACTAACTCATCGCGTGCCTGGCTAGGTTCCGTCTGACTCACTCCCGCCCGTTCCTCCTCTCACTTACATATCTCTATGTAGGGACACACCTACCAGCGATATCTCATGGGACTACTCGACTTTTTCAAATCCAAGCCTAAGACCTCCAGGCCCGCGTACACGTACTCTTCAGCCGACGATGAATCTCGCGGCAAGTATGCATCAGACCAAGGGTTTATCAGGCCATGTGGCCAGGCAAAGACGCTCCTTCGTACCTATCGCAGATGTGTTTGGTTGAATCGTGCGGTCAACTCCATCGCGAGGGCCGGCTCAAAGGCTTGGCAGATAGTTCCGCAAATCGTGATGGCGACGTAGGCGATGATGCGGTACTGGGTCGCGCGGCCCACCGCGACCACCCGTCGAACAAACTCGGCGACGGCTAACACAACGGGAATCGGCTCGTAGCCGGGCACTATGTATGGTTCCTTGAGCGTTGGGAGCGTAAGTAAGTATGTGCCGTCGCTAGCCCGCTCAAACGTCTCTCCCCCTGGGCGCGAGCCTAACACTCGGCTCCTTGATACCTTTTCTCATGACGTGACGATGCTGAACATGGTGGGCTCGAGCCAATCAGTACCGGTATCATCAACGTCGAGCCCAACGCTGCGAAGACGTCCAATAAGCTCTCTCCGCGTCTTTGGCGAGCCATCGAACTGGACGTAGTTTCGGCCTTCCATGTCCGAGATTCGGCCCACCCGCCCGAAATGGACGAGTATCGTCGTCTCAGGCGCTATGCCAAAAGCCATGCCTGCCTCAAAGATGACATTTGGCCGAGGTTGCTCTCTCGTTGTTTTCTCGTCAGGTGGGTCCGCTGCGACCTGATATTCGTCCTTAAGCCGCACCTTCTCTTCCGGACTGAACAAGACGAGTACTCCATCCGCATTTTTCATTGCGTTATAGACAACTTCGCCAATATACGGCGAGCCATGCGCGGCTTGCTGCACTGCTTGCGTCCATTCTATGGGAAAGAGATGCACCGAGCGAAGAAAGGCGGTCATCTCCTTGAGCAACGTCCTGTTACGTCCGTGAATGATAAAGAGGCGCTTCTTAGAGCGGGCCTGCCGCAGTTCGCTACTCACATCGGATTCTTGAGGCGGCGTTGGCTCATCATCATATTCTCCAACCTCGATGCGAGGGCTCCTCGCGCTGCCTCCGACACGCAAATCTTCGGACTCAAGAATAGACCTGAGCGCGGACCGCGCGCTTTCCCATTCTTCCACCGTGTCATATTCTGCGCGGAGCGCCAAACGCTCAAGGACGCGCTGCAACGAAGGGGCATCAAGGGACTTCAGAGATTCGAGCACCCATGTGTTACGCGATGAACCATCGTGCACGAGGTTCGGCAGGCCTGCATCCGCGAAAAATTGAGTTAGGTCGCCGGACTGTCGATACTTCGGCCCCTTATCGCCCACGATGAGTTTCCCGAGCGTACCGATTCGCAACCCTCTCAGCCGCCGTGACATCTCCTCCGAATCTTCAACCATCATTGATTCGGGCATAAGCACGGGCGCTTCCGTAGGATAAGGCGGCGCAACCAAGTCAATCTGCGCCAGAGCCTCAGCCCTCGCGTTCTCCTCGCACGTAGCCAAATCACCTTCGACGCGCTGCGCCGCTTCACTTGGATAAACGCCGAGGGCTCTTATGCGACCGTCCATTTGAGCATGCACGTCATCGACGGCAGACATGCTGAGTTCGGTGAATGTATTGCGAAAATCACCGACCGTATGCCCCGGCGCGGTCTTTTTCGATACCTCCTCAAGTATCTGAACGATGCGGCTGAATCGCTTTCTTATCTCCTCTCTTGAGAAGCGAAGCGGGAGCGACATGGGGCTGAACGCCCCCGACAATCCACGAGCACGAGCGGCGGCCTCTGGATTGCCCATCGCATCGGCATACTCCGCCTTCATAAACGCGAGTTCCGCGAGAAAGAGGTTCCGGGCGCGAAAGGCGAAACTCGCGGACGATTCCTGACCGGTCATGTGCGTCGTACCTTCTCCACAGGCGGAAGCATTTCCGCGTGGATGGCCAAGGCGCTTGTTCCGCGCCCCGCTACCACCGTGCGTCCGAGGCTGGGTAGATATCAGATGCCAGTTCTTACTCCGCGTGGCGGGCAACTTGATTTACCGCATGATTCAGGCAACGCATCAGCGGCGGGTCGTTTACAGAGCAGCCTACTGTTCGCGCCGGGCCTGCATAACAGTGCTGATTCTGAGTAAGAGCCTCTGTCTCTCGCGATGGTCGTTCTTGGCTTCGGCGGTTTGTTGCGGCTTGAATCACTCCGTTATCAAAGTACCCAATCAAAGTTCCCATTGAGAGACGCTCTAAGGTGGGACGCCGTTTTTCGTCTGTACCGTCGCTGTCCCCGGCGGGAGCCTTAGTTTCCATTGGTCTCCCACATGACCTGGAAATGAACTGCTTCGTCTTCGTGAGTTTGACACGTTGCCGATAATGGCGTTCCATACGCTTCTGTAGTGCACAATTCCAGCTTCTGAACTGCCAGGTTCATGTCATCCTGCCACGCTGTGCCCTGCACGTGTTCAATGTGAGCCTTCCCTTCCAACGCCATACCGTAGGAACCGTCGCGCGTCGCAACATCATGGCAATAATTCGAAAGGTAATATTGGTAGTTTCCGTCATCGCGGTAATATCCAAGTAGGTCGGACGTGGTGTACTGCACTTTACCGCCTAACTTCGCTATATCGAACAGCGTCCCAATGAGGGACATTTTCACCCCCACAATCAGCATGTCTCCACATGGATTCTCAGGCGAATCGGGGAAACCCCCGGCGGGGGCGTCCAAATTCATTGGAGTCCCCGGGGCAGTCTGCGCATCTGTGGGAACGCCGAAGCTCCCCAAGCACACGACATATAGCAATCCAGCGACGATTTTCATTCAACGTTCCCTTCAGCCTTCTTGGCGCACGTTTTCGTTTTCACTCCGACGCGGTCGTCATTCACGACGGCCACCCCAGGATTCAGCAGCGCTATGGCTCCAGACCATCGCGCGCAATACAACCTTCATGCCCGTAATCGTCACCAACGACCACCCAAGGCGACTCGGGCTGTGGGTCGCTAACCACATGGACCAACGCACCTCGCTTAAAATCGTAGTAAGCTCCCTTTGCGACCTCTTCACGTAGCAGACTCACGTCCGTCGTGCCGCAGGCTTCGAACTTCTGGAATGCTCGAATCCCAACCCTAAGATAATATTTGCCGGTGGGCAACTGGGGCGCCTGCAGGGTTGCGTTTGCAAAGCGATTTATAGGCACGCCGTGCTCGCCGCTCCCGTACGCTGAACTCGTCCATCCTCGGTGTCCCGCATATCTACCGCTAGTCACTTTGATGTACAGGTCGCTAGGGGCTGTTGGTTTGAATTTCAAGACCTCCGCATAGGTCCCGTCTTCCATAACAGTCCCCCCGTACAAATCCAACTTCTCGGTCGTCATTAGGCGTGGCGCCTCATCCTGCGCGGTCTCTCGGAAAAGTCGCACGACCGCGCCAATCGGGATGACCGGGTCTAGATTGGCTACGTCGGCGAACCCACGCCACGTTCCCACTGTAGCGTGAACTAGCGCGAACGCGTGCAGTGAACCTTGACTTCGGTCCAGCGCAGGGTCCGAAATCACCGCGTCTATCGACACTTTCGTCGCAGGAGCGCGCTGAACGCATCCAAGCTCTGCAGGGTCCCCATCTTCAAAGACATAGCGGCGCTCGGCGGTCAGAGTGGGGCATGTCGTCGTTGTTGTCGGGTCGCTTCCCGTCGGGTCAAGAAGCGCTGAACCCCCTTTGCGCGCTACCTGCCAAGTAAACGTATCCAATGCGGCAGGGGGCTTGCGCGAACTGCCTCGCTGAGTTGGGCCGCGGGCGCCGGGCGTTCTGCCGGGCGAAGTATCGTGCGCCAAGCACGACTGAAGCGATAAGACGCTGACCGCCATTATCGCCGCAGACCCCGCTTGCCAGACCCTGATGGCCTTACCTTCGTTCCCCGTTTCCGGCAGCTTACCCAACGGGTCATTCCCCCCAACGAGTCACTTTAGTACCACACCTTTGCAACCACGAGCGTCGACAGCCCTTCCGACGTTGGTGATGATGGCAATCGTGACAACCAAGAGGCCGGCAAAATCCGATAAACGAAATCTATGGAACATTCTACGGCATGGAACCTTCAACGCACATCGGACGCTGGCCAACGAACGTCATCATAGACGAATTTTTAGCAGATGACCTAGGGGAGCAGCCACGATACTTTTACTGCCCGAAGCCATGACGCAGCGAATGCGAACGCGGGCTAGATGACCTGGTGGAATCAACATCTGGTGTAGGTGCGTTACGAGATGGTGGCAGAGGAATCGTATCGCGGAAGAACATTCATCGCACTGTCAAGTCAATCGCCCTGATGGAGTATCTGGTGAAGATGGTAGCGCCACCGAAGGGAATCGTCCTCGACTGTTTCGCGGGCAGCGATAGCACGGAAATCGCATGCAAACGACTCGGAGTGAAATCCCTCGGGATAAAGCAAGATGAGCAGTACGTCGAAATTGCCCAGAGACGAAGCACTGCTGCGTAACACTTACTAGCCTTGAAGCGCGTTCGGAGACTCTGTAACTTCCTTGAGCCCCTCAAGATTTACTAGCGCCGGGTCGCGATACGCCTAAGAACGCTTCATGTAGTAGGGGTAGGCCAGTAGCGCGGCTGCATAAAGGTTCATACCATGTTCGAGGCCCACATCTCGGCAATGCTTTATCATGTCAATTGAACATGCGTACAATGTCATGGTGTTGTAGAGCATGTTGCCGAAGTAAACGTCCGGGTCCGCGAGCCCTGTTTTAATCAACAAAGCAACCTCAGCGTAGTAGTTATCTAAGTTGATAAAATGTGTGCTGAGTTCCTTGGCCGCCTCGACATCTTTTGCTGATGCCATCGTTTCAAGGTTCTTCTTGGACATCTCAGCATAATTCTGCCCTACCAGTAACTTGTAGCCTTCCTGAAGCCCCAACTCGTGTGCTCTGCGAATCAAAGTTATCGCGCGGTCTGCACGAGCATCACGTCGGGCACTCTGATAGGTGATGTAGGCGACGATGCCACCAGCGATGATGGCGAGGCTACCAACGGCAGTCCAAAATCCGACCGACTCAAGGACGTCCTTCGGTGGCAAGCCATCCAACAGAAGCATCAAGACCAACATCCCGAGTACTCCCAATCCTAACCACGGGAGCGGCTCAACTTTTTGAATATGTTTCATAGCGTCTTTCGCCGCGACATGGACGAAAGCTCGTCGGACCGTATTGCGGCCATGGCTTCCTTTTCTCGGGCGCCCCTGCAGGACCCCCTGCACCGGCGCATAGGGAAGGCCAGGACTCGGAGCGTACCACGTACCGAGATGAAACACGCACTCATCGCTCTCGTGCTACTGCTTCTCGCGGCGCCAATATGCGGTATCGGTTCTCTTGTGTCTGCTGCGGAGCAGCCCTCTCCCTCCTCTCGCTGCTCCCCAGACCTCACGCAAGAGATGGACCTCGCCGCTCGGCTGTTCAAGGAATACCGCGCATATGTTGAGGAGCAAGATTCCCATGAGGCGAGCATTGCGATGAAGAACCTCGCGCACCAAGTCGTCCTCGCCAAAGACGATAACGTCTTAGCCTGCCCCGATAAGTCGGTCCTTGCGCGCTTCTACCTTTCTCTCGCACACCTCGGCGAGGCCGCCGAAGGAACAGAGGTGGGCAATGCGGCGCTAGAAGAGGCCTGGAGGCAGACTCAATTGGCCCTAAAGGCCTCGGATAACTCGACCCCCAGTGGAGACCCGACTCCCACGGCTACGATGGACCCTTCCATTATTCGGGGGGTCGTTTTTCACAACGCTCAGGGTCGATTGCGTGACCTCACGGCCGCAGACAAATATGGCGCCCATAAGCTGTTCCCCAGTGAATTTGCCTATTCCGTAACATTGCTAAAGGCGTCGTATCGGCGAGCGGACGTCAAGTACCCCGGCTTGTGAGACGCCGTCTCAAAATCGGAATAGGGTGGTTGCAGATTGCAGCAATAGTGCCAGTGCTGCTGATAGCGCTATACTCTTGGTTCGTCTTGGTTCCGGAAGGCTCGGCAGCTGACGACCTTCGACCAGAAACTAATCTATAGCGGCACCACTGTTGCACTTGCCACCATAATTATTGTTACCGTTCAAGTGATTATCGCTATCTTCGAAGTCCATCTAGTAGAGCAACAGGGGGAAATACTCAAGAACCAACAAGATGAAATGAATAAGAAGGCGCAACTCGTCTGTTGGGTCGATTCGGAAATCAGAGGAAAGTCGTACATGCTCCGCGTGGTTGGCGCAAACGCCTACCTACGCGTTAACGTAGCCAATCGGGGCAACAAAACTGCAAAGGGGGCGACGCTTCAGTTGATGGTTCCGAGTGGCGTCACCATCTACCCTGAACTGCTCAATGGCGAAACCATATGGCGCGAGTCGCGATGGATAACGGAAGTAACGGAAGATGGAGTCGCGACTGGCCCAATGATTTTTGAACACGATTTTGAGCGGTCCATCTACACTTCGCATCCCGTGCAACTTTGTAAGGTACCTCTCGCGCACGGCGGCGTCGTGGACGAACCGTTCAAATATCGGATACTGTACGATGACGGCTCCACTCCGAAGGACCGGTTCGACCCGTTACTCGCGAAGGTTCCAACCTTCGGCAGCATAGAGTGGCGCGAGGTGGAGGCTTTACGGGAAGGAACAGCATGGCCAAGATGACCGATGAGGAACGCAAGGCAAAACAGGACGTTCTCTTTGCAAGACTAGTACCGACGATGCTTCATGACAGCGACTTTCTCATCGTCCTGCGGATACATGCCTACCTACACTTTGCGCTTGTGTCGCATCTTCGAAATCTTCTGGATAATCCGGATGAGATAGTCTCGGCAGACCCGGACAAACACCCACCTTTTACCGCATGTTATCCTGGTTGCGCGGCCTGGGAAACATGGATGACCCTATGTCCCGGTTTCTCAGCGCGTTCAATACGATGCGGAATCGTTTTGCGCACAGCATAGACCATGACTTGCAAATATCCGAGGCGAACTATCGCGACTTATCTCTAGCGATTGAGCCAGGTAACCCCGACGCCCTACACGACATGAATACGCAACCTGGAGGTGATGGACACAGGTTCTTCTTACTGTCAACGCTGTCATATGTTGCCTTGAACATCATTTACCCACCAGCGGATGACATCTTCGCCTTGGAACGTATGGTCGCACAGGCGAGGTGGGTTCGGGCGGAGACGCTAAAGATGGACGAGGCCTTTCGAGAGGGTAGACTGGACATCGGCGACATGCCTCGCGACATGTATAGGTTCCTCGCCTAAGCCGCCATACAAGGTGGCGCACCCGTCTCCGGGTCGTAGCCGAACAACGTGCGTCCGTCATTTAGCGGCAAGTAGTCGGGTTTCGTTTCGGGCTTGCCCGGGTTGTATGGCTTCACTTCTACATCCAAAAACGCATTGTAAGGCGTGGCGATTCTTGCCGGCGATTGCGGAAATGATGTAGTGCAGGGCGTCACAGCGACTCTATCTCATGGTCTGTCACGCGTGGCGAAACGCAATGTGCTTCTCCGACGCGGCTTCGTCGAGATACTCGACCTGTTTTCGCTTTCTAGTCGGGTCCTTGGGTAGCTTGGGATAAACCGGCATATTGCTAGTCCTGGAGAGTGGTCTACCAGGAAAGTACGCGAGGGGGCGACGAATCGTGGGCCAATGGGGCGTACCCAAGCACTGAAGCGCGAGCGCCGTGAAACGCGACAAAACATCGAGCGAGCTAACGCTGGCGCGTCGAAAAAGACAGCTACATTTACCATGTGGACGGCTATCACCGGCGTGGTTTTGGCGGCGTCGGCGTGCCTCGGCCTGCTTCTTCAGTGGCGCAGTGATACCTTGCTCCGTCAGCCTTATGTCGCTCTCACATGTCACCATTTCCTACCCAACATAGCCGACTACGAGCGACCACCTTTGTATTACGCGATGCTTAACTTTAGGGCGCCCATTGGGCTCATGGGAACGATTTCAAAATGGAACGCTCCAAAGAACGCCGATGATTTTGTGATGTGCTATCTCGGCAGCTTTGGCTCCTACTCTTTAGTTGACATCGCGGTCACACTTCACGTCAGCGAAGATATTCCGAACGCCACGCTCTCATTGCAGTTTCCCGTTAAGGTGCAGTCGATGCAGGCGCAAACGTACACCTTTGGTTTGGTCAATGCGCTGAAGCGCCCCGTGCGCATAACAGCAATTGATTTTACAGCGCGAACAAATGACAATACTGAATCCCATGCCGTGAATTTGATTCTTACGGGCGATACGAAGCGGCTGATGACCTCTGTTATCTACCCATCAAAAGAGGACTGGCCTCGTGGCGGCGTTGCGTTAGACCAGTGACGTTCTAATTCAGTGAGCGGAGGCTAAGAGTGAACACGTCCGTCACAAAGCGCCAGTGGCGAAAAGCTGGCGTCGCCGAAGAAACCGTTCTTCAGCTAGTCTTGGCCGCCCTCGCCCTTGTCTGGTCTTGATAGGTCGATTTCTCATCCCGTACAACGGCGGCTGTACATTGGACTACGTTCTCGTGGGAACGTGGGTCGGCTCTATCGGTGTCGTGGGCGCTGGCGTTGTCGCACTGTGGCAGTTGATTCGATTCAACGCCAACGAACGGCTGCGTAACACGATGCGCTATATCAGTGACTTTGAAAGTACGCCACGGACTTCGGGCGAGTTGTCTAGCACCGTCG
The DNA here is from genome assembly GCA_963743605.1 of Vulcanimicrobiota bacterium. GTDB lineage: Bacteria > Vulcanimicrobiota > Vulcanimicrobiia > Vulcanimicrobiales > Vulcanimicrobiaceae > CAVUQJ01. The sequence goes on along the minus strand of CAVUQJ010000007.1, from coordinate 95,970 downwards.
CGAGTGCCTGTCCGATAGTTATCTCTGGAAGCCGAGCCATCGTGAGGCTAAAAGAAGGACGCACCATCTACCTCGGTAACACCTGGCAGAATGATATCGCCGCGAAGCGAGAGCGACTACTATTTTAGGGCCATGAACGCGGCGTTCATTGTGAATAACTTTTTCATGACCGCCTATACACTCTTGCGTCGCGGATTAATGGACGAAGACTTGTTTTTCGAGCATTTCGCACTTGACATGAACACAGTTTGGAACGCAACTACTAGAGTGTTCGAGGTTGACGGGCGCACAACGTACAAGTTTAAGCAGCTTATGTTAGCGGCGCAGGACTACTTGGTCAGAGAAATTGACAAGGCCGAGTCAGCGCCGAAGGACCCGCAGGGGACGAAATGATGTTCTGGATTGCATCAGCGACGTATGTTCACGCTACGGTAGGGGGTGTCGTTCACACTCGCGTTGATGGCATGCCTGGACCCGACGCGTTCGCCTGGTGGACTTTTTGCGTAGCGGTCCTGGCGACGCTGGCTTCATCTGCGGTCGCCGGATTCACTTGGCGGCTCGCCGCTCAGACGAAGAAGCTTGCAGGCGAAACGAACACGATGGCCACCGAAACGAAAAACCTAGCGACGGAAACTCTTGCAAGCGTGAATTTCGGTCGCGATGCTATCGCTGGTGAAGACCGCAGGCACCAGCAACAATACGCGCCGCTGGTGGCCCTAGAGGTGTCGGACGCGGATGCGGGGGGCGGCATTGAACTGGTTGCAAGAAACCTTGGTTTTGGTCTAGCCTTAAATACCATGATTTTTCTGGAAGGTGGGATGTTCACAAGTGTTCGTAGGGGTGACGACTACCAAGAGGAGGCACTTGGAGAAGATGACAAGATGCAGGTATTTGGGGCCATCGGACAAGGGGGTCAACAAACAACCATAATACGTGCGCCGCATATTATTTATTGAAACCTGCTTTTAAATTCGGTTCGCATCTACTACGACGACATGTTCGGAAACGAATATAAGACGGTCTACCCTGATTTTACTACAGGTTTACTAGTATGGGAGCAGCCGCCAGGGCTCGCGATTCTTGAAAAGAAGCGACCCATGCCGCGACGCCCCGACTAAGGACCTACACGGCACACCAACTACCGTTAGCAAACCAGAACTCAATCGTCCCGTCGTAGCGCGTTGTTAGAACGCTCCGCTCACGTCCCCTGATGTCGCCCCCTTCGCTTTCGAAGCATAGAAATTCACTGTTTCCTGTGTCTCATGCTGATAGCCTTTGTCCGAAATCACGACCCAGTACGGATTGCAAGCGTATACGTCGAACAGTTCATCGCAGATGCCACCTTCGCGACCGTGATGCGATGCGATGAGAACGTCAGTCCTAGCGGCGGCGGTCCGAAGCCCTGATTCTCTTGTCAGGAGCGTCTTCCAACCCGCGCGCTCCATGTCCCCAGGAAATAAAAACCCATTTCCCTCTAATAATAGATGGACGACATAACTCAGGTTGTTTTCATCCTCAAATTCTGGATAGGTCAAGCGAAAGCTAGAGAATTCGACGCCGGGAATTGGCGGGAAATCCACTGGGCTTGTGTATGCGTCGGCAAGGTCAACGAGGGCGTCGATACCGCTGCCCATGCCGTCCTCGCTCTTGAGCGCACAAATTTCCTTTGGAGTCACACCCTTATTCCGAAACAGTGTCTTGACGTGAACCTTCCTGAGTAGATTCGGTAGTCCAGATACGTGGTCCTCATCGTAGTTCGTAACGATGAGGATATCAAGTTCCGTTATCCCACGACTTCGCAAATGGTCGCCGGGCTGCCAGCCACTCGCTACGTTGTGCCCGCAGTCAATCATAATATTCGTTCCGTTATCGCATGCGAGAAGGGAACACTGACCATGCTCAACGTCAAAGATTGTGAGAGTCACACTAAGTCTCCGTTCTTATTATTGAGAGAAGTTAGATAGCTCGCTGGGCTCTACTGCAGTGTTCGGAGGCAGCGAGATGAACTGCAGCCACAGTTCTCGGGCATAGTACGCGCTAAACCTCATCATCCGATATCGCGTCGCAAATGCGAGAACGGCCAAGACTGCTGCGTAAAGGAAGCCACGCTGAGTCAACGCCACAACGGCAACGACGATGAGAGAGGTTGTCAGGCCGCGATTCAATCCATAAATCGCGTTGAACTTCTCCAAGGCGCTGGTTCGCCCGCTTGTAGCAAGCCGACGACAATCTGAGGAACGAGGGCTCGCCACGCCTTGTCATCGCCATCTGCTGGCGACTCAGTGTGTAAAATGCTTTTTATATGAGATGACACTTGCAGCCTTTGTGCATCGCTCAGTTCTTTAGTTCTCACGGTCTCCGTAGGTCGGCCAAACCGCGCCCAAAACATATCAACCACGACGTTCGCGACCGCCTGTACCACATGCCCGACGCAAAACGCCGCAATGGCGAAGACGCCCAGGGTGCCGAGTGAAATATCCTTCGCCTCGACACCCATTGTGTTGAAGTGGAAAAGCCACCACAGACCAAGCAGCAATGAGGCCCCAGGAACCGCAACGGCAATCACGTCGTAACGGTCGAGGATTTTCTGCTCCGATATAGATTCTGCCACGCTGCCCGGCGCGACTTGTTCGCCCCCCAAACCTGTCGTCCTGGCCTACTTACAGCCTATCCACCGTTGTCCACCGGAGCCCTACAGTAGCGTTTCGGCGGTTTGGGCTGACAGTTGACCCGTCCGAAGATGCCGACGTGCTTGTGGCGACCATTTTGAGCTGAAAGCCAGGACAAGCGAGGCTGGACGCTTGCCTTACTTAGTAGCAATTGCGGCGAATCTGAGGCCGTTTGACCGAGGCAATTCACGATAATGCCCGGTATCGTTACAAACCGCCCACCCCAAAACCCTTATTCCACGGGATTTTCAGTAATGGCTTGCTTGGTTATCGCACCGGTGTCAAGTGCTGCGCTGGGCAGACCAAGCGACCTGAAGTCGGCCGCGAGGTTCGCGGTACGCGCACCCGCCGAGCTCCAAGCCGCCGACACACCAGCGCTGCGCGAGAGCATGCAACGGCCCCTCGCCTGGATGCACCCGATGTTTGGATGCCCCGAGTGATGACGCGATGCCAAGACGCGCCGCCCACGGATAATTGTCGCTTCTCAGCCAGTCCCGCCGCGCGCGGCGTGATATTGGCCGCCGTTGAGAATCGTCAACGGTAAGCAACCCGGAATATCCGGCGGACGTTCGCCGCCTCGCCACCTTGTCGGCGTCCGCGAAGCCACTTTCCAATAGAGAGACTCAGCCCTTCCCGCACTTGACGCTGAGCCTTTGTCCAAAGGTATTTCGCCGCGGCGCGCGTCGACGCTGCCCGTTGCTGCAGCGCGGCGCTGGGCGGAACGGACATCTCGGTGTACATGCCGCAGGTTCCACGCCCGCACACCGCCTCCGCCGGAGAATAAACTCGCCGATGCTGCGGCGCTGCCTTGACTCTCGGACAACGGCGGAGCAACCGGTTTTCAAAAACCGCATCAATTATACCCTTCGCTTATGGTCTTACAGGAACAGAACTTCTTCCGCTTCTGTTTGCCGCGCGGCGGCCCGATAGTCTCGGTGCCTTCGAGAGTCATGCACTGTGTGCCGTGAGCATCGTGTCCGCAGGTCACGCACTGCTTCTCACTAGCGGTTCTTATCTTTTCCATCTTATATACCACCTTGTTGCGCTTGGAAGAAGCCGGTTCCAGAGGGCTCCGGACATTCCGCCGAGGGGCCGCCGTCGTTTGCCAGAACTCGGTCGCCGAGTGAGGACAAATTACCGGTGCTTGTACGTCGCGCGCTGCCAACACAAGAACGCGGCGCAGAGTTCTCAGCAGGCGCAACGTCACCCTACCATTGTGCCCGCTCTATCCCGGTCCATTTCAGGCGACGAGCTACCGACTCGGCTGAGCGGGAATCGCTTCATTGCGGTTTCCTCATTGGGGAGTAGCGTGACGCTTAATTCCATTCTGCCTCTTACGACATATGTGGGAGACGCGTGTCCGGCCGCCTTCAGACGCGCAACCTGAGCGACATATTCGTCAATTCCGACAACAGTAATAGCCCACATGTTCAGTTCTTGAACCGCCTTCTTAAAGGAAAACGGAGAAATATGAAAGCCTATTGTGAGGGCAGGGACCGCGTCAGTCGACGCTGCCATCTTTGTGTAACTTGCGAGCGCCATACCTCCCCACGCTTCTCCTGGGTCCTTGAACTTCACAGTCGTGTTTGTGCCATCAACCGCGATGTTCTTGCAGCGAAGCCGTCTACTTAGAGCCTTTGAGACCATTGGCCCGTAGCCGTCCGGAACTGCAATGCCTGCTCCATCAATGTAGACCTGCTTCGCCGCCCCATCGCCGGCTGTCAGGTCGCAATATGCCGCGTTGACGACCGCCGCTTTCGCCATCGCGTCGATGGTCGCCCTTGAATCCCCCGTTGCGGACGCCTTTCTGGGCGCAACGGGAGCGCTAGACCTTCCTGGGTCAGGCGCCCTCGGTGCCTCCGCTGAGGCGCGATTGTCGGTGCCGAACCGCGCCGCCTGCGGCGACTGATTCAGTGCGAGGACCTCTTCAAAACGCGGCATTGGACTGCCGAATGGGAGCCCAAAGAGACCCAAAAGACCGCCCAGTGCGTAACAGCCCCAGACCAACGTGAAAACCCCGGAAAACGCGACCAGTGCCAGGGGAGCCGAATGGACGTGCACCGCGCTACGCCATAATATGTATATTGCGGCTGTTGGTAGCGCTACTTGGATGATATACATTATGGCCGCGAAGCTTTTTGCGTGTCGCGGCGTAGCAACCGCGTTCGTGGCGGATTTCTTGCCCACGTCGGACATCACCCAAACCAACAGGCCGGACGCTACGAGGATGTACACAATCGCGCTTGTAAACATCATGACCTCTCTTTTCTGTTCTAACACGACACTGTGCTCCTGCCCGGCTGACCCCGGGGCCCTTCACGCGGCAAACGTCACTTTAGCTGCGACCCTCCAAGCGCAGGTAAGACGGCTCTGTCACCGCGAAGTAACCCTAATGAGAAGAGTTTGTTCTCTCGCGTTTGCTACCGCCATGGTCGGCACCATCCTCGCCCCCGCTTTTGCCCAGAACGACCCCGGGTACAAATCCGGGCCCTGGCACTACAAATCTTTCTCTTGTGTGGATACCACGGTGAAGGACGTGCAACCTCGGCTCCAGGGCGGAAGTCAAACGACGTTCACTGCTAGAGACTTCGAACAGAGTGGCGTTGTGGTTGACTTTAATACTCACCTAGGGTCGGACCCCGCATACGCTCCGAGCGCAGACTGCCGTCACTCATTACCAGGACACTCGCGGCAATACGTTCATGGTAGCCGAACGCGCAGGCGATAAGGTCCAGGTCTGCTTTCTAGGCGCGCCCGCACCCACAGATTCCTGTGACCCGGACAAGGACGGTCGAGGGCGACTCTACCGCGTTTGGGACTATAGACAACGCGCTCAATACTGGGGTACCAATTCCGAGCATGATTGCGGGGGAGCATAGTTCAAATGGATTCGATTCGGACCACAACAGTAACGACTCAGACGCCGACTTTCGCCGCGAGCTTGGAAAGGGCGGTTACCACTTTAAGCGAATGCCTCAACGGATAAAAAGCGGCGACCTGATGTTCTCTCGCACAATTACAGAGTGAGAGCCGTGGCCAGGGTCAAGCGCCTCGTTCCGCACGGAAATGACGACGGGCGGCACCTCGTCGTTGTGGCGGCGCTAGAACCCGTCAAGTGTGAGCTTTGGTATCGCGGCTACTCGGGGATTTGTTATCTGGACAACCTAGGTCGCCTTTATAACGGCCAGTACGTTAAGTTGGCCGCGCGTCTGCGGCAGATTGCCTCGGCGTTGCGATAAAAGGAGCGTGCCGGGCGCGGCGATTTCGTTAGGATACACGGAAAACCACCCAGGACACGTCAAGTAAAGTCGTCAACATCGGCGTGAATCCGGGGGCGCTGTTGCCGAAGGCCAAGCACGACCCGAGGTACTACGCTTCCCTCGGGCAGCATCGGACCTACCTAAGGAGTCGCCCGCGGTGAAACAGCAACGCCAAACGCGGCTCCGATTATACCCGCACCGAACGACTTTCCTTCTGTGCCAGAAGGATACGACCACGTCGTCACCGTCGTCCCGCCGGTGCCAACGTAAGCTATTTTCTGCTTCTTATTGAGAGTAACGGCCCCGGGATTGCCCCCTTGCGCGAATTGCGTCATCGGCGTCGATGCTCCAGGGGCAAAGACATCAACGGCGCCCGGTTGATTGCCATCCCCCTGCCAGTACTCGCACACGACCAAATTGAACTTCTTGTCAACCGCGAGTGAAATCGGCTCCGTCACGACTGCGGGCAGCGTCGAGAACTGCCTCCATGGGTACGGTGACTCGTCGATATGACTGACCGAGGAATCATCGGTCCAGCCGACATACAAGTTATCGTTTGCATCCAATGTAATTCCATGCACCTGTCCCCAAGCCGGGTTCGTGATTGTTGTGAAAGGCGTGTTCTGGTTTTTCTTGAACACGGCAATTCCAGGTGAGCCAAATTGCGTCGAGCCAACTACGAAGGTGTAGCGCCAAACAAAAACATCGGTCGGCCCCCAGCCTGGACCATCCGTAAGGGTTACGGAGGGCGAAGTGCTGCCTGGCGGGTATACCTCAACCTGATTATTGCCCTGGTCAGCGACGTAGAGGTTTCCCGCAATGTCCGTGGCAATCTGATGCGCATAGTTGAAGGGCGGACCGGTGATTTGCCCAAGCAGGTTACCTGTTGTAATAGAGAAGATGTCGACGACCTGATTCATGGCGTCGAGCACGTACAACCGAGCCTGAGGTAGGCTCGACCGCAGCCAGCCGTGGGCTCCAACGGCACTCGGAGAGTGACCAGCTCTTGCAGGCGGCGACGGATAAAACGTCCGGCTGGCATCAGCGCCTAGTCGCGCAGATTGAAAACAGGCAATCATTGCAATTGAGCAGATTGCCGTCTTCGCCACAGTCTTTTGTACGATGCGCGATTCGGCCATGGGGGACTCCTTTTCTTGCACCAAACGAGATGCGCTCCCGGCTAAAGAGCGCGGACGTGGAACTGAATATCGGTCGGACGCTAGTTCAGGACCGGCCGGAGAGAACCCTTGCCCTCGGGGACCATGTGTTGCTTTAGTCGAAGCGCTCTGCACCGGGGCACCGTGTGGCATGACGGTGGCGCCTCGTATTTCCATATCTGACGCTGCTGGGCCTCACAATCTAGTCCCACCGGATAGCCATCAATCCCAGACCTCCTCCGGGGGAACCCTGTTCCCCGGAGCGTCGGGAGATGACTACTCCAGTTGCAATAACATCCTTGTTCAGTCACACTCTACCCTAGGCGCTGTTATTGTTATCCTGCGGAAACGGCACGGCATCGAGAATCGTGCCGAGATGTTGCGCGCCATTCCGCTCCAGCGCCACGACGGCCAGCTTCGTCTTCGCCCGTTTGAGTTCTTCCGCATTGAAGCCTTCTTGCTTCGACTGCGCAACAACTTCCATGTTTGGCACCGGCCCGGCCGCCAGAAGCGCCCTCAACCAGTCGGTGCAGCGTTGCTGTTTCGTCAGCTTCCCGCTGCGGCCGACCGATTCTGCCTTCCCACGGTAGACCATCCGCGCCACCTCAAGCCCACCGAATATCGTCGTATCAATGATGTCGAATAGCAACGGCACGCTCCTCTTGCCGATGTTGCTCTTCACGTGGTTGATTATTCGCTCACTCTCCGACTGCTCTTCCATGGTGATGACGTTTCGCACTATCGTCTGATAGCCGACCGAGCCCATGATGCCGCCCTTTTTGTTGTGATGGTGCACAATGAGGATGGCGCAATCATACTTCCGCGCCAACTCTGCGATGGGTTCGAGCTCTCGAACTACTTGTGCTTGATTATCGGAATCGGTTCCACGCTGACTAAACGTGCTCACGTTGTCGATGATGACAAGCGTCGGACGATGCTTAGCGATGGCATCCTCGAAAAGGCGCACCTTCCCAAAGTCGAAGCCCTTGCCGCTGGTGCTTTGCCTCACGAGCTTGATGCGGCTCAGGTCCGCACCATGAGCTTCCAGACGAGGGCGCAACACCTTCCCGGGCAAATCCTCGCGATTAAAAAATAGCACACCCGCCGCTTCCGCCAAATCGCTGGCACCGATTGCCGACATACTTCCTTTTGAGACGTGGGCCGCCAGCATGCAGGTAAACAAACCCTTTCCCTGACCGCCGTCACCCGTCAGCATCGTGACTTCCTGTAAAGCGACAAGAGGGCTTAATACGTAGGTGAATGACTCCGCCTCGAAGTTCTCTAGCGACTCGACCAACGCCGTCTCATCGCTGCTCGCGTCGTACTTCATTGCTGACGCGACTTTGGCAAGAACCTGGGCTTCGGGTAGCGGTGGTTGGCAGCGCTGGTTTACCGCGAGGAGTGCTCCAGTAATCACGTCGGCGCCGTAACCGTCCCGATGCATCTTGGCTGCCGTGCGAAACAGGGTGTCGTCGCGTTTGCCCTCGGGAATGAATTGAGCATCAGCATCGGCATCCTGGACTGTCTTGCGCTGCGCATCCGGACCTGGCGCCTTCTTCTGCTTGCAGTAGGCCCTCCAGAAAGACTCGGGCACCGGCTGGCGCGCCTTGTCAGCAGCTAACGTATAGCCAGGGCTAGGCGGAACGATAGCGTAGCCCTTGCCCCCGACGCGTAGGTCGATGCCGGGCCACGCACCTACGGCGTTCGCGAAGTCCCAGTGTGCACTGTTCATGAACTTGAAATGGGCACCGCCGCTCACCGTTTCGATGCAGAGCGTGTTTTTGAACGCCGCGGCGAGAGACTCGTCCGCCCCGCACAGCGTCTTGAGGGAGTCGAAACCGACATCCCCATCCACATCGACCGTCAGTTCGTCGCCGCGCTCAGGTCGCCCAACCCAGGCGTTCGGATTTGCCGACCACCATTGCTGAATTTTCGTGGCATCGGTCGTTGCGGCCGTTTTCCAGTCCTCGCCCTTGTTGAGAAGCGGCGCCTTGGCATTTGCCCTGCAAGGGAAAATCGCGTTGCCTTGCTGTGCGTAATTGAGAATTTCGCTGATATATGTCATTTTGTCCATATTAATAATCCTTCGAATAGAAAAAGCAGGCTGCCGGACCGGGCGACCAGACCCTTGAGCAACCTGCTTGTGTGATAAAATTGCGCTTATTGTTTTTGGTTCTGACCTGGTCGTACGGTCCTTTCTAGTATTATAAGACAAATGCCTGACTGTTTGGTACCACTCGGCGGTTCCGTCACCGATGTGGCAAGGATTGTGCCTTATATGCGCGGTAATTGGTGGGGGACGCTCGCGACGTAGCCTCACGGGCGAAGAACTTCTGCGTGATTCTTGCACATTCGCGTTAGAGGGCCCTAGGATTTGTTTTGACAAAAGATGCGGCGCGGCTGACATCTGAGTCATCGTCGCGAGCGAGATTTTATTCTAGAGCCTCATTTCGCTGCAGACCAAGCGAGCGAAACGTGAAGAAGTGTGTTCGAAAATGATTTGCTGTTGTTGTCGATTTTCCAGCCGTGATGGTTAAATGCAGATTGTTTTAGTTATAGGCGACTTATCTTCGCGAGCAGGAGTTGCGACGTTCCCAGCGAATACAAAATACATGAATACAAAGACGCGTCGCAAAGGCGCAACGCATAATAATATGGCACATATAATAGATGCAGACTTACTTTATCTGAGCCTGCATGGCCTCGCCTACCTCCGGTATGACTCGCCGACAACCGCCCTTGGAGCATTTTGCAAATGACGCTTCTTGATATACTGAAGAAAAGGGAGCCGCGGCCGCTATTCTGTCACGCGCACCTAGGGCGATTCATCTCGTTCGAAAAGATAGGGCGGCGTAGGTACGTGGGATTTCAGACCATTTTTCTGCACGCACTGAAGGTGCCCCGAGCGATGCGCCTTCATATGTATCGCTACGATTCTGAGTGGACGGGCTATCGGAGGCGGTGCAACCTGTCGCCCAGCATCTTCCTCTGTCCTCAATGTTCGCGCCCGGAGCAAGGACCATCTAAACCCTGATGCTTGCAGGCGACCATCAACTAGAACCCATGCAGTTACTGACCGCTCGCGAAGCCCAAGCCATACTCCGGGTCGGGCGCACCACGTTCTTCGGCCTACAAAAGAAAGGACTCGTCCGCGCCATCCCCCAAGGACGACGACGTGTCTACTTGCGTCGGGAAGTAGAGCAACTGGGCGAAGGGGGATGGCTTTGATGGCCACAACCACAGACCGGACGCGGCGACGGCGGCCTAAGGGGACCGGGAGCATCCAAGAGATAGCCCCGGGTCGGTTCGTAGCGTTCCGGCGCATGACGCACAAGGGACAGCGGCTTAAGAGCCCCACCTTCACCGCCCCGACCCGGACGGGCGCGCAGTTTCTTCTGTCGCAGTGGGAAGCGGGTGGCGGGTTTGCCAGCATACTTGAACGCCGCGCGGCCGATGCAGTCCTAACGGTTGGGTCGTACCTTGAAGAGTGGTGGCGCACCGTCGAACCACATCGAGCCATCACGACCCGCCACACCGATGGTTCCCGGTTGGACGTGCATATTCTGAGCGATGGTATTCTCATCGGGACGCCCCTGACAGAGTTGACTCGGAGGCGGGTGAAAGAATTCATCGGTCGCATCATCGGCTCCGAGGGCACCAAATACGCCTGCCTCAAAATTTTGAAGGGAGCGATGAACGACGCGATTAGAGACGAGATTATCGCGTCTAACCCTTGCGATATCTCGAACCCACCTCGTGTGCCCAAGGCCGAGGTCGAAGCGTTCACGCCAGAGGAGGAAATCAAACTCCTCCGGTTCGTGCGCGACGACGTGTTTTGGAACGCCGTCGTTCGACTAGCGTTCGACGCAGGGCTGCGACGCGGCGAGATGTTCGGGCTTCAGGTCCAAGACGTCAACTGGAAAACGGGAACGATTTTCATCCAACGGACAATTGACACGGTGCGCGGACGGCCGGTTATGAAACTGGGCGGCAAGACGCCCGGGTCATGGCGCCGACTCACCATCGCCCCGAGTAGCCTCAACGCATTGGCCGCCTTGGTTGGCCGCCACCCCGAGCCAGACCGACCTCTCTTCACGGACCCCCAAGGTGGGGTCCTCACTCACGACCGCTTCTACGGGCGCTTTCAGCGGCTCCTGAAGGCCGCTGGCATCCCTCCCCACCATTTCCACGCCTGCCGACACACCTGCGCCTCTAGGCTGCTGCGCGACGGGCATTCCCTCCCGGCGGTGTCGCGGCGCCTCGGGCACTCGAATCCGCGCGTGACGTTAGGTGTATACGCACACGCCATGCCGGTCGAACAGGACTCGCTCGCGGGCGCCTACGAGCGGTTCGTCGCGGCTGTTGGAAGCGAATAGGACCGCACATAGGACCTCGCGCGCAGCAAACGCCCTAGCGACGGGCGTCTTTGTCTCCAGCTACGCTACGGGCGCAAGGTCAAAGGGCGGTGTTCGCCCTCAAGCACAAAGCAGCCTGTCCTGCAGAAAAACCACTTGGAAGACAGGCTGATACCGCCGCAGGCGATACGATCGAGCGCGGGGGCAAGATGCCGCGCTACATACTTGTGGTCGCTGCTCCCTTATCGGGGACGGGCGGACGTTTTTTTTTTTGGGGACGAGTGTCATTCATAACTGGCTAGACGGGCATACGGAGTCCTGCCTCGATGGGGTCTTAGGAAGACTATCGGCGAGCGGCCGACGAATGGTTCAGACGATGGACGCGGGGCACGACGCGAAACCGCCAGTCGCGAAACCGCCAGTCGACGACGCGACGCCGCCTGGAATTTCTTTTGCATATGAGGTTGCTCAAAAGCATCTTGAGCGCCAAGAGAAGGCGATTCGCGAGGTAAACACCAGGCTCGCGTTCCTGTTGACGGGCGCTTTCGCCCTTGCCGCCGGATATCTTAACGACGTTACGGACCCCCTCGCGGTGGCCCTTGGTGGCTTCGCACTCACGGCAACCATCATCGTTGCTGCGCTAGGATACTGGCCTCGCTCGTATTCGCAACCGCCCAATCCAAATAAAATAGCCACGACCGCGCTAGAGCAGCCGGATCGCATGAAGGAGCTTGCTCTTAGCACGTTGCTGGCCGCATTTGACGAAAATGAGGCGGTAATCCATAAGAAAGGGCGGTACTTTGCTACCGCCCTCGTCTTGGGCATCATAAGTCTACTGACAGCAATCGGCTTGAAGGGTTACGAAACCTACACGAAAAACGCTCATTCCCAAGCCGCGCCGACAAGGAGTTGCCATGTTGGAAGAAGAGCGCATCGAAATCACGATTCAACCAGCGGACGAGAAGGGCCCCTACACACCGCCCAAATCGGGCAAGGGATATGAGGTCCACGAAACAGGCAAGGTTGACGAGGACCTTAGGAACGCTTATCGGCCAAGGGAGAGCGCCTGACACCCCCCCAAACGAACATCGCCCCCGGCGAGGGGCGTGCCAACGCTCGAGCCTCTGGCCCAGGATCGAGAACTTCTATTCGTTCGTGTGTCGTCTAAACCGTTAACGCTTTCCACGAGGGCGTTTCTGACCTTCTGGGTGCGCGGTCGACATCGCCCTCGTCGCTGTGGGTAAACGAGGTCGCGAAGTTACGACCGGTCTGGGACTCCACCCTCGCGGATTTGGAGATGTCCTTTAGGGCGACAATTGCACCGACCAGAATCGCAACGCCAGCGCAAACCGTGGTAATCGACTCCCGGTCGTAGTGGAGGCTGACATAGCGTGACACAGACACTCGCTCAGTGGTTCCGTGATTCTGTTCTCGGGGAGTGGCGCGGATGGCTGGGCGGGTTACTAGCGGGTCTGGCTCTCTCCGTCTTCTTCGTATCGATATACGCGCAGAGGATCGCCGCCTGCGCATTCGAGTGGGGCGTCTGGATCGGCGTTCGGCACCGTCGCGGTCATCGCCGGTAGCATCTACGCGGCCGTTGCGTATCAGGCTGGCCAACGAGACCGGCGGGCCAACAGGGCCATTGACCTCATCAGGCGGTACGATTCGGACGGCTTGCCAGCAGCATATGCGACACTAGTTTCGTCCGATAACTATGCGCAGGCGTCGCTTAAGAATCTGCGCATTATCGAGGCAGCAACTGTGGCGAAGTCGCCGGGAGCTCCGACAGTAGAGCCTGACAAAAACGGGGCCGACGAAATCAAATTGGCGCTTTTGAATCTAAGCAACTATTATGCTCACGCCGGGCTTCTGTTATCGAACGACCTGGCGGAAAAAAGCGTGTTCTTTGGCAATATGGCGCTGACAACGCTCATCGCCTACGCCTGTTCCGTTGATATTGTAAAACTTGCTATCGCCCGCAAGCTGCCTGGAGGGCAGACTCTGATGCGTGTTGCGAAGATGGCTCACCCGTTTTATATGCGCCGGTCTCCCGACCAGCGGATCCGCAGCTAGATATAATTGAGGGCATCACCTCGCCACTTCGGGATTGGCAGCCACCTGCCCCCACAACTCCAGACGTTTCTCCTCAAACGTGACCCTAACGCGCTCTACGCAACGATGATGACGGCTTCGGACAACGCGGAGGCATAGGGTAGGAGCCCGCGGCGTACCGCAGGACTCCGGACGAATACGTACCACCCGATGCGGGGTACTGGAGCCGAAGGTCCTAGCGGTTCGACTGGCGCGCCGAAGGAGCGAGGTGAAACGGCGGAAGAACCTCACGCGAAGAGGTGGCTCAATGAAACACCAGGTCATCGTCGCGGCCGTGCTGCTCAGCGGCTGCGCGGGTCCTGCCACCGCCGTTGAGTCTGCGGCGTTCGCCGGCGCGGAGTAGCAGCGCCGGCATCGGTCTTGTCGGTCGGCGCGCCGGCGCCACAGCCGGCCGTGCGGCGCTGCCGTACCCGATCGGTCTACTCGAAATTCGGCCGTCACGCCTGGCGGATCCCTCCGTGCAAAGGCTGGACCGGGACGCTCGGCTACGCCGAACAGGAAGACCGCCTGCACTTTCGCCTCATGACGAGCACGACGAATGCGTTCGGAGCACCGCCGCCTCCGAGCGGTACGGCGGTCTTCTACATCAGCGTCACCTACGACCCGATCGGCCACGGCGTGAGCGAGTTCAGCGGGAAGGCGCCGAAGAGTTTCATCGCTAGCCCGCGGCTGTCGTCGCAGCACGCGTACACGCTGAACGTGTACAACCTCGAAGGGAACCAGTTCTGCCCGTCGGGGTCGTGTGTCTGGACGATGAACATCGGCGCGCCGTCGGGCGGGAGGATCGACTACCCGTCGCCCCTCAGTCTCGGCGACATCGTGAGTTCGACGCCCGCGGTCTGGCAGTTCGTCCAAAACTGAGGCCTCGCGCCATCGAACGGGCGTTCGCGCAGCAAAGGTTGCAACCAACCATGGGCTCGCGTGTTCACGCTGCGATGACGCACGAATCCTGGGCTCACTGGGCGCCGCACGGACGGTTGGTCGTCGGACTCCTGGCTCTCGTCTGGTTGTCGATCGGTATTGCGGCGACGTTCTACGCGCGCCGGTTCGCAGAAGTCGTCACGGGGTCGGAGTTCCACAACCGCATCATCGGACCGGTCGCGCTGCTTACCGGAACGTTGATCGCGATCTTCGACATCCACGGCTGACCCCAGCCGGTTCCGGCGTTCCGTTCGCGCGGTCGCCTAGCGCTGAGGCTCCTCCGGCGTGGTGAGTGGGGCAGCGCCGGTGGGCAGGTGCTTGAAGAGGTCGAGCTTGTGGTCGACGAGTCCCCGGTAGAACTTGCGCACGCAGTCGGGGTGCCCAAAGAAGTAGGCCCGCGCGTAGGCAAGGTCGTCGCCGGACGAGTCCGGGACGTAGTGAGACACCTCGATCTCTTCCATCTGCCCCCGGTCGACGGGGTGCGGGCAGAAATCGCAGGGGATCGTTGACATGGGCTTCGTTACCTCGGGCTCCGGCTGACCCCGGACCGCCTCACGGCGGCCCGGGCATCGGCCAACATTGGTGACTCGGGCAGGATTTGAACCTGCGACCTAGGGCTTATGAGTCCCCCGCTCTACCGCTGAGCTACCGAGCCGCAGTCGGATCATCGAGCGGACGGCTTCGACGCCCGCTCTGTCTGAGACCCGCTCCGAGCCCGGCGGGCTGCAGGGGCGGCAGACCCACGCCGTGCTACGATACGGGGAATCGCCGCCTGCAAGGAATTCCGCGATGGACGATCGGTTCTGGTTGCTCGGCGCTGTGGTCGCGGTCGCACTGCTCGCGGCGCCCGGCCGTGCGCTCAGCCAGGCCCCCCCTGCGCCCAGCGGGACGGCGACGCCGGCTGCTCCCGCGGGTTCGCCGCAGGGCGGCGCGCCGGCGGGTCAGCAGGGACAACTCACGCCCGAGCAGCAAGCAGCCCTGCAAGCGGCGCTTATCAAAGCGTCGCAAAATCCCGTTGGGAACATCGCGATCATCCCGTTTCAGAACAACTTCAATTACGGGGTCGGTCCGTATGCGCGTTACCAGTACAACCTGAATGTCCAGCCCGTCGTCCCGGTCATGCTGAGCCAGTCGATGAATATGATCGTGCGCGTCATCATTCCAGTTCTCGATCAACCGTCGGCGGCGCCGCCGCCAGTATGCGCGACGCCGGCGGGCTGCGGTTCGACCTTCGGGATAGGCGACGTCAATCCCCAGATTTACTTCGCGCCGCGAACCAAACCCGGCCAGTTGATTTGGGGCATCGGGCCGCAGTTTCAGGTGCCGACGGCGACGCCGGGAACGCTCGGCTTCGGCAAGTGGAGCGCGGGTCCGACGCTCGTCGGACTGGTGATGCCCGGCCCCTGGGTCATGGGCGTGCTGACAAATCAGCTCTGGTCGTTTGCGGGCCAGACGAATCGTCCGGCGGTCAGCACGTTTCTGGTTCAGCCCTTCATCAACTACAACATCGCGCGCGGCAACTGGGCGATTTCGACGGCGCCCACCATCACCGCGAACTGGCTGGCCACGCAAAACACATGGACCGTCCCGCTCGGCGGCGGAATCACGAAGACGTTCAAACTGGGCGATCAACCGATGCAACTCGGCGTCACCTATTTCACCTATGTCGCGCGGCCCGTGAGCGCACCGCAGACGCAACTGCGCGTGCAATGGGCTCTGCTCTTTCCAGTCAAGCGCGGCGGGGATCTCGCCGCGATCATGGGCGCCCCCGCCGTCGCACCCAAACCCTAGGAGGCACTCGTGGCAAGGAGGCCACTTCTCACCGTACGTCTCAACGCCGCGTCCCTATTGGCCGCGGCACTCCTCGCGCTCTCGACCCTGTCGGTTCCGCCCGCAGAGGCCGCCGACGGTGCGGCGACGTTGCTCGCGAAGCATCGTGCGTACGTCGGTTGGGAGATGGACGACGGCGCGATCCGTAGTCTCGTCCTGGACGGGACGATCGCCAAGGTCAACGCCGACGGCACGCGGACGCCGATCTCGCGCGTCCACGAAGTCGACTTGCGCGTGCTCTACCGCTCGAACACGACGAGCATCGCCGCGCACACGGGAATGGAGGAGGGCCTCAACCTCACCGGCTTCTGGTATCTCGTGAACGGGTTCACGATCCCGAACATCGGCGACGGCCGCGGGGTGATCTTCGCCCGGCGGATCGTCTTCTCCGAAGCGCTCGGCACCTTGAATCTGCAGCCGCATGGGAGCGCGACGATCGACGGCGTGGCCTACGACGTTCCTACGCGGCGCCGTCGAGGGCTGGAAGCCGATCGACGTTTACATCGATCCCGCCTCGGGCGCGATCAAACAGTTTATCTACGACCCCGACGGCGCGAAGCCCGACATCACGATCATCGACGCCTACACGACGGTGCTGTCGAGCAAGCGCGTCGTGTCGGCCTGGCACGTTCCGGACTCGCCCTACGAACGCAGTTACAGCCGCATCGTTCCCAACGCCGCCGTGACCGACGCCGACCTCAAACCGCCCGCGCCGCGCACCACGTGGACGTTCGCGGGCGGAAAGCCGACGCCGGTCGACGTGCAGGTCGACAAGATCCTCATCCGCGCGACGGTCAACGGGGTGGTGGGCACCTTCCTGCTCGACACGGGCGCCACGGTCGCGATGACCGATCGGTTCGCACAGAAGGCGGGGGTGAAGCGCGGAAAAACGACCGAGTTCGAGGGGACGACGGGCAACGGGCAGGGCTCCTGGTCACACGCCGACTTTACGTTCGGCGACGGCAGCGTGCTGCACAACAGCGACGTCCTCGTCGGTATCGCCCTGCCCAAGGACGAGGACGGGTTGCTGGGCTTCAACTTCCTTGCCGGAGCGATCGTCGACGTCGACCTTGACCAGGCAAAGATGACGATCTACGATCCGGCCGCGATGCAACCAAACGGGGATAACGCGATGATCATGCGCGTCGACCTCTCCGACGAGACGCCGCGCACCCCGGTCAAACTCGGCGGCACGATCCCATCGACGGCGATGCTCGATTCCGGCGCCTCGGGCGTGGAGTTCGTCACCGACGATGCCTTCTTCAACAAGGTCGTCATGGACCGCAGCCATTCCGGCGTATTCACGTTCAAGGGCGCGAGCGGCGCCGAAGGCGATTCGCGCTGCGGCACGATCGACGTGATCGATATCGGACCGGTCCCGTACACGAATCCGAGCATCTGCTTTGCGAAGTGGCCCGGTCCCGGCAACACCGTCATGGGATTCGGGTTTCTCTCCAACTTCAACGTGACGTTCGACTACCCGGACGCGACGATCGTGCTCCACGTTCGCCGCCGCTAAGCGCGCGCTGCGGCGCGCGTTCTGCCCGCGCTACGGCGCGATCCGGAACAGCGTGCCGCCGTCCCCGATTCCTCCACCGAGCGTAGTGCCATAGAGCGCTCCCGCCGCGTCGAGGGTCAGGCCGCCAGCCGGTCCGCGGCCCTCCGCAAGCAGACTTCCGCCGAACGCATGGACCACGCTTTCGGTAAAGTCGCCGCGCGCCGGCGCGAGCTTGTACACGGTTCCGCCGCCGGCGCTCGTCTCGCCGTACAGGTTGCCGGCGGCGTCCACAATCAACCCCGAGCTCGGCGTCGCACCGTCGGCGTTGCCACGGAAGCTGTGCAGGACGCGCTCGGCGTAGCCAGTGCCCGTCTGCGCGAGCACGAAGGCCGTTCCGAGCCCGGCGGTCCCGCCCAGCTCCGTCGTACCATAAATGTTACCATGGTCGAGGAGCAGACGGCCGTTGGGCTTGATGCCGTCGAGCCGCGCGCCGAAGCGGTGCACGACCGTCTCGTGATAGTCGCGGCCCATGGGTGTGAGCTTGAAGATCGTGCCGCAGCCGGAGCCGCAGGCCGTTCCGCCGCCCGCCTGCGTCGTTCCGTAGAGCGTCCCATCCGCGCCGGCGACAATCGTCGACATCGGGTTGGCGCCGTCGGCGCCGCCGCGGAACCGGTAGAGGATGCGCTCGAGGTAGCCGCTCGCCGTCGGCACGAGTTTGTAGACGATGCCGCAACCGCCCCCGCCGCAGCCCGTACCGCCGCCCGCGCGCGTAGTGCCGAAGAGCGCATCGGCGACGTCGATGCGGAACGTCTCCCGCCGGAAGCGCGCCGTCGGTGCCGCCCTTGAACTGGTGGACGATCGTTTCTGCGTACCCTGGCCCGTCGCTCGCGATCTTGTAGACCGTGCCGCAACCGCGGGACCCCAGCGCGCCCGTGCACGAGCCGGTGCCGCCGTAGCGCGTCGTACCGAACAGCATGCCCTTCGGGTCGACGACCACTCCGTTGGGCACGAGCCCGTCCGCGGGCGTCTGACCAAACGCGTGCATGAAGACGACCTGATAGCCGGTCGGACCGGAGGTCGCCGCGTAGAGGGAGCCGGCGGCGCCGGCGACCCCGGCGAGCGTAACGCCGTAGAGGGTTCCCGCCGCGCCGGCCGCGAGACTGCCGGCCGGCTGCACTCCGCGCGACGCGTGCGAACCGAACGAAAACAAGACGGCCGTTCGAGCGAGACCGCCCGCAACGTGCATCGCGGACGCCTGCGACGCGGTAACCGCGAGCGCGGTCAGAAGCGCGCCGGCTGCACCCGGTCGCCACGATCCCGAACGGTCACGCATCGTCACACCTCTCGTCGCCATCGAGTTACCCTGGCGACGTTGGCCTCGACGCGTGACGCTCCCTCGTGCCGCGCGATCGCTAGCGATACTTCGCGATCAGGCGCGTCGCGTACCACGCGGGCCAGGGATCGCCGGGCGATGCGGCGGTGTACTGCTCGTCGAGTTCGACGAGGTCGCGCGTGAGATGGCTGCGCACCGGCCGGCGACCGAGCAGCGCCGAGAGCGGCGAGTGCGTCAGGAGCCAATCGGAATAGAACGTCGCCCAATCGTCATCGCTGCCGTCGGTGTCCGCGAACACCCTGTGATGGACGTTGCCGACCTGCTGTAACAGGGCGGCGAGCTTCGTGCTCGTCTCGTCGCTCATGTCGCGCTCCTTTCTCTAAGGAACCAAGCGAGTTCGCTCCGCGCGTTGCGCTCCCCGCAGCGCTTGACGGCGGCCGCCGGACTCGCTATATTACCATACAGTTATGCAACTTACTGGTTATGGACACGCGAGCGAAGCCCGCCTGAACGCCACCTTCGCGGCCCTGGCCGATCCGACGCGGCGGGCGATCCTCGCGCGGCTCACCCAGGGCGACGCCTCCGTCGCCGAGCTGGCCAAGCCGTTTTCGATGAGCCAGCCGGCGATCTCCAAGCACCTCAAGGTCCTCGAACGCGCCGGCCTGGTCTCACGCTCGCGCGATGCGCAGCGGCGCCCGTGCCGGGTCGAAGCCGAACGGCTCGCCGAAGCCAACGGTTGGCTCGAGCGCTACCGCGAGGCCCTGGAACCGAGCTTTCAGCGGCTCGACGCCCTGCTGGAAGAGATGCAGGCCCAAAGGCCCCGGCGTCGTCACCCCAAGCTTCCGGGAAAGGAGAACCGATGAAGAACACCGGTACCCTGGCCGTCGCCTTGCAGGGCGATCGCGAAGTCGTGATGACGCGCGTCTTCAACGCGCCGCGCGCCCTCGTCTGGGACGCGTTCACGAAGCCCGAACTCCTGTTGCGCTGGTTCGGCCCACGCTCGTGTCCACTCGTCGAATGCGACGTCGATCTGCGGGTCGGCGGCGGATTCCGGTACATCATGCGTGGGGACGACGGCGCGCCGATGGGGATGCGCGGCGTCTGGCGCGAGTTGGATCCGCCCAAGCGCGCCGTGCACCTCGAGACCTTCGACGACTATCCGGGTGAGTCGATCGTGACGAGCGATTTCGCGGAGCGCGACGGCAAGACGACCCTTACGATCACGGTGCAGTATGAATCGCCCGAACATCGGCAGGGCGTGCTCGCATCGGGGATGGAACACGGCGCGGCGGAAACGTTCGACCGGCTGGCGGAGATGCTCGCCGGAGTGGAGGTATAGATCGATGGCAACGGATGTGACGCCCTTCCTGTGGTTCGACGACAACGCAGAACAGGCCGCGACCTGCTATTCCAAGATCTTCAAGAACGCGAAGATCTTGAGCACGAACCGCTACGGCGACGCGGGTCCGGGCGACAAGGGCAAGGTGATGACCGTGCGTTTCGAGGTCGAGGGCCAGGAGTTCATCGGGCTCAACGGCGGCCCGCACCACAAGATGAACCTGGGGGTATCGTTCGTCGTCAACTGCCCGCAGGATGAGGTCGATCGCCTATGGGGGCTGTTAACCGATGGCGGCGAGACCCACCAGTGCGGCTGGGTCACCGACAAGTTCGGCGTCACGTGGCAGGTCGTCCCGGAGGGGTTCGTCGACCTGATCGCGAGCGACGACGAGGAGAAGTCGGCGCGCGCGATGGAGGCGATGATGCAGATGGTCAAGCTCGACATCAACGAACTGCGTCGCGCGTACGAGGGCAAGACGTAGCGTTCTGCGCTCGCTGCCGCCGACGTTCGAAGAGCCTCGCTGCATCAGCGGCGAGACTCTTCGTTTCATCGTTCGCGCGGTCGGAGGGACTCGAACCCCCAACCTACAAGTTCGTAGCCTGTTGCTCTATCCAATTGAGCTACGACCGCACGTCCGCGCGCGGGACCTCAGTTGATACACCGGGCGCGGTCGCTCCCCTGCCGGGGAGCCTTCGGAGAGGGAGGGATTCGAACCCTCGATACGCTTTAGGGCGTATGACGGTTTAGCAAACCGCTGCCTTCAGCCGCTCGGCCACCTCTCCCTAAGGGTTTGTTCGTTTTTCGAGCCGTTCCGGGTCACCGTTGGGTCACTTCGCTCTGCGGCTACAAGGCCGCGCGCGTCAACGGTTCGGGGCGGCGCGGCGTCGCCCTTTCGGCGAGGCTACCGTGGAATCGCTCGGATCCACCCCTCGACGAAGGGCCACCACGGCGGATCGCCGTCAGGTATGCCGGGCATCATTCCGCCATCGTATAAACGCTCTCCATACTTGATCACCATTGCGTCAATCGCATGGGCGATTTCCAGCAGGCGACGATAGTTCGGCAGGTCGTCAATCGGCGCCTCGGGTCGCAGATGCGCGACCTGGAAGTTGACAGCCTTGATCTCCGTTCTAAGAAGGTCCAGGTCGCGGCGGTCTGACTCACGCTCGTCAATATGCAACGGCGCGTTGCGGACGTTCACCGGGCGCCTCCAGTATGCCGTGATGAATGAGGGCACGGACGTTACGTTTTTGCTTCGATCCACCAGCCGGCGGAGCGACATCAAATAACTGGTACTGAACCAGTAGGTTATGTCGTTGTAGAGCGGCTCGAAGGCGACGATCCTGCCGTCAGCCTCCACGCAGCGATTCAGGGCCTCCATAATCCGCTCGAAAGCTCGATGCTGTCCAGGAAGAGCCTTTACCGCACGATAGATACCCATCGAACTTGCCGTAAAGCGGGCCGAGAGCGTGCTGCGCCATGGTACTCCTCTCTAGGCGAGCTTGCGGGAGGGCAAGAGCAGCCACGCGCAGAGGCCCACGGCGATCAAGGCGAACTCGATCTTGGCTGCGCGCTCCCAAACCTTCCTGACGAGCGCATAATGCCCAGCGCGCTCCGATTGCCATTGATCATACTTGGCCTGTCGGTGATCGTAGGCGTCCGTTGCGGAGCTCGCTGCGTCCTCCGCGATCTGAGCGGAGACGAGCCTTGTCTCGGCGGCCTGATAGTGGGGGTCATGCTCTAAGCACTCAACTGACACGTCGTAAGCCGCGCCGCTTTGGCAATGCGCGCGCATTGCAACGTCTGCGGCATGGGCAGCGGTATCCGCGCGTTCGTGCGCCGCTTGTTGGGCGGCGCGAGCGATTCCTGAGCCAAATGCATCCGGCGTCGCGGGCGGATTAGATATGTCGCCGCTCGAGTTATCGTATGTGTACACAAACGACTCCACGCGTGGGCCTGAGTCATAGGCGGCCCAAACGTTCAGGGTCGTCCCCGCCACAATGAGGACGAGCAGTGCCAAGCGGAACCGACCAACTGGCATAGGGCTGAGGTTAGGAGGTGCAGGGCCTCCACGCCTTGGGCCGCGAGATCCGCGGCAATGTCGACCCGGTGACAGCCTTCGGGCTTCGTCTCTGAGCACAAGATCGCGACGCGCTCGCCCGCGCGCACGCGTCGCTCGAGGTCGTCGATCGCGGCGCGGTAGTCGGCCTCCGGGATCGGCAGGGCGCCGAAGTGGGCCCGGTTGCCGAGGCGCGACCCGTCGTACAGGTAGCGATCGCCTAGCGCAGCCTCCATCTTTTTGCGGTTTGACCACGGGGCGAACCTCGACTGCGGATGCAGGCGAACGTCCACGACAAGCGATATTCGAGATGCGTCTACTAACGCGAGGAACTCCGCGAAGGTGCGCCGGCCATGCCCGATAGTGTAGACGGTCAGAGGTCGATCTCCATTCCAGCGTGACGCGTCCAAAGCGTTGCGTGTCTGACGTACACGGCGAATACCTGCGACGAGCGCTGCCTGGTTTGTCGCATAACATCCCGCTCCTCGCGCCCGCCTCGATCGCCGCGGTGGCGAAGCCTGCGCGCAGCGAGTGCGCGGCGTAGCGGGCAGGGTCGAAGCCGAGGCGCGCGACGTACGTCTTGACGATGTATGCGATCGACTCGCCGGTTAGTGGATCTTGTGCGAGGTGGCTGCCTTGGTCGATTGCTCGGAACAGAGGTCCGGTGTCGATGCCGGCGCGGTCGAGCCAAGCCTGCAGCGATCTAGCCGGGCAACGCTCCGGGTGCCTGGAGCAAGGGATCGCGATTTCTGTCCCGGCGCCCTCTTGATCAGTCTTAGAACGGCGCACGTTTACGATGAGGCCCTCGCGCACAAACGCGATGTCGTCGACATTCAGGGCGACGATCTCCGAGCGTCGGAACGCGCCGGAGAATCCGATGAGCAGCAGGGCGCGATCACGGACGCCCTTCAGCGTGTCGGGCAACGCATCGAGTATCGCCGGCAGGTCGTCGATGCGAATCGGCTCCTTGCGGTAGTGGGCAACACGCAGCGTGCGACTGATTCCGCGCATCGTCTCGCGCACAAGCTGGACCGACGTAGGCGCCGGATCGAACCCGCGCATCTTGTGCGCCTGACTGATCGAGACGCGGCGGCGCCGGATCGACGCGACCTTCAGTCTGCGCGCGCAGTGCGCGACGCACAGCGCGGCGGCCTGCGGGGTGGCCGGCAGCGCGTTGAGTGCGTGAGCGGCACACCAACGACGGAAGTCGGCCCAGTCCTGCGCGTAGGCGGCGCGGGTCGCGGCGCTCTTCGCGGCGACCGTGTAGTCGTTCATCTCGTCGACGAGATCGGCGAGCACGATCGAGCGCGCGGTGCCGGCGACGGGAACGAGGGCAGTGCTGGCGTTCAAAGCAGCCCCGTCGCGAAGCCGAGGATTAGTACGAGCAAAAGCGCGATCAGGCCGCCCAAGCCGAGCCGCGTCAACCGCGATCCGGAACGGCGACCACGTCGCCATCGGCGACGGCGCTTGCATCTGCGTGCGACCCGACCCGCCGCACGTGCGGCAGTGGACCTTCGCTCTTTTCGTCATTGCCTGCCCTCGATCAGCGGCGCATTCGTGCGCTAGGTTATATCGTGAAGGCCACGCGTGTGCAATCACGGTGGCCTTCCTTCGGGTTTGATCTCCCGGGTGGGTGACAAGAACGTCGTAGCATATAACATAGTCTTACCGCAAGATAGTGTCTCGATGTGCTCGCGCGCATCCGCGCTAACGCGTAAACCAGTTTTGCGACGCCGCCGTTCGAGACGATCGCGCCTCGATCCGCAGAGCGTCGCCAAGGAGCTGAACGAGCGAGCCGTCGCGATCGCCGCCCAAGCGGGCGAGTCGGGGCCGTCGCGGGAGGCACTCGATCGGGCGCGGCGCGAGCTGGTCTCGAAGACCGAGGAGCAACTTCGCGACGCCCTTGGCCTCCTGGGTCTCTAAGTGCTTTCACGCTTGTGGCTGACGAGGTAAACCGCAAGGCGGCGGGCGGTACATTTGCCAGGGCGCCGAAGTGGACGTTCTCCCGGGGCTCTGCGGTTCCAGGCTTGTTTTTTTTGAGTCACCTATATCGGAACGGGCGCAACGCGACGGCCCCGGTGTGTCGCGGTCGGGACGCCCACTCCCCCAAGCCCGGACATTCTGAAGGAGGGATCCTGAATGAGCATCTCTCAGTGGACCGCCACGGTCGGCGCAGCGGCGGCAATCACCCTGCTCGCGGGTTGCTCGGGCGTTTCACAGTACGCACCCAGCACGGCTGGTGGCGGACAGAACTCGGTGACGATGTCGGCAGGCCGGGGCGTGGGTCACCCCACGATCGTCGGTCCGTTCGCGAGCCAGCGGCTCAACGATGCGTTCTATCATCGTCCCATCGTCGCCGCGCAGCGCGTCGACCCGGCCAGGAAGAAAGCCGGCTGCAAGAAGGCCAAGAAGAAGGGCCTCGTTTTTGGCAGCGACAACTCGAGCGGCATACTCTATGCGTATTGCGGCCACAACGGCGGCGACCTGAACGCGAATCAGGAGCCGTACAAGTCGGTTACAGACGGTGCGGGCTGGGGGCTCGCGGTGCACGGGAATCTCCTCGCGGCGGGCTTGACCGGTGGGTCGATCGGCGTATACAAGCTCCCATCGCTGACCCGCGTGTCCACGCTGACGCTCGCCCACGCGGGCTCGGGCTACAACGCCTATGGCCTCGCGTTCGATAGCAACGGTGGCCT
The DNA here is from genome assembly GCA_963743605.1 of Vulcanimicrobiota bacterium. Lineage (GTDB taxonomy): Bacteria > Vulcanimicrobiota > Vulcanimicrobiia > Vulcanimicrobiales > Vulcanimicrobiaceae > CAVUQJ01. The sequence continues at coordinate 70,741 of CAVUQJ010000007.1, read as the reverse complement.
GTATGCAACTGAGTGGCCTGGACCGTATCTCGACTACTTTGAGTACCTGGGCAACGGCACGGCGACGTGCAGCCACGCTCTCACCCTGATGAGCGAAGCTTACTTCGTGACCGCGCACGCCGGCACCGTCGACGTGTACGGCTTCAACGGCTTTTCGTCGCAGATCCCGGTGGTGCTCGAAAACGACTCTAACGCGAACTGCTTCGGCACGTTCACGGAAAGCCTGGTGGGCACGTTCGGGAACCTTGCCGCCGGAACTGGCTTCCCAGGCGGAACGACCGTCAACAACACTGGCGAGGTCTTCGTGAACAACCAGTACGGCACGCTGTATGACGACGGCGGCTATCCGGGTTCCGGAACCCCGACGGGCTCGTGCTCGTGGGGTTTCGACCCAAACGACCTGACCAACATCAACATGAGCACTCAGCAGAACTCGATCTGGGGCAGCAACATCTTCATCTATTACGGTTCGTACCTCGAGAGTTTCTCAACGACGATCTCCGCAGGTACTTGTGCTGTGGGCTCCTCCGGCGGCCCAACGGGGCTTACCGTGCAAGACGAGTTCTTGGGCGTTACGGCCTGGCCGAACACCGGCGACAACTGAACGACCGTTCATCCGATCGGCCGATGCCGGAGATGCCGGAAGTCGGGGCGGGTGCGCAAGCTAACCCGTTGCGGACGCCGCTGACGGCCGGACAGCCGTGGGCCGGACTGGGCTGGCTTTCGAAACAGGCCAGCTCCGGCCAGGATCTCATGTACATCGCAAACGGGAACAAGGTGACGATCTTTCCCAATCACCGCCACAACCCGGCGCCGATCGGCGAGATCACGGACGGGATTTCAAACGCCTACGGGCTCTTCGTCGATCAAGCGCTGAACCTGTACGTCTGCAATGCCAAAGCTAGCACGGTTACCGTCTACCCGCCGGGCCAGACGTCGCCCAGCTCCACGTACACGACCGGTCTGAACGTGCCGCTCTACGCCGTCGCCGACTCGCAGCGGCTCTTCGTCGGCAACTGGGCCGGTGGCTCGGTCGTCGAATTCGCCCTCGGCAACGGCACTCCACAGTACACGCTGCAGACGCCCGGCGTCGAAGCCGATGGCCTCGATCTCGACGCGGACGGTAACCTGTACGTTGCGTATCGCCGGGGAGACGGCCACCACGGCGGCGGGATAGAATACTTCGCCCACGGTGTCGCGCCGGGGAAGAACCTGCATATTCGGCTCACCGCACCGCAAGGCCTCATCGTGGACCCCAGCGGCAACATCCTTGTCGTCGAGACTCAACTTGCGCGGCGGATCTCTGCGTTTGCACCCGGTCAAGACAAGCGGTACGCGCACAGTGGACGACTCAGCGGCGAGCCGACCGAGATTCAACTCGATGCGAAGGGCCGAAACCTCTATGTGTCGGAGCTGTCGTGGAAGATCTATCGCATCCCGTATCCGCGATTCAAGCCGGCGCTGCACTATATCAACAACGGCGACCTGGAGGACGTTCAAGGGATGGCTGTAAGCCCACCGGCCCCGCTTTGACACAAACGATGCGGTTGATCCTAGCGGCCGTCGGCAGCACGGTCCTGGCTGGCTGCGCCGGCGCGGTGGTGACGCGGACCATCGTCCCGGCCGACGACCGGCTCAGCCAGCCGGCGCTCAAGGTCGGGGCCGACGCACGCCCTCTTCAGGGCATCTACGTCAGCACCGATTCCGACGTTTACGGCTACGCGCTGGCGGATCGAGAGGCCAGGCCGCCGATCTGCACGATCAGCGTACCCACCGGCTATGACGGCAGGAACATCTCGGTCGACCCAAAGGGCAACCTGTTGGTCCCGCACGACCAAGCTGTCTCGGTGTTCGCGGGCCCGAGGATGTGCGGGAAACGCGTACTCGATGCGGGGTACCGTTACGGCGGCCGTCCGATGGACGTTGCGAGTCTCGACGCGTTGAACTCCGGCACCGCCGTCGCCGCCGTCAACTACAGCAGCTCCGGCTACGGGACGTTCGTGTTCTGCACGTTGGCCCAATCGTCACAGTGCGCGATCCCACGGATGGTCCCGGGGATCTTCGACTCCGTCGCCGTCACGATCGACGGCACTGGCAACTGCTGGGTATCCGCGCAGACGTATACGTCGCAACCCCTCTACTACGTCCCGCGCTCTCCAAGCGGCATCGCGATTGCGACCGCCCCGTGCTTCGCCGGCGTCGCGACGACCGGGACGCTCAACGCCGCCTTCGGCGGCCTCGACATCGATCGCCAGGGGAACCTCGTCACGATCGATCCGACGAAGGCCGGCCGCGTCTTCATCTACCGGGGGTGCGACCCGGTATGCCGGATAATCGGCGGTCCGTTCCCACTGCGCCATCCGGGTACCTACGGCCACCTGAATCACGCCGGCACCCTGTTCGCGGTCGCGACCCAGAGCGGCGTCGACGTTTACAACTACCGCGCTGCGGCGCTCACCTACGCATACACCTTCGCGACCGACATCTCGAACATCACGGCCGTCGCGTTCAGTCCGGGGCGGTAAACTCATAGTCGTGCCATAGCTTCGCCGAGATCGTCCCTTCGTCTTCGAAGAGATTGACGAAATCGGGGATGCCTTGATCGGTACGTGACCCCCACGTCGTAGGTGAGATAGTCAATTGCACGCTCCTCGCTGGAATTATTGAGACGCGGCTTGCATCCTTAGCAAAGCGTTGCGAGCGCCGCGCTCCTCGCCCACTGAGGATGCGGCGGCGCCCGCAAAGAACGCCCCCATATGAGCTTGAAAAATCGCGTAGCGATCGGGATCGCCCTCACGATGTTCTGCGCCTTGGCGTCGGCACGCGCCGGAGCGGCCCACGCTCAGTCGCCTTCGATGCACCGGGTCGCTCCCGCGGCACGAACCCAGCACTTGTACGTATTCACGCTAGGTGAGGACGGATTCGGCGGGATTACGACCTATCCGATTCGGGACGGCAAGTTCTCACCGACTTCGGACGGTGAAGTCGGGAATCCGCCAAGCGATACAGTTCTTGAAGGCCCGTTCGCGTTTGGTCCCTCGAACGACCTGTTCACGGTCTCATGCGTCTTATCCAACGGGTGTGCCGTCTCGCCTGCCCTGATCGTTTATCCTCCGCCGTACGCGGCAGTCTCGACGACGATCCCACTCCCGTCTAGCGCTTTTGGAATGAATACGTTTCAAGGCCTGACCGTGGATTCGCGCGGCTACGTTTACGTTCAGACGTATCCGACGGGAAACACGAATAATAGCAGCGTGTACGTCTACCAACCACTCGTTCAGGGATCGCGGCTGCTCCAGACGATCACGATCGGCCCGCTGACGAAATCCACGCTCGGGGGCCTCGCGATTGCGCCGGACGGCGCCCTAGTGGTCTCCGACGACGCCCACAACAGGATCGACGTGTTTACGACTCCGGTGCAGCATCCGGTACTGGCGCGCACGATCGCCGTCGATCAGCCTTCCGGGATCGCGGTCGACCTCGCGACGAAAGCAGAGATCTACGTCGGCGGCAAGTACCGCGGAAAGCCGGCCGTCGAGGTGTTTCCCTACAATGCACAGGGGGCACCAACCCCGGCTCGCATCATCGAAAGCCCGGCGTTTTGCTCAAACTCGGTTTCACCGTATGTGGCGGTTGCCGGCCTCATGCTCTACGCCGCCGCCGGCGCCTGCAGCGCGTCCGGCGAGGGCGGATCCGTGGTCGCCGAGTTTCACGCCCTATCGAACGGCCGACACGTGCCGCCGGTCGAATCGATGACGTGGTACTCGTGCTGCAATTTTTATCAGTACGCCAAGGTCGGGCCCTAGCAGCAAACGCCGTGAGCGCAGTCGGTCCGGTTCAAGCCCGATGAGAACATCCGGCGCGTTACCGGGCCAAGCGAACGGCGCGCCGAATCCCGCCTAGAACGTCGCGCCCTCGGATCATGAGGTGACCATGGCTCAGGCAGGCTTGTTGGGAACGCCCATCGGGGCGACCGCGTCGGCGAAGCCGATGGACTATCCCGCCTCGTCGGTCGCCTTCGACTGGACGATGGCCGTGCTCACCGTGGTGCTGATGGGCGGCGTCATCCAAGACGGCTGGGCGCACGCACACGGCATGGTCGATCAGAGTTTCCTGACGCCCTGGCACGCCGTTTTGTATTCGATGATGGTCGTCAACGGCATCGTTCTCGGGACGCTCGCCATCCGCAATCGTCTGGCAGGATATTCGGTTCGCCGTGCGTTGCCGTACGGATATATGCTCGCTCTGATAGGCGTCGTACTGTTCGCGCTGGCCGGCGTCTTCGATCTCTGGTGGCACACGTTGTTCGGCATCGAGACGGGCATCACCGGACTCATCAGCCCCTCGCACCTCGTCCTGGCCCTATCGGGGATGTTCGTCTTCTCCGGCCCGATTCGTTCGATCGCGCGACAGTACGGGCGCAGTACGTCGGGTTGGCGCCGGGTTGGGCCGGCGGCTCTCGGATTGCTCGCGTCGCTAACGATGCTGGGCTTCTTCACCGGCTACGCTCAGCCGATCGAGGACGGCATCACCATGAAAACGATTTCGCTCGATCCAACCGGCGCCGTGGTCGCAGGGCTGTACGCGGCCGGCGGAGCGGGCACGACGTTGACGCGCTTGCGCGTTCCCCCGAACCTCGATATCTGGGGCGTCACCGCGTCGCCCGACGGGCGAGCGATCGCCTATCGCGCTCAAGCCCCGCAATCGACCCAAAGCGGTAGCGAACCGACGAGCGACCTCTACGTCGCGCGTCCCGACGGCACCGGCGCCGTGCGCATCACGCACTCGGGCCGCCACGATACGGAACCGGCGTGGTCGCCGGACGGCAAATGGCTCGCCTACATCTCGCTCCCCGCAGGGACGTCGGGAAACTTCTCGTTGCACGTGGTGCAGCCGAGCGGCCACGACGACCGAACACTCGTCGACGGAGTGACGACGCTCTCGGCACCCGCTTGGTCGCCCGACGGCAAACAGATCGCCTACGGATCGCGCAACGGTCTCGATCAACAGATCGCGGTCGTCGACGCCGGCGGCGGCGCCCCGCGCTGGCTGGCGTTCACGAAGGGCGCGAACAGCGCGGTGTGGTCGGGCAATCGGATCGCGTTCGAGGGCGACGATGGGGTGTTGCGGTCGGCGACGATCGCGGGCGCAGACCTTCGCACGCTCTCGAAAAACGCGAGCAGCCCGGCCATCTCGCCCGATGGGCGGTACCTCGCCTATCTTTTGCCCGCGGCGGGCGGTACGCAGGTGTTCGTTGCCAACGCCGACGGCAGCAAGGGCCACGACGTCTCGGCGCTCTCCGGCCTCGACGCGGCCCACCCCGCGTGGGCCGGTAACGGCCGGCTATTCTTCACGGCGACCGGTCGCGCGCTTCCCGAGCGCACGTTTGTCGGGCTATCGCTGGCCGAAGCCGCGAACCTACTGCAAGCCGTCCTCTTGGCCGGCGTTCTCCTCATCGCCGTGCGCCGTTGGCGCGTACCGTTCGGGACGTTTACGGTCGTGCTCACGCTGTTCGCGGTCGCGATGGCGGCGCAAACCGATGCATATTACGACGCCGCCGGCGCGCTCCTGACCGGTCTGCTCGCCGATGCCGCGCTCGCGTTCTTCGGGGATCGGCTGCGCGGCGGCATCGGGTTCTACGCCTTCGCGTTCCTGCTGCCCGCCGTCTTCTTCGCCATGTATCTGGTGGCGACGATCGTCGCCGCAGGCACCGGCACGGCATGGGAGCCGAACATGTGGCTCGGCTCGCCGCTCCTGGCCGGCATCGCGGGCCTTTTGGTCGCGTTCTGCTACGTGCCCCCGCTTCCCGAGGCCGCTTCTGCATCGGCCTGAACGCGACGCCGCGTGGCCTCTCACGACTGATCGCGGCGACCGTTCGGCGACACCGCAACCCACCATCGCCGGAGCGCGATGACCGCCCAGATGGCTTCGACGAGTCCGAACGGCCACGCACCCTGGAGAAACCCATACACTGAACCGAGTGCGCAAGCGACGGCGAAGCCGAGAACGCACCAACGGCTGCGCCGCTCCAGGGCATAGCAAACGACCATCGCGGTGACGGCGAACAGCCCAAAGGCCGACAGTAGGCTCACGGCGTTATCAGATATCCTCCAAACCTCGTCGTTACACTTCGCTCGGCATCGCGGGCGTGCTCGTCGCATTCTGCTATGAGCCCCCGCGTCCCGAGGCCCCTGCCGCATCGGCATGACCCTCCTGAGCCATCAATCGTTGACGCGGGGGAGTCCGCGACGCAGGCGAAAAACGGGCTCTCGTGCATACCGCCTTGAACCAACGCAGACAGTGAGAACCCTCGCGCGCTCGTCGGTCTCGATCGTGCTGCTTGCAACGCTGGCGTTCGCGAGCTCGCTTTGCGTCGAGGCGCGACCATCGCACGGCGCACGCTTGCCCGCATCGGCGAAGCAAATGCACGAGACGGTCCTCTACAACTTCGGCGGCGGGCACGACGGCGCGATCCCGTACAGCGGCCTCGTCGGCGACGGCAGCGGTGCGCTCTACGGCACGACCCGAGCAGGCGGCGCGAACGGGTGGGGAATCGCCTTCCGGTTGACGCCCTCGAAGGGTGCGTACGCCGAAACCGTGCTGCACGACTTCGGTAGTGGAAACGACGGTGAGACGCCAGTGGCGAGCGTCGTCGCCGATGCGCTGGACAACCTCTACGGCACGACCCAATCCGGAGGCGACTCTCAGTGTGGGGTCGTTTACGAACTGTCCCCGAGCGGGACCAGTTATTCGGAGCGCATCATCTACAGCTTCCGCGGCGGCGGGGACGGTTGCGAGCCGCGCGACCGGCTCACGCTCGCGAGCGACGGGACCTTCTACGGCACTACGGCGTACGGTGGCCATTTCAACCGAGGCACCGTGTTCGCACTGACGCCGTCGAGCGACGGGTACGTCGAAAGCGTCCTGCTTCGCGTTGGCGCGCGCGACGGGGGAAAGTTCCCGTTTGGAGGCGTCGTCCAGGACGCTGCGGGTGACTTGTTCGCCGCTGCGCCCTACGGCGCCGACCCGAGCGAGAGCGGCACGGTGTTCGAGCTGCGCCGTTCGGGAAGCGGCTATCAGTACGCGATCGTGCATCGCTTTAAGCGCCGCAATCACGAGGGCGCTTCCCCGGCCGGGGGCCTGATCTTGGGCGCGGGAGGCTCGCTCTTCGGCACGACCCTCGTGGGCGGAGCGTTCGGCAAAGGGGTCGTGTATGCGCTACAACCATCGGGCGACGGCTACAGCGAAACGACGCTGTTCAGCTTCAACGGCGCCGACGGCGCGCTACCGAGCACCAGTCTGATCACCGACGCGTCGGGCGCGCTGTACGGAACGGCCTTTTTCGGGGGCTCACACAACGGCGGCGTCGCGTTCGAGGTCGGTCCCAGCAGCGAGGGCTATTCGGAGACGGTGCTGCACGCGTTCGGCGGTTCCGGCGACGGTGCGAACCCATCTGCCGAATTGCTCGCCGGCCGGGACGGTACGCTCTACGGTACGACCTCGTACGGTGGGACATACGGCGCAGGGACCGTCTTCAGACTTACTCGCTGAGATCCGTTCGTCCGTCGGCAATCGAGGAGCCCGACGGCGTCGATAGAACGACGGTAACGTCGGGCTCTTCGATTCTCGGGACGCGGGGTGGCAAACGTGCTCCATCTCATCGCTTCGGTCGTGCTCGACGCGCTGCGACCGCACGCGCCCACGACCGACTCGACCGTCTACGCGTTCCAGGGCGGTAACCGTGCCGGCCAGGAGCCGCTCGGCAGTCTGCTTGCAGCGAGCGACGGCGTGCTGTATGGGACGACCGCGCTCGGAAGCAACTCGACGTGCTTGCTCTCGTTCGGCATCGGGTGTGGCGTGGCGTTTCGGCTCGCTCCGACGGCGACGGGCTATGGCGCGACGATCTTGCACGGGTTCCGGGGCCCTCCGAACGACGGGCTTCATCCGCAAGGCCCGCTCGCTGCCGGCGCCGCCGGCACGCTCTTCGGAGCGTCGTCGGAAGGCGGCACTAACGTATGCCAAGAGCCCGGTCAGATCGGGTGCGGAACGATCTTCGTACTCACGCCGCACGGTCGCCGCTACGACGAACGCGTCCTCTATAACCTCGGCGCGAACGCGAACGACGGCGCGGTGCCGCTCGGCGGCGTCATCGCGGACGAAGCCGGCGCGCTGTACGCGACGACCGAGTTCGGCGGCGGCGTCGGCGGCTTGGGCGCCGTCGTCAAGCTCACGCCGGCCGGCGGTAGTTACACCGAACGCGTCATCTTCACGTTCACAGGCGTAAGCACGGGCTACTATCCGCTCGGCGGACTCATCATCGATGCGCAGGGAGGCCTGTACGGCACGACCTTCTCCGGCGGCGCAGACTGTGGCGGCTTCAGCGCCGGCTGCGGCGCGGTGTTCAAGTTGACGCCATCACCGTCCGGCACGTATACGGAGACGGTCATCTACGGCTTCCTCGGCGACGCCGACGGCGCGTATCCGGAGGCGAGCCTGGCGATGGATCGGACCGGCGCACTCTACGGCACGACGGCCTGGGGCGGCGGGAGCAGCGCATGTCAGCAAACCGACTTCATCGGCTGCGGCACCGTGTTCAAGTTGACGCCGACCGGATCGCACTACACCGAGCGCGTGCTCCACGCGTTTTCGGGCGGCCGGGACGGATCGGCCCCGCTGGCCGGTGTGCTCGTCACGCGCGACGGCCGCGTCTACGGCACGACGTCGCTGGGCGGCGACGCGCTGTGCGCCACGGGGCTCGGCACGGGTTGCGGCACGCTCTTCGTGCTCGAGCCGAGGCGAGCGGGCTACGCGTTCCGCGTGGTGCACGCGTTCCAGGGCGGCGACGACGGCGCCGCGCCGGAAGCGGCGCCCATCGCCGCCGGTAGCACCGCATTCGGGACGACGGCCTTCGGCGGCGGGAGTTCCCTATGCGGCGGCAGCGGCAGCGAACAGTACGGTTGCGGAACGGTGTTCTCGCTGCCGCTCTAAGCATATCGTCACGCCGAGCTCAGTCATCAATAGTCGCGCCAGAGCATGGCCGAGATCGTCGCCTCGTCTTCGAAGACCTTCACGATGTCGTCGACACCGGCGATCGGCATGTTGTTGACGACGACCTCGTACGTCAAGTGACGGCCGCTCTTCGTCGTGATGTAGCCGGCGAACGCCTGGCCCTTGAGCATGATGCCCTTGCCGCCGGGCCCGCTGTCGACCCACGTTCCCGTCTTGGCCCGGACGTAGCCGGTCGCGCCCGCGAGCGTCGGATCCTTGCGGTACGTCTTCACGAACGCCAGCGTCCCGTCGACGCCTAGGTTGGGCAGAGCCGCGTAGAAGGCGCCGGCCTGCGGCGACGCGGCGAGTTTCTCGAGCATTCTCAACACCGCGACGGCCGTCGCCGTCGTATCGCCGCCGCCGCTGCCGTCGACGAAGTGGTATTGATCGCTCGCAATCCCCCAGCGTTCCGCCAGCGCCTGTTGTTCGGACTTGAGCGCGCCGTCGATCGTATCCACGTGCCGCGTGAGCCCGTAGAGCACGAGGCTCGTGTCGGCGCCGATGTTGTAGGAGACCTTCAGAATCAGCTTGGCGTCGTCGCCGTAGGTCATCCCCGTGAGTTTCGCGACCTTGTCGGCGGCGGCATACGAGCCTTTCGCCGGTAACAGTTTCGCCGGATTCGCTTCGACCGCGACGGCGTCAACCTTCACACCCGCTGCGGCGAGCGCCTCGACGAAGACCGTGCGCGCGTAGTTCGACGGCTCGACGATCCGCACGGCTTGCACGAGCGTCGGCTCGCCCGTGAGCGGCGGGACGTAGTCGATCGGCAGGCTGCCCTTGAGCGCCGCGCTGCAGCCCGGCGTGCCGATGCAGGTCGGATAGATGGGATCGACCGCGAGCGTGTCCTTCGATTTCGCCGGACCCGCCTGCAACTGGTTCTTCACCGCGAGCGCGGCCGAGTGTGGGCGGGTCGTCACGCCGCTCTGCCGACCGGCCTTCTTCGCCGGAGCGATCGAGATGTCGACCAGGTCGTCGTTCACGAAGATCGGCCTGACCTTGAATTGGCCGCGGAATTCGAACGGCGCGAACAACCGGTCGTCGATGACGACCTCACCGGCGACCCGGTCGATGCCGGCCGCCTTCACGGCCCGCGCCAGCTCTTCATACCCTGCCAACGGGTTGGGTTTGGTCAGGACGGCGTTGCCGAGACTATCGGCCTCGTTGTGATCCCAGCCGGTGAAGGCGATCGTCCCGTCGGGGTTCTTGCGGCCGCCCATCGTGAGATCGCCGGAGGCCACGACGATCAGGTTGCCGTGCAACACCCTCCGCGCGTCGATCGAACCCGTGCGATACACGGGCGTGTCGTACGTGTGCGAGGCGCCGACGGCATTGATCAGTTGGCCGACCGTAAAAACCTTGCGCACCGAGCCGATGGCGAGCTGGCGCTCCGAATTCAGGTCGATCAGGACCGACTTTCCGTCGTCGACGCGCAGCGCCCAGGTTGCGCCCTTGTATGCCGGTTTGTCGAACACCGCGCGCACGTCCGCCGGCACCGGCGCCGGCGAAGCGGCACTGGAACGGCCGGCGACGAGCGCGCCGGCGCCCGCCGCGGCGACAATCGCGGCAAGAAGAAATGCCCGAGTATGCATAAAGCGCGACCTCCTGATTGGCGTCGCTGATTCGTGAACCGGAAGTGTTCCCCCGCCGTCCGTCGCGTCAGCGCCCTTTCGTGCCGACGCCCCGGCGCATACAGGCAAGCCGGGGCAGCGCGCACAACAGAGCGCCGATGCCCGAGCTCGCCGCCGCGATCACTGCAGGAGGACGTATCGACGGTCCGTTCGCCGCGCGGATCGGGACCGACGTCAAGGCCCTCGCGCCGTGGCGCGGCAGAACGCTCGTCGACGCCGCGCTCGACGCAGCAAGAGCGGCCGGCGCGACCCGGGTCGCCGTCGTCGGGGGCGCCGCCGGTCTCGACCACTGCGCCGCCAACGCCGACGAGGGCGTCGCGGAGGCACGCCACGCGGCGAAGCCAACCTGCGCAACGCGCTCGCGACGGCGCGCGCGGACGCGCTCGTGTTTCTGACGAGCGACCTGCCGTTCGTCGACGGCGCGGCCCTCGAACGGTTCGTCGCGCGCGCGCGCGACGACGACGCCGCGATGGCGGTCGCCGAGGTCGACGACTACGCCCATGCGTTCCCCGGCGCGCCGGAGCACGCGACCGCGATCGGACGCGAACGGGTCTGCGGCGGCAGCGTCTTCTATTTCGGCGCCGGTGTCGCTCCGCGCATCGCCGACGTCGCGACGCGCCTGTTCACGGCGCGCAAGAGCGTCTGGGCGATGGCGCGGCTGCTCGGGCCTGCACTGCTCGCGCGGTTCGCGCTGCGCAGGCTGACGATCGCCGACGTCGAGCGCCGCGCCGACCGCGTCCTCGGCTTGCGGGCCCGCGCGATCCGGAACTCCGCTCCCGAACTTGCGTATGACGTCGACACGCTCGAGGACTACGAGTATGCCCTCCGCCACGACGCGCGTTAACCCCGCCCGCCTCGGCGCGTTCACGTTCGGCACCCAAATCGTCTGGGGTGCGATCCTGGGCGTCTCGCTGCAGGCGCGCACGATCGAATTCTCCGGCGCACGGGCCGTCACGATTTTCTCGTACGTGCTCGCGACGGGCGCGGCGCTCGCCGCGGTCACCCAAGTCGTCGCGGGCATCGCCTCCGATCAACGCAGCGAGCGCGTGGGCAACCGCCTCGCGTTCTACCTCTGGGGCCTGGTGCTCGCGGTCCCCGCGCTCGTGTGGTTCTACCTCGCGCCCAGTCTCGCCCAATTCATCATCGCCTTTTTCGCCCTGCAGATCGCGCTCAACGTCGCGACCGGGCCCTATCAAGCGGCGATCCCCGATCACATCCCCATCGACCGGCGCGGCGTGGCGTCATCGTGGATGAGCGGTTGGCAATCGTTCGGGAATGCCGTCGGGCTCGTCGTCGTCGCCTTCATCAACGACCTGCGGCTCGTCGCGGCGATTCTCGCCGTGGCGCTCGCGAGCGCGTGGGCCGTCACGTTCACCCACGTTCGCAACCTCACGATCTCGCCGGCACCCGCCGCGCGCTTTCGTGCCGACGGGACGTTCGTCGCGCTGCTGCTCTCGCGCGGCACGATCAACCTCGGATTCTTCACGCTGCTGGGTTACCTGCTCTTCTTCGTCCGGTTCAGCCTCGGGGTCAACGGAACCGCGGCGGTCAAGACGGCGACCGGCCTCGTCTTCCTCACGTTCACGATCTGCGGCATCCTCGGCGCCGCCATCGCCGCGCGCCCGTCCGACCGCTACGATCTGCGCGCCGTCGCGACGATCGCGAATTGCGGCGTCATTGCAGCCCTGGCGCTGCTCGCGAGCGCGCACGCGCTCGCAGTCGCATTCGTCGCCGCGGCGATCGCGGGCGCCTGTTGGGGCGCCTTCTTCACATCGGACTGGGCGCTCGCGTGCGCGCTGCTGCCGCGCGGCGCGATGGCGACCGCGATGGGCGTGTGGAACGTCGCGACGGCGGGGCCGCAAGTGCTCGCGCCGTTGCTCGCACTGCCCGTCGTGACGTACTTCAACACCTTCGCGGTTGGGCTAGGCTACCGCGCCGCGATCCTGCTCGCGCTGCTGGAGTTTGTCGTCGGAACGGCACTCTTGTGGCGCCTGCCGGCGACCCGCGCCGTCGCGGCGCGAAGTAACTAGGGGCGCTGCAGCGGCGGCGGTCCCACCGGACGGGACGTTGCCTGCGGCGCCGGTCGCGGCCGCCGTTGAGCGAGCCCGTCGATCCCGAGGACCCGGCCGGTCGGCAACACCAGGCTGATCGCCGTGAGCACCGCCGCGCACATTTCGAGCCCGCTGAAGCCGGCGAAGCCGTGCACGCCGCTCGAGGTTGCGATCAGGTGCTCGATCCCGCCCTTGGCGAGCCAGTAGTTGAGCGCGAGGACGACGCCGACGAACGCGCCGAGGCGCGTGAACAGCCCGACGAGCAACAGCGCACCCGCCACCATCTCGCCGAGCTCGACCGCGTAGGCGAACGCGCTGAGGTTCGGGATGACGGTGCCGGTCAAGAAGACGTGATAGAAGCCGGTGGTCTGCCCGGCCTGCTCCGCCAGGAACGTCGCCATCGTTCCGCCCGGCGCGCCGAACGCCGGTTTGGTGTGGAGTTTGCCGAGGCCGTGCTCGAGCCAGAAGATCCCGGTGTAGATCCGCACCAGGGCGAGCCAAAACCCGTAGGTTCGCGATGAGGGCAGCATGCGCTTAAGGTACCACGCGCAACCGGAAAACGTTTCTCACGAAGCGACCTCCAGGATTCGCGCCGCGACGGCTGCCGCGGCGTCGGGGCGGCGCAGCTCGCGGACGCGGTCGCGCAGGCGGCGCTCGTTCTCCGGCGACCCCAGGAGGTCGGATAGGGCGCCGGTCAACTCGTCGAGCCCGGAGGCCCGGATCGCCGCCCGCCGCCGCACGAGATACCGCGTGTTGCGTTCCTCCTGACCCGGAAGCGGACGGACGAGGATCATCGGCAGCTCCGCGCTCAGCGCCTCGGACGACGTGAGGCCCCCGGGTTTCGAGACCAGCACGTCGCTGGCGTGCATGTAATCGAAGACGTTGTCGACGAAGCCGAGCACCCGCAGCGGGTATTCGGTGTGCTCGGCCGCCGCGATGACGCGCCGCGCGAGGCGTTCGTTGCGACCGACGATGATCGCTCCCGCGACCGGCTGATCGACCCGCCCGAGCGCCCGCATCATCAACTCGATCGGCCCGATCCCGAGGCCGCCGCCCATCATCAACACGACGCGGCGATCCGTCGGCAGGTCGAGCGCGGCGCGCAGCTCGGTCTTGTCCGCCGGCCGGCGCGCGAAGCGCGCGTCGACGGGGATCCCCGAAACGAGGATGCGCTCGGACGCGACGCCGCGCGCCATCAGCGTCGCACGCATCTCGGGCGTCGCGACGGCATAGGCATCGACGTTGCGATAGATCCAGAACGGATGCACGACGAAGTCGGTCACGATGCCGACGATGGGCAACCCGGGATCGAACAACCGCTTGTATTCGGCCATCACGCCACACGGAAAGGCGTGCGTGCAGACGACCGCGCTCGGTCGCAGCTCTTCGATCAGCGGCCGCAGGTTCGACGCGGTGAACTGCGACGCCCAGGTGCGGAAGGCGCCGACCTGCGTGGCCCGCTCGGCGCGGTCGTAGATATAGCGATAGAGTTGCGGCACGGTCTTCACCATGCCGATGTAGCCGTCAGCGACGACCTTCGAAAAGATCGACGCCGCGTACTTGTACGAGTCGACCGTTTCCGACTCGACCGAAGGATCGCAGTCCGTCAACGCTCGCCGGACCGCCGCGGCGGCGGCCGTATGCCCGACGCCGACGCTGGCCGACAGGAACAGGATCCGTTTCGGCAATCCCGTGCTAACCGGGCCCGTCGGGCTCCTCGTCCGTGGTCTCGTCGGCTTGCGCGAGGAACTCGTCGAGGATCTCCTGCGCGAGCTTCGCGTCCTCCAGCAGCGCGCCGTTCGGATCGGTCACGATGAACTCGTCGCCGTCCTCGCTGTAGCAGACGGCGTAGCCGTGCCCCTCGTCATCTTCCACGAGGCCGACGACGTCGAACTCGATCGTGCGCCCGTCGGCGGTCTCGATGGAGAGCGGATCGCCGAGTTGCAGCGCGCCCACCGGACCCTCGGTCCCTACCGGATCCCCGTTGTTCGTAGCGATGGTGTCCCTCCCCGGCGGTTCGCCGCCTCAGTGCAGGTAACGTGCGACGTTAGCGTTATGCTCCGCCAGCGTCCGCGCAAACGCGTGGTGACCGTCGCCCTTATACACGTAGTAGAGATAGTCCGACGGCTGCGGGTCGAGCGCCGCCCAGAGCGATGCCCGGCCCGGGTTGGCGATCGGCGTCGGCGGCAGCCCGAGGTGCTTGTAGGTGTTGTACGGCGAATCGTTGGCCAGGTCGGCGCGCGTGATGACGGTCTTGTGCTCCGGGAACGTGTACTCGATCGTTGCGTCGACCTCGAGCGGCATGTTGCGCCGCATGCGGTTGTAGTAGACGCCGGCCATCAGCCGGCGCTCGTCGTCCGCCTTGGCCTCGCGCTCGATGAGCGACGCGATCGTGACCGCGTCGACGACGGTCACGCCGAGCCGCCGCGCGCGGGCCGCGGCGTCGGGCGGCAGTTCTACGAAGAATTGATCGGTCAATTGCTTGGCGATCGCGCGCGGCGTGGCATTGACCGGAATCAGGTACGTGCTTGGAAACAGGAAGCCTTCGAGCGACCTTGTGCGGACGCGATCGACGACGATCGTCGATCCCAGAAAGGTCTGTAGGAGCGCCTGCGGGGCGCCGAGCGAGCGGTCGGCGAGCCGCGCCGCGATCTCGCGCGCGGTCAGGCCTTCGGCAAACGTGACCCACGCAGCGACCTGCGTCCCCTCGGTGACGACCTCGCGCAACACCTCGTCGAGCGTACGATGCGCCTCGAAGCGAAACTCTCCGGCGCGGACGTCGCCCTGCTGTTTGCGCAGGCTGACGAGGAGATCGAACAGCATCGGCGACGGGATCACTCCTTGCTGCGCCAGCAGGCGCGCGACGCCGCCCGCCGTCGCGCCGCTCGGGACGATGACGGTCGTCACGACGGCCGGATACCGCCGGTCGCCGTAGACGGCGTGACTGAACCAGCCCGCCGCGGCGATGACCGAGAGCGCGGAGAGCACCAGGACGGCGCCAACGATCGTCGCCGCCCAGCGCAACCGCGCGTACACTTAACGCGACCTCGCCGCGCGCCGTGCGAGATACGTGTCGAGGATCAGGGCGGCCGCGATCCCGTCGATAACCTTCTTGCGCTTGGCGCGCGACACGTCGGCCGCGATCAGCGTCTTGCTCGCCTGCGCCGTCGTCAGCCGCTCGTCGACGCGCGCGATCGTCCCCGCATAGACGCGTTCGAGCGCGGCGCAGAACCGATCGATCTTCTCTGCGGCGATGCCCCGCTCGCCGCTCAGGCGGACGGGATCGCCGACGACGATCGTGTCGGCCGCGCGCTCGCTCGCGACGCGCACGATCTCCGCGAGATCCTCGCGCAGCGCGGAGCGCTCGATCACGCCCACCGGCAACGCATACGTTTCGCTCGGATCCGAGGCGGCGAGGCCGATCCGCCGGTCGCCGACGTCGAGTGCGAGGATCGCCATCGTTCGCTATGCCGGCTTCGCGGCGAGTTCGTCGAGCAGCCGCGCAGACTTCGGGCGCTTGCCGAGATGATAGGTGACGAACGCGTCCGCGATCCGACGCGCCTGCGGGGTCGCGTGCGCGGTGGCGCGCGTCGCCCCGGCGCCCGACGCGCACAGCGCGCGAAAGTTCTCCACGTCGCGCGGGTCGAGGGCGAGCGCCTCCGCCCCGTGCGGCCGGCAGACCGCGCAGGCGAGGCCGCCCGCATCGAGATCGGCCCACGCCGGGCCGCCTTCGAAGTCGCCGCCGCACCGCACGCACGCCTCGCACTGCGGCCCAATGCCGAGCGCGGTCAACAGCCTGACCTCGAAGCGCGGCACGAGCGCGCCGGGATCGGTCGCCTTCCCGAGGGCATCGAGCGCGCGGTCGAGCAGGGCGTACACGTCCGGCACCGCGAGGTCGGGTTCGCAGAAGGCGTCGACGAGTTCCGCCAACATGCTGGCGGCGGCGAACGCCGCGGGCTGCACGAGCCCCGTCCAGCGCGGCGTCACCAGATCGGCGCTCGTGATGACGTCCAGGTTACGGCCGCGATGCAGCCCGAGCATCACCTCGCAGCCGAACTCCATGCGGCCGGCAATCTGGCTCTTCGCGCGCCTGATGCCCTTGCCGACGGCGTCGACCTTGCCGCGGACGTCGGTCAGCAGCGTGAAGATCTTGTCCGCTTCACCCAGGTTGCGGGCGCGCAGCACGATGGCCAGCGCCTTGTACGTTCGCTCTGCTGCCACGCGTCGTCAGACGTTTTCTTGATCGCGGACCGATTCGACTGCGTCGGGCGGCACGTTCATGCGGCCGTTCGGATGGCTGCCGTGCGGCATGATCACGCGGACCGCCAGAATCCGGCGGCCGCGCATTCGCTCGATCTTCAGCCGAACGCGCTCGGCCGTCTCGACGTCCTCTCCCTCACTCGGAAGGCGGCCGAAGAGACCGACCGTCAACCCGCCGATCGTCTCGAACTCCTCGTGCGGCAGATCGGTGCCGAGGCGCGCGTTGACGTCCTCGATATTGACCCCCGCGTCGACGATCGCGTCGTCGCCTTGGAAGGTGATCGGCTCCTCTTCGCCCTCGTCGTGCTCGTCGCGGATCTCGCCCACGAGTTCCTCGAGCAGGTCTTCCATCGTGACGAGCCCCGCGGTCCCGCCGTACTCGTCGAAGACGATCGCGAGCGAAAACTTTCCCTTCTGCATCTCGCGCAACAACTGCGAGATGCGCTTGCTCTCCGGGATGTGCGTCACGGGACGCATCAACGATCGCAAGTCGTCGGACGCGAGCGTGCCGTTCGCGAGGCTGATCAGCAGTTCGCGGTCGTGCACGACGCCGATGACGTTGTCGATCGTGTCCTCGAAGACGGGGAGCTTCGAATACCCCTCGGCGATCACGAGGTCGAGCGCGCGTCGCGGCGAGCTCTCGGCATCGACCGCGACGATATCGGGCCGCGGCGTCATGACCTCGCGCACGATCGTGTCGCCGAACTCGATGACCGAGTGGATCATCTCGCGCTCTTCGTCCTCGAGGACGTTCTGCTCGGCGCCGGCGTCGACGAGGTTACGGATGTCGTCCTCCGTGACGAACGGCCCGTGCGGAGCCGGCGCGACGCCGAACAGCCGCACGATGCTGTTCGTGATGAACAAGAACGACACGTTGATCGGCGTCATGAACCAGGCGACGCGCTCGAGGAGGGGTGCGAGCCGCAGGGCCCAGCGCTCGTTGTGCGCGACCGCGATCGTCTTCGGGAGGATCTCGCCGAACAGCAGCAGCAGGATCGTCATGACGACGGTCGACCACAGGGCGGCATTCGGTATCCCCGCGTGGATGAACAGCAGCGTCGCGAGCGAGTCCGCCGCCAGCAACACGATCGTGTTTCCGATCAGCACGGACACCAGGAAGCGGTTGCGGTCGTCGAGCAGGCGCAGCACGCTGCGCGACCCGCGCAGCCCACGCTCGATCATCCCGCGCGCGCGCAGGCGCGACAACGAGATCATGGCGGCCTCGGAGCCGGAAAAGAACGCCGACGCTCCGATCAGGAGGATGACGGCGAGAATCTCGGGCCAGTGGGAGCCGATGCTCACCGGGGCCGGCCACCGCAGCGTATTAGCGGGTCGCTGTTCAAGTCCGCGACATTATAGCACATGGGGAGCCCGTATGAAGAGGAACACGCCGTAGCTGATCCCGGCGCCGATCACCGCGCCCAAGAAGACCTCGAGGACGCTGTGGATCCCCGCCTCGACGCGGCTCTGACCGATCAAGACGGCGAGGAAAAACGCGACGATCGCCACGAGCGGGCTCGCCGAAAGCAGCGCGATCAGCGTGGCGCCCGCGAAGCCGAGGGCCGCGTGTCCCGAGACCGCGCCGCCCTGAAAGGGTGAACCGCGGCCGAAGTAGGCCTTCGCGAAGATGGTGCCGATCGCGACGATCGCGAGGCTCACGAAGACGAGGTTCGGCGGCGCCTGCGCGACGGCGGTGTAGACGCGGTTCGCATTCGCCGTTATCCCCTCGTAGAAGATCAGGTAACCGACGATCACCGACGCGATCGTCGCGACCAACACGGCGCCGGCGGCCGTGTCCTTGGCGATCTTGGCGAGCGGATGGTGGGCGACGGTCATCAGGTCGACCACCGACTCGATCGCCGTGTTCAGCAACTCGAGGGCGATGACGAATGCGACCAGCACGACCACGCAGACGACGTAGACGCGCTGCAAGCGCAGGTACAGCGTCGCGAGCAGCACGAGCCCGCCCACGAACAGGTGGATCCGCATGTTCGGCTGCGTGCGTGTGGCGTACAAGATCCCAGCGAAGGCGTAGTGGAACGAACTCCACAACCGGGTCTCGGTGATCCGCCTGACGCTTGCCGGCATCCGCGCGGGACGCATGACGAGGCCCCTTCGAGTGCGGGGCTCCGACCCCCCGTGCGCGGGGTTCGGCGGCGCCGAAGGCGGGGGTATCAATACGGCCATGCGAGGCCGATGGCGGCGGCGAGCCGCCGCTCCTCGGTCACCATGCGCGCCCGTTCGCGCGGACGCTCGTGGTCGTGTCCGAGCAGGTGGAGCAATCCGTGCACGAGGAGCCGCTTGAGTTCGGCGTCGAGGGTGGCGTCGTAGGCGAGCGCCTGTCGCTGCGCCTCCGGCACGCTGATGACGATGTCGCCGAGGAGCCGCTCGACGCCCGCCGGCGTCGCCTCGCCCGGCGCGTACAGCGGAAAACTGAGCACGTCGGTCGTGCGATCCTTACCGCGCCGTTCGCGGTTGATGCGGCGCATGCGCGCGTCGCCCACGAGCGTCAGCGCGACGCTCGCGCCGCGTTCGCCCGTCTCCTCCAAGAGCCGCGCGAGCGCGCGCCGGAGGCCGCGCCGGTCGAACCGCCGGCGCGTCGCGTCGTGGAGGTAGACCGTCACCGCGCCTTTGCGTATGCCGCGACGATTTTGCCGACAAGCGAACTGCGCACGACGTCCGCTTCGCCCAGTTCGATGATACCGATCTCGTCGATGCCGGCGAACAGTTTCGGCGCGTCGAGCAGGCCCGGGCGCACGTTCCCCGGCAGGTCGATCTGAGTCACGTCGCCGGTGACGACCATGCGCGCGTTTTGTCCGATGCGCGTGAGAAACATCTTCAACTGCTCGCGCGTCGCATTCTGCGCCTCGTCGAGGATGATGTAGGCGTCGGCGAGCGTCCGGCCGCGCATGTAGCCGAGCGGCGCGACCTCGATCGTGCCGCGCTCGAGCGCGCGCGAGACGACGTTCTCGTCGAGCATGATCTCGAGCGCGTCGTAGAGCGGCCGCAGGTATGGGTCGACCTTCTCCTTCAGATCGCCCGGAAGAAAGCCGAGCTTCTCGCCGGCTTCGACGGCGGGACGCGTCAGCACGATCCGTTGCACGCGCCGGTCGCGCAACGCGCGCACGGCCATCGCGATCGCGAGGAACGTCTTGCCCGTTCCTGCCGGTCCGATCGCGAACACGAGCGGATGGCGCTCCATCGCGTCGACGAACGCCCACTGGCCTTCCGTGCGCGGCTTGATCTCGCGACCCCGATGGGTCGTGACGATCGTCTTGGGAAGCGCGCGCCGCGTCCCGTTGCGGCCCGCGAGCACCTCGCGGGCGGCGAGCGCGACGTCGTCCGGCGTGACGAGCGAGCCCTCGACGGCCGCATCGTACATGCGACCGAGGATCTCGTGGGCGCTGTCGACGGCGCCCGCTTCGCCGCTCACGCGCACGCGATCGCCGTCGAGCCGGACGACGACCGGAACCAGCGCCTCGAGCGCGGACAGATTGCAATCGAGGTGACCGCAAAACCGCAACGGATCGCCCAAGGCGGCGAACTCGAAGTCACGCTCGGTTTGCAGTTCGGCCACTACAGCCGATAAACGCCGGCGGCGGGGCCGGAGTTGCTAGTAGCGGCCCGGCGGGTCGGGTCGTAACGCGACCGGCGGGGCCAGCGCCTCGGAGACGACGATCGCCGCGAGCATCGGGGCGCCGCCATGCAACGGCCCGGTAAGCGACCGCCGCGCCGCAGCGCGGAAGACCGGCGCGGCCGGCGGAGGCGGCGCTGCGGCACGCGCCCGCGTGGGCGCCGCCGGCTGAGGCTTCTGCGCGACCGGGGGCGGCTTCGCCGCCGCCGGACGGCCCTGCACGCGCCCGAGCGGGACGCGCGCCGCGGCTGGCCGCGCCGGCGGCGCGGCGAGCGGGCCGGCGCCGGTGCGGAGCCTGCCGCCTCGCACCGCGCGCACCGACCGGTAGATCGCCGCCGCGAACCAGACGATCAGGCCGTAGATCAGATAGGACGAGAGGCCCCCGGTGAAGTGCCGCCAGTCGGGCATTGCTAGCCGCTATTGACTGGGCGGAGTCGCCGGCCCGAGTTGGCCGGACGGCGCTTCGGGCGCCACGCCGGCGCCGATCGACGAACGCATCTCCGTGTCGGCCTTGACGTTGTTCAAACGGTAGTAGTCCATCACGCCGAGGTGGCCGCTGCGGAACGCCTCCGCGATCGCTTCGGGAATCTGCGCCTCGGCCTCGACGACGCGCGCGCGCATCTGTTGGGTCTCGGCCTTCATCTCTTGCTCGGCGGCCTGGGCGGCATACTGCCGCTCGGCGGCCTTCGCCTGCGCGATGCGGCGGTCTGCCTCGGCCTGCGAGGTTTGCAGTTCCGCGCCGATGTTCTTGCCGACGTCGACGTCGGCGATGTCGATGAGACGATCTCGAACGCCGTTCCCGCGTCGAGGCCTTTGGCGAGCACCGCCTTGGAGATGCGATCGGGATATTCGAGGACTTCCTTGTGATCGATGGCCGCGCCGACCGCGGACACGACGCCCTCGCCGACGCGGGCGACGATCGTCGGCTCGCCGGCGCCGCCGACGTAGCGGTCGAGGTTGCTGCGGACCGTGATCCGCGCCTTGACGTTCAACTGAATGCCGTTCTGCGCCACGCCCTGGAAGATGGGCGTCTCGATGACCTTCGGATTGACCGACGTCTGCAGCGCCTCCAGCACGTCGCGACCCGCGAGATCGATCGCGGCCGCGCGCTGCCATTCGAGCGGGATCTCCGCGCGTTGTGCGGCGATCAGGGCGAGCACGACCTTGTCGACGCTGCCGCCGGCGAGGTAGTGCGACTGCATCTGATCGACGGTCAGCGGCAGGCCCGCCTTGCGGGCCCGAACGAGGTTGGCGACGATGAGGCCGGGCGGGATTCCGATCAGCCGCATCCGGATCAACGTGATGATGTTGAGCGGCACGCCCGCGGCGATCGTTCTGATCCAGAGCGCGAGCGGAAAGTAATAGAGAAAGATCAGGACACCGATGATTACCGCGAAGACGATCGAGACGGCAATAACTGGCACTACTTCTCCTCGTTGATCGGGCGGACGAAAATCCGCGCGCCCTCGACGCGGCTGATGACCACTGGAGTGCCGGCGGCGACGAAGTCGCCCTCGGTCAGCACGTCGACGCGTTTGCCGTCGACGATCGAGACGCCGGCCGGACGCAGGTACGACGACGCCACGCCCGTCTTTCCGATGAGGTCGCGCCGGTTGGGCGCCGCGACGTAGTCGGGCCCCTGCGCGGCGGCAAACGTCAGCCGCCGCATGAGCGCGTTCTCCGGGAAGACCCGGGTGGCCGCGAAGAAGGTCAGCGTCGACAGCACGATCGCGATCGCGATCGCCTGAGCCGCCACGAAGAAGAACGCGACCCCGAACGACAAGACGACGGCCGCTATCAAGATGACCGCCCCCAAGATGCCGGCGATCCCATGACCCGGGAGCACGTGCAACTCGAACAGGATGCCGAGGACGCCGAGGACGGCGAGCACGATGACGAACGAGTTGCTGAACCCCGGCGTAGACGTGCGGTCCCGAAGAACAGGCCGAGCGCCGAGACGCCGATGAGGCCGGCGATGCCGTGCAACGTCTGCATCTCGATCAACAGCCCCAACATACCGATGGAAAGCAAGAGTCCGCTCACCTCCGGACTGGTCGCGAAGCGCGCCAGTTCCTCGCCGAAGCTATAGGAGACGGTGTGCGTCGGATACTCGCCCAGATCGACCGACGCGAGCGCGTCCTGTAAGGTCGGCGCGATGCGCTCGGCGATCCCGGCTCTGGCGGCCTCGTCGGCCGTGAGCGAGAGGATCGCGCCGGTCCTCTTGTACTGTGGAACGTCGACGGTCTTGTCGACCATCGCGCTCGCGAGCGTCGAATCGTGGTGCTTGCGCGCCGCCGTCGAGGTGAACTCCGCCTTGAGCGCCGAGATGTTCTTCTCGGTCTTCGGGATCGGCTCTGCGGCGCCGATGCTCGAGCCCGGCGCCATCACGATGCGATCGGTGCTGAGCGAGATCAGCGCGCCCGCGAATAGGCGCGTTCCGAGATATAGGCGATCGTGGGCATCTTCGCACGGAACAGCGCGTCGCGGATGTCCATCGCCGCGTCGACGAGGCCGCCGAGCGTGTTGACGTCGAGCACGAGCGCCTGCGCGTGCGTGGCGTTCGCCTCGTCGACGGCGCGCTCGACCAGGTGGGCCATCCCCGCGTCGACGGTACCCGTGATCGGCACGACGACGATGTCGCGATGCGAAGCGCCGCGGGCGAGACCGGCCGCGCCGATGGTCAGCGCGGCACCGAAGAGCACCAGGCGAACCAGATCTCATAACGCTGGTTGCTACCCCCCCGCAGAGCGAAAGTTACGGCCCTCGGCGGGCCGGGCCAGCTCCTCCAGGACGATCGCCCGGACCGCGGCGCCGTCGGCGGTGCCGCGCAGGCGTCCGAGGACCGCCTTCATGACCGCCCCCTGATTACGTCCCTCGGGTGGCAGCGCGGCGATCGCGGCTTGCACCTCGGCGCGAATCTCGTCGGCGCTCTTCTGGGCAGGGAGGTACTCGGCGAGGATGTCCCGCTCGCGAGTCTCCTTGGCGACGAGCTCGGCCCGCCCGGCGCGCTCGAATTCGACGATCGAGTCGCCGCGCTGCTTGTACTGTTTTCGCGACGACGTCGAGCTGGTCGGCCTCGCTGAGTTCGCGGCCGACCTCGATGCGGCGATAGGAAAACGCGGAGAGCGCCGACCGCAGGGTGTCGACGCGCACCTGATCGCGGGCCTTCATCGCGACCTTGAGATCGGCCGCGATGCGGTCCTTCACGCGCTACGCGCGCCGCTTGCGGGCGGCGGCGGACTTCTTTTTCCGGCGGACGCTGGGCTTCTCGTAGTGCTCGTGCTTGCGAGCCTCCGCCAGGACCCCGGCCTTCTGGGTGGCTTTCTTGAAGCGACGCAGCGCGCTCTCGATGGTCTCACCTGGTGCGACGCGGACTTCCATGAACAACCCTCCCTTCGGCCCGGCCGGCATGCCGGCACGGCAAATAGTCTCGCCCGTAGTGGGCGAGCCGACTGACGATACCACAAACGTCGGCGAAGCGTCAAACGATCTCAGCCGGGCGGCCAGTGCATCTGCCGCCCGGCGAGCACGTGCAGGTGCAGATGCCCGACGGTCTGGCCGCCTTCGTCGCCCTCGTTGATGACGACGCGGTAGGCGTCGCGCCCCGCGGCCCGGCCGGCCCGCGATGCCAGTTGCAACAGCGCGCCCGCTTGCTCCGCGGACGCGTGCGCGACGTAGTCGCTCAGGTTGTTCGCGTGGCGGACCGGGATCACGAGGAGATGCTCCGGCGCCTGCGGATTGAGGTCGCGGATGACGATGGCCTCCGGCGTGCGTTCCACAACGTCGGCGGGCACGTCGCCGGCGACGATTCGGCAGAAGATGCAGTCGTTCGCGTTCATCTATCGCTCTCCACTCTATCGCGTCTTGATCGCAAACGACCACGAACGGGTCGAGGAGTTGCCGGCCGCGTCGGAGACGCGGACCGTGACCGTCACCGGACCGTCGGGATAGTCGATCCCCGGCGAGTAGGTGATGAACGATGACGAGCGCGTTGACGACGCCGTGACGTCGTGGCCGTTGACGACCAGTTGCACGCTCGACGTGTTGATCCCGACCTCGCCCGGCGACGTGAACGTCGCGTAGATGTTGGGCGGGAGGTGTTGACGGTCTGTCCGTTCGGGGGTGCGATGTCGACGATCTGCGGAGGCGTCGTCGCCGCCGACAACTGGGCCGGCGCCGTCGCCTTCGGGGCCTCCGTCGAGCCGATCGCGAGGTGGCCATACACCGGCACGCCGGTCAGGTTGAAGCGGTCGGGAATCGTGAAGTGCGCGCGGTAGACGCCGGGAACGTCCTCTCGCATCGCAACGTCGGTGACGTAGTTGCCGATGTCGAACGTCGCGCGCCCGTGCGGCGTCCCGTGCATGAGCACGTCGAAGGACTCGCCGGCGCGCAGCGGCCGGCTGGCGGAGATCGTGAAGTCAGCGATCGTCACGTCGCCGGCCGGCGCCGCCGTCGCCGCCACCTTGCGCGAGGCGATGACCTGGCGCAACTCGCCGGTCTCGGGGTTGCGCCGCACGGTGACGTAGTCGCCCACCTGCAGGTCGCCGATCTGCGCCGCCGCGCCGTTGAGCGTCAGCTCGGTCGTGCTCGCCGGCGTCACGACGACGCCGCCGTTGAGGACGAACGACGAGGGAGAAACGGCGGCGATCGTTCCGCTCGCCGAGCGGAAGAAGTCGTGCAGTTCGAGGACGCGCCCGTCCTTGGCGAGGACGACCAGCAGCGCGTCGCCGACGCGCAGATCCTCGAGGCCACCGTGCAGTTGCGAGTTGATCGTGACGTCCTCGACGTAGATCTTCGCGTCCGAGTTCACGGAGATCGTTCGCTCGGCGCCGTGTTCGTTGACGGTGATCGTCGGCGGCTGCACGTTGCGGTCGACTTCCGAGATCACACCACGGATGCGGACGCCGCCGTTCGGCGCCGACTGTTCGCCGGCGTTGCGGCCGATCAGCGCCGACACGATCTCGACGCGCGCCGCGCGACCGTCGTAAATCGCGGACGCACCCAACGCGTCGGCGATGAAGCGCAGCGGCACGAACGTCGTGCCGTTCAGGTCGACGGCCGGTGCGTCGAGCCGAACGTCCTGTCCGTTGACCCGCGCGTCCGGGGCGCCGATGGGCAGCACGATCGTGCCGGTCGGCAGTTGGCCGGTGATCGTCGCGCCGGAGCGCGTCACCGGGACGCCGAGCGCGTCGAACACCACCCGCACCGGGACCATCACGCGGCCGTTGACGATCCGTGGCGCTGCGAGGTCGGGCGCCAGCGCCTGGCCGTTGATCACGATCGTGATCGCGCGTGTCGGCAGCTCGGCGCTCGGCGCCGGCGACGGGGTCGGCGCGGCCGCCAGCATGACCGGCGTCGAAAATCCGAGCAACGCGGCGAACGCGAGCGTGTCCCACGCGGATCTAGGGAAATTCATCCGTCGGGACTCTCCTCCAATACCTCGCGATACACCTCGGCGGTCGCGGATGCGACGCGGTCCCACGTGTAGCAACGGACCGCCGACCGCCGGCGTTCGCGCTCCTCGGGCGATGGCGGAGCGTCGAGCGTCCGCAGCAGCAAGGCGGCGAGCCGCGACGCGTCGCGCGCCGCGAACGTCTCGGCGTACGGGCCGAGGATCGCGGGGAGCGCGTCCTCGGCCGCGATGACCGGCGTGCCGGCGGCCGCCGCCTCGAGCATCGGCAACCCGAACCCCTCGAACCACGCCGGATGGACGTAGGCCGATGCGCCGCGATAGAGCCGCGCGAGCCGCTCCGTGCCGACCGCACCGACGCAGCGGACCTCGCCCGCGGCCCGGCTCGCCCGCAGTTCGGCCGTATCGACGTCGCCGGTGACGACGAGATCGACCCTGCGTTCCGGCGGCAGCGCCTGCCACGCGGCGACGAGCGTCGCGAGGTCCTTGTGCCGCCGGTGGTTGCCGGCATAGAACAGATACGGGGCGGGCGCGACCTCCGGCGGATGGTCCGCGAAGTACACGTCGTCCGCGCCGAGCGGGACGATCCGGACCTTGCGCGCGTCGACGCCGAGGAACCGCTCGAGGTCGCCGACCATGCGCGCGTCGTCGACGATCACGCGCCGCGCGCGCGCGCACACCGCGCGCACGACGGTCGCGTAGTACGGCCCCACCGAGCGCTTGAACTGTTCGGGGTAGCGCAGGTGGATGAGATCGTGAATCGTGATCGCAAACGGCCGCGGCATCCAGACCGGCGCGTAGACGCTCAGGTGATGCACGAAACGCGGCCGCGTGCGGAGCGCGTACAGCGGGAGCGCAACCTGTTCCTCATAGCCGAAGTTTCCGCCGCGTTCGTACACGTCGAAGGCGAGGTCCGGTGCGACGCGCGGCAGCCGGCGCGCGAGCTCGCGGGCGTATGCGCTCATCCCCGCCGACATGCGCCGCGTCAGCCGCGCGTCGAGCAGGACGTCTGCGCGCGCTCCCATCAGCGGCGCGCCGCCTTGGCCGCCGCAACGGCCGGATACAGCGCGGAAAACCAGGACACGAACCAGCCGCGCCAACCGTCGCGCCAACCCCCGCGGGCGAGCAACAACCAGCCGAAGCGCGCGGGCACCATCGCGTATGCGCGCGCGACGCCGAGCCACGAGACGGTCAAGCCGCGCGCCTCGAGGGCCGTGTAGCGCGCGAACTTCTCGCGATAGCTCGCGAGCGTCGGATACGAATCGTGGTGCAGCGTTCCCGCCAGGTCCGCGACGTCGCCCATGCACGACCAGCGCTCGTGCAGGTCGGCGTCGCCGCCGGCCGCGGGCCGCGCGTCGAGCCGCGCGCGGTCCGTGCGAAACAGGCGCAACAGCCGTTCGCCGCCCCAGCCGGCGCCGGAGATGGGCTTCCCGCACAGATACGTCGTGCGCGCAACTCGGTAGCCGCAGAGCGTGGGCGCGGGATCGGCCGCGACGATCGCCGCACGGAGCACGGCGTCGAGCCGCTCGTCGGCATCCAACATCAGCGTCCACGGCGTCGGGACGCGTGCGAGCGCGTCGCGCCGCGCCGCGACGAAGCCCGGCCACGGCCTGACGGCGACCTCCGCTCCGGCAGCGCGCGCGATCTCCGCCGTGCCGTCGCGCGACTCGGCATCGATGACGAGCAGGCGCGCGCCCGGCGGCGTGCTCGCGAGCGCGTGGGGAAGGTTGTGTGCTTCGTCCTTGGTCAGGACGACGACGGTGATCTCGCCGGGAGTCAGGGAGCCCCTACGTGCGTCGCGACGGCGTCGCCGGTGCGGCCCTGCGCACCGCTGTGCGTGAGCGCGGCGCCGATGAAGTCGCAGTAGAGCGGCGACGGCCGCGTCGGCCGCGAGTTGAACTCGGGATGGGCCTGCGTCCCGACGAACCACGGGTGGAGTTCCGACGAGAGTTCGACGATCTCGACGAGGCTGCTGCGCCCCGAGACGTGATGGCCCGAGAACACGAAACCGTGTTCCTGGAACAGCGGCACGTAGCGGTTGTTGAACTCGTAGCGGTGGCGGTGACGCTCGCTGACCTCGAGTTGGCCGTACGCGCGCGCGGCGAGCGTCCCCGGCTCGAGCACGCAACTATAGGCGCCGAGGCGCATCGTCCCGCCCATCATCTCCAGGCCGCGCTGTTCGGGCAGGAAGTCGATGACGGGGTCGGGCGTCGATTCGTCGACCTCGGTCGTCATCGCGTCCGGCAGGCCGCACACGTTGCGCCCGAACTCGACGCACGCCAACTGCATCCCGAAGCAGATACCCAAGAACGGCAGCTTCGACTCGCGCGCGTAGTTGATCGCGCGCAGCTTGCCCTTGACGCCACGGCTGCCGAAGCCCGGCGCAACGAGGATGCCGTCGACGTTACGCAGCACGTCGGTCCCGCCTTCTTCGACGACCTCCGAGTCGAGCCGCAAGATGTCGACGGCCGTGTCGTGAGCGATGCCCGCGTGGTGCAGCGCCTCGTTGATCGAGATGTAGGCGTCCTTCAACTCGACGTACTTTCCGACCAGCGCGACGCGCACGCGATGGCGCGGGTGCAGGATACGTTCGACGATCCCTTCCCACTCCTCGATCGCCAGGGGCGCCGGCTCCAAGCGAAGCCGGCGGATTACGACGTTGGCGAGCCCCTCTCGCTCGAGGTTCAGCGGGACGCGATAAATGGTCGGCGCGTCGCCGTTCTGCACGACCGCCCGCGCCGGGACGTCGCAGAACAGCCCGATCTTCTCCTTCAACTCGACCGGAATCGGCAGTTCGGAGTCGGTCCGCACCACGATCGCGTCGGGCGAGATCCCGATGGCGCGTAATTCGCGCACGGAGTGCTGCGTCGGTTTCGTCTTCAGTTCGCCGGCCGCGCCGAGGTGCGGCATCAGCGTCAGGTGGACGAAGGCGACGTTCTCCTCGCCGACGTTGTAACGCACCTGGCGGATCGCCTCCAGGAACGGCAGCGACTCGATGTCGCCGACCGTGCCGCCGACCTCGACGATGCAGACGTTGGCGCCGCTCTTCTCCGCGACGCGGCGGATCGCGGCCTTGATCTCGTTCGTGATGTGCGGGATCGCCTGGACGGTCGCGCCGAGATAGTCGCCCCGCCGCTCCTTTTCGATGACCGACTGGTAGATCTGACCGGTCGTCACGTTGTTGATGCGGGTCAGCGGCTCGTCGATGAAGCGCTCGTAGTGGCCGAGATCGAGATCCGTCTCGGCGCCGTCCTCGGTCACGAAGACCTCGCCGTGCTGATACGGATTCATCGTGCCGGCGTCGACGTTGATGTAGGGGTCCAGTTTCTGGACGGAAACGGAAAACCCGCGGCTCTTCAAGAGCCGGCCCAGCGACGCGGCCGTGATCCCCTTTCCGAGCGAACTGACAACACCACCCGTAAAGAAGACGAACTTCGTCATATGGGGTTGTCGAAGTTCGCCGGACACCGCTAGCCTCCCTCGGCTCCTCAGAACGTGACCGCGACCCAACGCTCGAGGCCGGCGTAGTCCTCGCCGATCTCGACGTGCGCGCCGTCGAGCGACGCGGCGAGGGCGGCGAGGGGTTCGATCGTGCCGGGAGCGGCCTCCATGAAGGCCGAGCCCCCCGGTGCGAGCAGGCGCGGCAACGCGCGCACGAGCCGCCGGTAGAGCCCGAGCCCGTCGTCGCCGCCGTCGAGCGCGACGCGCGGCTCGAAGCCGACCGGGTCGGGCGCGGCCGGCACCTCCGCGCTCGGTAGGTAGGGCAGATTGGCGGCTAAACAATCGAACGGCCCGAGCGGAACGAGCGGCTCCGCGAGGTCGCCGGCGACGCAACGCACGCGCGCGGCGACGCCGAGCCGTTGCGCGTTGGCGCGTGCGACGCCGAGGGCCTCGTCGCTCACGTCCGACAGCACGACCTCGAGCGACGGCAACTCGGCCGCCAGCGTCACGCCGATCGCGCCGCTTCCCGTGCCGACGTCGCAGGCGCGCAGGGCGTGGCGAGCGCGCGCGGCGCGCGCGCGCAGATCGTCGAGCGCCGCTTCGACGAGCAGTTCGGTCTCCGGCCGGGGCACGAGCACCTGCGGTCCGACCGCGAACGGCCGGCCGTAGAACCACGCGCTGCCGAGGACGTAGGCGAGCGGCTCGCCCGTGCTCCTGCGCGCCGCGAGCGCGTCGATGCGTGCGCCGAGCGCCGCGGAGACGGCGGCATCGCGGTGCGCGGCGAGCCACCCGCGATCGCGTTCCAGGACGTGCTCCACGATGAGCGCGGCATCGAGCGACGGCGTCGCGGCCACGCCCGCGACGGCGCGCTTGACGCGCGCGAGCGACGCGCCGACCGTCACGCGGTCGGCTGCCGTTCTCCGGCGAGCAGCCGCTCGCGTTCGTCTTGACGCAACCGCGTCACGATCCTTTCGATGTCGCCGTCGAGGATCGTGCGGATGTTCTGAAAGTTTTCGTTGATGCGGTGATCCGTAATACGATCCTGCGGAAAGTTGTACGTCCTGATCTTCTCCGAACGGTCGCCGGTCCCGACCTGGCTGCGCCGCAGCGAGCCGAGCGCCTCGTCCGCCTCGCGCCGCTTGTGATCGAGCAGCACGCTGCGCAGCATCTGCATCGCGCGCTCGCGGTTCTGCAACTGCGAGCGCTCCTCGCTGCACGAAACGACGACCCCACTCGGGCGATGCGTGATGCGGATCGCGCTCTCGGTCTTGTTGACGTGCTGTCCGCCCGCGCCGCTCGCCTTGAACGTGTCGATATCGAGATCTTTGGGATCGATCTTGACGTCGACTTCTTCCGCCTCGGGAAGGACCGCGACCGTCGCCGTGCTGGTATGCACGCGGCCCTGCGCCTCGGTCACGGGGACGCGCTGCACGCGGTGGACGCCGCTCTCGAACTTGAACGCGCTATACGGCTCGCCGCCCTTGACGGCGAACACGATCTCCTTGAAGCCGCCGCTCTCGCTCTCGCTCTGCGAGACGACCTCGACGCGCATGCCGTGCGTCTCCGCGAACCGCATGTACATCCGCGCCAAGTCGGCGGCAAACAGGCTCGCCTCGTCGCCGCCCGCCCCGGCCCGGACCTCGATGAAGACGTCCTTCTGGTCGTCGGGATCGCGCGGAAGGAGCAATTCGGTCAGGCGCGCCTCGAGGTCGGAGCGCTCGCGCCGCAGCGCCGTCTCCTCTTCCTCCGCGAGCGCGTGCAGTTCCGGATCGGAACGATCCGCCAGCAGCTTGGCGTTCCCATCGGCGGCGCGTAGGACGCGCCGGTAGTCGCGATAGGCCTCGACCAGTTCTTGGATCGTCGCGCGCTCGCGCACGAGCGCGGTGAAACGCGCCTGATCGAACGCGTCGCCCATGTTCGCGAGCGCCGCGTCGATCTCGTCGAACCGTTTGGAGAGCGTCTCGAGCCGCTCGAGATTCAGCATCGTCGTCATCGCCAATCAAAAAGGACGAGCCGCACGGAAGCGGCCCGCCCTCGAGGTTCCGGCGCGGTTAGACCGCCGCTGCGGCTTCCTCTGCCTTCTTGCGCTTGCGCTCGTCCGCCTCGGCCTTCTTCTTGTTGGCCGCGGCGACGCGCTGGTTGAACTTGTCGACGCGCCCGGCGGTGTCGACGAACTTCTGCTGGCCGGTGAACAGCGGATGACAGGCCGAGCAGATTTCGACCGCGATCTCCTTGAGGGTCGAGCCGGTCGTGAACGTGTTGCCGCAGGCGCAGTGGACCCGGGCGTCCGGGAACCACTTGGGGTGGATCTTCTCTTTCACAGCGAGGCCATCATATCACGCGGCGCAAGCCGTATTCCCGACCCCGATCAGAGGCCGGCGACGGCCCTGATCAGGGCGCGGCCGTAGGGCACTCCGAGCCCGGTCAACTGGTCGTACCCGCACACGATCAGGTCGTTGGCCGGGCAGGCGCTCGGGCTGTAGCCGGGGGCATAGGTCGGGCCTGGTGACGGCTGGCCCTGCTGGCCGTTGCTGCCGTACTGGACGTTGTAGAACGTCAGGATGTAGAGGTCGGTCACGCTGACGTTCGTGTAGATATTGTACAGGCGCGGGTTGGGCGACCCGTAGCGGTAGGGCAGCGGCCCGTTCGGCGAGTTCGGGCAGCGGACGCGGTTCTTGCAAGCGTTGAGGACGAGCCCCCACATCGCCGCCATCTCCGGCGCGGCGACGCTCGTACCGCCTACCGACAGGATCGTCGGGCCGCCGAGGGTCGGGTCGGCGTTGATGATGACGGCGACGCCGGTCTTCGGGTCGGCCTCGAGCGCCACGTCCGGGACGTTGCGGCACGGCTGCCCCGCGCAGTTCGCGCTGGTGATGACGCCGGGAACGTTCTGCTGGTATACGGGCAGCGGGATGAAGTTGGAGACGCCGCCGCCGGTGCCCCCGACGCCGCCGGTCGTCGCCTGACCCCACGCGGTGATCGGCCCGGTGAGGAAGCCCGCCGAGTTCATCGGGGTGTTGACCCCGCCGACGGCGACCACGTTCTGGTCGCTGGCGGGATAGGACACGCAGAGGTCGTTCTCGTGCGGAGAACCGGGGTTGTCTTGGCACGCGTTGGCGCCGAGGTCGCCGCTCGATACGAAGACCGCGATCCCCTGGGCGACCGCGTCGGCGAACTGCACCTGCTGGACGCCCGTCCCGCTCGAGTTGAAGGGCGGCGGGGACTCCTGGCTCTCCGTATATTCGTCGCCGCCGAAGCTGAGCGACAGCACGTCGGCGACGTTGGCCGAGACCGCGTCCTCGATCTCGTCGGTCGCGAGCGCGAGGCCCTGGGCCGTGAAGCCGTTGCCGTCGTTCGGCTCGTAGTCGAGGTAGAACTGGAGCACGGAGCCCGGCGCCAGCAGGCCGATCTGTTCCGTGTCGACCTGCGCCTCCGTGTCCTCCGGGTTGCACGTCGACGTCGGCGACTGCGACGGCGGCAGGTTCGGATTGCTCGACTGGTTGCACGGCGCGGTCACCGCCGGCGGTCGCGCGAACGGCGGGTTGACGTTCGACAGCACGTTGAGCGGGTTGGTCCCGAACGCGCGGTAGACGGTACGGATCGCGTCGAGGTCGCCGACGTGCCCCGTGGCCGCGACCGAGACGGGTCCGGTGCCGATCACGCCGATCGTGATGCCGTAGCCCGTGTAGCCGGCCGTGTAGGCCGTGCTGTAGTCGAAGACTTGCTGGATCTGTTGCGGCGCGTAGCCGCTCAGGATGCCGTTCCCCGAGGTGTGCGCGATCAGCGACGGACGATAGATCTGCGTGCGGTAGACGATGTTCGCCGACCCGACGATCGGTACGCCCTTGGGCACGCTCGGCGCGATCATCGGCGCGATGAACACCTCGTTGCCGTGGCGATAGACGCCGAACTTCGTCGAGAACGCGCGCTCGAGTTGCGCTTGCGTGCCGTTGACGTGAATGATCATGCGGAGCGGCCAGGTCGCGGTGCGCAGCCCTTGTCCGCGCAGATAGTGGACCGCCTTCTGGTAATCGCTCGCCGTCGCGAAGTACCGGTCGGCGACTTCGTCGGGCGTCAGGAACTCGTGGCTCGCGCGCGTCTTCCAGCGGTTGAGCTCCTTCGCGTATGCCATTAGGCCTTCCGGGTCGCGCAGCTTCGCGACGACGTCGAAGCCCATCCGGCCGAACGACGCACGTTTGACGAAGGCCGAGTTACGCACGAAGGCCTGATCCCAGCCGAAGCCGTCCGCGCCGGTGAAGAGGTTCGGCTGCATCGGCGGCAGGACGGGGCCGGTCGCGGAGTGGCTACCGCCGCCGCAGGCCGTGCCGGCAAACGAGAGGACGAGCGCGCCGGCGAGCGCGCGGCACCAGTGACCGGTCGATGGACGGTTCATGAAGAGCGGCGTCTCCGATCGCGAATCGCCTTCAACTGACGCCAGTACGCGGCGTGCCGTTTCAGGCGCGCGTTGTCGAGCGAGTGGAGGAAGTTCGATCGCACGGCGAGCAGCGCGTCGCTCGCCTGAAATGCTTGCCCGAATTGTGGCTGCGAGAGCCCCGCCCGCTGATGGCCAAGGCCCTTCCCGTGCACCAGCGTCTGCGACTTCTTGAAGCGCACGTCGTAGACGCCGCGGCGGTCGCCGGACTCACCGAACCGGTACGTCTGGTTGTTGATGGTCGCGAACCCGATCCCCATCGTGATCTCGGTCAGCGACGTTTGCACCGGGCTCCCGCTGAAGTACGGGATCGTCTTCGTCTGGCCGCTGTAGTCGTAGTACTGGGTGACGGCGTCGTCGATCTTCCAGCAGGTCGCGCCGACCCCTTGGGTCACGAACGTCGAGGTCGTGATCGTCTCGGTCTCGCCGAACACCGGATCGACCTTGGTAATCGTCTGGATCAGATCGTTCGAGTAGGGCTTCCCCTGAATGAACTTGATGATTTTCCCGAAGACGTCGGCCCGAGGTTGCAGGCGCCCGGCGTGGGATACGGCAGCGGCGAGGGATACGGGTTGGGCAGCACCTTCGGACCATAGTTGACGTAGGTCTCGTGCGAGAGGACGGGCGGGGTCTGCGGATACCAGTCCGGGATCTGGTAGTTGATCTGATTCGGCGGCGAGTGCGGACCCTGCGCACCGGCCGCGTAATTCATGGTGACCGGGATCATCCCGCCCGACGGCGATCCCGACTTGGACCGTCGAGTTCTGGCGACGCGCCGCCCAGCGGCAACGAGTACGATCCCGTGCCGTTCGAGTTGACCTGCGCGACCGCCGACGAACCGTCCGGGTACGTCGCCGTTTCCGTATACGATCCGTCCCCGTTGGTCGTATGCTGCGTCACCTGACCGTCCGGGTCACGTTCGACGTGCGTCAACGCGGCATTGTTGGCCGGCACGATCGGCACGGCCTGACCCGTGTGCGAGGGCTCGGGGATGACGTCGATCAGGCCGTTGCCCTTGCCGTACAGCGTCTTGAAGAACGTCTGATCGATCGCGCCGAGGTCGAGGAACGACGTCTCGCCGACCTCGCTGACGTTCGTGAGGTTACCGTTCGGCGTGTACTGATAGTAGATGTCGTCGAGCCACGTCTCGGTGTTGAAGATCCGTAGATCCCGTGTCGGTCTCGTTGATGTCGTAGTCGACGAGGTTCGTGGCGCCGCCGAACGTCGCCGGCTGCGTGACAAGCACGTTTTGCGTGACGCTCGTGACGAACACCGCGGTGGCGGTCGGGTTCGGCGACGGCAGCGGCGTGCTCGTCACCGGCGGCCGTGCGTACCATTGCTCGATGAATCCGGTGAACTGATAGAGGTTCGTCTCGCTCGGCGACGGCGACGGCCGGTACGAGTTGTTCGTCGGCAGCGCGCTCGGCGGAGGAGGGAAGCTGATCGTCGGATTCGGCGACGGCGTCGGGATCGTCAGCGGCCCCGAGGAGGAACCACCGCCGCACCCGGCCGCGATGGCCACACAGACAAGCGCGAAAAGGACGAGCGTATTCCGGTGCGCTATTGTCACGATGCGCGCTTACACCTTGCCGGGCGAAATCCTGGCGGCGACGGCGGCGCATCGCGACCGATGCGATGCGCCGCGAATCTCCCGCGGGAAGCGGGTTCCGGCGATGCGTTCCCAGCCTGCGCGCTCGCCCGGTTCTCGCATCTCGGCCGGTGGCGCTCCGATGCTGGGAACGAGGGGTTCAGAGGTTCCTTGGTCCCGGTGCATCGAACGCGCTCGGTTGATGCGCAGCACTATCGAACGACGGGCCACGATCGCGTTCATCTTGACCTGGTGTCGCTGCACTAGTATTCGGGGCGTCGCCCGGTATGGTCTCCCAGGTGAGCGCACAGGTACCGCAGGCGCCTCCGACCACGACGCCGACCCCCTTGATGGAGCCGACCGCCACCCCGACGCCCGCTCCGCGGCGCGGCCATCATCGTGGTGCGTCGCCCTCGTCATCATCGACGCCCGCCCCGGAGCCGACCGCGACCCCCACGTCGCCGGCCTTCTCGACGCTCGACGGCGTCTGGGAAGTCCAAGTGCAGTCGATCGCCGGTACGGCCTACTCGCACTTCGCGCTTCATCAAGACGGAAGCACGATCAGCGGAACGTGGCAGAACTCGGGCAAGCAGTGGCCGATCACCGGAACCTACGACGGACGCTTGTTCCGCTTGGTCATCACGACCGCCCCGAACGAGACGCTGAACCTGACGGGTTACATCGAGAACTCGACCGACATGGTCGGCATCGTCGACAACGGCAAGGGCGAGGTCCCCTACCACAACCCGCTCGCCTTCACGGCCGAGCATCGCGCGCCGTACAAGCCGTCGATGACCAACCGTCACGACCGGGGGCATGGCACGTCGACCCCGAGCCCGAGCGGCACCAGCCTCAACCCGAACAGTTAAGCGAGGCGACGGCAGATGGACGATCGCCGGTTCGGATTTCGCACCCGGGCCTTGCACGCCGGCACACCGCCCGATCCGGTGACGGGCGCGCGCGCCACGCCGATCAACATGACGTCGAGCTTCGTGTTCGACTCGACGGAGCACGCGGCCGAACTCTTCTCGCTCCGCACGTACGGGAACATCTATAGCCGCATCAGCAATCCGACCGTCGCCGCGTTCGAAGAGCGCATCGCCAGCCTCGAGGGCGGCCTCGGCGCGGTCGCGACGGCCAGCGGCCTCGCCGCGCAGTTGTGCGCGATCCTCTCGCTCGCACAGGCCGGCGATCACATCGTCGCCTCTGCCAACCTCTACGGCGGCACCATCACGCAGTTCAACGTCACGCTGCGGCGGATGGGCATCTCGTGCACGCTCGTTCCGGGCGGCGCGCCCGAGGACATCCGCGCCGCGATCGGCCCGCGACGAAGGCCGTCTTCGCCGAGACGCTCGGCAACCCGACGGGCAAGATCGCCGACATCGAAGGGCTAGCCGAGGTCGCGCACGCCGCCGGCGTCCCTCTGATCGTCGACAACACGTTCGCGTCGCCGGCGCTGTGCCGGCCGATCGAGTGGGGCGCCGACATCGTCGTACACTCCGCGACGAAATACATCTGCGGACACGGCACCGTCATCGCCGGCGTCATCGTCGAAGCGGGCACGTTCCCGTGGAACGCCGCGCGCCATCCGCTGCTCTGCGAGCCGAGCCCGGGTTATCACGGACTGAACTTTGCCGAGACGTTCGGCGAATACGCGTACCTCATGCGCGCGCGCGCTGAGGTGCTGCGCGACATCGGCGCGTGTCTGTCGCCGATGAACGCCTGGCTCCTCCTCTTCGGGCTCGAGACGCTCCAGTTGCGCATGACCGCGCACGTCGCCAACGCGCGCGCCGTCGCCGACTTCCTGCGCGGTCGCGACGAGGTCGCCTGGATCGCCTACCCCGGCTTCGACGACGACCCCCAGGCGGCGCTCGTCCGCAAATATCTTCCGAACGGCGTCGGCGGCATCTTCACGTTCGGCCTGCGCGGCGGACGCGAAGCGGGCCGCGCGTTCATCGACGGCCTCGAACTGTGGAGTCATCTCGCCAACGTCGGCGACGCGAAGAGCCTCGTGATCCATCCGGCCTCGACCACCCATCAACAGCTGAGCGACGACGAGATGCGCAGCGCCGGCGTCAACCCCGAGATGGTCCGGCTCTCCGTCGGCCTCGAGGATCCCGTCGACCTCATCT
Source organism: Vulcanimicrobiota bacterium (assembly GCA_963743605.1). Lineage (GTDB taxonomy): Bacteria > Vulcanimicrobiota > Vulcanimicrobiia > Vulcanimicrobiales > Vulcanimicrobiaceae > CAVUQJ01. The sequence continues at coordinate 33,117 of CAVUQJ010000007.1, read as the reverse complement.
GGGACCTCGAGAACGGCCTGCGGGCCGCAGCGCGCGTCGCGCGCGCGCGCGCGGCGACGTGATCCTCGCCACCCCGTCGCAGCGGCTCGCGTTGCTCGCGCGTTCGCGGACCGTTGCGATGGTCGGCGCCTCCGCCAACACGACCCGGCCGAGTTACTTCGTCTTCTCCTACCTGCGCACGAAGGGCCACCTCAACGTCGTGCCGATCAACCCGTCGCTGACCGAGATCGACGGCGTGCGCGCCTATCCGACCCTCGCCGCCTACGCCGCCGAACACGGACCGCCCGACATCGTCGACGTCTTCCGCAAGCCGTCCGACGCACCGGCGGTCGCGCGCGAGGCGATCGCCGCCGGCGCGCGCGCGATCTGGTTCCAGTACGGGGTCGTCAACGACGAAGCGATCCGCATCGCAGATGAGGCCGGGCTCAACGTCGTCGTCGACCGCTGCATCAAAGTCGAGTCGGCCCGGTTCGACGGGGGGCTCGCTAGTGGCGGGTTCGACAGTGGCGTGATCGGCGCGCGCCGGATGGTGCCGCTTAGTCGTATGCGTTCGCAGTGACCTTCGCGGTTCTTGTGCGGCTCCGCGTGGGCGGCCGGTTCGGGCGGAGGGGGACGGCCGATACGGGGACGCGTCATGTTCACATCCGTGTGAACATGCCGCTCGGTGCTCCGTCGCTCTCGCCATCCATGGCTCCGCTCCTCCGCAACGCCCCTCAGTGGCCGTCCCCCTCCGCCCGAACCTCGTCTGCGGTTGGCGATGCAGTCTTCGGCGACACCCGAGGGGCTTCGCTCTTCCGCAACGCCCCCTTCAATGAGCCGCCCCCTTCCGCACGTAACGCGTCTTTCGTAGGGACTTCTCTGCTCCGCAACCCCCTTCAATGCCCGTCTCCCCCGGCACGAAGCGCGTCTTTCGTAGGCGGCCACTTCGAGATCGCTTGTTGGTCGGCGGTGTGAGATGACAGTTGACGGCGGGTCGCTCGATGCGCGCATTCTGGCGGTCATTGATGCGTGGCGCGAGAACCGAGTCGTATCCGATAATGCGCTCGATGTGCTTGCGCTCGACCTGTTTCTCTATCAAGTAACGTGCAACGTCGCCTATCGCGCGTTCGCGGGGTCGCTCGGGTACAACGAACGTTCGGTGCCGGCTGATTGGCGGGCGATTCCGGCTGTGCCGGCTTCCGCGTACAAGGATGCTACGCTCGCTTCGTTTGACGTCGCGACCGCGGCCCTCGAGTTCCATACCAGCGGGACGACCTCAGCGCGGTTCGGCACGCACTACATGGAGACTTCTCGGCTCTACGATGCGGCGCTGCTGGCGGGATTCGAGCGCTTCATGCTCGCCGACGGCGCGCGGCCGCGGTTCGTCAACCTCGTTCCCGACCCGGCGCGTAATCCGCACTCGTCGCTGGGCTACATGATGCGCCGCGTGGGGGAGCATTTTGGCGCCGGCTCGCGGTTCTATCTTCGCGACGACGGGATCGACCTCGACGCCCTGCGGCGCGATCTCGCTGACGCGCGGGAAGCGGGCGTGCCCGTTTGCATCGCGGGCACGGCGTTTGCGTTCGCTTCGCTCGTGGATGGGTTCGCGGACGGGTCGTTCCCGTGCGCGGCCGGGTCGCGCGTCATGGAGACCGGCGGGTTCAAGGGGCGCGAGCATGCCGTCTCGCGCGACGACCTGTATGCGCGTATCGCGGGGCTGCTTGGGATCGCCCAGGATGCAATCGTCGCGGAGTATGGGATGACTGAACTGACCAGTCAGTACTACGACGCGCCTTCGTCGCGCGGGGCCGCGGTGCGGGTGAAGACCGGGCCGCCTTGGCTGCGGACGCTGGTCGTCGACGAGCGCGGCGCTCGGGTGCCCTCCGGCGAGATCGGTTTCCTCCGGCACGTCGATCTGGCCAACCGCGGGTCGGTCGTCGCGATTCAGACCGAGGATCGCGGCTACGAAACGGCCGGCGGTTTCGTGCTCCTCGGGCGCGACGCGGACGCACCGCTGCGCGGCTGCTCGCTCGACGCCGAGGACCTGTTGGCCGCGCGTGACTGACGCGGTCCCGGGCGCGCTGCGCACGCTGTCCGCCCGCGCCATCGTGGCGGCGATCGCTTCGGCGGCGGCGCGCTGGAGCGACGCCGATTTCCGCCACGCGTGCGCACGACGGCGGAGATCGCCCGCCGCACGTCCTACACGGAACCGGTCGTCGACTACGCGCTCGACCGCCTGTTCGGCGCGCTGACGGAAGACGCGCTGCAGGCCGCGATCGCGGGCGAACTCGGGTCGCTCGCGGCGCTCGACGGTTTCGTGCCACGCGCGGGGCGCGCCGACGGCTACGCCGCGCCGGTCGGGCGCGTCGCGCTCGTCGCGAGCGACACGACGATCGGGGTCGCGCTCCCCGCGGCGATGTTTGCCCTGTGCGCGAAGTGCAACGTCGCCGTCCGCGACCGGAGCGACGCGTTGTGCGCGGCCTTCGCCGAGACACTCGCGGTCGAGCACGCGGCATTTGCCGACGCGCTGCGCGTGCATCCGGCGGCCGGGCACGACGATCCGGATTGGCTCGCGCTGCTGACGCGGGCCGGCGCCGTCGTCGCGTTCGGCGGCGACGAGGCGCTCCGCGCGATCCGATGCGCACTGCCCGCGCAGACTCGCTTCATCGCGTACGGGCACCGCACCAGCCTCGGGTACGTCGCGCGCGAGGCGCTCGCCGGCGACCCGGCGGAGATCGCCGGCGGCGCCGCGCGCGACGCGCTGCTGTACGACGGCGAGGGCTGCATGTCGCTCCACGCGCTGTTCGTCGAACGCGGCGGCGCGATCGCTCCGGAGGCGTTCGCTGCGGTTGTTGCGCGCGCGCTCGAGCGGGCGGGGGTCGAGTTTCCCGCGCACGACGCGCGGCCGGCGCCCGCGGTCGCCGGTTACCGCGACGCCGCGCTGTTCCGGTCAGCGCTCGGCAAGGGCGGGACCTACACCGTTCCCGGCGCGCCGCACCTGCTCGTCGTCGAACCGCCGCGCGACGAACCGCCCCCGCTGCTGCCGCGCACGCTCGCGCTCTACGCGGTCGACGGTCCCGGCGAGATGCTCGCGTTCGTGCGCCTGCACGGGTTGCCGCTCGAGGCCGTAGCGGTCGCGGATCCGGCGGGGCGCCGCGACGTCGCGGACGCGCTCGTCGCGAGCGGCGCCGTGCGGTTCGCGCGCTTCGGCGCACTGCAGGCGCCCTCGCCGGCGGGCGAACACGGCGGGGTCGGCGTGATCGCTCCGTTCGTCCGCTGGGTAACGCGCGCATCGTGAGCGACCTCGAACGCGTCGTCACGCCGGTTCCCGGGCCGCGCTCGCGCGAACTCGCGCGGCGGCTGCGCGCCGTCGAGTCGCGTGGCGTCACCTTCCTCGGCGACGACTTCCCGGTCTTCTGGGAGCGGGCGGACGGCGCGACGATCACCGACGCCGACGGTAATAGGTTTCTCGATCTGACGTCGGCGTTCGGCGTCGCGCTGACCGGCCACGCCAATGCGCGCGTCGCAGACGCGATCGCGGGCCAGGCCGCGCTCCTCGGTCACGGGATGGGCAACGTCCATCCGACCGAGTTGAAGACGCGACTGCTGGAGCGGCTCGCGCGGCTCGCGCCGCTGCCGGACGCGCGCGGCTTTCTCTGTTCGAGCGGGGCCGAGGCCGTCGAGTTCGCGCTGAAGACGGCGCTGCTGGCGACCGGCCGCCCCAACGCGCTCGCCTTCGAGGGCTCCTATCACGGCCTCGCGCACGGCGCGCTCGAGGTCACCGGCATCGCGCGCTTCCGCGCCCCGTTCTCCGCGCAACTGCGCAACGCGAACGCGTTCGTCGCGTATCCGGCCAGCGACGAGGACGGCGACGCGGCGCTGGAGGCCGTCGACGCCGCGCTGCACGCGGATCCCTCGATCGGCGCCGTCATCGTGGAGCCGATCCAAGGCCGCGCGGGCGTGGTGGTACCGCCGGACGGCTTCCTCGCCGGCCTACGGATGCAGTGCGACACCCACGGTGCACTGTTGATCGTCGATGAGATCCTGACCGGCTTCGGACGCACCGGCGCGATGTTCGCGGTCGAGCGCGAGGCCGTCGTCCCGGACCTGCTCTGCCTGGGCAAGGCGCTCGCGGGCGGCTTTCCGTTGTCGGCCGTCGTCGGCATGGCCGGGGTGATGGACGCCTGGCCGCCCTCGGCGGGGGAGGCGCTGCACACCTCGACGTACCTCGGCAACCCGATGGGCTGTGCCGCCGCGCTCGCAAATATCGAAGAGATCGAACGCATCGACGTGCCCGAGCGCGCGCGGCGCGCCGGCGAGCGGATCGCGGCGCGCCTCGCTCCGCTGCGCGAAAGCGGAGCGATCGCAGGGCTGCGCGGCCGCGGGGCGCTGTGGGGCGTCGTCCTCTCGAGCGGCGACGCCGCCCGCGCCGCGGCGGTGCGCGCCCTGCAGGCCGGCGTGATCGTGCTGCAGTCGGGGGTCGACGGCGAGGTCCTGACCGTCGCGCCACCCGCGACGATCGCGGACGAGCAACTGGACCGCGCGCTCGATCTGCTCGGCGCGGCGCTCGAGGCCCGATGAGCGCGGCGCGGTCCGGCGACGCGCGCCCGCGCGTCGGAATCGTTGGCGTCGGCTTCGGCGCGAACGTGCACCTGCCCGCGTTTCGCGCGCAAGGCTCGTTCGAACGTCGTCGCGATCGCGTCGCCGAACCGCGCCGCCCACGTCGGACGCGAACGCAACGTCGCCGCGTTCGATTCGCTCGAACAGATGCTGGACGCGGTCGAACTCGACGTCGTTTCGATCGCGACGCCGCCGCGCGACCACCGCCGCCTCGTTATGCAGGCGCTCGAGCGCGGCAAGAACGTGCTGTGCGAGAAGCCGTTCGCGCGCACCGTCGCCGAGGCCGAAGAGATGCAGGCCGCGCTCGAGCGGGCCGGCACCGTCGGCGCGATCGCGCACGAGTTTCGCTACACCTCGTCGCGGCTCGCGCTGCGCGAACTGATCGTCAACGGCCACCTGGGGCCGCTGCGCGAGATCGAGTACACGGTGCTGTACACGTTCCTGCGCGCGCACGCGGAGCGCCGCAACAACTGGTGGTTCCGGCGCGAGCACGGAGGCGGCCTCGCCGGCGCGATCATGTCGCACGAGATCGACACGGTCACCTGGCTGGCCGGCAGGCTCCCCGGTCGGGCGACCGGTCTCTCGCGGACCGCGAACGTCGAGCGGGTTCACGAGGGCGAGCGCTTCCGCAGCGAGGTCGACGACGGCGCGTTCGCGCTGATCGACTACGGCGACGGACTCGTTGCGCGCGTGACCGTCGACGGAACGCGCGCCGTCGAGTCTTCGACGCTGGCCGTGCATGGCGAGGACCGCACGGCGGTCGTCGGCGGCGACTCGATGCTGGGCGGTTCGATGTACGTCGTCGACGCCGACGAGACGTCGGAGCTCACCCTGAAGGGCGAGCCCCACGCGAACCTGACCGGCGTGCACCCCAACGTGCCGGCGTTCGTCGCGCTGCTCGACGAATTCGCAAAGGCGCTGGCCGGGAAACCGGCGGACTTGCCGACGTTCGCGCAAGGGGTCGCAACGCAGCGCGTCTTGGCCGCCGTCGGCTACGAGAACCCGTAGCAGTTAATCGCCGCGGAGGACGACCCGGACCGCCTTCGCCTCGTAGCGCGGCAGGCGGCCCTCGTCGTGGACCTCGACCTCGAGCGTGATCCCGAGGCGCGCTCGCAGTTGGGCGCGCACGTCGGCGGCGATCTCGTCGGCGTCCGACGACGCGTGCGCGCGCCGCTCGACGGCGACGGTCGCGCGGTCGAGGTCGCGGTCGCTGCGCGCGACGTAGATCTGCCACGCCTCCTTGACCGTCTGCGGATGCGAGGCGATGACGTCCTCGATCTGCGACGGGTAGACCAGGACGCCGCGGATCTTGAGCATGTCGTCGGTGCGGCCGATGATCCGGCCGATCAGCGGCAGGCCGCGCCGCCCGCAGGGGCAGTCGTAGGGCTCGTCCGCGAGCCGCACGAGGTCGCGCGTCCGCCAGCGCACCACCGGCGATGCCTCCTTGTCGAGCGTCGTGATCACGAGTTCGCCGGCCTCGCCCGGCCGGACGGGTTCGAGCGTGACCGGATCGACGATCTCGCTCATGATAGAGTCGTCGTTGATGAGGTGCATCGCGTCGACGTCGTGCGACGCGCGGCACGAGATGCCGAGATTGGGGCCGCCGGACTCGGTCGTGCCGTAGATGTTATGGGCGATGAAACCCGGCGGCATCTCCGCCTCGAGCGCGTCGCGGAGCGCCGCCGAGATCGACTGACCGCCGAACAACCCGACGCGCAGATGCCAGTCGCGGCGCGGGTCGATCCCGCGTTTCTTCGCCGTCTCGACGAGCGTGAGCAGCCACAGCGGCGACATCGTGCAGGCGACGTACGCGTGGTCGCGCAGCCATTCGACAACCAGTTCCGCGCGGCCGGGACCGATGCCGAAGTTGGTCGCTCCGAACGCGGCGAGACCCCAGTCCATCACGACGCCGCCGACCCACAGGCCATATCCGTATCCCTGATAGACGCGGTCGCCCGGGCAGACGCCGGCGCAGCGCAGCAGCCGCGACATCTGCGCGGGAATCAGCGTCGCGGACGTCGGCATAACTGTAACCGAAGAGGCACCGGCAGCCCGGTCGTGCCGGAGGTCGCAACGAACCGCGCGACCGCCTCGACGGGGACCGTCAGGAACGGGAAGGGATAGCGCCGCCGCAGGTCCGCCTTCTCGAGCATGGGCGCGTGCGCGAACGTCGCCGGGTCGCCGATCGCCCGCGGATCGTCGATCCCCGCCGCCGCGAAGTGCGCCCGCCAATCCGCCGAAGCGGCGAGGCGTTCGCCCAGCGCCGCCAACTTGCCGCGCTGGATCGCGACGATCTCATCGCGATCCAGCCTCTCGAACGTCGGGCCCGTGACTTATGGAGGACGAATCCTCCCGTCACGCGCGTCACGTTGATCTTCGTAGCGGCGGAACACGGCGACGTCGCCGAGCACGGACCCGCGCTGCCGAAGTAGTCGCCGGTGTCGACGATCCCGTCGCCGTTCGCGTCGTACCAAAGGCCTATTCGAAACGTCGGCGCGGACGCCAGGACGTCGGCGACTCGGAACCCGCCCGTCAGGCTGAGCGGAACGCCGCCCGTGAAGGTCTGGTTCAGAATGTTCGGCTTGTTCGACCCGGTCGTGGTCGTATACGCGATCGCGACGAAGGAGGTCGCCGGCGGCTGCGGGAGACCCACCGTATCGCCGACGACCGCGGCGAGCGCGCGGTAGCCGTCGATGCGGCCGAACCCCTGGTTGGGATCGTTGATGTTGTCGGCCGTCGCCTCGAGGATCGACTTGATCCGCGCCGGCCCGAGCGACCCGTCGCGCGCGAGCATCAACCCGGCGAGCCCGGTGACGTGCGGCGTCGCCTGCGACGTCCCGGCGAACAGCGCGAGACAGGCTTGGCTCGGCGGGTTCGACGAGCAGAACCGCTGGCTCGGGTCGGCGATCGTCGTCGAGTAGAGATTGGTGATCCAATGCAGCGGATCGTTGTCGTTGGAACCCTGCGGATCGCCGCCGGGAGCGACGACCGCCAGTCCCGGTCCGGAGTTCGAATAGGAGGCGACGTACTCTTTCGCGGTGGCGGGGTTCTGGTTGGTATCCTTCAGCGACGTCGCGCCGACGGCGATCACGCCCGGGTATCCTCCGGGGAAGTCGATCGTGTTGGCGGTTCCACAATCGCCGCTGCCGCCGCCCGAGCGTTCGTTGCCGGCCGCGGCGACGACCGTGACGCCCTTGCCGATCGCGGTCTCGACGGCATTGTATTCCGTCGGGTCGGGACCGTTGTTGCCCTGGCAGCTGCCGAGGCTCAGGTTGATGACGCGCGCGTGATGCGCGATCGCGTCGTAGATCGCGTTGGCCTCGTCGGCCGTGCTCGCGCCGTAACCGGAACAGGACGTGTAGCACGTCGGCTGCGGCACCGGGAAGATCCGGTATTCCTGCAGCGACGAGTTGAAGCCGGTGCCGGCGACGCCGTACGCGTTGTTGGTGTCGGCCGCGGCGATCCCGCTGACGTTGCTGCCGTGGCCGTCGTGGTCTTGGGCCGCGCCGGCGGCGCGGTTCGGGTAGGGCGACTCGCCCGAGACCCAGGCGACCTGATACGTCACCTTACTGGAGATTTCGGCCGACGTGAGGTCCGCCCCGGTGTCGATGATCGCGAGGTTGATCGACGAAGAACCGTGCGTGTAGCCCCATGCGTAGGGCGCCGCCATCGCGTTGGGCGCCGTCGCGAGCCCCGGATTGCCGCTCCCGACGAGATCCCATTGATCCAGCGAATTGTACTCGGGATCGTCGGGGAAGAACGGCGTCACCGACTGCGTGAAGCGAAGCGGCAACGGCAACGCGGAGAGCACCTCGCCGTGACGGCGCATGCGGGCCGCGAACGCCTGCGGGGTGAGGCCCGCGGGGATGGGAACGATCCGGTTCATCTGGCCGTCGCGGATCTCGCCGATCGTGTAACCGCCGCGCGCGCCTTCTTTGCGTTCGATCGCCGCCGCGGCGTTCGCGCCGACCGCAGCCGAGAAGCGCACCTGAATCTGGCGCGTGTCGTAGACGTTTTCGTCGCGGTGGAGCAGCGGCATGCGGCGGCCCAGCGCTACCTGCCTATGCTGCGGCGCGCGCTCGAACGAGCTCGTCGAAATCGATCCGATCGCGCCCGACGTGTCGGCTTGGGTGTTGTAGTAGATCGTGTGCGGCCCGTTGGAGAGTTGTGAGTAACAGACGCCGTACTGGCCGCTCGGCCCCTTGATGACGCCCTGATACGGCTGGTCCGCCGTTGTGGGAACGTACGAGTACGAGGTCGAGCCGACGGGCGCTTGATTGACGTAGACCGTGAGGCCGCTGGGATTCGAACCGAACGTATACTTGGACGGGCTCACCGACGAGGTGTGACGGAGCGACGACGAGCGCCGCAGCAGCCCGGAACCCTCTCGTCCGACGGCGCGCAGGTTGATCGCGTTCGTGCACGACAACGTGTTCGGCGGCTGGCCCGACGGCGTCGGCGTCGCGGGCGTGACGCCGCCCCCGCCGCTGCTGCCGCCGCCGCCGCAGGCTGCGACGACCAGCGACGCGGTGACGAGCGCCAGCGCGCAGGTGCTGCTGCTGGCCATCGCCGTCGTCGAAATGCGCGAACGGTTCACGGTATTCACGACCCTCCCCAGAAAGGGGGCGATGCCCCCGCCCAGGACTGGTAGCCGCGCCGGGGATGGTTTCCTGCCGTTCTCAGCCCGGCTTCATGAGCCGCAGGCGGAGCAGGTTTAGTGCGACGGCGACCGCCCGGTTACGGACGTCGTCGCGCGACCCGGGCACGACGGTGCGATGCGTCGTCACGTCGCTCGCGGTCGCGACCGCGAACCAGACCAAGCCCACGGGCTTCTCGTCGCTCCCGCCCGACGGCCCGGCGATCCCCGTGGTCGCCACCGCCACGTCGCTGCCGAGCCGTTCGCGCGCGCCCTGCGCCATCGCCGCCGCGACCTCCTCGCAGACCGCGCCGTGCTCGGCGAGCAACGCCGGTGCGACGCCGAGCAACGCGGACTTCAGATCGTCGGCATAGGCGACGATGCCGCCCCGCAACACCGCCGACGCGCCGGGTACGCTTACGATCGCGCCGGCGACGTCGCCGCCGGTGACCGATTCGGCGACGGCCAGCGTCCAGCCGCGCCGCTCGAGCGCCGCGACGACGGCGCTCTCCAGCGTCTCTTCGTCCGTGCCGAACACGAGCTCGCCGAGCCTGCCGCGCAACTCGCGTTCGATCGGCTCGATCGCGCGCTCGGCGGCAGGCCCGTCGGCGGCCTTCGCCATGATCTTGACGTTGACGCGGCCGGAGTGCGCGAGCACGGCGAGCTTCGGATTCTCGAGGTTGCGAAACAGGTCGTCGATGCGCCGGTCGAGATCGGACTCGGCGATGCCGATCAGGTGCAGCGTGTGCCGGTAGATCGCGGCGCGCGCACCGTAGCGTTGCTCGAGCCACGGCAGCAGCCGCTCCGCGAGCATCGCGCGCATCTCGCTCGGCACGCCCGGCATGCTCGCGACGAACCTGCCGTCGGCGCGCAGCGCGACGAAGCCGGGCGCAGAACCGTTGGGGTTCTCCAACACGATCGCGCCGCGCGGCAGGTACGCTTGGCGCAGGTTGTTCTCGCTCAACGGTCCGGTGCGCCCGAAGCGCGCGAGCCGCCGCTCGATCGCCGCGACCGACGGCTCGTGCAATGCGAGCGGAACGCCGAGCGCATCGGCGACGGCCTCGCGCGTCACGTCGTCGATCGTGGGACCGAGGCCGCCCGTCGTGATCGCACCGTCGGCGCGATCGAGCACGCCGCCCACCATCCGCGCCAAGCGCTCGCGGTTGTCGCCGACCGAGTGCTTCGCGAACACGTCGATCCCGGCGTCCGCGAGCGCGCGCGCTACGTGCGGGCCGTTCGTATCGACGAGATCGCCGAGCAGCAGTTCGGTCCCGACCGTGATGATTTCGACCGATGGCATCGCAGCCAACCTCGGCGGCGCGGCGACGCCCTCCTGCCGCTGCCGCCCGGAGGCCGGCCGCCCGGCTTGCGGAAAGCCTCGCCGCGGAGGATCAGCGGTGCGTCGTCGTCACTTCATCGCCTCGCTCGCGGCGCAATCGGCCGCGACCACGCTCGCCGCCGGTGCGGCCGAAGACGGACCGGACCTGGTCGTCGTCGGCGCGACGGTGCGGACGGCCGATCCGCGCCGCGGCGAGGCGCGAGGATTCGCGGTCGCCGCCGGCCGGTTCGCCTACGTCGGTTCCGAAGATGGTGCGCGCGCGCTCGCGGGGCCCGGGACGCGCGTCCTCGACCTGAACGGCGCGACCGTGTTTCCCGGCTTCATCGACGCGCACGTACACCTGTCGTCGATCGGCCTCGCCCTGCGCGAGGTCCACCTGCACGGGATCGCGTCCTATCCGGCAGTCGTCGCGGCGACGGTTGCGTTCGCGCGCGACACCGACGATCCGTGGATCGTCGGTGCGGGCTGGGATCAGAACCTGTGGGCCGGCCAAGCCTTCCCGACGCAGGAGCCGCTGAGCGCGGCGTTCCCGGACCGTCCCGTCGCGCTGCATCGCGTCGACGGGCACGCGATCCTCGCCAACGCGAAGGCGATGCAGTTGGCTGGCGTCACCGCGCAGACGCCCGACCCCGCCGGCGGCCGCATCGTGCACGACGAACGCGGCGCGCCGACCGGGCTGTTCATCGACAACGCGATGCCGTTGATCCTCGCCGCGATCCCGCTGCCGTCGGCGACGCAATTGCGCACCGCGCTCGCAAGCGCGATCGGCGAGTGTCACCGCTGGGGCATCACCTCCGTCGCCGAGGCGCGCACCGAGGCGGCGACGCTCGCCGTCCTCGAGTCGCTCGCCGACGGGGGAACGCTCGACCTGCGCGTCCACGCGATGCTCAGCGGAACGGACGACGCGCTGTTGACGGAGCGCTTCGCGCGCGGTCCGCGTCCGTTCGAGGGCGACGGCCGGCTCGCGGTCCGCGCCGTCAAACTCTACGCCGACGGCGCGCTCGGATCGCGCGGCGCCGCGTTGCTCGCGCCCTACAGCGACGACCCGCACAACAGCGGTCTGTTGTTGACGACGCAGGAGCATCGCATCGACGTCGCCTCGCGCGCGCTGCGCAGCGGGTTTCAGGTGTGCACGCACGCGATCGGCGATCGCGCGAACCGGCTCGTGCTCGACGCCTACGAGCGCGTGCTCGCCGGGCTATCGCTCGACGACGCCCGCGCACTGCGCTTCCGCATCGAACACGCGCAGATCCTCGCGCCCGCGGACGTCCCGCGCTTCGCCGCGCTCGGGATCATCCCGTCGATGCAGACGACCCATCAGACCAGCGACATGGCGTGGGCGCAGGAGCGGCTGGGTCCCGACCGTCTGCGAGGCGCATACGCGTGGCGGTCGTTGCTCGACACGGGCGTCATCGTGCCCAACGGCACCGACGCTCCAGTCGAGAGCCTCAACACCGTCCGCTCGTATCACGCCGCCGTTACCCGGCAGGACGAACGCGGCGCGCCGGCCGGCGGCTGGTTTGCGGATCAGCGCATGACGCGCGCCGAGGCCCTGAAGTCGATGACGCTGTGGCCGGCACGGGCGAACTTCGCCGAACACCTCGTCGGTTCGATCGCGACCGGTAAGCTCGCGGACTTCGTCGTCGCCGACGGCGATCTGCTGATCGTCGCGGCCGACCAGATCCCCAACGTCCAGATTCGTGCTACGTATCTCGGGGGCCGTCTGGTCTACGACGCAACGAGCGGCGCCCCCACACAGCGCGCGGCGCTGCGGCCACGCGCCGGCGGCTGCTGCTAGCCGGCCTAATAATCCACGGGCCGCAGGTAGAACTCGTTGATCGCCGTGTTCGAGAGCATCGCGGTCGTCGGCAGGTGGCGCTTCCAGTGGGTGCCGTCCACCCGGCGCCGCACGAGCGCGACCTCGCGCGCGTGCTCGCCGCGCGCGACGATCTCGTCGTCGCCGTAGCCCGCCAACATCGCGGAGAGGATCGCGTCTGCGCGCGGGTACGCGATCCCGAGATCGGCCTCGTCGGTCTGGCCCGCCTCGAGGTCCGCGCTCGGCGGCTTCTCGACGATCGGCACGGGGACGCCGAGATAGCGCGCGAGCGCCCACACCTGGGTCTTGAAGAGGTCGCCGAGCGGGTTGAGCGGCGGCGCGTCGTCGGCGTGCCACGTAAAGTAGCCCAGCAGCCGTTCCGTCTTGTTTCCGGTTCCGATCGGCAGCGCCGAGAGTTTCGCGGACTGGTCGAACAGCACGGTCATGCGGGTCCGCGCCATCACGTTGCCGCGCCGCCGCGGATCCGCGTCCGGCTCGTAGCGCAGATAGCCGTCGACCGCGGCGCTGATGTCGATCGTCGCGGCGTTGAGGCCGAGCGCATCGATGACCAGTTGCGCGTCCGAGAGGCTCTCCGGGCTCGAGGCGCGGTACGGCATCCGGATCGCCCAGACGTTGGCCGGACCGAGCGCGCGCGCACACAGGTAGGCCGTGACGGCCGAGTCGACGCCGCCGGAAAGGCCCACGACCGCGTGCCCGATGCCGCGCCGCTCGATCAACTCGTCGCGCAGAAATGCCTCGAGCCAGCGCGCCGCGAGCGCGGCGTCGATCCGCAGCGACGGCAGCCGCGGTTTCGCCTCGATGACGTCCAGCATCACGGTTGATGCCCGCGCGGCGGCGCCGGCAACGGGAGTTGATCGTCGAGCAGCAGGTCCGGCAACACCGCGGAGAGGTCGCCGAGCAGCGGAAGCTCCGCCCGCGCGCGATCGACCTCGCGCGGATCGAGTTCGGCGCGCAGAATGTGCGCGCCGAGCGCCGGCGCGCCGACCACGATCTCGCCGCGCGGATCGACGACGCACGACGATCCGGTCATCCCCTTGCCGCCCTCGAAACCGGCGAGCCCCGCGTACACGACGAAGACGCCATGCTCGGCCGCGTCCGTCTGAAGGATCGCGTTCCAGCGCTCGACGCTCTCGAGTTCGCCGTTGCCGGCGAGGCCGCGTCCGGGCGAGGCGCTCGGCACGATCAGCGTGCGCGCGCCCTTGACGGCGGCGATCGTCGGCATGATCGCGTGAAACGCGTCCTCACAGATCAACAGCGCCATCCGGCCGAAGCGCGTGTCGAACACCTCGAGCCGCCGCCCGCGCGAGAGGAACCGCTCCTCGTCGAAGACGCCGTACGTCGGCAGGAACATCTTGCGGTGCACGTGCGCGATGCGATGGCCGTCCGGCGCGATCTCGAGGTAGAGCGCCGCGTTGTAGTACGTCCCGCCGGCGTTCTCGTAGAAACCGAGGGCGACGTCGACCGGTCTGTCGCCGGCGCCGCTCGCGTGCCAAAGGCCTGCTATCTCGCCCGCGACGGTCTCCGCGTCGCGCGCGAGATCGTAGAGCGCGCCCTCGAGGAAGTAGCCCGTCAGGGCTCCCTCGGGCAGGACGATCAGGTCGGGCGGATCGTTGCGCGCGAGTTGTGCGAACGCGCGCCCGGTGTCGGCGAGATTGGCGACGCGGTCGCCCTTACGCGGTTTGGATTGGACGATCGCGAGCTTCACACGGCGGCCTTGACGACCTTGGCGGACTCGATCGCGGCCGCGATGATCTCGGGCGGATACGTCCAGATCTCGGCCATCGTCGGATGCAGATGCGGAATCTTGAGGAAGTCGTAGACGGTCGCGCCGTAGTTCATCGCGACGACGACCTCGTGAATGAGGTCCGACCCGTGCGAGCCGACGACGGCGGCACCGAGGATCCGGCCGTCGGCCGGGGACGCCAGCATCTTCACGAAGCCTAACGTCTTGTCGAGCACCAGGGCCTTGCCGTGATCGACGAACGGATACGATCCGGCGACGTAGTCCACGTCGGCGCGGCGCAGCTCTTTCTCGGTCTGACCGGTGACCGCGACCTGCGGGTCTGTGAAGATCGCGCGCGTTTTCTGCAACGTATAGTCGGCGCGGTCGCTCGCGTGGAGGACGGCGTTGCGCGCCGCGAGCTCGCCCTGATAGATCGCCACGTGGACCAGCGGATACATGCCGGTGACGTTGCCGACCGCGAAGATCGACGGGTTCGAGGTGCGCAGCGCCATGTCGACCTCGATCCCGGTGATCGAGTGATAGCGGACGTCGGCGGCCTCGAGGTTCAGGCCGTCGACGTTGGGGACGCGGCCGAGGGCGTAGAGGATCTCGTCGGCCTCTACGGAGTGCGACGCGCCGTGCTGCGCGTAGACGACCCGCTTCTTGCGACCGGAGCGCTCGGCGCGTTCTACCTGCGCGCACGTCTCGACCCTGATCCCCTCGGCACGCAACGCGTCGGTGAGCGCGTCTCCGACGTTGTCGTCCTCCGTCGACAGCAGGTGCGGCGCGCGCAGCACGAACGTCGTCGAGACGCCGATCCGCGCGAAGAACTCGCCGAGCTCCGCCGCGACGTAGCCGCCCCCGAGCACGACGAGCGACTGCGTTTTGCGCTCCAGCGTGAGCGCCGCATCGCTGTCGATGTAGCCGGTCTCGTCCAGGCCGGGGACGACGGCCGGCGCGACAACGCTGCCGGTCGCGATCACGAACGCGTTCGCGGTCAGCACGACGTCGTCGCCGACCTGCAGTTCGGACGGCGACAAGAAACGCGCCGGAGCCTGGTAGAGCGGAAACGTGACGAGTTCCTCGATGCGGTCGCGCGCGAACCCGTCGATGAGCCCACGCTCGCGCGCCATGATGCGCTCGAAGTCGATGGCGAGCGGGCCGGCGCCGACGCCGAGCCGAGCGGCCACGGCGACGTCGTGTGCGCGATCGCTCGACGCGATCAGCGCCTTCGACGGCATGCAGCCGCGCAGGATGCACAGGCCGCCCAGCGGCCCCTGGTCGGCGAGGGCGACTTTCGCGCCCAGCGCTCGCGCCGTGCGCGCGGCGGCATAGCCGCCCGAACCCGCCCCCACGACGACCAGATCGTACGTGAAGCTCTGCACGTTCCCTACAACACCGGCTATTTGCGGATGGTGACCGGCCGGGCCCCGAGCCGGTGCACGCTCTCGACGTGCCGGATCGTCCCGTTGCGCGAGTGCATCACGATCGAGTGCGTTCGCGCGTTGTTGCCGAAGAACCGCACGCCGCGCACGAGGTCGCCGTCGGTGATCCCGGTCGCGGCGAACACGATGTTCTCGCCCCGGACGAGATCGTCCATCTCGAGGACGCGATCCAGGTCGCCGAAGCCCATCTCGGCGGCACGCTTGGCTTCCTCGGCGTTGCGCGGCTTCAGTCGCCCCATGAAGCCGCCGCCCATGCATTTGAGCGCCGCGGCCGCGAGCACGCCTTCGGGCGCGCCGCCCGTTCCCATCGCGACGTGGATCCCGGTCCCCTCGACCGTCGTCGCGATCGCCGCGTCCACGTCGCCGTCGGAGATCAGCTTGATGCGCGCACCCGTCTCGCGTACGGCGCCGATGAGATCGGCGTGGCGCGGACGGTCGAGGATGACGACGGTCACGTCCGTGATCGGACGTTCGAGCGCGTTCGCGACCGCCTGCAGATTGTCGGAGACCTTGGCGTCGATGTGCACGTACGGCGCGGCGCGATGACCGACGGCCAGTTTCTCCATGTAGGAGTCGGGCGCGTGGAGCAGGCCGCCGCGCTCGGCGATCGCCATGACCGCGATCGAATTGGGCAGGCCGTTGGCGACGAGGTTCGTCCCCTCGACCGGGTCGACCGCGATGTCGACCTCGTACGTCCCGCAGCCGAGCTCCTCGCCGATATAGAGCATCGGCGCCTCGTCGCGCTCGCCTTCGCCGATGACGACGCGGCCGGCGATCTCCATCTCGTTCAACATTTCGCGCATCGCCTCGACGGCGGCGCCGTCGGCGATGTCGCGTTCGCCGCGGCCCATCCAACGTGACGCGGCGAGGGCAGCGACCTCCGTGACCTTCACGAAGTCTAGCGTGTCGACCGGCGTCCACCGGCTCGAATGGGGCTGGGTCGTCACCGGCTCGCCTCCTCAGAGTCCGCACCGTTGGGGGCGGCTGCCCCTCGCTACGGAGAGGCCCGCTCGATTCCTCTTGGGAATGAGTCAGGCCGTCGTGGCCTTCCCGCTTTTCTGCGCCGTTCCAGCCGTCCGCTCGAGCCGCTCGTGACCGTCACGGAGCATCCCGAACTCCGGCCCTCCGTCGGCGCGGCGTTGGCGTCGGCCGGCGTGGCCGCGATCGCGCTGGTCGCTGTCGGGGGCGTCTCGCTGGGGCTCGCCGCGTGGTACGCCGCGATGATCTGGTCGCCGGCGCTGGCCGAAGCCGGCGACGCGCTCCTCGTCCTCGCGCTGCCGGCCGGCGTCGTCGTCGCCTTCGCCGGCTGGCTCCGCTATGCGGATTATTTTGCCTGGCGCGCCTCGACCGACCGCCGCACCGCGCTGCGTTATGACGCCTGGTCGTGGTTCGCGCTCGCGGCCTGCGGCGCGGGTATCCTGCTCCCGATCCGCGGCGGTGGCGTCGGCCGCGCGGTCGCGATCGCCGGACTACTCTTTCTGGCCGTCAAGGTCGTCGTCGCCGCGCGCTTCAACCGGACCGTCCGCGACGTCTCTGGTCACCTTCGTGGTCACGCGCGTGCCGATCATCTTCATCGCGGAACTGGCCTCGATCATCATCGGCCAACGGCCCGGGCACCACGTCGTGACCTCGACGAACCCGCTGCTCGCGGTCTGGGGCCGCTGGGACGCCGTTCACTACCTGGACATCGCCTCGCGCGGCTACTACGGCACCGACATGGCGTTCTTTCCGCTCTACCCGGCGCTGATCCACGCGCTCGGCACGCTCGTCAGCAGCGACCTCATCGCCGGCCTGCTGATCTCGAACGCCGCGTTCTTCTTCGGGCTGCTCTTCTTCTATAAACTCGTCGAGCACACGCTCGACCGTAGCGACGCCGTGCGCGCGACCTTCTACGTCTCGATCTTCCCGACGGCGGTCTTCTTCTCGGCCGTCTACACGGAGTCGCTGTTCTTCGCGCTGACCGTCGCGTCGTTCTACTACATCCGCGAGCGGCGCTGGATCCTCGCGGGCCTGCTCGGTGGGCTCGCCGCGCTGACGCGGGTCGAAGGGGTGCTGCTCGTCGTCCCCTGCGCGATCGAGGCGCTCGTCGCGTTGCGCGCGGGCGGCCTCGCGCGGCTGCCGCAGATCGTCGCCGGCACGCTCCTGATCCCCGCGGGACTCGCCGTCTACATGGTGATCCTGTGGGTGCTGCGCGGCGACCCGCTCTACTTCTCGCACGTCCAGATTCACTGGAACCGGCACCTCGCGGCGCCCTGGGCCAGCGTCTCCCGCAGCCTTCACGAGATCCTCTACCTCCACACGCCGCAGACGCGCGTGGACCAGGCGATCGAACTCTCCTTCACGATCCTGATGGTCGGGGTCCTGATCGGGGGCATCCGCAGCCTGCGACCCTCGCTCTGGGTCTACATGCTGCTGTCGATCGTGATCCCGATGTCGACCTCGAGCCTGATGAGCATGCCGCGGTTCGCCCTCGTCCTGTTCCCGATGTTCATGGTCCTCGCGCAGTGGGGACGCAAGCCGTGGGTGAACAACGCGATCGTGGCTTTTTCGCTTCCTTTGCTCGGGTTGTTTACGGTGCTGTTCGCCGACTGGTACTGGGTGGCCTGAGATGGAGCAGGCCAGCCTCGTCCGCCGCCTGACCCGCCGCCGCGGCGTCCGTCAGTTCGTGAAGTTCGGGATCGTCGGCGCCTCGGGCTTCATCGTCAACCTGATCATCTTCACGATCCTGCAGCGCACGACGCAGCTGCCGTTCTGGCTCGAGTTCTCGGTCAGCTTCATGATCGGCGGCGTCTCGAACTACTTCCTGAACCGCTGGTGGACGTTCCGTTCGACGGGCCACGCGGGCAGAGAGGCCACGCAGTTCCTGACCGTCTCGTTTCTCGCGCTGCTGGTCGGCAATCTGACCGGCTGGATCCTCGAGACCGGCCTGCAGTACCATCACCACCACACCGTCTGGTTTCTCTCGACGCTGAGCGGCATGCTCCTGAATTTCTTCGTCAACAAGTATTGGACGTTCCGCGAGGTCACCTGAGCCGGCGCTACGCCTGGGGCGTGGCGCTGACGCTCGTCGTGCTGCTGGGGCTGTTTCTCCGGCTGCACGGCATCCACGATCCGCTGCTCGACCATCCCGGCTGGCGTCAAGGCGACACGGCCGCGATCGCGCGCAACTTCGCGACCCTCGATTTCAACCCGCTGCACCCGCAGACCGACTACGACGGTCCGCCGCCCAACTATGTCGAGCTCGAACTCCAGATCGTGCCGTTCATCGCGGCGACGCTCTACAAGGTGTTCGGCATCCATGAGATCTTCGGGCGGCTGATCACGCTCTGCTTCAGCCTCGCGACGATCGTCGTGCTGGCATATTTCGCTAGACGCCTCGTCGCCGGCGACGGACCGCCGGGGCTGCAGGCTCAGGTCGCGGGCATCGTTGCCGCGGCGCTGTTCGCGGTCTACCCCGGCAGCGTCTACTACGGCCGCACCTTCACGCCCGACACGACGATGGTGTTCTTCCTGACGGCGGCGCTGTTCGCGACGGCGCGCCTGGTCGCGAGCGGGACGTGGCGCGGCTTTTGGCCGGCGGCGTTGCTCTTCGCCGCCGCGATCCTCGCCAAGCCGGTCGCCGTCATCGCGCTGATCCCGGCGGCGGTCGCGAGCGTCGCGCGCTTCGGCCTGCTCGGGACGCTGCGGCGGGGACAGACCTGGGCGCTGCTCGCGCTCGCGCTCGTCCCCTACGCGGCGTACGACGCGTACCTCTCGCGGATCGCCGAGTGGCACTGGAGCAGCGGGATCACGACGCGCCACGTCATCCCGGCCCTCGCCGGCGCGTTCGGATCGGCCGGCGGTTTCGGCGCGAAGCTCGCCGCGACCGGCGGCACGGTCAGCCTGCTCGGGTCGACGATGCTCGGACCGTGGGGGCTCGCGCTCTTCGCGCTCGCGATCGTCGTGCCGGTCGTGCGACCCGCGCGCCCGCTGCTCTTCGGCTGGCTCGCCGCCGTCGCGCTCTACGCGTTCGCGGTCGTGACCGTCGAGCGCGTCGACTATTACCTCTACCCCGTCCTGCCGCTCGCGGCGCTGTGGATCGGGGCTCGCCGCGGCGCGCGTCACAGCGCTGCTGCCGGAGCGCGTCGCGCTGCGCCGCGTCGCGGCAGCAGCCGCGATCGTTGTGATCGCGATCGTCGCCGTCGACGGCCGCCGGCGGGTGGCACATTACTACGCCTACAGCCGTCAGGTGTATCGGCACGCGAAGGCGCTCGATGCCACGTTGCCGCCCGGCACGCTGGTCGTGATGGGTCACTACGATCCGTCGGTGCTCTACTACATCAACCGCAAGGGCTGGGAAGAGGACCCGTACCTCTGGACGCCGTTCGACGAGGAGAGCGCGATCCGCAAGGGCGCGCGCTACTTCATCGCGATCGAGAGCAACCGGCTCCACCGCAACGTCGAGCTCTACGCCTGGCTGCAGCGGTTTCCGATCGAGCAATCCGAACGGCGCGTGGCCGCTGTACGAGACCGACAACGCGAAGATGCTGCCCGGCGCCGAGGAGCGCTGGCGCGAGTTCCGCCGGCGCGAGAAGGCCGGCGAACTCCCGAAGACCGCGGCGCCCCCGGTCCCGCCGAGCGGTTAAGGCTAAGGCAGCGGCAGCAGCGAGGCGGCCGGCGCGAGCGGCGCAGTGCCGTTTGCGGTGGGCGCGCCTGCTTCGACCAACTGACGGAACGTGATCAGCCGGCCCGTCCCCTTCTGCACTTCCTCGCCGAGCAGGTACGAGTTCGCGATCGCCTGCGCGAGCTGCGTCGAGTCGAGCGTATAACTGAAGCGCTGGAGTCCGAGGACGATCCGCGCGTCGAGCGTGCGCAGGTCGCGGTAGGCGCGTTGTATCTGACGGCAGCGTCTCACTGTACGTGGGATAGTTCGATAGCACGATCTCGCGCTTGACCCGCGCCTGTTCGATCTCGGAGCGCAGCTCCGCGATGCGCACGCTCTGCGGATCGTACTTGGCCGCGACCGCGACCGCCGCCAGCGCGTCCTCGAACTTCGACGCCTGGTAGAGCTGGCTCGCCAGCTTGATCTGCACGGCGGCGAGACCGGCGCGCGCGTGGGCGTCGTTCGGCTCGATCTGCAGCGCCAACCGGTACCCGAGCGATGCGTCGATCAGGTTTCCGTGGTCGAGCGCGAGGTCGCCCTGATGGTTGCGCATGCGCGGCGATGTAGGTCTTCAGGCCCCCGCCGCCGCAGCCGCCCAGCAGGAGCGCGCCGACGGCGATGGCCACGATCGTGATCTTCGAACGCATAGACAATACCGGGAACCTGTTGGACTTAGGCACGTTACCGTCTTCGGGCCGCTTTTGCCCGAATACTTCGTTGCTCATCAGTCACAGAGCTACGGCTCTGCTCCTTCTTCGCGCCTCGTCTTCGACCAAAATCGGTACCGAATCCGGAAACGACCCAAGTCCACCAGGTTCCTAATGTAGCAGGTTGACGAGGTGGGCGACGGTTCCGATGAACACCGCCGCGGGGTAGAGGATCAACTGCGAGAGCAAGGTGCCGACGATGGCGGTCAGCGCGAGATAGAAGACCATCGCCTTCACGTCGCCGACGGGCCGCTCGCCCTTGACCGCTTGGTCGGTGATGTAGGCCGACGTTGGATCGACGACGAGCGCGAAGGCGATCGTCGCGATCCCGTTCACGATCCCCGACAACAGGGTCGCGGTGCGGGCCACGCTGGGGTCGAGCACGCTGGCATAGACGGCCGCGACGACCCCGATCGCGTAGATCCCCGTGACGACGACGTTGCCGACGAGCAACCCGGCCGGCACGTCGTGGATGCGAAAGCGGTTCAGCAGGTTGCGCGGCGGCGGCCGCATGCTGCGGAGGACGTCGCCGATCACGCGCGGATCGCCGATCCGCGCGATCGCCCGCGGCACCGAGCCCAAGCGCTCGAAGGATGAGACGCCGCGCAGGAACAGGTACGTGAACGTCGGCAGGAGCAAGGCGCCCACGATCGTCCCGAGCGTCCCGGCCAGCACGATCAGCCGCAGCTGGAGCGAGAACTGCCCGTCGACCGCACCGCGCAGCAACGGATCGCGCATCGCGTGCGCCGCGCGGTCGGAGATGGTGCCGAGCATCGGCGCGTAGATCAGGTTCGCGAACCGGCTCGCGGTGACGAACAGGTTGAAGAGCGAGATCGAGGTACCGATGCGCCCCGACTTCACGCCGGCGAGCCGGGCCGCATAGGCCCCGATCTGGATCGCCTGAACGATGCAGTTCAGAACGAGCGCGAGGACGAGTTGCGACGACCAGAAGGCGGTCATCGTCAGCCGTTAGGGGTCGGCCGGCTGCTAGGCGCGGCTATGCGACCGCCGCATTGCGCCGCCAGTTCACGGCCCCCTCGTCGATCGGACCGAGGACGCACAAGCCCGAGATTCTCCGGAGCGAACAGCTCGCGCGCGAGCGATGCGACCTCTTCCTCGCCGACCGCGTCGATCTTCGCCTCGATCTCTTCGGTCGTGAGGTGATAGCCGTGCGTGAACTCGCCCCGGCCGAGGCGGATCATGCGGCTCGAGGTGCTCTCGAGCGAGAGCGTCAGGCTACCCTTGATGTGTTCGCGAGCGAGGTTGAGCTCCGCTTCGCTGACCCCTTCGGCGGCGACCCGCGCGAGCTCGGCGTCGATCACCTCGACGCACTCCGCGACGTTCACCGGCGACGTGCCGGCGTAGACCGCGAACAGTCCGGCCTCACGGTACGCCTGCTGGAACGAGTAGACGCTATACGCCAGACCGCGCTTCTCGCGGACTTCCTGGAAGAGCCGGCTCGACATCCCGCCGCCGAGGATCGCGTCGAGCACGGACAGCGCGTAGCGGCGCTCGTCGCGCAGCGAGAGGCCGCGCGTTCCCAACACGACGTAGGCTTGCTCCGTGTCCTTGTGCTTGAAGACGGTCGACGGCGTGAGGTGCGGGTGCTCGGGAACGGGCGGTTCGCTGCGCCCCTCGAACCGCGCGAACGCCTCGTGCAAAAGTTCGACGATCCGATCGTGCACGATGTTGCCGGCCGCCGCGAAGACGACCGTGTTCGGAGCGTAATGCGCGGCCATGTGACCGCGCAGCGCGTCGCGCGTCAGCGCGTTGACCGTGTCGGCGTAACCGATCGTGGGGTCGCCCAGATTCGAGCCGGTCCACATGGTCCGGATGAACAGGTCGTGGATCATCTCGTCGGGCGAGTCGTCGTACATTTTGATCTCTTCGAGCACGACGTTCTGCTCTTTGCGCAGCTCCTGTGGATCGAACGTCGAGTTCAGGAACATGTCCGTCAGCAGGTCGATCGCGAGCGGCACGTGGTGGTCGATCACCTTGGCGTAGTAACAGGTCGTCTCTTTGTCGGTGAACGCGTTGAGCGCGCCGCCGACGCCGTCCATCGCCTCAGCGATGGCGCGCGCGGTCCGCCGCTCCGTCCCCTTGAAGAGCATGTGCTCGACGAGGTGCGAGATGCCGCGCCGCTCGCGCTCCTCCGCCGCGGAGCCGACGTCGGCCCAGATGCCGAGCGTGGCCGAGCGGACGCCAGGCATCGTCTCCGTGATGACGCGGACGCCGTTGGCGAGCGTCGACTTGCGATACAATCTACTCTAATGCCCCTGATACGAAGAATGTAACGGCCCTCTATTGGCCTACGGGTGCGCGAGTCCCGCCTTCCAGTCGGTGGCCCAGAACACCCCGTCGCCGCCGCGCAGGCGCCCGAGCACGTCGCGCTCGCCGCGCTTCGCCGTGAACGAAAACACGATGCGCGAGGTCGGCCGGGCGAAATCTCCCGCCACGACCTCGCCTTTGGCGACGTCGAGCGGCACGGTCGCCCAGACGTCGACCTCCTCGACCGTGCTGGCCGCGAACGTGCGCTCGACGAGCGCCGCCACCTCGCGGGCGAAGCCGTCGGCGTCGAGCGCACCGTGGAACTTGACGCCCGAGAGCATCAAACCGGCGACGGCGTGCGCGCCCGCGGCATCGACGCGGATCTTGACGACCTGCGCCGGCCAGCGCTCCGCGAGCAACGACCGGCCCAACCGGTACGCGTCCGCCTTGCGATTGCCGGCCGCGCGCGCGGCCGCGTCGACGTCGACGAGCGACGAAGGTTGCGGCGGGGTACTCGCGGGGGCGCCCGCCGCGAGCAATGCGAGCGAAAGTGCTGCGATCAATACGCCTGCGCGAAATACGCGCGCACGCGAGCCGGCTCGCCGCACGCGACGCACG
This sequence comes from Vulcanimicrobiota bacterium, assembly GCA_963743605.1. Lineage (GTDB taxonomy): Bacteria > Vulcanimicrobiota > Vulcanimicrobiia > Vulcanimicrobiales > Vulcanimicrobiaceae > CAVUQJ01. Next base: position 9,303 of record CAVUQJ010000007.1, on the reverse strand, counting down.
TCGCGCCGCCTTCGAGCGGCCGCAGGTTGCGCGTGGTCGCGCTCGTCTGCGCCTTGACCGCCGCCTCGCACTCGGGACGCTCGCACCACGGGATGTCGATCATCCCGGCGCGCTCCCTGCAGAGCCGTAAGAACTCGGCGCGGTCCTCGACGCGAAACGTGTGCTCGCGCAAGTAGCGGTGTGCCTGCTCGTAGAGCGAGCGCTGAATCTCTTCCATCAGCGGGCCGACGCGCGCGGGAACCTCGCCGAGCGGCACGGTGACCTTCGCGCCGGCATCGCCCTTTTCGCGGTCGCGCCGGACGAGCGTCGCCACGCCCGCGGCGAGGTCGTTGCTGCCGAGTTCGATGCGCAGCGGGACGCCGCGCATCTCCCAGTCAGCGAACTTCGCGCCGGGCCGCATGCCCTCGCGCTCGTCGAGCTTCACGCGCCTGCCCGCCGCCCGCAGCGCGTCCCGCAGGTCGCGCGCGGCGGCGAGGATCGCCGCGTTCGTGTCCGCCTTCGGAATCGGGACGATCACGGCTTCGAGCGGCGCGAGCCGCGGCGGCAGGCGCAGCCCGCGGTCGTCGCCGTGCACCATGATCAGCGCGCCGAGCATGCGCCACGACATCCCCCAGGACGTCGTCCAGGCGTACTGTTCGGTCTGATCCTCCGCCGCGAACTTGATGCCGTAGGCGCGCGCGAAGTTCTGTCCCAAGTCGTGCGAGGTGGCGGCCTGCAGCGCGCGGCCGTCGGGCATGAGCGCCTCGATCGAATAGGTGTGCGCCGCGCCCGCGAAGCGTTCGCCCGCGCTCTTCTCGCCCGTATAGACCGGGACTGCCGCGACGTTCTCCGCGACGTCGCGTAGACGCCGAGCATGCGCTGCACCTCCTCGGCGGCCTCATCGTGAGTCGCGTGGCGCGGTGTGACCTTCCTGCCATAAGAACTCGGCCGTACGCAGGAAGGGACGCGTGCGCTTCTCCCAGCGCATCACGTTGACCCACTGGTTGATCAGGATCGGCAGATCGCGATACGACTGCACCCAATCCGCATACATCATGCCGACGACGACTTCCGACGTCGGCCGGATCGCGAGCCGCTCCGTGAGCTTTTCGTTGCCCCCTTGCGTGACCCAGGCGACCTCGGGCGCGAATCCCTCGACGTGTTCCGCCTCGCGCGTCAGCAGCGACTCCGGAATGAGCAGCGGGAAGTAGGCGTTCTCGTGGCCGGTCGCCTTGAAGCGCGCGTCGAGCTCCGCCTGCAGGCGCTCCCACATGCCGAAGCCGTACGGGCGCAGCACGATGCAGCCGCGCACGGGCGCGAGCGCGACCAACTCCGCCTTGTAGCAGACGGCCTGATACCATTCGGAGAGATCGGCCGCCTTGGGCGGAATCTCTTTGACGAGCGGCGTCTTGGGAACGGCCTGCTCGGTCTCTTCGATCGACATGACGCGCCCGCCACAGTTCGGGCGAATGGTTCGCAGTCCTCGCCCGCCAACGACCACCCGACCGCCATGGCAAAGCATACCCGCATCTACACCCGCACCGGCGACGACGGGACCACCGGCCTCATCGGGGGCGGCCGGGCCGCGTCAAGTACGCGCCCCGCATCGAGGCCTACGGCACCGTCGACGAACTCTCGAGCGTCATCGGCATCGCGCGCGCGGCGCTCGCCGCGACGCCGCTTCACGGCGCCCGGCTCGGGCGCGACCGCGCGCGATCTCGACGGCTGGCTCGCCTGGACGCAAGACGTTCTCTTCAACCTCGGCTGCGAGCTGGCGACGCCTACGACCGGCGATGGGACGAAACCCGCGGTTTCGGCGGCAGACGTCGCCGCGCTCGAGCGCGCGATCGATCGCGCCGAGGCCGACCTGCGAACCGCTCGCGACCTTCATCCATCCGGGCGGCTCGCTCGCGGGCGCCCACCTGCATCACGCACGCACCGTGGCGCGGCGCGCGGAGCGGCTCGTCGTCGCGCTGGCCGAACGCGAACCGGTCACCCTCGAGGCGCGCCGCTACCTCAACCGGTTGTCGGACGCGCTGTTCGTGTGGTCGCGCTGGATCAACCGCGCGCTCGACCAGCCCGAGCACACCTGGAACCCCGGCACGCAACCGCCCGCCTGACGTTCGAAGGCGGCGCCCGCCTTGCGGAGCGCCGCCTTCACCTGCGCGCGCGATTCGTTTCGCTTGTCCACGTGGGGACCCGCCGGACGAAGGTTCGTCGGCGGACCTTGGCGTGGGACGGTCTTGCGCTTCGGTCGCGATGCCACGTGCCTCACCTCCCCGGGCTACAACGCGCCGCAGCGCGGCGAAGTTGCGCGGCCCATGATTCCGCCGCCGCACCCGGCGAAGGGCCCGGCCATGAACGACACGGTGTACGAATTTTCCGCCAACCGCATCGACGGAACGCCCGCGCGCCTCGGCGACTTCGCGGGGAAGGTGCTGCTCGTCGTCAACGTTGCCTCGGAGTGCGGGCTGACGCCGCAGTACGAAGGCTTGGAGCGGCTCTACGAAGAGCAGCGCGGTCGCGGCCTCGAGATCCTCGGCTTCCCAACCAACGATTTCGGCGCCCAAGAGCCGGGAACGAACGCCGACATCGCGTCGTTCTGCTCGACCAACTTCGGCGTGCAGTTTCCGATGTTCGAGAAGATCTCGGTCAAGTCCGATGCGACGCACCCGCTATACCGCGAGCTGATGGCGGCCCAGCCGGCCGCGCGCCAGAAACCCGGCAGCGATTTCCGCGACCGGCTCGTCAAGTTCGGCGTGCAGTTCGGCGCGCCGAGCGACATCATGTGGAACTTCGAGAAGTTCCTCATCGGCCGGGACGGCCGCGTCGTCGCCCGCTTCGCGCCGGACGTGAGCGCGAGCGACCCGATCCTGCTCGACGCGATCGAAGCCGAGCTCGCCAAACCGACAGACTGACGCGCCGCGCGTGCGGATCGGCGTCGATCTCGGCGGCACGAAGATCGAGGCGATCGCGCTCGCAGACGATGGGACGACGCCGGCGTCGCGCCGAGTCGCGACGCCGAGCGGCGATTATGGCGCGACGCTCGATGCGATCGCCGGCCTCGTCGCCGGCATCGAGCCCGCGGGCGGCGCGACCGTCGGCGTCGGTTCGCCCGGCTCGACGTTGCCGCATACCGGGCTCATCCGCAACGCGAACAGCACCGTGCTCAACGGCAAGCCGCTGCTGCGCGATCTCACGGCGCGTTTCGGGCGCCCGATCCGGCTCGCCAACGATGCCGACTGCTTCGCGCTCTCCGAGGCAACCGATGGAGCGGCCGCCGGCCGCCGCGTCGTCTTCGGCGTGATCCTCGGAACCGGCGTCGGCGGCGGCCTTGTCGTGGCCGGCGAACTCGTCGCCGGTCCGAACGGGATCGCGGGCGAGTGGGGCCACAACCCGCTGCCGTGGGCGCGCGACGACGAGCGGCCGGGACCGCACTGCTACTGCGGCAAGCGCGGCTGCATCGAGACGTGGCTCTCGGGCCCGGCGTTCGCCGCCGACTACGCAACGCACGCAGGCCGCACGGAGGAGCCGCAGGCGATCGTCGCCGCCGCGGCGGCCGGCGACCTCGCTGCGGACGCGGCGTTGCACCGCTACGAGGACCGGCTCGCACGCGCGTTGGCGCACGTCATCAACATCCTCGACCCCGGCGCGATCGTGCTCGGCGGCGGACTATCGGCGATCGGCGCGGCTGTACGACGACGTTCCGGCGCTGCCTGCCGCGCTATGTCTTCAGCGACTTCGTCGCGACGCCGCTGCTGCCGCCGCGTCACGGCGCGGCGAGCGGCGTGCGCGGCGCGGCGCGTCTGTGGCCGCCGGCTCCTACCGGCTACGGCACGGTCACGCGATACAGCACGTAACCCGACGGTTGAAGGTGGTCACCCACAGGGCGTCGCCGGCACCGCGACCGACGGATAGGATGCCGGCGGTGTTCGGATTGCCGAGTGCGGGGATGCGAATGCCGCCGACCTTGCCCGTCATGTGATAACGGCAAATCCATTCGCCTGGCCGGCCCGCATGCTCTCGGTCAAAACAAAACTCGTCCATGTGTCGCGAGGTGACAGTCCGGCATGCAGCGAGGGGTGTCGGTGCCGCTGCTCGTCCAACGACGATGGAGCACGGGAATTGTTTCTCTGAGTCCAGACAAGCACGAGCTCGACGACCATGCATATCACCACAATAGTCGCGAACATTCCTCCCACCCTCGGTGATAATTTCGTCGCCTCCCTGGCAATGTGCAGGTGGACGATGAGCCCCTGACCCACAGTTCCCCAACCAGTTTGCCCGCTGCATTGGTCAATCCATTTGAGGAGATGTAATTTTATCCCGTCGTGCGGGTGTGTGCGATAACGGTTACACCGAGGTCACAAGTCTCAAAGATCCCGATGAGCCCCAAACGGGGATGGTGGTGTGCACAGGAAACAGTGATGGTGTGACGGTGCGCCACATGTTTCAAAAATAGTGCACAGTTGGTGGGGCCCATGTGTATGCTGGTCCGGATTCGACAGTATTTGACGAGTCAATGAACTGGAATTAGCTGGTTGCCGACCCGTCGCGCCGTCACAACTCATCGTCCCGCGAACTGCAAAATGGTTGTTGGGTACACGGCCCACTCGGGCGGCGCTGCGTCCGGGCTCGTCCCCGTTATGACCGGGCTCACGTCTCGCTGTGCGGGAAGCTATAGGCGAAAAAGATGAGTGACGTGGGCGAGCATGTGCTGCGCGACGCGCCGCTCGTGATACGGCAACAAGATGAAGCCGACGGGAAAGGGAGACGCCGACGGCCTATGAACCCTAGCACATATGGTGCCCGGCCGCGTTTCAGGCGATCGAGCACGCCGTTGCCGCTCACTATGAACGCGGCTGCAAGCGGTAGGCGCTGGTCACCTGGATGCAGCGACCTTCCTGTGAGCTCCACGACGAACACGTGCACAAGCATCACAGTGCTCTTGCGTATGTTGGGGACTGTGAGTGTTTATGGAGTTGAATGACGATCAACAGCATTTGGATGGCATGAAGGCGACACAGATTGGTGCCCCGTCGTTGGATGGGGGCGGATGTGGCCGAGGTCAGAATCACAAACAGCAGGCCAGCCAGGTGGCGTGGTGATGCCGCGCCAATGCCCTCAGCTGTAGAATGTTCTCCCGCTGCACCCGACTGCAATGAAAAATCGGAGGGAAACGACCAATCGGCAAAACAAACCGCACCTCGTCGCTCCTCGCCACACAAAAAGGGCACGCAACAATGCCCTATACACCGATTCTCACCATGGCCTGGCGAGCACGAGTTTTTGGTTTAATGTTCAAACGGTTTGGCGGAAACCGAACGTCGGTTCAGTCACCGTGCGGGTCTCAATCTGTGGCCTGCATGAGTGCCTTGGTGCGCGGATTACGGTCGTGACAGTCCGGATATTGAATATACCTCATGCGGTTGAGCAATCCATCGCTCGTCGGTGGCCTGATGATGCAGCCATCGAGTCCTCGCGATGTATTCGTCCTGGATGCTCGGCGGAAGATGACGATGAGGCGGTGTATCCACACGCTTCCCGTGCCAACAGCCTTGAGGTGACATGACGGTGGCAACGTGCACGACGCTGCACGAGTCGTCCGGGCAATGCATTCGGCAATCATCACAACACAGACCAGCGAGCGGCACAGATAGCCGCGCAAGCGAGCGGAAGTATTCGTCTCGCCTCGATCACCATCGTGCGCCCGTTCATAACCGGTACCGTGGCCTTTTGTCGGGTGTCGGTGTCCCAGAACTTCCGGGTGTGACAGTGACAACGCGGTTGAGGCCCGACTGTCATTCTTCACTCGCGGATGCGGCCGTCGTCTCGATCGCGCGTCGGGTCGTCGCTCCCTATAAAGTAGCAGCACTGATCTCTGATGAGGGGACATCACCTGCGTCCGCCGACATCGCAGTCACCGGTTTCTCAACATCGAGAAGCCGCGGTTGATTCGGGTCGGCGTTCGGCGACGGAGGTGGCGAGCTGCGCAGTGTCGGCGGTCGTGCTCGAGGCCGCCGCGTCTGGTTGGGGGCGCGAGTCCGCGGCGAAGCCAGCACGCCGTCGCCGGTCCTCGACCTGAATGCCTCTGGTGGCGATGCGGTGTGGCCGAGGTCGGTGATGGTGCCTGCACACGGCGTGTCTCGATGTGGTACGGTCGCTGACGGTGATGGTCCTCGGGTTGCGCTGGCACCTGGTGACCCTCCGCGGACGCCGGCCGAGCCGAAGCTGACGCAGGGGCTTCAAATCTGATTGACGCTGACGCGTGGCGGTCCATCTCGTCCCATTCATGGGAACTGCACTGATGTTCGCCTGGTGGAGTGACACGAATCGGCGACATCAGCCGCTCACTGGAACCTGCCCAGGTGCCACGATTGGGTGGATCGGAATTCAACGGTTTCGCAACGTGAACTGACAGCATACGGGGCTGTGAAAACTGATGAGTTCAGGTACTGGAGCCTGGCGACGACGGGGATGTGGCCGACTTCCTGTGAACCTTGCTCATGCGGCGACGATCTGGGATCCTGCGTCTTGGTGGTGGGCGACGTGATGGAGGCCGCCTTTGCAGCAACACGGCCCACGACGCCCATGGTGCGCGGCGACTACGGCAAGCCCGCCGAACGGCGGGCGCGGTGGCGATGGCCACGAACCGGCGGCGCGACGCCCAGCGAGGCGAGGCGGGGTCGGCGGCGACATGGTCGGCGGCCGTGTGGCGAACTGATGGCGGCGCGTGGCGGGGGCCCGGGTTCACCGGTCGCGCCGGCGGCTCTGGAGCAGTGGGTGGCCTCGAGTGACGCGAAAGGATCCTGCGCTCCGATCACCATCGCGTATTGCTTTTGCGTCGGCCGCGCCTGCGCGGGTGTGGGTGGCGCGACTACAACGGCGAGTCTTCCAACTGACATCGGCTAAGCAACCTGCGTGCGTCTCCTTCGCATCAGGCGCTCGCCGCCGCTCCCTCGCGGCCCGCTATAGCCTCGGTTCCCTGCATCCATTCATGGCCAGCGAGGAGTCTATCCCATTGGGCCAGCAACTGCGACACAACCCGTCATTCTCAATAATTGTCAATGTAGAGCAGTGTAAACCGACGATACCCTTCAGTCCACACGGCGGGAAGTGCCACCTCATCCCCAGCATTGGACGACGGCGAAACCCCGCCTCGGCCTCAGCAACATAATCCAACTATGACGATGATGGCGGTGGTCACATGGGGCGGGCTTGCCTAAGCCATCTAAAACTTCTCATCTCGTTTCAACGCGACGGTGCAGGGGCTTTGAACGACAACTCTCTCAATGCCACCCGTCGTCCCGCCCTAGAAGCAGTTCACTGACAACTTGCGGCAATGAGCTCGCCAGTGCTCCTGTTCGCACGTGTGGTGGCGCTGCAAATTGAGTTCGACAACGTCGTACCGAGAAAAGTGCGACGCAGATTACAAATCAGCTGGACCCGACAACAACAATGCCGATGCCTCAATGCCTCAAGACATCGTCCAGGCCGTTCAGCATGAACAGCAGCGGTGGCTGAGGATCGCCCAGCCAGCGCTGTGGAGTACGTAGGCCTTCCTGCTGACCGGAGACTGATAATGGATACCCGTTTCGCTGGTGACAGCAATGCCATGAAGCCTACTCCTCCTGGCCCTGACGTCAAGTGTGGCGCTGGTGGAAGCGGGAGAGCACAACGAGAAGATGGTGCGCTTCCACGTACTCACTGACCAGGCGTAACCATCGTGCGATGTTGGGCGCGCGATAACAACGGAGACATGGAACAACAAGTCGCTGCTGGTGGGCATGGGGTTGTGTTGGTAGAAGTTAGAGCATCGCTAGTACACTGAGACAACTTCACATCAGTCATAGTGACTGACCAGCCATCAGCTGGCCGCAGAGTGTGAGCAGAAATGGGACTGAGCACAACGTGCCCGACTCATGGTGATCGACCGATCTGAGTCATTGTATGCAGTCCTGGGGAGCAGCGGCATGCCCACGCCATTCAGACAACTATGGTGTACCCAGTATGGCAATAAAGCATTTGAACTGCATGGTGGCCATGTTGACTGATGACCAGTTAGCTAGCATTGATGTGTGGTAGCGGTGATCCTGAAGAAGGTCGAGTTAAGCAACTGCCAGCGAGGCGGTGGGCCAATGGGAACGTGTGGATTTATCAAGCTGACCAAAGGAAATATAATCACAATGAGACCCATAATTGCCATAGTACTGACAAAATATTCATGCATGAAACGGGTGAAAATCTGGTCCTTGCAATAACAATACATCCTGTGACTATGCTCACATGGAGCCCTATAAACATGCCCAAGAATCATCTCGGTGGTGGGAGCTGCCCGCACTGGTGGTGGACAGTGTGATGGTATTAATGACAACAAAGCGTCGTGTCGTGCCAATGAGATGGTGTGCCTGTGATGTCGTTTCCAGCAGCTGGGTTTGTCCTGGCAGTGTCTGGTGACACACAGCAGTGATTCCAGCTATCACAACAGTCTGCAGACCAAATCATGACGGGCTGTCCTCCCTAGGCGCAACCCATACCTCATCGGCAATAAACCTCATGACTGACCATTCAACACATCCATGTGCACTGTGATGTACACACCTTGATCCCTGAAGAACAGCCACACCTCCTGGTTGATGGTTCACAGAAAATGTAGCTGCATGGCAGTGATTCTGGTGTCTGCGTTGAACATTCCTGGAGAACTGGAATCCATCACAGACAGCAGCCGTGAGGGTGATGGAGACGCAACGTCGGCCCCGTGGCAGGTGATTGATCACCGTTCTGCCATGGACGGTGAGTCCCAGCATCTCAGTTTGTGCACACGCACATGTGACTATGACCCATACTAGCATCCTGCGAGGCGCCAGCCTGACGGCTTGTTGCACAAACAGTGACACCTTCGTCGCCCGCTCATATGATGACCACGAACTGCACCATCCAGTAGCACCGCCCGCTGCAATCCCCGACATGATCCAGATGTCACGGTGCTGGCATCGTGCACACACTGTGGACACAGCAGGGGTGGGGGCATAGATTCTTGTGGGGCTGGTGCTGGATCTGTGTGTGTGTGCATCTGATTAACAGTAGCCCCAAACCTGTCACGGAAACGCTTCATTTCCATGGCCCAAGAATGGCTCTCAACATCGTGGTCCATTGCATCACAGAACATGGTTGGTGTTGCAGAGACAATGAGAACAAACTGAACATGAAGCACCACGTACAATGAGCCCCACAGCCACAACTGGACACTGCTCAGACCTGTGATGAGGCTGCCATATGGGTGTGCACAACAAATATGGTAATGGATAATCTACAAGCAATCAT
>CAVUQJ010000006.1:0-13978 GCA_963743605.1 Vulcanimicrobiota bacterium | reverse complement strand
CGACCACGCGTACATCGTCACGATCCCCGGCCGCGGCTACCGCTTCGCGGGCGCCGTCGAGACCAAGGGCGGCCTCGCGATGAAAGGCTCGTGCGAGCGTTGCGGCCAGCCGCTGCCGATGGACGCCGACGCGTTCATCTGCTCGTACGAGTGCACGCTGTGCGCCCCGTGCGCCGCGGGGGCGGGACGTGTCTGTCCCAACTGCGGCGGCGACAGGTCAAACGCCCGCGGCGCTAATCGGTCCCCAGGGCGCGCACCGGCCGCGTAGAATCCGGGGACGCGGGGTCACGTCCTAGAGCGGCCGGAACGTCCGGCGGGAGACGAGCGTTACGAGAGACCGGGAACGAATCGAGGACCACGGCCCTCCGGGCCCTTAGCTCAACGGTTAGAGCATCGGACTTTTAATCCGCTGGTTCTGGGTTCGAATCCCAGAGGGCCCACACCACAGGCCGCGCACCGCTAGCTCAATGGTAGAGCAGTTGACTCTTAATCAATTGGTTGGGGGTTCGAGTCCCTCGCGGTGCACCAAGTTCGGAGGCCCCGCCCGACACGGCGGGGCTTCTTCGTACGCGCAGATGACCGGCAGGTAACGCGCATCGGCCGTTTGGGCGCGTTGCGCCACCATCCACACGGCCGATGCCGGCGTACCAGATAACCGCGGCTCGCCGTCATTAGCTCCAGGGCGCGGGCGCGTCCCGCATCGCCCGCCCGACGACTGGGCAGCGGGCCGGACGGTCGACCGCAAGGCCCTCATGGCGCGCGCCGCGGAGCGATTTTGCTGCCCAGAAATATCTGAGAGAAGGATGGAGGAATCTCGTTCTTGGGCGACAACAGCCCAGAGACGAAGCGGCCGGGCCCCACATGGTTCCGACTCTTCCGCCATGGTTTCGCGGAGCGACCGTGGTCCCCCAACGTCACCGTTTCAGCCGCCCCCACGCCGCCGGTTCGCCGGCGGACGGACTGGCTGACGCTGTGACAACACCTCACTCAAACTACCGACTCCTGGAGGAGGACCTATGAGGGATCTCTCTCAGTGGACCGGCACCCTCAGCGCAGCGGCGGCGATCGCCCTGCTCGCGGGTTTGCTCGGGCGGTTCACAGCTCGCCCAGCACGGCTGGCGGCGCGGGTAGCAACACAACGATGTCGGCGCGCCACGGCGTGGGTCACCCCACGATCGTTGGACCGTTCGCGAGCCAGAAGCTCAACGACTCGTTCTATCATCGTGCGATCGTCGACGCCGTGCGCGTCAACCCCGACCGTAAGAAGAAGGGCTGTAAGAAGGCCAAGCGGAAGGGCGTCGTTTTTGCCAGCGACAACTCGTCCGGTAACCTCGATGCGTATTGCGGCCACCTCGGCGGCGTTCTGCTTGCGAATCAGGCGTCGTACCGGACGGTCAGCGGCGGCGCAGGCTGGGGCCTCGCCGTTCATGGTAACTTCCTCGCTGCCGGCAAGACCGGCGGCACCGTCACCGTATACAACCTCCCGGCGCTGACCGTGAAGTCGAACCTGACCCTGACGCACGGCGCCTCGGGCTACAACGCCTACGGCCTGTCATGGGATAGCTCGGGCGGCCTGTATGCGACCGAGTGGCCGGGACCCTACGTTGACTACTTCAAGACGCCGACCGTTAGTGGCGCGGCGAATTGCGCGAATACCCTCAGCCTGATGAGCGAAGCCTATTACGTGACCGCACATGCCGGCAGCGCCGACGTGTATGGCTTCGACGGCTTCTCATCGCAGGTTCCGGCCGTGGTCGAGAACATCACGGGCGGCAACTGCGGCACCCTGGGCGAGACCATGATCGGCACGTTCGGTAGCCTCGCCGATGGCAACGGCTTCCCGGGCGGCACGACCGTCAACAACACTGGCGAGTTCTTCGTCAACAACCAGTATGGCACGCTGTATGACGACGGCGGCTATCCGGGTTCCAACTCCCCGAGCGGCTCTTGCTCTTGGGGCTTCGACCCGAACGACATCACCAACATCAACATGAGCACCAAGCAGACCTCGATCTGGGGCAGCAACATCAACTTCGGTGGCAGCCCCCTCGAGACGTACCTCGAGTCGTTCTCGACCTCGATCTCCGGCGGCGCCTGCGCCATCGGTTCGACGAATGGGCCGACTGCGAACGTATCCAGCGACGAGTTCCTCGGCACGGCCGCGTGGCCGAACCTCGGCGGCAACTAACCGACCAGTTCACCTGATCGGCTGATGCCAAGAGTGGAGGCGGGTGCGCAAGCACCCGCCTCTTCCCTTTCTGCCGGCGGCCGGGCGGCCAGGCAGGAGATGGCGTCGAGCCTCGCCGAGTCCAAGCGGCGTGAAGCTGTTCCTCGAACTGGTCCTCGCGATCGTCCTGCACCCGATCGCCTTCCTCCTGATGCTGCTCAACCTGATCGGTCGCAGGGACCTCAGCGATCTGAAGAAGATCATCTGGGCGGTCGTTGGCGTGATCTGGGGGATCGGACCCATCCTGTACATCCTCGTCGCGGACGGGGCGCTATGGTGACCGGGCGGGGTCGGCTTGACGTACGAACGGTTCCCACGGTAAACTCCGTAAGTTCGTGAGTAGACCGACTCGGGCGTGTGGCGGAACCGGTAGACGCGCTGGATTTAGGTTCCAGTGGGGAGACCCATCAGAGTTCGAGTCTCTGCTCGCCCACGTGTGTCGTTTTTGCGGAAGTAGCTCAGTGGTAGAGCATCGCCTTGCCAAGGCGAGGGTCGCGAGTTCGAGTCTCGTCTTCCGCTCCAGCGCGTCATGAGCGACGCCTCGCTGAAACACATCGACCCCACGACGGTCGAGCTGGAGTTCGCGGTCCCGCGCGACGCCTGGGAGAAGGCCCGCGAGCAGGCATTCCGCGAGCTGTCCCGCAACGCGCGTTTCCCGGGCTTCCGTCCGGGCAAGGTCCCGCGCAAGGTCTTCGAGCAGGCCTACGGCACCGGGGGGATCGACGAGCGCGCCTTCGAGCGCTGCGTCCCGGAACTGTACGACCAGGCGATCCGCGACAACGGCCTGGACCCGCTCGAACAGGCCAAGGTCGAAGTCGTCCCCGGCGACGCCACGGGCGAACTGCGCTTTCGCGCGACCGTCGCCGTCCGCCCGGAGATCCGTCTCGCCGACTACCGGACGATCGAGGTCGGCGCTCCCGAGGTCGCGGTCGGCGAGGGCGACGTTGCGCGCAGCCTCGAGTCGCTCCAGCGCGGCTCGGCGGAACTCGTCCCCGTCGACCGGCCGGTCCGCGCCGGGGACATGGCGACGGTCGATTACGCCGGGACGATCGATGGGGTCCCGTTTGAAGGCGGTAGCGCCCATAACCAGAGCATTGAGGTTAGCGAAGGACGCTTTATTCCAGGCTTTGCCACCGGAATATTCGGTATGAAGGCTGGTGAAACCAAAGAAATCGAGGCTCGCTTTCCGGAGGACTATAACGCTTCCCACCTCGCCGGAAAGACCGCAACCTTTACGGTTACCGTTCACGACGTGAAGGAACCCCAGGTGCCCGAACTCGACGACGAGTTCGCCGCGCGGGTGCTGCGTGAGGGGGGTACGCTCGACCAGTTGCGGACCGATCTGCGGGACCGGCTAACGCGCACGAGCGAGGCGCGGGCGCGGCGGACGATGACGGGCGAGATGCTGGAGAAGCTGCGCGACATGCACGAATTCCCGCTCCCCGCATCGATGGTCGAGCGGGAGACCGCCTCGCTGATGGAGGACGCGCGCCGCGACGTCGCGCGCGCGGGGATGACCTGGGAACAGTATCTCGCAGACGGAGCGCGCAGCGAAGAAGAGATTCGCAGCGAGGCGCAGACCGAAGCAGAGCGGCGCGTGAAGACCTCGTTGTTGCTCGACGCGATCGCGCGTCAAGAACACATCGAGGCGACTAACAGCGACGTCGAGGGCGAGCTTGCCAGCCTGAGCAGACAGTACGGCCGCCCGCCGCAGGAGATCGCGCAGTTGCTGAGGCCGAACATGCCGGCGCTGATCGAGGGGGTCGTCCGGAGCAAGACCGTCGAGTTCCTGATGCGCAACGTCCGGCACGTCGAAGCAACTCCGGCGGCCCCGGCGGAGTAATGAGGAGTGGGCCCGGACGGGCCCGCTGCACGGGAGGAGGTTTCGGTTGGGTCACCTGGTTCCGATGGTCGTCGAACAAAGCGCGCGCGGGGAGCGGGCGTTCGACATTTACTCGCGCCTACTCAAAGAACGCATCATCTTCGTGGGCGGCGTGATCGACGATCAACTCGCCAACCTCGTCATCGCGCAGCTGCTGTTTCTGGAGCGCGAGGACGCCGACAAAGACATCGACATGTACATCAACAGCCCCGGAGGCAGCGTGACCGCCGGATTGGCGGTGTTCGACACGATGCAATTGATCAAACCCGACGTCGCCACGATCTGCGCGGGGATGGCCGCCTCGATGGCGTCGATCCTGGTGACCGGCGGTGCCGAAGGCAAGCGGTTCGCCTTGCCGTACGCGAAGATCCTGATCCACCAGCCGTGGGTGCAGCAGGTGGGCGGCCAAGCGACCGACGTCGAAATCGCCGCCCGGGACCTGATCGCGACCCGGCAGATGCTTGCGGGCATCTACGAGAAGACGACGAAGAAGGCCGCCGAACAGATTCTGAAGGACATCGACCGCGACTACTACATGACCGCCGAGGAGGCGCGCGAGTACGGACTAGTGGATCACATCTTCAGCAAAGAAATGCGCACCGGCCAGAGTGCCCTAACCTGAAGGGCGACGGCGGCGTGTTCCGGTTTGGCGACGAGAAAGGCCAACTGAAGTGTAGCTTCTGCGGCAAGTCGCAGGAGCAAGTGCGGAAGTTGATCGCCGGACCGGGCGTGTACATCTGCGACGAGTGCATCGAGCTCTGCAACGAGATCATCGAGGAAGAGCTCTATAAGAACGTCGACGAGAACCTGCGGCTGCGGAACATCCCGAAGCCGAAGGAGATCAACCACATCCTGAACCAGTACGTCATCGGTCAGGAGCGGGCGAAGAAAGCGCTTGCGGTCGCGGTCTACAACCACTATAAGCGCGTCAACATGGGTAGCTCTACCGACGACGTCGAGCTGCAGAAGTCGAACATTCTGCTGGTCGGGCCGACCGGGAGCGGCAAGACCTACCTCGCGCAGACGCTCGCGAAGATCCTCGACGTGCCCCTCGCGATGGCCGACGCGACGTCGCTGACCGAGGCGGGCTACGTCGGCGAAGACGTCGAGAACATTCTCCTCAAGTTGATCCAGGCCGCCGACTACGACGTGAAGCGCGCCGAAAAGGGCATCGTCTACATCGACGAGATCGACAAGATCGCGCGCAAGAGCGAGAACCCGTCGATCACGCGCGACGTCTCCGGCGAGGGCGTGCAACAGGCGCTGCTCAAGATCCTCGAGGGAACGACGGCCAACGTCCCGCCGCAGGGCGGCCGCAAGCATCCGCACCAAGAGTTCATCCAGATCGACACGACCAACGTGCTGTTCATCTGCGGCGGCGCGTTCGACGGTCTCGAGAAGATCATCGAGGGCCGCGTCGCGTCGAACTCGCTCGGATTCCGCTCGATCCCGGAGTCGCGCCGCGAGCAGCGCGTCGGCCGTCTGCTGCAGCAGCTGATGCCCGAGGATCTGCTCAAGTTCGGCTTGATCCCGGAATTCATCGGCCGCCTGCCTATCGTCGTGACGCTCGACGCGCTCGACGAACTGGCGCTGCGCCGGATCCTCGTCGAGCCGCGCAACGCGCTCGTTCGTCAGTTCCAGAAGATCATGGGGATGGACGGCGTCGACCTCACGTTCACCAAGGAAGCGCTGGTCGCGATCGCGATCAAGGCACAGACGCGCAAGACCGGCGCGCGTGGCCTGCGCTCGATCCTCGAAGAGGTCATGCTCGACGTGATGTACGACCTGCCGTCGCTCCAGGGCGTCAAGAAGTGCATCATCAACAAGGAAGTGATCGAGCACAAGGAACAGCCCGCGCTCGTCTACGCCGACCGCCCGAAGGACCTACCCGCCTAAGCCTTCCGGATACCTCAGCGGACGGCGATCCCGCCGATGTAGTAGCTGAGCGTCGTTCGCGGCCCGGCGATCTCGCGGATCGGTGCGGCGTTGCCGTCGGCACCCGCCGCGTACTCGGTCACCGTACCTCCGTGGTGATTGGTGACGTTCGTCACGTAGATGTTGCCGGCGTCGTCGAGTGCGATCGACTGCGGTGATTGCAACCTCGTCGCAGGTCCGGCGATCGTGCGAACCGGCGCGACGTTGCCGTTTTTGCCGGGAGCAAAGACCGAAACGGACGCCCCTTGGTTCCCGACCTGGTTGCAGACGTAGATGTAGCCGAAACGATCGACGGCGATCCCAGTCGAGTAGTTCAGCCCTGTGTTTTGACCAGTGATGAACCGGGTCGGTGGCACCGACCCGCCGGCGGCGGGCGGATAGACGGTGATCCACCACACCGTCCCGTTGAGGTTGAGCACGTAGATGTTGTCGCGGTCGTCGACCGCGAGGGCAACAGGCGAGAGCTTCGTCCCGGGGCCGTGGATCTGTCGAAAAGGCCTGACGTTGCCGTCGGCGTCGGCGGCAAATTCAGCGATCCCGCTGGTCGCGACGTAGATGTTCCCTTGCCGGTCGAGCGCGATGCCCGACGGGCCGTCCTCCATGCCGGTTTGCGAGCCGGTGATCAGCCGGCGAGGGCCGTGTCGCCCGAGCCGGTCGCCGGGGTAGATGGCGACCGCGCCGGCGTAGCCGTGATTCTTGTAGGTACCGGTGGTCACGTAGACTCATGCGTCGCGCCGACGGCCACGCCGCCGGGCCCGTGGAGACCCGCGTGCCTGCCCACGATGCGTTCGACCCAGGGGACGTTGCCGTCCGACTGCAGCGGCCACATCGCGACTTCTTCCGGATTGCGTTCGTCATCGAGATGACTCGACGTGACATATATGCAGGTTTGCACCATGCAGGGCGCGTCCGCCGCGCCGGACGCCGCGAGCTGCTGGAATGGGGCGGAAGCGTCGCTTCCACGGGCAGGCGGATAGAGTGCGCCTTGCGCGGCCGCGCAGGCGGCAAGCAAAGCGGCGGCGGCAAATGCGATCCATCGTTGCACGTGGCGATCCTCCGAAAACGTCGCTTGTATTTGCGCCCGAGGATCGCGGACGGCCGAAGCCCGTCCGCCGTTAGCTATCGCCTGTAAACTACAAGACGGCCGGAATCACTCCTGCGGCTCCGCTACTGCGCGCCGGCCGCCGCTTGGACCGCCGCCAGCGGCTTGGCGAGATCGGCCAGCAACTCCGGGGCGACGATCGCGAGCGGCGACGAGCCGTAACACATCAGCCGGTCGTGGAAGTCCTCGAGCGAGCCCTTGTCGCCCATCTTCGCGAAGTAGTCGTGCATGAGCAACTCGAGCTGCTGGCGGCCGAGGGTATACACCATCAGGTTGCCGGGCCCGAGCGCGATGCCGTCGACGGCGGCCTTGGCCGCGTCGGGACCGAAGCCGGTCTCGGCCGCGTAGTAGGTAACGGCCTGCGGCTCCGACCATTCGCCGCTCGCGAGCTTCGCGTCGGCGATCGCCCGCGCGCCGCGGACGCGTTCCCACTGCGCCGTGTAGTACCGGGCGTCGAGATCGTCGCCGTAGAGTCCCAGCGCGACGAACATCTCCTCGCCGTAGTAGGCCCAGCCTTCCTGGAACGATCCGCTCGACTGGATCTTGCGGACGAGGTCGGGATTGCGCCGCGCGATCGAGAGCTGGACGAAGTGCCCCGGCATCGCCTCGTGCGCCGCGGTCGACAGGATGCGATCGCGATCGAAGTCCTCGTTGGGATCCAGCCGCGCGGCGGCGTCGGCGAGCGAGACCGGCGGGGTGATGTAGTAGAAGCCGGTGGTCTCCTTGGCGAACGGCCGCGGCGGGTTCATTGAGGCGCCCGGGCTGACGGGCTGCAGGAACTTCGGCGTCTCGACCACGTTGATGGTGCCGAGCCACGACGGGACGTCGATGACGTGGTGGTCGGCGACGAACTTGCGCAGCGTCGCGATCTGGTCGCGGTAATACGGAATCAGAGCGGCGCCGCCCGGCGCGAGCCCACCGCCGGTCTGCGGCCCGATCGGCGTCCCGCGCTCCGTGGCGACGTGCTCGGCCCAGTAGGTGACGGCCCAGCCGTGCGCGAGTTCGTCGGCGCCCATCTTTTCGACGTCCTCGGCGTTGTACGGCAGCAGTTGCTCGTCGCGCAGCATCGCGTCGTACGCGCGCCGGCCGATGACGTAGTTCTCGGGCCACTTGGCGACGTGGGCGTCGATGTACGCCTTCTCCGCCCTGATCGCCGCGAGCGCGCCGTCGCGGGCCGCGGTGAAGCGGGCGAAGTGGTCGGCCGGCAATTGTTCTTTCGCGGCGGCCGTCAGGGCGTTATT
The DNA here is from genome assembly GCA_963743605.1 of Vulcanimicrobiota bacterium. Lineage (GTDB taxonomy): Bacteria > Vulcanimicrobiota > Vulcanimicrobiia > Vulcanimicrobiales > Vulcanimicrobiaceae > CAVUQJ01. The sequence goes on along the minus strand of CAVUQJ010000006.1, from coordinate 5,591 downwards.
AAAGAAGTCCGGTGCGCCCCCGAGCTCGTCCGAGCCGACCGCTCCCTGCAGGCGGCCCGGTTCGGTGACGAGCGCCTCGGCCGCCGTGATGTAGGCGGGAGCGGCGCGCAGGCGCGAGGTGATGTCGTCCCAGGAGGCAACGACGTCGGAGGTGGACGCGCCTAATACGCCGGCGATCGGCAGATACTGGAACTGGGTGAAGATCGCCGCGAGGATCGCGTTGCCGGGCGCGGAGTAGTCCTTGCGATCGTTCGCATAGACGGTGTACTGCCGCTCCATGCTCACGAGTTGCGCGCGCAGCAGGACGGCGTCGTCGCGCACGTTCAGCGGGGTCCCGGCGAGGTCGACCGCCGCGAGCCTGTGCTGCCAACTCCGGATCAGGGCGAGGTCGCGCCGGTCCGCGGCGAGCGACGGCGTGTCGAGCCGCCCGTCCTCGCCGGCGATCCCCTGTTGCGTCGCCGCGAGCGGGTGCAGCGTGGCCCACTGAAACGTCATGTCGTGCGCGATGCCCTGGAGCGCATCGTATGCGCCGGCGGCACCCGCCGGCACGCGGATTCCGGCGACGCTCGCGAGGGCGAGCGCGAGGGCGAGCGTGCGCGCGCGCATCACTGCTCGTCCGGGGGGCGCTGGTCGAGCGGCCGGTTCATGAAGAAGGACGGGGTGTAGAGCGTCGGCACTGGTTGATACCTGCGGGGCGGGCGCGTGAAGTCGAAGCAGTCGACGGCCGGGTCGTTCGCGCGGGCGTCGCTGGCGGCGAGTTGCCCGAGGCCGTACTGATCCTCGACGAAGCGCAGGATGCTGCCGTGTTCATACTGGACGTGCGAGACGTAGTCTTTCTTCGCATACGGGGAGATCACGATCAGCGGGACGCGGAACCCGAGGCCGTCGTAATCTTCGTAGGGCGGCGGGACGTGGTCGTAGAGCCCACCCCAGTCGTCCCACATCACGAACACGGCGCTCGTCTTCCAGAAGCGGCTCTGGCCGACCGCGTTGACCAGGCTCGAGACCCAGTGCGGGCCCAAGTTGCCGCCGCAGTTGACGTGATCGGAGTCTTCGCAGACCGGCGTGATCCAGGTGACGTTGGCGAGGTTGCCCGCGGCGACGTCGGTGAAGAACTGGGTCTGGGGCGTGATGACGTCCTTGGACCAGTCGGGCCCGTAACGGATGTGTTTGACGGCCTGGTAGCCGGACCATTCGCCGCCGTCGTTCTCGAGCGTGCTCGTGTAAAACCGCCAGGTGAAGCCGCGCTCGTCGAGTTCGTCCGCCAGCGTCCTGTAGTCGAAACAGGGCTTCTCGAAAGGGCCGTACCGGCGGGCCTTCGTGATCGTCTGCACGATGTTGCCGAGGCCGCCGCCGCAGCCCCAGTTCGCACCGGGCAGGTTGACGGCGCTGTGCGCCTGCGCCGCGATGATGTACTGGTGCGAGACGAAGCTCTCGTCGAGGTGCGACTGGAACATGCGGTCGGCCAAGACGAACTCGTGCGCCAGCGCGAAGTACGGCTTCGTCTCCTCGTGCGGCACGTAGACGTACTCCGGGTTCGGCGGCCCGCCGAAGGCGATCTCCTTGTCGAAGCCGTTCATGCGGCACGCGATCCCCGGGAACGCGGCCGGCCCGTTGCACGCCGAAAACATCGCCGTCGCGGAGTGGTCGATGATGTACTGCACCTCGAGGCCGGTGGGGCGAAGGTCGATCCGTCTGACCCTTCGAGTTCACTCCGCTCGATACGGTGTCGGCGTGCGGAAAGCCCTGGAACAGGTCGTCGAACGAACGGTTTTCCTGCACGATGATGACCACGTGTTGGATCTTGCCGGGCGGGTCGTTGATGCGGAACGCGGCGGCCGGGACGAACGGCACGAGCGCGGACTCCACCGGGCCGCGAGGACGGCGCATGCTGCACCGCGCACGCGCCGAGCGCGCACGCGCCGGCGAGAACGACTGCGCTGCGCAGGGGGTTACTGCTCGTCGGGCGGCCGCTGGTCGAGCGGACGATTCATGAAGAAGCTCGGCGGATACAGCGTCGGCACCGGCCGATAGCGGCGCGGCGACTGGCGTCCAATCGAACGACTTGTCGTTGGCCGGGATCGTTGGCGCGCGTGTCGCTGGCGGCGAGTTGTTTCAGGCCGAACTGATCCTCGACGAAGCGCAGGATGCTCCCGTGCTCGTATTGGACGTGCGACACGTAGTTTTTCCTCGCGTACGGCGAGATCATGAGCAGCGGCACGCGGAAGCCCAGGCCGTCGTAGTCTTCGTAGGGCGGCGGGACGTGGTCGTAGAGGCCGCCCCAGTCGTCCCACATCGACGAACACCGCGCTCGTCCTCCAGAACGGCTCTGGCCGATCGCGTTGACGAGGGTCGAGACCCACTGCGGCCCGAGCTTGCCGCCGCAGTTGACGTGATCGGAGTCTTCGCACACCGGCGTGATCCAGGTGACGTTGGCGAGATTCCCCGCGGCGATATCGTTGAAGAACTGAGTCTGCGGGGTGATGACGTCCTTCGACCAATCGGGCCCGTAGCGGATGTGCTTGACGGCCTGATAGCCGGACCACTCGCCGCCGTCGCTGTTGATCGTGTTCGAGTAGAAGCGCCACGTCAGGTGGTGGTCGTCGAGTTCGTCGCCGAGGGTCTCGTAGTCGAAGCAGGCGACCTCCGGCGCCCCGTACGTGCGCTGGTCGGTGATCGTCTGCACGGAGTCGGTCGGCCCGCCGTCGCAGCCCCAATAGCCGCCCGGCAGGTCGACGCCGTGATGCGCCTGACGCCGCAATGATGTACTGATGCGAGATGAAGCTCTCGTCGAGGTGCGACTGGAACATGCGGTCGGCCAAGACGAACTCGTGCGCGAGCGCGAAGTACGGAATCGTCTCCTCGTGCGGCACGAAGACGTACTCCGGGTTCTTCGGGCCCGTTGAACGACTCTTCATTATCGAACCCGTCCATCCGGCAGTCCGTGCCCGGGCAGGCCACCGGTCCCGTTGCACGCCGCAAACATCGCCATCGCGGAATGATCGATGACGTACTGACGCTCGAGGCCGACCGGCGTCAGTTTGATCGTTTGGCCCTTGGAGTTCTTGACCGCTCGAAACCGTGTCGGCGTTCGGATAGCCTTGGAACAGGTTGTCGAACGAGCGGTTTTCCTGGACGATGATGACGACGTGCTGAATCTTGCCGGCCGGCTTGCCGAGCGTGAACGCCGCCGGCGTGACGAACGGCACGTGCGACGAATAGACCGGTACCGTGTCTTGTTGCCCACCGGCACAAGCGCTCAGGGCGAGCGCGAGCACCGCCGGCGCGACGAAGCGCGGACCGTACGGCTTCTCATGAATGCTTAACCCAAATCGTGGCGATTGCCCGATTGCGAACGGCTTACGGCAAGCGAGATGCGGTCTCCCGTCGCGCGAGCCGCGCGCGATTGCCGATGAGCGCGATCGCGGCCGCGCTGCCGAGCGCGAACGCGCCGATCGACAGCAGGATCGCGGCGTCGCTCCACCAGCGGACGCCGATGCCTTCGCTGAACCAGAACGCGCCGATCCCCGACAACATGATGCCGACGAGCAGCTTGAGCGCGTTCTCCGGAACGCGCTGCAACGGGCGATGCAGGGCGACGCCGAGCAACCCGACCGCGACGGCCGCGGCGCCCGCGCCGATCCCCGCCGCGTTCAGCGTCGCTCGGGATCGCCCGAAGGCCAGCACGATGAACGCGACCTCGACGCACTCGAGACCCACGCCGGCGAAGCTGGTTCCGAACGCGCTCCAGTCGCCGCGGCTTTCGCGTCGCGCGCGAACTGTTCGCGTTTGCTCGCATACGCGCGCGCCTCGTCGCGCACCGCGAGCGCGCCGGCCGCGCGCAGGACGGCCTTGCGCAACCAGCGCAAACCGAACAGCAACAGCAAAGCACCGACGACCAGTTTGAACGGACGCTCGGGGATGGCCGTCAGTTGCGGGCCGAACCCGGCGATCACGACGATCAGGCCGCCGAGGGCGACGGCAGCGCCGGCGAGCGCCGACCGCCAGCCGGCGACCGCCCCGACGGCGAGCACGATCGTCAGCGCCTCGACGCACTCGACGAGCGACGCGGCGAACGCGGGGAGGGCGGCGAGCCAGAAGTCGTGGACGGTCACGTGCGCATCCAGCGGAGGACGCCCGCCACGGCGCGCTGCCGCGCCGCCGGGGCAGCGGCGGGCGCGGACCCGAGATAGACGACGGCGACGATCCGGTCGCGACGGCTCGAGGCCCAGGAACGCCTTGACGGCGGGGTCGCGCGCCATGCGCCGGTCCGCCACATCGCGCCGAGCCCGAGGCTCTCCGCCGCGAGCAGCAGGTTCTGGACCGCTGCGGCGGTGGCAGCAAAATCCTCTTCGGCGACGACGGGGTCGCCGTCGGTTCGCGTGCTGACGACGATGAGCACCGGCGCGCGCAAGAGTTTGTCCGCATGCCGCCGCGCCAGTTCGGCGAGCGCTTCGCCGGCGAGCCCGGACGGGGCCGCCGCGCGCTCGCCCCAGACCGCGCCCAGCCGCTCGCGCGCCGTTCCGCGGAGGACCGTGAAGCGCCACGGCTCCGTCAGGTGGTGGTTGGGCGCCCACGTCGCGAGCTCGACGAGTTCTTCGACGATCGCATCGCCCGGGTCGCCTCCGAGTTTACTGATACTGCGCCGCGCGCGAATCGCTTGAGTGACGTCCATCCTGCCTTAAGTCCACCTTAACGAGTTAACATTCGCTTTGTTGACTGTTCCCTCTTGCGGGGGTTACGCTCGACGCGCACCTTGGTGCAGCAACGGATCAGTTCCCGTCAGCGCCGCGTTTGAGCCCCACGTGCGCGTCCTCCCGAACTCTCCGATCCCGGGTCGTATACGACTCGGACGTAGCGGCGCGGCGTTCCGCCCGGCGACTGGTCCATCTTTACGGAGGATCCCATGTCCATTTCGTTCGGCCGCACCGCGCTTCGCGTGCTTCCGACCATCGCGATCCTGTCGCTGGCCGCGACCGTCGCGTATGCCTCGCCGGTCGTGCGACCCGGCCTCGGCAACGCAGCGGTCCGCCCCGCGACCGGAAGTCACGGCCAGACGCAGCGGCATGACCGCCGTCACGCGTCGCCCGTGCCGCTCTACTTCGGCGGCGGCGCGACGCTGCCGGCCATCGCGTATGTCGGCGCCCTGCAGGCGACTGCGGGTCTATCAACCTCAGCCAATCCCGCCGAGGTCCCGGGCGTCGGAACGACCGGTACGGTCCTCGGCTACTTCGCGAGCAACGTCTCACACAATCACGGCAACGACGAACTGTCCTACTGTCAGACCGGCAGCGGCTTCGGCAAGAAGGTGTTCGACGGTGCCGATCAGGCGAACGGCGAGGACGCCGACCTGCCTTGCGCCCCGCTCGGCACGTCGCCGACGCAGTTCGTCAACGGCTTCGGCGCGGTCTCCGGCAGCTACATGCAGGGTTATGCCGACTTCGCAGGTTCGGATGCCCCGCTCTCGACCAGCGAATACGGGACCTACGTCACGAACTCGGCCAACCCGAGTTCGCTGATCTTCGGCCGCGGCGAACCCGTCCAGATCCCGTTCATCATCGGCTCGGTCGCCATGCTCTATAACAATCCAT
>CAVUQJ010000005.1:0-128078 GCA_963743605.1 Vulcanimicrobiota bacterium | reverse complement strand
CCGGACATCAGCGGCCGCGTCAACCTCAGCACGAAGCAAGTCTGCCAGATCGCGGGCGGCTACATCACGAACTGGTCGCAGCTCGGCTATCCGTGCGCGGACGCTCTCGTTCGCCTTGCGGTCGGACGGCAGCGGCACCAGCTTCTCGTTCTCGAACCACCTGAACCGGGCGTGCGCCAAGTACGTGACCCCGAACAACTTCGGCGTCAGCCAGACGTACGACGAGTTCCTCGCGCGCCTCGGATCCGTGCCCCCCGAGCAACCCGTCCTACAAGACCGGCGCGATGCCGTGCCCGCTGAATTCGGGCGAGAGCACCGCGAACTTCCTCCCGGCATCCGGTAATCCGGGCGTCGTCCAGGCGATCGAGAACACGGCCGGCGCGATCGGCTACGTGGAGGCTGCCAACGCCGCCAGCGCCGTCAACGGATCCAACATCAACTTCGCGACGGTCAACGGTAAGGATCCGATCAAGGACCTGCCGGCCGCCGCCTCGACCGTCGTCGGCGCGCTCCTCCAGAGCAAGTCCATCGGCGGCGACGTTCCCAACGGCCGCGCCCCGATCGTCGCCCTGAGCCCGGCCGACACGTGCGTCCTCATGGTCTCGCCGATCACGTATGCGGGGCCGGCGAAGGGCTACTCGATCATCGCGGTCAGCAACCTCGAGTTCTCGTCCGAGGGCAACGCGGGTAACGCCGCGGACCTGCAACTCCTCGCGACGACCCTCATCCGCAACCGCGCGGGCGAGAACGTCGGACCGGGCAAGATCACGTCGGTCGACCTGTTCGGTAAGAGCCGGGTCGGAACCACCGGCTACTCGACGCTCGATCAGGGACGCTACATCAAGGAAATCACCAACACCGCGAAGCGCTGCATCGGAGCCTAGGCTCCTCGCCTCCGACGTCTCGAACCCCCGGGCGGCCGCCCTCCACGCGAGGGCGGCCGTCTGCTCAAGCCCCCGCTCGACGCTTAACGACAGTTTAAGGTGACCTCAAATTATGCTTAAGCCGTCCGCGCAGCGCATGGGCGTGAGCGCGACAGCGCAAAGACGCGCGCGGATGCGAACGCTGCGGCTGGCGCTGATAACGGCGCTCTGTTCCATGCCCTGTGCGCAGGCTCGACCGTCTTCGCCGCATCGACCGGATCGATCGTCGGAACCGTGACGTTCGAGCGAGGGCGGCAAGCCGATAGCGGGCGCGGTAGTCAGCGCGGCCTCGCCGTCGGGCAGCTTCCACGGCCGCAGCGACGCCAGGGGCGAGTTCACGATCCTGGGCGTCGTGCTGGACACCTACACGGTCTCCGTGCAGGCGCAGGGCTATCAAGCCTACACGGTCCAAGGTGTGACCGTCACATCGGACGAGGCGACTCGCCTCACGGCGGTGCTCGCGCCGGCGAACCACCTGCGCACGATCGGCGTCGTGCGCGCGCGCTCGATCACGAGCGCCTACCAGCCCGATCAGACCGTCGACCGCTATACGGTCAACTCACAAGGCATCGCGCAGCTGCTCGGCAAGAACTTCAACGTCAACCAGAAGAAGCTGATGAGCGAACTGCCGGGCGTCACTGTCGACCGCAACGGCACGGCGCTCATTCGCGGCGGCTTCTCGTTCCAGACCGCGTTCCAGTTCGAGGGGATCGACTATACGGAACCCAACCGGAGCATCGGGAACCGGTTCGAGAACGTCGGCAACTCCAATCTGCTCAACGGCGTCAACTCGCTCGAGATCATCCCCGGCGGGGGCGACGCCACCCACGGCGCGACCGGCACCGGCATCGTCGCCCTGACGGCCAAGCGTGGCACGTATCCGGCCGGCGGGCTCGTCGACTACGAGATCGGGACGGTCGGGGGCGGGCACCAGGTCGGCATCGAGTACGGCCTCGCCGGCAAGCACCTCTCGAACTACTTCGGCTTCACCGCGGCCAACGGCGTGCTCCAGTTCGGGTTCTACGGCGTGCCGGCGAGCGGCATCGGCGCGAGCGCGATCACGCAGGACCCGAACTCCAACAGCAACGTGAACGCGCACTTCGGCGCGCTCTACACCTCGGCGTATTTCAACACGGCGAGCCAAACGTCGCGCGACTTCCTCGACAATTTCGTATTCAAGTTCGGTGCGAACAACGCGCAGTCGCTGCAGTTCTTCGTGCAGAGCCAGTCCGTCTTCTCGACGCTGAACTACGGCGGAACGAAGGGGCTCGTGGTCGCGAACCAAGGGCAATACCTCAACGTCCCCGTCTACGGCAGCAACTCCGAGCAGGCGCTGCTGGCGGCGACCCGGATCACGACGGCCTTCACCGGCTACACCCCGGGCGTTCCGCTGAGCAGCCCGGACGCGATCTACAGCCCGTTCGCCGCTTTCAAGCTCGAGTACGACAACATCCTCAACGCGACCACCAGCATGGGCCTGCGCTTTTTCCGCACGTTCAACGATCAAAAAGGCTACGAGCCCGACCAGGGCCTCTACATCTCCGACGAGGGCGGCACGCGGACCGGCGTCTCGGGCGACCTGACGAAATCGTTCGGGACGAAGAACCTCCTGCAAATCGGCGGTTCGTTTGCCTTCGCCCATCCGTTCGGCCGAACGATCGACTACATCGACTACGTCCCCGGTTACTCGAACGGCTTCGCCAACAACACGGTCACCCAGATCAACCTTTCGCTGGGCGGCATCAACGTCGCGCCCGACTTCATCAAGCCGCAGCCGTACTTCATCCCGCTATCCGGACAGTCGACGGGCACCCCGGGCTGCACGAACGCGGCGCCCCAGCCGGGCACGCAGCCGGCCGTCGGAATCGTCCCTTGCGGTTACCTGGCACGTTACTTCGCGCACGGCATCCCGGCGCTGCCCCCCGAAGTCGAGATCCCGACGGCGAATCAGCAGATCTACGGCGCTTACCTCCAGGACACGTATTCACCGAACCGCCGGGTGCGCGCGCTCCTGGGGCTGCGGCTCGACGGCTACAACTTCCAGTTGCCGAGCGATCCGGCCGATCCGCCCGCGATCAACGGGGTGCGCCATCAGCGGCTGTACGAGCCGCACCTCGGGCTGTCGTATCAGATGGGGCCGCACGACGCCGTCCGCGCGAATTTCGGAACGACGCTGTCGATCCCGCTGCCGACGTTCATCGGCACGGACCTCGACAAGAGCGTCTTCGCGCCGTTCGCAAACATCCCGTCGTACGACAACGCGAAGGGGCCGTTCGATCCGCTGCGGCCGGGTGCGACCCAGGCCGACTACTGCGGGCCGGGCACGATCACGCCGACCCCGACCGGCGGCCTGAACATCATCGGCCACCAACCGTGCACGTCGTACGCGGACCAGTTGTACTGGCTCGAGCGCGACTACCGCTTCGGGCTGCAGTCGCAGTTCTCCAACCCGCTGACCGGCGCGACGTTCACGAACTACGACCTCTCGTATTCGCACGAGTTCCGCGACGGGACGGCCTTCAAGCTGACGCCGTTCTACCGGCGCGGCTATAACGTCGTCGAGACGACCCGTTCGCTGCTGGGCTGGGACCCGCTGACGGAGGTCGCGGCGCTCAGCCCGCCGCTCTATTCGAATCTCGGCCTGCAGCGGGCGACGGGCGTCGAGCTCGCGATCACGCACCCGGCGCCGATGGGCTTCTCGTATCAGTTGTCGGCGACGTACATCAACCAGATCGGCAACGACCCGCCCGGTGAGTACCTGCCGACCGCCTCGCTGCAGCTCGGCGAACTGTATCGCTCGCCGGCGCTGTCGCCGTTCCAATCGACGCTCGGTCTGACGTACCGCTGGAAGAACGGCCTGCGCGTGAATCCCGTCTTCTCGTACCGCTCGGGCTATCCATACGGCAACGGCGTCTATCAGGCGCTGACCTACAACGGCGCGCCGGTCTACATCCCGCTCACCGACGCGGTCGCGACCGGCGTCAACGCGGCGTGGATCTCGAACTGCTTCGTCAATCCCCAGAATCCGGGCAGCATCTACAATCCGAACTTCGCGGCCTGCCGCGGAACGGAAAGCACGACGGCCGGTCCCGGCTCGCTGCGTTCGAAGGCCACGCTCAACACCGACGTCACGGTCGAGCTTTCCAAACCGAACACGGGGATGACGTATGGGATCGCGATCAGCAACCTGTTCAATCATGGTCGCCGACGTCCCGGTCGTGAACGTCGCGAACGCGCTCGAACCGGTCGCTACCGGCCGCTACTACTGCCTGCCCGGCAACACCTCGACGGGCACCGGCTACACGCAGCCGGTCGGGGTCGGGTCGGCCTGCCAGCCGTACATCGTGTACCCCAACCAGCCGCCGGTCTCGGTGCGCATCTACGCGCAGATGAAGCTATGACGATACGGCGCAGGAATATCGCGGCGCTGTGCGCGCTCGCGTTCGTCTCGAGCGGTTGTACGACCGGCCAAGTCGGCGTCACGCCCAACGCCAATCCGGCCAAGATCTCGGCCGACACGCTGCAGTTCGCCGTCGGCACGGCGACGATGGCGCAGCAGAACAATCAGCCCTTCGTCGGCCTCAACGTCGTGACGACGTTCCGCCAGCCCAACGGCGAGCCGGCGACGGTGTCGAACACGCCGGCGCTGGCCGGTCCGGCGAACTTCGCCGCCGGCGTCGACACGGCGACGCCCAACGAGATCTACGGCCTGACGCCGCAAACGGTGCTGCAGGCGTCCCTCCTGTACCAGCAGTTCAAGTTCTTCGGCCGCTACACGTCGCAGATCATCGGGTCGTTCTTCACGTCGCTGGTGGGCGTCTTCGGCTACGGCTTCGCGCCCGACAACATCGTCGGTCAGACGCCCAACGTCACGATCTTCGCCGGCACGGCGAACCCCTACGGCGACTGCGTCGGCATCGTGCCGCTGATCGGACATCCCGACGGCGGGCAACTTCGAGGGATCGCAACCCGAGTTCAACGCGATCCGCTACGTCGCGCTCGACCTGCCGGTCTTTTCGAACCAGTGTCCTACCGGCTCCGCGGGCGGCGGCCACCTCGTTCGCCCCTTCAAGTACTACGGCGGGCCGCCGGCGTGGCCGTCGCCGCAGGGGTTCGGGATCCCGAACGGCTTCCCGGGCTATCCGCTGGGCTTCACCGATTTCCTGACACCGGCGGTGGCAGGGAAGTACGCGCTGACCGTCTCCTATCCGCCAACGCGGACGCGAGTCAGACGGGGAAGACGAGCGCATCGGCGACCCTGCCGGCCGCATCCGTATCGAAGCCGCTCCCGCTCTTCACGCAGCCCGTGCTGCGCATCCAGCCCGACGGCAGCGCGTTCATCGACGTGACGGTCCCGGCCGGCGTCACCGAGGCGATCGTCCTCGCGTCGACGACCCGCTGCGACTTCGGCATCCCGGCGAGTCAGACGCTGCCGAACCAGCAGTACGCGATCGTCACCCGCCACACGGGCTTCCAGTCGCTGTTCCTGTCGTCGAACCTCGGGCCGCCCGATTCGTCCGGTCAGCCGTTGCACACGTTCTGCACGGCGGCAGACACGCAGAAGTACGGGACCGCCTCGGCCTCGTTCAGTCTGGCCGCCGTCGGGTTCGACTATCCGGCCTTCGAAGGTTCGTATCCGCAGAGCACGTCGGCAGCGCCCGCCATCACCAACGGCGACGGCCACAACGGACAGGCCGACATTACGACGGCCAACCCGGAAGTCGCAGTGACGTATCCGCTGCAATGAGCGCACGGGCGTCGCGGTTCGCCTTGGCAGCTGCTCGCGTGCGGCCTGACCGCCGCCGCGGCCGGCTGCTCGGGCGGCACGTCGTCGGCGTTCCCCGCACCGACGCCGACGCCGACCGGCGCGTTCGTCCCGGTCGATCAGGTCGGCGCGCGGGACGACGATGCTCGCACTCGGCGCGATCAAGACGATCGACTACTACGGCCGGTTCCTGCGGCCGGGCTCTTCCCGTCGTTCGTCAAGCCCCAGCCGGTCCCGCGCTGCAGCGCGTCGACCGCGACCGCGACGACGGTGACCCCCGACGTCACCGGGCGCAACTACACGATCATCGTCGCGTTCTACCCTGCGGGCGACACGGCGTGCGCCGAGTCGATCACCTCGGCGATCGAGCTGTACTACCCGAACGTCGCGCCGCCCAGCGCCGACGAACCCACAGGCCGGGACGGGCTACAGCGTGCGCTTCGACGCGCCGCGGCCGCGCGTCGGAGTACGACGCGGTCGCAACTCGTGCAGTACGCGACGGCGCCGCTCAACGTCGACGCGCAATTCGAGCGCTACGACCCGACGAGCGTGCCGCCCGGCTTCGCCCGGCCGAAGGCCGGCACGTTTCCCGCGACCTTCCCGCTCGACTTTCCGCCGCCGCAGCCGCCGCCGCGGCCGATCCAGCCGCTTCCGTTCGTGACCGATCGCTACGCGTCGATCGGCTCGGGCTCGGGGACGGCGACGATCGGCAGCGCATCGACGGTGACGACGAACCCCGCGTTCCTCCCGAACCCGGGCTCGGGCCCGTCGCAGTTCATCGCGCACGGTCGATACGGCGAACGTCGCCGTCGAGCGCCCCCGACGGCGGCGGCGACGTGCACTACACGGCGAAGCACGCCGGGACCGCCTACGCCTTCGACACGCTCGGGCCCATCGGATCTTGCACGCCGGCGTTTCCGCTGGGCGCCGGCAACACGACCTGGTCGTTCGCGCCGATCGGCTCCGGGTTTCGTGGCGTATAACTTTGGGCGCGGCGTCGGCGACGCCGCGACCTACGGGCCCGGCGGCAACATCGTTCGGGACGCGCAGAACTATACCGACGTCGTCAACCAACGCCGAGATCGCGACGCGCTTCCCGCACCCGGCTTCAAGTACGCGTCGCGCGATCGACCTGTTGCGCAAGGCCGCCGCGACCGATCCCGGGTCCCTACTGCCTGGGTTTCCTGGGATCGAGCGTGCCCTACACCTACGTCTTCGACATGACGCAGGGCAACATTCTCGACTTTACGGTGATCGAATGAAACCGTCTCCTTGGCTGTTCATCTCGCTCGCCTGCGTCGCGCTCGCCGCGGCCTGCGCCGGCGGCGGCTCGACGCCGTCGCCGCGTCCGAGCGATCCCGAACGGCTCCGGTTCGAACGCGAAGCTCGACCAGTCGGTGAGCTTCACGGTCGATGGTCCCGCAGGATGCCGAGCGCTTCGAGCAAGAAGCGCAAGACCAAGAGCACGGTGCTACATCTCCCCCAACACGCAGTCGGTGACGATTCAGATCGGCGCGGTGAACGGCGTCTCGCTCAAACAGCCGCCCGCCCCGACGGTCGCGAACGTCCCGCCGAACTGCATCGGCTCCGCTACGGGCTGCTCGGTGGCGATGCCGAACGTCGTCGCGGCGGTGGGACCGACACGTTCGTCGTCAGCACGTTCGCGGGCCCGAACGGCAGCGGCACGCTGTCTCGCAGGGCGTCGTTGCGCTGCAGGTGCTCGGGCGGGGGTTCAGGGCACGATCGGCGGCACGACGCTGAGCCTCGGGCGGATTCGTGCAGCCGATCTCGCTGACGGTGACGCCGGACTACTTCATTCGCGGGCGGCAGAGCAACGCCCAGGTCGTCGTCGAGGCAAAGGACGCCACCGGCGCGATCATCATCGGTAACACGAAGTTCGCCGTCGCCGATCGCGCTGGGCGCGACGCCGTCGCCGCAGTTGCAGATCACGGGGCTGCCCTTTCAGAACGGCGTCCCGGTCCTGACCGGGCCGCAAGGCACGGGCATCATCGCCGTCCACTACAACGGGTCGCTCGACGTGACGGTCGGCCAGGTCGCAGCCAAGAGCACGTCGTCGAACGGCGCGACGATCTCGGACGCCGTCACCGTCTCGGTCGTCGACGTCGCCGCCGCCGCCGACCCCGACGCCGACGCCGAGCGGCTACACGCCGCCGCCGGAAGACGTTTACATCGTCAACGGCGAGGACAACACGGTCGAGGACCTCGGCGGCGCCGCGAGCCCGCGCCCGAGCGCGACGCCGGCCCGTTCGTTCGGCGGCTACACGCTCGTCGGCTGCAAACCGAAGCTCAACGGCCTGTCGGCGCTGAACGCCGCCGAACTCGGCATCTCCGGGCTGTCGTTCGACGGCTCCGGGAACGCGCTGCTCGGCAACGGCGAGGCATGCAACAAGCAGGACACGTTCTATCAGTTCGCGCCGAGCGCCGCCGGCAAGGCGACGCCGTCGGCGACGTATCTGACGAATCAGGCCGTCTCGGGCAACTTCATCGCGCTGTACCACGACCCGGCGACGGGCTACCTCGACACCTCGGACGGGTCGCAGGTCGCCTACCTTTCCGAATACCTGCCGGGCCCGAGCGGCGCGCAGCTGATCGCGCAGTTCGGCACGCTGGGGCTGACGGCACAGGGAACCTGCATCCTGACGCCCGGCGTCGCGGGCTGCACGAACCCGCCGACCGCCGACACGTTCGTCTCGGCGCCGCTCGGTTCGGACCTGTTCGACCAGTTCGCGCGCACGTTCACGATCGACGGCCGCGGCAACTACTTCTATCCGGCGAAGGACTCGACGCTCTACGACATGTCGATCGTCGAGATTCCGGCCAACCAGGTCGTCCCCGTCGAGGACCCGATCGCGAACGCGCCGTGGCTGCGCGGCATCGACACGTTCGTTCAGACCTACCAGGGCGTCGACGCCGACCGGATCTCGAACTATCCGTCCGGACTAGCCGTCGACGGCAACGTGCTGTTCGTGTTGAACGCGCCGTTTACCGGACTGGCGTTCGGTCCGGGCGGCAAGCGGCTGACGAACTACTACGCGCCGGCGGCCGCCTGCAATCCGAACGCGAACGCGACGCCGTCGCCGGGCAGCGAGTGCAGCGACGGAACGCCGCACGAGTACCTCACGGCGTACGATCTCACGCAACTGACCAAGGACGGCCCGAACGATCTCGAGCCGATCCTCGTCGTCGGCGGCAACGCGTTCCCGGGCGGCGCCGCCGCGGGTTCGGTGTTCGGAAACCGGCTCGCGGTCTCGGGCGGGAACGTGTTCATCGTCGATCCCGCCGGACTCGAGTGCGACGCCGCCTGCTTCTACCGCGATCGGCAGCCTGGGCAAGACGCCGGTCGGCCAGGTTTCCGTCTATAGCGAGGCGCTCCGCGGCGTGCACATCGGCGACGGCGCCAGCGCTCCGCACGCCGTGCTCGGGGGCAAGGCCGTCAAGTTCCCGACGGGCGTCGCGCCGGGGCAGCCGGGGACGGCGCACTAGCGTCACTAGCCAACACGCCGGCGGCGGCGAGCGCCGCCCGCAGCGGCGCGTCGTTCTCGATCTCGACCAGGAGCAGCCGCAGGATGCGCGCCGTCGCGCCCCACACGTGCACGCCGCGCCAGTCGAATTGCCACGTCGGGATCGGGCGGTCGTCGTAGATCTCGACTCCTTGATGGACGCCGCCCGGCGCGACGATCGCGGTGAACGGGATGAAGAAGGCAGCGGCGACCTCGCGGTCGTCCAGTCGCAGCGCGGGCCGTTCCGCGAGCACGCCGACGAACGGCGTCACCAACACCGTGCGGTTGACGACGAGCGCATCGGGAAGCCGGTGAACGATCGCGACCCGGCCGGCGTCGGCGCCGAGTTCCTCGGCAACCTCGCGCAGCGCCGTCGTCCGTAGGTCGCCGCCGTCGGCCTCGTCGGCGAGGCCGCCGGGGAACGCGACCTGGTCGGCGTTGCGGCGCAGGTGTGCGGCCCGGCGGATGAAGAGGACGCTCGCTTGGCGTCCGGCCACGATCGGGACGAGGACGGCTGCGCGGCGGACTCCCTCCGGTGACTCCATCGCGCCATCTACCACCAGGCGGAGGCGATGCACTCCTCGGGCGGAACCTCGTCGCCCGTGCGCGCTCGTGGATTCGTCTGGGACGCGGCGATCGTCGCGGTCGCCGTCGCCGTCGCGCTGTGGCATCCGGCGGCCCCATGGGTCGAGGCGAACTACACCAACGGCTTCTACAGCCGGCTCGACCCCGTGTTGCAGGCGATCACGCGACCGCTCCCGTTCGCGCTGGGTGACGCGCTGCTGGTCGCATTCGCGCTGCTGCTCGTCGCGATGTGGGCGGTCGTCCTGTGGCGCGGCGGCACGGCGGGGCGCCGGCCGGCGCGTCCTGCGACTGCTCGCGCGAACGCTCGCGCTGCTCGCCGTCCTCTACCTCTGGTTCGAGGGCTTTTGGGGACTGAATTACGATCGCGTCCCGGTCAACGACAAGGTGATCGTGCGAGCGCAGCGCCGTCGACACGCAACCACGTCGACGCCTACGCGGATCACGTGCTCGAGATGCTCGACGCGAACGTCGTCGCCGCGCACGCGAACCCGCCCGGCGACGACGACGTGCAGGCGGCGCTGCAGCCGACCTTCGAGGCGGCGATCGCGCGGCTGGGCGACCAACACGCGTTCGGCTTGCCCTCGGTGAAGCCGACGATCTTCAACGGGATGCTCGGCAGCACGGGCGATTCCGGCTTCATGGATCCGTGGACGCACGAGGTCAACCTGTATACGCGGACAACTGTTCTTCGAACGACCCGCGACGTTCGCGCACGAGTGGGCGCACGCCGCCGGCTTTGCGGACGAGTCCGAGGCGAACTACGTCTCCGTGCTCGCGCTGCATCAACTCGCCGCTCGCGCTCGCGCGCTACTCCGGCTGGCTGCTGGTATGGTTCAACCTGCCGAGCGACGTGCACGCCGAAGCGCCACGTGTTGGCGCAGGTGCGCGCCGACGTTGAGGCGATCCGGGCGCGCTATCGCCGCCAGGTGCGGCCCGCGATCGCGCGCGCGCAGCAGGCCGCGTACGATCGCTATTTGCGCGCGAACCGCGTCAACGCGGGAATCGACAGCTACCGGCTGTTCGTGCGCTGGATGATCGGCGCCACCTACGACAAGGCCGGGCTGCCGCTGGTCGGCGCGCCTGGCTGATCGCGCCAAGTTGCGAAGGAATATCTTCGCGATACGCAAAATATGACTAATCCATACACCGGCGGCGCGGGCCCGAGGCCACCGGTTGGTCGTCGAGGGAGGTGCGCATGGCGGTCGGAGTGCAGGGTGCGGCCGAGGCGGCGGGAGGCCGCCGGCGGCCGGCAGAGATCGTCGCAGGACCTCGGGATCGCGCTCATCGTCGGGCTGAGCGTGGCCGGGATGCTGCTGGTCTACGGCGCCCCGCTGGGGCTGGCCGCGGCGTTCGGCGCCGGGGCCACGGTGGCGCCGCTCGTGTTCGGGCTCGTCGCCCGGCACGCGGAGGGCCCGGAAGCGCCTTAGCGCTTCCGGCGCCGGAAGCGGCGGCGCGACGATCCGTTGCGCCGCGTGCGGTGGACGACGTCCTGAAGCGTCTCAGCACTCGCCCGCTGCATGCGGCGCTCGGCGGCGTCGATCGCCTCCGGCAACGATGCGCGCCTTGAGGAGTTCGCGCGGCGGCCGGCGGCCGGTCGTCAAGATCGCGACCCACTCGTCGACGCGGCGCTCGACGTCGATCTGCGGCGCCTCTTCGCTGATCGAGCGCGGGTTGACGTTGAGCACGCGCATCGCGAACCCCTCGGCGTCCTCGAGCGGAGCGATCCGGCGCGCCTCGGCGACCAGCGTGTCGAAGTGCTTGCCGAAGTTGGGGATCGGCCGGCCGGACCGGTCGCGCGCCGTCCGCTGCGCGGGCCACTGCCGGCGCCAGTGTTCGGGCGTGATCGGCGTCCACGGCACGTCGGCGGTGCGCGCAGCGCGCTGCTCGATCTCGATCAGCGCGGTCTCGATCTGCTCGGCCGTGCGCACGCGCGCCGCGGCGCGCGGATCGAGCGCGTAGAGTTCCTCGAACCGCCGCGCGACCTGCGAGACCGGCCGGCCCTGCGCGTCGATCTGCGGCGGCAGGCCCCACAGCGAGGGCAGCGTCACGATCTCGTGGCGATGCGCCTGGTCGACCATGTCGAGGACGATCGCGTACGGTTTCGGGACTCTGCGAGATCAATTCGCGGCGCACGTCGACGCTTTGAACGTCGGAGAGCGCGTTGGCGATCTCGTCGACGGGGCGCAGGCCGCGGCCGGTGATCTGCGTGTACAGCGTCGTGCTCTTCGTCGGCCGCGCGTTGATGACGACCTGAATCGACGGGACGTCGAAGCCCTCGAGATACAGACCGCAGTTGACCGAGCACGTCGCTGCGGCCGTTGCGGAAGTCGGAGACGACCCGTTCGCGCTCTTCGGTCGGCGTCTCGCCGCTCGCGAACGACGCCTTGACGCCGGCCGCGATGAACTCGGCGCAGACGTCGCGCGCGTGCTGCACGGACGCGGTGAACACGAGCGCCTTCATCCCGGGGGTGTGCCGCAGGTACGCGTCGACGATGCGCCGGTTGCGGTCGACCGTGTTGACGGCCGCCGCCAACTGCCCGATGACGAAGTCGCCGAGGCGCGAAGCGACCTCGTCGAGGTTGGTCGTCGTCGCGACGCCGTAGCTGCGCACCGGAACGAGATAGCCCTCGTCGATCGCGGCGCGCGCGTCCATGCTGAAGACGATCTTGTGGAAGACGTCGATGAGCCGGACGCCGTCGCCGCGGTTCGGGGTGGCGGTGAAGCCGAAGACGAGCGCGTCGGGCCGCGCCGCGACGACGGCCTCGACGATCGCGCGATACGTCGGCGCCGCCGCGTGGTGCGCCTCGTCGATGATGAAGACGGAGACGCGGCGGCCGAAGCGCTCCAAGAACTCCCGCAGCCGCGGGCCCGAAAGCGTCTGCACGGTCGCGACGACGATCGAGCATGCGGCCGACGCGCGCTGATCCGCCTTCTCGATGCCGATGACGGCGCCGGGGTTGGCGGCGTGAAACTTGTCGACCAGTTGCGAGATCAGCTCGTCGCGATGGGCGACCGTGAGGAGAACGTCGCCCTCCTCGAGCGCGAGCAGTTCGGGCAGCGTCGCGATGACGACGCTCTTGCCGAGACCGGTCGCCATCGAGACCAGCTGCGCGCGAAAACCCTGCGAGCGAGCGGTAACGATCGCCTGCTGAGCAGCGACTTGATACGGCCTGAGCCGTGGAGCCATCGAGATCACGTGTGGCTGATATCCGCTATCCCCGGCGCACGCCGCCGTCTCGCGGACGAACGCGCGCGCAATAGCGGCGTATCGTCCGACGCAAGGAATCGGGAGCGCGCTTCGATCGAACCGTCTGTGGGCGGCCGTAACGATCCGGCACCCACATGCGACGACTCCCGGTAGCATGACCTTCGCCTCGCCTGCCGCGAGTTCCCGCGGCGGAGGGACGCGCCGGCCTCGCGAACCCCGCGGCCGGTGACCCCGCACCAGTTCGAGAGTATCCTGTTCGCGTTCGCCGCCGCGGTGTTGGCCGGCGGACTGAATTCCGTCGCCGGCGGCGGCAGCTTCATCTCGTTCCCGGCGCTCCTGTTGGTCGGGCTCCCGCCGATCGTCGCGAACGCGACCAATAACACCGCGATGTGGGTCGGGACGCTTTCGAGTGTCGAGCGGCTACCGCGAGGAGTTCGGGGCTGGGCTGCGCGCCGCTTCGTGCCGGCGCTTGCGCGTCGTGGCGCTGCCGGCGGCGCGGCCGGCGCGGTGCTGCTGCTGGTGACGCCGGAAGCAGACCTTCTCGCGGATGATCCCGTACCTGTTGCTGCTCGCGACGCTCATCTTCGCGACGAGCGATCTGCTTGCGCCGCGCCGGTCGCGGCACGAGCGGCGCGCGCGGCGGCATCTCGCCGCAGCTTGTATCGCGCCGCTGTTCGCGCTTCGCGATCTACGGCGGCTACTTCGGAGCAGGCGTCGGCATCGTCATCCTCGCGTTGCTGGCGCTGTCGGGCTGGACGGCGATCCATCGCATGAACGCCGTGAAGGCGCTGCTGACGGCGTGCATCAACGGCGTCGCGGTCATCCCGTTCGCCGTCGCCGGAAAGATCGCGTGGACCGTCGCGCTCGTCGTCGCCGCCGGCGCGATGTTGGGCGGCTACTTCGGCGCGCGCATCGCGCGCCGCACGAGGCCCGCGATCGTCCGCTGGATCGTGGTTGCGGTCGGCGCCGCGATGACGCTGTATTTCTTCCTGCGGCCCGGCCTGACGCACGGAACCAGGCCGCCCGCACGGCCCGTTGAACGGGACGTGATGCGTGGTTTTGTGCTCGGGGTCGTCGTCACGGTCGTGGTCGCGCTCGTCGCGGTGTTCGCGGTCGTCAACTTCGGACTCATGTCGGCGTCGGCGGACCACAAGCCGTCGCGGCTCGAGCGCTGGGCGGCGAACCGTTCGCTCGCGGCGACGATAGCGCGCGAGACCGCCGGCATGACGGACCCGCTCCCCGCACGGACGACAACCTGTCGCGCCGGCGTCAAGCTCTACGCCACCGACTGTGTTTTCTGCCACGGGGCGGCCGACGCGAAGACGTCGGCGGCGTCGAGCGGCCTCTACATCCACGCGCCGCAGCTGGCCGACGACGGCGTCGAGGACGACCCGGAACCCATGACGTACTGGAAGATCGCCCACGGCATCCGCTTCACCGCGATGCCGTCGTTCGGCACGACGCTGACGGCGACGCAGATGTGGCAACTCGCGCAGTTCCTCGCGAAGATGGACAAGTTGCCGCCGCAGGTCGAGGCGCAATGGAAGAGCGTGCGCAGCGCCGCACCGCAGTGAACCTGCGAGCCCTTGCGGCAACGCGCCGCCGTCGCCCTATCGCCCGCGCTGGGCGCGGCCGGCGCAGCCCAACCGCCGGCCCCCGTGCCGTTCGCTTTTAGCGACGGCCACATCTTCGTCGACGCCCGCGTCGACGGTCGCGGGCCGTACCGCTTCGCGCTCGACACGGGCGCGGGCGATGCGCTCGACTCCGGCGTGGCCGCCGCGCTGGGGCTAGCGACGAGCGGTCCGTTCGATATCCTCGGCACGGGCGAGGGCACCGTACGGGCGCGCTCGACGCGGATCCCGTCGCTGCGGCTCGGCGACGCCGAGATCGACGACCGTCCGGCCATCGTCTTCTCGTTCGACGACCTGCGCAACGCCGAGGGCGCGGCAAACTTCGACGGTCTGATCGGGCACGCGTTGTTCGAGCGCTACGTCGTCCGGATCGACTACGCTGCGCAGACGCTCAGCCTGATCGACCCGGCGGCGTACGTCCGCGGCGCCGGCACGGTCGTGCCGTTCACCTTGACGGACGGCACGCCCGTCGTCGACGGAAGCGTCGACGGCATTGCGGGCAAGTTCACGATCGACACCGGCGACCGCGGTGCGCTCTCGCTGACCAAGCCGTTCGTGAGCGCGCACCGGCTGCTCGAGCGCTACGCACCGTCGGTACACGGCGTCACCGGTTGGGGGATCGGCGGACCAGTGCGGGCGGCATTGACGCGGGTCGGCGAGTTGCGGATCGGCGCGCTCGCGATCGCTCGCCCCGTCACCAGGTTGTCGGAGGCCCGTCGCGGGTTCTTCACGAGCCCACAACTCGCGGGCAACGTGGGCAACGGCGTGCTGGAACGGTTTACTGTGACGTTCGACTACCCGAAGCGCGAGCTGGTCTTCGAAGCGCGAGCCGCGCCGCCGGAGTACGTCGCCGATCGCTCGGGCATGTGGGTCGTTCGGACCACCGCCGGCTACACGGTCGTCGACGTTGTCGCGGGCGGTCCCGCCGCCGCTGCGGGCGTGACGGCAGGCGACGTTATCGAGCGGGTCGGCGGGGACGCCGCGAGCAATCTGACGCTCGCCGCGCTGCGCTCCGTGTTGCGCGGCGATCCTGGGACCGGCGTCGTCCTCCGGATCAAGCGTGGCGCCGTGGAGCGCGACGCGACGATCGTGTTGCGCGACCTCGTGTAACGGCACGACAACGGAGGAGTTGTCCCGCACGTCGCGGAGTAACCGTGGAGCCGACACGCGGTGCCCCCCGCGCGTGTTTATATTCCGGCGGCCGAGCCCTTGCTCGCGGAAGGAGACTGCGTGAAACGGACCGTTACCCTCGGCGGCGCCATCGCCGCCATCGCGCTGTTGGGAGCGTGCGCTTCGCACGATTCCGGCGGCGCGATCCCCCCGGCGGGCGGCGCCGGCGCCGCGCAGACGCAAGCGATCGCTTCGCGCAACGCGGACGGCCTCGCCGCCAACGTCCGGCGCGCGTGCCCGTCGGCGGAGCCGGGCGGCGTGCGCTGCTTCGCGCTCGTCCGCACCGACGTCCGCCCGCAGGCGATCACGGGCTACGTGCCGGCCGACCTGCAGGCGGCGTACAATCTGCCGTCGTCGACGAACGGCACCGGCCAGACGGTGGCGGTCGTCGCGTCGAACGGCTATCAGAAGGCCGAACAGGACATGGGGAACTATCGCAGCCAGTTCGGGCTCCCTCCGTGCACGACGGCCAACGGGTGCTTCAAGAAGTACAACCAGAAAGGTCAGCAAAAAGACTATCCTCCCGGCAGCGAAGGCTGGGACGAGCAACAGGCTCTCGACCTCGACATGGTCTCCGCGATCTGTCCCAACTGCGACATCATGCTGGTCGAGGCGAACAAACCCACGGAGCACAGTCTCGCGGCCGGCGTCGACGAAGCTGTGAAACTCGGCGCCACGATCGTCAGCGTTGGTTACGGCATGACGAGCAAGAACGGCGAGTCGGATTACACGCACGCGGGCGTCATGATCGTCGCGGCGAGCGGCGAGAGCGGGTTCGGCACGCAGAACCCGGCCGGTTTCCCGGAGGTCGTCTCGGTCGGCGGCACCTCCCTCATCAAGACGAGTTCCGGGCGCGGCTGGAGCGAGACCGTGTGGAGCGGGACGGGCAGCGGTTGCACGACGTTCGTCAAGCCCGCGTGGCAGACCGATAAGGGCTGCCCGCAGCGCACCATGAACGACGTGGCCGCCGTCGCGGACCCGCAGACGGGCGTCGCGGTGTACATCAACGGCTGGCAGCAGTTCGGGGGCACCAGCGTCGGCGCGCCGATCATCGCGAGCGCCTACGCGCTCGCGGGCAACGCGACAACGCTGGACGCCGCCGAGTCGCTCTACACGAACACGGCCGATCTGTTCGACGTGACCTCGGGTGCCAACGGGACGTGCTCGAAGCACTACCTGTGCAACGGCGGGCCCGGCTACGACGGGCCGTCGGGGAACGGGACGCCCAACGGCATCGGCGCCTTCTAGGAGACAGGCTCCTACGGAGCGCGGCGCAAGCCGGCGACGGGCAGGAGACCCGTCGCCGCTGGCGGTAGAGCGCGCCAGGGCAGAAGCGGCGCGCGACTAGGTCGTGCGCGCGCTTTTTGCACATCCGCATCCCCCTCCGCGGGGCCCCGTCGTTTGGAGGACCTTGTCCGTGAGAGAGTCTCTCAAGTCGTGCGGCCTGTTCGCCGCCGTCCTGCTGCTTGCGGCCTGTAGCGCGCAAGCCGCAGGAACGTCGATGCCGCAATCCCCCACGAGCGCGAACGGCGCGTCGTCGATGAGCATGCACATCAGCGTCACCGATCCGCACTACTACAGCCCGACGGCGACCCGCGCGTGCCCGATCGACCACCGTCCGGGCTACGCGACCTGCATGGCGTTGCAGTCGTTGCTCCATCACTTCGATGCGAACGGATCGTACACGCCTTCCGACATCGAGTCGGCGTACAATCTCCCGTCGTCGACCAACGGCACGGGCGTGACGGTCGCGATCGTCGACGCGTTCGGCTATCCCACCGCCGAATCCGATCTGGCGAAGTACCGCACCACCTACGGTCTGCCGGCGTGCGGCTCGGGGAACGGCTGCCTGAGGATCGTCAATCAGATGGGCGGCAAGCATCCCCTGCCGCCGCCGAACGTCGGCTGGGATCACGAGCAGTCGGTCGACCTCGACATGGTGACGGCGGCCTGCCCGAACTGCAACATCATCCTGGTCCAGGCCCGCAACAACTCGTTCCTCAACCTGTTGTACGCGTATCGCCGCGCCGCCAAGATGGGCGCGAGCATCATCAGCAACAGCTATGCCGGCGAGTGTCCCTCGACCAAGATGAAGAACTGCCTGTACGCCGCCTACACGCTGCCCGGCGTCATCGGGCTGGCCGCCGCTGGCGACAGCGGCTACTGGGGTCCGAACGTCAACATCGTCCCGGCCGGGCTTCCGTCGATCATCTCGGTCGGCGGCACGTCGCTCGTCCACGCCTCGAACTCGCGCGGCTGGTCGGAGACGGTCTGGAGCGGCACCGGCAGTGGCTGCACGTCGTTCGTCAAGCCGCACTGGCAGACGGACACCGGCTGCAGCGGGCGCACCTCGAACGACGCCGCCGCGATCGGCGATCCGAGCACCGGCGTCTTAACGGTCTACAACAACGCGTTCTACGTGTACGGCGGCACCAGCGTCGCGACGCCGATCCTCGCAGGCGTCTATGCGCTCGCCGGCAACGCCGGTCAGATCGTGGCCGCGCAGAGCCTCTATGCCAACCCGGGTGACCTGAACGACGTCACGTCGGGCAACAACGGCAGCTGCACGCCGGCGTATATCTGCACCGGCGAAGTCGGCTACGACGGCCCCACCGGGATGGGGACGCCGAACGGCATCGGCGCGTTCTAACGCACGCGTCGCGCGCACGATAGGGACGGGGCGGTGGACCAGGGTCCGCCGCCCCGTTCGTTTCCAGCGGTCAGCGCCCGAGGACGGTGAAGCCCGTTCGCCGCGCGGGCGGCGGATCGACGACGATCTCGACGCGAACCGACCGCCCTCCGTCGCGCGCGACGATCTCGTGCGCCCCGAGTCGCAGCGGCCACACGAACGCGCCGCCTTCGTTGCGCAGCGGCGCCCCGTCGAGGGTCGCGCGCACGCGCTCGGGCCGCTGCGCGGCGACCTGCACGACGATGCGTTGCGGGCCTCCGCCCGGGACGAGCACGAAGCGGTCGCCGTCGCTGGGAAATGCGATCAGCGGGGCGGGCGCGGCGCGCGGCGACCTCAGCGGACGCGCGTAGCCGGCCAGATCGTCCGGGTCGAGCCATTCGCTCACGACGGCGCGGCAGCCCCGGGTCGGCCGCGCTCCGGTCTCCGCGCAGATGGGCCGGCGCACGTAGCCGGCCGGCGGTGCGAACGGCTCGGGGTCGCGCGTTCGTGCAGGTGTAACATAATACGATTCCAAAGCGGGCCGGCGCCGCTGACCCCCGAGACGTGCCGCATCGGACGGCCGTCGAAGTTGCCGGCCCACACGCCCACCGTATACTCGCGCGTGTAACCGACGGTCCAGGTGTCGCGGAATCCCGACGACGTTCCGGTTTTTACCGCCGCGTCGAACGGCAGCGCCAGCACGGAGTGCACGCCGAACGACGCCGCGCGCGCGTGCGCGTCGGCGAGGATGTCGGTGACGAGCGCCCAGGCCGGATCGCGCGCCGCAGCATCGTCTTCCGGCGGCGCCGCCGGCCGCGGAGAGCAGCCCGCTGAGATCGCCGGCGTCGCCGCCGCGGGCCAGTGCGACGTAGGCGCGCACGAGCTCGTACAGCGAAACCTCGCCGCCGCCGAGTCCGAGGCCGAGCCCGTAGTAATCCGCCGAGCGCCGCAGATGCGTGAAGCCGAGCCGATGCAGCCGCTCGAGAAAGGCGTCGACGCCGACGCGGTCGAGGACGCGCACGGCGGGGACGTTGAGCGAGTCCGCGAGCGCGACCCGCACCCGCACGGGCCCGGCGAAGCGACCGCTGTAGTCGCCGGGCTGATAGAGTTTTCCGCCGGGGATCGCGTACGTCGCGGGTTCGTCGAGGAGGATCGTCGTCGGCCGGATCGCTCGCCGCTCGAGCGCGAGCTCGTAGAGGAAGGGCTTGAGCGCCGAGCCCGGCTGGCGCAGGGCGGCCACGCCGTCGTTGCGGCCGAGAGCGAGATCGTCGAAGTAGTCCGTCGAGCCCACGTACGCCAAGATCTGGCGCGTGCGGTTGTCGATGACGAGCGCCGCCGCTTGATGGACGTCGTGGTCGCCCAGCCCGCGGACGACGTCGCGGACCTGCGTCTGCACGAAACGCTGCAGCGACAGGTCGATCGTCGTGCGCGCGACCGTCTCCTGGAGCGGCACCTGCGGTGCTTCGGCGAACAGGAAGTGCGCCGCCGCCGCGATTCCGCCGCCTCGCGGCAAGAGGGCGATCTCCTCGTCGCCCGCGCGAGCGGCCTCGGCGGGCCGCACGAAACCCGCGGCTGCCATGCGCGCGAGCACGTAGCGCTGCCGGGCGCGCAGCCGCTCCCAATGCCGGTACGGGTCGAGCCGCGTCGGATCGTTCGGAATCGCGGCAAGTAGCGCCGCGCGAGCGAGGTCGAGTTGATCGGCGCCGATGCCGAAATAGGTGCGCGCGGCGGCCTCGACGCCATAGATGTTCGCGCCCATCGGCGCGCGGTTGCAGTACGCCTCGAGGATCGCGGGCTTCGAGTTGCCGTTCTCGAGCCGCTGCGCGGCGATCGCCTCTTCGACCTTGCCGCGCCAGCCGGGATCGACGGGCGCGAGGATGCGGCCGAGTTGCATCGAGATCGTCGACGCGCCGCCTGGGACGTCGCCGCTGCGCAGCGCCTCGGCGAGCGCGCGCGCGGCCGCCAACGGATCGACGGCGCCGTGGGAGAAGAAGCGCGCGTCCTCCGCCGCGAGCACCGCGCCGACGAACGCGGGCGAGATCCGGCGGAGCGGCACGAACGCCGCGTGCGTCGCGTCGCGCGCGAGCAGCGTCCCGAGCCAGAGTCCGTTGCGATCGGTGAACTCGAGCGCTCGTCCGTCCTGCGCCGGCGGAACGAGCGGACGAAAGACGAACGCCGACGCGGCGCACGCGAGCGCCGCAGCGATCACAATGAATCTGCTACTGCTCACGACGAAAGAGCGAGAAGGAGGTGTCTCATGCGGCTTTGGCTGGCGCTCTCGTTTGCGTTGCTGTGCGCGTTCGGCGCCGCGGCCTGCACCTCCCGGAGCGGTCAGAACGCCCCGCCGGCGGCGGTCTCGCCGCTGCCCAATCCCACGCTGCCTCCGTGGATCGACTCGATCTCGCCGACGGGGACGGCCGACGAGAACGCGCAGGTTCGGGTCCGTTTCAAGGACGACGTGATCCCGCTCGAGAGCCTGGCCTCGAACGATCGCGCGGCGGCGCTCGCCGCGTTCAGCATCGATCCGCCGGTCCCGGGCCGCTTCGTGTTCTACACGCCGCGGCTCGTCGGGTTCGAGGCGGACGCCGCGCCGCCGCTCGCGACGCGGTTTCGTGTGACGCTCCACGCCGGTCTCGCCGACCTCAAAGGCGACAAGCTCGCCTCTGACCTCGCCTGGACCTACACGACGACGCACATCGCCGTAACCGACCTGCCGGCCCAGGCCAAGGACGCCGATGTACCCACCGTCTCGCTGCGGCCGCGCATCTCGCTCGGCTCGAACGTCGCGCTCGACACCGCGTCGCTCGCCGAACGCGCGGTCCTCGTCCCGGCGAACGGGGCGTCGCCGGTTCCGCTCGTCGTGGTGACGCCGGGTCCGTCGCCGTCGCCGACCCAGACGCCGTCGGACGACGAGTCCGGCGAACGGCAGCCGGTGGCCGAAACCTACGTGTTGACCCCGGCGAGCGACCTCGCGAAGGCGACCTCGTACCGCGTCGTCGTGCGGGCCGGCGTGCGTCCGGCGCAGGGCAATCTCCCCAGCGACGACGACGCGACCGGGCGCGTGCGGACCTACGGGCCGCTGACGTTCACCGGCGTCGAGCCCTACGGACGCCCGCTCGACAACAACGGCTACGGGCGGTTCGAAGGGGGCGTGCCGCAACTCGACTTCTCGAACCCGCTCGCCGGCGGCGCGCTCTCGGCGGTCAAGGTCGAGCCGCAGCCGTCACCGCTTGCATTTTATGCTCCCCAAGGGTCGACGACGATCCAGGTCGGGGGGCTGACGCTCGCGCCCCGGACGCGCTACGCGCTGACGGTCGACCCGAACGTGCAGGACGTCTTCGGCCAGAAGCTCGGTACGGCGGCGACCGCGACCTTCACAACGTCGTCGCTCGCAGCGGACCTGTGGGCTCCGGCCGGCGTGACGATCTTTCCGTCGGTCTCCGACCTCGGCATCAACGTCGTCTCCACGAACCTGCCGAACGGCGCGCGCGCGGCCTTCCGGATCGTGCAGCCGGCGCAGTTGGTCTATGCCGACCCCAACGATTCGTCCGCGTTCGGCTTCGATCAGAGCGCCGGCGCGCCAGGGCCCAAGCTCCTACCGCCCGCCGCGCAGTGGCCCGCGCTGCCGGTCGCGCAACGGCACGACTGCCGCGACGACGACGGTCGTTCCGATCCGGCAACGGCTGGGAGGCCCGACCGGGATGCTCGCTTACGGGATCGTCGCGCAGACGAACCGCTACCGCGACGACGCGGGGCGGACGGTCACCCAGCAGCCGAGCTTCCTCGGCGTCGTGCAGTTGACCAACGTCGGCATCTTCGCGCAGTGGTTTCCGCACGGCGGCATCGTGCGAACCAACCACCTCGCGGACGGTTCGCCGATCGCCCGCGCGAAGGTCGAGGTCTACGAGTCGCAACTCGGGGCCAAGCAGTGGCCGCAGCCCGAGCCGTGCGCGACCGGCACGACCGACGCGACCGGGTCGTTGCGGTTCGACGGCGCCGGGTTCTCGCGCTGCGCCGCGACGGCGACGTCGGCCACCGACGCGCCCGAACTGTTCGTCGTCGCGCACGACGGCAACGATTGGGCGTCCGTCCGCACGTTCTCGTGGAGCGGCGGCTACGACGACGGTCTCAACGGCGGCTGGTCGGCCGGTCAGCCGGACGCGCGCGGCGCGTTGATCTCCGACCGTTCGTTGTATCAACCGGGCGAGACGGCGTACTTCACCGGCGTCGCCTACTTTCTCACGGACGGCGTGCTCGGGCGCGGCAAGGCGCCGTCCTACACCCTGACGCTACAGTCTCCCAGCGGCAAGGTGACGCAGTTGGGAAATCGCGCGGCCGATGCCTACGGGACGTTCCCGCTCGAGATCCACCTCACGCGCGATCAAGAGCTCGGCTACTACACGGTCCACGCGAAGGCGACGAACGGTGAGGAACTCTACGGCTACTTCCGCGTCGCGCAGTTCAAGCCGCCGAACTTCAACGTCACGCTCACGCTGGCGTCCGCGTACGGCGTCGAGGGCGCGAGCGTGCGCGCGTCGGCGGTGAGCAAGTACCTGTTCGGCGCGCCCGTCGCCGGCGGCGACGCCCAAGTGAACGTGACCCGGCAGCGCACCTACTTCACGCCGGCCGGCTGGGACGATTGGGACTACGGACGGTCGTGGTTCTATCCGGAAGAGGAGCCGTCGGTTCCGTCGGACGTCCTGCAACAGAACGCGAAGCTCGACGACGCGGGCGCCTACGCGCTCGACGTCCCGGTGGGCACCGACCTTCCCTATCCGATGAGTTATGAGGTCGACTTCCAGACGACCGATGTGGCCAACGTCGCCGTCTCCGACAGCAAGACGTTCACCGCGCTCCCGTCGAACGCGCTGATCCTGCTGAACGGCGATTTCGTCGCGCGCGCCGGCGCGGCGTTCACCTTGAAGACGGCCGTGACGGATCCCGGCGGCAAAGCGATCGCGGGCAGGCGCGTCCACCTCGTGCTGCAGCGGCGCAAGTTCGCCGAGGCGACGCAGGAACTCGAGGGCGGCGAGACCCCCAAAGACGCGGTCACCTACGAGACGGTGGCGCAGGCCGACGTGACCTCCGCGAACGATCCGCAGACGGTCACGCTGACCGCTCCCGACGCCGGATCCTATCGCGTGCGCGCGAACTTCGCGGACGGCAAAGACGACACGACGGCGACCGATCACGACCTGTGGATCACCGGCCCCGGCGAGGTCGACTGGGGCGGGACGTCCCGCAACCACCTCGTGATGAAGCTCGACAAGAAGCGCTATCGCATCGGCGAGACCGCGACGGCGCTCATCGTCTCGCCCTACGACGAGGCGCAGTTGGATTTTGCCGTCGTCCGCGGCGGCGTGCTCTACGCGTCGCATCAGATCGTCAAGGGCTCGGCGCCGCAGGTGACGTTCACCGTCACGCGAGCGATGCTCCCGAACGCGGCGATCGAGGGCGTGTTGATCCGCCGCGGTCCCTCGCTCGCGCGCGGCATTCCCAAGAGCCTCGATCAACTGGCGCGCATCGGCTTCGCGGCGTTCACGACGAACCTGGACAGCAAGACGCTCAAGATCGCGATCGCGCCTGCGCAGCCGTCGCCCGCGCCGGGCGCGTCGCAGACGGTGCGTCTGAAACTGAGCGACGGACAAGGCCGGCCGGTCGCCGGGCAGTTCGCGGTCATGGTCGTCAACGAGGCGGTCCTTCAGCTCACCGGCTACCGGCCGCCCGATCTCGTCCAGATGGTGTATGCGGAGCAGCCGATCTCGACGCGCTGGGCGGACAGCCGCAGCGACCTGTCGCTGGCCGAACCGCAGCGGCCGGCGGAGAAGGGCTTCGGCTACGGCGGCGGCTTCCTCCAGGGCGCCGGCGACACGCGCGTCCGGACGAACTTTCAGCCGGTCAGCTATTACAACGGCGCGCTCAAAACGGACGCATCGGGGAACGCGCACGTCACGTTCACCTTGCCGGACGACCTCACGACCTGGCGCGTGATGGCGCTCGCCTTCACGACGGACGCGCGCTTCGGTAACGCCGACACGACGTTCCTGACCACCAAGCCGCTGATCGCGAACCCGGTGATGCCGCAGTTCGCGCGGCCGGGCGACACGATGGGCGCCGGCGTCTCGGTGACCAACACCGCGAAGGCGGCGGGGACGCTCGCCATCGACGGCGTCCTCGGCGGCGGCCTCGCGTTCGTCGAGAACGGCAAGAACGTTCAAACGGCGTCGCTCAGCCAACCGGTCGACGCGCTCACTAAGGCCTATCGCTTCCCGATGATCGTGACGTCGCCGCAGGACGGAAGCATGAAATTCGGAGCGCGGCTGGGCGGCGCGAGCGACGCGTTCGAGGTCCCGCTCGCGGTGCGTACGAACGGCGTGATGGAGAGCGTGGTGACGACCGGCGCGACGAAGGACGCGGCGCAGATCCCGCTCGAGGTGGCGGCCGGCGTCCCGAACGACGCGGGCGGACTCAACGTCACCCTCGCGAGCACGTTGTTGCCCGACATGATCGAGCCGGTGCGCGCGTCGCTCGAGAGCGACGACGCGTACGGCGTCGCGGTCGCGAGCCGCATCAACGTCGCGGCCGACGCGATGCTGATCGCCGAGCGCTACCGGCAGACGCCGCCGCCCGCACTGGCGCGCGCAGTCGCGGCGGGCCTCGCCTCGCTGCGCTCGCTGCGGGCCGCGGACGGTGGCGTCGCCGAATGGCCGGGCGCGAAGGAGTCCGCGCCCTTCCTGAGCGCGTTCACGGCGACCGCGCTCGCCCACGCGTCGTCGGCCGGTTCGGCCGACGCTGCACGCGTGCTCGGCGCGCTGCGGCCGGCGCTGCTGCGCATGCTCGCCAATCCCACGCAACTCTATCCGGGCTGCGACGACGACCTGTGCCGCGCGTACGTCAGACTCAACGTCCTCGCGGCGCTCGCCGAGAACGGCAACGTCCGAAGCGAGTTCGTCGGTCAAATCTACGCGCAGCGCGACGCCTTCGATCCGACGACGCGGATCGTGCTCGCGCGACAGTTGGCGAGGCTACCCGCATGGAGCGACCAGGCCAAGCAACTGCGCGAGAAGATCGGCCAGAACGTCTACGAGACCGGACGAACGGCCGGCCTCAGCGCCTTCGACAGCGGAACGAGCGCGCAGGCGCAACTCGTCCTGCTCTACGCCCAGACGCGGCAGCCGCTCGATCAGATCGACCGCGTGCTGCAGTCGCTGCTCAACCTGCGCAAGGACGGACTGTGGGGCTGTCCGTGCGCCAACGCGGTCGCGCTCGACGCGATCGTCGCTTACGCGGCGCTGCAGCCCACGCCGCCGGCGTTCACGGCGAGCGCCACGGTCGGAACGTCGGCGCCGCGCACGGCCGCGTTCAACGGCTACCAGAAGACGAGCGCCGATGTGAACTACCCGATGGCGGAGGTCCCGCGCGGCCGGACCACGGTCGCTTTGAAGAAGACCGGCAATGGGACCCTCCACTACGTCGTCGCCTACCGCTATCGCGTGACCGGCGACGCGCCCGGCCGTTATCAAGGGTTGCGCATCGACCGCATCGTGCGGCCCGCGAACGCGAGCGAGGTGCTCGCGACCTACGGCTTGCAGCAGCCCACGCCGCTGACGGTCACGGCAACGTCGGTCTTCGAGATCGAGGACCGGATCATCACCGACCATCCGGTCGACCGCGTCTCGCTCGTCGATCCCTTGCCGGCCGGCTTCCAGGCCGTCGACGCATCGTTCCAAACGTCGTCGACCTATTACCAGGCGCGTTCGGACAACTGGCAGATCGACTATCAGCAAATCTATTTCGACCGCGTCGAGGCGTTCGCGCGCCACCTGGAGCCCGGCGTCTACGGCGTGCACTACATCGTGCGCTCGGTGACGCCCGGGACGTACGCGTGGCCCGGCGCGACGGTCAGCCTGCTCTTCGCTCCGGAGGAGTTCGGCAGGACGGCGAACTCGTCGCTGATCGTCAAGTAGACTGCCGGCATCACCGTTCGCACGGCGGTGCGGGGCGTGCGTCTCTTATAAACGTAGGCGCAGGGCGCCCCGAACGGCCGCCCGAACTGCGCCTCGACCATCGAAACCCTCCGCGACCGGTCGCCGCAGATCATCGGAGCCGAAATGCAGCATACCCTGACACGCGCCCTGGCCCTCGCCGTCTTTGTGGGATTGCAAGCCTGCGCGGGCGGTTCGAGCGGCGGCGGCGACGCGAGCGCGTCTCCCGCGGCGAGTGCCGCCGCGGTCGCCAACAACGGCAAGCCCGTCTACGGCGGGCAGTTGCGGGTGGGCGCGGTGGCGTCGGCCGATACGGTGCTGACGATCTTCGCGCACACGGAGGGTTCGATCAACGACATCGGCTTCATGTACGACACGCTCGTCAACTCCGATCCGGACTTCAACATCGTCCCCTGGCTCGCCAAGAGCTGGCAGATCTCGAAGGACGGCCTGACCTATACGTTCCATCTGCGCAAGGACGCCGTTTGGAGCGACGGCGTTCCGCTGACGGCCGACGATCAGGTCTTCGAATACCAGTTGACGACGAATCCCGCGACGGGCGCGCCCTATCGTTCGGACTACGACTACGTCCGCAGCGTGACGGCGCCGGACAAGTATACGGTCGTCTACCGGCTGACGGAGCCGAACGCGAGTTTCCTGGTCAGCGTCCCCGGCTCGTCGGCTCATGCGCCGCTTCCGCGGCACATCTACGGGAAGATCCCGCCGGGCCAGCTCCACACGATGGACTTCTCGAAGAACCTGGTCGTCTCGAGCGGCTACACGCTCAAGGAATGGCGCCACGACGACCACCTGCTGCTGGAGAGCAACCCGAAGTGGTGGCACGGCAAGCCGTACATCAACGAGATCTACATCAAGGAGTACCAGAGCAATCCGGCCGCGCTGATCGGCCTGCAGCACGGCGACGTCGACACCGCCTACTTCCTGACCACGCCGATGTGGCTCGCCCTCAAGGACGACCCGCGCTATAACCTGATCCACAATCCATCCGACACCTTCAACCAGTTCGTGGTCAACATGAGAAACCCGATCCTCAGCGACCTCAACGTGCGCAGGGCGATCATGTACGGCTGGGACCGCAAGACCGAAGCCGAGAAGCTGTTCCACGGTCAGGACGTCCCGGCCGTCTCGCCGATTCCGTGGGCACAGAAATGGGCGTTCGATCCGGCTACCGAGAACGCGTATCCGTTCGATCCGGCCAAGGCGAAGCAGATCCTCGATGCGGACGGCTGGAAGATGGGCCCCGACGGCTACCGGCACAAGGACGGAAAGACGCTGCAGTTCGTGACCGGCGAGATCGCCGGCAGCGACATCACGGTCAAGAGCTTCGAACTGTTCCAGGAGAACATGAAGGACATCGGGATCAAGACCGACATGAGCTCGCTCGAGTTCAACGTGTTCTATCAGAAGGAGCAACAGGGCGACTTCGACCTCGACAGCGGCGGCTTCGGCGGCGGCGGTGACCCCGATCCGTTCATCTTCCTGAGCTCCAAGGCGCTGCCGCCGGGCGGCCTGAACTACGGACACTACCTCGACCCCGGGATGGACAAACTGATCGACGAAGGCCGCCGCGAGCCCGATCGCGCCAAGCGCGCGGAGATCTACAAGCAGCTGCAGGCGCGCTTCGTCGCACAGTTGCCGAATCTGATCGACGGTATGCCCTACTACCGCAACGTCATGAACAAGCGCATCCTCGGATTCGATCCGGCGAAGGCCGGCTCGCAGTTCAGTTCGACCATGTTCTACCAGCCGGAGTGGTGGATCGCACCATAGGCCGTTGCTGACGTGACCAGCTACGTCGCCCGGCGCGTCCTCGGGCTCATCCCGCTGCTGTTCGGCATCTCGCTCGTGTCGTATGCGCTGATCGGGCTCGCCCCCGGAGGCGCGGCCGGCGTCTTCGCCGGCCTCCAACGCCAGATGACGGAGGCCGATCGGCAGATCATCCTGCACAACCTCGGCCTCGACAAGCCGTGGTACGTTCAGTATTTCTACTGGCTGAAGAACCTGCTGATCGACCACAGCCTCGGCAACTCGTACATCGACGGGCGGCCCGTGCTGGTCAAGATCTTGGAGAAGGCGCCGGTGACGCTCGAGGTGATCGGGCTGTCGTTCCTGTGCACGCTGTTGATCGCGATCCCCATCGCCGTCTACGCCGCGACCCACAAGAACTCGATCTTCGATCACCTCGCGACCCTGCTCGCGTTCGTCGGCTACGGCGCGCCCACGTTCTGGGTCGCGATCATGCTGCTCGAGTTCTTCTCGGTGCAGTTGCGCTGGCTGCCGGCGGGTGGCCTGGCCGACATCCAGTCGACCCACTTCGATCTATGGGAACGCGTCAAGCACCTGATCTTGCCCGTCGGCACGCTGACGTTCGTCGGGATGGCGAGCTGGATGCGCTACCAGCGCGCGGCGATGCTCGAGGTGTTGAACGAAGACTACATTCGCACTGCCGCGGCCAAGGGACTCTCGCGCCGCGTCGTCATCTTCAAGCATGCCCTGCGCAACGCGCTCTTGCCGGTAATCACGCTGATGGGGCTCTTCTTGCCCGCACTGCTCACCGGCGCGTACTTCGTCGAGACGATCTACACGATTCCGGGTATGGGCTACCTGGCGCTGACCGCCATCTTCGAGCGCGACTACCCGGTCATCATGGGGACGGTGATGCTCTCGGCCGTCTTCGTCGTGCTCGGTAACCTATTCGCCGACATCGCATACGCCGCCGTCGATCCGCGGATCCGCTATGGGTAACGCGCCATGGCGGTAGTCGTAGCGCCGATCGAGGCGGACGAGACCCTCGCCCCGCACGTTTCGCCGTTCTACGACGCGTGGCGCCGCTTCGCGCGCAACCCGCTCGCCCTGTTCGGGCTCGGCATCGTCGCCGTCCTCGTGCTCGGCGCGATCTTCGCGCCGCTCATCGGTCACTACGATCCCGACAAACTGGACATGAACTTGATCGGAACGCCGACGCCGCCCTCGTTCGCGCACCTGTTCGGGACCGACGTCGACGGCCGCGACTACTTCTCGCGCGCGCTCTTCGGCGCGCGGATCTCCCTGCAGGTCGGGTTTGTCGCGATGCTCGTCGCGATCAGCCTCGGCACCGTCTACGGCCTGATCGCCGGATTCTACCGCGGCCCGATCGACGCGGCGATGATGCGCTTCGTCGACGTGATGCTGAGCTTTCCCGCGTTCTTCCTGATCTTGACCGTCGAGGCGCTGACGAACGAGTTCAGCATCGTCGTCATCATGCTCGTGATCGGGTTGCTGTCGTGGCCCGGGGTCGCGCGACTCGTGCGCGCGCAGGTGCTCAGCCTGCGCGAGCGCGACTTCGTCGTGGCGTCGACCGCGAGCGGCGCGCGCGACGGGCGCATCATCTTTCGGCACCTGTTGCCGAACGCGATGGCGCCCGTCATCGTGGCGGCGACGCTGGCGATCGGCGACAACATCCTGACCGAATCCGGTTTGTCGTACCTGGGCTTGGGCGTACAACCGCCGACGCCGAGTTGGGGCAACATGCTCCAGAAGGCGCTCGACCCGGACACGCTGTCGGCGCCGTGGCTGATCGCGATTCCGGGCCTGATGATCTTGATCACCGTCCTCGGGTTCAATTTCGTCGGCGAGGGTTTGCGCGAGGCGCTCGATCCCCGCGCGGGGATGACGCGATGATCCAAGAGGCGGTGATCGAACGTGTGACGCCGGTCCTCGGCGCCGTCGTCCGCGGCGTCGCCCTCGATGAACCGCTCCACGATGGGCTGCGCGACACGATCGCCACCGCGCTCGAGCGCCACCTCGTGCTGTTCTTTCCCGGGCAACGGCTCAACCCGGTCCAGCAGCGCGACTTCGCCGCCCGCTTCGGACCGCTCTACCGTCATCCGTTCTACGAGGGCGAGGCCGAGGCGCCCGAGATCATGATCCTCGATCACGACGCGACGCATCGGCCGAACAGCGATCGCTGGCACAACGACGCGACCTATCTCGCGACGCCGCCGCAGGCCGGCATCCTCTACGCCGATCTGATCCCGCCGCTGGGCGGCGACACGCTCTGGTCGAACATGTACGCGGCCTACGAGGCGCTCTCGGAACCGGTGCAGCGCTTCGTGTCCGGGCTGCGCGCGCAGCATTCGTTCGCCAAGAACTTCACGCCGGAGCGGTTTGCCGGGACGGATATGGAGGAGCGGCGCGCGGCGCTCTATGCCGCGCACCCGCCGGTCTCGCACCCGGTCGTGCGGACCAACCCCGCGACCGGCCGCCACGCGCTCTTCGTCAACGCCGACTTCACGACGCACGTCGAGGGCGTCTCGGCCGCGGAGAGTGCGGCGCTCCTGCGGATGCTCTACGAGCACATGGCAAAGCCGGAATTCTCGGTCCGCTGGCGCTGGACTGCCGGCGACGTCGTGTTTTGGGACAACCGCTGGGCGCAGCATTATGCGCTCGCGGACTACTATCCCGAGCGCCGGCGCGTGCGGCGGGCGACGATCGCCGGCGACGTGCCCGTATAGCGGGCCGCGGCTCGACGGCCGGGGAGGAACCAAGCGGGCGTCGAAACGCCCCGGTCAACGCCGGCATCGGCGCTCGGAGGTGCGGGGCGGGCAGTTGCATTCAGGAGGACTATTCGTGCGTTACCTTCATCGCGCCGCCGTCGCGGCCTTCATCGGGCTCATCCCGTCGATCGCGCTCGCGGTCAATAGCGTTTCGGCGCCGCAGAGCGTCACGACCGACGAGTTGCAGCGCTTCATCTATCAGGCCGACTATCCCACGTGGTGCGGTCAGTCCGGGCAGCTGGCGCGCGAATTGCGCGCCAAGCCGACGACCGATCCCAAAACGATGCACGCGATCATGAAAGCGAACATCAGCGAGTGTGCCAACACGTCGTTCGGGCAGTCGCATCCGGCGCTGTGGACGACCGCGGTCTTCGGCGCGGCCTCGGCGGCTCTGCTGGCCGCGCGACACGAAACGGGCGCTCAGGCGCTCAAGGACGCCGATCACGCGAAGAAGTGGTCGAACGACCTCGTCAATTTCGTGCACACGCCCGGTCCGGGGATGATGGGCAGGCCGGGCGCCAACACGCAGCCGTCGGCGTACCGCACCAACGCCGGTCGCATCAACCGCGACGCGGACGCGTTGATCGCGGCGCTCAAGGGCTCCGCGTCCTCGACCGCGCCGAACGACAACCTGCCCGAAGACGTCGCCGCCCCGCACGCGACGCCGAAGGGCTAGAGCGCTCCCCGTCCCAACGCTCCGACGCGCCTGTCTCGCGCTGACGGTCGTCGCCGCGTTCGCCCCGGCGGCGCGCGCGGCCGACCCGCCGGGGCTCTTCGCCCACGCGACGATCGCGATCCAGGCGAACACGAAGAAGGGTCAACTCGCCTTCAACGGCGACGCCAACTTCGAGCAGCGCGGAACGACGGTGCGGCTCGACCTGCTGTCGCTGTCGCTCGGCACGCCCGGTGGCCCGGCGTTGCCGGGCATCATCCCGCCCGGCGGCTACACGATCGTGTACGACCCGCTCGCGCAGACGTACACGATCTGGTCGGCGGCGAAGCGAG
The DNA here is from genome assembly GCA_963743605.1 of Vulcanimicrobiota bacterium. GTDB lineage: Bacteria > Vulcanimicrobiota > Vulcanimicrobiia > Vulcanimicrobiales > Vulcanimicrobiaceae > CAVUQJ01. Next base: position 96,061 of record CAVUQJ010000005.1, on the reverse strand, counting down.
CGTACTACACGGGCAACGCGAAGCCGGCGCCGTCCGCGAGCGCGACGCCGGCGGCGACGCCGTCGCCGGCCGCCACGCGCGGTTCGCCGTTCGAGCGCGTGAAGGACCTGAAGGCGTTCTCGCTATCGATCGATCTCGCGCCGAAGGAGACGATCGACGGCCACGTGACGACGCCGTTCGACTTCAAGTTGCTCGAGCAGCGCCAAAGCGGGGATCCGTTCGATCTCGCCGGCCGCGTCAACTTCGCAGACGACCTGGCCGGCGCGCCAATCCTGCTCGTCGCGCACGCGACGAGCGGCGCCGGCGGCAACGTGGGCAACCTGCGACTCGCGCTGACGCAGGTGCGCCGGAGCGCGCCGCCGCCGTCCGATTTCACGCCGCCCGCCGGCTACGCGCAAGCCGCCGGCCTGTTCGACGTCCTCGTCCTGCCGCCGGGGCTCGGTCCGCCGGCGAACGCGGCAGGCGGGTCCTAACCGTTTTGCGTAATGCCCATTCGAGGCCGATTGCGCGCGCCGTCTCGTGACGGCGGCGCGGCCGACTGGAGGAGAGCCGTGAATCGCAAGAGCGTCATCATCAACTTGTTAACCATTCCGGTCGCCGCCGGCGCGGTCATCGGCACGTTCACAGAAGCATCGGCAACGGCGAGCGTCGACCAGAAGACGGCCCAATATCAGAGTAAACCCAAGAGCGGCCACCAGTGCAGCGGGTGCTCGCTCTACATCCCCGCCAAGACGAATCCGACGAAGTCGAACGGAACCTGCAAGGTCGTCAAGGGCGCGATCAGCCCGCAGGGCTGGTGCAAGTTCTTCGCGCCGAAGTCCTAGGGTAAACGACCTCGTAAGCGTGCGGACGGCGCCTCAGTGCGAGGCGCCGTTCGTTTCGTAGTGGCCGTAGGTCGCGTCGGCGACGGCGTGGACGTGCGGGATCGCGATCGTCGCATGCTGCGTCGAGACCAGCGAGAAGCCGTCCTGGTTGCGGTAGGTCTGATCCATGACGATCGTCCCGCCGTTGGTGTAATCCCACTCCATCCGGACGAGTTGATAGTTCGCGGGATCGACGAAGGCGAGCGTGCGCGTCAGGATGTCGCTGTGGATCTTCTTGGTGAGATCGAGCACGAGGTAGGAGTGGCCGTCGATCGTGCGGGTTCCATCGACGACGGCGTTCTGCTCGCGCTCCCACGCGGTTGGGTCACCGACGTTGTCGAAGAGGCGCGAGAAGCCCTTCGCATACGACGGCACCCGGTCGAACACGACCTCGTAACTGCCACCGCGCTTATAGGTGGTCGTGCCGTCCAGTTTCGGCGCGAAGTAGGGGAACGAGAGCATCTTGACGTTGACGTGGACCCGCGACGTGTATGAAGAGAGGTGCGGCTCGCGCCCGATCATCTTCGCGATGAGGCTGTGCGCGTCGGTGCTCGCGGGCGCCGTCGCCGTCGCCGCAAAGGCCGGTCCGAATGCCAGGAAGCCGAGCGCCAGCGCGGCGAGGACGAGCACACCGAGCAAGATCCGGTCGAAGGCGCGCATCGGCGTCACGCCGCCCTCGGGTCGTCCACGGGAAACAAGCGATCGAGCGCGGTGACGGCGAGCCGATCGCGATGGTCGGTCCGGTGCGTGCGCAGGGCGACCTCGCGGTCCGCCTCGCGCCCGCGGCGCAGCAGCTTGATCAAACCGCGCACACCTTCGTCGTCGAGGGCGGGAACCTCATCCAAGTCGAGCGCCACGGGGGCCCCGGCGGCGAACGCGTCGAGGACGGCGTTCTCGACCGCCGGATAGGCCGCGGGGCGGTACTGGATCACGACGGGGGCCGAAGGGCGCTGCGCGGTGCGGGGTGCGTGTAGAGTCTTCACGCTGACCTACTCCTGTGGTTGAGTGAGTATTCACTCACACCGCGGATTGTAAGTGAGCGTTCACTCATTGTCAAGTGCGGGACGCACCGCCCTTGACAGCCTGCCCCGCTCGGTCGTAGGATGTGAGTGAACACTCACTCGCGTCGCGCGAGCGAAGGGGAGACGGAACTCGAGCTTGGACCAGACCACCACCCGGGAACGACTGATCGGGGCCACCGAGCGCCTGCTGCGCGAGGGGGGCCTGTCGGCCGTCACGACGCAGAGCGTCGCGCAGCGTGCGGGCCTGGCCGAAGGCACGATCTACCGCCACTTCGATTGCCGCGACGCGCTGGTCGCGTGCACGATCGGAGAGCGGCTTCCTGCCGAGTTCGACGGACTGATCGACGAACTGACGAGGCACGTCGGGACCGGCGATCTCGAGGAGAACCTGCGTCACTTCATCGCCGCGGCGCTGCCGTTCTTCAGCGTGATCGCGCCGTTCGTCGCGATGTTGAGCGCGAATCGTGAGGTGGCGGCCCGCAACGGCGCGATGATGCGTGAGAAGGGCAAGGGCCCGCGCCGCTCGGCGGAACGGCTGCAGGCGTATTTCCGCGAGGAGCAGCGGCTGGGACGGATCGCGGCCGACGTCGATGTCCACGCGGCCGCCGCGATGCTCGTCGGCGTCTGCTTCCATCACAGCTTGATCGCGCACGTCTTCGGCAGCGACCCGTTGGGGCTCGGCGAGGACGAACTGCCGGCCGTCGTGGCGGCGACGCTCGTGCGCGGTCTGGCGCCGCGCTGAGCGGGCCGGCGCTCGCAAAGGTCGCTCCTGCGCCCGGTGAAGAAACCGGGCTACGTGGCCGATAAGAGAGACATGTTGCCCCAGTCCGGCGGTTCGACGGGTCAGAACGCCGGCATCGATCCGGCCGTCCTGCGAGCCGTGCCGCTGTTCGGGGACTTTGAAGAAGGCGCACTGGTCGAACTCGCGCGTCTCTTTAGCGTGCATCGCTACCGCAAACACGAGACGATCTTTCGCGAGGGCGATCCCGGCGAGACGTTTTATATCGTCATATCGGGCTCGGTCGCCGTCGTCCGTCATGGCGAGGGTCGCCGCGAAACGATCCTCTCGATCCTGACCGACGGCGACTTCTTCGGCGAGATGAGCGTCTTCGACACGGCGGTTCGTTCGGCGAGCATCCGTACGCTGACCGGCGCGGAGATCGCGAGCCTCGGGCGTGAGGAGTTCCTCGCCCAAATCGACAGGAGCCCGCGCGTCGGCCGGCTCCTGGTGATCGCGCTCGCCGAGCGCCTGCGAGCGGCCAACGCGCTGATCGCGGCGGCCACGTCACAGGATATTCGATCGCGCCTCGCCGCGCTGCTGCTGAATCTGATGGATCATTTCGGGGAGGCCGGCGACGGAGGCACGCGGATCGCGCTGCGGCTCACCAACCAAGAGATGGCGAACATGATCGGCACCACGCGCGAGACGGTGAACCGCGCGCTCAACAAGTTCTGGGACGAACACATCATCGACATGAGCGCGGCGACGATCGTCATCGCGGAACCGGCTAAGCTGAAGGCCTTGCTCGTCTGAGGAGGCGCGGCGCCAGCGCGCTCTGCATGCGCGCCAGCGCAGCGCGGTGCATCCGATGGACCTGGCGCGTGCCGAGCCGGAGACGGCGAGCGACCTCGGCCTGGGGCAGCCCCAGCGCGTAGACGCCCAGCACGATGCGCCGCTCGAGCGGCGCGAGCGCGGCGAGCGCGCGATCGACGAGGATCTTGTCCTCCGGGAGCGCTGCGGTCGCGGCGATGCGGTCGTAGCCGTCGCCGTTTCCCGCGAGCATCGTGTTTCGCGCGCGCTCCAGTTCGCGCAGGCTCTCCGGCCTGACGCCGAGCGCCTCCGCCAACTCGCCGCGGGAGGGCTCGCGGCCGAGTTCGAGGGTGAGCCGCGCGTCGCACTCGGCGCAGCGGCGCTCGAGCGTGCGCAGCCAGCGCGGGACGCGCACGGCGTGTTCGAAGTCGCGCACGTGATGCATCAGCTCGCCGAGAATCATCACGCGCGCATAGGCCTCGAACGGGGCGGTGGACGCCGGATCGTAGCGGTCCGAGGCCTTGATGAGGCCGATCGCGGCCACCTGTTCGAGGTCGCGCAGATCGAGGCCCCGGCGTAGGAAACGCAGGGCGGTACGGCGGCAGAGGTAACGATGCGACTCGATGAGGGCATCGCGCGTCGGCGTGGGGGCACAGTTCACGGCGAGGACTCCACGAGAGCGCCCCACGATGCTCGTGGGGGCGGGGCGTTCGTGTACGTTATATGGCACAGCGCTTGCCGGAAAAGCAACGCTCGCGCGTGCGACCGTACTACCCAGTTTTAGGTAGCGCGAGCGCGGCCGCCGCGCGCCGCGGTTACGGGCACTTCCAGCGGCATGGCCAAGCTGCGGATTCTCGTCGCCGAGGACGAGCGAGCGGATCGAGAGCGCTTCGTGCAACGAGCACGCGGCGAGGGTTTCGACGTCGAAGAAGCGGCCGACGGCCCCGGTGCGTTGCGCGCGGCGCGCCGCGGCGCCGACGTCGTGATCGTCGACGCGGCGTTGCCGGGGTTCGGCGGCCTCGACGTGATGCGCATCCTGCGCCGCGAGGGCAACACCGTGCCGGTGATCCTGCTGAGCGCGACGTACGACGAGATCGAGCGCGTCGTCGGCTTCGAGATCGGCGCCGACGACATCGTTCCCAAGCCGGCCTCACCACGCGAGTTGCTCGCGCGGATCCGTTCGGTCGCGCGACGTGCGGGCATCGTGCACGACTGTCGCCCGGCGCTGCTGCGGTTCGGCCGGCTGGAGGTCGACGAAGCGGCCCGCGAGGCGCGCGTCGACGGCTGCGACGTTGGATTGAAGCCGCGCGAGTTCGCCTTGCTGCTCATGCTCGCCCAGAGCCCGGGCGTGGCGTTCTCGCGCAGCACGCTGCTCGAACGCGTTTGGGGTTTCGACTTCGACGGCTACGAGCGGACCGTGGACGTCCACGTGCGCCGTCTGCGCGTCAAGGTCGAAGAGCGGCCGCGACTGCCGGCGCATCTGCGCACGGTCCACGGATACGGCTACAAGTTCGCACCGAGCCGCTGATCGCGCGGAAAAGTAACGGCGGCGCCGAGCGCGAACCGCGCCGCATGGATTCTTCGAAACTGTTCGACCCGTGGGGTCAGCTGAGCGCGATGCAGGACTGGATGAGCGCGAACTTCCCCGCGTTCAAGTCGGCCATGGCGGCGAGCCCGTTCGCGTATAGGCCGGTCGATCCGATCGTCGCCGAGATCGGGATCCTCGCCACGATGCACAATATGGCGTCGGCGCTGCGCGACCCGGACAGGGTGAAGGCCGCGATCGCCGAGGCGATCGCCGAACGCGCGCGGCAGCTCGCTTCGTAGAGGCTCCCCCGGAACCGGTCTGACTCAGACGCTGCCGTAGACGGGCACGGCCGCGCCGCGCAGATCCCCGGCGGCGTGGGAACCCAAGAAGCAGACGACATAGGCGAGCGACTCCGGCGTCACCCAGCGGTCGACGTGGGCCTTCGGCATCGCGGCCCGGTTCGCGGGCGTGGCGATGATGCTCGGCAACACGCAGTTCGCGGTCGCGTCGATCCCACGCAGTTCTTCCGCGACCGCGGTCGTCAGCGCGATGACGCCGGCCTTCGCCGCCGCGTAGGCCGCGCCGCCCGGCTGCGGCAGGACGCCGGCCCGTGCGCCGACCGTCACGATGCGTCCGTAACCGGCCTCGCGCATCGGCGCGATCGCGTGTTTGCACATGAGGAACGTCGACGTCAGGTTGAGGTCGAGCAGCGCGTTCCAGTCCGCGAGTGCGACGGTCTCGGTCGGAGCCGGGGCGTAACCGCCCACGAGGTGCAGCACGACCTCGACCTTGCCGGTCGCCTCGTAGAGCCGCCGCACGTCGTCCTCGACGGTGACGTTGGCGTGGACGGTGGTGACCTGGCCGCGCTCTTGCTCGGTCAGGTCGCTTTGGGCCGCCGCGAGGTCCGACCCCTCGCGATAGGCGAGGGTAACGCGGGCCCCCCGCGCCAGGACCATGCGCAGCACCGTCACGCCCAGCCCGCCGGTGCCCCCGGTGATCAAGACCGACCGCCCAAGCATAGCCCCTCCGTCCATCCCGGAACCCGTAACGTCCCCCGCGAACAGCGGCAGACGATGTTCCGCTATCTCACGGCAGGTGAATCGCACGGTCCTGCGTTGGTCGGGATCCTCGACGGCATCCCCGCAGGCCTCCGTCTGGATGTACCCGCAATCGACGCGACCCTTCGCGCGCGCCAGGGCGGCTACGGCCGCGGCGGTCGCATGAAGATCGAAAGCGACGCGGTCGAATTTCTGGCAGGTTTGCGCGGCGGGGTGACGCTCGGCTCGCCGCTCGCGATCGTCGTGCGCAACCGCGACTTCGAGAACAACCGGGCGCTGATGGACCCGCTGACCGGCGGCGGCAAGCCGCTGACGAACCCGCGTCCGGGCCACACCGACTACGCGGGGGCGCTCAAGTATCGTCAGACGGATCTGCGCAACGTGCTCGAGCGGGCGAGCGCCCGCGAGACCGCGATGCGGGTCGCGCTCGGCGCGATCTGCGCGCAGTTCCTCGGGGCGCTCGGGATCGCGACGTTCGCCTACGTCTCGCGCATCGGACCGGTCGAGGCGGCCGACCTCGACGAGATCGATCCGGCGACGATCGACGCGAGCGAGGTGCGCTGCCCCGATGCGGGCGCCGAGCGCGCGATGATCGAGGCGATCGATGCGGCGAAAGCCGCGGGCGACACGCTCGGCGGCGCGTTCACGATCCGCGTGCGCGGCATCCCCGCGGGCGTCGGCGCGAACCGGCAACCCGATACGCGTCTCGACGGCGTGCTGGCCGGTGCGCTGATGGCGATGCAGACGGTCAAGGCGGTCGAGGTCGGCGCCGGCGCGGCCGTCGCGTCGACGCCGGGTTCGAGCGCGCACGACACGTTCGCGCTCGCCGGCGACGCGATCGTGCGCGGCTCCAATCGCGCCGGCGGGATCGAGGGCGGGATCTCCAACGGACAGGACATCGTGCTGCGCGTTTCCGTCAAACCGATCCCCACGCTGATGAAGGCGCTGCCGTCGGTCAACCTGCATCAAGGCAGCGCGGCGCCCGCGACGATCGTCCGCAGCGACGTCTGCGTCGTGCCGGCGGCCTCGCTGGTGGGCGAGGCGATGGTGCGGCTCGCGCTGACGGGCCCGGTCCTCGAGAAGTTCGGCGGCGATTCGCTCGACGAGACGCGCGACAACATGCAGCGCGCGGTCGCCGCGTCGGCGACGCTGTTCGACGCGCTGCGGCGCAACGGCGCGCAACCGGCGGACGCCTAGTGGCCGTTACGGGCCACTAGTCACGAAACGACGGTGAAGCCCCACGTCGCGCTCGTCGGTATGATGGGCGCCGGCAAGTCGTCGGTCGGCAAGGCGCTGGCGCGCAAGCTGGGTAGGCCCTTCGTCGACAGCGACGCGCTCGTCGTCGCAGAACGGGGCGCCACGATCGCGACGATCTTCGAAGAAGAAGGCGAGGCGGCGTTCCGGGGCTACGAACTGGCGGCGCTGCGGCGTGCCGTCGACGGCGAGGCATGCGTCATCGCGACGGGAGGCGGGGCGGTGACGCACCCGCCGACGCACGCGCTGCTCGCGCGCCATGCGCTGCGCATCTACCTGTCGTTGACGGCGGGCGAACTCAGCGCGCGGCTGCGGCGCTCGCGGACGCGCCGCCCGGTGCTCGCCGGCGGCCCGATCCGCGACCGGGTGACGGCGCTGCTGGCGACGCGCGATCCGCTGTATCGCGAGGCGGAGATCGTCGTGCGCTGCGACGGCATGACGCGCAGTCAGGTCGTGCACGCGATCGTCGGGATCCTGGCGGAGCGCGCACCGTGAACACGCTGTACGATCTCGGCTATCCGATCGCGATCGACGGCTCCGCGGCGCGCGGGGTCGCGGCTTTTGCGCGAGAGCGCTCGTTCAAGCGAGCCGTCGTGTTGTGCGACCGCAACGTCGCGGAGCGGGCACAGGGGATCGCGGCCGCGCTCGGACGCGCGCCGCTGCACGCCTTCGCGCTCGGCGAGCGGCGCAAGAACCTGCGCACGTACGGCGCGGTCCTCGAGACGCTCGCCGGCGCGTTGACGGACCGGCGCACGCTGATCGTCGGCGTCGGCGGCGGCGTCGCCGGCGACCTGTTCGGCTTCGCGGCGGCGACCTACGCGCGCGGCGTGCCGTTCGTCAACGTCGCGACGTCGCTGGTGGCGATGGTCGACGCCGCGATCGGCGGCAAGACCGGCGTCGACCTCGCGGCGGGGAAGAACCTCGCAGGCGCATTCGCGGATCCGGTCGCGGTGTTCTGCGATCTCGGCGCCCTCGCGACGCTGCCCGAGCGGCAGCTGCGCGAGGGCCTCGCCGAGGTCGTCAAGCACGCCGTCATCGAGGGCGGCGAGGCGTTCGAGTCCCTCGAAACGCTGGCTCCTCACGCGCTGCGGCGCTGGCCGTGGGAGACGATCGTCGCCGCGTCGGTGGGCGTGAAGGCCATGATCGTCGCGGACGACCGGCTCGAACGGGGCGCGCGCGAGACCTTGAACTTGGGCCACACGTTCGCCCACGCAATCGAGCGCGTCAGCCGCTATCGCATCGCCCACGGCGACGCGGTCGCGATCGGCTTGCGCGCGGCGGGCCTGCTGGCGCTGCGCACCGGGCGGTTCTCGCCTCAGGAGCACCTGCGCGTGCTCTCGCTCCTCACGCTCCTGCGGCTGCCGATCGTCTCGCCCGTCGTCGACACGGACGCGCTGATCGCGGCGATGGGCGTCGACAAGAAGGCGCGCGACGGCGCGTTGCGCTTCGTCCTGCCGCGCGCGCTCGGCGACGTTGAGTACGGCATCACCGTGCCGCCCCGGACCGTGCGCGCCGTCCTGAACGAGATCGAGCGCGCACCGGGCGCGCGCGAAACGGCGCGGCCCGCGCGCCGGCGGTGACCGATGCGCGCGTCGTCGACGTCCTGCCGCGGCTGCGCACGGCATCGTTCGACCAAACCCTGACGTACCTCGTGCCGCCGGACCTCGACGTGCACGTCGGCGACGTCGTTCGCGTGCCGCTCGGCCGCCGCGAGGTCTATGCGTACGCGGTGAGCGAACCGGTGTTGCTGCCCGTCGACGCGGAGCGGCTGCGTCCGCTCGGCGGTCGCGTCTCGAGCGCGCCGGCGTTCGACGCGGCCGGCCTGCATCTCGCGCGTTGGATCGCGGACCGCTACTGCGCCTCGCTCGATCAGGCGCTCGGCGCGGTCGTGTTCGCCGGGGCGTTGCCGCGCGCCGTCGACCGCTTCGAGGTCGTCGGCGAAGCCCCGCCCCCCGGGCGTTTCCCGTCCGTCCCGGAGCGGCTCGTGCGTCTGATCTGGGAGGATCTCGGCGACGGATTCGGACTCGAGCGGCTGTTGCGCGATCCGGAGGCGCGCCGCGCCGGCGATCGCAGGACGCTCTTGCGCGCCGTGCAGGCGCTGGTGCGCGGCGGCGCGCTCGTGCGCGCGCGGCACCTGAGCGGCGCGCGCATGCACGACGCACAGGAGCGCGTCCTCGAACCGGCCGGCGCCGCCGTTCGCGGCCCGCGGATCGCGCAGTTGGTGGGGTTGGTGTCGGAGCGCGGCCGCATCCGCCGGGCCGACGCGCGGCTCGCGGGATACTCGAACGCGCTGATCGCGCGCGCCGTCCGCGAAGGCGCGCTGCGCGAAACGACCGAGACTGCCCGCCCGGCGGCCGCGCTCGCGGCGGGCGCCGGACCGGCGTTCGCCCCGACGCCCGAACAGCGCGCCGCGATCGACGCGATCTCGGCGGCCTCGGAGCGCGGGGCGTTCGCGGAGTTCTTGCTACAAGGCGTCACCGGCAGCGGAAAGACGTTGGTCTACATCGCGGCGATCGAGCGCGCGCTCGCGCTCGGCCGCACGGCGATCGTGCTGGTTCCGGAGATCGCGCTGACGCCCCAGACGAGCCGCCGATTCGAGGCGGCGTTCGGCGACGCCGTCGCAGTGTTGCATTCCGCGCTCTCCGAACGGGAGCGCTACGACAACTGGCACGCCGCGGCGAACGGCGGCAAGCGCGTCGTCGTCGGCGCGCGCAGCGCGCTGTTCGCGCCATTGCCGAACCTCGGTTTGGTCGTCGTCGATGAGGCGCACGAACGGACGTACAAACAAGACACCGCGCCTCGCTACGACGCGATCGCGGTCGCGCGCGAGCGGATGCGCACGGCGAGCGGCGTGCTCGTGCTCGGCAGCGCGACGCCGCCGCTCGAGGCGGCCGCTGCGGCGGCCGCGGGCCGCATCGCCCGGCTCGTTCTACCCGAGCGCGCGACCGCGGTTCCGCTGCCTGCCGTGCGGGTCGTCGACATGGCCGAGGAGTTCGAACGCGGCAACCGGCGGATCTTCAGCAGCGCCCTCGTCGAGGGGATCGGGCGGCGGCTGCAGCGCCGCGAGAAGGTGGTGTTGTTCGTCAACCGGCGCGGTTCGGCGGGATTCGTGCTCTGCCGGACCTGCGGGCACGTCCCGGAATGCGAGCGTTGCAGCCTCTCGCTGACGGTGCATCGCGCCGAGGGCCTGCTGCGCTGCCATCTCTGCGACGCGCAGCATCCGATCCCGGAGCGTTGTCCGAATTGCGGCAACGGTCCGATCCGCGAATTCGGCGTCGGCACGCAGAAGGTCGCCGAGGTCGCCGCGTCGTTGTTTCCGGCGGCGCGCGTCGTGCGCATGGACAGCGACACGACGACCCGCGTCGGCGATCACGCGCGGCTGCTCGACGCGTTCGCGAGCGAGGCCGACGTCCTGGTCGGCACGCAGATGGTCGCCAAGGGGCTCGACTTTCCCACGGTCACGCTCGTCGGCGTCGTGGCCGCCGACGTCGGGTTGCACGTCCCCGACTTTCGCGCGGCCGAACGGACCTTCGACCTGCTCACGCAGGTCGCGGGGCGCAGCGGACGCGCCGGGCCCGGTGAGGCGATCGTGCAGACGTACTCGCCGCATCACCCGGCGATCACGTTCGCGGCGACGCACGACGTCGACGGCTTCGCGGCCCACGAGCTGGAGTTGCGGCGCGAACTCGCGTATCCGCCGTTCGGCGAACTCGTCTACCTCGGCGTCGCAAGCCGGCACAAGGGCGACGCAGCGGCGGCGGCAGAGCGTTACGCCGCGCTCTTGCGCGCGTCGGCGACCGGCGAAGTGCTCGGCCCGGCGCCGGCCCCGGTCCCCCGCGTGAACGACGAGTGGCGCTATCGCATCGCCGTGAAGACGCCCGACTCGGCGCCCGTGCGCGCGGTGATCCGCGGTGAGATCCAGCGCGTCGCACGCGCCGACCGCACGACGCGCCTAACCGTCAACGTCGACCCCTGAAGAACAAGGCGGCCGTCCCGGCGGCCGCCAACGTTGCCCGTCGATGAAAAACGACCAACCAACAGCCGCCGACGAAGGCGACACGAACGCGCTCGATCCGCTCGGCGTCGGCGAGGCGGCCGCGCGCGTGTGGTCGGCCATGCTGCAACATCCCGAGCAGATCATCGCCGCCCAAACCAACTTCGCCAAGGCGTGGATGGACGTGGCGACCGGCGTCTGGAAGCCGCAGGCCGAGCGCGCGGCGATCATCGGCCCGGAGCGGGGCGACGGGCGCTTCAAGCACCCGGCCTGGACCGAGAATCCGCTGTTCGACGCCCTCAAGCAGGGCTATCTGCTCGCGACCAAGGCCGTGCTGGACGGGATCGAGGCGGCGCCCGAAGTCGACGACGAGACGCGCGATCGCGTGCGGTTCTTCGCCAAGCAGTTCTGCGACGCGATGAGTCCGACGAACTTCGCCTTCTTGAACCCGGCCGTCATCGAGGAGACCGTTCGTTCGGGCGGCGACAACCTGCGCCGCGGCATCGCCAACATCGCCGACGACCTGCAGCACAACGAAGGCCGCCCGGCGCTGGTCGACAAGTCGGCGTTCACGGTCGGCAAGAACGTCGCGACGACGCCCGGCGAGGTCGTCTACCGCAACGAACTGATCGAGCTGATCCAGTACGCGCCGGCGACCGCCCGCGTCTACGCGCGGCCGCTCGTGATCGTCCCGCCGTGGATCAACAAGTTTTACATCCTCGACCTGCAGCCGCAGAACAGCTTCATCAAGTACGCGGTCGACCACGGCATCACGACGTTCGTCGTCTCGTGGCGCAACCCGCAGCCTTCACAGGGGCATCTCGGGATGGCCGACTACCTGCGGCTCGGCCCCTTGACCGCAGCGCGGGTCGCCGCGAAGATCGCCAAGGCGCCGGAGGCGAACCTGATCGGCTACTGCATCGGCGGGACGCTGACCGCGATGATGCTCGCCTACCTCGCGCGCACCGGCGAACGGCTCGTCTCGTCGATAACGTTCTTCGCCGCGCTCGTCGACTTCGCGCGGGCGGGTGACCTGCGGGCGTTCTTGAGCGACGAGGCGATCGCGCACATCGAGAACGAGATGGAGGAGAAGGGCGTGCTGCCGGGCAGCCACATGGCGGACACCTTCAACCTGCTGCGCGCGAACGACCTGATCTGGAACGTCGCGGTGAACCGTTACCTGCTGGGCAAGGACGCTCCGCAGTTCGACCTGCTCTACTGGAACTCGGACGCGACCCGCATGCCGCAGGCGATGCATTCATATTACCTGCGCAACATGTATCGCGACAACAATCTCGTGAAACCGGACGTCCTCGAGGTCGACGGGGTCCCGATCGACCTGCACCGCATCACGACCGACGCCTACGCGGTGGCCTCGCGCGAAGACCACATCGCGCCGTGGAAGTCGGTCTACCGGATGACGCAGCTGTTCGGCGGCGAGACCGAGTTCCGGCTCGCGAACTCGGGCCACATCGCCGGCATCATCAATCCGCCCGGCAAGGACAAGGCGCGCTGGTGGGACGCCCCGTCGAACCCGCCGAGCGCCGACGCCTGGCTCGCGGAAGCGACCGAACACGCCGGTTCCTGGTGGCCGGACTGGCTGGCCTGGATCAAGGCCCGCTCCGGCAAGCGCGTCGTCGCGCCGGCGACGGCCGGGTCGCCCGACCACCCGCCGCTCGGGCCCGCGCCCGGCACGTACGTGCTGGAGACCTAAGCCCGTCCGATTTCTTCGCGCGGGCGGCGAAACGGAACTCGGTCGCATCGACGCGCATGCGAAGCCGGCCGAAGAGCGCTATGGTGAGCAGGGAAGTAGCCGACCGCTCTTTCGCCTACCGGGCTTCGGAGTCCGGGTCGCTCGCCTGCGTGCGGGCGCACAAAATCGGAGCCCCGGCTAAACCCGGGCCCCCGTCGTTTGGGCTCTTCCCGGCCGTCTCGGCCGGCTAGCGGGTCTTGGCGGCCGCCGGGGCGGGGGCCGTACGAACGGCCTTGACCAAGCGCGACTTCTTGCGGGCGGCCTTATTGGGGTGGATGATCCCCTTGGCGGCGGCCTTGTCGAGCTGCGAGACCGCGAGCGAGACGGCTTGATCCTGCCCGCTCGTGCGGGCCTTCTTGACGAGCGTCTTCAGGCGGGTCTTGGTGTCGACGTTGCGCAGGCGGCGCTTCTCCGACTGGCGGGTCCATTTTACGGCGGCTTTGATGTTCGGCACGCGGCGGATTGTAGCACGGGCGGTCCCGGGGCGTCCAGTCCGAGGCATATGGCGTTGCGGGCGGGCGTTCTCGGGGCGGCGAAGCGACGCACGCCCACGCCCCCGGAGGTCGTTCGATGCTCAAGCCGCTGATCGTCGTCGCCGTACTGCTCGCGGCCGCTCCGGCTCTGGCCGGCGAAACGGTGCTCTATAGTTTCACGGACGGCGCAGACGGCGGGGGCCCGTCCGGAAACCTCGTCATCGCGAACGGCGATCTCTACGGAACGACGCACTTCGGCGGCATCACGTCGTGCGGCGGCTTCGTCGGCGGCGGTTGCGGCGTCGTGTATCGGTTGGTTCCGACGCAGAGTTCGTGGACGCAGCAGCCGCTCTACGCGTTCGGCGACGGCGCCGACGGCGGGTTTCCGAACGCCGGCGTGTTCGTCGACGGAGCGGGCAACGTCTACGGGAGCGCGAGCACCGGCGGCAACGGCGCGTGCTCGATCGGCTGCGGCCTCGTCTACGAACTGAGCCCCAGCGGAAGTACTTGGAACGAGCGCGTGCTGCACGCGTTCGACGGCACGGACGGCGAGTTCCCGAACGCGCCGCTGACCGCCGACGCGGCCGGCAACTTCTACAGCACGACCTGGCACGGCGGCGCGAGCGGCGCCGGCGAGGTGTTCGCGCTCGTGCGCAACGGCAGCAACTGGAACGAGACCGTGCTGCACGCGTTCAACGGAACGACGGAGGGGACGGGTCCCGCCGGCGGCGTCGTGCTTTCGCCGAACGGCCGCATCTTCGGCACGACCTACGTCTATAACGGCCAGACCGACGGAACGGTCTACGAACTGGTGCGCGCACGCAACGCGTGGCACGACGACGTGCTGCAAACCTTCCCCGGCAGCACCGACGGCTGCAACCCGTATGCGGGGCTGATCGCGGACGCGCACGGGAACCTGTACGGCACGACGATCGAGTGCGGCCCGAACGGCGATGGCGTCGCCTTCGAGATGGTGCGCGCCGGCAAGCACTACCACGAGCGCGTCATCCATCGATTCGGCGGACCGGGCGACGGTGCGTCGCCGTATGCCGGACTCAGCGCCGACGCGCACGGGAACCTCTACGGCACGACCGTCTCCGGCGGCGCGCACGGCTACGGGATCGTGTACGAACTCGCGCGCACCAAACGAGGCTACGCCGAGCACATCCTCTACAGCTTCGCCGGCGGCGCTGACGGGGCGAATCCGGGCGGCGGCGTCATCATCGACTTCTTGGGCAACCTGTTCGGCGTCACGTCGGGTGGCGGCGCGAACGGCAGCGGCACGATCTTCGAAATAGTGCCCTGAACGCACTCGACGGCGGCGACGTAGCGGACCTGCGCTTCGGCTACGCGCCGCTCCCCGATCCTGCACCCGGGTTCGACCCGCGTGGCGACGCCGTCGGGTTGATGCCGCCCGGCGCGCCGCCGTCTGCGGCGGCCCCGGTGCCGGGCCTAGCGCTGCGCGGCAGCCTCCGGCCCGGTCAGCGTTTCGTCGTGCGCGTGCCCGGCGCGTGGAACGGACGGCTTGTCGTCGCCGGCACGCCGTCGACCCGCAGTGAGTACGCCAACGACCTGCTGTGGAGCGACTACCTCCTCGCGCGCGGCTACGCGTTCGCGTGCAGCAACAAGGGGATCCCGTACAACGCGATCGTCGAACCCGCAAGCCGAGCGACGAGCGGTCTCGAATATCCCGTGCCGTTCGCCGTGACCGGGCTCCCGGCGGGATCCGCCGTCGCCCGGC
This sequence comes from Vulcanimicrobiota bacterium, assembly GCA_963743605.1. GTDB lineage: Bacteria > Vulcanimicrobiota > Vulcanimicrobiia > Vulcanimicrobiales > Vulcanimicrobiaceae > CAVUQJ01. The sequence continues at coordinate 80,844 of CAVUQJ010000005.1, read as the reverse complement.
TGGGCGTGCTCGAACCGCGCCGCATCACGCCGCGCGCGTGGAACGACGACTTCGTCGAGCTCGTGCGCGCCGCGCGGGCGATCGTGGCGGAGCGGCGCGGCGAACCGGCGCGCACCTACGCCGTCGGGCTCTCCGTCGGCGGCGCTCAGGTCCGCACGCTGTTGGAGCGACACCCCGAACTGATCGACGGCGGCCTCGAGTGCGCGGGGGTCTATTGGTCGGCCGGCGATCACCTGCTCACGTACCTGCCGGACTTCCTGCGGCACATCGCGGCGTACGCGCGCGCGGCGTGCACGGACGCGACGGCGCACGACGCGATCGTCGCGGCGGGCTTCCCCGCCGACCGCAGACAGGACGACCACGCGCATCGCTCGCTCTGGCTCGAGTACTACGACAATACGCCGCCGTTTTACAACGACGTCACGACCTTCATGTTCGCGGCGCTGCTCGACGAGGCCACGCCGCCGCCGCAGACGGTCGAAGCGCGCGCGGCCTATCGCCCGTCGCGCGCCGTCGCGGACAGCGTCGCATCGATCGCGCACACGGGCGCAATCGGCAAGCCGCTCGTCGGTCTCGTCGCGGGCGCGGACGTGCTGATCCCGCCGGCGCACAACGCGCGGCTCTATCTGGACGCAGTGCGCGCAAGGGGTCTCGGGTCGCTGTATCGGCAGTACGTCGTCCCCGACGCGACCCACGTCGACGCGTTCGTCGCGTTCGGTTATGGGTTACGGCCGCTGCTGCCGTTCGCGCGGGCCGGGTTCGAGCAGTTAGTCGCGATCGTCGAGCGCGGCTTCGACCCGGGCGGCGCGGGGACGGCGCGCGTCGTCGCGGAACCGGACGAAATCGCAGGCGGCTGACGTCAAGAGTCGTCCTCGCGGCTCAGGATCGCGCGGTAGCTGGAGAGGCGCGAGGGTGCGATCGCACCCGCCGCTGCCGCCGCCGCGACCGCACAGCCCGGCTCGACGGTGTGCGTGCAATCGGTGAAGCGGCACGCCGTCACATGGCCGCGGATCTCGGGGTAGGCCCACGCGAGTTCGCTCGGCGAGAGTTCGTGCAGCTGAAACTGACTGACGCCCGGACTGTCGATCAGAAAGCCGTCGTGCAACCGCAACAGCCGCGAGCTCATCGTCGTCTGCCGGCCTCCGCCGTGCTTGGAGAGTTCCCCGACCACCGCTTCCCCGCCGAGCGCACGGAACAGCGAACTCTTGCCGACGCCCGACTGCCCGATCAAGAGCGTGTGCCGGCCTTCCAGGGCGTCGGCGACGGCGTCGACCCCGATGCCGGCTTTCGGGTTGACGACCAGCGTCGTATAACCCAAGCCGCGATAGAGCGCGGGGATCGCGGCCAACTCGCCGGCCGCGGCGATGTCGGGCTTGGTGAGGAGGATCAGGCCCCGCAGCCGGTGGTGTTCCGCGAAGGCGAGCAGCTCGTCGAGCATCGCCAGGTCGAGCGCCGGACGCGCGAAGGCTGCCACGATCACCAGGGTGTCGACGTTGGCCGCCATAGTCTTGCTGCGTCCGCCGCCGGTCGTCCGCACGAGGCCGAAGCGCCGGGGCTCGCGCGCGTTGACGATCGCCCGGTCGGCCTCCAGCGGCGTCGCCCGCACTCGATCGCCCGGGACGAGACCCGATCGCTCGCCGTGTTTGCGCAGCGCCGCCAGGCGGAGGTGCGCCTCGCCGTCCAGCGCCACCCAGACGGCGTTCCGGCCGACGCTGACGACGAGTCCCTCGCCGTCGCCCTCGGCCGGACGCATGAAACCTCCACGATCGTGTGTAACGATGGATGACCTGCTCTCTTTGGTGACGACTAGCTCCGTGCCGGGATCCGTTAGCCTCCGATTCAACGTCGCGTACAACGAAGCCGACCGCTCACGATTCGCGACCGGACTGGAGCCTCTGAGAGCCGCGATCGCCGGCTGGCGGGCGCACCCGGCCTCCGGCCGGACCTACGTCCGCGTCGACTACGAGGCCGTTCGTCCGTCGTTCGACGTGCTCGGGTTCGCACCCGGACGCGCCGACGAACCGCCCCTCACGATCCTCGAGATCGTCGCCGCCGATGCGCGCCGCCACGCGGCACTGGCGACGGCGCTTGGCGGACCCGGCGGCCTGGCCGGCGTCGTCGAGGCGCGCGCGTTCGCGGACGGCGTTCTGGTCGAACTCGATCCGCGGATCACCCCGCTCGCGGTCTTGGTCGACTTGGTCAACGTCGAACTCGGCGAATGCACCCGCACGATCGCGCCGCTCCTGGGCCTCGACGACGAGACGCTCGCGGCGTTCGCGAGCGCGATCCTCGCGACGCCGATCGATCGGTCGCGCCTCGTCGAAACGTATGCCGAGCCGCTGCTGCGAGCACAGACGCCATGATCGTCTGGACGCCGTGGGGCATCCCGATCGGCCTTTCCAACGTCATCGACATCGTCGCGACCGCGATCCTCGCGTATTACGTGCTGCTGTTGATCCGCGGCACGCGTGCGGTGCAGATCGTGATGGGACTGCTCGTCGTGCTGATCATGCTGGCGGTCTCAAACCTGCTGCATCTGCTCGTGCTGACGACGATCTTGCAGTACGTCTTGCTCGGAACGGCCGTCACCTTGCCGATCGTCTTCCAACCGGAGCTGCGGCGCGCCCTCGAACAACTGGGCCGCGGCGGGATCCTGCGGCGCCGCGAGACTGCCCTCGATCCGTCGAGCCCGGAGGCGGCCCTCGGCATCCTGGCCCGCGCTGCCGTGGTCCTGTCGCGCAGCCGCGTCGGCGCGCTGATCGCGGTCGAGCAGTCGACGGGCCTGCGCGAGTTCGTCGAGAGCGGGACGCGGCTCGACGCGCAACTCTCGCTCGAGCTGTTGCTGACACTGTTCACGCCGAACTCGCCCCTGCACGACGGCGCCGTCATCGTGCGCGGCAACACGATCGAGGCCGCGGCCTGTTTCCTCCCGCTCTCGGAAAACGTGCGCACGGACTTCCACCTCGGCACGCGCCACCGCGCGGCGCTCGGCTTGACCGAGCAGACCGATGCGGTCGTGGTCGTCGTCTCGGAGCAGACGGGGCAGATCTCGGTCGCGCACGCCGGCCGCATCTCGCGCGAGATCGACGACGAGGATCGCCTGCGTAACGTGCTGTTCGCGTGTTGCCGCGCGCAGCGGGCGCGCCCACCGCGCAAGCCGCGCCGCAATCTACAGGCGCCCCCGAGCGGGCTCGCGGAGACGAGCTCCAATGCTTGAGCGGCTGCGCAACAATCTGGAGTTGAAGGTGCTTGCGCTCATCCTCGCGATCGGGGCTTGGGGCTACTTCAGGTTCGCCGCGAACCCGGCGATCGCGGCCCACTTCGATCAGCAGTTGAGCGTGCCGCTGGTGACGACGGGACTCAGCCCCGACGAGATCGCGCGCTTCGGCGACAAGCAGGCGATCGTGACGATCGTCTCGCCGCGCGGCGCGACGACGCCCGTCCGGCCCGACGACCTGCGCGCGGTGTTGAATCTCGCTGGCCGCGGGCCCGGCGTCTACTCGGTCGGCGTCACCGTGATCGCGCCGCGGCTCGAGGTCAAGTCGGTAGCGCCACCGACGGAGACGCTGCAGATCGAGACGATCGATGGGCGCCAGGTGCAGGTCGCCGTCCGCTATACGGGCGACCCCCACGGCCTCGTGACGTCGTCGGTGCGGACCGATCCCGCGACGGCGACGGTCCGCGGCGCGTCGAGCAACGTCGCGCGCGTAGCGAACGTGCGCGTCGACGTCCCGTTCCCGGCCGGCGGCGAACGGGTCGACGGCATGATGCGAACCGTCGCGGTCGACGCGCGGGGCGACGAGGTCCTGGGCGTCTCGGTAACACCGAACCTCGTGCGGGCTCGCGCGAACTTCCACCCGGCGCGAACCACGTAGTGCCGCTATTCGGGACCGACGGGGTCAGGGGCGTCGCGAACGCCGACCTGACGCCGGAACGCGCGCTGGGGATCGGGCGCGCCGTCGCCGCGGTGCTCGGCGGGCCGTCGTCGTCGGATGCACCGATCGTCGTCGGTCGGGACACGCGGCTGTCCGGCGCGATGCTCGAGGCGGCCATGATCGCGGGCATCACCTCGGCGGGGCGCGACGCGCTGTCGGTCGGCATCCTCCCGACGCCGGGCGTGGCTGCGTTGACGCGCGAGATCGGCGCGGTCGCCGGCGTGATGATCAGCGCGTCGCACAACCCGATCGAGGACAACGGAATCAAGGTCTTCGGCCCGGACGGCTTCAAGCTCGCGGACGGGACCGAGGCCGAGATCGAAGCGGCCTTCGCCGCCGGCCGCGCGCCGCGGCCGACGCACGCCCGCGTCGGCAACGCGTGGGCGGATCCGGCGCTGACGGAGCGGTATCTCGCGCGGCTCGTCGCGGCCGGCGGCGACCTGAGCGGGCTGACGGTCGTCGTCGACGCGGCGTTCGGCGCCGCCTATCGCGTCGGACCGGAGGCGTTGCGCAGGCTCGGCGCGGAGGTCGTCGCGCTACACGCGGAACCCGACGGTGCGCGCATTAACGTCGCCTGCGGCACGACGAACATGGCCCGGCTGGCGGAATGCGTCGCGGAGCTCGCCGCCGGTGGCGGCGGCCCTGTCGTCGGCGTCGCGTTCGACGGCGACGCCGATCGAGCGCTGTTCGTGGCGGAAGACGGCGCCGTGCTCAGCGGCGATCACGTCCTGTTGATCCTCGCCCGCGAGCGGGTGAGACGCGCGGCGCTCCCCGGCGACACGGTCGTCGCGACGGTGATGAGCAACGTCGGCCTCGAGCACGCGATGCGCGACCTCGGCGTCGCCCTGCGGCGCACGCCGGTCGGCGACCGTTACGTCCTGGAAGCGATGCGCGCCGGCGGCTACGCGCTGGGCGGCGAGCAGTCGGGCCACATCGTCGACATCGATCGCAACACGACGGGCGACGGCCCGATGACGGCGATCGCGGTGCTTTCGACGATGGCGTCCGCCGGTGCGACGCTGGGAGAACTGGCGGCCGGCATGCGCGTCTACCCGCAGATCCTATTGAACGTGCGCATGCCGCCCGGCACGATCGCGACAACGGTTCTCGCCGACGAAGCCGTTCGCGGCGCGATCGCCGCGGCGGAGTCGTCGCTCGCGCAGACCGGGCGCGTCCTCGTGCGCCCTTCGGGCACCGAGCCCTTGCTGCGCGTCATGGTCGAGGGCCGCGAACGCGACGAGATCGAGCGGCTGGGCAACGGCATCGCCGACGCGATCAAAACCGCCGTCCGCGACGCGCCATCAACGCTGTAGCAAGACACCCGCGACGCCGTAACACACCCGCGACGCCGTAACAGCAAACCCGCATGCCACCCGTCGAGCGCCCGCGTGCGCCGGGAACGGCCCGAGCGGGGCGTGTGCGACGAGCGGAGCCATGGATGGCGGGAGCGAGGAGCGCCCGAGCGCGGCGTTCCCATGGAGGGGAACGCCGCGCGTCCCCGGGCGGGCCGTTCCCGGCGCGCGCGGGCGCGTCGCACTCGAGCCGCCGCCGGCTTGCTCGGCCGGAACCGAGGGCGGAGGGGATCGGTTCCCGACGTACAAACTGACGCGGGTCCGGAAAATCCCTTGGGACCGACGGACTTGACGTTTGCTTCCAAATCGCTGAATCCGGGCCGCGGCTCGGAGCGGGGGACTTCCCAGGTGGGGTGAATGCGCCGGTCGGCGCAGGGGCGATCTTTCAGCCCCAACCCGTCAGCTAACCTCGTAAGCGTCGAAAGAGGAACCGTGATCCGACCCTTCGCTACGACGCTCTTCACCGTTGGGCTGATGGTCCTGGTGACCAGCCTCGCCGAGGCGAGAACCCATATCGTCGCGAGCGGTGAGACGCTCGCCTCCGTCGCGCAAGTCGAGCACGTCTCCGTCGACGACCTCGCGCGCTTCAACGAACTGGAGGGCGGCGCGGCCGACCATCTGGTCGTCGGTCAGGTGCTCGCCCTGGATCAGGAGACGGCCGACGCGCTGCCGCCGCCCGCTGCGATCTCGCCCGACGCGGCCGCTCAACTCCGTCAGGCCGATATCGCGAGCAACCCGTCGTCCCAGGCGGACCTCAGCATGTGGGGGGCCTCCGATGCGACCGCGTCCCCGGTCAAGCGCTTCGCCGACCGGATCATCTACCGTGCGTCGTCGATCGCGATGAGCCTGACCCGCAGCGCGATGCGCTTCATCGGCGTGCCGTACGCGTTCGGCGGGACCGGCGTGTACGGGTTCGACTGCTCGGGCTACGTGCAGCACGTCTTCGCGATGCTCGGCATCCATCTGCCCCGCACGGCCGACGCGCAGTACTACGCCGGCCACACGACGAGGGGGAAGATGATCCCGGGCGACCTGGTGTTCTTCCAAACGTACGAGCCCGGACCGTCGCACGTCGGGATCTATCTCGGCGACGGCAAGTTCGTGCACGCCTCGTCGAGCCACGGTGTGATGGTCAGCCGGCTGAGCGATTCGTATTGGTCGGCGCGCTATCTCGGCGCGAAGCGCTACGTCGCCGCGGCGAAGGCGAAACAAGTCACCGAAGCCGCCTACTAACCGGGAACGCCCGCGGGGCGGCCACATCCCAAGCAACGCGTTCCCGGCGGACAGCGCGCGGTGTTTGCGTTGCGTCGGGCGGCCCACGAAGCGGCTGACAGGTTCTTTAAGCAGATTCAGGAACCACTCCGCAACCGGCTCTTCGAAGGGAGCACGACGACGGCACTGATCTATGGTGTAGAGCAATAGCCGCCCCGAAGCAGGTCGCCCTCTCGACCATCTTTCTGCAGTTCCTGACGATCGGCGCCGTCAGTTTCGGCGGCGGCATCGTCGCCTATCTCCAGCGCATGCTGGTCGATCAGACGAAGTGGTTGACCGCCGACGAGTTCCTCGCGGCGCTCGAGATCAGCCAGACGATGCCGGGCCTCAACGCCGTCAACATGTCGGTGATCGTCGGCGACAAGCTCCGCGGCCCGGTCGGGGCGACGGTCGCCGCGCTCGCGATGGTCGCACCCGGCGCGATCGTCGTCTTCCTGCTGGGGTTGGCGGCGGGCGCGGCCCACCACGCGACGCCGATCGCGAACGCCGCGCTGCGCGGGATCGCCGCAGGCGCGACCGGTCTCCTGCTCGCGATCGCGCTGCGCACCGGCCACAAGCAGTTCCTGCACCCGCGCGACATCATCCTGATGGCGTGCACGTTCGCGTTGATGAGCTTCGTGAAGATCAACCTGTTGATCATCCTCTTGACCCTGGGGCCGATCGCCGTGTACATCTACCGGCCGAAGGGCCGCGTCGCGCGAGGACGCGCCGATGCCTGATTTTCACACCCTATTGAAGTTGTTCAACGACTTCGGTACGCTTTCGTTGCAGGCGGTCGGCGGCGGCACCGCGGTGCTCCCGGAGATGCAGCGGTTGATGGAATCGTCGTACGGCATGAGCCCCGAGGATTTCACGAAGATCTACTCGCTCGGGCAACTGGCGCCCGGACCGAACATGTCGATGGTCGTCGTGCTCGGTTACCGGATCGCCGGGACCTTGGGCGCGCTGGTCGTGCTGGTGGCATTCTTCTTGCCGGCCTCAATCCTGTGCTTCACGGTCGGCCGCGTGTGGGCGCGGGCCGGCGACTCGCCGTGGCGCCGCGCCGTGCAAGACGGCCTCGCGCCGATCGCGATCGGGCTGATGCTCTCGGGCGTGTGGGCGCTTGCGACGTCGGCGACGACGACGGTGCTGACGATCGTGCCTGCGGTGATCGTCGTGCTCGTGATGCTTCGCACGAAGGTCAATCCGGTCTTCCTGGTCCTCGGCTGCGGGTCTACGGCGCGTTCTTGCTGCCGCGCGGCTAGTACGCTAGGCGAACGGGATCGTGGTTTCGGGGTGGCTCGCGCATACCACCGACTGGGTTGCGCTGATCGCGTTCGTCGTCGTTCCGGCGCTGGTGACGGTGGCTGCGCACGCGATCCTGCGCCGGTTGGTGCCGTCGGAGCGCCTGCGGCCGCACCACGACGTCGCGGGCTTCCTCGTCGCCGTGATCGGCGTGCTCTACGCGGTCGTGCTGGGATTCTTGGTCGTGACGGTGTGGACGGCGTTCGACGCGGCTCAGCAGACCGCCGATACCGAGGCCGGCAAGGTCGCCGATGCGTTCGGCTTCGCGTACGGGCTGCCGCAACCGGCGCGCTCGCGCCTGCAGCAACTGCTCGCGCAGTACGCGCTCGAGGTGCGCGACGTCGAGTGGCCGGCGCTGCGTGAGGAACACTCCGATCCGCAGGCGCAGCGGCTCATGGTCGATGCGATCCGCACGATGATCGCTGCGCCGGCGCAGCCGGCGGCGAACTTGGCGACCGCGCTGCGCGCCGAGGGGCGCTACGAGGCGGTGGTGCGGGGGCTGCGCGAGATCGCGGACGCGCGCCGCCTACGATTGATCCAGGCGGCGAGCCGTCTGCCGCGCGCGCTCTACCTAAGCCTCGTGATCGGTGGGCTCATGGTGCTGACCTTCGTCTTTTTGTTCGGGGTGGAGAGTGGACCGGTGCAACTGATCATGACCGCGACGGTCGCCGGCTGCATCGGGCTCTTGCTCGGGCTGATCGTGGAATTGAACCGTCCCTACTCGGGGGCGATCCGCGTCTCACCTGAGGCGTGGACGTTCGTGATCGACTCGAACCATATGGAGGACGCAGCGCAAGGCCGTTTCGTGTTACCGGCCCAATAGCACTCCGGCCGCGGCGTCGGCATAGGCGACCGCGTGGTCCTGCGCGATGCGACCCGCCGGGATGCTCGGATCGCGGTCGCGCAGCCGCACGAGCATCGCCGGCTTGTCGGCGCCGATGACGAGCCACAGAATGTGGCGCGCGCGGTCGAGGACGGGGTAGGTCAGCGTCATCCGCCTGCGGCCCTGATAGGGCTGCGTCACGGCGACGTCGGCGTTGGTCACCGCGAGCACGGGATCGCCGGGAACGAGCGACGCCGTGTGTCCGTCCGGGCCGAGGCCGAGGTGCACGAGATCGATCGCCGGCGGATCGCCGCACAGTTCGGTCAGCTCCGCGGCGTATGTGCGCGCGGCCGCGGCAAGATCGGGATCCTCGACCGGCATCGGATGGATCTGATCGGGCGAAAGCGGCGCGCGTTCCAAGAGGCTCGCGCGCAAGTGCGTGAGGTTGCGGCTCGGATCGCCGAGCGGCGCGATGCGTTCGTCGACCTGCACGATCTCGACGTGCTTCCACGGCACGTCCTCGCCGGCGAGGACGCGCATCATCTCCCACGGGCTCTTGCCCCCGCTGACGGCGAACACGAAGCGCCCGCGCGCCGCGACGGCCTCGCGAGCCGCGGCCGCGACCGCGCGCGCTGCCGCGGCGGCCGTCTCGGCGACGTTGGGGAAAACGTCGATCGTCACGCCGGCTCGGTCGGATTCTGCCAGCCGCCGCTCTTCGGCGCGAGGGCGCAATCGACCGCGTCGGGTCCCCACGTGTCGGGTTGATACACTTCGACGGGGCTCGCGACGTGCAGGATCGGGTCGACGATGCGCCAGGCCTCCTCGACGTAGTCCTGCCGCGCGAAGATCGTTTCGTCGCCGGCCATCGCATCGCCGAGGACGAGTTCGTAGGCGCTCGGCTCGTCGGGCCGCGGGAGCCGGCTCGCCATCACCTCGAACGGGCGCGCGACCTGCTCCGCGCCCGGCGCCATGACCGTGATGCCCAGCGCGAGCGTCATCTCCGGGCTGATGCGTTCGCGGATGTAGTTCGGGCTGATGCCTTCGATGGCGAACAGCGGGGCGGCCAGCTTGAGCCGCACGACGATCTCGGTCGCTGTCGTCGGCAGCTCCTTGCCTGCCCGAATGTAGAACGGCACGCCGTACCAGCGTACGGTATTGATCCACAGCCGGATGGCCGCGAACGTCTCGGTCTGCGAACCGGGTTTGACGCCCGGCTCCTTGAGGTAGCCGTCGAACTGCCCGCGCACGATGTCGCGTTCGCCGAGCGCCGGAATCGCCTGGAGCACCTTGACCTTCTCGTTACGGATCGACTCGCTGTCCGTGCGAACCGGAGGCTCCATCGCCAGGTTCGAGAGCACCTGGAAGAGGTGGTTTTGGATCACGTCGCGGACGGCGCCGGTCGCATCGTAGAACGCGCCACGTCCCTGCACGCCGAAGTTCTCCGCCATCGTGATCTGGACGCTGTCGACGTAGTTCTTGTTCCAGAACGCTTCCATGAACGGGTTCACGCTGCGAAAGAAGAGCATGTTCGCGACGGGCCGCTTGCCCAGGAAGTGATCGATCCGGAAGATCGCCGACTCGTCGAAGAAGCGGTGCAGCGTCCGGTTCAGTTCCTGCGCCGACGCGAGGTTCTCGCCGAACGGCTTTTCGAGGATCACCCGCGCGCCCTTGCCGCAGCCGGACTTCGCGAGCTGCTCGACGACCGTTTCGAACAACAGGGGCGGTATCGCGAGATAGTGGGCAGGATGCAGCGCGCCGTCCAGCGTCTTGCGTAGTGTCTCGAACGTCGCCGGGGCCGCGTAGTCGCCATCGACGTAGCGCAGGAGCCCCATGAGCTTAGCGAAGGCGTCCTCGTCGACGCCGCCGTGCTTCTCGACGCTGTCGCGGGCGCGCGCCTTGAGCTGATCGAGGTTCCAGCCGGACTTCGCGACGCCGATGACCGGAACGTCGAGGTTGCCGCGCTTGACCATCGACTGCAGCGCCGGGAAGATCATCTTGTACGCGAGGTCGCCGGTCGCGCCGAAGAACACCAGCGCATCGGAGTGCACCCTTTGGCCGTCGGTCATCGTCAGTTCGCCGCTTTGCCGCCGGTCGGTTCTTCGAGGTGACCGCCGAACTCGTAGCGCATCGCGGACAGCAGTTTGTTCTGGAATTCGGCGTTGCCGCGCGACGAGAAGCGCTCGAACAGTGCGGACGCGAGGACGGGCGCGGGGACGCCCTCGTCGATCGCCGCCTTGATCGTCCAGCGGCCCTCTCCCGAGTCGGAGACGCGACCCTGGAACTTCGCGAGCTGCGGGTCGGAGTAGAGGGCGTCCGCGATCAGGTCGAGCAGCCACGATGCGATGACGCTGCCGCGCCGCCAGACCTCCGAAACGTCGGTGAGGTTGAGGTCGTACTTGTAGTCGTCCGGATCGCGCAGCGGCGTCGTCTCCGCGTCGACGACCTGCTTCGTGTTACCGACGTTCGCACCGCGCAGGATCCCGAGGCCCTCGGCGTACGACGCCATCAGCCCGTACTCGATGCCGTTGTGCACCATCTTCACGAAGTGGCCGGCGCCGTTCGGGCCGCAGTGCAGGTAGCCGCGCTCCGCGGTGCCCGGCGGGTTCTGCTTCTCGCGCCCGCTCGTACGGTCGATGCTCCCCAGTCCCGGCGCAAGCGTGTTGAAGATCGGGTCGAGCCGGCTGACCGAGGCGTCCGGGCCGCCGATCATCATGCAGTACCCGCGGTCGAGGCCCCAGACGCCGCCGCTGGTCCCGACGTTGACGTAGTCGATGCCCTTCTCGCGCAGTTGGTTGGCGCGCCGGATGTCGTCGATGTAGTACGAGTTGCCGCCGTCGATCAGGGTGTCGCCACGCTCGAGCAGCGGCGTCAGTTCGGCGATCGAGGCGTCGACAACGGCCGCCGGCACCATCAGCCAAATCGAGCGCGGCTTGTCGAGCTTCGCGACGAAGCCCGCGAGCGACGACGCGCTCGTGATGCCGGCGCCCGAAAGGTCGGCGACCGCCTTCTGGTTGCGGTCGTAGGTAACGCAGGTGTGACCGCCCTTCGTCAGGCGGCGCACCATGTTGGACCCCATCCGGCCCAAGCCGATCATTCCGAGTTGCACGTCAGCCGTTCTCCTTGAGGGTGCGGTAGCGCTCGATCAGGCCGTTGGTCGACGTGTCGTGTTGCAGCGCCGGTTGTTTGGAGGTGTCCAGTTCCGGAATGATGCGCTGTGCGAGCGCCTTGCCGAGTTCGACGCCCCACTGGTCGAACGAGTCGATGTCCCAGATCACGCCCTGGGTGAACACGTTGTGCTCGTAGAGCGCGACGAGCTTGCCCAGCGCCTTGGGCGTGAGCGCGCCGTCGAGCAGCAGGGTGTTCGTCGGGCGATTGCCGTCGAAGACGCGGTGCGGAACGAGCCAGTCGGGCGTCCCTTCGGCCTTCACCTGTTCGGGCGTCTTGCCGAACGCGAGCGCCTCGCCTTGCGCGATGACGTTGGCCAGCAGCATGTCGTGCTGCTCGCCGAGCGGGTTCAGCGTCTGCGCGAACGCGATGAAGTCGACCGGGATCAGCCGCGTCCCTTGATGGATCAACTGGTAGAACGAGTGCTGACCGTTGGTGCCAGGCTCGCCCCAGTAGATTGGTCCGGTCTGGGTCGTGACCCGCTCGCCCTGCAGGGTGACGTGCTTCCCGTTGCTCTCCATCGTCAGTTGCTGGAGATAGGCGGGAAAGCGCTTGAGATATTGCTCGTACGGCATCACGCCGACCGTCTGCGCGCCGAAGAAGTCGTTGTACCAGACCGCGAGGAGCCCGAGCAGGACGGGCAGGTTCTGTTCGAACGGGGCGGTCCGGAAGTGCTCGTCGATCTCGTGGAAGCCCGCGAGCATTTCCGTGAAGTGGTCCGGGCCTACCGCGAGCATCGTGGTCAGGCCGATCGCGGAGTCCATCGAGTAGCGCCCGCCGACCCAGTCCCAGAACACGAACATGTTGGCCGTGTCGATGCCGAACTTGGCGACCTCTGCCGCGTTGGTCGAGACGGCGACGAAGTGTTTGGCGATCGCGGCCTCGTCGCCGAGGTGCGCGAGCGCCCAGGCACGCGCCGCGTGCGCGTTGGTCATCGTCTCGAGCGTCGTGAACGTTTTCGAGGAGATGACGAACAGCGTCTCCTCCGCGTCGAGGTCGCGCGTCGCCTCGACGAAGTCGGTCCCGTCGACGTTGGAGACGAACCGGAACGTCATCGAGCGATCGCTGTAGAACTTGAGCGCCTCGTAGGCCATCACCGGACCGAGGTCGGAGCCGCCGATCCCGATGTTGATGACGTTGCGGATGCGCTTGCCGGTGTGGCCCTTCCACTTGCCGCTGCGCACGTGGTTGCAGAACACGGCCATCTGGTCGAGGACCGTGTGGACCGGCTCGACGACGTTCGCGCCGTCGAGCATGATGTGCTCGCCGGCCGGCGCCCGCAGCGCGACGTGCAGCACGGCGCGGTCCTCGGAGACGTTGATCTTGTCGCCGCGGAACATCGCGTCGATCCGTTCGCGCAACCCGCACGCCGTCGCGAGGTCCAGCAGCAGACGCAGGGTGTCGACGGTGATGCGGTTCTTCGAGTAGTCGAACGTGATGCCGCACGCCTGCAGCGTCATCCGCGACCCGCGATCCGGGTCTCGCCTTGAAGAGATCGCGCAGGTGCTGCGGCGCGATCTCGCGCTGATGCGCTTCGAGCGCGCTCCAGGCCGCCCGCTCTCACGGGCGACGTGTGATCCAAGGTGCCGTCGCCGCCATCTAGCTGGCCTTCGCGAGCGTGTCGCTCTTGGACGCGATCACGGACATGAGGTCGTTCCACGACTGGACGAACGCCGCGGCCCCCTCGTCCTGGAGCTGTGGCGCCAGCGCGTCGACGTCGACGCCGGCGTTGGCGAAGCGCCAGATTGGGCCTCGCAGTCGCCGCCGTCCTTCGGCATCGGCGCGCCGATCTTGCCGTGGTCGGCGAGCGCCTTGAGCGTCGCCTCCGGCATCGTGTTCACGGTCAGCGGCGCGGCGAGCGCCTCGACGTACAGCACGTCGGACGCCTTGGGGTCCTTGGTGCCCGTGCTCGCCCAGAGCAGCCGTTGCGCGCGGGCGCCGTCGTTGTATGCCCGCTGCCAGCGCGGCGAGTCGAGCAATTCGCAATAGGCCTTGTAGGCGCGCAGCGAGATCGCGACGCCGAGCCGGTTGCGGAGTTCCTGGGGAACCTTCTGCGAGACCGCCACGTCCCAACGGCTGACGAAGATCGATGCGACGGAGCCGACCTCGGGGTCGAGCCCGGCGGCGATCCGCCGCTCGACGCCGCGCATGTAGGCGTCCGCCGCCGCGACGTACTGCTCGCGCGAGAACAGCAGAGTGACGTTGATCGGAACGCCGGCGAAGATCGCCTCTTCGATCGCCGGCAGGCCTTCCTTGGTGCCGGGTATCTTGATGTACAGGTTCGGCTTGCCGGCGCGCGCGTGCAGATCGCGCGCCGCCGCGACGGTGCTCTTCGTGTCGTACGCGAGCAGCGGCGAGACTTCGAGCGAGACCCAGCCGTCGACGGCGTCGGTGCGTTGATGGACCGGCGCGAACAGATCGGCGGCGCGCGATAGATCGTCGATCGCCAGGTCGAAGAAGAGGTCCTCGCCCTTTTTACCGGCGGCTAAGTCGGTCCTGATCGCATCGTCGTACGACGCGCTGTTCTTGATGGCGTGATCGAAGATCGTGGGATTGGACGTGAGCCCGGTGACCGCAAACTCGTCGATGTAGCGTTGCAGCGTCCCGGTCGTCAAGAGGTCGCGCGTGATGTTGTCGAGCCAGATGCTCTGGCCCATGTCGTGAAGAGCGTCGGTCGGCTTCATGGGCGGCCCCATTCGCCGCAAATCGGCGGCCCCATGCGGAGCCTGAGAACCCTGCCGAGGGGCACCCTACGGCGTTTCTTAATATAGCGATATGCTCGGGCGCTATACCGCGGCGACCGTTGGCGCGCGCCTTCGAGCCAGTTCAGGCCCCCAACCCCCGTATCTAAGGGCGTCTCGCTTGGACTGCAGACGGGGAGAGGTGGCGGCGGCCGTGCCGCCAACGGACGATCTACGCACGCGAGTCCTTAGCGAGTCGTCGCAATGCAGACCCCCACACACCCGTCGATCGGCGGTACTATCGACCGCGCGTTTCGGGACGCGCTACCGCTCATGCGAACCCGCACGCGCGTATACGCCGTCCTGGCGGTGCTCGCCGCCGTCTGCGGGATCTCCGTGCCGTTCGCACAGGCGGTCGGCAACCTTCCGGTCGACGCCGTCCGCCTCGAGCTGTTCCTCCAGCCGACGAACATCTTGGGCGCGATCGCCATGTTCTTCGTATTGCCTGCGGTCGCGCGGACCGTGCGGCCCGAATTTGTGATGACGGTCGGCCGCCTCTTCGGCATCATCGGCGTCTTGATCGCGTTAGGCGTCGTCGTCGACATCGGGTTGATCCTACTGATCGTCCCGGGTGTCTACATGTTGGTCAAGTGGTCGCAGACGGTGTGGACCTACGTGCTCGGCGAAGGCAAGAACCCGTTCGGCGAGTCGTTCGAGATCACGAAGGGACACTTCTGGCACACGCTCGGCTTCGCGTTTTTGCTCGGCATCGCGGTCATCGTTCCGCTCGCGGTGGTACTTGTCTGCGCGGCGGTGATCGCCGGCGCGGTTCCCTTCCTCGCCGTCGTTCTGTCGCCGATCGCTTTCCTCGCCTATGTCTTCGTCATCCACGTCCTGCGTCTCGGCGAGATGCGCTGGATGCTCGCGCTGCGCGAACTCCACCCCGGCGCAACGGTAGGCTCGGCGGTCGCCGCTACGCGCTAGCTCGGCGAGCGCGCTGCGGCGGCCCGGACGGCGCAGATCGTGCGAACGCCGAGGCAGTGCAACGACGAGCCTGCATTCATTTTAACGTGAGCCCGGTGACCGCAAACTCGTCGATGTAGCGTTGCAGCGTCCCGGTCGTCAAGAGGTCGCGCGTGATGTTGTCGAGCCAGATGCTCTGGCCCATGTCGTGAAGTGCGTCGGTCGGCTTCATTCCGCGCCCTTTCGCCCTGCCGACCGTCGACCTGGACGGCGAGGGGTGGCCCCTGTACCTTGCGCTACTGATCGTCGGGCGGCGTGTGATCCTGGGGCTGGCTCAGGAAGAACGCCGGCGTGTGGACCGTCGCGATCTTCTTGAACGGCCGCGGCTGCTGGTTGAAATCGAAGGCGTCTGCTTCGGGCGACGTTCGCGCGCCCGTCCGCTGCCGCGAGGTGACCCAGCCCGAATTGATCCTCCGCGAACCGTAAAACGCTGGCGGTCTCGTACTGAACGTGCGAGACATATCCTTGCTTGGCATACGGCGAGATCACGATCAGGGGCACGCGGAACCCGAGGCCGTCATAGTCTTCGAACGGTGGCGGCACGTGGTCGTAAAAGCCCCCCAATCGTCCCACAATATGAAAACCGCGCTTGAATCCCAAAACCGGCTCTCGCCGACCGCGTTGACGAGGCTCGCCACCCAGTCCGGACCACCATCCCCACCGCAGTTGGGATGATCGGAGTTCGCACAGAGCGGCGTGATCCACGTGATGTTCGCAAGAGTACCGCTCGCGACATCGCTCAGGAATTGGTTCTGTGGGGTAATGATGTCCTTATTCCAGTCAGGCCCGAACCGAATGTGCCGAACCGCTTGATAGCCCGACCACACTCCACCGTCACCGTCGATAGTGCTCGTGTAGAAGCGCCACGTTAAGCCCGCTTCATCCGCCTCGTCGCCGAGAGTGCGGTAGTTGAAACAGAGTCTCTGGTCCGGCCCCAGCGTGCGGCTTTGCGTTAGGGTTTGGATCCTGTCCTGCTTACCACCGCAGCCCCAAGCGGGATCGGGGAAAGGCAAGTTCACGGAGGACTTTGCCTGTGCTGCGATCAGGTACTGGTGAGCAACGAGGCTCTCGTCGATCTGCGATGTGAACATCCTGTCCGCAAGCACGAACTCCTTCGCCATGTCGAAGTACGGCTTCGATTCGCGGTGCGGCACGTACACGTATTGGCCGTGAGGTGGGCCGCCGATCGTCTGCTCTTTGTTAAATCCGTCATTCCTGCACTGCGTTCCGGGCAGCTTGCCCGTGCCATTGCACGCCTCGAAGAACGCGAGTGCGGAGTGGTCGATGTCGTACTTCGTCTGCAGGCTGACCGGGAGTAATGCGATCGTCTTCCCGTGCGACGTTTGGCCGGTCGGAACGGTATCGGCGCCGCGGAAGCCCTGAAAGAGGTTGTCGAAGCTGCGGTTCTCCTGGACGATGATCACGACGTGCTGGATCTTTCGGGTCGGCCGCGCCTGGGGCACTCCGCTCTCGTCGCGCCCCAGCGGAACGATCCCCGAGGCGGGGCCTACGAGGTGGTGGGTCGTCGAGCAAGCGGCGAGGACCACGAGCGCGCCGAACGGCGCGAGCGCGCGCGCCTTCACTGGTCGTCCGGCGGCCGGTGGTCGTCGGCCTGCCGCATGAAGAAGCTCGGCCCCTTGTCGGCTTGGATCGGCACGAAGGGCCGGGGTGGCCCGTCAAAATAGAAGCAGTCTTTTTCAGGCGAGTTCGCGCGCCGGTCGCTCGCCGCTAGGCGTTGCAGCCCGAACTGATCCTCCGCAAACCGGAGAACGCTCGCGGTCTCGTACTGCACATGCGAAACGTAGTTGCGTTTCGCATAGGGCGAGATGACGATCAGCGGCACGCGGAAGCCCAGGCCGTCGAAATCCGCATACGGCGGGGGCACGTGATCGTAGAGCCCGCCCCAGTCGTCCCACAGCACGAAAACCGCGCTCGAATCCCAAAACCGGCTCCGTCCCACGGCGTTCACAAGGCTTGCGACCCATGCCGGCCCGTTGGTCGTGCCGCAGTTGGGATGGTCGGAGTTCGCACAGATTGGGGTGATCCAGGTGACGTTCGCAAGCGTCCCTTTGGCGACGTCGCGCAGGAAGCGCGTCTGCGGCGTGATTACGTCCTTCGCCCAGTCCGGCCCGTACCGGATGTGACGGATCGCCTGATACCCCGACCACCATCCGCCGTCCTTCAGCACCCTGTTCGAGTAGAAGCGCCAGCTCAGGCCCGCTTCGTCGAGCTCGTCGCCGAGGGTCCGATGATCGAAGCAGGGTCGCTCGTTGGGGCCGGAGCCGCGAGTCTGCGTTATCGTGGGAACCGCATTGCTGTCACCGCCTTCGCAGCCCCAGGGACCAAATGGGACGTTGACAGCGGAGCTCGCCTCACCCGCGATGAGGTATTGGTGCGCCGCAAAGCTCTCGTCGAGTTGCGACGTGAACATCCGGTCCGCAAGCACGAACTCGTTCGCCATGTCGAAGTACGGCTTCGACTCGCGATGCGGCACGTAGACATACTGGGGGTTGCGAGGTCCGCCGAAGGCGTGTTCCTTATCGAAACCGTCGTTCTTACAGTTCGTTCCGGGGATGGAGCCGCTGCCGTCGCATGCGGCGAAGAAGCCGAGGGCGGAATGATCGATGTCGTACTGGCGCCCGAGGCTGACCGGCTTCAACGCGATCGTCTGTCCCGAGGAGTTCAAGCCGCTCGGGACGGTGTCGGCACCCGGGTATCCCTGGAACATGTTATCGAAGCTGCGGTTCTCCTGAACGATGATCACAACATGCTGGATCTTGCCGCGCGAGCGCGCGTGTTGCGCCGCTCCGTCGGAGGACGGGGTGAGCCCGATGCCGTCGGGCGCCGCTAAGCGCTGCTCCAAGGAGCAAGAAGCAAGCAGGGTCGTGCCCAGCAGTGCTACGACGCTCGAACGGAAAAAATCCATCGCTACCGCGAGAGTACGCCGGCGCGGCACCCGCTCCCCGCCGTGCACTCAGCGGCCTGCTCGCGAGCCGCCGCACGACGTACAGGAAAGAGACCCGAAACCAAGCATTAGGACGGATGATTCCGCCGGTGCCCCCCGCTCATGTCTGGGAAGCTCGTCGCTTCCAGACGCCCATTCGACACATCGTCGTGATCGTGCAAGAGAACCGGACGGTCGACGACCTCTTCAACGGGTATCCCGGCGCCGACACCGTGCAGGTCGATCCCTACACCGGGATTTCTCTGCAGCCGATCTCCATGGCCGCGAACTGCGACCCTGGGGCGACCCACGCGGACTTCGTCGCGGACTTCGACGGTGGTGCGATGGACGGATTCGGCCACGGCATGAATCAGAAGGGCTGCACGGCGTACGCGTATGTCCCACGTGCTCAAACCAAGCGCTACTGGCGCCTCGCCCGCGACAACGTGCTAGCCGACAGAACCTTTCAGTCGGACGAGAGCAACTCGTTTCCTTCGCATCAATACCTGTATGCGGGCCGCTCCTGTTCGTATCCCCGCGACCGCTATTGCATGGCGGAGAACCCGAACGGCGAGGCGTACTGCGGCGCGAGCGGCGTGACCGTCGCCGAAATGGACATGAGCTCGCCCTACCCAGGTAGGGAATCGCGCAACGGTCCGCCTTGCAAGAGTTACAAGAACACGATCATCGACGAGGCCGCGGGCGCGCGGCTCTCGTGGCACTTCTATGCATACGACCGAGCCAGTCTCTGGGCAGGCCCCACCGCCGATGCAGACTGTTGGAACGTCTCGCTTGCCGGGCGAACGTCGTCGTTCCGCCCTCGACCGTCCTCAACGACATCTCGAAGCACCGGCTGAGAAACCTCGTCTTCGTGACGCCGGAAACTTACAACAGCGATCATCCCAACGCGATGACCGATCCGCGAGCCGGCGAGGACTGGGTCGCAAGCATCGTGGACGCAATAGGCAGCGATGCATATTACTGGCAGCACACGACCATCCTTTTGACCTGGGACGACTGGGGCGGCTGGTACGATCACGTGGTTCCCCCGCAGGCCCCGTTCTATGAAGACCCCTTCGAATACGGCTTCCGCGTGCCGCTCGTCATCGTCTCGGCGTACGTGAAGCCGCGAACGGTCGACCACACGACCCGTAACGTGTACGGCGGCATGCTGCGCTACGTCGAGAGCACGTTCGGGCTTGCTTCGCTCGGACAGGTGGATGCGCCGAGCCTAACCGACGACCTTACCGGACTGTTTGACTACTCGGCACGACCCAAGGCGTTCGATCCGATGTAGGTGTCCTTCGCCCTGACGCCGTCTTGCCGGAGGGCTGGCGCCGGAGGGTTAGCGGGAGCGCCCTGGAACGTTTCGCGCCTCGGGAGGGCTGCTTCAGCCTTGCGGCATTCCGTGACCTCTATGCAGGAGGCGAGCTGCCGTGCACGATCTTCGATTCGCCGTGCGAAGGATTGCGGTGACCGCAGCGTTCGCGTCATCGCTTGCGCTCGCGGCCTCCCAGGCTGCACGCGGTGGTGGCAGTCCCAGTGTCCGCCGCGACGATCGACCGCGCTGCGGCCGTGCGTCCCACGGGGCCTGCAGTGCCAAACAAGATCCAGCACATCGTCGTCGTGGTGCAGGAGAATCGCTCCTTCGACAACCTCTTTCAGGGCTTCCCAGGTGCGAACACGGTCCCCAGCGGGCTCAACTCCAAGGGAAAGACGATCCCGCTCAAACCGATCGGATTCGAGATCGAGTATGAGATCGACCATTTCCTGAAGGACTTTCTGCTCGCGTGCGACGGCAGCGGCAGCTTAGCGGGCACGAACTGCAAGATGGACGGTTTCGACCGCGAGACCGCGTACGGCAGAGACGTGCCGCCCAGTCCGCAGTACGGCTACGTCCCGCATAACGAGACGAAGCTCTACTTCGAGATGGCGAAGCGATATGTGCTTGCCGACGACATGTTCACCTCGCACGTCGACGCGAGCTTCGTGTCGCATCAGTACCTGATCGCGGGGCAGGCCGGCGGCGCCGTCGACATTCCGTCGTACGCCTGGGGTTGCGGCGGCGGAAGACCGATCAGGTCGGGACGCTGCGGTCCGATCGCACCCTAGGCCCGACCGAGCGGCCGTGCTTCGATTATCCGACGCTCGGAGACGAGCTCGACGCGAAGGGGTTGCCGTGGCGCTACTACGCGACGGGACCGGACAGCGCCGGCTTCGGATGGTCGGCCTTTCAGGCGGTCAAACACATCCTCCGCGGGCCGGACTGGACGCAAGACGTGAGAAGCCCGCCCGGGCATTCCTGAGTGATGTTGCGAGGGCGACACCTCGCCGCCGTAACGTGGGTGACGCCCACGGGCCGGAACTCCGACCATCCGTCACCGTGGACCCGCGCCGTGCGCGGCCCCAGTGGGTGGCGAACGTCGTCAACGCCGTCGGTCAAAGCAAGTTCTGGGACAGCACCGTCGATTTTCGTGATGTGGGACGAGTGGGGGGCTGGTACGATCACGTCGCGCCTCCGTACGTCGACAACGACGGCCTCGGCCTGCGCGTCCCACTGATCGTCATTTCACCTTACGCCAGGAAAGGCCGCGTCTCACACGTACAGTATCGAGCACGGCAGCATCCTGAAGTACATCGAAGACACGTTCGGTCTTGCGCGCCTCGCGGCGAGCGATACACGCGCGAACTCGCCCGCGCCCGACTGTCTCGACATGAAGCGGGCACCGCGGCCGTTTGTTCCGTTTAAGACGAGCATGAGGCCGCGGGACTTCATCGACGAGCCGTCCGATCTGGCCCCAGTCGACGACGAGTGACCAAATGAAACGGTTCCACGCGTTGCTTGCGTGCGCCGCGCTCTCGAGTTCGCTGGTTGCGAACGTCGCCGCGGCAGGCCGAGGAGGAGCCGCTCCGGCGACGCGTCCCACACGGATCGATCCCGGTGCGGGGTTCTTCCTGCAGTTCAGTCTCTTTGCGCAGCGCCAAAAGATCAAGCACGTCGTCGTCGTGATGCAGGAGAATCGTTCTTTTGACAACCTGTTCCAAGGGTTTCCCGGCGCGAACACCGTGTCGAGCGGCTTGAATTCGAAAGGCCAGACGATTCCGCTGCAGCCCGTGCGTTTGGAGACGCCGTGGAACATCGACCACGAGGCGGAGACGTTCTTCGAAGCATGCGACGGTAGGGGTAGGATTCGGGGGACCAAGTGCAAGATGGACGGTTTCGACAAGGAGACCACCTACGGTAAAGACAGGCCCGCGAACCTGGCGTACTCGTACGTGCCGCACCGCGAGACAAAACCGTACTTCGACATCGGTAAGCAGTACGTCGTCGGCGACAACATGTTCACCTCGAACATCGACGAGAGCTTCGAGTCGCACCAGTACATCATCGCGGCGCAGGCCGACCATGCCGTCGATCAACCGAATGAAACGGAGGGCTGCGGCCTTCCCTCAGCGACGGTGCTCACATTGCTGAATGACCGCAAGTATGGTCCGCCGGAGTCGCCCTGCTTCACCTATCAGACGATCGCCGACGAGTTGGACGCCCCGGCAAGACCTGGAGATTCTATGCGTCGGCCCCGTCCGATCTTGGGTACCTATGGTCCGCCTACCAAGCGGTCAGCCAAATCTACAACGGCCCGCAGTGGCGGACCAACGTCATCACGCCGCCGTCAGCGTTTCTCCGCCACGTGAAGGGCGGCAACCTCGCCGACGTTCACGTGGATCACCCCTACCTGTGCGACGTCCGATCATCCTAACTGTCTCAGCAACGCGGGCCCGGACTGGGTGGCAAGCATCGTAAACGCGGTCGGCGAGAGCAAGTTCTGGGATTCGACGGCCATCTTTGTGATGTGGGACGAGTGGGGCGGCTGGTACGATCACGTTCCGCCGCCGTACGAGGACTTCGACGGGCTCGGCATCCGCGTGCCGCTCGCTCGTCGTGTCCGCGTATGCGAAAAAAGCATACGTTTCGCACGTTCAATACGAGCACGGGAGCATCTTACGGTTCATCGAGGACACGTTCGGCCTTGGGCAACTCGCGGCCAGCGATGCTCGTGCAACCTCGCCCGCCGCGGACTGCTTCGATTTCACGAAACCGCCGCGCAGTATTCGTACCGATTCAGACGAAGCTGAAGGCCGAGGATTTCCTCACTGCGCCGCTCGACCCACGGCCCCCCGATGACGACTGATCACTGATTATCGGGCGCCCGGTGGTCGTCGTGCTGGCGCATGAAATCGCGGACGGTCAGCGCCGTCTTAATAGGCACGAACTTCCGCGGCGGCTTCATGAAGTCGAAACAGTCCGCCGCCGGCGAGGTGGCGCGCGCGTCGCTGGCCCCGAGCTGCCCAAGGCCGAACGTGTCCTCGGTGAACC
The DNA here is from genome assembly GCA_963743605.1 of Vulcanimicrobiota bacterium. Taxonomy (GTDB): domain Bacteria; phylum Vulcanimicrobiota; class Vulcanimicrobiia; order Vulcanimicrobiales; family Vulcanimicrobiaceae; genus CAVUQJ01. The sequence continues at coordinate 57,990 of CAVUQJ010000005.1, read as the reverse complement.
TTAGGACGCTGCCCGTCTCGTACTGGACGTGCGAGACGTAGTTCTCCTTCGCGTACGGCGAGATTGCCAGGAGGCCGACACGAAACCCCAGCCCGTCGTAGTCGGCGTACGGCGGCGGAACGTGATCGTAGAGGCCGCCCCAGTCGTCCCACAGCACGAAAATCGCCGTCGAGTCCCAGAACTTGCTTTCGCCCACCGTATTGACCAGGCTTGCCACCCACTGCGGCCCGGTGCCGCCCCCGCACCCGACGTGGTCCGAGTTCGCACAGATCGGCGTGATCCACGTGACGTTCGCCAGCGATCCGCTTTGAACGTCGCTGATGAATTGCGTCTGCGGCGTGATTACCTTCGCCCAATCAGGTCCGTAACGAATATGGCGAATCGCTTGGTAGCCCGACCACTCCCCCCCGTCACCGGCAATCGTGCTCGTATAGAACTTCCACGACAGGCCCGCCGCGTCGAGCTCGTCGCCGAGCGTCTGATGTTCGAAGCACGCCTCACGCCGCGGACCGTAGCGGCGGTCCTGCGTAAGGGTCTGCACCCGGTCCTTCTTTCCGCCATCGCAGCCCCAGACAGCGAACGACGGAAGGTTGACCGCGGAGCTCGCTTCGCCGGCGATCAGGTATTGATGCGAAACGAAGCTCTCGTCGAGGTTCGAAGTGAACATGTCGTCGGCGAGCACGAACTCGTGCGCCATGTCGAAGTACGGTTTCGATTCGCGGTGCGGCACGTACACGTACTGCGGGTTGGGGGTGCGCCGAAGCCGGCTTGCTCTCGATCGAACCCATCGTTCTTGCAGTTCCGTCCTCGGGGGCTGCCGTCGCACGCCTCGAAGAACGCGCGCGCCGAGTGGTCGAGGTCGTAGTACACCGTCAAGCTTACAGGCTTGAGCTTGATCGTCTCGCCCTTGGAGGTCTTACCGTCCGGGACGGTGTCGGCGCCGGGATATCCTTGAAACAGATCATCGAAGCTGCGGTTTTCTTGAATGATGATCACGACGTGCTGAACGTTGGCGATCGCGCGCGAGTGCCCGAGCGGGCCGTGCTGACCGGCGGACGGCACGAACCCCGAGTTGCCGAAGCTCGCTGAGTGACGGTCAACGGAGCAAGCGAGCGGAAACAGCGCAACGAAAAGGGCCGCGACGCTTGGGCGAAAGTGGTTCCTCATGGACCTTTGACCTCGTAGGACGGACGCGGCTCGGCCGGTGGGACGATGGCTGGTTACTACCGCTCGAGGCATAGCCTCCCATTCATGCTTCATGGCTTGAGGGGCCGACCAGGCGCTCGATGCAGGAGTTGTGGCGCCCTCGGACCATTCAAGACCGGAGCACGATGAAGAACAGTACTTTCCGTTTTGCGCGCGCATCCGAGAGAGTCACCGTGGCCGCGTGTATGCTCGCCGTGCTGTCCGGCTGTTCGGGTGCCGGCGTTCCCGCGGCGAGCGTCCCTAGGACTCAACCGGCGGCTGCAGCCGGCGTTAACGCGCGGACTGCTGCAACGCCGAGCAAAATCCAGCACGTGATCTTCATCGTCCAGGAGAACCGCAGCTTCAATTACATGTTCATGGGTTTTCCCGGAGCCGTGACGCAGAATTACGGCTATGATAAGACCGGCAAGAAGATCAAACTTCACGCGCAAGGCCTTTCCGAGCCGTGGGACATCGACCACTCGTCGACTGCGTTCTTCACCGCCTGCGATGGCAACCCGGTGGGTCAGAACTGCAAGAACGATGGCTGGAACGACGAGCAGACCTGCTGCGGCTCGCCGCCTCCGAACTTTGCCTTCGCTTACGCGCCGAGATCGGAGGTTGCGCCCTACTGGGACATGGCGACATCGTACGTGCTCGCCGACAATATGTTCCAGTCGAATCTCGACGGAAGCTTCGTCGCACACCAGTACATCGTTGCGGCATACGCGAAACGGACCGTCGACTATCCGAGCGGTGCCATCTGGGGGTGCCCGGGTGGTCCGCGGGACGTGGTTTCGACTCTGAACGTCGATCGCTCGTACGGCCCCAGCATCAGGCCTTGCTTCGACGATCGGACGATCGCCTCCGAGGCCGATCGCGCCGGTGTCAGTTGGCGCTTCTATGCGGGTCCATACAACGGCGACGGCGGCCTTTGGTCGTCGTATCAAGCGATCAGGCCCATCTATAACGGCCCGGACTGGAGTACAGACGTTATTTCACCGCCCGGCCAGTTCCTAAGAGATATTGGTAACGGTCAGCTCGCCGGCATCACCTGGATCACCCCGGACTTCATCCACTCCGACCACCCCGGTGCCTTGGACGACGGTCCGCAGTGGGTCACTTCGGTGGTCAACGCGATTGGACGAAGCCAATTCTGGACTTCGTCGGCAATCTTTCTCATCTGGGACGACTGGGGTGGCTGGTTCGACCCAGTGCCCCCGGTGTACGTCGACTACGATGGACTCGGATATCGGGTTCCGCTGGTTATCATTTCGCCGTACTCCAAGAAGGGCTACGTGTCGCACGTTCAGTACGAGACGTTGAGCGTTCTCAAGTTTATTGAGGACAACTTCGGCTTGGCGCAATTAGCGGCCAGCGACGCTCGCGCGGTCGACCCTGCGGCCGACGCATTCGACTTCACGAAGAGGCCGCGCAAGTTCCGTCCGTTCGTGGCGGCCGAGCGGATGCCCGTCGGTCTGACCCAGGGGCACACCGCGCGGACCGCTTCCACGAACGCTGCTTTCGGCGATTGATGCCGCGCCAAGGGATGCATTACGGCCGCCTCTTTCAGGCCCTCGCGCTAGGCGCCGGTGTTCTTTGTGCTTCCTGCGCGCCGAACTTCGCGGGGACGACCGAAGTTTCCGCGCCGCTAGCAGTACCCGTTTCGATCCACCGCGCATTCGCGCCGGGCAACCGGAAAAAGATTACGCACGTCATCGTCGTGATGCAAGAAAACCGTTCGTTCGACAATCTCTTTCAGGGTTACCCAGGCGCAGACACCGTCTCCAGGGGCATGAACTCCAAGGGCCAGACGATACCGTTACAAGAGGTGCCGCTCGAAGCGAGTTACGGCATCGAGCACAGCTCGAGTTCGTTTTTCGCGGCCTGCAACGGAAATCCGCCGGGCAGGAACTGCAAGATGGACGGCTTCGACAATGAGGTCGCATACGGCACAAGTATTCCACCGAACCCCCAATACGCGTACGTTCCGCATCGCGAAACGAAGCTCTACTTCGACATGGCCAAGGCGTACGTTCTGGGCGATGACATGTTCACGTCCAACCTCGATGCGAGCTTCTCCTCGCATCAATATATCATCGCGGGCCAGGCGAACCACGCGGTAGACCTTCCGTCGTCGCTCTGGGGGTGCGGGGGTGGTCCCTCCGACACCGTCGTCACATTGAAGCGGGACCGGACCTACGGGCCTCCGGAGCCTGTGTGCTTCGATTCAACGACGATCGGCGACGAGTTGGACGCAAAGGGCCTTCCCTGGCGCTTCTACTCGACGGCTTCCGTTAGCCCTGGATACATCTGGTCCGCATATCAGGCGATCGGGCACATCTACAACGGTCCCGATTGGAGCAACGTCGTCTATCCGCCAGCGCAGTTCCTGACCAACGTCGCCGGCGGGTCGCTGGCTGCCGTCACGTGGATTACGCCGACGTGCATGACCTCCGATCACAGCGGCTTCACCGGCATCTGCCGCAGCAATATGGGACCGGCGTGGGTGGCCAGCGTCGTCAACGCGGTCGGTGAGAGCAAGTTCTGGGACACGGCGGCTATCTTCGTGATGTGGGACGAGTGGGGCGGGTGGTACGATCACGTCTCGCCGCCGTACGAGGACTACGACGGCTTGGGCATGCGCGTGCCGCTGCTCGTGATCTCGCCCTTTGCAAAGAAAGGCCATGTGTCGCACGTCCGGTACGAGCACGGCAGCATCTTGAAGTTCATCGAAGACGTTTTCGGCCTCGGGCGATTGGCCGCGACCGACCGCCGCGCTAACTCGCCCGCGACCGATTGCTTCGATTTTGCCGGATCCCCACGCCCCTTCGTCCCCTTCAAGACGACGCTGAAGCCGCGCGACTTCAGGGGGCCGAACCGCCGACGCGAGCGCTCCCGACGACTTGTAGCGGCAACGCCTCCGCCCGTCCGTCTTCGGGTCGTTTGGGAAGAAGGGGGGGCCCACGTTCCCCCCGAAACACGAAGAGGCAGCGAGGCCGAGAGGCCGCGCAAGTTTGCAACTGCAGGCCCACGAGTCCTTGCTGTGCATTCCCCCGGTGCCCTAGGAGTTTCTATGAAAATGAATAGCTGCGCTCGTTTCCTCTCGGCGGTGGGAGCCGTTGCCCTACTCTCAACTGCCGTTGCGAGCGCTTCCATCCTCCGCACGACGCCCAGACAGGAGAGCCGCACGCTGCCGGCGATCCACGCGATCGGCGTCCAGCCGCAGACCACCTGCCCGTCCGCCTACTTCGTTTGCGTTGAAGTCACCCCAGGCAGCCCCGCCAGCATCGGTATTTGCTTCGGCACCGTCACGAGCGGCGGCAGTTGCAACCCCGCCCCCGGGACCTGGAGCTGGAAGTCGAAAGGCTACTTAGTCAAGAGGGGTAAAATCACGAAGAAGCACGCCAAGAGCGTGCGCGAGTCGTTCTCTCCCAACCCCGGTAACCCCACGACCGTCACGATCGACGTGAAGAAGTGCAAGAACAGCCACGGTAAGATCGTTCTCGCAAACGTCATCACCGTCGTTAATTCGGCAGGATCGTCGGCGACCGGCGATATCGGAATTAGCTGCATCTAAATCAAGACAAGCCTTAGGTCCACGGACTAGACGGGTCGGCCAGCCTCACCGAGGCTGGCCGACCTCGTTTAGTGCGGTGCCGGTTCGGGTGATTGGCCCGAATGGCGCGGCACGATTCGCGGCGTAACGACGATGTATAGGTTCGTCCTCTGCGACGTGCTGCTCAGGCGCTTGAACAGCCCACCGATCAGCGGGACGTCGCCTCAGATACGGCACCTTGTACACCGTCCTGACCTCGTTATCCAAGAGCAGGCCACCCACGACGAACGAGTCGCCGTCCTTGACCGTGGCGGTCGTCTGCGCCTGGCGCTGACTGATCTGCGGGATGCCCTGCGTGTACGCCGTCACGCTCGACACCTCCGAGAAGACGTGCAACGTCACGTAACCGTCGGATGAGATGCGCGGCTGGATCTGCAGGTTCACGCCGACGTTGACGTAGTTCACTTGCTGCGAAGTCACTGCGCTGGTCCCCGCCACGATCACCGTCGTAATGATCGGGAGCGCGTCGCCGGTCAGGATAGAAGCCGGCGCGCCGTTCTGCGCCAAGATGCGCGGCTTGGCGAGGATCTTTCCCTCGCCCTTGGTGATCAACGCGTACAAGTTCGATTCGAACGTCGCGGTTCCCGACGCAAACTGGCCCGTCTGGGTTGTAAGGGTAGCCTTGGCGACCACTCCTTGCACGTTGAAGTCGATCCCCAGGTCCTTGGCGCCGTTCTCGTCCAACTCCACGATCTGCGTCTCGAGCAGCACGCTGTCCAGCGGCACGTCGAGCTTGTCGATCACCGCCGTGAGCTTGGCCACGACCTCCGGCGTCCCCGTGAGGATCACGGCATTGAGCCGTCGATCGATCGCCAGGTTGTCGTTGATGCGCTGGCCGAGTGCCTGTGCGGCGCCCCCGCCGAACTGGCCTCCGAACGCTCCTCCTTGCTGGGACTGCTGGAAGGCCGGCGTGATGCCGTTCGACGCGCCGCCGAACGATTGCGAGCCGAAGTTCGAGGTCTGCGGATTGAAATCGTCGTTCGAAGGGACGTTCGCGCCTTGGACGAGCGCTCCGGCGATCTCGCTGAACGTCGGCGTATTTGAGCTGCACGACCTTGGTCACCGGACCGAGCCCGGCGGAAGCCGGCGACGCCGCCGGCGGGACGACGCCTTCGTTGGTAGCCGGGCCCGGTGTCGGCGCCGGCGTCGTTCCGGGCGACCATTCAAACGCGATGAAAATGGGAGTGGGCAGGACCTTCGTCACCGGTACCGCGCTCGACAGGTGCACCGCGATTGCGACGTTGCTTCCGACTTGCGAGACGGTGACTGACTGGATCGGCCCCTCGCCTTCCAATGACGGAGGGATGGTCGAGTCGAGAGTCGCGCCGAAAAAGACGATCAACGTCTCGGTCGTCCCAGCACCCGTGACGGTGTATCTGGGAGCCGGTCCCCCCGTGAAGTCGACTGAAAGGCGCCCGCCGCCGTTCGGCATCCCGTCGACCTCAACGTCGCTCACGGTGGTGGCCGCCAGCGCCGTTCCGCCGGTTGCGGCGACCAATAGAATCGCGAGGCACGCGATGATCGGTACGCCGGCTGGCAAGCGGGTGCACATTCCTTTTCGTCTATCCTGCCGGGCGACCCCGGGCCTCCCTGTGGCGGAAAACGGTGCCGCGAATCAGGGCCCTTGACCGACGACCTCCATGAACAGCGGCGTTCTCGCCTCTATCGAAACCCCGGCGAGCGGGCTGGAGAAGTGAACGGCGTGCTGGGGCGACGCGACGCCGAGCGGGATCGTGCCGAGGAGTTCATTCCCCGAGTAGACGTACATTGAGTACGTCGAGCCGGGTTGCAGGTGCGCCGAATGCAGGTCGGCGCGGAACGTGCCGCCGGCAAATGTGATCCGCCGAGTTCCCTGCACAGTTGCCATGAGGAAGCACAAAGGAGATCCGGTCCCGATACCGGCGCCGCTCGTGCTGCCTGCCGTGTCCGGCTGAGAGGAATCCGGCCCCGGAGTCGGGGCCCCGAAGTAATTCGTCTCGCCGCTATTCGTCATGGTTAATGCAACCAGCTTCGGGTAGTTGAGGCCGCTCTGATTCCGCGCGTACGCGAACCGGCCGACGAAGTTCCCGAACGCCGGTACCGGGATCGACCCACCGCTTGGAGCTGGGTTGATCGTCGCGCTGCGGTAGACCGGTTTGTCGTCGACGCGAACGCCGGTGACGGACCCTCGAGAAGCCGCGCCCAAGCCGTTCGCGTCGCCGGGCCAACTCCAGATTCCTACCGCTGCGGCGGCGATGAGCGCAAGGCTCGACGCGAAGGTAGCCGGGCGTCCCAACGACGGACTTCTCACGAAGACCTCCAGCGAAAGCGCGATGAATCGTCCTGAGTTCGTCCGGCAGGAGCGGCGTGCCTCGCGCACCCAGTACGTCCAATCCAGATATCCGCTCGCAGAGGGAGGCAGCCACACGCTTCAGCGCGACGTTGCGGGAGAAGGGCGCAGCGTAACCTCGGCGCACCTCTTTCAAGCCATCGTCGCCGGGCAACACTTGGGACGGACGCGGGATTTCGCCGCGGTAACGACCGTCGAGGTGAAGCGTCATCGACCGGAAAATCCCGCAGCAGCAGGGCCCATGGCACTCGATGGGGCGTAGCCAAGTGGTAAGGCAGGGGACTTTGAATCCTCCATTCGTTGGTTCGAATCCAGCCGCCCCAGCAAGCGCCGACGGGATTCCTTAGCTCGCCTTAATCTGGCACGGCGTCCTGCGACGGCCGGCAGGCGGGGTGCGCCGTCCCGCGGCGCGAACAGTAACCGTCAATGGCTCAAGATCTGATCACGATCAACGTCCAGGCAGCACCGAACGGCGCGCAGGTGTTCGCGCTCCACGGCAGCCTCGACATCGCGACTTCACCGACCGTGAGGGCCGCGTTGCTGGACGCCGCCGAACGCGGCCAGCGCGAGTTGATCATCGATCTGACGCGGCTCGAGTTCCTCGACTCGACGGGTTTGGGAGCGCTGATCGGCGCGCACAAGCGGGCAAAAGAGTGCGGCGGGCGCGTCAGCCTCGTCGTGGCCGAGGGGCAGATCCTGCGCTTGCTCCGGATCACCGGTCTACTCGGCGTATTCCCGGTCTATTCGACCCTCGACGAAGCCTTGGCCGGCAAAGAACCTCTCGTCGGGTTGTAGGCCGCGTACGACTCGTCGAGCAACTCGACGATGTGCTTGACCGGCGGCGCGTGTCCGGTCTCGCTCAAGGCGGCGCCGACCTGTAGCGCGCAGCCGGGGTTCGCCGTCGCGACGACGTTCGGCTCGACGGCGATGATGTTGGCCGCCTTACGCTTGGCGAGGCGCTGCGCCATCTCGGGCTGCGTGAGGTTGTAGATCCCCGCGCTGCCGCAACAGAGCGCGCTCTCTTCCATCTCGCGCAGTTGCAGCCCGGGGATCTTGCGCAAGAGGCGCCGCGGTGCGTCGGCGATCCGCTGGGCGTGGACCAGATGACAGGGCTCCTGGTAGGTCACGACGGCGTCGATCGGTCCGAGATCTTCCGAGATGCCGACCTCGTCGAGGAACTCCGTCACGTCGCGCACGCGCGCCGAAAACGCGCGCGCCCGATCGCGCCATTCCGGATCGCCGGCGAAGAGCAGGCCGTACTCCTTGAGCGCGGAGCCGCAGCCGGCGGCGTTCACGACGTAGACGTTGGCGCCGGACTGTTCGAACGCCTCGATGTTGCGCATGCCGAGCGCGCGGGCGCGCTCCGGCTCGCCGGCGTGGACCGCGATCGCGCCGCAGCACCCTTGACCGCTCGGCGCGGCAACGTCGCAGCCCGCGCGCTGCAGGACGCGGACGGTCGCCTCGTCCACTTCCGCGAACGCGACCTGCATGACGCAGCCGGCGTGCATGAAAACCGTCGCCTTGCGCTCGAGCGTCGTCGCTCGCCAGTGCTGGTCGCGCGGCACGAAGAACCTGCGCGAGATCGGCGGAAGCATGCGCTCCGCCTCCGCGAGGCCGAGCGCGCGTAACAGCCCGCTCGCGCGCACGAGCCGCTGCAGGCCGCTGCGCTGATAGAGGCGCAACAGCGAGGCGAACGCGCGCATCAACCACGGGTGCGCGAACAGGTCGCCGAGCAAGAACTCGCGCCCCAGCCGGCGGCCGAACCCGCGCTTGGTCGCGACCGCTCGCTCGACTTGGGCGCGCGCCGGTTCGAGCAACCGGCCGTACTCGACTCCGGACGGGCAAGCGGCCTCGCACGCCCGGCAATCGAGGCACTCGAACATCTGGTGGACGAATCCGGCGCCCGTCAGGTCGAGCGCACCCTCCGCCACGCCCTTGATCAACGCGATCCGGCCGCGGGGACTCGACGTCTCGACGAGCGTCTCCAGATAGGTCGGGCAGGACGGCAGGCACAGACCGCAGCGCACGCAGCGGTCGTAGACGTCCTGGGGTGGAATCTCGGGCCCGCGAAACCCGCTGGTGCCGGTGGCGGTCTCAACGGCCGGTGCTTCCATCGCGGAAGCCTTCGCCGCCGCGGCAGCATTCGCTTCGGCTGCGGCCCCGAGGACCGCGCCGGGCGGTCCCCAAATGAGGAACCTCAATGCGGAAGAAAGTCACCGTGGTCGGTGCCGGTAATGTCGGCGCCACCACTGCCCATTGGCTGGCGGCCGACGAACTGGCGGACGTCGTGCTCGTCGACGTGGTCGAGGGCGTGCCCCAGGGGAAGTCGCTCGACCTCGCACAGGCGCTCAGCATTGAGGGTGTCGACGTCGAACTGGTCGGCAGCAACGACTACGAACCGACCGCCGGGTCCGACATCGTCGTCATCACGGCCGGCTTCCCGCGCAAGCCCGGGATGAGCCGCGACGATCTGCTCAAGGCGAACGCCGAGATCGTCGGCTCCGCGACCGCGGCGGCCGTAAAGCGCTCCCCCGATACGATCCTGATCGTCGTCAGCAACCCGCTCGACGCGATGTGCGAGGTCGCGCGCCGCGTGAGCGGCTTCCCGCGCGAACGCATCATCGGGATGGCCGGCGTCCTCGACTCGTCGCGCTTCGCGACGTTCATCGCGCGCGAACTCAAGGTGAGCGTCGAGAACGTCACGGCGTTCGTCCTCGGCGGTCACGGCGATCAGATGGTGCCCGTGCCCCGCTACTCGACGGTCGCGGGCGTCCCGATCACCGAACTGATGGATGCCGAGACGATCGAGCGCATCGTCAAGCGTACGGCGGGCGGCGGCGGCGAGATCGTCGCGCTGCTCAAGACGGGCAGCGCGTACTACGCGCCCGCGCGTTCGACGGCCGAGATGGTCGGAGCGATCCTGAAAAATAAGCACAAGATCATGCCGTGCGCCGCGTTCCTGCAGGGCGAGTACGGGATCGAAGGCCTCTTCGTCGGCGTCCCGTGCCAGCTCGGCGCGAGCGGACTCGAGGCGATCTTCGAAGTCAAACTCAATGCCGAAGAACACGCCGCGCTGCAGCGCAGCGCCGAAGCCGTACGCGAACTCGTCGACGCGCTGCCGGTGCTCACGGCGAGCGGGTAACCCATGGTCCACGTCAGCGTCGGCTCGCCGGCCGGGACGTACAGCGTCGGCAACTCGTCGTTCTTTCGCTACGTCGTGCGGCTCGCCGACGCCGGCCTGCGGCTCGGCCCCTACGAGCGCGCCGCGGTCGACGTCCTCGCGGCGATCCCCAACGCGTTCGTCGATGAAGAGGAACTGTCGGGGATGGGCTGGCGCGTCGTCCCGGCGGCCTCCGACGAGGACTGGCCGGTCCTCGAGGTCACCCCGCAGCGCCTGCGTAGCGCGCTCGAAACGGCCCGCCGTCTGCTCTGGGAAAACGCGGTGCCGGTCGGGATCAGCGCTCTCGAGATCGTCAGCGTGGAAGAAGAGATCGACAACGTCCTCGTGATCCTCGCGCGGGCCGAGGCGGCAGGCTTCAGCGTCAACGTCAGCTACGTTTCGTAGCTCCGGAGGCCGCGAGGCCACGAAGTGAGCGCGGTCACGTGGGCCCGGCGCGCCGGACGAACGATAACCCAAGTACGACCACTTTTTCGTCGCATGGGGGACGCTCGCTCATGGTGCGATCCGTCGTTCGCCGTGGGCTCGTCGCGCTGACGGGCCTCGCCGCACTCGCCTCGCTCGGCCTCGGAGCCGGGCCCGCGCGCGCCGATGACGGCGCGCCGATCGTCGTCTTTCCACTCGCGTCGTCGGCCGGCGACGTCGTCGCCGCGCAGGCGGTGACGACCCTCATCGCGCAGCGCATCCGCTTCGTCTACGGCGACCGCGCCAAGCTCGTCACCGACTTCGGCGACGAGTCGTTGGCGGCGATCGTCAAGCGCGTCGGCGCGAAGTACTACGTCGGCGGCACGATCGAGAAGGAGACGGCCGGCTACAGCGTCGACCTGCAGGGCCGTCAGGCGAGCGACAACGCGATCGAGGGCGAACAGCGCTTCACGATGACCACCACGACGGCACTGCCGAAGGCTCTCTCGCTCTCAGCCCTGCTCGACGGCAATCCGTTGGTCGCAAACTCGCACTACGTGCTCGTGCCGCTCGAACTCGACAAGTCGATGGGACCGACCGACTCATACACGAAGTGGACTCAGGACGATCTGGTCAAGCGCCTGCAGCTCAAGGGCATCACGGCGACCCTCGTGCCGCCGATGGATCCGGTGGACGCGCGGCTCGGCGCCGGCGACCTCTGCCGGGACAACAACGCGACCGGCATCATCGTCGGCCGCAGCTGGCACAAGCAAGACTACAAGGAAGGCGCATTAAAGGGTGGCGCAAAGGGCTTCGAGCGCGCGCTCGACATCGTCCCGGTCGCGGGTCCAATCGTTGCCGGCGTCGTCAACGCGACGACGAACGCGGTCGCGAGCGTCGGCGGTTCAGACGACAAGTACCCGTCGTACGCGGAGGTCGACCTGACGCTGCTCAACTGCGACGGCAAACGGGTGACGAGCATCGAGGGGACCGGCGAGACGAGCCACTTCAGCGGGCACAACGTCGCCGCGGGCGAGACCGGCGCGATCGACCTCGCCGTCTCCTCGGCGGTCGACGGGATCGCGAGCGGGCACCACTGACGGGCGCACTCCGCTAGCCACTTCGCGAAGGGAATCGGTTCACCCGAACGCCAACCAGCGCGTCGTGCTCGCGCTGCTATCCTGTGTCCTCGCGTTCTTCGGCGAGCTTGCGGCCGCCGCGTCGCCGATCACGCACGTCGTCATCGTGCTGCAGGAAAACCGCACGTTCGAGAACATCTTCCACGCGTATCCCGGCGCGGCGTCGGTGAACGCGGGCCTCGATCACCTCGGCAACCCGGTGCCGCTGGTCGAGGTCCCGCTGATGACGCCGTGGGACCCCGCGCACAGCTACGCCAAGTGGGTCCAGGAGTACGACGCCGGCAAGATGGACGGCTTCGACCTGTCGACGACCGACTTCGGACCGGCGCCGCCGGTGGACTTCGCGTACGCTTACGCGCGCCGCTCCGACGTCCAACCGTATTGGGACCTCGCGGCGGAAGGCGCGATGGCCGACGAGTTCTTCGCCGACCACCGCTCGCAGAGTTTCGCGGGCCACCAGTTCCCGATCGCGGGCGCGTCGGGTCCGATCGACGCCGCCGACCCCGAATACTACGCCGCCGGCAACCCGACGGGCGGCCAGACGTGCGACAAACCGGGGACGGGCGCGGCGATCAACCTCCAGACGGGCGCGCTCGACAAGAAGTACACGTCCTGCTTCGACTACCAGACGCTCGCCGATCTCTTGACGGCGAAGAAGAAGACCTGGGCCTTCTACATCGACGCCGCGTCGGCAACCACGAGTTACGTCTCGAGCTTCGCGATCATCAAGCACATCCGCAACGACGCGACGCAGTGGAGCAACGTGCGCTCGCCCGCGACGACGGTCATCGACGACGCGAAGGCGAACAAACTGCCCAACGTCTCATGGGTCGTCGGCTCGTTCGCCAATTCCGACCATCCGGGCCAGACCGTCCCGAGCAGCAACGGACCGAACTGGGTCGCGTCCGTGTTCAACGCGATCGGCGAGAGCCCGTCGTGGAGTTCGACCGTCATCATCCTGACCTACGACGATTGGGGCGGCTGGTTCGACGAGGTCAAGCCGCCCGCGCAATTCAACGCGTTCGAACCGGGCTTCCGCGTCCCGTTCGTCGCGGTCTCGCCGTACGCAAAGCGCGGCTATGTCTCGCACGAACGTCCACTACATGGGGAGCGTCCTGCGCTACGTCGAGACGCTGTACGGCCTCGGGTCGCTCGGCACGTCCGACGCGCGCTCCGACGACCTCGGCGACATCTTCGACGCGACGCAGCAACCGCTGCCGTACGTGCCGGTCAAGCCGGACGCCGTCGCCTCACCGCAGGCGGCGACGGCGCCCGATTTCGTTCCACCGGGGCTCGACCCGGACTAGCCCGGCGCGGGCGCTACTGGCGGTCGCCGAACAGCGAACCGAGGACGTTGCCGATGTTGCTGGTGCCGCCCGCCTGCGGCTGGCCCTCCGAAGCCGGCGGATGGTACGTCATCGACTGCAAGCCGATCCGCCCCGGTCCGTAGAACCGGTTCAACATCAACGCGGCGCCGCCGACCATCGCGCCGAGCGCGCCGAGCAGTCCGCCCGCGCCCTGCGTCTGCAGCACCGAGACGGTGTCCATGCGCACGTTGGCATCCTTCCAGAGCCACGCGCCCGGTTCGACGTCGAGGACGTCGCCGGGTCCGAGCGTTTTCTCGAACACGTTGCCGTAGCCGTGCAGGAGGAGAAGCCCCTCGCCCTGGGTCGCGGTGAAGCGGTCGATGAACAGTCCGGTACGCGCGAACAGCACGTTCGCCAGGCCCTGTTGCCAGTAGAAGTTGTAGTCGACGTTGCTCGTCGCGAACAGAAACTGATGCTCGCGGACGTCGATCGACTGACCCGGTGCGATTCGCAACGCGACGATCTGACCGGGCGCGTCGCGCGAGAAGGCGACGTTGCCCGGTCCTTGCGCGGTCGAGATGAAGATCTGTAGACCCGCGAAGAAGCGTTTGCCGGCGTTGCGCACGCCCATGAAGCCGAGCGTGACGTTCGGCTGCTTCCAGAGCAGGATGTGGTGCTCGAAGTAGATCGTCTGCTGGCGTCCCAACTCGATGTCGACGACGGGAACCAACTCGCCCTCGACCTTCACGGTCATGTCGCCGATCCGGATCGGCTCCTTCGGATTGTCGACTTCGGGGACGGGCTCGCTGTAGTTACCGATCTGCGTGAGGTCGGGTGCGGGAGCACCGCAGTTCGAACAAAACTTCGCGCCGGGCGGCAGCGGCGCTTGACACGTCGGACACATCATGCGCATAACTGCTACGGCCGCCCGCATGCGGCCTTCCGGCACGCTGTCTCGGCCTTCGCAGCAAGCGTGCTCGGGGAAGGTCGGACATCGCGCGCCGCAAAACCGAGGACGAGCGTTACGAGGTACGAGCGCAGCGATGCGGCCGCCGTCACGAAGACTCCGCAAACGGCGACCGCAGCAACGCGACCGGCACCGCGCAACGCACCGGTGACACGAACGACATCCCGCAACAAGTAGTGCGTGTAGCGCATCCTCTCAGTATGCCCCCAAGCACGTCGTGTTCGGCCTTCGTTCTTCCAAGTGCCCCGGACCTCAGACTCTCTGAGTCTGGCGCGCAAGCGGCCCCTCCGAATAAGGAACGGGCCGTTTGTGTTCGAGCGCTCGGCTTGGCAGGGAGTACACGTGCGCCCGCTGCAGAATACCGAGACTTGGAGGGTGGAGCCATGACTCGTACCCGTTATCCCGCTCTACACATCGCGGCGGTCAGCGCGATCGGCACTCTCGCCGTCGCAGTCTGCGCGGCGCAAGCAGCAGCAGGACCGCGCACCGGGGGCAGCACCTCGCAGCCGCTCTATCCCGGCTTCCCGTCGGCGGTCGTCACCCACCGCGCCCATGTGACACAGGTGCCGCAGCTGCAGGTCCATCCGCAGCGCCTGCAGGCGGTCCCGGTGTTCACGGCGCCCAACTGGATGCCGTACGCCCCGAGTGTGTTCGGCGGCGGCTTCATGAACGGGTTCCTGCCGAACCAGTGCGGCGGCCAGCAGGCCCCGATGACCCTCGGCGAACTCGCGCCGGGTGGCGACACCGGCTTCGCTCCGGTCAGCCACTCGCTGATCGATCCCGCCAGCGCCGGCGACCCGTCCTGGAACGACTCGCTGACGGGTTCGGGGACCTACGACATGCCGCAGGCGCCGTTCCAGGGTCCGATGGGCCTCACCGGCGGCACGCAATCGCTCGGGCTGCCGGCGCACTGCGCGCCCGGCTCCTCGTTCGACTTCACGGACATGCAGTTGGGCCTCTGAGGCCCGCGCACCATCCGGCGTAGAAGGGGCAGGAGGGCCGGTGAATCGGCTCGCCTCCCCTTTTTCTCCAAGGCGAATTCACGGAAATTCCGATTATCGTTACCACGGAAGAAGGCCGTTCGGCCCGCCGGCCGGGCCTAAGGGGCCGGTGTCGCCCGCACGAGGGCCGGGTAACGCTCCCGCAACTGTTGGAGCTTGGGAAGATCGTTGTACGCAACATATGGCTGGTCGGCGTGGTAGCGGACGTAGTGCTGATGATAGTCCTCGGCCGGATAGAACCCGCGCAAGGGCTCGACCCGCGTGACGATCGGTTGCGCGAACCGCTTTTCGGCGGTGAGCCGCTTGATGTACGCGACCGTCGCGTCGCGCTGCGCATCCGTCGTGTAATAGAGCTCGGAACGGTACTGCGAGCCATCGTCGGGGCCTTGCCGGTCCAGTTCGGTCGGGTCGTGGGCGACCAGAAAATAGACGGCGAGCAGCTGATCGAACGAGATGACCTTCGGGTCGTAGGTGACCTCGACGGACTCCGCGTGTCCGGTGGTCCCGGTGCTGACGACTTCGTAGTGGGCCGTCCCCTTCGCTCCGCCGGAGTAGCCGGCGACGGCCTGCGTGACGCCCTTCAGCGACTCGAAGACCGCCTGCATCCCCCAGAAGCAACCGCCCGCCAGCACGACGCGCGCCTCGCCGCGCACCGGGGCCGGGTCGGCCGTCGTCCTGGCGGGAGCCCCCGCGCAGGCGACGATCGCGGCCGTCAGCGCCGCCGTCGCATACCATCCGTGACTTGCTTTCACGTTCACATCCTCCGCCGGTACCATAACGCTTCGCCGCCCGCGGCGGTTGTGACCAGGCTTACAGTCGGTCTCAATTCGGGGTCCGCCCGACTGAGTAGCGGAGAAAATCGCAACTGCGCCGAACGTCGTGTCTGCACAACGGCGCGGAGCCTTCGTGAGGCCCGCCTTCGCGAGCGTTTCGACGCCAATGCCCGGCGATGAGCCGGAGGAGCACATCGGGCACGGACGCCTAGCCCCTCACACTAGGAGCGACTCGCATGCTGACTGTTATTCTCGCGCTGCTACTCGGCGCCGTGTTCCCCGCGGCTGATAGCGGTGGTTCGATCTCAGGAATCCACTCCCTCAAGTCAATTCCGGCCACCGACAGCGGAGGCTCGATCTCCGGAGCGCACGCCTACCGCGGCACCGACAGTGGTGGTTCTATCTCCGGCAGCGAGGTGCGGCCGCACCATCCGGGACCGACGGTCGACAGCGGTGGATCGATCTCGGGCACGCACTACGATTCGACCGGACGCGGACCATCCAACAGCAGCGGCGGTTCACTCTCCGGCATCGTGACGCGGCCGGTCGACAGTGGTGGGTCGATCTCGGGCTGACCGTTTCATCTGACTCACTGAGCGCTACCATCCACACCTAACGAACAGGCAGAGATACACAGTGGAACCTCGGGTTATCCGCCTCGTACCAAAGCCAGCACCGTTCGCAGACGCGCTGAGGTACTACGGCGCCGCCAAATACCATGATTGCCTCGACGCCCTGCGCGGAAACGAGTCGCTTCCGGCCGTCATCCTGACTGCCCGGGCACTGCTGCGCTTGGCGAAGTTCGGCGACGAACGGCTCGATCGCGCGATCGAGTTGCTGGAAGGCACGCGCGGTCGCGCCGATCGCGAGGGTAGCGACGCGTTGCGCGGCGAGTTGGCGATGCTGCTCGCGGCCTCGTACCACCGGGCGGAACTTCCCGACGAAGCCGAGCGCGCGTTCTTCGACGCGCGCGTCTACCTCTGGTCGACGCGCAACGCCGAATTGCAATCGGAACTCGAGTACTACGAAGGCGTCTTTGCCTGGAGCGTCCGAAACCTCGACGCCGCGTCGCGGCACGCACGCGCCGCCCTCAACAAGGCGTCGCTGAGCGTGCACGCCCGTGCGCTCGAGCTTCTCGGGGCCATCGCGGCCAGCTCCGGAAACTATCTGGGCCAGGCCGACTACCTCGAACGCGCGCTCGCGCACCTCGAAACGTTCAGCGAGCGCGACGTGTGGGTGGAAGCGCACATCCTCTACAACCTGTCCATCCTCGTGCGCGAGTTGCACCTCGACCCGATCGTCGAGCGTTTGGGGCAACGCATCGAATCGCTTCCGTGGACTGCCGAAACGGCGGTCCCGCGGTTCGAGGCATTGCGTCACGTCGCGTGGTGTCACGCGTTGAGCGGGAACCACGTCAAGGCTTTTCGTCTGCTGCGGGAGAGCGCCGAAGTCGCTCCGACGATCCCCTGGCGGATATTCGCCTTCCTCGATCGGTCGATGCTCGCGCGCGAAATGGGCGAGGCCCTGTTCGCAGAGGACGAAATGCAGGGCGCCGAGGCGATCGCCGAAGGGTACGACTGGAGCCAGTCGGGCGGTGACGAACGGCTCGCGCTCCTGCAGTTGGCGGAGTTGACCGCCCAACGCAATCCGGAACGCGCCAAGCACCACATCGAACGCTACCGCGCGATCAAACGTAAGATGTCCGCGCTGCACGCGTTCCGCGCCGATAAGCGACTGCGCGCACTCGAATGCTACGCCGAGGCGGCGGTCGCGCGCGCGCACGGTCAGCCCGATCGCGCGATCCTGCTGCTCAACGAGGCGTTCGAGATTTGGAGCTCGATCGGTTACGCGTGGCGCGGCGTCGTCTCGTCGCTGCTGCTGTTCGAACTGACCAAGGAACCGCACTTCCGCGAGTTCGCCTCGATCAACATTCAACGGTTCGCCGCATCCTGGATCACGCGCCGCTTCGAGCTGGTCTTTCCGGCACAGCGCCCCTGGGAAACGCCGCTCACCGCGGCGGGTTCGCCCGGAAGCTAACGGACGGATGGCGCGCCGGCCGCGCGTCTACGATCGTGAACCGTTTCGGTCCGGCGATCCGCGCATAGCGGGCTTCGCGGACTACCTCGGCGCGCGCAACGCGAGCCGCGCGACGGTCGTCGCCTACCAGCGCGATCTCGAGAGCTTCGGCTCGTTTCTAACGGCGGCCGCCGCCGGCAGCGACCCGCGCGGCCATCACCCCGCACCCTACCGGCTCGCCGACGCGTCGCAAGCCGAGGTCTCGGCCTTCGCCGGCCACCTGTTGTCGACGCGCGCCTACTCGCCGAAGTCGATCCGCCGCAAGCTCTCCGCGCTGCGAACGTTTTACGGTTACCTCAAACTGATCGGCGCCCGCGAGAGCAACCCCGCGCTCGAGGTCCCGTCGCCCAAGATCGGACGGTCGCTGCCCAAGGCGCTCAGCGAGCGCGAGGTCGACCGCCTGCTGACGACGACGATCGCAGGCGGCAGCGACGTACAGCGTCTGCGCGACCGCGCGCTGCTCGAGGTGCTGTACGCCAGCGGCGTCCGCCGCTCGGAACTGATCGGGCTGAACATGGACGACGTCGACCTCGAGCGGCGCCAGATGCGCGTCGTCGGAGGAAAGGGCAACAAGGACCGCACCGTGTTGCTGACGGCCGCAGCCGCCGACGCGATGCGCCGCTATCTCGAACACCGGCCGCGCTCTGCGGATCCGGCCTTCTTCCTCAGCCGCAACGGCCGCAGGCTCAGCGATTCGATGCTCTATAAGCTGTTCCGCGCGTTCGTCGCGATCAGCGGCATCGATCCGTCGGCGACGCCGCACACGATGCGGCACTCGTTCGCGACGCATCTCTACGAGAACGGCGCCGACCTGCTGACGATCAAGGAACTGCTCGGCCACGAAAGCCTCGCGACGACGCAGGTCTACACGAAGGTCTCGATGCAGCGGCTGCGCGAGGAGTTCGACCGCAGTCACCCGCGGCAACGGGCCAAGCGCTAGGAGCCGGTGCGTTCTTCGATCGGCGTGCGGCGCGGCCGCGGGATCCCGCTGACGGTCGGCAGCGGCGCCGGCGTCGCGTCGATGCGCGGCGCCGCGAACGGCGTCGCGCCCGGTTCGATGACGTACGGCGTCATCGTGGCCAGCGGCGACGCGCTGCCGGACGCGATCGTCACGACGCGCGAGCGGCCGTCATAGAATACGGTGAGACCCAATCCGCGGGCCACGACCGCGAGAGGGATAATCGGGTCACCGTCGCGCAGGTAGGGGGCGATGGGGAGCTGCACGGCACGGCCGCCGACCCTCGCGGTCCGGTTGCCTAACGCGATCGCCACCGCTTCGTCGCCTCGGTACAGCGTAATCGACCCGGTCACCGGGTCGGTCACGATGCGTCCGCTCAACCGCCGCAGGTACGGATCGAGCGGCACGACGACCGTTCCGTCCTGCAACGCCGCCGGACGCGACGCGACGATCTCCGTGCCGTCGAAGACGACGGCGACCGCGGCCGGAATCACGAGCTGGTGGCTCGCGCCGTGCGCCGTTTAATCGAGGTCCTCCGCAGCGCCGGCCGGCGCTTCTCCGCGGACGGCTGCGCGTTTCTCGCTCAAGCGATCGCCTTCAACGCACTGTTCGCCATATTCCCGCTCGCGATTCTCGCGATCGCCGGCCTCGCGTTCATCTACGGCTCCACCGAGGGACAGAACCGCGCGATCCTCCTGTTCGCGACGGTCGCTCCCGGCATCAAGGACATCCTGACCGAAAATCTGCATCAGGTCGTCAACCTGCGCAGCGTGTGGGGCATCATCAGCTTGGTCACGCTGATCTGGTCGGGCAAGAACATCTTTCAGGCGCTGGCATACGCGCTCAATCGCGCCATCGGCGTCCCACAGGGGCGCGCATTCTTCGACGACATCCTCGTCTCCATCGTCATGCTTCCGGTGCTCGCGATCCTGCTCTTGATCGCGACCGCCCTGCCGATCCTCATCTTCGTCGGCGTGCACTACAGCGGCTTCCCGCGATCCGCATTCCTCTCGCAGACCGTCGGGTACGCGACCGGCTTCCTGCTCGTCTTCGCGATCTCGGTCGTGTTGTACACGTACCTGCCGAACCACCGCGTCCGCCCGTCGTTCGGAATACCCGGGGCGATCTTCACGGCGACCGCATGGGAAGCCGCTCAGGTCGCGTTCGGAATCTACACGGCGCACGTCAACTTCTACCACGTGTACGGAGCCGTCGCGACGGTCGCAATCCTCTTGCTCTGGCTCTACTACATGGGCATCATCTTCCTGTTCGGGGCCGAACTGAGCGCCGAATGGGCCAAGCACGAGAAAAGCACTCAGGAGTCCGGCCTCGAAACCTTGCGTACCGCATGAAACCGCTCTTCCTCTCCCTCTTCTTCTTGCTGGCGAGCCTGCCGGCGATCGGCGCCGTCAACACGGCGCTGCCGACCCCGGTCGTCGTCGTCTATCCGTTCTCCGCCACCGGCGGCGTATCGGATCCCGAGGCAGGCGGCCGCCTCGCCGTTCTCCTCGCGTCGCGGCTGGCGCAGGGCGGCGGACTCAACGTCCGGCCCGGAACGCCGGGCACCCAACGCACGCAGTACCTCGCCGACGCGCGTAAGCTCGGCGCGGACTACTACGTTACGGGCTATCTCACGCCGCTCGGCGACGAGGTGTCGCTCGTCGATCAGATCGTCAGCACGCACAGCGGGATCGTCGTCTGGAGCACGACGACGCAGGTGCGCACCTACGACGAGGCGCTCGGGCAGAGCGACCTGATGCGCGACGCGATCATCCACTACGAAGGCCGCACGCTGGCCGAGCTCGGAACCCCGGCGCCGCTCGCTCCCGCGAGTGCGAGCCCGGCCGCGGGCGGAGAGAACCTCTCGAAGATCTTCGCCCGGCACGGCAAAGCGACGCCGGCACCGCGCGCAACGCCGACGCGTGCCCCCGCGCCGCCGACGCCGCCCGCGCCCGGTGCGTCGTCGGTCGCGCTGTCGACCAGTTCGGCGAAGCCGAGCGGCGCGATCGTGGTCGCCGTCGGCGGCGACGCGAGCCCCACCGACCGCACCTATGCGTCGAACGCGCTCGCGAGCGCGCTCGCGAAGGCGGGGCTCGGCGGCACGCTCGTCGTGACCAGCAGCAGCAGCGACCTCGCCGCGCAGGCGCACCAACTCTGCAACAGCAACCGCGCCGGCTCCATCTTCAGCGGCAACCTCTCGTTGCAGCAGCAGACGGGCGCGCTGGTGCGCAAGACCTCGGCGAACTTTGAGTTGCTTCGCTACGACTGCGCCGGTACGGTCACCGACCGGCAGCGTGCGCAGACGACGGCGACGGGCCACGCCGGCAACACGACGGCGATCGACCGCGCGGTCGCACAGACGCTCGCGGCCTCGCTCGCTCCTCCCAAGACGAAAAAGACGTAAGGTCTACGCCTCGTCGGCAGCGCTCGGGTCGAGCAGTCCGGCCGGCAACTCGACCGCGATCGTGCGGGCCTGCAGGTCGATCGCCCGCACGAACGCGCGCACCAGCGGGATCAGCGCGCCCGTTTCGGCGACGACCAAGTAATCGTTGACGGGATAGTGCTGAACGCGCGCGACCGTGCCGAGCATGTTGCGCGTGGCGTCGTCGACGATGCGTAGCCCGATCAAGTCGTCGTCGAGGTACTCGCCATCGGCCAACTCGAGCTTTGCCGCTTCGATGAACAGCTCGCACCCGACGAAGCGCCGGGCGGCCTCTTCCGAGGTGACCCCGTCGAGCGCGACGATCGTGCGGCCGTGATGACGTCGCACCGCGCGCAGCGTGACGGTGGACGCACCCTCCTCAGGCGCCAGCGCGTAGGCGGCGCCTTCGATCAAACGGCTATCGTCACCCCGGACGGGGACGCACTTCAACTCTCCCTGTAGCCCGAACGTTCCGGCGAGCCGCGCTGCGGCGATCCACGCCGTTGGTTGCACGCCGTTCGCGCGTCAGTCCGGCGAGGACTGTTCCGCGCCCTCGCCGTTCGGCGCGTCGCCGGTTTCCTCGTCGTCGTCTTCGTACTCTTCGTCAACGTCGAGGATGTCGATCGTCACGCGGCCTTCCGCGCCCGCGCGCACGAGCGTGCGCAGCGCCTGCGCGACGCGGCCCGCGCGTCCGATCACCTTACCGAGATCGTCGGGGTCGACCTTGAGTTCGAGGACGGCGCCGCGCTCGTCGGGGTGGAGCGTGATTGCGACCTCTTCGGGTTTCGCGACGAGCTTCTTCGCCAGGAAGTCGAGCAACTCGACGGCCCGCGGATGGGCGATCTCCGGCGCGAGCGGCGGCCGCGACGGCGCGTCCTGGCGCCGGCGGCGCTGCAGCGGCGCCGGCGGACCGCCGCTGCGGATCCCTCCGCGACGGCGCGGACCAGGGTCGTCCTCGGGTTCGATCTCGTCGATGATGGTCTCGCGCGACGCGATCCGGCGCGCGCCCAACGTCGGACGACGCTCTTCTTCTTCAGCGGGGACGTCGTCGCCGAAGAGGCCGAATTCGTCGTCGAACGAGCTCACGAAGCTTCGGCCTTCTCCGACTTCGGCTTGCGCTTGGTCGTCGGGATCGGACCCCGCTCGACGAGGCCTTGCGCTGCGAGCAGCCGGCGCACCGGGTCCGACGGCTGCGCGCCCTTGGCCAGCCACTCCTTGACCTTGTCGGCGTCGACGACGACGGTCTTCGGTTCGGTCCGCGGATTGTAGTGCCCGAGGATCTCGATGAAACGGCCGTCGCGCGGCGAGCGCGCGTCGGTCACGACGAAACGATAGGTGGGTTGTTTCTTGGCGCCCATGCGCCGGAGACGGATCTTTACCATGTTACGATGTCAGCTTTCTGGATGGTTCGCGAAAAGTGTGTGCCTATGCCGGGCCGCGCCGCAACGGCAGCGACGGGATGCGCGGGCGTTTCCCGCCGAGCTGCTTCATCATCTGCCGCGAGGATTCGAAGCGTTTGATGAGACGGTTGACGTCGGCGACCTCTGCGCCGCTGCCGAACGCGATGCGCCGGCGCCGCGAGGCGTTGAGGATCTGCGGGAAGCGGCGCTCGCGGCGCGTCATCGAGCAGATGATCGCCTCGATGTGACGCGACGTCGCGCTCGTCGACTTCGACGTTCGGGCAGCGCGCGCGAGAGTCCGGGGATCATCTTGACGATCTCGCTCATCGATCCCATCTTGCGCACCTGGCGCAGTTGAGCGAGGAAATCGTCGAGCGTGAACTCGTTCTTGAGGAGCTTCGCCTCGAGCTCGCGCGCTTGCGCTTCGGAGTAGACGCTCTGCGTCTTCTCGATCAGCGTCAGCACGTCGCCCATCCCGAGGATGCGCGAGGCGATCCGGTCGGGATAGAACGGCTCGAGCGCGTTGGTCTTCTCGCCGGTCCCGACGAACTTGATCGGCGTGCCGGTGACCTGGAAGATCGACAGCGCGGCGCCGCCGCGCGTGTCGCCGTCCATCTTCGTGAGGATCACGCCCGTGATTCCGAGGCGCTGATCGAAGCCCTTGGCGACGTTGCTGGCCTCTTGGCCGGTCATCGCGTCGGCGACGAAGCAGAATCTCTTTGGGCGAGGTCGCGGCCTTGATCGCGTTCGAGTTCGGTCATCAGCGTCGTCGTCGATCTGCAGCCGCCCGGCCGTGTCGATGATGACGGTCGACAGGCCGAGCCGCCGCGCCTCGGCGACGCCGCCGGCGGCGATCTTGACGGGGTCCCGGCGATCGCCTGCATACACGGGCAGATCGATCTGTCTTGCCCAGCGTCTCGAGCTGGTCGATAGCGGCCGGACGATAGACGTCGGCGGCGACGAGCAGCGAGCGGCGGCCCTGTTCCTTCAGCCGAAGTCCGAGCTTGCCGGCGTGGGTCGTCTTGCCGGAGCCCTGGAGCCCGACGAGCATGATCACCGACGGCGGCGCGTCGGCGAACTGCAGCCGCGCGACCGCCCCGCCCATCACGCGCACCGAGCTCGTCGTGCACGATCTTGAGGACCGACTGGGCCGGCGTGAGCGAGGCCAGCACGTCGGCGCCGACCGCCTGCTCCTTGACGCGGGCTACGAAGTCTTTGGCGACGGCGAGGTTGACGTCGGCCTCGAGGAGGGCGACGCGGACCTCGCGCGCGACGTCGTCGACGTCCGCCTCGGTCAGCCGCCCGCGATTGCCGAGGCGCGCGAAGATCGCGCCCAAGCGTTCGCTGAGGGTTTCGAGCATCAGCCCGCCGACTTGGGTGCCGTCGCGTCGATCCGCGCGACGGCGTCTCCGACGGTCTTGATCTTCTCGGCTTCCTCGTCGGGGATGTCGATGTTGAACTCCGTCTCGAAGGCCATGACCAGCTCGACCTGATCCAGCGAGTCGGCCCCGAGGTCTTCCGTGATCGACGCCTCCGGCGTCACCTCGGCCTCGTCGACTCCGAGTTGTTCAACGATGATCTTCTTGACCTTATCGAAGGTCGTCATCTCAGTTGCCATGCGTCTCCTCTGCGCTCGCGCTGCCTTTTCACATCAATAAGCCGCCGTCCACGACGATCGTCTGACCGGTAACGTACCGCGCGGCGTCAGAACACAAAAACAGGACGACCCCACTCACGTCCTCGGCGGTTCCCGGTCGACCCAGCGGGATCGTCGTCACGTATTGGGCACGCGCCGCCTGCGGCATCGACTCGGTCATCGCGGTGTCGATCAGGCCCGGCGCGACGGCGTTCACTCTTACGTTCCGCGACCCCAATTCCTTTGCTACCGACTTCGCCAAGCCGAGCAAGCCTGCTTTGGCGGCGGCGTAGGCCGCTTGCCCTGCGTTGCCGGTGAGCCCTACGATGCTCGACACCAACACGATCGAGCCGGAACGCTGCTTCATCATCGGCCGTGCAACCGCGGTGACCAGATAAAACGCCGACTTGAGGTTCGTCGAGAGCATCGCGTCGAGGTGCCCGGGATGGGCGCGGACGACGAGCGCATCCTCGGCGCGTCCGGCGTTCGCGATGGCGCAGTCGATCCGCCCGAGCTCGGCGATCGTCCGGCTGACGGCCCGGTCGACGGCCTGCTGGTCTGCGGCGTCCGCGACGATCGGCAGCACGCGCGTTTCCGGACGCGCCGCACGGCACGCGTCGGCCGTCTGCGCAAGGTCCGATTCCGTGCGCGCGACGATCGCGACGTCGGCGCCGTCGCGCGCGAACGCGGTGGCGATCGCCTTGCCGATCCCGCGGCTCGCGCCGGTGACGAGCGCGACCTGACCCGCGAACGTCACGCCGCGCTCGGATCCCCGAGCGCGTCACGCATCCGCTCGAGGCCTGCGACATCGCCCGCGTGGAGGAGTCGCGGCGGATTCGGAAGACGCTTCGCGAGCGGCAGCAACACCGACGACGCGCCGAACTCGACGAGCGCGTCGAGGCGTTCGTCCAACAGCCGCAGCGCGGTATCGTGCCACAGAACCTCGGCCGTCAGCGACTCGACCAAATTACGGCGGATGTGGGCCACGTCACGATACGGTTGCGCGTCGACGTTCGAGACGACCGTGAAGCGAGGTTCTTCGATCGTCGCGCGCTCGACGAACGGCGCGAACCGCGCTCGCGCCGGCCGCATCAACTCGCTGTGCCATGCGCCCGAAACGTTCAGCGGGACGACGCGCTTGGCGCCACGCGTCATCGCGATCTCGCCGGCGCGGATGACGGCGGGGAGATCGCCGCTGACGACGATCTGTCCGGGCGCGTTGAAGTTCGCCATCTGCACGCGGCCGCTGCCGGCGGCCTCGTCGACCGCGGCGCGCACGCCGGCCGCGTCGAGCCCGAGGATCGCGCTCATCCCGCCCGGGGAGAGTTCCGCCGCCTCCTGCATCGCGAGCGCCCGTTCCTTTACCAGCGTCAGCGCGGTTTCGAACGTCAGCGCCCCCGCGATCGTCAGGCTGCAGTACTCGCCGAACGAGTGGCCGGCGCTCGCGACGCACGCGTCGAGCGCCGGCGACGCCACCGCGAGCGCGTAGTTCGTTACGTAGATCGCAGGCTGGCTGAAGCGCGTCTCCCGCAGGCGCTCGTCGGGCCCGCTGCGGACGAGTTCGAGCAGGTCGTAACCCAAAATGCCGGAGGCGCGCTCGAACAGGTCGGCGGCGACCGGCGACGACTCGACCAGGCCGACGCCCATGCCGACGACCTGCGAGCCTTGGCCGGGGAAGATGACGCCGATCCTCACGGCGCGGACCACCGCCAGAGCACCGAGCCCCACGACAGTCCGCCCCCGAAGCCGACGAGCAGCAGGATGTCGCCGTCCTTGAACGCGCCCTGCTCGTAGGCCTCGGACAGCACGATGGGGATCGAGGCCGACGAGGTGTTACCGAACCGGTCGACGTTGATCAGCACGCGCTCCGCGGGCAGCCCGAGCTGCTTGGCGGCCGCGTCGATGATCCGCTTGTTGGCCTGATGCGGCACCATCCAGGCGATATCGTCGGGCTTCAGCTGCGCGCGATCCAGCGCGACCACGGCGGAGTCGACCATCCGGGTCACGGCGTTCTTGAAGATCTCGCGGCCCAGCATCTGGACGTATTGCTCGCCGGCCTGGAGCGCGGCGACGTTGAGCGGCTTGCGCGAGCCGCCGGTCGAGATGTAGAGCAGTTCGGGATTAGTGCCGTCGGCGCCGAGTTCGCAGCCCAGGAAATCGTCGCTGTCGGCGCGCTCGACGATCGCGGCGCCCGCGCCGTCGCCGAACAGGATCGCCGTCGCCCGGTCTTCCTGATTGATGATACCCGAGAGCTTCTCCGCGCCGACGATCATCACGCGGCGAAAGATGCCGGAGCGCACGAAGCCGGCGGCCATGCTCAGCCCGTAGATGAAACCGCTGCACGCGATCTCGATGTCGAACGCCGGCTTGCCGGCGGCGCCGAGCCGCGATGCGAGCAGGCAGGCCGTCGCGGGAAACGGGTAGTCCGGCGTCACCGTCGCGACCACGTAACAGTCGACCGCGTCGGCCGTCAAGCCCGCGCGTTCGAGCGCGACCGTCGCGGCCCGAAGCGCCATGTCGCTGACGGCCATCTCGGGCGGCGCCTGCCGGCGCTCGCGAATGCCGGTGCGCGTGACGATCCACTCGTCGTTGGTATCCAGACGGCGTCTCGAGGTCCGCGTTGGTGATGGCGAGATCGGGGACGTAGTGACCGACCCCGGCGATGCGCGCGCCGTAGGAGACCGGCGCCGTACTGCGACCGTTTGAGGTCATTTAACCGTGGCTATGACCAGAATGATCGTCCTTCGGTTGGATGACTTGCCGTCCATCGTAGTAGCCGCAAAACCCGCACGCGAAGTGCGGCCGTTTCGGCTCGTGACACTGCGGACAGGCAACGATCGTGATCGTCGCGAGGCTGCCAGTTGGCGGCGCGTCTGCTGCGCGTCTTCGACCGCGGTGTCTTCCACTTGGGGTTGGCCATGATCTACCTTTCGATGAGGACGGGGCACGTACAGCCGGCGTCGCGCCGGTTTCCGCAGGTTGGACAGAGGCCGCTGCAGTCGTCGGTGCACAGCAGCGAGATCGGGAGCGAAGAGTCGACCAGTTGCCGGACCAGGTCCGCGACGTCGAACAATTGGCCGTCGAGCACGTTGTTGTCGGCCAGCGGCGTGTCCGGTTCGGTCGCATCGAACTGCTCGTCGACGTCGACCTGCAGGGCCCCGCGCACGTCTTCCAGGCAGCGGTCGCAGGCGCCCATCCACGCGGCGTCGATGGTCCCGTCGACGCGGATTCCCCGGCCGAAGGGCGCGACGTTCGAACACGACGTGCGCCGGCTCCGGAAAGCGGTACGCGCCGAACTCGGGGATGTCGACTTCGATATCTAGGGCAAGCGGTTGACCGGCCGTCAGGACGGGGCCGACGTCACCTTCTTAAAGAGTCCCACACAACAATCGAGGCCTTCACGGCGGAAGGCCTCGCTCCATAGCAACCCCTAGCATAGTCACGGCCGCCCCTTCTTGTCAAACCGTTCCTCGTTGATAGCCGCTCCCGGGTGGGCGGGCGACCGGGCTAACGGACGGCTCCCCACCGCGTGAATCCGGCGGGAGTCAACTTCTACCGCGCAAGGAGGACCGTCGTGACGTTGTTGTCCGGGATCCGATTCGGCCCGCAGATCGAGGCCGCCGCCAAGGCGCATGGCCTGCAGCCGCGGCTTTTGGCGGCCGTCGCCGCCCAAGAGACGGGTGGTCCCGGCAGCAATTCCGGCGCCAACATCGTCGGCGATCACGGGCACGGCCGCGGCCTCTTCCAGATCGACGACCGCTGGCACGCCTTCGCGACGACCCCGGCCGCGATGGACCCCGCCAAGAACGCCGACTACGCCGCCGGCATGCTGTCGGGCCTGATCGCCAAGTACGGCGGCGTTAAACAGGCGCTCTCCGCCTACAACGCGGGCTCGCCCAACGCGACCGGCACCGTGACGACCTGGGCGGACGGCAGCCGTCTCGGCTATGCCGACTCTGTCCTCCGGCACTATGCCGACCTGGGCGGCGACGCCCAGGCGCTGGGCGGCGAACTGGCCGCGGGCCGCAACGACGCCTCGCCGGCGGCGAACGCCCTGTCGGGCCTCGCTTCGGCCGCAACGGGGGGTTCGTCCGGCGCGCTCGCCGCCGGCGCCGGGTCGGCGGTCGGGGCAGCAGTCAGCGGCGATGCGGCGAGCACGGGCTCGGCGCAGGCGGCGGCCGCGGGCCTTCCGCTCGCAAACTTCGAGGTCACCCTGCCGCAGCCGTCGCCCTATCCCTCGCAATACCGCTCCTACACGAGCGTCTCCGGGATGGACTCGAACGGGCCGCAGCAGATCGACACGATGATGGCCGGCCTGATCGACGGTGCCGACGGCGTGACGTTACCGACCGACGGAAGCTGACGAGCCGCCGCCGAACGCTGCACGCATCGGGTCACCACTGCTCGGGCAGAGGGACGAACGATGATCAACCCACGAAGAGCAAGCGCGATTGTGTTGACGATGCTCGCGTCGGCCGTCGCCGGATGTGGGGGCATGAACGCGACGACGTTGCTTCCGGGCGCCGGTTCTGCCGGCGGCGCGCGGCGACCGTCCGCGATCCAGGTCTCGGCGCGACCGGAAACCGTCGCATTGCGTGTCCGCCCTAAGCTTCTGTACCTATCCGAACCCGGCGATCAAGAAGACATCTATGTTACGTACACCGGCACGGGAGTGCTGACGGCCGTCAGCAGTCGCCCCAAACAGATGCCCGTCCGCAAGGCGCACGACGTGCCGCGGCCCAAACGGTTCATCGTGACGCAACGCTGCTATTGCGCGGCCACGATCACGGTGAAAGACAACCTTGGAAACAGCGCGACGATGCACGTGCAAGGCACGTAGCACGAGGCTCGAACCAAACCGCGAGCTCCGGCCAACGGCCGGGCTCGCTCGCCTATCTGTACGGATGACGCTCTTATCTGTACGGGTCGCCGCGGATCGTGCCGTCGCAATCGAGCGAGCCTGGGGCAGCATTGGAGGACCCGGGCGTCGGCATGTCAAAGCGCCGCGTTGCGGGCGCACATGTGAGAGACGGAGGGAACCGATGAATGTTCTTCCAGTCACCGCCCTGGCGGCAGTCGCCGCCCTCGCCACGTCCACGGGCACCGCGAGCGCGGGAATTCGCGCGTTCCACGCGGTCGCGAGCGAGCATCTCTACGTCGCGGGCTACGCCAACCAGCAGCTCGAGGTCCAGCGCTTTCCGTTCGTCAACGGATTCCCGTCACGGACCCCGGATCTCACGTATCAGAACGTCACGACGCCGATCGCGGTCGGCCGCAATGGCACGTTCTACGCGACGGTGCCGCTTTCGTGCTGCTACGGGCTCGGTATGATCGACGTGTTTGCGCCGAACTCCAACGTCGTCGCGCGCCAGATCACGTTGCCGAACCTGCACGAGGACACGACGATCGACACGGCGCTCGTAGAGGGCCCTCGCGCATACCTGTATGTCGGCTACGCGGCATTCATCTCGGGAGACGCACGCGGCGCGACCCGGGCGAGAAGCAAGGCATCGCCGTGTATCCGCCGGGCGCTAACGGCGGCGGCCGCCCGCTGCGGATGTTCCACGTCCCACGCGACAACGGCGGTCCCGAGACGCTGGCGTTCGATCGGCTAGGACTGCTTTACGTTGCAACCGGCAGCGGCGACGATCTCCACAATCGCGTTTACACGGTCGACGATCCGCTCACGCAGCCGCGCGTCGTCAGCGCGCTCGATCTCCCGTCGTCGTACAATGCCTGGGGCATCGACTTCTCGGATGGCGGCCGCAACATGTACGCGCTGACGTACGGCGCGGCGCCGGGACCGGCGATCGCCGTCTACCCGTATGGTTCCCACGGGAACGCGCCGCCGAGCAGGACGATCGACCTGGCGCCCAGCGCCATCTTCACGACCGGACTCGGGATCGCCGGAGAGCACGCGTATGTCGGCGTGTACTCCGGGCCGCCGGCGGTTCTCGCGTATAAGAAACACGCGTCGGGCCAGGTGTCGCCGGTGTTTACGTTGACGCTCTCGTCGTTCACTTCGGCCGAAGGGATCGCCATCGGCCCCTAGCGCGCGTGGGTTGTCGCGCGGCGTCCTCGTCGCGATACAGTCTGCGAACACCACTGCACGATTGACAGGAGACGCAGATGGCCGTGAACCTACTCAACGGCGGGCTCGGCGCGCTCACCGGACTTTTGACGACGGGCAATCCGATCGGCGCCGTCGCCGGTGGGATCGAGGGCGCGCTGCAGGGCGGCGGTCCGAGCGGCGCCGGTAATCTCAGCGCGACGACAGATCCGACGCTCGGGGCCCAGCAAGAGCTGGACGAGTCGGCAGAATGGGACCAGTTCGCGCTGAACCTCGAGAACACGCGGCACAACAGCGCGATGCAGTGGCAATCGACGATGTTCAACGAACTGCAGGACGAGAAGTCCGAGCAGTTGCGCGAGATGAACGTCATGCGCGAGGTCGCGATGAAACAGCGCGAAGCGGACAACTCGATCCTCAAAGAGTTCATCCGCACGATCAAGGACTAGCCCGTGCTCCCGGCAGTCCCCTCGACCACGACGGCCCGGCCCTCCGAGCGCTCCGGCGCTCGAGGGTCGCGGGCCGCCGGCGGCGGCACAGCGGACGCGACGCCACCGCGAGGTCCAGCCGCAACCGTCGGCCGACATGGCCGAAACGCTCGCCGACGAGATCGCTCGCCGCACGGAGTTGCTCATGGTCGCGCAGCGCGGCAAAGCCGACGCACGCGAGTTTCAGATCGACCGGATGCGCACCGAATTCGACCTGCACGAACAGGAACGCGCCGAACTCCTGCGCGAGTGGAACGTCACTCGCGACGCGGCAATGGAACAGATGAAGCACGACGACGACATCGTCAAGAAGTGGATCGCCCTGATCTAGCGAGCTCGCGGGGCCCTGCCGTCGAGTAGGTCGTCGAATACACCACGCCGTTTAAGTTGTCGTCGTACCCCGAGCACCAGATCCGGTGTTTGTGGCCGACCTTTCTGCTCTCGCAGGCGTCCATCTCGTGTCCGTTCGTGTCCAGGTCGAGTGACCACGTCTGGCCGCCGTCGGCGCTGAAATAGATGCCCCCGACGTTCGAATAGATGTTGCCGCCGGCTGCCCACCCGACTTTGGGCGTGATGAAACGGATTTCGCGGATCGGGAAGGGGCTCTGCAGCGTACGCCCGCTCCAGTGCTTGCCGCCGTCGCCCGTGCGGTGCACCCAGCCCGCGACGGACGGGAGATCTCGCCGCCGCCGTCCCAACCGTGCTTTTTGTCGACGTAGTCGACGGCGCCGTCGAATACCGAATCCACCGACGGTCCGCACGCCCACGTCTGGCCGGCGTTTGCACTCGAACAGTAGGTGATGCCGGCCACGACCGCGTGCAGGTCGCCGAGCAGGCTGAACTCGTTACCGAACCAGCCGCCGTTCGGGTCGGGGACGTCCTCCGTCCAGTCGGTCGCCGTCGCGCCGCCGTCGGTCGTGTAGTGCGCGGCGTTCGGTGCGCTCGTGTTCAGGCCGTCGACGACGAGCCCGTCCTGCGGGTTCGCGAAGCGCACGCGGTACGACCAACCGGTGGTCGTCAGCACGATGTCGCTCGTCCAGGTGTGACCGCCATCGTGGCTCCAGCGAATGATCCCTTCGAAGTTCGAGTCGTCGAAGCCCGACACCACCACGTCCTTCGGGCCCAGTGTCGTCACGCCGTACCAGTAGTACGGAAAGCCGAGGTTGACGATTTCGCTCCAGTGCGCACCGCCGTCGGTCGTCTTCCAAACCTGGCCCAGCTCGGCGGCTGCGTAGCCGACCGTCGCGGTCGGGAACGAGATGTCGTGCACGACGGCGCCGGGCAGTGTCGCGAGTTGCGTCCATTGGTTCGCGGTCGGTGCAACGCGCAGCGCGGCCGGTCGCGTCGTCATCGCCGGGCGCACGGCGGCTAGCTCGATCGATCGGGGTCCGATGACCGGCAGTCGCGCGGCGACTTGTCGCATCGTCGCACCGGCGTGCATCGCCGGAGCGGCGGCGCCTGAATGCGGGCCGGGCCCCGCGGCATGCCGCGGAATGCCGGAAGCCGGAACCTGGGACGCGGAGCAAACGCCGACCGAAACGATCAGCGCCGCTCCCGCGACAATGGAACGAAGCGACATCTGCATGCCGCCGACTGCGCGGGCGGTTGCGGCATCTCCTCGCAGGCCGCGCCGGCGACCATCGCCCTCCTCGGGTAGCCCCCTCGCCCTGAAGGAGCGGCACCCTCGGGGAGGGACTCAGTCGACTTAGCCGTGGCTAAGTGGATTGTTCGTCTCGCCTTACTGCTGTTGGTGACCCTGCTTCCGGTCGCGACATTGGCGGACGCCGACGAGGCGCCTGCCGTGGGCTCGGGCCCGCCACCGGGGATGCAGCCCCTGACCGGACCTATCCCGACGGCGACCCCGTTCCCAGGCGAGTCCCGCCTGGTGGCGCGCCCGGACGGGACGTACGCCGCCGTGCCCGCGGCGACCGGGACGACCAAGACCTTCCGCATCGTCGCCCGCGAGGCGCCCTGGACGCTCAAGCCCGGCCTCACGGTCATGGCGAAGACCTACAACGGCGTCGTGCCCGGCCCCGTCCTCGTCGTCAATCAGGGCGACCACGTCGTCGTCGATTACCGCAACGAGCTCGTCGATCCCGGATACGATCCATCTGCACGGCATCCATGGGATCGATCCCGACATGGACGGCGTGCCCGGCTCGTCACAGGCGCTCGTCCCGCCGCACGGCACCTTCCGCTACGTCTTCACGGCCGCGCAACCGGGTACGTTCATCTATCACACGCACGACAGCAAAGCGGTCCTCAATGCGGGCCTCTACGGCGCGATCGTCGTCATTCCGACGCATCCTCGGCCCGAAGAACGCGGCCTTGCGCACGACTACCTCGAGATCATCTCCTCGTGGTACATCAACAGCAACGCGGAGAGCGAGTTCACGCTCAACGGCAAGGAGTATCCCGCGACGGTCGTCCTCAACGTCCGCGCGCGGCGAGCGCATCCGCATTCGCTGGATCAACATCTCCGCCGAAAACTTCCACACGATGCACACGCATGGGCACTACATGCGGATCATCGCTCGCGACGCCATGCCGGTCTCAGGCGAGGACGTCGAGGACACGCTCGAACTCGGGCCGGGGCAACGCGCCGACGTCACGATCCTCGCCGATCAACAGCCCGGGACGTGGATCATCCACTGCCACGTCCTCGACCACATCGAAGACGCAAACGGGATGCCCGACGGCCTGATCACGGCGCTGCACTACGAGGGCACGCCAAACCGCCTGACGGCGATGTACGACGCGATGATGCGCGCGATGCCCAACGGCGCGCCGACGACCGCCAACGCGACGCCGCCGACGCGGCTGCCGTTCGGGATGACCGTGTTGCTCGGCGCGTTCGCCGGGTTGACGATCTTCCTCGGGCTCCCGATCGCGCGCGCCCGCCGCTTAACGCCGGAGGCCGTCGCGCTCCTCAACGCGTTCGCGATCGGCATCCTCGTGTTCTTGGTGATCGAGATCTCGATGAACGCGATCATCCCCGTGAACGTCGCGATCGCGTCCTGGCACCAGTGGCGCGCCGTTCCCGCTCGCCCTGGTCGCCGCGCTCGGGGGCGGGCTGATCGTCGGGCTGGTCGGACTCGGCTCCGTGTCGTCTGCGCTCGTGCGGCACAGCGCGAAGCAGAGCGTGGAGCGTCCGCTCGTGCTCGCGGCGATCATTGCGATCGGCATCGGCGCGCACAACTTCGCCGAAGGCCTCGCGATCGGGGCGTCGGCCGCGGCCGGGGCGACCGCGCTCGCCGCCGGCCTGATCATCGGCTTCGCGCTGCACAACGCGACCGAAGGCTTCGGCGTCGCGGCACCGCTCGCGGGCAAGGTGGTCCCGTCGTGGGGTCAGCTGTTGCTGGCCGGCCTGGTCGCAGGCGGACCGACGTTCCTCGGCACCGTCGTCGGCTACAACTTCAGCTCGCCGACCCTCTCCGTCTTCTTCCTCGCGACCGCGATCGGCGCGCTGGTCTTCGTCATCGGCGAGCTCTGGTCGATCCTCAAACGCACGGGCGTCACCGTGCTGGTGACGACGATGGTGACCGCCGGCTTCGCGGTCGCCTTCGCAACGGAGACACTGATCAACATCAACGGCGGCTAACCCGCAGTACGACCCCGCGCAACGTGGGCACCGATAACGGCATCCGTCGCCGGAGGTCGCCATCGAGGGTGCCGCTCGTCACATCGTCCGCAACGCTCGCCGCGCTGGCCGTCGGCTTGCCGGCGAGCGCGCAGGTGACGATCGTCCGCGAGCCCGTCTACGCGCTCGACGGCCGTGCGATCGTCGGCGCGAACCGGGTGATCGCCAGGACGCGCTTCAACCGCTCGCCGCGGCTCGTCGATCCCGCACGAACTCGCGCTCCTCGCGGCACGCAAGCAGGGCGGCGGCGTCGGCGCGTTCGCGCACTTCTTCTGCGAGCAACTCGAGCGGTTTCTCGCCGACGCGCGTGGCGCCGGACTGCGCACCGACGACGCGGGCGACGCGCGGGCCTACTTCGTGCAGTTGGCGTTCAAGATCTACGACGGGCGCGGCTTCGGCGACCCGGCCCCGCGCGCGCTGCACGGCTCGGCGCTGTGGGGCGGCGGCGCGATCGCGGGCGCGGCGCAGTCGGCGGCGTGGCTCGCACGCTTCGCCTTCATTTCCCGCATCAAGTTCGTCATGGGCAAGAACGCGCGGTTCGCGGCGCTCTCGTCCGCCGGCAAGCAGCGCGTCTACGACTACTACGCGCTCGCGGCCCAGCTCCTGACCGACGCGTACCTCGCGGCGCAACGCACCGGCGACCGCCACGAGCGCGATCTGGCGCGGCGCACCGCCCGCGACCAGTTGCGGCTCGACCTCGGCGTCGACCCCAACCGCGTCCACTTCACCGCGTCCGGGATCGAGGTCGACTAGCGCCGCAAGGGCCGCCCGACGGCCGGGTATAACTAGGGCGTCCGGCCCGTCGGGCCATTAGCTCAGTTGGTTAGAGCGCATGCTTGATAAGCATGAGGTCCCTGGTTCGAGCCCAGGATGGCCCACCAGCCCGGCGCCGCGCGAGTGGGGTTGCGAGATGGGCGACATGCCGGCGCCGCGCCGGAGCAAGTATGGCTACGGCGAAACGATCGAGCGCCTGACGACGGCGCTGCGCAACGCTGGGAACACCGTCTTCGCGACGATCGATCAGGCCGCGGCGGCGCAGACGGTGGGGATGTCGCTGCGGCCGACGACCTTGATCGTGTTCGGCAACCCCAAGGGTGGGACGCCCCTGATGGCGGCCTTCCCGCCGGTCGCCTTGGAGCTGCCGCTGCGCTTGGTCGTATGGGAGCAAGACGGCGTCGTCAGCGTGGTCGCGACGCGGATAGCGGCGATCGCCCAGCGCTACGGCGTCACCGGATTCGATCAGCAGATCGCGATGATCGACCGCGCCGTCGCGACGCTCCTGGATACCGTCGCCAGCTGACGCCGCTCGCGGCTGTCAGTGCCGTAGTTCGGCGATGCCGATGACGACCAAGAGGACGCCCCCGAGCGCGTGCGAGACGAACGGCGGGATGCGCCAGGCGACCTGGGCCCCGCTGCTCTGCCCCAGCGCGATCGCCGCGACGCTGAAGACGCCGATGCTGAACGCTGCCGGCACGATCGGGTAGCCCGCGAATCCGACGGCCAATCCGGCGGCCGCGGCATTGATGGCGAGCGCCAGCGACAGCACGGCAACCTCGCCGAGCGGCACGATGCGCGGATGCAGCGCCTCCGGGCTAAGACGCACGCTGGGCCGCGGCCGGCGGATCGTACGCGCGCCGTCCCAGAACGCCCACAATCCGAGCACGATGAAGATGCCGGCGCTCAGGTAACGTGCGGTGCCCTGCGAGACGTAGTCGCCGATCAGCGCCGAGAGCCACGCCGCCAACAGCGCGAGGATCGCCGAGACCGCACCGATGGCGACGTTCGCGGGAAACGTAATCTCTTTCCCCGCAAGCGCGTAGGCCGAACCGACGCCGAGGTTGTCGAGGTTTGCGCCGATCGAGAGCGCGAGAACGACGATCGCCGACGAAAGCGTCATCGCGTGTTACCGAGCAGCGCGTACGATGCAGCGAAAACCGAGGTGACACGTCGACGTGTCGATGGCGTGCCCCATCCGCGCCGCCGGGCGATAGCGCCGGCAGTAATTGGGCGCGCACAGGTACGAGCCACCCTTCATCACCCTGCGTGGAATGCGGACGTTCGGGCGGCGCCTGCGGGTCGTAACTCCCGCTGCGCTTGCCGCCGCGCGGGTTGATCTGACCGCAACAGGCGCTCTCCACGCGCTTGTAGTGTTCGAACCAGTCGGTCGTCCACTCCCACACGTTGCCGATCATGTCGTAGAGCCCGTAGTCGTTGGGCGGAAAAGAACCGACGGGCGCGCGGCCCGGAAACCCGTCCGCCAGCGTGTTCTCGATCGGGAACTCGCCCTGCCACGTGTTGGCCATGTGGTTGCCTTCGGGCGCGAACTCCGCGCCCCACGCGTACTCGGCCGCCTCGAGCCCGCCGCGCGCCGCAAACTCCCACTCCGCCTCCGTCGGAAGCGCCTTGCCGACCCAGTCCGCGTAGGCTTGGACGTTCTCGTACGCGACCTGCACGACGGGGTCGCGCTCGCGCCCCTCGATCGACGTGTCGGGACCCTCGGGGTGGCGCCAGTTTGCGCCGGGGACGTACGTCCACCAGTTGTAGTGATCGCGCAAATCGACGCGTTCCGCAGGCTGGCGAAACACGACCGACGCCGGGACCAACAGCGCCGGATCGGCGCCGGGGTATGCGGCCGCGTCGGGGACGCGCTCGCACAGCGTGACGTGTCCGGTCGCGTCGACGAAGCGCGCGAACTCGGCGTTCGTCACGAGCCGGCGGTCGATCCAGAAGCCGTCGACGGTGACGGTGTGCGCCGGCCCTTCTTCCGGGTAGTGCTCGTTGGAACCCATGCGGAACGTGCCGCCCGGGATCCAGGCCATCTCGGGGTACTGGGTCTCGGCCGGCGAGGGTTCGCGCGCAGCAGTCTCCATCGAGGCCCAGTATAGCAGGTTCGGGCGCTCGGGCCGATAAGGGGCGTTTCTCGTGACGGTGGGCACTGGCGATACACGATGGCAGTAACGCGTCGCTGCGCGTGGGCGGACAGTGATCCGCTCCTGCGCACGTATCACGACGAGGAGTGGGGCGTCCCCGAGTACGACAGCCGTGCGCTCTGGGAAAAGCTCATGCTCGACGGGTTCCAGGCGGGCCTCTCCTGGCTGACCGTCCTCCGCAAACGCGACGCGTTACGCAAGGCTTTCAAGGGGTTCGATCCCGCGGTCGTCGCGCGTTTCAAGGCAGCCGACGTTCGAGCGGCTGCTCGCCGATCCAAGCATCATTCGCTCGCGCGCAAAGATCGAAGCGACGATCGCCGGCGCGCGCGCCTACCTGCAGATGGCCAAGGACGGCGAGGACTTCGCGACGTTTGCATGGGGACTCGTCGGCGGCAAGCCGATCCCGCGCAAGGGCCCGATCCTGGCGAAGACGCCACTCTCGGAACGAGTCGCGCTCGAACTCAAGAAGCGCGGCTTCAAGTTCGTCGGTCCCGTCATCGTGTACGCGTGGATGCAAGCGGTCGGGATGGTCAACGACCACGACCCAACGTGCTTCCGGCGCAAGGCCGTCGCCGCGACGCCCGCGCCGCGGCAGGACGGTCCGCCGAGCGAGGCGCAGTCCTTAGGAGCGTGGGGATGTAGCTCAGTTGGTAGAGCGCCAGCTTTGCAAGTTGGATGCCAGGGGTTCGAGTCCCCTCATCTCCAAGGTTCGAAAAAGCCCGTCATTTCGGGCTTTTTCCTGTTTTCGGCCGCGCGGGTTTCCGTACTACTGAGAGCCTAGGTGAGAGCCTATCGGCCTTAGATTTCTTCCGGCTGGCCGCCCGGATCGCTCCCTCCATCGCGTCCGCCGCCTGGCGCTGGAGACCA
This sequence comes from Vulcanimicrobiota bacterium, assembly GCA_963743605.1. Taxonomy (GTDB): domain Bacteria; phylum Vulcanimicrobiota; class Vulcanimicrobiia; order Vulcanimicrobiales; family Vulcanimicrobiaceae; genus CAVUQJ01. The sequence continues at coordinate 19,600 of CAVUQJ010000005.1, read as the reverse complement.
GGGAGCACGTCGGAGTAGGTATTCAGCGTCAGCCGCACGTCGGCGTGCCCGAGTAGCTCTGAGACGACGTTCGGATTGCTCCCCTGGAGGAGCAGCACGCTGGCCGCGGTGTGGCGCAGCGCGTGGAAGGTCGTCTCGGCTGGGATCTCCGCGCGCTCGAGCAGCGGCCGGAACGAGCGGCGCATCACGTTAGCCTTGCGCGGCAGCCCGCCATCGGGGCCGACGAAGACGAACGGGCTCCGGTGGGCGTCGCGGTCGACGATCGCGCGCCGGCGGCGGAGCGCGGCGACCGCGAGCCGCGTCAGCAAGACGCGACGTCGGCTACGCGGCGTCTTCGGAGCCTGCACGACCAGCTCGGAGCCGATACTCTGCAAATTGCCTGTTACCGATAGCGCCCCGGCCTCGAGGTCGATCGCGTCCCACCGCAACGCGAACAGCTCGCCCTGGCGCATGCCGGTCGTCACCGCGAGCACATAGAGCGCCTCGAGTGGATCGTTCCTGGCCCCCTTAAGAAGCGCGCCGACCTGCTCGAGCGTCAACGATCGGCGCTGGCCAGCCTTGTACGTGGGCGCGTCGACCCGGCCAAGCGGGTTGATCGCAATCAGGCCACCGCGGACGGCACGATTCAGGGCGGCGCGAAGGATCCGGTAGCAGCGCTGCGCGATCGTTGCGCCGGCGCTGTTGCGCTCTAGGTCAGCGAAGAGCCGACGTGCGCGCTCGTGGTCGAACTGCTCCAGCGTGAAGCGCCCGATCCGTGGCGTGAGGTGCAAGTCGACGACGTTCTCGTAGTACGCGTGCGTCGTGGCGGCGCGTCGCGCTTTGATGTCGTCGCTCAGCCAGCGCTTGAGGTAGTCCGCCAACGGCATGCGGCTCGACGGGCGTATCGTTCCGCCGCAGTCGATCGCGAGCTTCGCCAAGCGTTGTTGCACCTCACGCTTCGTCTTGCCGTAAACTACCTTGCGCTGGCGTTTGCGTCCGTCGTAGCCGAGCGACACAGCGCCAGCGAACCGTTGACGGCTCTCGACCCAATAGATCGCATGCTCTCCCCGGCCACGTCGCTGGCGCATTCTTACGCTATCCGGCCTCGGCTAGTCCTGAATTGTAGCGGTCAATGAATTCCTTGAGTTCGACGCGCGTTGGCGGGGGCCCGTAGTCGTCACCTTGTGCGTCGAGTCGGCCTCCGATCTGCGGAAAACCGCCCGGGTGAAGTGCTGCGGCAGCGGACGCGCGGGATATGGACTCGAGCGAAAGGTCGGTCTCGGCGCCCCCCGAGACTCCCAGCGCGCGCACAACTGGACCAATGATCTGAAAGTAGAGATCGACGGCGCGATCGGCGTTGCCCCGATTGGCAAGGCGGCCCACGAACTGGCCCTTGGGGTCGACGACGGAGCACGCCCAGTTGTGTGCCAGCGTCAAGTCCCGCTTACTGAGATATTCCCGAATCACCGTCGCGATCTCTCGGCCCCGCTTCTTCTTCGACCGCTGGAAACCCGGGGCGTTGCGCACGATGTGCTGCGCGAGAAGATCGGCGAACGCGTCGACCTCCCACGGCACGATCAGGGCCGCTGGGTCTCGCTGGTCGTCGGAATACGTGCGCACTAATACATTACGCAGTTGCCCAAAGCCAGGCCAAACCCCGAACGTGTAAACGTCACCGGGGAACCTCTCCACGAGTGGGTCGGGATCGCCGATGTGTTGCTCATGCCATCGAGCGCGCCCACGACTGGCCATAACGAGCGCGGCAACGTCTTGCAATTCGGGGAGGGCGCCTCGCTCGAGGACGCGCTTCACGCGGCTCCCTACCTTCGCCCGCCACCACCCGTGCGACGAGTCCTCCGGCGCCGCTGTCGCCACCAGCCTGGCGCGGGTCGGTATCTCTATGGCGGTCGCCAAAGGAGCATAGTCGAGGCATCAAGGGCTCGCTGCACTCGGCCTACGGCAGACCCTTGACGCCCCGACTGTATCGCAAATCAACCGACCGACGGAAACGGGCAGATTGACAAACCCGTGAAACCCGACGTCGCTTCACAAGCCCTGGGGCGCTGCCCCAGACCCAGAAGCTCCCTCCGGTCCAGGCAGGCCGCGACCGGAAGGGGAGTTTTTTTAACCCCCCGGCAGCTTCGGCCCGTCTCCGGCGCTCAGGTCGCTTCCCAGCGTTGCCCTGTCCTCCGTGACGGCTGCCTTCAAACCAGTTCGATTCGCCGCCGACCGTAAAGCGAAATCGTCCCGCTTCGCCGTTCAAAAATTGTCAGGCGCCTTCGTCTATCGCCTCTGCTAGATTCCTACACTCGCAGCACCTCGAGGGCGACCATGACCGAAACTCCACGCGAAGGAAGTCGACCATTTCGTCGACAAGCCGCTCCTGCAATGGACGCTCTCGCGGAGTAACCCCAACCAGCTCGATGGTGTTGAAGAAGAAGCGGGAGCGTGTCCGCCGGTTTGCCGGCGGAAAGCTGCCGATCGACCCCTTCGCGCTTTTAGCGCTCACCGCACACCGCAATAGGGGGCCAGGGTCAGCCCAACGTAGTCTAGCGTTACGCCGGTCTTCGGTCGGCGCTCTTCACATCACATTGATGGAGGGTTCGCGATGAGGTATCGCCGGCTTGCCGTACTCTTTCCAGTGCCACCCTGCTCATGTTCGCCGCGCCTCGTCTCCCATGAAACGACGGGGCCGCGCCGCCCTGCCACAGCCGCCCGGGTGTAGCACCAACGGTCTTTCCAGCTTTGATTTCATCGCAGCCGGCTTATTGAATACGGTGCATTCCGATTCGGGGTTCATCGGCACCGGATCATATAATGGAGGATTTGCCCGATGCGGCGTTTGATCGCTGGCCTGGCATTAGGTGGGACTTTGCTCGCGCTGTCGCTGTCCGGTAACGCGACAGCCGCCGCGCCGGCGATCCCATGGCACAACTGCACCAAGTCCGCTCAGCGGGGATTTGAGTGCGCCACGATCCGAGTGCCGCTCGAATACGAGCACCCCCGCGGGGGCGATATCGAGCTAGCCCTGATCCGCCATCACTCGAACGGTCCGGGGCGACGCATCGGCACGCTCTTCTACGAGCCCGGCGGCCCGGGCGTGCCGGGCACGGAGTTTTTGCCCGCCCTGGCGTTCAAGGGCTTCCCGGCCGCTGTGCGGGCGCGCTTTGACATTGTCAGCTGGGACCCGCGTGGGGTTGGCGCGAGCACTGCAGTGCAGTGCTTTGCCAGCCAGGCTGCCGAGGACCGCTTCTTCGCCGGATCACCGACGAGGAACGTTGATGGTTTTCCGGTCGGGCAGGTCCAGATGAGGACCTGGATCGACCGCTACCGTCACTTCGGGGAGCGCTGCAAGCAGCGCAACGGTCGCCTCCTCACGCACGTCTCCACCGTTGACACCGTTCGCGATCTCGATCTGATGCGCCAACGAACCGGCGAACGCATGATGAATTTCGTCGGCACCTCCTACGGGACCATCGTTGGCGCGGTATACGCGAACATGTTCCCAGACCGAGTGCGGGCGATGGCGCTCGACGGCGTCGTGAACCCAATCGCCTGGTCGCGCCCCCAGCTCGAGGCCAACGGCGGCCGCTTCCTGCCCGGCGGTCTGCGCTTCAAGTCGGACGTCGAGACGGCCAAGACCCTCAGCGCTTTCCTCGACCTATGCGGGAGTACGGACACCACGCACTGCGCGTTCTCCGCCGGGAGCCCCGCGGCGACGCGCCACAAATTCGACAAGCTGCTGGCGCGGCTGCCCGTTAACCTGACTCCGGGCCAAACGACCTACGCGGAGGCGATCTCGGGAACGGCCCGCGCTCTCTATTTAGTCGCCAACTGGAAGCTTCAAGCGATCGACCTACAGAAGTTGTGGGAGCGCGGACCTTCCGCCGTCCCCCCGCCGCCCGGCCGCGGCGAGGCGCAGGAGATGGCGGTCGCTTGCGGCGAGGTCCCGTCCCCGCCGGCCAGTGCCTTCCCGTCCATCGACGCCTTCGCGCAACAGCGCTCCGGGGTGGTCGGGCCGTTTTGGGCCTGGGACTACGAGCCCTGCTCGACCTGGCCGGTGCGCAGTGCGCATCCCTACAGAGGACGGTGGGACAACCGCACCGCCAACCCTGTGCTCGTGATCGGCAACACCTTTGACCCGGCCACCCCCCTCTTCGGGGCGCAGGCCATGGCGGGCACGCTGGCCCGGGCACGCCTGCTCACTGTGGACGGCTACGGCCATACGGCGCTGATCAATCCGAGTGCTTGTGTGAATCGCTTCGAAAGTCACTACTTCATCGACGGTACCCTGCCGCCCGAGGGGTCCCGATGCGCCCAGGACGGACACCCATTCGGCGACTGAGCCACATCCCACTTGGGCGGGCTTCGTAGACCATTCCCGAGCCCGCGGAACTCGCATGCTCCCCTGCATTGTCATTAACCTGACCTCAGGTCACCCGCCCGCGCCGTGTACGGGCCAGCATACCCCGACGCTTGGCCCGTAAATATATTCCATGCCGCTCTCCCGGGGCCGCAGCCAGCGGCGCCTTCACCTCGTCGATGTGGAGCGTGCGCTGGGCCGCGGCGCCGGTTTCCCGGCGCTCCTTGGGCCCCTGGACGCCCTCAGCGGGGTTCGCCGGCAGCATCCCCGCGTCGACGGCTGCGGCGAACATCCGCCGCACGGCGACGATCTTCGTCGCAATCGTTCCGGGCGTGCGACCGGCCTCGACCAGCCCGCGCACCCACTCGCGGATCTCGCGCGCGTGAACGTCGCGTAGCGCGAGGTCGCGGTCGGCAAGGTATCCCCGGAACGCGCGCGCCTCGCGCAGGTAGAGTTCGACGGTCGCCGGAGCCGCGTCGGCGCGCGCGACGTTGGTGCGGATGAACGCGCGGGCCGCCTCGACGTCGTCGATCCTCGGGGGCGCAAGCGCGAGCATCGTTCGCGGGCCAGGAAGGGCCAGCGGTGCGGCCACAGCGGCGATCATCGGCTCGGCCTCGTGTTCGCAGGGCGGCTGCCGCTGACGACGATCCGGCCCGCCGATCGACGGTGAAGTGCTCCGGCGACAGGCCAGTCCGGCGGATGAAGTCCGCGCAGTGCCAAGCGAGGCTGCGCACCGCGGCGTTAGCCGTGGCGGTTGGCGCTCCGCCGAGTCGGTTGACGGCACCATACGCGCTGCCGCGTGCGGCACGCGGCAGCGTGGCGGAGCAAGGCGATCTTGGTACCGTGGGACTGGCGAAGCGGAAAAGTGGCCGCCAGGGTAGACGCGAATGCTGAACGGGCCATCGGAAGCTCCTTCTTCTGGTGACTGGCCGCCGGCGAGGTCAAGTCTCGTCGGTAGCCGCCTCTCTGGTCGGAGGCTTCCTCGACCACTTGCTGATAGCCTACCTGAGAGCCAATGCAGCAGACACCCATGGACACCACGCCCCGTAAATACAAGGATTCTCACTCACCGTGCGTAGTTGCGTTAGCTTTGCAAGTTGGATGTCAGGGGTTCGAGCCCCCTCATCTCCACCAGAAGAAGCACAGGCACAGTGATCATCGAAACGCCGCGCTTGCGGCTGCGCCCCTTGACCGACGCCGACATGGAACCGTACCTCGCGATGGCCGCCGACCCGGAAGTGACGCGTTACGTCTCGCCTAAGCCGATACCGCGCGCCAGCGCCGAAGCGGCGGCGAACCACTATCGCCGGCAGCTTGAGGCCATCGGCTACGGGTATTGGGCGATCGAGGTGAACGGCGGTGCGTCGTTTGCCGGAATCGTTCTGTTGCAGGACGTCAGGTTTACGGCAGCTTTCACGCCTGCGATCGAAGTCGGGTGGCTCTTGCCGCGTGAACATTGGGGCAACGGTTACGCGACCGAAGGCGGGCGCGCCGCGCTCCGTTACGCCTTCACCGTCATGAAGGTCGACGAAGTCGTCGCTCTCACGGCCGCAAGCAATATTCCATCGCAACGCGTGATGCAACGCCTCGGAATGACGCACGATCCCAACGACGATTTCGACCACCCTCAAACGCTGGGCACCCCGCTCCAGCGCTGCGTGCTCTATCGTTCGAGAAGAAACGACGCCGTAGCCGCGCACGAGTAGCCCGACCATCGCGTCGTACGGTCACGGAAATACAAAGTCCGCGCGGCTCGGATCCTGGAGGGCAAGCGCCGTCCCGCGCGGACCTCTAGCATAGCGGCCGAGGAAGCGCCTGTCGCGGGCCGGTCGGGTAAGCCGAGCAGACCAGTCCGGAGTTACCGCTCGGGTTCGTAGCGTAGGACGACGATGCCCGTCGGCAACGCCTGCGTCTCGACCAGGCGCAGTCGAGCGCGTTCGCCGTCCGCGAACAGCGTCTGGCCGTCCCCCACGATCACCGGGAACACCGAGAGGCGGAGCTCGTCGATGAGCCCGCAGCGCAGCAACGTGCGCGTCATGCGTCCGTGACCCCACACGGACAGCTCCCGATCCCCGGCTGCCTTGAGTTCGCCTACCGCGCCCACAGCCTCGTCGCGCACGACCCGCGCGTTGTGCCAGCGCGCGGCCTGCAACGTGGACGAGAAAACATACTTCGGTATCGCGTTGACCAGGTCGGCGAATGCCCCGTCCTGCGCGGCCCAGTCGCGCTCGAGCAGTTCGTACGTTCGCCGCCCCATGAGCATCGCGTCGCTGCGGCTCAAGCGCTCGAGGGCCGCCTGCTGGAACGCCTCGTCGAGATAGGGCCCGGCCCACCGCGCCGGGTCCTCGATGACCCCGTCGAGGGTCACGAGCGTCGATTCGATGATCCTTCGCATGTTAGGCCCCTCCGAACGTAGTCGATTGGCGTTACGCCGGAGCAATGCGAAGTCCGCGCCGACTCGTGCCGCGGGCCGGGTGGGCGAACCGAGCGCGGACTCGGCCCCCACCCAGCCTAGTCGGGGGGAGCCTTGCCTACAGTTTCGGGCGCACGTAGGCGCCGACGGGTTCCGTGAAGCCGGTGAGCGTGTCCAGTACCGTGTGATAGGACGGCGGCGCGAGGATCTGGACATTCCCGTTGCCGTAGTTGGCGACGAGCAGTTGGTTCTGCGGATCGAGGCTCATGAAATACGGTTCGTTCATGTTGCCCGAAAGCTCGCCGACCGGCGTCACGCGCGGCAGCTTGTACACGAGAATCGTATTACCGACCGGACAACTGACGTACAGCCGACCGCGCCGGTCGAACGCTACGCCGGCGGGGTAGTACGGACCGCTCCCGGCGCAATCGCTGAGGTTCTCCAGAAACAGCGACTGCGGCGTCGTGGATCCCTTCGGCACTTCGAAGACCTGATGCTTGACGTCGTCGGCGACGTACAGGTTTTCGTTCGAATCGAGCGCCATCCCGAGCAGGATGCCGAAGTCGTTCGACGTGATCGTCACCGACGGACTCGTGCTACCTTTGGGATATTCGACGATCGACGCAGGCACCTGATTGCTCACGTAGAGCGTGTCCTCACTGTCGATCACGAGTCCCCAAGGCTCGGTCAAGCCATCGGCGATCTCGGTCGTCGGAATCGTCGAGCCGTTGGGGAAGACGGTCACGTAGTCTCCGAGCGCGCTGCTGACGTACAGGTTACCGACGCTGTCGGTCGCGATCTGACCGGGCGTGTTGACGCTGTCGGTGATCGTCGCCGCCAAATTGAAGTGTCGCCGCTTGACACCCGAATACACGTTGATCTGTCCCTGGTCGCCGCTGCCGGTCGACTCTTGCGTCACGAACAGCAGACTCGGCCGTCTTCGAGTAATGCGGCGGTCCGTGACGGCGCGGCATGCGCGCGTCGACCCGTCGCGTGCCCGGCGCGTGCGAAAGTGCGTCGGTCCAGAGGCCGGGTAGCGATGCGGTCGGGAGTGTGGCGCTCGCCGGCGCCGGCGCCGTCGTCGGCGCTGCGGAACACGCCGCGAGCAGGCCTCCCAGCAGCGCCAGCGGCGCGATACGGAGCATCCTCATGGCAAGACCCCTCCAACCTGACTGCCGGCTCGGCGTCGATCCGGACCTTTTGGGTGCGCGCACACCATCCCCGGCACGTGTCCGCTTCTTGTCCGCACCGGTCCGGCGCGGCAGGAGGGCGCTCGACCGCCCCGGGATTCCTCCAGTCAGCAACCCCCCTCAAACCCCCCAGGCACCGAACGATGGCTCACCAACCGCCTGAAGCAGGGCGTGTCGAACGCTTGCGCCGCTTCTTCCGCGACCTCGACGACCCCGACGTGCGCGCGACCGTCCTGGCCTTCGCCGAGCACTTCCGGCGGCTTGACGCGCAAAACGGCCGCGAACGCGGCGAGCGTCGCTACCAAGCGGTGGTCCGCTGCGATCTGCACGGCGAACCGGCGAAGCGCGTCGCAGCCGATCTCGGAATCTCAGAACGCCAATTGCGACGCGAACGAAGTTTCGCGCACGATCGCATCGAGCGCGCGCTCGCGAGCGCTGCGGCCGCGACGCAGGCGCAAATACTCCCCGACGCCGCGGGCCTCGAACTCGATATGGCACAGCGGCTCGCCGAGAGCGGTCGCGCCGAACTCGCGGCGCAGGCGCTTCGCGCGGTCGCGGGCGGCGCGCCGTCGGGCCGGCGAGTCGAGGCATTGGCGGCGCTTGCCGAGATCTGGCTGGACCGCGAGATGCCGGCCGAGGCCGCCGCCGCGCTCGGCGCGGCTCGGTCGATCACCTCGGCCGCCCGCAAGGAAGCGCGTCGCCCGGCGTGGCGTGGGAAACTCGCCGTTGCCATGACGCGTCTGGACTTTCGACGCGGCGAGGTCGCGCGTGCCCTTCGGCGGGAACAGGCGCTGCTCGCCGTCCTCGGCGCTCCTGGGAACAACGACCCGGCAGACGCGACCGTCGTCGCGACCGTGCTCGCCGACCGCGCATGGCGGGCCGCCAGCCGCGGCGCTTGGGAAGCCGCCTCGGACTTGCTCGATACCGCGCAGTCGGCGCTGATTCGCTGCGCGGGCGGAAACCGGATCGCAGCGATCGATTGCGACATCCTCAAGAGCCACGTCGCGTTGTCGCGGTCGGGCGACTTGGTTGGTGCCGAAGCGGCGGCGACGCGCGCGTTGCGTCATGCGCAGCGCGACGGCTTTGCCCGACGCGCTGCCGTCGCCGGCGTGCAGCTTGCCGACGTGCAATACCGGATGGGTTGGCGTGAGCAGGGGATCGCCACCGCGCGCGCATCGGTCGAGGTCGCGCGACAGGTGGATTCGGCTGCGATCCTAGCGGGGGCCGCGCTCGGCGCCGCTCATCTCGAGCTGATGAGCCAGCGTGCCGACGACGCGGTTCCCTATCTCGACCTCGCCGCCGGTAACATCGTCGAGGGCTCGTCCTATTGGACGCGACTCCAACTCGCGTGGGCCAACGTCGTCTTTCAACGTGGCGCCCTCGAGGACGCACTGTCCTACGCCGTCGCCGGCCGCGACGCCGCCGAGCGGACCGGGAACTTGCGCTTGCACGGCGCGGCGTTGCGCCGCTGCGCGCTGATCGAGCACGAGTTGGGCCGTGACAATGCTGCGCTACGGACAATCCAACGCGCGTTGGACGAACTGCGCCGCCACGGCACGCGCTACGCGCTTGCCTTGGGATATGAGACGTCGTTCCGCGTGACGGGGCGCGCGGCCGACCTCCAGCAGGCGCGCGACCTGTTGGCGCCGACCCTCGCCGGGTAGGGGCGGACAGAAAGCGGCCACAGGCGCGCGGGACCGGCGGCGCGGCGGGGCCGGTGTGCGATAATCGAGGCTCTTCCCGTGGAGGTTGCGATGCTACGTCTCATCGAGCGCTTCGCTCTCGTGACCGCAGTCACGCTCGTCGGTCTCTGCGCGACGCTCCCCGCGACGTCGCTCGCATCGAACGCCAACGGCCAGACTCACCGCGGCCGCATGCCGATCCACGCGCGGCCCGCAGGCGAGTCGGTCCTGTACACCTTCACCGGCGGTCTCGACGGGATGTTCCCCTACGCCGGCGTCGTCGCGGACGCGGCCGGCAATCTCTATGGCACGACGATCCATGGCGGGACGGCCGGCAGCACCACGTACGGCACCGTGTTCAAGCTCGTTCCGTCGGGATCGACATACACGGAGAGCATCCTGTACGCGTTCCAGGGTGGCGCCGATGGGCAGTATCCGTTCGGCGGCGTGATCCTCGACAAGCACGGCGCGCTCTACGGCACGACGTTTCAGGGCGGGACCAACGGCGTCGGGACGGTCTTCAAACTCACACCTGGGCCGTCCGGATATACGAAGACGATCCTCTACAGTTTCCAAGGCGGGAGCGACGGCGTATTACCGTACGCCGGCCTCTACATGGCAGCCGACGGCTCGCTGTTCGGTACGACGGAATACGGCGGCGGGTCGCCGAGCGGTGGCGCGGGAACCGTGTTCAAGTTGACGCCTTCCGGATCGACGTACACCGAGTCGATCATCTACGCGTTTCAGGGCGGTAACGACGGCGCAATGCCCGCCGCGCCGGTAATGGGCGACGCGCACGGAGCGCTCTACGGGACGACGGTCAACGGCAACAAGTACAATGCCGGCACCGTCTACAAGCTCACGCCGAACGGTTCCGGGTACGCCGAAAGCCTCATCTATTCGTTCCAGCCGTTTCCCGACGGCGCGCACCCGTACGGAGGCCTGATCGGCGACGGATCCGGTGCGATCTACGGAGCGACGTTGATCGGTGGCGGATATAACGCCGGGATGGTGTTCAAACTCACGCCGAGCGGATCGACGTACGCACGCTCCGTGCTGTACGTTTTCGACGGGTGCGGCTTCAGCAGTCCGACGTGCGACGGCGCAGATCCGGAGGCGGCACTCTACATGGATGCGAGCTGTTCGCTCTACGGCACGACGCAGTACGGCGCACCGGACGGTGTCGGCACCGTCTTCCGTCTTTCACCGAGCATTAAACCGCCGACGTTGGCCGGTTCATGCCGCTGGGCGGGCGGCACGTACACTGAGACGCTGCCGTACGGGTTCCAAGGTGGCAGCGACGGCAAGAACCCGAACTCGACGTTGATCGAACTCAACGGGCTCCTGTACGGCACGTCGTTCTACGGCGGCGGGTCAAACGACGGGACGGTGTTCCGGCTGACGCCGTAGTATAGAGCGGCGGGAGGATACCTCATGCCGCTCGTTTCGCGCCTCTGCGCAACCGCCGGTGCCGCCCTCGCGCTGGCCATCTGCTCGGCCGCGGCCAGCGCCGCGGTTCTGACTCGCGTAGGTCCCGACGTCGATAATACGATGACGTTTCCGGCGCGGCCAGCGACGCGAGCCGAGTTGCCCCGCTCGCGCATACGGCCCAACGCCGACGTCACCTGGGGTCAGGCGGACCCGCGCGCGGTTGCCGCGTTCCGCGCCCTCCGGATGTTCGGCGGCCTGCGCTCGCACGGTAACCCGGCGACGGTCGTGCACGCCGGTCAAGGCTACTGCCTCATCGGCACGGCGTCCGATACGCTCGGCGCCTACGCGAACCACACGATCTATCGCAAGATGCGCGAGCCCGGAAACCCGCTCAAGAACGAGATCGGCTTCCTCTACGCGCCGACGTTCTTCGGCCCGGGCGCCGATTGCATCGAGGTCACGACGGTCGTCCAAGACCAGATTCCGCAGGTCTGGGCTTGGGATTGGTGCGCCGCGAATCCCGACCCGTACGCCGTGGTCGAAGTCAACCGGAAATTCGTGATGAACTACGTTCGCCGGATGCCGGACAAGCTGCCCAAATACACCGTCGAGACCGTGCTCGGTTCCGATGGCGTCACGTGGAGCATGGTGCTCTACAACTATCGCAAGAAGACGTGGGACGTTGTCTATCAGAACGTTGGGCGCGCGCAATCCCAGCTACGGCCTAGGCCAGGAGGGCTGGAACTTCTTCGAGACCTACACGAACGTCAACAACAACGTGTCGGACGTCTGCAATCCGTTCCCCGGCCCGATCAACGCCGAGGACATCTCGCTGAGTTCCGATGGCAAGACCTTCGTGCCGATCACGTCGAGCGACTCGTCGCCCTTGCAGTTCGACAGCTTCTACTGCTCGCACTTCCAGTTCTCGACGCCGCAAGCCGACGAATGGATGATGTCGTACACCTGAGCCCCACGACGACCAGAGGAGACTTCATGCCGCTCGTTTCGCGCCTTTGTGCAACCGCCGGTGTCGCCCTCGCACTGACCGTCTGCTCCGCCGCGGTTCGGGCTCGCCTCGCTCCCGACATCGCTAACACGATTACATTCCCGGCGCCGCCCGCAACCCGCGCCGACGTGCCGTACTCACGGGTCCGCCCCAACGCCGACGTAACCTGGGGCCGGGCGGACCCGCGCGCCGTCGACGCATTCCGCGCCGCTCGCATGTTCGAGGGCCTGCGCTCGCACGGCGGCGCGGCGAACCAGGTGCACGCCGGACACGGCTACTGGCTCTTCGCAGCGGGGGCCGACACGCTCGGTGCCTACGCGAACCACACCCTCTACCACAAGATGCGCGAACCGGGAAACGCGATCCACGGCGAGTGGGGATGGCTCTACGCGCCGACGTTCTTCGGGCCGGGCGCCGATTGCATCGAAGCCGTGACCGTCATCCAGGACCAGGCGCCGCAGATCTGGGGCTGGGATTGGTGTGGCGATAGCTCCCACCTCGCCCGCGTCATCGACGTTGACCGTAAATTCGTGATGAACTACGTTCGCCGGATGACCGACAAACTGCCCAAGTACACCGTCGAGACGATCCTCGGCTCCGACGGCGTCACGTGGAGCATGCTGCTCCACAACTATCGCACGCATCATTGGGACGTTGTCTATCAGACGACCGGCACGCGCGATCCATCGTACGAACTCGGCGACGAGGGCTGGAACATGTTCGAGACCTACACCATCGTCAACAGCGGCGTCTCGAACGTCTGCAAGCCGTTTCCCGGCCCGATCGTTTCCGAGGACATCTCGCTGACTTCCGACGGCAAGACGTTCGTGCCGATCACGTTCAGGGACTCCGCGTCGTTACAGTTCAACAACTTCGACTGCCCGCAGTTCCTGTTCTCGACGCCGCAAGCCGACGAATGGATGATGTCGTACAGCCGAACTGGAACGCGTATCGCCGGAGGTTCGAACGATGATGCGGCGGTATGCGCTGGGACTCTTGGTTGCGCTGGTTGTCTCGGTCTGTCGCCCGGTCGTTGCCGACGAGCCCTGGAGCGTCCCGGGAACCCCGGCGATCAAGACGGAGCACGTCACCTTCCGAAACGCCGGAGCGACGCTTCAGGGTACGCTCTACGTGCCGGACGTTGCGCGGCCGGTCCCGGCCGTCGTCGCGCTGCACTCCGCGTCGATCGGCGAGGCCGACGCCGCGCTCTATCGTCATTTGCGGCAAGGGCTCCCCGCGATCGGCGTCGCGGTGCTGCTCTTCGACCGCCGCGGCAGCGGCCGATCGACCGGCGACGCGCGCACGGCGACATACGAGACGCTCGCCGACGATGGGATCGCGGGCGCCCGCGCGATCGCAAGGGCCTCGGGTATCGACGCCTCGCGCATCGGCTATTGGGGCCTCAGTCAAGGCGGCTGGCTGGCGGCGTTTGCAGCAGAGCGAGACCCGAAAGCAGCGTTTGCGATCTCGGTCTCGGCGCCGCTCGTCGCGCCCGAGGCTCAGATGCAGTTCGCGATGTCGAACCAGCTGCAACTGCTGGGCTACTCCTCGGACGACGTTGATGCGATGCTGGCGGCGCGCCGTGCGCTCGACGGCTACGCCGCGGGAACCGTGAGCCGCGCCGATGCGGTCGCGGCGCTCACGAAGATCGACACGAAGCCGTGGTTCTCGCTCATGTACCTATCGTCGCCGTCGCAGTTGCCGCCGGACCCATCCGGCATGGCGTCCCAGCACCACAACATGCACATCGATCCGCTGACGGCGATCGAAAGCATCCACGTGCCGAGCCTCTTCATCTTCGGCGGTGCCGACCCGTGGATTCCGGTGACGGCGTCACTTCAGCGCATGCGTCCGCTCGCGAAGTCACACGCAAATATCACGTATGCCGTCGTCGCCGGCGCGAGCCACGAGATGATGCTGGTCGCGCATCCCTCGATGGACACCGACGCGAAGGCATTGGCCGGTTACGCCCCCGACGCCCCCGCGTACCTGATGCTGCTCGCCTCATGGCTAACGCGAACGCTTCGGCTCGACGCGCCGGCGCGCTGACGCTTTATCGCTCGAAGTCCGCCTCAAATACGTAAATCGACCGGATCGGGACGCACCGGAAGATCGCCGGCGAATACCGTGTGTTGCGTGCGCTTTGACCCGCAGCCTCGTCGAGATCCGCGTACCCGGACGTTCTTGATAAGGTGCAAGCCGGTCGACGCTCCACCCGGAGATTCTCCGATTGGCTGAATGTGCGAGACACCGGCAACGCACCCCGGCGCGGGCCGCTCCGACGGAGACTGTCCCGAGTCGGTGCTTGCCGGATCCGCCAGAGTCGGCGCACCGAGGATCGCAAAGCCGAGCGCGATGAAGATCGAGCGAACGATGGTCATGGGAGGCGAAACTCCAAGTAATTTGAGGCGTCCTGAGGAGCGGGCCGGGTGGGCGCCGTTACGTTGCATGCTCGATTCTTCCAGATGTTCTCGGAGCAGAGGATCCACAACGTTGGCACAGCGGCGGGACCTGGAAGTCCCGCCGCTGGACGTCATCGCGGACGCGTGAGGGCCTCCGAAGCTACCGCTGCATTCCCCACACGGCCGAAAGCGCTTTGAGCGACGGTCGCGGCACGTGTTTATTTGGGAGTTTAGGATCCTGACGGTCCTGTTCGTTGGCATTGAGCCCGTACCAGCCCTCCATGTTATAGCAGCCCGGGTAGGCTCCGTTTTCTTGAACGAGCTGCTTTGGATTATCTGCGTAGGCACCGCCGACGTGTGCCGGGCCCTTCCATCCACCTTTCCAATATTCGTCGTTCCACTCGAAGTAGAAGCCGCCCGAACCTTCGCCGCCTGCACTCGCCCGGTTCGTCCAGAGCTCGGTGGCGGTGTTCGTCACGAGGTTCACGAGAGACGGCATCTCAGGATTGCCGCTGCCCGGCAACTCCAAGGCAGGCTCCCAAGCCGGAAGGGGCTTGGGATAATTGATGCACTTAAACTTGCCTGGTCCGTCCGCCACGTATTTCGCTCCGGCGTGGGGAAGATACCCCGCCGGGGCGCCGTATTCGGACATGAACTGTGGCCGCCTTGCATCCTCGAGTTGCGTCCAAAAGTCGGTGAACGTAAATCCTCTGTAGGCGTTGAGACCCCAAACGTCGGCCTTGAAGTGGTTCTTCTCACCCTCCACGACCGTGGGCATGTACTTGGGGCCACCCGGTTTTCTCGGGTCCACCGGCCGCACGAAGTCGACCATCGTCGTCGTAACGATCTTCCGAGCGTTGCTGAACTCATACCCGGCTTTCATGCGGTCGACGAGCTCGTTGAGGTTGCTCCACCACTTCGGATTACCGACGTATTCCAACGAATCGCTGTTGATCTCGTTGCCGAGCGAGATTCCCATGAGCGCCGGCGAGGCGCCGTTGGTTTTCGCCACTTCGGCAAAGACGGTCTTTCAGGGCCGCCATGCTGATTCGGACTGAGCACGTCTGCCGCGCCGAAGTCGAAGCTCAGCACCACGAAGATCGGATGGTCGCCGCAGTTCCACGCCGCCTCGAGGAACTTGTCGATCTTGCCCGTTTCCCCCGGCTTGAGCAGACGGCGGTTCGAAAGCGGAGGCACGTACTTGGCGATGTCCGGCGGCGCGACGCTGTAGACTTTGACGGCGTTCACGCCCGCGCTGCGCATCGCTTCGAGGTCCGGCGTCCAGATCGCAGTGTTGACGTTGTCGAGCGGGTTCGGATCGGGATACCCGTATCCGTCATCGTCGGCAATGCCGACTTGAGTTGGCATATAATCGACCCCGTTCACAAACATCGGGGTTACCCGTTCGTCGTTCTTCTCGTAGTCGAGCTGCCTGAAGTTTGTCGGGTCGACAAAGAACGCTGTCTTGGCCGCGGCGCAGCCTTGGCGGTGCTGTTGCGGACGGGCAGCGCCGGGCATCCGGGCGACGGACGCGGTCGCCGCTGAGGTGCCGAGGGCGCAGCAAGCCGCCAACGCGAGTAGCGGTAGGTTCACATAACGACCGTTGGGTAGGTCCATAAGGCCTCCTATTCGAGTGTTTTCCGAGGATTCTAGGGTTCTGCTCTTCCACGGAGAGCGTCGCATCCGATTGATTCGCGCGATGTACTCTCGTCGCGAGCGTCTCGAATCCAGCAGCCTCGTCGGATACAGGTACAGATCCGAATGTTGCGCCTTCTCCTCACTTATGCCTTCCGACCATACTACGTCCATAGTGAAAACGACGATTGTTCTGCGCGCGCGCTTTCCGGCGGAACAGTGATCGCCGCGGGCATGACCGACAAATTAGGCAAGGTTACGTTATCGGGGTTTAGTAACCGACCGAAGCTCTGCCTGTAGAGATCGATAAACGTAAGCAGACCCCAGAATGTCGACTAGACTGACGACGGCCGTTGCTATGTCTTCTGATCCGCGCTCCGCCGGCGGCCGGGCGTTCAGGCCCCGGCGAATCGACGACGACGCCGATAGGTCGGCTCAGCGCCGCGGACGAGGCGAAGCACTTGGTGGAGGCAAGGAGACTCGAACTCCTGACCCTCACGCTGCCAGCGTGATGCTCTACCAGCTGAGCTATGCCCCCCACGAGCCGGGGCGGTCTTTCCTACGGCGAGGACGGTTTGCCCTGCGCGGGCCGGCATGGGGAGTGAACCACCGCTGGGTCTGCGAACGTTCGGTCTGAAGCGCGCCGGGCAGTCGCGCGCCGCCGCGGGCGGCGTGAGGAAAGTCCGGGCTTCACCGGGCAGGGTGCAGGATAACGTCCTGTCGGGGTAACTCGAAGGAAAGTGCCACAGAAACATACCGCCGGGGGCGCCTCCGGGCGCGATCCGGCAAGGGTGAAATCGTGAGGTAAGAGCTCACGGAGCGTCGCGGCGACGCGCGCTCGGGTAAACCCCACCTGAAGCAAGATCGCTCGATTGCTCCGTCAGGGGCTGGGCGGCCCGCCCATCATCGAGCAACGTCGCACCGAGGTGCGCCGCGAGGCGCGCCCCAGAGAGATGGCTGCCGTCCCCTTCGGGGGATACAGAATCCGGCTTATAGGCGCGCTTCGCGTCCCCACCAGGCCTGGTGCCCGGTGGGGGCGCAACCGAACCCGCCCGGCGGCCCGTTGTACCGGGTGAAGGGAGTTCCGGTTTGAGCCATTTCACCAAGGAGATGACCGTCGACGAGGCGTTCCGCGTGCACGCGGGGGCCCGGCGCGTCTTCGCGCGCTTTCATCTCGGCGGCTGCTCGCACTGCGCGATCAGCGAGCACGAGACGATCGAACAGGTCAGCGAAGGCTACGGGATCCCACTGCCGATGCTGCTCGAGGAGCTCGAGAAGCTGTACGAACAGGGCGGCCTCAGCGTGGGCGACCGCGTTCGCATCCCCGACGCGATCCGCGAGAAGATCCCGCAGCTCAAGGACGTGCCGGAGTTCGGCGAAGTCCGCAGCCACGAGACCGGTGCCTACACCGTCGACTTCGGCGAGGTCCGCCTCCAGGGACTGGCCGAGGACTTCATCAAGGTCGAGCCCGCCTCGGCGCCGATCTCCTAGAGCGGCTTTCGGTCGACGTACGACTCGTCCGGACGATGCCAATGCGCCACGGACGATTCGTCGATTTTCCAGCACAAGAAGACCGGCCGGCCGTCGCGCAGCATCGGGAAGTCGATCAGGCCTAGGTCGACGTCCTTGACCAGGCAACCGTATCCCTCGATGCGCGTGATGATCCCGATGATCTCCGCCTTCATCTCGGCGACGCGCCGCTGGTCGTTCCGGCGCTGCGCCGTCGCCTGCGGGCCGCGCCCGCCGGCGGCGCGGAGGGCCGGGTCATTCTCCAGCAAGCGGATCGCCAACTCGCGGCGCCGCGACCACAGCTCCTCGACGAGCGGCCGCAGGACGGGGATCAGGGCGTTGGCCTTTTCGAGCGAAAACAGCTTCATGGTGCCGACCTACTCCGGCGACGGGCTCCTTCTCGCCCGCGGTGCCCGTTGAGCTTCCAGCGCTTCGTCATCGTCACCGGCCTTTCCGGTGCGGGCAAGAGCCAGGCGATGAAGTCGTTCGAAGACTTGGGCTTTCATTGTCTGGACAATCTGCCGCCGCGAATGGCCGTCGAGCTCGTCGCGCTCTGCGAAGAAGCGGGCGTCGCGCGCCTCGCGCTCGCGCTCGACGTGCGTTCGCACGGGCCCTTCGGTGAGGCCCAGGACGCGCTCGCGCAACTGACCGCGCGCGGCATCGACTACGAAGTGCTCTTCCTCGATGCGGGCGACGACGACGCTCGTGCGCCGCTACAGCGAAACGCGCCGCCGTCATCCGTTCGAAACCGCCGGCGTGCTCATCGAAGCGATCGCGGCCGAGCGGGCCGCGCTCGCCGACCTGCGCGACCGCGCGAACCGGATCTGGGACACGTCGGGTATGACGCACGCGATGCTCAAGGCGCGCATCGCCGCAGCCTACGCGGACGGCCCGCAGCGTGCCTCGCCTGATCACGCGGATCGTCGCGTTCGGCTTCAAGTACGGCATCCCGCTCGACGCCGACTTGGTGTTCGACGTTCGCTTCCTGCCCAATCCGCACTACGTCGCCGAGCTGCACGACCTCACCGGCCACGACGAACCCGTCGCGCGCTACATGGAGTCGATCCCGGCCACGAACGCCGTTTCTGGAGCGCCTGTTCGCGCTGCGTCGATTTCCTGATCCCGCTCTACGTCGACGAAGGCAAGTCGCGGCTCACGATCGCGATCGGCTGCACCGGCGGCCGGCACCGTTCGGTCTACGTCGCGGACCGCCTCGTCGCGCACCTTCGCGGCGTCGCGGGCCTCGAGCGTCGTCGGTCGAATCGCGCGACGTGGTGGTGCACGCATGAAGGCCGCCTTCCAGCGCTTCATCCGCTGGTTCTATCCCGGGCTCGGCGTCAAGCGCTGGCTGCTCATCGCGATCATCGGCGCGATCCTGTTCGTCAACGGCGTGACGCGCTGGCTGACGGCCGAGGGCATGCACCTCGAGGTCAACGAGGTCGCTCGACGACTTCGTCGACGACTTCATGTCGCCGTCGCTGCTCGCGCCGATCTTCATGACCGTCGGCATCGCGATGGTCTTCTTCGGCATCCGCCAGCTGGATGCGCTCGATCGTCGCCGCGGTGACGCCGGACGGCAAGGACCGCATCGTCGACGCCCTGTTCGACATGCGCCTGCGGCGCGGCTACAAGATCGTCGCGATCGGCGGCGGCACCGGGCTTTCGACGTTGCTGCGCGGCCTCAAGCGCAGCACGACCAACCTGACCGCGATCGTCACCGTCAGCGACGACGGCGGCAGTTCCGGCCGGCTGCAAAAGGAACTCGGCATCCTGCCGCCCGGCGACATCCGCAACTGTCTCGTCGCGCTCGCCGACGACGAAGCGCTGGTCACCGATCTCTTCCGCTACCGCTTCACCGAGGGCGAAGGGCTCGTCGGGCACTCGTTCGGCAACCTGTTCCTCGCCGCGATGACCGGCGTCACCGGCGACTTCGACACGGCGGTCAAGGCGTCGAGCCGCGTGTTAGCAATACGTACTGACCCGACCACCA
>CAVUQJ010000004.1:0-29744 GCA_963743605.1 Vulcanimicrobiota bacterium | reverse complement strand
CCCCTGATCAGAAAGTTGATGAAACCGCCGAAGATATCCACGCTAGCGTCGCCTCCAACAAAGGCCAAAGTGGCGTGAACCCGGGGGAGCGACGCTCAGTACCCGTCGCGAGGGTGTCGCTATTTCTTCCGGCCGACTGCGATTCCTCGCTCACGATTTTGCACCGGAGAGCTGTTTGATGGCCGCTTCGATTCGATCCGCGAGGCTCGTGTCGCTGGCGGCTTTGGCGGCCCCGTCCGCCTTGTTGAGGTAGGTCAGCGCGTCCTTGGAATTCCCCTGATCGGCGAGGGCGACGCCCGCGATGAAGTTGGCGCGCGCGTTGTTGGGATCGATCGCGAGCGCCTTGTCGGCTTCCGCCTTGGCCTTGGCCCCATCCGCGGTGGGCTTCATGTTCAAATAGCTAACGCCGCCTGCGTGTACAGCGTGACCGCGTCCGAGGGCGACTCCTGGAGCGCCCGCCTCGTACTGCGCCGCGGCATCGGCGTACTGCCGGCCAGCTCCAGGTCGTGACCCTTCTTGTAGTAGAACTCGGCGACGGCCGCCTTCGCGGTCGTCACCGTCGGGTCGAACTTCGTCGACGCCGCGGCGGCCGCTTGGGCCTTGTCATGTCGCCCGCGGCCGCGTACGCGTTAGCCAGATTGGCCTCGAGGACGGCCTTGTTGTGGTTGGTGATCTTCGGGTCGCTCGGGCGAGCTGGAGGGCCTTCTCGAAGTTCTGGGCCGCGCCGGCCGGGTCGTCGTTGTTCTGCAGCGCGTTTCCGAGGACGTTGTACGTGGCGACGTTCGGGGTGTAGGCGACCGCCTTCTTAGCGGCGTCGACCGCCGCCGGCTTGTCGCTCGTCGAGCCGGCGAACTCCAGGTAGGCCTCGGCGGCCATCGGCGAGACCTTCGGCGAGAGCGTGCCGGCGGCGTCGAAGGCCTTCACCGCGCCATCGTAGTCCTTCAGATACGTGTCGGCGACGCCCAACAGACCCTGGGCCTCGCCGTCGCTGGGATGGTCGGCGACATAGCTGGTCAACCCGCTCTTCGCTTCGGCGTACTTGCCCTCGTGGAGCAGCCCCGTGTAGGTCGCCAGCGACCCGCTCGTCGGGGCGCCGATGTCCTCCTCGACCGAACTGACCGACGACTTCGTGAACTTCAGGGTGAAGTCGTAGAACGCGAAGACCGGCTTACCGCCGCGTTCCGCCGGTTTGTATTTCGATGTTTGCGCGATCTCGAGCGCCGCCTTGTTGTTGCCCGTGTTCGTCGAGCGGATGACGTTCCTGAACCTTGAAGGTGCCGTCGGGGTTGACGGCCACCTTGACGACGACGGTTCCGGCCCCGCCGTTCGCCAACGTCGCCTTGCCCTGTTTGATGAGCTTCGGCGGGAAGTAGTACGTGCCGGTTTGCGCCGGCGCGGGCGCCGGCAATGCCATCGCCGCGATGAACCCGGCGAGAAGGGCGGTGGTCGCGATCGTGCGCTGCATCGTGGAGTACCTCGAAGAAGGCGTTTAGGATGGAGAAACGGACTCTGGCGAGCCGTCGTTTGCGCTGAGCCGGGCGTGCGCCGCGCCGGCCGCGTCGAATCGGCGCGCGAGGGCCTCGCGGTCACGCCGCTCGAACGTCATCGGCGACGCTGCGCAGTACGTCGGCGAAGCCCCGGACTTCCTGCGCGACCGCCTCGGCATTTGCCTCGAGGATGTCGCCCCAGGTGGCCCAGGGCGAGCCGGCCAGCCGCAGCGAGGAACGGACGCCCGGGCCGCATAGGTCGGCCAGCCCCGGTTCGTCCAGGCGCTCGCCGATGCGCTCCCCGAGCGCCGTCGCGAGCACCTGCGGCAGGTGCGAGGTGGCCGCGACCGCTGCGTCGTGCGCGGCGGCCTCGACGAGGAACGGTCGCGCGCCGAGCGCGGCGACGAACGCGAACGCGGCCGCCTGCAGCGCGGGGTTCGCAGGCGGCACGACGGCCCACGCCCGACCCGCGAACAGGCCGGCCCGCGCCGCCTGCGGACCGCCCCGCTCGCTCCCCGCGATCGGGTGGGTCGCGACGAAGCGCGGGACGGCGGCGCCCGCCGCGACGACCGGCAGCTTGACCGACGCCGTGTCGATGACGAGTTCGGCGCGCGGCGCCGGCGGGAACGCGGCGAGCAGTGCGACGGTGGCGGCGACCGGGGCGGCGACGACGGCGACGGTCGCGTCCGCAAGGGCCTCGCTAGCGCTCGCCGCGACCGCGTCGAGCGCGCCGCGCTCGTGAGCGCAGCCGAGGGCGGCGCCGTCGGGATCGTAGCCCACGACCCGCATCCCGGCGGCACGCGCCGCCAACCCGATCGACGCACCGATCAGGCCGGTGCCGATGATCGCGACGCGCGCGGTCGCGCCGGTCACACGGCCGAGGCGACCGCCGCCGTCCGGCCGACGGCGGCGGCGACGGCGCCGAGCCGCAGCATCAAATCGTCGAAGCGGTCGAGCGTGAGCGACTGCGGCCCGTCGGAGAGCGCGGCCGCCGGGTTCGGATGGACCTCGACGAGCAGGCCGTCGGCGCCGGCCGCGACCGCGGCGAGGCTCATCGGGAGAACGAGCCGTCGGACGCCCGTGCCGTGCGACGGATCGACGACGACCGGCAGGTGCGTCAGTTGCTTGAGCAGCGGCACCGCGGCGAGGTCGAGCAGGTTGCGCGTCTGTTGATCGTACGAGCGCACGCCGCGTTCGCACAGGACGACCTCGGTGTTTCCGGCTACGTAGATGTACTCCGCGGCCATCAGCCACTCTTCGATCGTCGCCGAGAGACCGCGCTTGAGCAGCACCGGTATGCGCCGTTCGCCGACCGCGCGCAGCAGTGGGAAGTTCTGCATGTTGCGAGCGCCGATCTGCAGCATGTCGGCGTAGCGCGCGACCAGGTCGACGTCGCGGACGTTGAGGACCTCGGTGACGACGCCGAGCCCGTTGGCGTCCGCCGTTTCCCGCAGCAGCTTGAGCCCTTCTTCGCCGAGCCCCTGGAAGGCGTACGGCGAGGTCCGCGGCTTGAAGGCGCCGCCGCGCAGCACGTTCGCGCCGGCGCGCGCGACGGACGCCGCGGTCGCCGTCAACTGCTCGCGCGACTCGACGCTGCACGGGCCGGCGCAGATCGCGAGGCGCGTGCCGCCGAAGCTCGCGCCCGACGCGAGCGTCACGACCGTCTTGTCGGCGCGCCCCTCCCCGCTGACGAGCTTGTAGGAATGCGAGACGGGCACGACCCTGGCGACGGCGTCCAGCTGCGAGAACTGGGCGAGCAGCGCGTCCTTGTCGTCGGTGATGCCGACGACGCCGACGACCGTGCGCTCGGTGCCGCGGCTGACGTGGGCGCGCAGCCGCATTCCTTCGAGGTGCGAGACGATCTCGGCGATTTGGTCGTCGGTCGCGTCGGACCGCATGACGATGATCACGTGGGGTGTGCCGCTCCGAGGTCTGGGCGTAGGGTGACTGCTTCGCGAAGGTAGACGTGGACGATCTCGTCCTGGTTGCAAAGGTGTTGACGTGGATCAGGACCCGCACGCAGCGTCCGAGCCGGCCCGGGACGCCGATCTCCGTGAAGTTGAGCAGTGGCACGCGCGTCCAGCCCATCCGGCGCGCGGCAGCTGCGGGAAATTCGGCGGTGAGGTCCGGCGTCACCGTAAACAGCGCCGATGCGATCGCTTCGGGTTCGATCGCGTTGCGGTCGACGATCGCCTGCAACAGTTCCTGCGTCGCGGACAGGATCGCCTCGCCGTCGTCGCGTTCGACGGTGGTGGCGCCGCGAATCCCGCGGACGACGGTCGGGCGCGTCACCGCGCCGCCGCGCGCGCGGTCGCGACCGCCGCGCGGAGCGCCCGGACCTCGCGGCCGGTGGCGGCCCGGCTCGCCCCGGCCGGGAGCGCGCCCAGCGCGATCGGCCCGAAGCGCATCCGCGTCAGGGAGATCACCGGGTGGCCGAGGGTCTCGAACATCCGCCGGACCTCCCGGTTGCGGCCCTCGTGGATCGTGATGTCGACCTCGCTGCGCAGCGCCGTCGACGCGACGATGCGCACCTTGGCAGGTGCGGCCTCGCCGTCGTCGAGCCGCACGCCGGCGATGATCCGCTGCACGGCCTGTGGCTCGAGCCGGCCGCGGACGATGGCGCGGTACGTCTTCTCGACGCCGAAGCGCGGGTGGGTCAACACGTGTGCGAGGTCGCCGTCGTTGGTCATCAGGAGGACGCCCGCCGTGTCGTAGTCGAGCCGGCCGACCGGCACGACGCGCGGCTCCGCCGGCGAGACCAGCGACGCGACGGTCCTGCGGCGCGCCGGGTCGCGCATCGTCGTGACGACCTTGACGGGCTTGTGCACGACGACGTAGCGGAACTCGCCGGGCGTCGCGACGCCCCGCCCGGCGACTTCGACCCGGTCGCTCTCGCCGACCGACGTTCCCTGTTCGCGCACGACGCGGCCGTTGACCGACACGCGGCCCGCCGCGATCAACTCCTCGGCCCCGCGTCGCGACGCGACGCCCGCTCGGGCGAGGTACTTGTGCAATCTCACTGCGCGTTTCTTTCGACCATCGTCGCGCCGCGCCCGGCGGGGACCGCGGTTGTGGCGCCGTAAAGCAGCTGGAGGGTCGCTCCGCGGCCGCTTTCCTATGGTCTGGAGGTCTTGGTTTTATGAGAGATCGTGCGTTGATGGTCGCCGCGGCGCTCGCCGTCTGCGGCGCCGGAGCAGCCGCCCCGGCGGGGGCGATGACGCGGCTCCCCATGTCCGCGCAGCCGATGCCACGCATCGGCGACACCGCATTGCAGCCGTCGCGCTCGACGCGCGAGGCGACGTTCAGCGATCCCGTCGTCGCCGGACCGCCGGTGCGCCGCCCGTCGACGGCGTCGTGCAAGGTCACGCTGATCCAGAACTATCAGTTCAACAACTTCACGCCGGCGACGGGCTCGTACGCGCCGCCCGCGTCGTGTCCCGGTCCGTGGTCGAAGGTGATCCTCGACTGGAACGTCAGCGTCTCCGGCGTGCAGTTCGACCGGCTCGGCGCGATCTGGCTCGGCGGTACCGAGATCTTCCACTTCACGACCTCCGAGCCGCCGGGACCGCAGATCTCGTGGCACGTCGAGAAGGACGTGAGCGAGTACGCGCAACACGTTCCAGACCGCGTCCGACTACACGGTCTCGCTCGGCAACCTCGTCAACAGCACGTACACCGGCATCTACAACGCGACCGCGACGCTGACGTTCTATAAGGTCGGCAAGCGTTGGCCGGCCGCGACCGTTCCCGACGTTGTCGCACCGATCTCCGAGTATCCCTCGGGCTCGCCACCGTGGTTCACGCTGAACTCGCCTTCGAACCAGGCCTCGGCGACGCTGAACCTGCCGACGAACATCGAGGACGCGACGCTCGAAGTCTACACGACCGGCCACGGCTGCGACGAATTCTGGTATGCGCAGGAATCGACCGCATACGAACAGTCGATCGGACAAACGTGCGGCGGCACGGCGTATCGCGAGATCGACGTTCTGGATCGACAACCAACTCGCCGGCATCGTCAACCCGTACCCGTATCTCTACACCGGAGCGATCGATCCGATCCTCTGGCTCCCGGTCACCGGCCACGACACGCTCGACATCCCGGCCTACAAGGTCGATCTCGGACCGTGGGTCGGGCTGCTCACGAACGGGCAACCGCATACGGTCGGCTTCTCCGTCTACAACAACTTCGGCTACTGGGTGGCCGACGCCGACCTGCTGCTCTCGCTCGACCACGGCGCGACGACGACCAGCGGCAAACTGACCGCGTACAGCACAGGACCGAAAAACTTCGAGCGCGTCAACGAGAAGCGCTTGACGGCGGCCGGCGGCGAGGCCCGCTACACCGCGCGTCACGTGCTCAAGGCCGAAGGATTCGTCGACACCTCGCACGGCCGGATCCGTCATCACGTCGACGAGTTGATCGCGTTCACCAACTTCCAGCGCTTCAACAACACCACCGGGACGTTCTACGTCGACAGCCGCGGCGAGCTCGACGCGACCTCAGAGCACAAGCGGCCCGGCGCCGGCGAGGTCGTGGTCGAACGAGTTCAGGCCCGCTCACGATCAGCCTGACGTTGCAAGTCCGGATCGATCAGGGCTTCTTCGACGAGTACGACGATCCTCGAC
Organism: Vulcanimicrobiota bacterium; assembly: GCA_963743605.1. Classification (GTDB taxonomy): domain Bacteria; phylum Vulcanimicrobiota; class Vulcanimicrobiia; order Vulcanimicrobiales; family Vulcanimicrobiaceae; genus CAVUQJ01. The sequence continues at coordinate 23,628 of CAVUQJ010000004.1, read as the reverse complement.
GGACGCCGAACCACGTCGACGACCACGTCGGAGGACATCAGCGCCCGCACGATCCAGGGCAAGCCGACGCAGACCTCCGACCACTTCATCGTCGACAAGGACGGTAACCCGTGCTGGGATCAGTTGCTCAAGGCCAGCAACGGCTCGCTGACGGGCAACGACATCACGAAGGCGGCTGCGGCGCCGGCGCGCCGTAGCAGGAAACTCCGTTAGGGCGAGAGCCGCCGCACGCCGCTGACGAACGGATTCTCCCGTTCGTAAAAGCGGAGCACCTCGGCGGCGGCTTTCGTCAACCCGATGCGCACGCTGGCTCCGACCTCGCGGCCGGAGCCGGCGGGCCGCGCCAGCCACAGCGAACCGGGCGCGCACAGATCGGCGCCGTCGTCCGCCATCACGACCCCGAGCGCCTGGGTGAGGCGTCCCGGACCGCGCGCGAGATCGCGGACGCTCGCCGTCCCGCGCCGCCGCTCCATGAGCGCGATGCCGTCGACAGGTTCGAGCGCGCGCAGCAACACCGCCGCACCCACGCCGAACTTTTCGCTCGTCACGTTGAAGCAGAGCGAGTTCCGTAGATCAGATACACGTACGCGAGGCCGCGCTCGAGGAACATCGTGCCGTTGCGCGGCGTGCGGCCGCGATAGGCGTGCGATGCCGGATCGCCGGGCGGATACGCCTCCGTTTCCACGATGCGACCGCTGGTGCGTCCGTCGGCAGTATCATGCACGAGCACGGTGCCGATGAGGAAGCGCGCGAGCGCGACGGTGTCGATCGGCAACTCGCTGCGGCGCAGGCGACGGAGCTTCGAAGGCGCGGTCACGCCGCGACGCGCAATGAAGCCTCCGCGAGCGCGCGTGCGCTCAGGTCGCTGGTCTCTGCCGAGGGCGCGAACACGACGGTCGCCGCATCGAAGCGGTTGAGCCGACAGCGCAGCGCGACGTACGGGATCGTGAGGGTCGGCGGGACAGTTCGCCGTTCGCTCAGGTCGGTCGCGAGCGACGCGTCGTCGATCGTGAAGCGCACGGCCGCGTAGCGTTCCGAGAGCCGTCGCGCCACCGCGGCGAGCGCGGCGTAACCGACCTCGCGCCGCGCGACGCCGCGATGCGGCTTGACGCGGAAGGGGACGCGTTGGAGGGTGACCGACGCTCCCTCGTGGACGGCGGCATAGGCGACGCCCGAGCCGGTCTCGTTTGCGGCGAATCCGACGCTCGCGTCGACCGCCTGGCCTTCTGGCCGTTGCTTCCTGCTCATTGTAGTCGTTCTACCGTCCCTCTGCGTAATTGTATCTCGAACATATGTTCGAGTCAAGGCGCGGCCGCTCTGAGGGACAGGGGGCGACGGCTCTTGGCAAAGGCGCCGGCCGGGATCGCGGCTCCGAAGGCGGCGCTCCGCACCCGGACGTTGGTCTCGCCCAGCGGGTCCCGGACCGTGACGCGGAACGGGAGGCGCTCGCCGTCGACCCGGCGGTAGTCACCGAACCGCTCCGCGGTCGTCGGGTCGCGCCGCTCGAGCGGCAGACCCGATGCTTGGGAAAGGGTCAGGTAGACCGGGTCGCCGGCGGCCGGCGTCAGCTCGAGGACGTAGCCGGCCTCGCCGCCGACCGTCGAGCGGTCGACGACGCGCATCGTACGGTAATCTCTCGCCAGCGACAGCAGCGGATGCAGCGCGTCGTCCCCTCGCGCGGAGGCGTTCGCGGCGGCGCCGTTGGCCTCGTTCTGCCCGAACGTCGTCTCCTGGCCGCCCGCGGCGCCGTCGAAGTAGAAGCGCAGCCGCGCGATCTCGCGGCCGACGGCGAACCACGTCTCCTTCGTCTCCTGCGCGGCCGGCGCTCGCGCGAGCACCGTCGCCTCGGCCGTGATGCCTTGATTCGCATACGATTTCTGCTCCTCGACGCGCAGCGTCGTATGGCGCCGCATCGCCTGTGCGCCGCCAAGCGCGGCGATCGCGCGCGCGACGAGTGCGCTCGCCGGCGGGAACGCCGCGGACGTTGCCGCCTGCGACGGCGTCGCGGGCGAGGCGGCCGGGGCCGGCGATGCGCTTCCGCTCGGACTCAGGTTCGCCCAAGACGAGCGGATAGAGCATGCTCGCCGCGTTCCCGACCTGGGTCATCGCGTTGGACGTTGTGTTCTCCAGGTAGACGAACCCGCTGCGGCGCGCCGGAATGAAGCTGACGAGCGCGCCGATCCCCTCGGATCCGCCGTTGTGCTCGACGACCGCGTTGCCGTTCCACGAGTAGAGCGCCCAACCGAGTCCGTACGAGAAGCCCGGCCTGACCGCGATCTTCGGCGTCGTCATCTCGGCGAACGCCGCCGGCGAGACGAACGGCTCCCCGTCGACGGTGCCGCCGTCTACGAGCATGCGCAGCCAGCGCGTCATGTCGTTTGCGCTCGACGCGACCGCGCCCGCGGGAGCGAGTTGGCGCAGAGTGGCGGGCGTCGGCGCGACCTCCCAGCCGCCGTGCGCGTCGACGGCGTACCCCGTCGCGTGATCTGCGAGCCGCATGGCCGCGAAAACGTCGGGCGTCGTCGCGCGCATGCCGAGCGGTTCCAGCACGTTGCTCGTCAGCGCGTCGGCCCACGTCGTCCCGTCGGCGACGCCCGCGACCTCGCCGGCCGCGACGATCATCGCGTTGTTGTATTGAAACGTGCTCCGGAATGGTGCGGTCGGCTTCGACGACGTTGCTGCCCGCACGTACTCGTCCAGCGTGAGGACTCCGGGTTCGGCCGACAGGTCGTTGTATGCCATCAAACCCGTCCGATGCGAGAGCATGTCGACCAGCGTCACCTCGGCGTCGGCAGTCGGATCGGACATCTTGAAGTGCGGAAGATATTTGCGCGGATGGTCGGCGAAGCTGACGCGCCCCGCGTCCTGAGCGCGCGCGAGCAGCATGGCGGTGAACGCCTTCGTGCACGAGCCGATCGGGAAGACCGTATCGAGCGTCACGGGTAGGTTCTTCGCGACGTTGCGCACGCCGAAGGCCTTCGCGTACACGACGCGATCGTCGTCGACGATCACCAGCGCCAGCCCCGGGATGTGCAGGCGCTGCTGCTGCCGCACGAGGACGGCGTCGACGCTCTGCTCGAGGCTCGGCGTACGCGTCGGGCTCGGCGCCGGCGACGCGAGCGCGAGCGCGGCCGCCAACAGCGCTACGATGACGGGCGCCCCGTCGGGAAGAGCGCGACGGCGTATTCGTACTCGTCGCCGCCGGCGGAAAGGGCGCGCGCGCTGTACTTCGCGAGTGTGTCGCCGAGTTCGGCGCGCAACGCCTCGCCGTCACGCCGATCGAGCCGCACGAACGCGCGCGCGACAAACGTCTCCGCAGCCCGCCCCTCGCCGGAGACCGGCGCCGCCTGGTGGCTCGCGCGCAGGTCTTCTGCCGTGAGGTCCAGCAGCGCGGCCTGCGCGTCGTCGATCGCGGACACGGCCGACGTTGCCGATAGCATCCGCCGGTCTACCCGAAACGCGCGGGCCAACGCGCGATACGTGCGCTCGATCATCGCCGCAACCGGCCGCTCCTCGACGACCTCGATGAACCCGTGCTTCTTGAGGATGTCGAGGTGGTAGTAGACGCGCGTCCGGGCGATGCGCAACTTCTCGGCGACCGCGGCCGCCGTCAGCGGCTCCTCGATCAGCATCGCGAGGATCCGGTGGCGCTGAGTGTCCGCGACGGCCCGGAGCGCCTGCAGGCTATTGACCTGAGCGAGGGCGGGCAGATCGGCCATTTTCAACATATTTCGAACAGTCATACCATATTGAACATGAGCCCCGCAAGATTCGGGGGGCAACTTCGGGCCGGCCGTTTCGGGGCGGGCTCAGCCCGCGCGCGATACCGCCGGGAGCAGCGAGGCGTACACGCCGACGAGCCGGTCGGCGACCGCGCCCTGGTCGAATCGCCACGCGTGGGTCGGGTCGACCCGCCGGCGCGCTTCCAACACCGCCCGCAGCCGCTCCGCCAGGCCGTCCGCGGCCGGGGCGGCCAGGGTCGCGCCCGGGCCGAGCACGTCGCGCGTCTGCGGCGTGTCGACGGCGACGACGGGCAGCCCGGCGGCCAGCGCCTCGACGAGCACGAGGCCTTGGGTCTCGCTCTGGCTCGTGAACAGAAACGCGTCGGCGGAGGCGTAACAGTCCGGCAACTCCGCGCGCGATAACTCGCCGGCAAAGGTCGTACGACCCGCGATCCCGAGGCGCGCGGCCACGGCCTCGAGACGCTCGCGCTCGGGTCCCGCGCCGACGACGGCGAGGCGCGCACGGCCTGTGCCGGTTCGCGCGAATGCCGCCAGGCCGAGGTCGATGTTCTTCTCCTTCGCGAGCCGCGCGACGATCAGCACCAGCGGGTCGTCCGGCCAGGCCCCGAGCCGGCGCCGCACGTTGTCGCGGCGGACGCCGCGCGCGAAGAACCCGACGTTGATCGGGCTCGGCAGCACGACGATGCGCGTGGTGACGCCCAGCTCGCGCAAATGCCGTTCCATCGCGGGATTCGGGACCGTGACGGCGCTCGCCGCGTTAGCGTAAGCGCGCGTGAGGCGCACGACGGCGCCGCGCGTCATGCGCGTTTCGAACGGTACGTAATGCGCATAATCCTCGAGCCGCGTGTGATAGGTAAACACGAGCGGCGTGCGATAGCGGCGCGCGGCGCGAATCGCCATCCAGCCGGTGACGAACGCTGAGTGCGCGTGCACGATCGCCGGCCGTCTCGCCGCCGGCCCGAGCGCGTGGTGCGGCAACAGTGGTAACGTCAGCCGGTACGCCGTGGGAGCGGGCAGCGGCAGGGACGGCACGCGCACGACCGAGGCGTTCTCCTCGCGATAACCGGGCATCGTCGGCGTGACGCAGACGACGTCGTGACCGCGCGCGCGCAGCGCATCGGAGAGCGCGTCGACCGCCGCTACGACGCCGTTCTGAATCGGGCGGTAGCACTCCGTGAAGAACGCGATCCGGAGCGTTTGCACGATCACACCTTTTGTGCGGCCGACTGCTCGCGCCTCTCGTGCGAGCGTGCGAGCGCCGGCAGGGCGCACCTCCCCCAAATTTGACTCCCCCGGCGGTCCTGTGTTATCTTGGCCGGGTTCTCTGCGGGCCCCCCGCCCGCGGCCAGTACCCGGCGAATCCAACTCGGATCTTCAACGGCTACTTTACAGACCGGTCGTTACGTGCTCCAGGTTTTGCCCGCGGGCGCCGAGCAGCGGTACGGCCATCGTCCAGAAAGGAGTCGGTTTGATCGGCAGCGATCATCGGCTAGCGACCATCGTCGCAACCTCAGTGCTCGGGTTGAGCCTCATGCTCGGGAGCGCATCCGCGGCGTCGGCGACGACGCACGGCAACGGTCTATTCTCGTCCACCTCGCACGCAGCCGCCGCCCCCGCGCCCGTGCGAGGCGTTACCGTCACGATCGTGCAGGACGGCGAGGGAGCATCCTTCGTCACCCGCGCGAAGACCGTTTCCGATTTCCTCGCAGAACGCGACGTGATACCAGGCGCCGCCGATTACGTCTCACCGGCCCTCGACACGCCCCTCAGCGACGGTATGCAGATCGAATATCGCAAGGCCGTTCCCGTCTCGCTGGTCTTCGGTCGTCAGCGGCGCGACGTTGTCAGCGCTGCGGCGAACGTCGGCGACCTGCTCGCCGACCAAGGGTTCACGCTCGGTCCGAACGATCGCGTGCAGCCTCCTAGCAGCGAATCGCTCGACGCGGGCGCCGTCATTCGCGTGACGCACATATCGACCTGGACGACCCATCAGAAGCGGCGCATTCCAGCAGGCGTCGTGCATCGCTACGATCCCACGCTCCCCCCGGGCATCACCAAGACGATCGCCGGTTCGCCCGGCGAACTCGAACTGACGACGCGTTTCGTGCAGCGCGACGACGAAGCGCTCGCACAGCGGATCGTCGGCGTGCGCATCGTGCGTCAACCGCGCGCGAAACTCGTCCTGCGCGGCATCGGCGAGTACGCGGCCTTCGCGACGATCGCCGAACGCGGCTTCGACGCGACTTTGCGACTCGCCGGCAGCGCGCTGCAGATGGTAGCGACCGCCTACACGGCCGGCTGTGGAGGCTGCAGCGGCATCACCGCGAGCGGACGCGTCGCGGGACACGGCGTCGTCGCGGTCGATCCGCGCATCATCCCGCTGGGTAGCCGGCTCTTCATCCCGGGTTACGGCAGCGCGGTCGCGGGCGATACCGGCAGCGCGATCCGCGGCAACCGCATCGACCTCGGCTTCAACTCGTTGCGCGACGCGCTGCTCTTCGGCCGCCGCGCGATCACCGTATACGTATTGCATTAGCGCCGCGATGGCCGGCGCCGGTGATGGTGTAACAGAAAACACGCATCCCCGGCTGTTGCTCGCGGCGCGCGGGATCCGCCCGAAGAAACGGCTCGGCCAGCACTTCCTGGTCGACGCCGGCGCCGCGCGCAAGATCTCCGCACTCTGCGTCGCCGGCGGGATCGCGGACGTCGTGGAGATCGGGCCGGGAACCGGCGCGCTGACGGTGGCGCTCGTGGAGACGGGCGTGCGCGTCACCGCGGTCGAGATCGATCCCGCGATGGTCGCGATCTTGCGCGACCGGCCCGAACTCGCGGCCGCGGAGATCGTACAGGCAGACGCGCTCGCGTTCGACTACGGAAGCGTCGCTGCCCAGCGATGGTGCGCGTGCGGCAATCTGCCGTACAACGTCGGCACGGCGCTGCTGCGGGGCTGGCTGGAACTTCCCCGCCCGCCGGAGCGCATCGTCGCGATGCTGCAGCGCGACGTTGCCGAGCGCCTCACGGCGCGTCCCGGGAGCCCGGCCTACGGCGCGTTGACCGTCGTCGTCGCGCTGCGCATGCACGCGCGCCGCGCGTTCGTGCTCGAGCCGCGCGCGTTCTACCCGCGCCCGCGCGTCGACAGCGCGGTCGTCGAACTCGTGCGCCATCCCGAGCCGCCGGTCCCCGTGCGCGACGAAGCCTTTCTACTGCAGGTCGTGCGCGCGGCGTTCTCGTACCGCCGCAAGACGCTGGCCAACAGCCTCATGCTCGCGCTCGGAATCCCGCGCGCCCGCACGCAGCAGAGCCTCGCTTCTCTCGGTTACGAGACGGAGATTCGTGCAGAACAACTCGACCTGGGCGCCTTCGCGGCCCTCGCGGGCGACCTGGCCGGCTGAGTCGTTCAAGCCCCTGCCGACGCTGCTGGCCGCGCTCGGCGCGGTGGCCGTCTTCGTCCTCGTCATCACCGCCTACCTGATCGTCGCCGTGCCGCTGGGCTGGTTCGACCCGCGCGCCGACTTGCCGGTGACGCAACTGGTCGTGCTCCAATCGGTCGCGTACCTCGCGCTCGGACCGTATCTGCTCGTCGTCGTCCCGGCCGTGGGACGGCTCTCGCTGCGCCAACTGGGAATCCGGCCACCGACCCTGCGCGAGCTCGGCATCGGGGTGCTGGGCGCGGTCGCGATGTGGTTCGTCGTCGGCGCGGCGAGCACCGGGATGGCGTTGCTCGCGCACCGGCACGATACGGAAAACTCGATTCAGGTGCTGCGCAGCGTCCGCACGCCGTTCCAGAAGTGGGCGTTCATCGCGCTCGCCGTCGTGGTCGCGCCGCTCGTCGAGGAGCTCGTCTTTCGCGTGTTCGTCTTCAACGCGCTCTGGCGCTACACGCCGCTGGCCCTCGCGGCGCTGCTGAGCGGCGCGATCTTCGGCGCGATCCACGCGGTCTCGCCGTCGCAACTCCTGACGATCGGCATCCCGCTGGCCGCCGGCGGCGTCGTGCTCGCCGTCGTCTACGCGCGGACACGCTGCTACTGGTCGAACGTCGTCACGCACGCGCTGTTCAACAGCGTCACGATCGTCGCGTTCTTCGTCTTCGGGGTGACGTTGTAGGCGCCACGCCGCGATGAGGGTCGCGATCGACGCCGGCAACTTCGCCCGCGACCGCCGGGGCATGGGGCGCATCGCGCGCTCGATCGCGCAGGGTCTGCTGAAGGCCGACGACGTCACCGACGACGTTCCTGCTCGAGCGGTCGCGCGACGAGGCCGGCGTGCGAGCCGCGTTTGCGGGCCGGCCGATCGAGGTCCGCCCCGCCGACACGGCGCTCGCCGCCCACGCCTACGACGTCGTCTGGTTCCCCTGGAACGGCATGCGCTACGACGCCGCCGCCCCGGTCCTGCTGACGCTCAACGACGTCTTCGCCTTCACCGACGCGCACCCCGAACGGATCGCGCGCGCCCGCGAGCAGGCTCCGGTGCGACGCGGCGCCGAGCGGGCCGACGGCATCGTCACGATCTCGCAATGGAGCAAGGGGGAGATCGTTCGGGTGCTGGAGGTCGACCCGCAGCACATCACCGTTATCGCGCCGGCGCCCGACCCGTTCTTCCGCCCGGGCGACGACAACCCGTTCATGGCCGCCTGGCGTTACGTGTTACTGGTGGGAACGCGCGAACCGCGCAAGAACGCGCGCGTCGTGTTCGAGGCCTGCGCCGATGCGCTGCGCGGGTCGCGCGACGCGCTCGTCGTCGTCGGCGGGCTCTCGCGCGAGAACGAGCGCCTGCTGCGGCGGCTCGGCGTGCAGTACCGGCACGTCCAAGACCCCGACGACGAAACGCTCCGCGCGCTCTACCGCAACTCGCGCGCGGTCGCGGTCCCGTCGACCGCCGAGGGCTTCGGCCTCGTCGCGGCCGAGGCGCTGGCGAGCGGGGCGCCCGTCATCGCGGCGCGCGCGTCCGCGTTACCCGAGGCGACCGGCGGCGCCGCGCTGCTGCTCGACCCGCGCGACGTCGCGGCCTGGCGCGACGCGATCGCGCGACTGTTCGCGGACGACACGCTCGCCGCCGACCTTTCCGCGCGCGGCATCGCGCACTTCGCATTCGCGTCGAGCGAGCGCCCGGCGCGCGCCTATCTGGAGCTTCTGCGCCGCCTCGCGCGCTGAGAAACGCAATGGCGGCGGGCGTTTCCCGCCGATCGCTACGTCCGGGCCGAGGCCCGGACTTTTTCGACGATCTCTTGCAAGCGCGTCACGAAGCGCGCCGGCGCGAAGGTCTCGGCGTGCGCGCGCAGGGTCGCCGGATCGTAGCGCCGCGGCTCGAAGGCGGCGATGGCCGCGGCGAGCGACGCGGGATCTTGGACATCGAAGAACGCGCCGGTGACGCCCTCTTCGATCGTCTCGAGGGCGCCGCCGCCGCGGAACGCGATCGTGGGACGGCCGGCGGCGGCCGCCTCGAGCGCGACGAGACCGAAGTCTTCTTCCGCCGCGACGATGACGCCGCGCGCGCGGCCGACGAGCGCGTCGAGTTCGGCGTCCGGGACGACGCCGCAGAAGCGCGTCGCGGTTCCACGCGCGGAGGAGCGCAGCGCCGCCTCGGCGGGGCCGCTGCCGACGACGTAGAGCGGGACGCCGGCGCGGGCGCACGCGGCGATCGCGAGGTCGATGCGCTTGTACGGCAGCAGCCGTGCGATCGCGACGAAGTAGTCGCCGCCACCCGGACCGATGCTGAAGCGGTCGACGTTGACCGGGCACGGTAACACGTATGCGCTGCGGCCGTAGTGCTGCTCGATGCGGCGCGCGACGTTGCGCGAGTTCGCGATCAGGGCGGTCGGCCGTTGTGCGGCGCGGCGATCCCAATCGACCAAACGTTGCATCAGCGGCCGCGCCAGGGTCGCGCCTGCGCCGCTCAGCCCGCCGACGTACGCGTCGTAGGCGAACGCGAAACGGCTGACCGCGTTGAGGTAGGCGACGTGGACCGCGCCCGGCGGCACGATGACGCCCTTCGCCCACGAGGTCGTCGAACTGACGATCGTGTCGTAGCCGCGCAGATCGAAACTCTCGAACGCGGCCGGATAGAACGGCGCCAGGAAGCGGAAGTAGCGGCCCGCACCGGGCAAGCGTTGCAGCTTCGACACGCGGACCCGGCCCGGATCGACGAGGTCGCCCGTACGCGCGGGGTCATGCAGCGCCGTGAAGACCGGCGCGTCGGCGTAGGCCCGCGCGATGTGCGCGAAGACGCGCTCCGCCCCGCCCCGCTGATTGAGATAATCGTGGACTAGGGCAACCTTCATCGGCCTATTATTCGGGGGCCCGCGCGCATGGTCGCGCGGGGGCGCGCAGCGGAGTTTCCGGCGCATCGTGCCGGAAGCGGAGCGTAGCGCCAGGCGGCGCGCAATGTGCGCCGCCCTTTATAAGGGGGACTAGGGCGACCCTCACCTACCTGTTATTGCGAGCGGCGCGGGAGAACGAACGCGACGATGTAGCGTTGCAGATAGTCCTTGGCGGCGCGCTGCAGGTCGGCGCTCGTCGTGTTCGCGATCGCCTCGAGCGCGCCGTTGATCGACGCACCGGCCAGTTGGCTGTCGGCGAACGTGCCGATGAGGTACGAGCGGTCGGAGAGCGACGTTGCGTCGGTGATGAACTCGCCGGTGGTCGCGTCCTTGAGCGTCTTCAGGGTCGCGGGGTCCATCTGTTTGGCGCCGAGCGTCTTCGCGATCAGCAGCACGTCGCGCAACGCGAGGTCGGGATCGACGCCGCTGCCGCCGTTGACGTAGACGACGAGGCTCGCCGGGACGCTCTGGTAGAGATAGAACGCGCCGACGGGCCGCTCCGCGGGAGAGATCGTCGTCGCGCTCTCGCCCTTGAAGGCGTCGGAGAGCATCGACTCGACCATCAGCATGGCGCCGAAGTCGCGCGACCCCGGTGCGGGAGCGGCGAATCCGACGACGACGAACGGCTTGCCGACGTTGCGCTCCGCGATGATCCGCGTCGGCGTCGCGGGCAGCGGCTTGGCCTTCGCGCTGACGGCGGACGCGGTGCCGGCCGGCAGGGCCTGCGCCAGGCGGCCGAGCGCGGCCGTCAGATCGCCGGTCTCTTGGCCGGCGACGCTCGCGGTCAGCGCGCCGCGGCGGTAATTGGCATCGTAGTAGGCGCGCAGCGACGCGGGACCGAGCGCGGCGAGCGAACTTGCCGTCCCGTAGTCGGGGAACGCGGTGCCGGCCTCGAGGTACGACTCCTTGAACATCTGCACGCCGACGCGCAGCGGGTTGCGCTCGCCCTCGCCGACGCGCTGCTGCAGGGTGGCGCGCGCGGCGTCGACGGTCGCAGGCGTGAGGTCGGGTTGTGCGAGGGCGCGGCCGAACAAGGCTACGACTTCGGCCGCGCGTTCGGGGCGCGCCTCCAGGTAATAGTGGACCGAGTTGTCCTCGATCGTGTAGTTGATCGCCCCGCCGGTCTGCGCGACGACGTCGCGCAGCGCGCCGCTCGCGCCGTTGGACGATGACGGGGTGCGCAGGATGCACTCCGCGAGCAGCGCGGCGGCGCCGTTGGTCGCCGCCGTCTCGCGCGCGAGGCCGCCGGCGACGAAGACCTGGATTCCGCTGAGGAGCGCGTCGTCGTCCGGCTGGCTGACGACCCGCATGCCGCCGACGACGGCGGTCGCGGTCGGCGGATACCGCAGCGCGGGCGCGCCGCTCGCGGGTGCGGCCGCAAGGGAGGTCGCGAGCAGGAGCGCCGCGGGCACCATCGGGTTCACTGTTCCAACGCCCCTTCGGTCTTGCCCTTGGGTGCGACCGTCTGCGGCACGAGCGTGACGGAGACGGGCGGCTTCGAGAGATAGCGCGTCACGACGTCCGCGACGAACGCGGGCGTCAGCGATTTGGCCGCCGTGAAGTACGCGCCCGCGTCGCCGTTCACGCCGGGCGCGTATGCGAGGTTTCCCTCGACCGCGTACCAACCGAAGTTGTCGGCGCGTTCGGTCGGCGTCTGCAGATCGCTCAGGATGTGGTATTCGAAGGCGTCGCGGGCGCGGGCGAACGCGTCGTTCGGGAGCGGCGACCGCAAGGTGGCGAAGTCGCGGTCGAGCAGCGTGCGAACGTCGTCGACGCCCACGTCGCTGAACGAAACGAACATCACGCCCGGATCGTGGAGCGTGACGAACTGCCCGAGGAACGTCGCGTTCGGGTGGCTGGCCGCGACGGCGTTCGCGACGACGCCGGTGTCTTGCCGGAAGAGGTAGTCTGCGATGAAGTCCATGGCCGTCGCCGTCCGCTCGTCCGCGATCGGCGGCCCGGTCCAGGCGAAGCCGCCGCCGCGTTCGTCGAATTGTTTGGTGACCGCCGCCGCGCCGGCCGCGGGCTGCGCGCTCGACGGCGGTTCCGGCGACGACGCGCTGTCGGCGGACGTTCCGGCCGGGCGGCCCTTCGAGGCGACGCCGAGGATCGACGGATCGACCATCCCGCTCACGACGAAGACGGCGTTCTGCGCCCGGAACGCGCGGGTCGCGAAGGACCGCACAGAGTCGTACGAGATGGCCTCGATCTCCTTCGGCGTGCCGAGCGCGCCGTAGTGTTGCGGCCCGTTCGGGAAGAGCTGCGCCGAAGGCCGCATCGCGGACGGTCACCTGCGCGTCGAAGCTCGCGAACAGCGCGTCCGTCACGATGTCGCGCGTCGCCGACTTGAAACCGTCGGCTGTGACCACCGGCGAGAAATATGCCACCGTCATCGCCTTGACGATCGCCGTGGCCGCGTTCGCGGGCACGAGCGCCGAGATGGCGATGGAGTTGCCGTAGGCCGTGATGTCGAGCCGGCCGCCGACCGCCGTGATCGCGTCGCCGAGCGCCTCGCCGATGAGCGGCTTCGAGGCGGCGATCGTCTGCGCGGAGAGGCGCGACAGCGCGGGAAGCGGCGTCGCGTCGAACCCGATCGACGGCGCCCGGTACCAGAGCTCGATCGCCGCGACCGGCGAACCGGCCGACTGTTGCACGATCGCGGTGCCGGACTCGCCCTGGACGTGCCCGACCGTCACCCGCGGCCCGAGGTCGGGCATCTCCGCGCCACGGCCCGGCAGGGCGGCGCAGAGCGCCACCGCGACTGCCGTCGCGCCGGCGATGACGCGAACGTTCATGTGGATCTTCCTATGCCGGCTCGGGCGTGATGTTCGGGAGTCGTTTCGGCTTTTCGATCCGTTGCGGTTCCTCGGCAGGCACGGACGCGGCGAGCGGCATGGACGGCGGCGTTTCGGTCTTCGGCCGCGGGTAAGGCTGGTCGCTCAGGATCGCCGTGATCTCGTCGACCTCGACCGTCTCGTGCTCGAGCAACGATGCCACCATCCGCTCGACCTTGCCCCAGCACGTGTCGAGAATATGGCGGGCGCTGCCGTAGCAGCCGTCGATGATTGTGCGCACCTCGACGTTGATCTTGCTCGCGATCGCTTCGGAGTAGTTGCGCTCTTCGCCGATGTCGCGCCCCAGGAAGACCTGGTGCGAGCCGCGGCCGTACTGGATCGGACCGAGGTTGTCGGACATCCCGTACTGCGTCACCATGCGGCGCGCCAATTCCGTCGCTTTCTCGAAGTCGTTGCTCGCGCCGGTCGTCACGTCGCCGAACTTGATCTCCTCGGCGATGCGCCCCGCGAGGGCCGCCGTGATATCGGCGAGGAGTTCGTTGCGGGTGCGGCTGTGACGGTCTTCGTCGGGCATCGACCAGGTGATGCCGAGCGCCATCCCGCGCGGGATGATCGTCACCTTGTGAACGCGGTCCGCGTCCGGCGTCATGCCGCGCACGATCGCGTGGCCGGACTCGTGGTACGCGGTGATCTCCTTCTCTTTTTGCGACATCACGAGCGACTTGCGCTCGGGGCCGGCGACGACGCGGTCGATCGCCTCGTCGCAGTCCGCCATCTCGATGATCGACTTGTTGCGGCGAGCGGCGAGCAGCGCCGCCTCGTTGAGCAGATTCTCGAGGTCGGCGCCGGAGAATCCGGGCGTCCGCTTGGCGAGGACGTTCGAGCGAGATCTCCTTGGACAGCGGCTTGTTCTTGGCGTGCACCGCGAGGATCGCGGCACGCCCGCGCACGTCGGCGCGGTCGACGACGACCTGGCGGTCGAAGCGGCCCGGCCGCAGCAGCGCCGGATCGAGCACGTCCGGCCGGTTGGTCGCGGCGATCAAGATCACGCCGGTGTTCTGATCGAAGCCGTCCATCTCGACGAGCAACTGGTTCAGCGTCTGTTCGCGCTCGTCGTGGCCGCCGCCGAGGCCGGCGCCGCGCTGGCGGCCGACCGCGTCGATCTCGTCGATGAAGACGATGCACGGCGCCGATTTCTTGGCCTGTTCGAACAGATCGCGGACGCGCGAGGCGCCGACGCCGACGAACATCTCGACGAAGTCGGAACCGGAGATCGAGAAGAACGGGACGCCGGCCTCGCCGGCGATCGCGCGGGCCAGCAGCGTCTTGCCGGATCCCGGCGGCCCGAGCAGCAGCACGCCCTTGGGGATGCGCGCGCCGAGCGCCTGGAACTTCTTCGGGTACTTCAGGAACTCGACGACCTCGCCCAGCTCTTCTTTGGCTTCTTCGACCCCGGCGACGTTGGCGAAGGTCACCTTCGGCCGGTTTTCACTCTGGAGTTTCGCGCGAGATCGGCCGAAGGAGAGCGCCTGACTCCCGCCGCTCTGGGCCTGCCGCAACAGAAAGAGCAGCAGCAGCCCGAGCAGCAAGAACGGCACGAAGTTGAGGATCAACTGCAACACCGGCGTCGCGGGCGGGCTCTCGGCCGTCACCTGGACGTTGTGCTTCAGCATCGCCGGAACGAGGTCGCGATCGTCCGGGATCGTCGTCTGGAACTTGTCGTTCGCGTCGCCCTTGCGGAACTTGCCGACGACGTCGTGACCCGAGATCGTCACCTCGGCGATCTGGTTGCGCTGCACCGCGCGATAGAAGTCGCTGTAGGTAATCTTCGTCGCGGTCTGCTGGTTTTGGAACAAGCGATCGACCACCACGACCAGCAGTACGATGATGACGACGACGATGAGGGTCGATTTGATGTGCTTGCCCACTAGTGGTTCCTATTCCCCACCCCGCCGCGAGTTTCACCGGCTCGCGGAGGGGCTAAAGACACGATGCCCCTATCCATCGAGCGCTCCCGGCCGGAGCGTCCCGAGATAGGGGAGGTTGCGATACTTTTCCTGATAGTCGAGACCGTACCCTACGATGAACGCGTCCGGGACCTCGAAGCCGACGTACTCGACCGGGACGGCGACCTGTCGCCGGGAGGGCTTGTCGAGCAAGGCACACGTCCGCAGCGACGCCGGCCCCCGCGCTCCCAGCAACTGCTGGACGTAGCGGATGGTCAGCCCCTCCTTCCACGATGTCCTCGACGATGACGACGTGCTTGCCTTCGATGCTTTCCTCGGTGTCCAGGACCAGCCGGACGCGCCCGCTGGACCGGTGGGAGTTTTCGTACGACGAGACGCCCAGGTAATCGATCCGCACGTCGAGCGTCGCGGGCAGCGACCGGGCGAGGTCGGCGGCCAACACGGCCGCTCCCTTCAACACCGCGACGAGCACCAGGGGTTCGCCCGTCGTCTCCTCGGCGATCCGGCGCGGCCATGCGGTCGACGGCCGCGGCGATCTCGTCCCGGTCGAACAGAATCCGCTCGACCGCCGCCGGGAGCGTCACGGTCTCGCTCACTCGACGACCAGTTCCGTGCCGCCGCCGAGGAAGACCCGCCCGGCGGCGCCGCGCTCGAGGAGCCGCACGGCGGCGTCGACCCGCTCCAGGCTCACGTCGCGGTTCGCGCCGCGTTCGGCGAGGAGGAGCCGCAGGCTCGCCCGCATGCGCCCGCGGTCGGTCGCGTCACGCTCGTCGCGCAGGATCTCGGCGCAGCGCGCGACCGCTTCGTCCAGGTGGGGGAAGTCGATGCGTAGCGCCTCCAGCGCGACGCGCAGCGCGTTGCGCCGGTAGGCCGGGTCGGCGTTGGTCGCGTCGCGGGCATAGGGCAGTTGTTCGTCGCGGCAGTAGGCGAGCAGATCGCCGGGATCGACCCGCAGCAGCGGCCGCACGAGGCCGATGCGCTCGGTCAGGGGCCGTCTGGGGCGCATCCCGACCATGCCGTCGGGCCCGGTCCCCCGCAGCAGCGCCAGGAGCACCGTCTCGGCCTGGTCGCGGGCATGGTGCGCGGTGCAGATCTCGGCGGCGCCCGCGATCTCAGCGAGCGCGGCCAGGGCGGCGTAGCGCGCGTCGCGCAGCGACGCTTCGTCGGCTCCGGCCGCGACCGATGCGGAAAGGACCCGCACGCCGAGCCTGGCGCCGGCGGCGAGCGTGACGGCCTCGTCTTGCCAGGCACGCTCGCGGATGCCGTGGTTGACGTGCCCCAGCACGAGGCGCGCGCCTGCCGCGCGGGCCGCCTTGTCGGCGAGCAGGGCGAGGGCCATGCTGTCCGGGCCGCCCGACGCCGCGACGAGGATCGTCCGCCCGGCCTGCGGCCGCAGCGCCTCGGCGACCAACGCCTCCAAGCGGCGATACGGATGCGTCCCCCTCACGCCGGGAGGTTCGCTCCGGGGAACGGCCCTCCGCCCGCTCCGCTCAGCGGGCGCGCAGCGTGCGCGTGACCTCGCGCGCCGACTCGCGCTCCTTGATCGTGCGGCGCTTGTCCCACAGCTTCTTGCCGCGCGCGAGACCGATCTCCACCTTGACCTTGCCGCGCTTGAAGTACATGCGGGTCGGGATGATCGTGAGTCCCTTCTGGCCCATCTGCCCCGCGAGCCGGTCGATCTCGTCCCGCTTCATGAGCAGTTTGCGCGGCCGGCGCGGATCGTGGTTCGTCCAGCTCGCCTCTTTGTAGGGAGCGATGTACATCCCGACCAGCCACAGCTCGTTGTCGCGGACGCGCGCAAACGCCTCGGCGAGGCTGATGTGGCCGCCGCGGATGCTCTTGATCTCGGTCCCCGTCAGCGCCAGCCCGGCCTCGAAGCGCTCGAGGAAAAAGAATTCGAACCGCGCGCGCCGGTTGTCGACGGTGGGCTCGGGCGCTCGCGGCCGCTCGGCGCCGCCCTTCTCTTGGGGCGTCGCGCGCGCGGCCTTACGCGCCAGTGCCCGCTCCGAGCCGGCCGGGCTCGATCTCGCCCTGCGAGACCATGCTGCCGGTGCCGGTGATCAGCGTGCGACCCTGCGCGTCGCAAACGCTCGCCGATACGCCGAGCACGTTGCGGCGGCGCCACTCGACCCGGCCCTCGATCGTCAGCGGTTCGCCGAGCGGAAGCGGCCGCCGGAAACGCACGCGCACCTCCGCGCTCACGCAGAGCAGGCCGACGGCGCCGCCCGCGTGCGCCATCGCTTCGTCGATCAACGTCATCGCGATCCCGCCGTGCGCGATCCCGACCCAGCCCTGGTAGACGGGGTCGAGGACCGTCGTGCTGCGCACGACGCCGTCGCCCACGATCTCGAAACGCAGGTGCAGGCCGCGCTCGGAAAGCGGCCCGCACGCGAAGCAGCGGCCGTCGTCGACGATGCTCACGAACCGCCCGTGTCGTTCTTGTTCGAATCGTCCTTCTTCTGATCGTAGTCGCCGGCTTGGATCTTCGCGAGCAGCGCCTTGGCGAAGATCGTGTCCGCGTTGGCGGCGATCGATTGGTTCAGGGCGGCCTTCGCGTCGCTCAGTTTGTTCTGCCCGATGTAGATCCGCGCGAGCAGCGTGTAGCCGTGTTGCCCGGCCTCGCCGACGTGGCCCGTGTCGAGCTCGAGCCCGCGCTTGACGTAGCCGATCGCGGCCTGCGGCTGCTTGAGATCGTAGAGCAGCGAGCCGATGTGGAACGCGATGTCGGCATAGCCGGGGACGAGGTTCGGGACGTCGATGACGTAGGACAGCCCGCGCTGCGGGTCGCGCAGATCGGTCTGGTACAACTGACCGAGGTACTCGCGCGCGAGCACGTTGTCCGGGTCGGTCTTCAGCGCCGCCAGCAGTTCGGTCTTGGCGCGGTTGGTCGAACGATCGTTGAAGCGCAGGATGCCGAGTCCGGTGTGGGCGGCCTGGCCGTCCGGCTGCAGGTTGATCGCGGCGTCGAGCTCCTCGCGCGCGTCCTCCGAGCGGTCGCGGCCTTCGACGGATTGGAACATGTACGAGAACGCCAGCTTCACGTGATCGACGTAGTTCTTGGGATCGTTCGCGAGTTCGTCTTCCTCGCCGTTGGTGAGTGCGTCGAGGGCGCCCGGTTGTTGCGCGGCGGCGGCGTTGAAGAACGACAGCGCGAGCGTGTTGTCGCCGACCGCCCGCAGCGCGGTCGTGAAGTCGACCTGCGCGTCCGCGAAGCGGCGAGCGTAGAAGTGCTTCAAGCCGGACGCGAGCGACTGGGTGAAAGCGAAGTTCGCGTAGTCGTCGCGGCCGGCGGCCGGCGCGGCGCCCGCCGGAGCGGCGCCCGCGAGCAACGCGATCAGCGCGGCGAGTGCGAGCGCGCACCGTCGCATCAACAACTCATCGCCCCACGAGCAGCCGGTCGGCCAGGACGTGCGGGAGATGTGCCTCGTCGATTTTCTCGCGCACCTCTTCGACGGCGTACGGATAGCGCTGCCAGGTCACGACGCGCGCCGCGGGATCGTAAAACGCGAACGACGGCAGCGGGTTCGCGTCGCGCGGTTGGCCGACGCTCCCGACGTTGACGATGTAGCGAACGCCCGGCTCGAGCGCGAGCGTGCCGCCCTGTTGCATGTGACCGTGACTGATCTCGCCGCCGGCCGCCAGGGCGTAGTACTCGGCGACGTGCGAGTGGCCGATGAAGATAAGCGGCGCGTCCGTCGCCTCGAACGCGCGCGCCGCCTCGACGTTGTTGAGGATGTAGTTGAAGTAGTCGACCGGCGCGCCGTGGACCAGCAAATACTCCGGCTCGCGGTGCTCGTATCCGAGCGCCGACAGCCAGCGCGCGTTCTCGTCGGAAAGGACGCCTTGCGTCCAGACCAGCGCCGTGCGCGCGGCCGGGTTGAAATATTCGAGCCCGAAGTTGTCGATCGCGGCGACGTTGTGGTTGCCGAGGACGGTGGCCTTCGCGCGCTCGCGGATCAGCGCGACGCACTCGTTCGGGTTGGGCCCGTAGCCGACGATGTCGCCCAGGCACAACAGCTCGTCGGACGGCTCCACCATCGCGAGCGCCGCGCTCAGCGATTCCAGGTTCCCGTGAATGTCCGACACGACGGCGAGGCGAGGCACGCGGGGCCATTCGCGCCCCTCCGGTCCTCAGCCTCGCAAACAGGCCGACGCTCAGTCGCCTTCGTCGCTCGCGGGCTCGTAGCGCGCGCCGGTGCGCGTCCGGTCCTCGCCCTTCCAGAACGACGGCGGCTTGCCACCCCTGAGCTTGACGAACCTGCGCGGCTTCGCCGCGTAATCGAACGCGTCGTACGCCGGATCGCTCGCACGCGCGTCCGCGGCCGCCAGCCGGCCCAACCCGAAGTTGTCCTCGATGTACCGCAGCACGCTCGCCGTCTCGAAGTGCATGTGGCGTGACGTAGCCCTTTTTCGCGTACGGCGAAATCACCAGCATCGGGATCCGGAACCCCAGACCGTCGTAGTCCTCGTAGCTCGGGGCGACCGGGTCGAACCAACCGCCCCAGTCGTCCCAAATGATGAAGATCGACGGTGACGGCCAGAACTTGCTCTCGCCTACCGCGTCGACGAGGCTGGTCGACCCACGCCGGCCCGGTTCTCTTGGCACAGGCGGGATGGTCGGAGTTCTCACACGTCGGCGTAATCCACGTGATGTTGGCGAGTTGTCCCGCCGCGACGTCCGCGAAGAACTGAGACGCGGGCGTGACCACGTCGCTCGTCCAGTCGGGTCCTTTAAAGATGTGTCTGATGTTCTGATACGCCGACCAGATGCCGCCGTCGGCGAGCGGCGGGTAGGTGTAGTAGCGCCAGCTGAGCCCGGCGGCGTCGGCCTCGTCCGCGATCGTCGGCACGTCCCAGCAAAGCGGGATGTTCGGGCCGATCGTCCGGTCCGGGTTGAGGGTCGCGACCTTCGACAGCGTGCCCCCAAGGCAGCCCCAATACCACGTCGGCAGATTGACCGTATGGTTCGCGAACGCCGCGATCGCGTACTGGTGCGCGACGAAACTTCCGTCGAGGTTCGACTGGAAGGTCTCGTCGGCCAGAACGTACTGCTTCGCCATCGCCCAGTACTGGTACACCTGCGACTCCGGCACGTAGGAGTAGGGGAGATTGGCGGGCGGCTTGCGGCCGAAGACCACCTCGTCGTTCCAGCCGTCGAGCTTGCCGTTGTCGTACGCCGCGAGGAACGCGGCCACGTTGTGAGCGATGTCCGCCTGCATGTCGAGCCGGACCGGGCGCAACGCGATCTTGTTGCCGCTCGTGTCGTAACCGTAGTCTTGCGTCAGCGCCCCCGGATAATTCAGGAACAGATTATTGAAACTGCGGTTCTCCTGCACGATGAAGACGACGTGGTGAATGGGCGTCGCCGTCACCCGCGGCGGCGGCCGCGTTGGCGGCGGCCTGACTCCCGAGGCGTCCGCGCTCGCACCCGCGAGCGCCAGCACCGACGCGAGCAGAACTGGCCGCACCCAACGGGCGATCCTTCTTCCCACCGACCGCGAGCCCGACAGGCCGGGGCTCAGTCGCCTTCGTCGCTCGTGGGCTGGTAGCGCGCGCCGAGGTGCGCCCGGTCCTGGCCGGCCCAGAACGCGGGCGGCTTACCGCCCTTGATCCTGACGAACTTGCGCGGCTTCGCCGAGTAGTCGAGCGCATCGTCCGCCGGATCGTTCGCGCGCGTGTCGGCGGCCGCCATTTGGGCGAATCCGAAGTTGTCCTCCATGAAGCGCACCACGCTCGCCGTCTCGAACTGCATGTGCGTTACGTAGCCCTTTTTCGCATACGGCGAGATGATGAGCATCGGAATCCGGAAACCGAGCCCGTCGTAGTCCTCGTACACGGGCGCGACCGGATCGAACCAGCCGCCCCAGTCGTCCCAGATGATGAAGATCGCCGTCGAAGGCCAGAACTTGCTCTCGCCGACCGCGTCGACGAGGCTCGTCACCCACGCGGGCCCGGTCTTCTTGGTACAGCCGGGATGGTCGGAGTTCTCGCAGCTCGGCGTGATCCAGGTGACGCCGGCCAACTCGCCCGAGCCGATGTCCGTGAAGAACTGGGATGCGGGCGTGACCACGTCGCTCGTCCAGTCGGAGCCCGTGTAGATGTGCTTGATGTTCTGATACGCCGACCAGAGCCCGCCGTCAGCCATCGGCTGGTAGGTGTAGTAGCGCCAACTGACCCCGGCCGCGTCGGCCTCGTCGGCGATCGTCGGCACGTCCCAGCACGTCGGTTCCTGCGACCCGATCGTCCGGTCTTGGTTCAAAATGGGCACCGTCGACAGCTTGCCGCCGGGGCAGCCCCACCACGACGACGGCAGGTTGACCGAGTGGTTCGCGAACGCGGCGATCGCATACTGATGCGCGACGAAGCTCCCGTCCAGGTTGGACTGGAACATGTCGTCGGCGAGGACGTACTGTTTGGCCATCGCCCAGTATTGGTAGATCTGCGGCTCCGGCACGTAGGCGTAGGGAAAGTTCGCAGGCGGGTTCTGCCCCGTGATGATCTCGTTGTTCCAGCCGTCGAGCTTGCCGTTGTCGTCGGCGGCGAAGAATCCGTCTACATTGTGGTCGATGTCTCAGCGCTCGTCGATCCGCTCGGGATGCAGCGTAATCTTGTTGCCGCTCGTGTCGTAACCGTAGTCCTGCGTCAGGGCCCCCGGATAGTTCAGGAACAGGTTATTGAAGCTGCGGTTCTCCTGCACGATGAAGACGATGTGCTGAATCGGCGTCGCAGTCGCCCGCCGCGGAAGCGGACGTTGGGGCGCCCTGACGCCGGCCTGACCCGTCGCGCCCGGCCGCACAGGCATCGCGGCCGCGCCGCCGGCCGACGCAGCGACGAGGGCGAGGGCCGACGCGAACAGAGCCAAACGAATCGGACGTACCATCATTCTTCCTCCTGAGGGTGCATGACGCCGGGTCAATCTCCACCGGCCGGGCTGCCGTGCCACTGGGTGTGCCGGTCGAGCCGTTCGCGCATCGCCCAGTAGGCCTGCGGCGCGCCGCCCGCGATCGGGACGAACGGGCGCGGCGGCTGGCTGTAGTCGAAGGCGTCGCCCGCGGGATCGTTCGCGCGCGCGTCGCTCGCCGCCAGCCGGCCCAGGCCGAAGTTGTCCTCGATGAAGCGCAGCACGCTCGCGGTCTCGTATTGGACGTGCGTGACGTAGCCTTTCTTGGCGTACGGCGAGACGATGATGAGCGGCACGCGGAATCCGAGGCCGTCGTAATCTTCGTAGACGGGCGCGACCGGATCGAACCAGCCGCCCCAGTCGTCCCACATGATGAAGATCGCGGTCGACCGCCAGTAGGGACTCTCGCCGATCGCGTTGACGACCGAGGCGACCCAGGCGGGGCCGCCGCCCGCCTCCATCCCGGCATGATCGGAGGCCGCGTAGGTCGGCGTGACCCAGGCGATCGACGGCAATGCGCCGCTCGCCGTCGCGCCCGCGGCGTCGCCGAGCACCCGCGACTGCGGCGACACGACGTCGATATTCCAGTCCGGCCCGTTGTAGATCGGATCGATCGCCTGATAGGCGTTCCACAAACCGCCGTCGCCGTCGACCGCGCCGGTGTAGAAGCGCCAGCCGACGCCGGCGGCGTCGGCCTCCGTCGCCAGCGTCCGGTAATGGAAACAGGCCACGACCTTGCGACCGTAGGTGCGGTCGGGCCGCAGCGTCGGAACCTTGTCGGCTTTGCCGCCCGGACAGCCCCAGACGGACGACGGATAGTCGACCGTATGACCTGCGAACGCCGCGATCGCATACTGGTGGGCGACGAAGCTGCCGTCGAGGTTCGACTGGAACATGTCGTCGGCGAGGACGTACTGCCTGGCCATGTCCCAGTACGGCTCGATCTCCTTACGCGGCGTGTACGCGTAGGCGAAGTTCTTCGGCTGACGGCAACAGGCAAACTCTTGGTCCCAGCCGTCGATCTTGCCGTTGTCGTAGGCGGCGAAGAATGCGGTCGACGAATGATCGATGTCCCACTGGGTCAGCAGGCTCTGCGCGTGGAGCCGGATCTTCTTCCGGTTCTCGTCGTAGCCCCAGTTCCGCGTCACCGCGCCGGGGAACCCCATGAAGAGGTTATTGAAACTGCGGTTCTCCTGAATGATGAAGACGACGTGGCGAATCGGCGACGGACGCGCACCGCCGCGCATCGTTCCGGTAGGAACGCCGAAGGCCCGGGCCGGGCGCAGGTGCGCGCCCGCCGGGCCCGGACGAACGATCGACGCGATCGCCAGCAGCGCGACGACGCGCGCCGCGCGCCGGATCATGGCGAGGTGGAAACTCCGAACGGTGGGTCCTTCTTCTTGAGACGCGCGAAGACCGTGCGCTTGTCGCCGGCGGTGCCGATGCGATAGATCACGCCCAGCCCGGCGTCGGCGACGTACAGCGACTTGTCGTTCGCGTTGAAGTTGAGGTAGACGGCATCGTGCTTCTGGAGGATGCCGAGCGTGTTGACCAGTTTGCAGTTGCTCGTGCCCGCGCACTTGTAGACGCCGTGGTATTGGTCGACGTACCAGAGGTTGTCGTGCTGGTCGAAGGCGATGCCGCCCGCGAAGCCGGTGACGATGTTGAGGTTCGTCGCGGTCGAGCTCGCGGTACAGCCGGGGAACTCGTCGACCTGACCCTCGCCGCTCTCGTTGTTGAAGCTCCAGTAGCAGTTGCCCTTGGAGTCGAATGCGACGCCGATCCCTTCCATCGCGAGCGGATCGCTCAGCGCGTACGACGGCTCGGTCGCGCCGCCGGAATAGAAGTTGACGACGCCGGGGGTGGAGCTGATGGTGGTCAGGTTCGAGACGGCGACCAGGCTGCC
>CAVUQJ010000003.1:0-25971 GCA_963743605.1 Vulcanimicrobiota bacterium | reverse complement strand
ATGAACCGCGACGTCGTCGGGGAACCAGCCGGCATCGTCGAGGGTCGCCTCGAGCTTCGAGCCGTCGCCGGAGTACTCGAGCACGTTCGCGGCGCCGGTGTTCGCGATGTACCAGTTGCCCGAGGAGTCGGTGCGGTTGCCCTGTGGGTCGTTCAGTCCGTCTGAAGCGCCCAACTGCGCGAGTGCTTATGCGTCACGCCGTCGTAGATGCGGCAGTCGCTGCCGTAATACTCGCAACTGTAGACGGACGGCGCTCCCTTTGCGGGCAACCCGGTCGAGCGCACGCTGCCGGGAATGACGGAGAGTTCGCGTGCAACGTCGGGGCGCAGGACGTTTGGCACGGTGTGCGCCTGTGCGCGCACCGCGATCGCGCTCGGCGCCAGCGGCTCGGCGGACGGGGCGCTCGCCCCTCCGCCTCCCGCGCAACCCCACAGCGAAGACAACCCGAGGAACGCGACCAGCAATGAACCGGCGCGGGCTGGAACGTGCATGCTCGTAACACTCTCCCGTGACGACGAGGAACGCGTCTGTCTAATCCGCTCCCGATTGGGGTTGGGACACGCGCGCTCCTGCCGCAACCCGCCACCCACGCGGCTCAAGGCAAGCGACGACGCGATCCCGCGGAGCGCCGCGACGCGGCCGACGTTTTCGGAAGTTTAAGGGCAGCAAACCGGCGAACCTCAGCGCGAACGTCGGGCATACGCGGAGAGGAATCATCATGCGGGTATCGGCTGCGGCAGCTTGCGGACTCATGGCGGCGCTGGCGATTTCGAACGTCGCAGCGCGCGCGGATGCGTGCGCGTGGAACCTGGTACAGAGCCCCAACGCAGGGTCGTACGACATCCTCGAAGCGATGTCGAGCACGTCCGCGACGGACGTGTGGGCCGTCGGCAACTTTACCTCGTCGTCCGGCGCTCCGTCGGATCTGGCCCTTCATTGGGACGGCCAATCGTGGAGCCTCATCCCTACGCCCGATCCTTACCCCGATGGCGACCAATTGTTCGGCGTGTCGGCGGACTCGCCGACCGACGCATGGGCCGTCGGTTTCGGCCGTGGCTCGTCCGGCACGCAAGTGATCGTCCTTCATTGGAACGGCCAGGTCTGGAAGCAGGTCGCCGTACCGCTCATCGCCGGCGACCAAACGACGCTGTGGAGCGTGAATGCCCTCGGTCCGCGCAACGTCTGGATAGCGGGCGACTCGACCACGGGGGGACTGCCTACCCTCGCCCCGCTCATCGAGCACTGGAACGGTTCGAAGTGGCACATCACGCCGACCCCGAACGCGGGAATGTACGGCAGCGAGTTCTTCGGCATCTCCGGATCCGGCGCGAACGACGCATGGGCCGCCGGCGCGACGGCGACCTCATCGATCACCTCGTACGTCACCTTGACGGAGCACTGGGACGGAACGAAGTGGAGCATCGTTCCCAGCCCGAACGCGAGCACCGGCAGCAACCTGTTTTACGGTACGCTCAACGTCGCGCCGGGCGACGCGTGGTCCGTCGGCCAGTACCAGACCGGATCGATCTACGACACGCTGACGGAACACTGGGACGGAAAGGCGTGGAGCGTCGTGCCCTCGCCGAACGCCGGTTCGTCGGGGAGCGGCCTGTTCGCCGTGACCGGCTTCGGTTCGGCGAACGTGTGGGCCGTCGGCGCGGCGTTCGCCGCGCGTCCGGGGGATTCTCCCCTCGCTCTGCACTGGAACGGGAAACGCTGGACCGTCGTGAGGAGCGGGAATCTGGCGGGATCGCCCGCGCTCTTCGAAGCGGCCACGGCCGTCCCGGGCACCGCAACGTTGTGGGCGGCCGGGACCGGCACGCAGCACGGCGTCGGCGGAACGCTCACGGCGGAGCGCACGTGCGCGCTCGACCGCGGTGCTCCGGAGACCGTCGTACGGGGACGAACGCCTAACCGTTTTTAGCGGGCCTCGGTCCATCTCAAGCGCTCGGTTGAGCAAGCCGACGACACGGGCTTCGCGCGACGCGGCGACCCGAGGTGCCGCCGCACTACCTTCAGAAAGCACGTCCCGCCATGAGTACGCAGGGGAGATTACGCGCGCGCTCGATAAGCGCCGTCGCTGCGCTGTCGTGCGCATCCGCACTCGCGTCGTGTTCGTCCTACGGAGCGCCTGCGCACGTGCCGTACGCGCTGAGCGTGCTCGAGCGCCCGGACACGCTGCGCGACGCGTCGCACGGCAAGATCAAGCACATCGTCATCATCATCCAAGAGAATCGTTCCTTCGATAACCTGTTTCAAGGGTATCCCGGCGCCGACACCGCCGCGACCGGATTGAACTCGAAGGGTCAGACGATCACGCTGCAGCCCGTGTCGCTCGCCGCTCCGTACGGGATCGATCACCGCTCGCCGATGTTCTTCGAAGCCTGCGACGGCAAGCCGCGCGGCCAGAACTGCAAGATGGACGGATTCGACCTCGAGCATGCCTATGGGATGACGCGAGCCGAATCCGCAATACGGGTACGTACCCGCGACGGAGTCGGCGCTGTACTTCCAGATGGCCGGCCAGTACGTGCTGGCGGACCACATGTTCACCTCGCACATCGACGCGAGCTACGCGTCGCATCAATACATCATCGCGGGCCAGGCCAACCACGCGGTCGACCTTCCAAGCGGAGACTGGGGCTGCGCGGGCGACAAACGCGACAAGGTAAAGACGCTGACGGCGACGCGGACTTACGGTCCGAAAGAGTCGCCCTGTTACGACGCTCAGACGATCGCCGACGAACTGGAGAACAAGGGCCTCTCGTGGCGCTACTACGCGAGTTCGCCGACGTACTTCTGGTCGGCCTATCAGGCGATATCGCACATCTACAGCGGCTCGGATTTTGCGAACGTCGTCAGCCCACCGAGCCAGATCCTGACCGACGTCCCGGACGGTACGCTCGCGTCCGTGACCTGGGTTACGCCGCTGTGGGGCTTTTCCGACCACGCGTCGTCCAACAGCACTCTGGGACCGCAATGGGTCACCAGCGTCGTCAACGCGATCGGCGAGAGCCGGTTCTGGGACTCGACCGCGATCTTCATCTTCTGGGACGAGTGGGGCGGCTGGTACGATCACGTGCCGCCGCCGTACGTCGACTACGACGGGCTCGGCTTCCGCGTCCCGTTGCTCGTGATCTCTCCCTATGCGCGCAAGAACCACGTCGCGCACACGCAGTTCGAGCACGGCAGCATCCTGCGGTTCGTCGAGGACACGTTCGGGCTCGCGCGGCTCGCCGCCAGCGACACCCGCGCCAACTCGCCCGCCCAGGACTCCTTCGACTTCCATCAGCCCCCGCGTGCGTTCAGTGCCGTTCAAGACAGCGCTGCGGACGCAAGTTCTTCCTGTCCCAGCCGGCCGACAATCGTCCACCCGACGATGAATAGAATCACGCTGCTCGCGCTGCTCGCCCTCATCGGTTGCGGGGAAGCCGCGCTGCGGGTACGGTCGCGGCGGGATTCGTTCCGAGCGTTGGACCGCAGGCGCGCCTCTTCGCGCACCCCGCGAGCGGTAAGATCCAGCACGTCGTCATCATCGTGCAGGAGAACCGCTCGTTCGACAACCTGTTTCAGGGCTATCCCGGCGCCGACACGGTCTCGAGCGGACAGAACTCGCGCGGCCAGACGATCCAATTGCAGCCCGTCGGCCTGGAGCGATCGTACGACGATCGACCACTCGGTTTCCGCGATGTTCGAGGCGTGTGCGTCGATCGTGATCATGCCGGGGACGGCGTGCCGCATGAACGGATTCGATCGCGAAGCGTCGCAGGGCGGTCCGCCGAACCCGGAATACGTCTACGTCCCGCACGACGAGTCCGCTCCGTACTTCGCGCTCGCGCACGAGTTCGTGCTGGCTGACCGCATGTTCCAGTCGCAACTCGACGAGAGCTTCACCGCGCATCAATATCTGATCGCGGCGCAAGCCGGCGAGACGATCGACATATTCCGGCGGGTGGGGTTGCCACGAAGGCTCCGCGGATACGATTCAGACGCTCGTCACGCGTCTTCCAGGTGGTCCGTCCGTGAATCCCCTGCTTCGACTACCAGACGATCGGCGACGAGCTGGATGCCGCCCATCTGACTGGCGCTTCTACACGAGTCCGATCGACACGCAGGGCGGCGTCTGGTCCGGATATCAGGCGGTCAAGCACATCCGCTTCGGGCCCGACTGGAAGAAGGACATAGTCATCCCGCAGGCGCGGTTCCTGACGACGTCGCCGCGCGGCAAACTCGCCAACGTCACCTGGATCACGCCGACCTGCGCCAACTCCGATCATCCCAGTTGCGGCGGCAACGCGGGCCCCTATTGGGTCGCCAACCTCGTCAACACGATCGGCGAAAGCAAGTTCTGGGATTCGACCGCCGTCTTCGTCGTATGGGACGACTGGGGCGGTCTTCTACGATCACGTGCCGCCGACGTATGACGACTCGACGGGCTCGGCTTCCGCGTACCGCTGATCGTCATCTCACCCTTCGCGAAGGCCGCCTATGTCTCGCACGTCCAGTACGAGACGAGCAGCGTGCTCCGCTTCATCGAGGACACCTTCGGCCTGGGGACGTTGACCAAGAGCGACGGCCGCGCGACCTCGCCGGAGCAGGACTGCTTCGACTTCGGCAAACCGGCGCGCGCCTACGTGCCCATTCCGACGCCGTATAACGCGCACTTCTTCGAGCACCAGCCGCTCGACCCGCGACCGCCCGACGACGACTAGGACGACGACTAGATAGTATAGGCTACTTGTCGGAAGGGCTCGTCCCGGCGCCGACCGGCAAGATGAAATCGATGTTGCCGTGCGTCTGGAACTTGTTGCCGGGGATCCGTCCAACGTCCAGCGTGCGGCACTCCGCATCGGCGATGAAGATTCGCGAGTCCCCGCGGTTCCAGCCCATCGAGACCGGATCGCAAGTCTTCTGGAGATTCTCCGGCGTCGGGCCCCAGCTGCCGCTCACGACGAACGACGACGGGTTCGCCGGGCCGTACGAGATCATGCGCGTCTCCTGATCGAGGACGTTCAGCGTCGAGCCGCTATGCGTCGTGTAGACGCCGCCCGGGAAACTCAATTGCCCGCTCGTCGGCGCGATCGAGCTGCGTGACGGCCGGCTGCGGGCTCTGCGGGTTCGCGATGCCATCCAGCCCGTAGCCGCAATCGATGTCCTGGGGGGCGCACCCATAGTAGTCGACGTAGACGTTTCCGGTCGCGTCCGTGTCGAGAAAGTAGGTCTCGCCGTCGAGGTTCGCATCGGCGACGATGCCGCTCGGGTGCGCGCCCGGGAGCACGTTCGCCTGCGCCCAGTAGACGAGGTTGCCGGGAAGGTAGCTGCACGAGGACGGGTTACACGACCATGCGTAGAGGTTTGCCGCGTAAACGTCGCCGTTCGCGTCGAAGGCCACGTCGCTCGGGAAGAACGGAATCGACGACGACTTCGGCGTGGCGTTCAGGACGAGCGAAGCGGTCGAAGCGCCCGGCTCGTACATATTGATCGCGCCCGCGTCGGTGCACGCGACCCAGAGGTCGCCGGCGTGGTCGATCTTCGATCCCTCGGGACCGGCGCAGTCGTCGAGATAACCGACCAATTTGCCGCGAGAGGTGATCTCGAAGATGTAGCCGCTGTCGTCGCTGATCACGTCGACGTTCTTGTGGTGCTTGCGCGCGACGTGACGCAGGTCGGAATGCTCGCGGTAGCGCTCGAGGGTGTAGTCGGAGAAGCGGCTCGGCGGCAACACCGTCGGATGCGGCCGTCCGAACTGTCCGGGAAGCATCGTGGCCGCCGTCACAACCTCGCCACTCGCTCGGGGTAATACGTTTGCCGCCCGTGCCGGTGTAAGGGTAAGCAACAACGACGCCGCGATCAACCAACCGATACGAGCCATCGGAGCCTCCACGGGTCCGCGGGTGATGAGGGCCTGTCCTTCGCGCCGCGCGCGCTACGCTCCGTCTTTTGGCCGCGAACGCCGCGACCGGATCGGCGTCGAGCGCGGCGGCGAACGCTTCCTCGAAGCGCGCGCGCTCGTCTTGCGAACCGACGCTGACGCGGATGTAGCGGTCGAGCGGCGGAGCGCTCGGTTTGCGCACGAACACTCCCGCTGCAGCAACCGTTCGAGCATCGCCTCGGCGCGCTCGCGCGTGCCGAGGTCGAAGCAGCACGAAGTTCGTCGTCGACGGAAGCGTCGCGATGCCTAGCCGCGCGCCGAGCCGCGTAGTACTCGTCGCGCCCGCGCGCGACCTCCGCGACGACCGCGGCGATGAATGCCGGATCGTCCGAGCGCGGCCAGCGCGCCGATTTGCGCGGTCCGATTCATCGCCGATAATGCAGACGAATTTTTGAAACGTCGCGACGACGTCGCGCGATCGGCGAGCGCGTAAGCGATGCGCGCGCCGGCCATGCCGTACGCCTTCGAGAACGTCCGGGCGCGCACGGTCCGCGGCAGGATCGTCGGCGGGCTGCCAGATCGCGCCGGCGGGCAAGAAGTCGGCGTAGGCTTCGTCGAGCATCAGCAGCGCGTCCGGCGGCAGGCTCGCGAGGAACCGCGTCACCGCGCCGCGCCGGATGGAACGAACCGCTCGGATTGTCGGGGTTCGCCAAATAGACGATCGCGCGGCCGCACGTCCGCGTGCGCGGCGCGGCGAGCGCGTCGAGCGGCGACCCTGCCGTCGGCGTCGTAGCGGACCGTCGTCGATATGGCCGCCGTAGCCCGATGACGTGAAATCGCAAACGTCGGATAGCGTGCCGTGCGCCTGGCACCGCAAGTCGCCGGGCCCGAGTAAGCGCGCACGACCAGACCCAGCAGTTCGTCGATGCCCGGACGTCGATCGCGATGTTTTGATCTTAGGCAGCCGTGGCGTGCGCGAGCGCGGCGCGCAGGTCGACCGACTCCGGATCGCCGTACCACGAGTCCGCCGCACCGCGGCGCGCATCGCTGCGAGGGCGCCGCGGCGGCGGGCCGAAGGCGCTCTCGTTGGCGCCGAGGCGCAACAGTTCGGCGCGTCCGGCGCGCCGCGCGAGTTCTTCCGGCGCGACGAACGGCGTCGTCGCCGGGACCGCGCCGATCTGCGGCGTCGGCTGCGGCGCGCTCAGCTCACGACAGGCCTCTTCGACCGGCGCGCCGCCGCACGAGTAGCGGTTGACCGATGACCGGCTCGCCCGCTCGATCGCGGCCGGCGACTCGACCGACGTGACGTAGCCGGTCGCGCGCGCCAGCAGGCTGACCCATGCGGAGTGCAATCGCAGCGGCGACGCGAGCAGCTTGCCCGCCGGCGCGAGCGCACCTGCGCGGGGACGTACCACGTCCAGCCCTCGCGGCCCACGAACGGCGCTTCGGCGACCGCCTCGATCGTCTCGCGGCGACGCCGCGTTCGCCGGTGCAGGCGGCGACGATCGGGCGCGCGACCGCCTCGAGCACGATCAGCGACGAGGTCGGATTGCCGGGCAGCCCGATGACCGGCGTTGCCCCCGATCGCCGCGAACATCGTCGGCTTGCCCGGCTTGCAACCGGATGCCGTGCACGATCACGCCCGGGTTCGCCGAGCGTCCGCGACGACGCGCGGCACCAGATCGCGCTCGCCGACCGACGAGCCGCCGGTCAACGACGATCGCGTCGAACCGCTCGAGCATCGCGGTCAGCGTCGCGCGCAGCGCCTCGGGCTCGTCGCGCGCAGCGCGGCACGTGCTCGGCGAGCGCGCCCATCGCGCGCAGCGCGCCCGCGATCGCGTAGCGGTTCGAGTCGCGCACCTGGCCGCGCCCGGGTTCGCGCGCCGGCGTCGACGAGTTCGTCGCCGGTCGACAGCATCGCCGAAGCGCGGCCGCGCGAAGACCGGCACCGCGACGTAGCCCGAGGGTCGCGAGCACGCCCAGCTCCGGACCGCCGATGCGCCGCCCGGCGCGCGAGGACGCGGTCGCCGGCGCGCATGTCGGATCCCGCCGGCGTGAGCGCCTCGCCGGCTGTCCACCGGCGACGTCGGCGCGATCGCGCCGCCGTCTTCGACCGCGTCCTCGATCGGAACGACCGCGTCGGCGCCGTCCGGCAGCGCCCCGCCGGTCGGGATGCGCATCGCTTCGCCGGGACCGACGGCGCGCGGCGGCGGCTGGCCCATCCGGACCTCGCCGACGATCCGGCGGCGGCGCGGCCCCGTCCGCGCTGCGAACGGCGAACCCGTCCATCGTCGAGCGCGCGTGCGCGGGATGGTCGTGCGGTGCGTGCACGTCTTTGGCAAGGATTCGGCCCGAGCGCGTCATCGAGCGGGACCGTCTCCTCGCCGGGCGGCGCGATCGAGGCGCGCGCGAAGTACGCGACGATCGCTTGTTCCGGCGCGAGCATCTGTGCCGCGACGAAACTGCGAGCCGGCCGGACGGCGAGCGAATCACGCATGGTCGCGCTTGCATTCGCCCCGCCGCGCAGGCCACCCGTCGAGGGATTCCCGTCCCGTCGTCCGTATGGCGGTAGCCCTATGCTCGACTTGGCGCTCTTGCGGCGCGATCCGGAGCGCGTCCGCGTAGCGACGGAGCGCCGGGGCTTCGATACCGCGTTCGTCGATCGCGTCCGCGAACTCGACGAGCGGCTGCGCGCCGCGCGCACGAACGCGGAAGCGTCTCAAGGCCGACAAGAACGCGCTGACCGCGCACGATCTCGAAGCCGCGGACCGTGCCGCCGAGGCGGCCCGGCTGCGCCCCCAGATCGCCGCGCTCGACGCGCGGATCGCCGCCGCCGAGCGCGGAGCTCCCGGAACTCGAGCGCGCGATCTCCGAGCGACTGGACGACGTCCCGAACCTGCTCGACCCGACGGTCCCCGACGGCACGTCGGAAGCGGACAACGTCGTCGGTGCGCACGTCGGGCGCGCCGCCGCGAACTCGGTTTCGCGCCGAAGCCGCACTGGGAGATCGGCGAGGCGCTCGGGATCCTCGACATCGAACGCGCCGCGCAAGCTCTCGGGAAGCCGCTTCGCCGTCCTGCGCGGCAAGGGCGCGCGGCTGTCGCGCGCGCTCGTCGACTTCTCCCTCGACCGCGCGGCGGCGCTCGGCTACGAAGAGATCGTCGCCGCCGTACCTGGTCTCGCGTGAGACGATGTGGTCGACCGGACAACTCTCGAAATTCTCGGACGCAGATGTTCGTCGACGCGCCGTCCGATCTCTATCATGATCCCGACGTCCGAGGTGCCGCTCACCGCGCTGCACCGCGGCGAGATCCTGGCCGGCGAAGATCTGCCGCTGCGCTACACCGCGTACTCGCCGTGCTTTCGTAAGGAAGCGGGCGCGGCCGGCAAGGACACGCGCGGACTGATACGCCTGCATCAATTCGAGAAGGTCGAGCTCGTTTGGCTCACGCGTCCGGAAGACTCGTCGGCGGCGCTCGAGACCGCTGACGGCGCACGCGGCGGCGCTGCTCGGACGAACTCGGCCTGCCGCATCGCGTCGTCACGCTGTGCGCCGGCGACGTCGGCTTCAACGCGGCCAAGACCTACGACCTCGAAGTCTGGCTGCCGGGGCAGAACACCTACCGCGAGATCAGCTCGTGCTCGAACTGCACCGACTTCCAGGCGCGGCGCGGCCAGATGCGCTTCCGCCGCGACGCCGGCGCGCAAGCCCGAGCTCGTCCACACGCTCAACGGCTCGGGGCTCGCGATCGGACGCACGCTCGTCGCGATCCTGGAAAACTACCAGCAGGCCGACGGGAGCGTCCGCGTCCCCGGCGCGCTCGTCCCCTACACCCGCTTCGACCGCATCGGCTGACGCGGCCCTTCCAGGAGTTGCCGCGCCGCGGGCTCGAAGACCGCGGAAATCATCGATTGGAGGAAGCATGGACGTCGCCGAGTGTCGTGGTCAGGCGGTGCCGCCCGTCTCCCGCCGGTTCACGGACTTCATCGCGGCGATGACGGACGTGATCGATCGAGCGAGCGGAGACGAGACCCACATTCTGCGTTCTGGACATCGCCACGTGCAAGCGCTCGTCGCGCAGGACGATTGGCTTCCCGAGCCGCTGGCGCGGCCGCTGGCAGGCAGCTACGGACAGTACCTCCTCTACCGCGACCCGCAGTGCCGCTTCACGACCGTCGCGTTCGTCTGGGACGCCGGTTCGAGCACGCCGATTCACGACCATACGGTGTGGGGCATCGTCGGCGTGTTGCGCGGCGCCGAGCTCGCCGAGCGCTTCGCGCTGACCGGCGGCAAACTACGTCGCTCGGCGAAGCACGCCTCGCTGCAGGTCAAATCGACTGCGTCTCCCCGCGAATCGGCGACATCCATCAGGTGCGCAACGCCTACGCGGATCGTAGTTCGATCAGCATCCACGTCTACGGCGCCGACCTCTGCACGATCGAGCGGCACGTCTTCGACCGCGAAACCGGCGAGATGCAGGCGATCGTGTCGAAGCCGTTCGACAACGCCGAACCGATGCTCGCCGTCTCAGCGCCGTGCGGGATGCCCTTCTTCCATCCTCCGATGATCGCACCGACGATCGCCAGCCCGACGATCTCGTAGGACGAGTTCAGCACCCATAGGCCGAGCGGCCGTCCTTCGTAGACGAAGGCCGTCAGCATCGTGCTCGCGAGGAACAGAAATCCCGACGAACACGCCGAACTGGATTCCGTGCATCGATGTGCGGCGTTCGTCGTACCCGAGGGCGATCGCCGTTCCGTACGACAGCACGAACGCCATCAACATCGGATAACGTAGGGCCCGGGCGCCGACGGATTACGGTCCGCCGCCGTCAAGTGGGTCAGGGCGAGCCACTGGTTCCCGAACACCGTATACCAGACGGCGCCCCACAGCCAATAGACGACCCCGGCGACGATCGCGGCCGGATGATAGACCTTCGGCATCGCGCGCGCCGTTCGACGGTCGCGGCGGCGACTCCGCCGCATCGCCTCCTCGCAAGGGGGCGCGGACGTGGCGGCACCGAAGCATCGCCACGTCGCCGTGCTCGTTCACCGTATCAAGTTGCGCCCGCCGCAACTCCTCCCGACGTGGATCGAACGGCCGCACCTCGAGGGCCGACTGGACGACCGCGTGCGCGTATATGCCGCCATCGCGGGACCCGGCTACGGAAAGAGCGTCCTGGCGGCGCGCCTGCATGCCGCGTGGCCCGGGCCGAAGCTGTGGTACAGCCTCGACGAGTCGGACGTCGATCTCGCCGCCTTCGCGATGCACTTCGACGCGTTGCTCGACACGATCGGACGGTCGACCGAGGTCGAGGGCGACGCTTGGCGTTCGAGTGCGCCCAAGGACCTCGGGCGGGTGTTCGCCGAGTCCCTCGCCGACGCGCCGCAGCCGGTCTTGATCGTGTTCGACGACGTTCATACGCTGGCCGCGAGCCGGTCGCTCACGGCGCTCACGGAACTGATCGAGCGCGCCGCGCGGGTCGGCGTAACGTTCGTCCTGTGCGGGCGCACGCTGCCGGTCGCGTTGCACGCGTTCGCCGCCGCCGGTTCGCTGGTCCAGATCGGCGCCGCCGACCTTGCGTTCGACGACGCCGAGGTGCGGACGTATTTCGAGCGAAGCGCGGCCTCCGCGATTTCTGTCACCGGCGATCTTGTACGCCAGGCCGAGGGCTGGCCGGCGGGCCTCGCGTTGATCGGCTCGGCGAGCACCGGTTCGCGCGGACCCGGCGGCGGCGCGGCGCCGGCCCGCGACGACGAGGCGCGGCAACTCCTCTTCGACTACCTCGCCAACGAGGCGCTGCGCGGATTGAGCGACGACGAGCGCGACTTTCTGCTGGCGACCTCGGTCATGGACCGGCTGGAGGTCGACCTCGCGAACGAGGTCCTCGGGCGACACGACGCGGAGAGCCTCTTCGCCGGCTTCGCGAAGCGCGGATTGTTCGTCGTCCGCCGTGCCGACGACGCGTTTTCCTATCATCAATTGTTCCGCGAGTTCCTTCGTCAGACGCTGCTCCGCGCGCGCCTGCAGGCCGAGGTCGCCGCGCTCCACCGGCGGGTCGCCGCCGGGCTGATCGCCCGCGGACTCGCCGCCGACGCGATCGTCCACTTCTTCGACGCGGGCGATGCGGCCGAGGCCATCGCGCTGTTCGAGCGCGAGGCGATCTCACTGCTGCGACTCAATCTCGTTTCGACGATCGGGGCGCTCCTCGGCCGCGTCGCGCCCGACGCCATCGAACGCAGCCCGACGCTGCTGCTCGCGCAGGGGCGCGCCCAACGCGAACGTGGCGAGTGGGACGCCGCGCTGGCGACGCTCGAACGAGCGATCGGCGGCGCGCGGGCAACGCGGGCCTACGACGTGCTCGCCGAGTCCGTCCGCACGTGCGCGACGATCCTCGCCTCGCGTGGCGAGTTCGATCGGCTACAGGCGATGGTCGACGAGGCGCTCGTGCTCGGCGAGCATCTTTCCGAGGAGAGCATGACCACGCTGCGCATGACGCAGGCGGCGATGTTCGTCGAGATCGGCCGCGGCGAGGAAGCGCTCGCGATCTTCGGCGAGATCACGCCCTCGGTCATCGCCAGGGGCGACTACGTCGCCCAGGGTTCGGTGCTCCATAACACCGCCGTGGCCCACTTGCGGCGCGGCGACGTGTTCGCGAGCCTCGCGATGTACGAGCGCGCGCTCAAGCTCAAACGGTCGTCGGGTCAGCGCGCCTCGTCGTTGCTGACCCTGGCCGACATCGTCTACTCGCACATCCTGCTCGGCAACTTCGACGATGCGGAGCGGCTGTCCGACGAACTGCTGACCGAGGCGCGCGACATCGGCAACCACGTCGTCGTCGCCCACGGCCTGGAGAGCCGAGCGACGATCCGGCTCAGCCGCGGCGACCTCGACGGCGCGGAACACGCGCTCGCGGAGGCGCAACGGATCTGCGACCCGTCCGACGTGCTCGTGATGCCCGACATCCTGCACGGCCTCGCGCAGTGCGCGCTCGCCCGCGGCGACGACGCCGAAGCCGACGAGCGCTGTTCCGCAGCGATTCGCCTGTTCGGCGGCGCAGGACGGCATCAGCAGGTCGCGCCTATTCTGCTGACGCGCGCGGCCGTGCTCGAACGCCGCGGGCGCTATGCGGACGCCGTCGCTCACGCGCTCGACGCGTTCGAGGCCGCCGGGCGCGGCCCCGACGCCCTGCTCGAGGCGATGACCAGCCTCGCTGCGGCGCTCGTGCTCAGCCGGCTCGCGCGGCGCTTGACGGGCGAGGAGGCTCTGCGCGTCGACGGGCGCGCGGCCGAGGCCGCCGCCAGGGCGGTCGGCCTGATCCTCCAGCGAGACTATCGTTTCCTATTACGAACCAAGGCCGCGGAGTTAGCCGCCCTGCGGGACGATCTCGCGCGCTGGGGCATCGGCAGTTCGTTCGTCGCGGCGCCGGCGGCGCTCGCACAAGCGAGCGCGGACGGCGAACTGACGGTCGAGATGCTCGGCGGGCTGCGCGTTCTCGTCGGCGGACGCCCGGTCGGGGCTGAGACGTGGAAGCGCCGGCGCGCGCGCGACATCTTTGCGTATCTCGTCAGCCAACGCGGACGGCCGATACCGCGCGCGCGACTGGCCGACCTCTACTGGCCCGAGGCCGACGCCGACGCCGCGCACAGCAGCCTGCGCGTGACGATCACGGCGATCCGCAAGGCCGTCGGCGACGTCGTGCGCTTCGAGGCGAACGGATATCTCTTTTCGCCGCCGGCGCGGACGACCGTCGACGTCGAGGCGTTCGACGCGCGCATCGACGCGGCGCGGCACGCTCTTGCCCGCGGCGATGCCGGCGAAGCGGAGCGGGCGTATCTGGCGGCGGTCGAGGTCTACCGCGGCGAGTTCCTCGAGGGCATGGACGACGGGGACTGGCAGTGGCATGAAAGGGAACGGCTGCGCGCGGCGTGCCTGGAAGCGCTCCGCTGGTTGGCCGTGCACGCCCAGGGCGAGGTCACGCGGGCGGCCCTCGACCGGCTGCTCGAAATCGCACCATTCGACCTCGAGGCGGTGCGCATCCGCATCGAGCGGATGTTTAGCGAGCGTGGGGCGGCCGACGCGCGTCGCGACTTCGACCGCTGGCGGGAGCGCTACCGCACGGTCGTCGGGGCAGAGCCCCCCGATCTCTTCCCGGCAGGCGCGGAGCGCACGTCCGCGGTAGTCTGAGCGCAGGCTGCTCCCGGGAGCACCACGGATGATGAATAAACGCTTAATAACCTTCGTCGGAGCGGGGTGTATCCTCGCAGGACTCCCTTGCGCAGCGAGTGCGCGGTTGCTCTCGGTCCAAGTCGCGCACGTACCGAAGTTTATTAAACTCGCGCAAGACGAGGGTCCGGCAAATCCACCGCAGTTCCTGACCCTCGCGATCCATCTGCGCTATCCCGACGAGCGCGCGGTCTCGCAGTTCGCCGACAAGGTCAACGACCCACTCGTCCCCTTCGTTCGGCGAATTTCTGTCACCGAGCCAGTTCACCGACACCTTCGATCCGACCGGCCACACCTATTCGACCGTCGAGTACGTCGCGACCGGAGCGGGCGGGTCGATCCTGCAGACGTTTGCAAACAACAAGGTCCTCGTCGTCGCGCTGCCGGTCCTCGCCGTCGATCTGCTGTTCGGCACCGCGATCGATCAGTATTCGTTCAAGGGCGCGACGTACTACGCGAACAAGACGCCGGCCTATTTGCCGTCGCCGCTCAAGGGCTTGGTGCGTTCGGTCAGCGGTTTCACGAACTACTCGACGCGCGTCGCCCAGCCGCCGTGGCCGCTCAGCGCGCCCGGTCTCGGTCCGGCCCAGATCCAGATCGCGTACGACGAACCGATCGCCGTCAATCCGCAACTGACCGGCGGCGGAACGACGATCGCGATCGCGACCGCTGGTGACTACCTCGACAGCGACATTGCGAACTACTGGTCCGCGTTCGGCGTCGCGCGCACGGGAACGCTCACGCGCATTCCCGTCTCCGGGTCGTCGCTGCGACGCCGCGGGCTGATGCGCGCGCCGATCCTCGGACCCGAAACGACGCTCGACGTTGAGCAGACGACGTCGAACGCTCCCGGCGCCAACGTCGAGGTGTACGAGGGGACCGACGCGCTCGGCACGACCTTCGCGACCATCTACGAGGACATCGTCGACGATCCGAACGTCGACGTCGCGACGACCTCGTTCGGCGCGTGCGAGATCGGCGCCGATGAGGACGAACTGCTCTCCGACAACGACCTGTTCGAGCAGGCCGCGGCGGAAGGACAAACCTGGTTCGCCGCTTCGGGCGACGACGGGTCGCACGACTGCGGCCGGAACTCGCCGCCCTACGGCTATCCGGGCGAACCGAACCCGAACAGCGTCGACTTCCCCGCCAGCTCCCCGTACGTGACCGCTGCCGGAGGCACGACGCTCACGCTCAACGCGAACGGCGGCATCGCGAGCGAGCAGGCCTGGCCGGAATCCGGCGGCGGCGTCTCGCGCTACTTCACGCGGCCCTCGTACCAGAATCCGGTCACGGACCTACCGGGTCGCAAGGCGCGCAACGTCCCCGACGTAGCGCTCGACGCGGACCCGAACACGCCGTACGCCTTCTACTTCGAAGGCTCGTCGGCCGGAACCGTCGCCGGCACGAGCGCCGTCGCACCGAATCTCGCCGCGCTCTACGCGCAGATCGATCAGTCCTACGGCGCCCGCGTGGGCCTGGCGCAAACCGGCCTCTACTACGGTTTCGTCACCGGATCGTACCCGGGCGGCCCGGCGTGGCACGACATCACCAAGGGCAGTAACGGCAAGTACCACGCGGTCGCCGGGTTCGACGACGCGACCGGTCTCGGGTCGCTCGACGGCTACCAACTGATGCTGCAGATGCCCCCGGTCGCGCGCATGAGACCGCTTCGATTTGTTCGCCGAATGTAACAGCGCGCGACTAGAGTAGAACTCATCCGGCGGACATGGAGGGAACCCGGACGGTGGGGGCGGTTCCCACGGAGCCGCCCTCACTGCACCCCACCCGGCAA
The DNA here is from genome assembly GCA_963743605.1 of Vulcanimicrobiota bacterium. GTDB lineage: Bacteria > Vulcanimicrobiota > Vulcanimicrobiia > Vulcanimicrobiales > Vulcanimicrobiaceae > CAVUQJ01. The sequence goes on along the minus strand of CAVUQJ010000003.1, from coordinate 10,077 downwards.
GTGCGACCGCCGTCACTTGCCGGCGGGTTTTGCGCGCCGATACGACGAGTATGGGCGCCTTCCACCTGCGGCTCTTCGCCTGCGCGACCCTCGGCCTCTCGACCACGGTCACCGGCTGCAACGGCGGCGCTGCCGAGTTGTTGGGCTGCCCGTCGACGAGGACCGCGAACAACGGGGTCCCGGACCTGCTGTATCCCGAGAGCGGAGCGCGCAGCGTCCCCGACTCGCTCAGCGCCGTCGTCATCGCCTTCAACGGCACCGCCTCCGAGGTCGATACGCTCGCGCTCGTCTCCCCGGACGGCTCGTCGGTCGCGATCGGGCCCGTCAAGGCCGCGCCCTCGCCTGCGCCGAGCCCGAGCGCGCAGGCGCCGGCGGGCTGGTCGACCTACTCGGTGCCGGTGCCGCCGCTCAAGGCGCACACGCAGTACACCCTGCGCTACACGTATGGGTCGTCGTACAACTCGTGCAACGGTCAGCAGACCACGACGGCGACCGTCGGGGACTTCACGACGCGCTAGCGGGCTGCTCGCGGCGCCGATGCCCGCCGAGGGAAGCGCTGGCGTAATTCTGGAATGCTGCGCGGAGCGGCGCACGCCGCATTGCCTCCTCGCCGTAACGATTGGAGACAGGTTTCAGCATGGTTGGTACGATTCGCGCCGGGATCTTCGCCATGGTCCTCGTGGCGTTTTCGGCGGGCGCGGCGCCCGCGATGGACGCCCCCGCGACCATCGACATCACGAAGGTCACCTGCGGCGACCTCGTCAAGGCGAGTCCGCTCGACCGCGCCGCCGTCGTGATGTTCTACTGGGGGTACGCGGCGGCGAAGGCCGGCGTCACGACCTTCCGCTCGGGCACGCTCCGCAGCGCCACGCAGAAACTGCTCGACTACTGCGATGCGAATCGCTCGAAGACGATCTTTCAGTCGATGCGCGCCCTCGGCGTGAAGGCGTACTGATGCGTCCGCCTGCGGCGCTCGCCGCGTTCGCTCTCGTCGTCGCCCTCGCCGTTTGTGCGGCGCCCGGCGGCGCGCAGAACTCGTCGGCGCGCTACAATGCCTGCCAAGCGCAAGCGGCGCAGCAGTCAGGCTGGAACGGGAGCATGCAGAGCGGCTCGCAACACGCGCCGCTCGCCGGCGCCGCCGGCGGCGCGCTCGGCGGCTCGCTGATCGGCGGGATGGGCGGCGGCGACGCCGGCCGGGGGGCCGTGATCGGCGCGGCGTTCGGAGCCGTGTTCGGCACCGCGCGTAAGGACAAGGCCGCGAGCAAGCAGCAACAGTCCCAAGAAAACTACTACAACATCCTCAATCAGTGCATGCAGCAGTGAGCGTCGAACCCGGCGATCCCATTCCCGAAGCCGTGCGCGCGCTGCGCATCGAGTATCCCGCGCTCGTGGTCTGGCTGCGCCACGTCGGTTGAACCTTCTTCGGTGAACCGCTCGCGCAGTTGCGCGAGTTCGAACGGGAACACGGCGGCGATCACATCGCCGTCCGTTTCGTCGCGATCGGGCCGCAGGAACGGGTCGAGCGCTTCTGCGAGGAGTGGGGCGCGGGGGCGCTGTGCGCCGCCGATCCGCGCCAGGCCAGTTACCGCGCGATGGGCCTCGGCAACCTGAACCTCTTCACGCTGTTCGGGGACCCGGACTTCAAGCGCCGCGGCGCGGAGAACCACGCCGCCGGCTTTCGCCAAAAGTGGCGCGAGACGCGGCCGAGCGACGGCGCGCGCCTGCCGGGAGCGGCGGTCGTCGACGCGGACGGCATCGTGCGCTGGATTCGTCGCGGTGAGCACCCGGGAGATCTGCTGCCGATGCAGACGATGTTGGAGATCGCGCGCGACCTGATCCCGCGCTAGCGGAGCGCCGCCTACTAATCCGGTTTGCGGAGATGGACCTCCCAGAAGTTGCCGTAGCGGCGTACCGCCGCGGGAACGCGCGTGAGGTAACAGTAGAGCGGGCCGCCGTGCACCCCGAACGCGACCGGTTCGATCTCCGCCGTTCCGAAGCGCGAGCGCTCCACGAGCCGGCGCAAATCGGACTCAGCGTATTCGCGCACGTGTTCCCACCATGGGAACTCCCGCTCGCCGCGGAAGCGCTCGATGACCGCGCGCACGAGGCGCTTGCGGTTGGGCGTCGTCAGGATCGCGCGGCCGCCCGGTCGCAAAACGGCGTACAGTTCGTCGAGCGCGCGGAGGTCGTCGGGGACGTGCTCGATGACGTGGCTCGAGATCGCGAGGTCGATGCTGTCGGGGGCGATCAACTCGCTGAGCCGCTGCCAGTCGCCGACGACGTAGGCGATGTTGTCGTGCGCCGCGGGCACTCGTTCGGGGAACAACTCGACGCCGATCAATCGGCGGCAGCGCGCCGCGAGCCAGGCGGTGCGGTCGGGGAGCGATGCGCCGATCTCGAGCACGGTATCGCCGTCGCGGACGAGCCGCTCGTACGACCGCTGCAGGTGCGACCAGTCGTAGTCGCCCGCTTGCGACGCCAGCTTTACGTGGAGCGCCATCTTACCGACCGCAGAACGTGCAGAATCACTCGTAGCCGACGCGCACTGCGCCGGCTACGAGTCTTTTCCCTATCGGTCTCAGGCGAGCGTTAGCCGCCGAGAGAGCGCTGGCCGACGACGCGGCCGACGGGCGGGGTCGTGTCTTTGCCCTTGCCCCAGACGCCGTTGAACGAGTTGTTGTCGCCGTTGAACCAGAACGAGAACCAGCCCGTGTCCGTGCCGTTCGTCCAGGTCGCGCGGACCTTGTCCTTGGCGCGGAACTTCCCGTTGATGACGATGCTCTGGGAATGGCAGACGACCGCGATCCCCGACTCCGTGCAGTTCATCACGCCGGCGAAGCCGCTCTGTCCGCCGGCGCCGGTGACGTTCCACTTGCCGGCCGCACTGATCGGCGATGGCGGTAGGAATTTGTTGCCGACGAACGTGCCGTTTTCTTTGCGGCCGTTATAGCCCCACGAACCGTTGAAGCTGTGACCGTTCGGGCTCGCATAGACGGTGAGCCAGCCGGCGCCGCCCGGGCCGTGCCACTTGCCGTTGATCTTGGTGTCGCTGACGAACTCGCCGGTGAACCCGTTGCCGGTCGTGGCGTTCTCGCCGACGATGCCCATGCCGGACTGCTTGAGGGTGATCGTGGACGACGTCGTGCCGTTCAGGCCCGTCTGTTGGACGGTCCACGTACCCGTAAGATTGGGCGGACTCGCGACGGCCGCGGCGGCCGACAACGCCACGATCGCAGCCCCGCAGAACAGTGAAATAGCGCGCTTCACTTGGTTGGTCTCCTCTACTCGGTGTCGAAAAATCGAGATAAGCCAGCGACGAGGTTAACGCCCGTCGGCCCGCCGACCTGCCCCACCGGCCGATAGGCACCCGGGAGGTCGAGGACCAGATCATCCTCCTCGTCCGGTCCCGCCGTAGCGCGTCGTTCCAAAGAACCCGTAGGCGGTGGGGTCGTTCATGAGTCCGGAGCAGGGGGTCTTGGCCGCCGCTCCCGTCCAGGAAGCTCTAACCGTCCGGCATGGGCATCGTTCGTGACGCTCAAACAAAGACGCCGGCACGATGATCGTGCCGGCGCCTTGGAGGCTGGGTTCGTTACGCTGGGATCACTGACATGAGGGACAGATCCACGTGAAGACCGTGCCGCTTTGACCGGTGCCCCCATAGAGCGTCGTTCCGTAGTATCCGATGAGGAGATTGGTCTCGAGCATCAGGCCCCCGGCGGGGTTCTGACCCTCGCTTCCACCCTGGAAGCTGTGCTGCGTGACGTAGCTGTTGGGCGAGGGCGGCAACTTGTAGGTGTAGATCGTGCCGCAACCCGTGACGTTGGCGGTCGTGCACGACGTACCGCCGCCGCCCATCGTCGTCCCGTAGAGCATCGGCATGTTGCCCCCGATGTAGAGCAGGTCGCCCGACGGATTGGTGCCGATGTTGCCACTGGCTTGGAAAGGCGAGACGTACTGCTCACCATCGTTGGCGCCGACGTTGAAGATCGTGCCGGACTGATACTGCCCACCGTACGCGGTGGTGCCGTAGATCCGGTTGCCGACTTTCAGCAGTCCGCCCGCCGGCGATGCACCATCGTTGCCCGAACCGAACGAGTGATACCACACGAGGTTGCAGGCCGCGTTGACCTTGAACACGACGCCTACGCCATGTGCACCGCCTTGGCTGGTGACTCCGTAGAAGGCGTTGTTCATTTCGACGACGTTGCCGACCGGCTGCGCGCCATCGACGTTGTTGAACGCGTAGCAGACGTGTGGGGTGCCGTTCGCTGCGATGAAGTACAGCGTGCCGTAACCGTTGCCGCCGTTCTGGGCCACACCCCAGTTCCGAGTACCGACGTGCAAGAGTCTGCCGGACGGCTGGCCGATGTTTGCCCCCGAGAGGTCGGTCCAGTGGTAGTTGAAGCCGTTTGTCTGGATCTTCCACGTACCGCCGAAGTTCGGCGTACCGCCGAGCGCGGTCGATCCGTAGATCGTCGAACCGACGATGAGCGGGGTAGCGCTCGGTGCACTGCCATCGGGCGAAATCGTTCCGAACGCGTACACCGGCGCGGCGGTGGTGGACTGTAACGTATCCTTGATCTTGAAGAGCACGCCTGCGCTGTACGCGCCGCCACTGGACGTGTTGGCGTAGAGCATACCGGTGCCGTCGTCGACGACGCCACCGGCCGGGGATGCGCCCAAAGGGCCGTTTGCGGGGAGGCTATACGTTCCCAAGACCATCGAGTCGTGGTGCGCACGGCCGTGCATCGCGCTGCGGTGCGTGAAGGTCTGGGTCGAGGCGAAGGTGCGGATCGTCGCGGCCGAGCTCGTGGCAGGGCTGGACAAGAGTGCGACGACCGGGGAAGCCACCAGCGCGGTGGCGGTGAGGAACCGAAGGGCGGCGCGAGCCGCGGAGTTCGCGTAGTCCATGTGGTAGTGGTGTCCTTTCAGATGCGCCCCACCGGAGAAGACCGGCGTTGGGCGTGTGTTTGATGGACAAACGCTACCAATGACCATATAAGAGTGGGCATCCGTACCTGTACGGACCAGCAGTTTCTTCGGTACGTAGTCCTTGCCAAGCAGAGACGGCAGGGGACGGCTCGGACCTCCCGGGAGGGCCGGGGATGGCCTAGAGCCCGGCCTTCTTGAGATCGGCCTTGGCGTACACGAACGGGACGTGCGCCGGCGACAAGATCCGCGCGATGTCGCGGAAGATCACGCTGGCGACGCCCTCGGGGGGCGCCGGCGCCTGATAGGTGATCCACGCGACGACCGTCGTGTCGGTCGCGGGCGAATAGTAGTCGGCCGTGTTGTAGCCGGGTAGCGCGCCGGTGTAGCCGAACCAGCCCGCGCTGCAGGTAAGCCCGAGGCCGAACGACGTGTTGCCCAGGAACTGCAGGCACTCCGACGCCGGACGGAAACCCGCCGGTGCTCCGACGTTCCCGAGCGCGAAGCGTTTCATCCACCGGCGGATGTCGCCCATCGTCGAGATCATCTCGCCGGCCGAGCCCATGAACTGGACGGGGATCGTGTTGCTGATATCCTCCCAGTTGCGGTTCTTGTCGAGCGTGTAGCCGTGGACCCACGGATCGGGCATCGCCTGCGTGAGCGGATAGCTGGTGTTGGTGAGCCCGTACGGTTCCAGGAGGCGCTTGCGAATCTGATTTCCGACGCTGTCCTTGGTGAGCGCCTGGACGATCAGGCCGAGGAGCACGTAGTTGGTGTTGCTATAGTGGTAGCCCTGACCCGGAGCGAAGTACGGCTTCTGCTGTACGGCCCATGCGACGAGCATCCGCGGGTTGAAATTCGGCGGAACCTTCATGGCGAGCTTGTCGAATTGTGGAGTGTCGAACGCTTCGAACAGCCCGCTGCGCATGTTGCAGAGTTCGCGCACCGTGATCTTGTCGCCGTTGGGGATGGTCACCCCAACATCGAACCGGCTCACGGGATCGTCGAGCGTCAGCTTCTTCTCGGCGACGAGTTGCAGGATGACGCTGACGACGAAGCTCTTGGTGTTACTGCCGATGCGAAAATGGTCGTCCGGCGTCAGCGCGCGCTTCTTCGCGAGATCGGCGTAGCCGAACGCCCGAACGAAACTCGGTCCGTCGCCTTGCCACACGCCTATCAGCACCGCCGGCAAGGGGGTCCGCCCACCGAACCTCTTCCGGTCGTTCTCGACGGCCGAAACGATCGCCGATTGGACCGAAGGCTGCGCCACCGAAGCCGTCTTTTCTGCGCCACGCGCGATCGACGGCGCAACGACGGCGGCGATCAGCAACGGTATTCCGAATCTCAACATGATCGAGCCGTTGGCACCCAGCCGCGCGTTTCCCCTGCGATCGCGCCGGTTTGCGCCCCTTTGTCGTGCTCGCATACGACCGCTTGGGGGCGAAAGTCTCTAGGTTCGCACCTTATCGCGGCATGGAGGAGAGAGTGGGATTCGAACCCACGGAACGCTCATCACGTTCAGCGGTTTTCAAGACCGCCGCATTCAACCGCTCTGCCATCTCTCCGAGTGGCGAAAAGGCTTATTTCATGCGGGTTCCCGCCGCACGGCCCCAGTTGGGATGGCTCACGGAAAGGCCGATTTACACATTTGATCACCGACTTGTCGCCCCCTGGTCCCCAAGCGGGGACCGGGCAAGGCCGTCGACTGCCTCTCTGCCCAAGCCCATCGCGTTCGCATAGGTGGAAAGCGTCTCGCGAGCGGGCCGCTCGAGCCATCGACTCCTGCGATCTATCTCGTGGTGGTTACGGGTTCCGCCGCCTGCGATGCGAGGAAGTCGTTGAGCTGAGGCAGCAGACGATCCTCGGTGACTTGCTCGGTGTTGATGATATCCATCGCGTGTTTCACCTGCGGCGCGCCATCCGGGGGCACGTGCGCTTTAAAGTAGGCGGCGATTTGATCGGCCGGAATCAGCGTCGCAAACTGCTGCCCCACGCCTGTAACCGCCTGGGCCATCTCCGAGGCCGACATCGCGGAGAAGAGCCTGTCGTGGTTATCCACGAGGTACTTCCAGGCTTCCTGTGGATGACGGTGGCCGACGGCCGCAACGATGTACGGCCCAAATGGCGCGAACTGCGGTGGAAGATGCGCCGTCATTTGCAGGTTCTGCTCGGCCAGCGCGGGTTCGTTCGCACCGAAGAGCCCGAAGAACAACTGTAGTTGCTCCTGCGGGTTGGTGGCGCCCATCGCCATGCCGAAGAGCTGCTTGTAGATCGTGGCGTCCGCTGCGTAGCCGGCGACGCCGACCACGGCTTGCTTATTCAGCGGGGTGTACGCTTTCGGTTCGGCCACGAACTTCGCGAAGCGCGCCTTACCCTCCGCGATCGTCGCCGGATCGTCGCTGCGCGCCAAGAGCATAAGGATGGAATTCCGTACGGCGAGCTGATCGTCGTTCATGCCGGTTCCGTCCCAGCCGCCGAACGTCTGCAGCATGGGCTTGACACGCGAAATCACGAGGGCCTTCGCCGCACTTTCGCCCGGCTTGTCCTTCTCGTAGTCCAGCATCGTGCCGTACACGGCGAGCACGGCGCCGACGACGAGCGGATCGGTATCGCCGACGTCGGCCTTCGCGTAGGCGAGGTAGTCATCGATCTTCGCGTGGCCCGTCTTGGCGAAGGAGATCGAGTCGTGGAGCAATGCAAGGCGATCCGCGGTCGAAAGCTTCAAGAACGACGCTTGCTGCGCGGCACGCGAGGCGTCGTCGTACTGCGTCCGGTAGTAACCAACCGAGTCACCATTGATCACGTAGGGCGCATCGCACGAGCCGCCAGCGATGCTTTGCGAGGCCTTCTTGAAGATGATGGGCGTGGTTTGGTTGCTCGTTGCATCGAGCTTTACGTTCAGAGGAATCGACCACACCGTGTCGCCCGGAGCGATTCCCACGTCGCTCAGGTAGCGCTGCTGCGTCAGCGCGATGGTGCGTTTGCCGTTGTCACACGCTGCGGTTGCGGTTACCATCGGGAAGCCCTTTGCGTAGATCCAGTTATGCGCAATCGCCGCCGCGTCGATGTTGCCGGCGGCGCCGATATCCGCCCAGAGATCCTTGGCGCTGAACGCCATGTACTGGTGCGTGCGGAAATAGTGCTGCATCGCGCCCTGGAATTTGTCGGGTCCGACGTACTGCTCGAACATGCGTAACACGGCGCCCGCCTTGGTGTACGAGAGGTCGTCGAAAACGGCTGCCGCCTCGGTCTCATTGTTGACTGGGATGTGCGTCGAATGCGTCGTCACCTGCGCGTCGTCGTCGAGCGTCCCGTCGACGGTATTGTCGGCCTGAATGTACATATGCCATTCCGGATGAAAGTGATCCGGCGCCTTGGTTTGCATCCAGGTTGCGAAGCCTTCGGCGATCCACACGTCATCCCACCACGCGAAAGACGTAAGGTCGCCGTTCCATTGGTGTGACTCTTCGTGCGCGATGATGTCGAAGATTTGACGCTGATCCGATTGCGGCTGAATCTGCGGGTTGTATAGCAGGAACGACTCATTGTACGTGACGCCGCCCCAGTTTTCCATCGCACCCAAGAAGCCACCAGGGATCGCGATAGTGTCGAGCTTAGAAATCGGGAACTTCACGCCGTAGTACGAGTCGTAGTACGGCATGAGGTCTTTCATCACGCTTAGCGCGTACTGGCCCTCCTCGCCCTTGCCGCGCGTCGCGTATACGGAGAGCTTGATGCCGTCGGCCGTGGTCGAGACCTTGTCGAAGTCGCCGGCGCATAGCACCACGAGGTAGCTTTGCATCGGCGGGGTCGGCGGAACGAGACGCGCTTCAAGCCGGCGCCGGCCGCTGTCGTCGCCGTGATCGGCGTGTTCGAAACGGCCATCCATTCTTTGGGGACGACGAAACTCAGTCGATAGCGCGGCCTATACGCGGGCTCGTCCCAACTCGGGAACATGCGGCGTGCATCGGTCATCTCGAGTTGCGTTCCATACATGAAGGCCGGCTTGCCGTTCAGGTCGCTGTAGCCTTGTTTGAACAGGCCTTGCGCCTTTGTTTGCAGCGTCGCAGTATACGCGATATCGAGCATGTGCGCCCCCGAGCTCAACGGCGATTTGAGCGAGAACGTCGCTTGCTGCTTGGCTTCGTTGGTGCTGACCGCAGCCGGCTTCCCGTCGACGGTGACCGCGCCGAAGGACGTTTGCAGCGCGTTGAGGACAATGGTCTGCACGGGCCGTCGAACCACGATCGAAATGACTTCATGCCCTGCGATCTTCATCGTCTTCGGATCGGGAGCGACGTTGATTTGGTAGTAGGTCGGGACGACGGTCTTCGGCAGCTGCCCGTGGGCAGCGTCGATCGCCGCAAAGGGCGACGCCGCGCCGGCCGCGGCCGACGCGAGGCCCGTGAATGCAAGGGTCAGTGCTGAGACGTGAATCCAGGCGCGCATCCCGAAACAAACTCCTCTGCCCATCGGCTGTAAAGAAGGCTCGTGACTTAGATACGCCGGCGTGCTTGGCCTTGTTTCAGCTCAGAACGGCCGCCGAGACCTTCCACAAATTGGTACGGGTCAATCGGGACCAGACAGATCGGTGAACGCTGTCGGACGAAGAATACTTTGTCCTCAGGTGGCCTAAGGGCGGGTACTCTTCGGGCAGGGCACCTGACGGCGACGAGCCCTAGGGCCTGGAAGTTTGGACGCGAGTGACTATCGAGAACGCGGGCCGTTCCCCGGCGCTGAGACCACATTCAACCTACGTATCCTTCACGGGGAGCATCCGGCGTTCACGAAACTCGCCCTGTCGACAAAACCGCCGCAGAGTAAGCGTTTCTTGCTGCTGTCGAACGCAACTGGAGGCGACGCCCTTCGATGCGAAGTCACGTCGGCACGTCGCTCGACTTGAAAGACCAGAAAGCAGTCAAGGATTACTACGTCGCTGGGGAGGTGCTCATCTGGGTTAGGGCGGCGTGGAATGGGTGTGTGAGCAAACTCCGACTTGCTCACCGATTGCTCACAACCGCCGTATCGGGTAGTCACGACACGCGCCCGGAAGACTCGTCAAGCCGGTGTTATGAGAACTTGCCGGTACCAGTTGACACAGCCTGCGAGTGTTTCAAGACCGCCGCATTCAACCGCTCTGCCATCTCT
>CAVUQJ010000002.1:0-26448 GCA_963743605.1 Vulcanimicrobiota bacterium | reverse complement strand
CCGTGCGCCTCAAAGGCTTGTTCTGTTAGGGTTTCGCCGCACCGACCTACCGGGACTTCCCCGACGCGGTGCAGTTTCGGTGCAGTCGGTCAAGAAACCCCCTCTTGCGGGTGTCATTTCCCGCGCGCCGAGCGGGTTCGCCTGGGCTTGCCGAAGGATGTCGCTCGCGGCAGCGACGGCCTTCTCCCGGCCTCCGGCTACCACGGCGAATACAGATTTAGGATCGCGCTCGGCACAGAGGGGCCTAGGCACCTCTGGACAGCGGCAATATCGCCACCGTTCGCAAGGGACCAACTCGCGAACGAGTGGCGCAACGAGTGTAGTGAAACGGCGGAAGGTAGATTCGCCCATCGGCGGATCTCGCGGAAGCCTTTGTGGGTGAATCGAGCTTGACCGGCCGCCCGTGGGCGCCGGAAATGGCGAAGCCCTCGTGTGGAGCAATTTGACGGTGTACCTCGACGAGCGCCCGACCGCCGAATTTCCTCGCGCTCAAGGTGCTCAACCAAATCTATGTCTCACCGGTGACGCCCGCGACCTAGCGCGGCACGGCGCCGCCAACCTGGGCGACGCCGGATGGCGCCGTCGTCGACTCCCTCTCCTTAGCGTTCGAAAGGCCTGACCATGCGTACCACCTTCCGACTCATGCTCGCGATCGCCCTTATCGTCGCTTCACCCATGACCGCGCGATCGGTCATGGCGCGAGCCGCCGAGGCCCCCGCAGGATCTGCAGCCGTGCCGCGGTTCGAGCCGACGAGGTGCGCGGAACTGCAAGGCGTCGAATGGCTCGCCCACGCAAACTGCGGCTACCTCGTCGTGCCGGAGGATCGCAGTCGTCCAAACGGCCGCATCATTCGGCTCATGGTCGCAGAGTATCCCGCACAATCATCGCAAAAGCGGCCCGATCCGATTCTGTATCTAGAAGGCGGCCCCGGCGACATCGCTCCGCTCGAAGCCGATCCCATTATCAAGGCGAACTTCATTCGCGACAGGGACATCTGGGTCTAAGTCAGCGCGGAACCTGGTCCTCGAAGCCGGCGCTGACCTGTGCCGCGAGTAACGACTTCGCGAGAGAGCTTCTCGGCCTCCGGTTCTATTCAGAGACGACAAAGCGCGCGCATTTGGCCGCGACGCGGGCGTGCCGCCGCGAACTCATTGCCACCGGCGCCGACCTCAGTGCGTACAACTCGACGGAAAGCGTCGCCGATCTCGCGGACCTCCGCAAAGTGCTCGGCATTGCCGAGTGGAACGTCTACGGGAACTCGTTGGAACGTATACGGCACAGACGCTCATGCGCGATCATCCCGAGGGGATCCGCAGCGTCGTCCTCGACTCGGTCTTGCCGACGAGCTACAGCATCCCAGTAAACTGGTCGAACACGCGCTACGGCTTCGACAACCTGTTCGAGGCCTGCGCGAGAGCAACCGGCCTGCAACGCGGCCCACCCCGCATCTAGAACAGACCTTTACCGGCACTGGTCAACCAGCTCGAGGCCACGCCGCTACTACCGACGATCAGCGACCCCAATACCGGCGAGAACATCAAGGTGATGATCGACGGCGGAGCGCTCGTCGACTGGCTGCGCAACCAAACGTACAGCATCCCCGCGCTTCAAGCCGCGCCGGATACGATTGCGGGGCTCGCCGCCGGCCGCCACGATTCGATCGAAGCGATCGCCAAGGATCGGGCGGCCCGAGCGCCGCCGTACCATCCGGGCGCACCGGCCCTCGGCGACGGCCTGGCGGTCGGCACCACCTGTCGCGAAGATCAGCTTGGTACTCCGCAAGAACTCGCCGCGGCCGGACGAGAAGCATTTCCCGGATATCCGGTCTCCGTGCAACGTGAAGGCATCGGCGGCTGGGCGTACGTCCAAGAAGACTGTCGCGACGTCTGGAAATTCCCGGCCGCTCCAGAATCGATGCACGAGCCCGTCGTCAGCAACATTCCGACGCTCCTCCTCTCCGGAACTTTCGACACGTTGACGTCGCTCGCCGGAGCGAAAGCGGCGGCGACGCGCCTATCCCGCGCGACGATCGTCAGCATCCCGGGCGTCGGGCACACCGTGTCACCCTGGTCTCCCTGCGCCCAAACTATCATCGTTGCGTTCTACGCAGCTCCGGACCACCCGCCCGACACCTCTTGCGTCGATGCTCTGAGACCGGCCAGTTTCACCTCAAGGTCTGCGCCGTAAATCTGCAGCGACGCAGCGCTACCGCATGACCTCGAAGACGGTACCGTGACCGAGCCCGCCGCCCGTGGTCGTGCCGAAGACGTTGCCCTGGCCGTCGAGCACGACGCCCGCGCTCGGCCTCTGGCCGTCGGCAACGCTGCGCGTCGGATGAAACCGATGCAGCACAGTTTCAGCGTAGCTGCCGTCTTTCTGTGGAGCGATCTCGAAAACGGTGCCGTAACCGCAATTCGACGAGCACCCATGTTGAAGGATCCCGCCTTCGCAGGGTCGTCGCGTACAGCGCGCCCTGCCGGTCAGCGACGACCCCCGACTCGATCAGGTACCCATCGTCGCGGTGGCCACCTAATGAATATAGCGTCGTCAAAGTGTATCCGGACGGCCCCGGTGTGAGGCGGTACACCGTGCCCGGGGCATCCAACGTCGTGCCGTAAAACGCGCCGCGCTCCGCGATGAGGCCACCGATCGGCCACCAGCCCGGTAAGGTGAAATCGTGGATGATGTTCTCGGAGAACCCTCCCGACGGTGCCGGCGTGAGCGTAAATACCGTTCCATAGTCCCCTCCCCCGACATACGTCGTGCCATACAACGTGCCGCCGGCATCGAGAAGCAGCGGAGCCATCGGTGAATTGCCGTCGGGCGTTCCCGAGAACGCGTAGAGTTGGCGTTCTTCGTAACCTGAAGCGGTAGGCGTCAACGCGTAGACCGTTCCGCACCCTTCGTTGCAATTGAATCCGGTCTGGTTTCCGCCGAACTGCGTCGTGCCGTAGAGCACGCCGTTAGCGTCTTCGATCAGTGCGGCGCCGGGGTCGGCACCGACCATGCCGCCGGCAAACGCGTAGAGCACCGATTCTTCGAAAGAACCGGACCGCGTCGGCGAAAGTTTAAACGCCGTGCCACAACCGACGGTCTGGCCGCCCGCGACGCAACCTGCGCCGCCGCCATAGCTTGTCGTGCCGTAGAGTGCGCCGGATCGGTCAAGGAGCAACGACGCGGCGGGATTGCTGCCATCCGCGCCTCCCTTAAATGTGTACAGAATGTGCTCGGCATAGCCGCCGTCGTGCGTCGGCCGCAATGCGAAGACGATCCCGCAGCCGGCGTTGTCGAGGCAACCCGCTCCGCCGCCGGAAAACGTCGTACCGTATAACACCCCGTCACGGCCGACGATCAACCCGCCCGCAGGGCCCCTCCCGTCCGCCCCGCCGTGGAACGCGTAGACGATCCGCTCACTCGGCCTCGGCGCTGCGCCTGCCGGCAACGGCAGCAGTATGCCGGTCATTATCGCGCATAGCGCGGTGGGTACGCCTGCGAGACGCTGCTTGCGCGTCTCAGCCGGTCCCCGGGAGTACATTGCCATCCCTAGACCTCGCCGTCGAACGCCCGATGTGCCGATTTTCCCGGATAAGCGCCGAAAGCCTCTGGCATCTAGCGATATCTGGGTCGTCCTCCCGCTTTTCGCCGAGGATGCAAACGCTGTTCATCGCGCGATCGAAGGCTGGGTCCCCGCGCTTGCATTGCCTGGTCGTTAACGCGAGCATGATGAACTTCATCGGACACAAACGTTCAGCGAGTATCTCGAGCGACGACCTCCGTGACAAACTTTGAGAGTGACGATGGTGGCGTGCGCTCTCCGTGCTCGCGGAGCGAACGCTCGGCGCCTGAGACCGCGTGTCTCAACGTCGCGCGCAGGTCTACGAGACGCGACTCGTGAACCCCACCGGGTCGGGCGCTTGGAGGTTCTCAATGTTGCTACATCCCTGCGCTCGGTCGTTCAGCGCCCTTGCCGTCGTCGTCTCAGTTGCGGCCGTCACTGCCGTCCCCTCGGATGCGCGACAGGTCCGAGGCCGTTACGAGTCCCAGTGGCATGAACGCGTCGTCACGGCGTTCAAGGGCTCGAATGGAGCGTATCCGCAAGCGGAGCTCGTCGGCGGCGAGAACGGCGAACTCTACGGCACGACGGCCGCGGGTGGTCCGGATTACGACGGCACCGTTTTCGACCTGACGCCGTCGCCGGCGGGTTACAGGCTCCGCATACTGCACGACTTTAGCGGTCCTCCTCACGACGGTGCGTCGCCCCATAGGCTCCTCTACGTCAACGGCAAGCTCTACGGCACAACGTCGTCGGGCGGCAACGGCCCGTGTCTCAACGATTCCGGCCAGAAGGCGGGATGCGGAACGATTTTCGAGCTTGCGCCGTCCGCGCCCGGGATGACGGAACGGGTGCTGTACAACTTCCAGGGCGCACCGAACGATGGTCAAGCGCCCAACGCCCTGGTCGCGGACGAGCGTGGCAGCTTTTTCGGAACAGCAGCGTCCGGAGGCCCGGGCGATTGTGGTTGCGGGACGATCTTTGTGCTCTATCCGTCAGGGCGGCGCTTCGCAGAGCGTACCATCTATGCGTTTGCTGGGGAGCCGTCGGACGGCGACTACCCCACCTCCATACTGTTGTATCGTCACGCTCTGTACGGCACGACTTTCCAGGGCGGCCCGAATTGGTGCGAACTGTCTTCGTCAGGCGGTGGATGCGGAACGGCATTCAAGCTCATGGGATCGGGGTCGCACTATACGGAGACGATCCTGTACAACTTTCGCGGGTTTTGGACGCAAAATCCCGACGGCGGATTTCCCGTGACCTTGATCCTTTCGCCTAACGGCACGTTCTACGGATCGACCCAGCAAGGTGGCTCACAGAATAACGGCGCGGTGTTCCACCTGACCCCTTCAACGAGCGGATACACCGAAAGCGTGCTCTATAACTTTCTCGGAACCGGCGACGGCGCATATCCCAACGGAGGACTGATCGAGGACGCGGCCGGGAATCTGTTCGGCACAACGTCATTCGGTGGAAGCGCGACTTGCAGCGGCGGCTGCGGCACGGCATTCCGACTGACGACGAAGCCCGGCTACGCCGAGAGCATTTTGTATGACTTCAATCGCGCCGCGTTTGGTTGGAACCCCGAGGCGGGGTTATTCGCCGGGCGCGACGGCAAGCTGTTCGGGGTGACCTACAACGGTGGGATTCCCAACTACGGCGTGGTGTATTCACTGCAGCCATAAGCGAACCCAGCGGTGAGAGGCGAATCGAAGCGTTCTAGCGACCGTTAATGATTGCTATCGTACGGGCGGCTAGATGACGGTTGCGACTGACGCGTTCACGGCGCTCGGGCCGCTCGGGCGACGACGTTGTGAGGTCATCGGCGCCGGACCATCAGATCCCCAGGGCGATTGGGGGGTTTTCTCTACTACTCGCCGGCCGGCCACCGAGATATGCTCGGCGTGGGGCGACGGGACCGGCCGCCCCACGCCAACGCCGTGTCGTGGAGGAAGTAAGAGATGGGTTCTTTCCAGCGAGGTATCTGCTGTGCGCTCTTGACGCTGAGCCTGCCGAGCGCGGCAGGAGCCGTGCCGCTCGGGCCGAGGCCGCTGCCTCACCCGCTTCGTGCGACGGCCCGCCACAAAGCCCCGAGTTACCAGGTACTGTATAGTTTTCAGGGCCTCGGCTCGACCGATGGCGTCGATCCGCAGGCCGGCGTGATCGAGGTGAACGGCGTGCTGTACGGCACGACGCAAGGTGGAACGACGATCAAAAATCCAGGGTGCTCGGGCGGGTGCGGAACGGTGTTCAGCCTCACGACGGCCGGTCAGGAAGCGGTCATCTACAACTTCACGTCGCCCGGCGGAGAGTATCCGGTCGCGAAGCTCACGGCGGTCAACGGCGCGCTATGGGGTACGACGTGGGAAGGCGGAACGAGCGCACCACACGGCGCCGTATTCGGCCTAACGGCGTCGGGAACCGTCACGTATGCGTTCCAGGGATCACCCGACGGCAGCGGTCCGCAGTGTGCGATGGCCTACGACGGCAAGGGCAACCTCTACGGCACCACGGTGAGCGGTGGGAAGTACGGAGACGGGACGGTGTTCCGCATCACCACGTCCGGCCAGGAGACCGTCCTCTACAGCTTTGGGACGGCCGCCGGCGACGGGGCTCATCCGTACGGCGACTTGTACTATGACGGCCGCTACCTATACGGGACGAATGCCCAGGGCGGCGCACACGCGGGTGGCGCGGTGTTCCGGGTGAGCATGACAGGAAAAGAGAAGGTCCTGTACAGCTTCGCGTGTGGCACCGATGGTTGCGGACCGTACAGCGGGCTGACGCCGATCGGCCGCGGCTCGTTTGCCGGCGTGACGTATTCAGGCGGCTCCGGCAGCAACCTCGGAACCGTATACGAAATTTCCAAGGCCGGCAAAGAACACGTCCTGTATCGTTTCCAAGGCGGGACTGACGGGACCAATCCCTACGGCGGCGTCGCGTATGATGGAAAAGGGCATGTCTATGGCACCACCCGTTACGGTGGCGGCCAAGGATTTCAGAACAACGCCGGGACGATCTTCAAGGTCGCCATCAAGGCGAAGACGGAAACCGTCGTCCACACCTTCACCGGCAACGCGCAGCTTGGCGACTACGATGGGGATAACCCGGTCGGCGACGTTATGTACGACGGTCAGGGCCATCTCTTCGGAACGACCGTTGAAGGCGGCAGCAACAACAACGACGGCTCGGTCTTCGAGGTCACGCTGCGCCGATAGCGCCGATTCAGCTTCCGCGGACGTTGGGCACGCGCCGCCTGAAAAAGAGCCGGACGTAAAGCGGCCGCCGGATTGACTCCGGCGGCCGCGCCGATTGGTGAGGTGGGCGGCGCGGAGCCGCTACTGTTGGAGGACGTTTACCGTGTTCGTGTTGTCGTTGTTGAAGTAGATCTTCTGATTAGCGATCGACGTACCGCTCGCAGCGATCCCGAAGAGCGCGCCGGCGGCGCCCTTAGCGATCACCTTGTTGCCGACGAGGCGGCCGTCCGGGGTCACTTCGAGGAGCCGGTTGTTCGTCGTGTTGCCGACGACGAGGTCGCCGTTGTACAGCAGGGCCGCGCTGATTGGAGCGTTGAGCGGGGCTCCCGCGTACACGACGCGCGCCGACGACCCGGCCGCGCCGCCGAAACCGCCGTACGGGTTCACGATGATTCCCCCGACCGGAACGTTCCCCGGGTGGCTGAACGCGACGACGCGGTTCACGTTCGAATCGACGATGTAGAGCACGTCGGCGCGAGCATCGTACGTCAAGCCCGCCGGCGCCAGGACGGTTCCGGGAACGCCGTGGTTCACGGTGAACCCGGTCGCGATCTTGTCGTAGGTAAACGCGCCCTTCTTGGTGATGTTGATGCGGGTGATGCTGCCGTCGGTGGAGTTGCTGACGTAGAACGCAGCGACACCGCGGATGCCTTTGGTCCCGCTAAACGTCTGACCCCACGGCTGCTCCAAACCATTTCCCGTGAGATCGTCCACGACGCCGCCGCTGGCGGTGTCGTTCACGATCGGTAAGCCGTTGGCCGTGAACGCGGAAACCCACGCGAAGTCGTCGGTGGTTCCCGTGATGAGCGCGCTCGGACCCGTCAGGCGCGAGTCTTGGGCGATGCGCGTCGGAGTGGAACCGGGCGTGGCGTGAAGGTCTTCCACCGTCGTGCCGAGCCCCTGAATGTTGAAGGGCGAACCGTTGTTGAAGTTACTGATGAGCAGGTCTCCCGCCGTGATGCTGCCCGACGTGACGGGCGCGATGGCCAATCCGTATGGGTTCTGGTCGCCGTTGATCGGGTCGATGGTGGACCCGATCGTTAGGATGGTCTTCAGATGCCCGATCACTCCACCGCTCTTCGAGCCCCGAGCCTTTGAACCGCATGGGGCGCAGCCGTCGACCCCACTGCAGCAACTTGCATGGCAAAGAGAGCCGCGATTGGGAGGGCTGCGGTTAGCCCGATACCGCGCCGATGAACTCGAATCATGCGCAAACTCCTCATGGATAGAATGCACGCAGCGGTTGCGTTGCCGACCGAGTCTACGCGGTGGGGCTGAAGAGAGTCTGAAGAATCGCCGGCATGCTGCCGAGCGCTATGCCGTGCTGCCCGTCGAGCGACCATGGTCGCGACGAGCGCGGCTCTCTCCATGGGAAGCAGTGGCGCGGCTACTTATTGCGCCCGCGGGGTTCGCGGGCAGACGAGCTGGGCGCGCGTCGCTCGATATCGCAGCGTCGGTTCTACCGGAACGTATGACGCCGAGATGAACGATGTGTGGGGCGGGAGCTAGGGGACCGTCGCAAACGTCTGGGACTCCAGGAACGCAGCGCGCCGTTGTCGCCGTGCTGTTCGGGCGCCTGAATCCTTGCGGCGTCGGACATGTACCGTCGGCATGCAGAATGTGCGCCTGGGCAAGTAGCGCGTAGCGTGCCGCTTGGCGCGTGATCCCCGAGCCCGTACCGTTTGGCGGTCAACCCGCGCATAGTCGGCCGCGAAACGGTGATGTTCCGCTGCCTGCAGATGAGACTGGACGGCAGGGTGAGTGACCATGAATTCTCCTTGCGCCGACCGGAAAGCACGCTTGGCTCGTGTCCCTTCCGCTCGAACCGCCGCGAATGTGCAGCGCCGATGGATGTTCGGGCTCGAGAGGAAACAGGGCCCCGACGCGCCGTCGCCGTCGCGAGAGGTTGTGCGACGCGTTGGAGCGCGACGAAAACGCCGGACGACAATGGCAGGCAGGAGTCGCTCCCCCGCCCGACCGTATCTTCGCATGGGCCCGTTCGCTCCGGAGCGCACATGCATCAAGCACTTCTCGGGCTTCGTTGTACGATCGTCGCCACCGTCCACGGCGTGCCGCGCAGTCCGTCGGCGCATGCGTCAGCGGACGGCGCGCGAATGGTCCGAGTTCCATCGAACCAGTATGGAGCGCTGGAACAGCGACGAGTCGGCGCTCGGCGTTGGCAACGTCGGGCGACTCCGGTTGAAATGGCGGCGCGCGACCGGTGGTGGGTACTCCGCACCCGCGGTCGTGGACGGCGTCGTCTATATCGGTTCGGCACGCCCCAGCCTGTACGCCCTTTCGGCAACCACCGGCGCGAGGCTCTGGAACTAGCACGACACAGGCGTACGTCGCGTCGTCCCCAGCCGTGAGCGATGGCCTGGTTTACGTTGGAGCGGAAGACTTCAACGTCTACGCGTTGGACGCACGGACGGGCGCCAAATGGTGGAGTTATCCGCACCCGCGATGTCGTGTTTTCCTCGCCCATGGTCGCCGGCGGTGTCGTCTATATCGGCTCGGACGACGACTGACCTGTACGCGCTCAACGCGAGGACCGGCCGCAAGCTGTGGAGTTATACCAATGGCGGCGCGGTCGATTTCTCGCCGGCCCTCGCAAACGGAGTCGTCTACGGCAGCGGATACGCGCTGAATGCCAAGACTGGATACTACACTGTGGATATTCGCCGTCCGGGTGCGCGAACGTGCCCGCGGTTGCGGCCGGGATCGTCGACGGCAGCGGAGAGTTCATCATGTGCGCGCTGGACGCAACGAGCGGCGACGTTCTGTGGAGCGAGCCGATCGGAGCGTTCGCGCACACGGCGCCGGCCGTCGCCCTCGGCGTCGTGTACGTCGGCGCGGGGGACGGCGGGGTCTATGCGCTGGATGCCGGTACCGGCGCTGTGCGCTGGCTCTACGTCACCGGCGACGCCGTCGAGTCGTCCCCGGCGGTGGCTAACGGCGTCGTGTACGTCGGGTCGTTCGACGGACACGTGTACGCGCTGAATTGCCGCCACCGGTGCCAGGTTGTGGAGCTACTTCACCGGCAGCGCAGTTCGTCGCCCGTCGTCGTCAACGGCATACTCTACGTCGATTCGGATGACGGTTACCTCTACGCCTTTGGTCTGAAGTGAGGCACCTGATGCGCAGGCCCATGGGCGTGAAAAATCTCGCAGGTATGCTGAGCGTCGCGCTGTTTGCGTTCCAGGTGGCGCCGGCCGCGGACGCCGGTACCTACCGCGTCTTGTACGACTTCAACGGCAGCTACGGTGTCGGCGGACCCGACGGAGGGCCGCCGCTCGCGGCCCCGGTGCTCGCGCCGAACGGAGACGTGTACGGCCCGGCCGGCGGTGGCATGGGCTCGGAGCAGTGCGACGGCCCCGCGGCGTGGTCTCTCAAACTGGAGCGCCGCGCCGACGGGACGTGGCGCGAAAGCGTGGCGCTGAATCTCTCGACGTACTTCGATCTTGCCGCCCCGAACAGTCCGTTGGCGTTTGACGCCCGCGGCAACTTGTACGGCAGCCTCCAGGGGGGCATCGCCGAAACTGGATCTTTCAAATGACGCGCCGGGCCGGCGGCTGGGGCTTCAACGTGGTCTATGGCGGCTACGGCGACGCCGTCGGCGGCGTCATTGCCGATGGCGCCGGTAACCTGTATGGTCGCTCGGTCCCGGGATCGACTATAGCGGCGCGCTCGCGAAACTCTCACCCGGCTCCGGCCAGTGGTATTACACCGATCTCCACAACTTTTGCGGCAAGAATGGGAACTGTCCGGACGGCGCAGACCCGCGCGCCCCGTTCAGTTGGGACGCCGCGGGCAATCTCTACGGCACCGACTATCTGGGCGGCCTACCGTGCAGCGGAAGCTCCGGATGCGGCGTCGCGTTTCGCATGACGCCGAATGCAAACGGCACCTGGCACTACCAGGTCATGCATCGCTTCGGCGCCTTCAAAGGGATGGAGTCGCGCCGTGGGGCGGACTGGTCGTCGACCGCTCGGGCAACGCGTACGGAACGACGAGCGGAGGCGGCCCGCACGGCATGGGCTCGATCTTCGAGTTGAGCCCGACCGGTCGCGGCGCCTGGGAGGAGACGCTGTTATACGGGTTTCCTAACGTGACCCTCGGCGCAGCCCCGTTCGGCGACCTCGTGTTCGATGCGGCGGGCAATTTGTACGGCGTCGGCAACGGCGGTGACGTTTGCGGAGTCTACTACTGCGGCGAGTGCTTCGAACTGACGCCGCAAAGACATGGACGCTGGACATACAGCGTCCTGCACGACTTTACCGGGCCCGACGGCGAATATCCGTACGGCGTGGTGATCGACAAGCGCGGCCGGCTCTTCGGCACGACCTTGGGCGGCGGCGTACATGGTTACGGCGTCGTCTTTGAAATGTCGGTCCGAGAAACGACCCGGCGCCGTAATCGCAAACGGCGCGCCGTCGACGAAGGCGCGCACGTGTCCGAACAGTTGGACGCGCAGCGACGGGCTACGCACTACCACGCCACCCGGTTCGCGGAGCCGGAGGCGTCACCCGCCCTGCGGCGTCACCGTCCCGAGGCGCAGCCGGATGAAGTCCTGCACGTCGCGCAGATCGGTCGACGAGACGCGCCGTCCGGAGCCCACGTCCTCGACCGTCGCCCGCCATTGTGGAGCGGCCGCACCGGGCTCGCTCCACACGCGGACGATGAAGACGTGTTCCTCCTTGTGCCGCTCGCTCATGAGCCGAACGTTCGGAACCGGGGTCGCGAGTACGCGCGCCGCCCAGTGCCCGAGCCACGAGTTTCCGAAGGCGGGCCTCGCGGCGCGCGCAGTCGCGATAACGGCGCTCTCCGGTCAGTTCGAGCAGCGGCAGCGCGCACGCGACCGCGCGCCAGCGGTAACCGATCGCGCTCCATGTCCCGAAGGCTTCCTCGAAGAGCATGACCGCGCGCGCGTCTTGACCCAGCGCCCGCGCGACGATCGCCTCGCTGTAACATTCGAGCGCACGCAGGCGCCGGTCGGCGCGAAATACGTGCAACGGCGACATGTTGCGCTTGATCGCGCGGTAACGGTCGATCAGCGCCCGCGCGTCCTCCGGCGAACGCTGGGCAGTCAACTCCGCGAGGTACAGCAGACCCAGCCGCTCGTCGCCGGTCGAGTCGGTCCAGTCGAAGGTACTCGCGAGCCGCTGCGCGCCGTGCAATTCGTCGTCCGAGAAGAGCCGCTCGCCCATCTCGCGCGCGAGCTTCGCGCGGTCGAGGAACGCGAAGATCCGCCAAGGATCGGAAGGCGCGGCGTCGGCCGCCCCGCGCAGCAGCCGGAACGCGCGCAGGTGATCGCCCTCGAGCGCACAGCACCAAGCGATGTGGCGCTGCGCCTCGACGCGCAGCACCGCCGTCTCCGGCGTCCACGGCAGCGACTCCACGCGCGCGGCGACGCGCTCGACGAGCGGCGCGAGATGCAGTTCGCGCACGAGGATCGCCAGATTGTAAAGGACGTGGCCCTCGACCCACACGTCGCGCTCTTCGAAGGACTCGGCATGCGCGAGCGCGCGCGTCAGGTGTGTCGCCTGGCCGGCGTAGTCGCCGGACGCCGCCGCGATGGCTCCGATGAGTTCGAGCGCCCGGCCCTTGACGCCGACCGATTTCGCGGCAAGGGCCTCGCGGGCGTGCTGCGCGGCGAGGTCGAGGTCGCGCGCGGTCCACGCCATCACGCCTTCGTAGTAGTCCAGCTCAGCCTTCAGTTCGCTGCGCCGTGTGGTCCACAGCGCGAGCCACGCGTCGAGGAACGCCCGTTCCGCCTCGCCGGTTCGTTCGGTCCGGTGGTACGCCGCCCCGAGCACCAGCGACAGCTCGCCGCGCAGGGTGTCGTCGCCCGCTTGCTCCGCACGCGGCCGCATCCGCTCCAGCAGTTCGATCGCGCCGGTGAGCCGGGCGCCCCCGAACTTCGCGAGCCGCAGCAGCGTGCGCGCGGTCAGGATCGCCGCCGGGACCGAGTCGTTGCCGTGCAACGCGGCCAGGCACGCGTGCAGCCGGCCGGCGCCGTAGTGCCGCTGCGCCTCGGCAAGCGGCAGCGGTCTCGCGAGCAGGGGAATGACCATCGCACCCATGTCCGCCATCTTAGCGAGCGAGGCGTACGCCAGCGTCCGGGGCGTTCGGCGCAGAGTGAACTGCCGAGCGGCGCGCTGCGTAGTAAGCAGCAAAGGTCCCGTATGTCGTGGGAGGGCTGGGCCGCTTCTCCCCCCGAAGGCGGCGGCGCGGGCGGGCTCCACTCACCCCCATGAGGATGCGGCGTTGACCAGACAGCGAGTGAACTTCCGAGCCGGCCTGGTGGTTGGCGCCCTACTTGCGTGTGCGACGGTCGCCGCGTGCGGTGGTGGCGGAGCGACGCCCACGACGCCGATCGCGACGACCGCCTCGGCCGGCCCGGTCGGGCTCGACCGCATCGATGGTCTCGCGCAGCAGCCGGCCGGCGACGACGCCACCGGCGCCGCGGCCAAGATCAAGCACGTGATCATCATCGTGCAGGAGAATCGCTCGTTCGACAATCTCTTCCACGGATATCCGGGCGCGACGTACGCGACCACCGGCAAGAACTCGACCGGCTCTACCGTGACCCTGCAGGCGGAGCCGCTCGCCGTCAGCTACGACTGGATCCACCGCTTCCCCCAGGCCGTCACCGCCGTCGACTATGCCAACGGCGAGTCGATGGACGGGTTCGATCAGACGCCGTGCGGCGGCTCGTGCCCGACGATCCCGCCCTGCAACAAGTACGGCTGCAATTCGCAGTACCAGTACGTCCAACAGAGCGACGTACAGGGCTACTGGAACATGGCCGGCCAGTACGTGCTCGCCGACCACTTCTTCTCCTCGCAACTCGACGGCAGTTTTGAAGGCCATCAATACTTGATCGCGGGCCAGGCCGAACAGACGTGGGGGATACCGACCAACTCAGGGATTTGGGGCTGCGACGGGGGCGCCAGCGATACGCTGCAGTTGCTGAACTCGTCGACGAAGCCCGGCACGACGACCACGACGAAGATCCAGGCCTGTTTCGATCCGCCGGTCACGAAGGTCGAGGACAAGACGATCGCCGACGAGCTCGACGCGAAGAAAAAGACGTGGCGCTACTACGCGCCGGGCACGAACGCCAGCGGCCAGCCCCAAAATCCCGGGTACATTTGGTCTGCGTTCGACGCGATCAACCACATTCGCAACGGGCCGGAGTGGGCGACCAACGTGATCTCGCCGGCGAGTCAGTTCGAACTCGACGTGCCTAACGGCACGCTCGCCAACGTCACCTGGATCACGCCGACCCTGCAGAACTCCGACCATGCGGGTAGCAACTCCAAAACCGGACCGGCCTGGGTCGCGACGCTCGTCGATACCGTCGGCAACAGTCAGTTCTGGGACAGCAGCGTCATCTTCGTCACTTGGGACGATTGGGGCGGTCAGTACGACTCGGTCCCGCCGCCGCTGCTCGACTACGACGGCCTCGGGATGCGCGTCCCGCTGATCGTGATCTCGCCGTACGCGCTCGACAACAAGATCACGAAGACTCAGTACGAGTTCGGGAGCATCCTGAAGTTCGTCGAGAAGACCTTCGGCCTCAAGGCGCTCGCGGCCAGCGACACGCGAGCGGCGAACTTCGGCAAAGACGTCTTCAACTTCAAAATGAAACCGCGCGCCTTCCAGGCGTTCTCGACCGAGCGGGCGCGGCAGTACTTCATCCACCAGCCGCAGCAGAATCAGCCGCCCGACAACGACGGACCGTAGCCCGTCAACGTCGCGTAGTATGGCCTCGGCTAAGGAGCAGGGGCCGTACGCTCGACGATCCAGGAAGTGAGGTATTCCCGGTACCCCGGGAGCAGGTGCGGGCCGTCCTGGATGCTGTGGTCGGCCGCCTCGAAGACGCGAAACGTGACGTTGGGGTTTCCGTTGTCGCGCATCGCGGATTGAAAGATCGACATCGATTCGTCGACGGGGATCAACGCGTCGCGGCCGCCGTAGACGTACAACACGGGCGCTGAAATCGAGCGATAGAGCGCGGGATCGACGGCCCAGGTGTTCGGGTCGTGATAGAAGGCGTTCTGCGTAGGATCGCGCCGGTCGATCGCTGCGAGCTGGGCCGGATCGGGAAGCCTGTGCGAATCGGGAACGTCTTGCCGAAACGCGACCGCCTGGAACTTCGCGAACCAGGTCGTCTTCGCGTCCTCGTCGACCAACCGCTGCGCCGCCTCGTAGCCGCGCCGCGTCCGGTAGTACTGGGCGAGCACGTCGTGGAGGTGAAGCGCCGCGGAGTATTCGTGTGCGTCCATCCCCGCCGCGCGAAACTGACCGAGCAAGTACACGTCGTCCGAGACTGCCGGCGGGACGCCGGCGGGGCTCACCAAAATGACGAATGCGGCGGGACAGGTCCGGAGCGCGCGCGGGACGATCCACCCTGCTTGGCTGATCCCGTAGTACCCGAGGCGCGCGCGATCGATACCGGGCAGCGTCGCCGCGAACGCACACGCTGCCGCCACGTCGCGCGCCTGCGTGTCGAAGTCGTCGGTCTGGGCGCCGCCCGACCCGCCTACCCCGCGTTTGTTGAACGAGAACGCCGCGATGCCGGACTTCGCGAAGGTCGTGGCCAGCAGCCGCCAGTATGCCGAATTGTTGGCATCGTCATAGTCCGAGCCTTGCACCAGCAGCACCAGCGGCGTGCTGCTCGCGACGTGGGGCCGGAACAATCGCCCGACGAGTTGCACGTCGCCGCTCGCGAACCGATAGTCGGTCGTTTCGTACGCGGGCGTCGGACTCGGATGCGGCGCCGGCGTTTCGGCACGCACGCCCTGCGAGCAAAGCGATGCGCCGAGCGAGGCCCCGACCGCGAGCGCGGCGCAGCGCCGCACCCACCTCCCCACGCCAAGCATCCGACTGGTCACGACATCGACCTCACCCTTCACCTAATTTATTAGGTGCCGAGACTGTAACACACGGGCGAGGAGAGCCGCAAGAGCACAAAAAGAAACCGGGAGCGAGTCCACGAGACCTCGCTCCCGGTCGTCCTGGCGACAGCCGCGAACGGCGCCG
Source organism: Vulcanimicrobiota bacterium (assembly GCA_963743605.1). Classification (GTDB taxonomy): domain Bacteria; phylum Vulcanimicrobiota; class Vulcanimicrobiia; order Vulcanimicrobiales; family Vulcanimicrobiaceae; genus CAVUQJ01. The sequence goes on along the minus strand of CAVUQJ010000002.1, from coordinate 10,586 downwards.
TCGAACGGCTGTCTACATCGGTTGATGCATCATCATCGGACCACCGTGTCCGGGCATCAGGAGAAGCGCTCCGGCCGTCAGCTGCGGGCGCTGACGCTGGGCATTGCCCATCTCACCTTGATGCTGTTGCATGTGCTGCTGAATCGCTTGCTGTTGGTCGGCCGGCAGCGACTTGAACGTCTGCTCCATCACGGCGTGCATCTGCTGCTTGTACTGTTCGTGAATGCGTAGAACGGACTGCGACTCGGACGGCGTCAGCGACGCGTTCAGCTTGCGAACCGCGCCCTCGAAGTCGGGATTCGCCGAGATCGCGAGCTGGCCGGCGACCTGCGCGACCAGTTGCTTGTGAGCCGGGGTCAGCGCGTTCAGCATCGCCGCGCGCTCTTGCTCGTGCAGACGGCGCATCTGCTGATGTGCCTGCTCGAAAGCGGCGGAATGTTGTCCCGACCAAGCCGGCGCTGGAGCCCCGGCCGCGTCCTGTGCGAGCGCGGCGATCGGAGCGGTGAGGCCTGCCAGCGCGAGGACGAGAATGAAAGATCGCATGTAGTCTCCTTGGCGTTCGAATTGCGGGTCGGCGCCGTCGGGCACCGATGTGGGGACAGCGCGATGCTACCCCTGCGACCTTGGAGGAGCCTTGGAGTTGCCTGGGAGCCCCCGGCCCTAGGTGGTGACGGCGCGGAGATCGCGCAGCAACGCAGCCGTGCGCCCGGCGCGCGCCGCCCAGTGTGCGCGGATCGCCGGCGGCGCGCTCGACGCGGTATGGCCCGTGGCTTGTCGGCGGGCTTCGCGTTCGAGCCACTGGAGCGTCCCGGCGGCATCCTGTCCCAGCATCGCGCGAAGGATGTAGCGCCGCTCACCCTGACGCAAGCCCAGTCCGACCTTGTCCGCGGCGCGGCGGAGGTCGGCGCGCGTCAAAACGACGCCGCTGCGCGCCGGGGCCAAGAGAGCGGCGAGGAATTCCTCGGCGCCCGTCTCTCGCGGATCGGGCATTGCCTGGAGTACGGATAAATGGATCGGCAAATGGTCCAGCGCGCCTGCGTCGGCCACCGCGCACGCGAGGCCGACCGAGAGCAGGCGCGCCCACTTGCGATAGAACGGTGCGGCGATCTGAGACGCCTTGTCGGCATAGGCAAACGCCCACGGCGCGAGATGTTCCCATAGGAGCGCCGCACGCGCGCGACCGATCATCAACCTGCGCGCCGCGTCGGGCTCCGCGTCCTCTTCCTCCTGCAGCCCCGCGTACAGGCCGAGCAGCGCCTGCAGGGAGTCTGGTTCGGCCGGCGCCGCTTCGCGCAAAGCGAGCCAAAAGCCGGCGATGCGGTCGCGCACGTCGCCACCGAGCATTCCGTCGCGGTTGAGATACGCGCCGGCGTAGGGAACCAACTGGAAGGTGAACAGGTCGGTGTGTCCCGCCGCGTCGGGTTCTTCGATGATCGCAAGCGCGGCGCGGATCGGTGCGTGCTCGGGCCCCGGCGGCTCCGCGAGAACGGCCAGCGCGCGCAGCAGTTCCACACCCGCGGAGGTTACGATTCTCATCGGCGCACGCCTTTCAGAGAACCAAAGGGGCAGGCCGGCAGCCTGCCCCCTCGATTTACGATCGCCCGGAACGGGCGCGTAGAGCGGTGTTACTTATTGGAGGGTGAGAACTGGGCGAATTCCGGAGTAACGAAGTTGATGCTCGTTGCCGCCGTCCACGTGTTGTGAGCGACGGTACCGAGCATGTCGGCATGACAGTAGGCGTCGGCGGCCGCAACTCGCGTCGTCAGCTTGTTGAAGCCGATTCCGATCGGCACACACCCCTTGGCGATGTTCTGCGGGCTCGTCAGCGCGTCGATCGGGCTGCCGGTGAAGGGGAGTTGGAACTGATAGAGCTCGTTGGCGCCGGTGACGAGCACGTTGTTTTGATAGCCGTAGCCGCCATCCTGAACGTTCAGATAGGACTTACCGCCCTTCGTCGTGACCTGCACGCCGCCCGGGAAGAGCACGGCCGGGCCCGGGCCGCCGTTGCCGATCAAGTTCGTCATCGTCGGGCTCGCGGCCATCGGATTCGAGATGTCGTCGACGCCGCCGAACTGGCTGTACGACGAGGACGTGAACCCCTGCCCGTACCAGGCGAGATAGAGGTCGTTGCCGTTGGCGCTCACGTCGAGCGACTGCGCCGAGAACGACTGACCGGCGTCCGCGAGGGTGTCCTCGGTGGTGCCGGACTGGACGTTGGCGCCGCTCGGGGAATAGGTGCCCGCCTTCCAGTATGTGTAGCTCGTGATGTCATAGCCGGTGCACGACGGGTTGCAACCGTAGAGATACTCGAGGTTGGTAGCGAAAACGTCGCCCGCGGCGTCGACCGCGACATCGCCCGGGGCTGCAATGACGCCGCCGGAGGGACCGTTGTAGTTGAGCGTCAGGGTCGGCGACGTGGCGCCGGGCGCGTACTCTTGGATGCCGCCGACGGACGAGTACTCGGAACCGAGAGCCGCGCAGGCTACCCAGAGGTTACGGCTGTGGTCGACGAGGATTCCGTTATTGCCGTAGCAACCGTTGCTCTGCATGTTGATCTGGCCGACGATCTTCTTGCCGGTCTTGGCGTCGGTTTCCCAGAGGTAGCTCGCGCCGTAGTCCGACAACCAGATGTTCGATGCCGCATCGTGGCGCACCGACGAGAGGTTCGGCCGCTTGTAGTGCGCGAGCCGCTTTGCAAGCTTGGCGCGCTCCTGCGGGCTCAGAAGCGACGGGAGGTGGAAGTTGCCAGCGGCGAAATGCGGCGCCGTCGTCGCACTGGACGGCCTGACATTCGCGGCGGCGGGCGCGATGCAGGCGGCCAGCATGGCCGCTGCGAGCGCGAGCCCCGTTTGGGCTGAAATTCGCATGGTTGGGAGTACTCCTTCGTAGATGCGCGTGGGCGCGCGTGAACAGGGAGGCAGAATGCTGCAGGATTCGGACGACAAAGTAGGCCCGGCGTCCGAAGACTGGGAGACCCTTGCGCGACCGCATCAAGCCTGGGCGAGACACGTAGTGTTTCGCCCGCAGGGCGCAACGCAGGGCGCCGCTACCGCCGCGCTATCGTCGTTGCACGCCGCCTACTGTTATATCGTGCCGAGCCTCGTCCGGCTAGCCGAATTGTGCGCGAAGCGTCGTCGTCGGCGACTCGCCGAACAAGCGACGATACCCCGCCGCAAAGCGGCCGAGATGCTCGAAACCGCAGCCGAGAGCGACCGCGGTGACCGAAACATTACGAGAGCGCTTCGTCAACATGCGGCGCGCCAGCACCAGCCGCACCCGCTGAACGTATGTGCCGGGCGTCATCCCGAACATTTCGAGAAACGCCTGATGCAATGTTCGGCGCGAAGCGCCCGTCACCGAACAAAGATCGGTGATCGTGATGCGCTCTCTGAGATTCTCGTCGATGTATGCTTGCGCCGCGCGCGCTACTCGCCGGCGGCTGGGCTCCCGCGCCGCCGTCTCCAGCGGGCGCAGCGCACTCAACCATGCCTCGACGAAGCGCGTCTCGGTAACGCACGCGTCAGTGCCGGCGAGCCGTTGCGGCTCGGCCAGCATCGAAGACAGCAGTCGGCTGGCTGTCTCGATGAACCTCCCGCGCCTCCGGTCGTCGATGAACGCGAGCCGTTTTGCGCCGGGAAACCCAGAGCGCCAAAGCGCCTGCGAGCATCTCTCCAGCAGCGATTGTGAAATGCCGAAGATCAGCTGTTTTGTAGCACCCGAGTAGACGGCCTCGAACTGCTCCCGGCCGTTCGTCGCGAGCACGTCCAGCGGGCCGACCTCGGTTCCGCGATAGATGATGTCGCCGGTGGACCACACGGGGACGGCGAAGGTCGTGGCGCCGCGGGGCGTGACGCCGACCACCGTCCTCCCGAGCGTCACCTCGGAGGCCGTCAGCTGCAGCGACGCCATCTGCACGAGCTCGACGCGCGCGTGATAGAAGCCGTCTTGAAGCACCAGGTGCTCCTGCTTCCACCCCGGCGCGGATCTCGACATGTCTTCGAACTGGTAGACGTTGCTGACGGCGGCGATCCCCGGCTCGAACACCGTCGTGGGCGACGGCAGCGAGCGGTGGTTCGCCCCGCCTTCGGCCGCGAGCGGCTGCAACGATTCGATGTTCCTGGCTCCCGATGCTCGGCCACGCGCGACCGGTACTGCCCGGCGGCACAAGCGACCGCAAAGTGAGGACGCCCCTCGTAACACGAAAGGCGCCACGCCTGTCAGTGCTCGACGGCGGTTCGGGATTCCTGCCCCGTGCTAGCCGCGCGGCGCGGGCTCTCCGGGAGGCAGCCGATATGCATCGACGCGCGGCTTGAGGGGCCGTAACATCCAATACGGCCGGCGCGTGCCGTCCGGCGAATGGGTCGCGGCCGGACGCGTCAGCGCGAGCCACTTTCGAAACACTAGATGCGCCTTGCGCGTGTCGGCGTGTACGTCACCGTAGGCGTCGCCGGGATGCGCGCGCTCGACGAACACGGCCTGATGCCAGCAGTGCATCCCGGAGATCGGATCGGGATGCACCGGAAACGTGAGGTTCTGATGCACGCCCGACTTCGCTCCACCAGATCCGCTGCGTATCGGGATCGCTCGACGCGTACGGCCCCGACGCCCGACTTGCGGCTCATCGCCCAACCGCCGTCGTCGTTGCGCAACCGCACGGTCGCGGCGACCTGCTGCTGCCCGTCGCCGGCGAGCCGCCAACGCCCCATGTGATGGCTGCACGCGACGACGCCGGGACGAATCCCTTCGGTCACCCACGCCTTGGCGACGAAGTAGCCGATCTCGGTCGAGAGCCGGACCAGGTCGCCGGTCCGCAGGCCGCCGAGCCCTTTCGCGTCGATCGGATTGATCCAAACGGGATTCGTGTTCGCGAGTTCGTCGAGCCACTTCGCGTTGCCGCCGCGCGTGTGGATCTGCGTCGGCAACCGGAACGTCGGGATCAACACCATCTGTCCCGGCTCCAGATTGTCGGGGTGCACGTGACTCTTGATGTACGTCGGCAGCGCGTATTCGCGGCCAGCCCCACTCGACGAGCGTCGGCGAGTAGAACTCGAGCCGGCCGCTCGGCGTCGGGAAGCCGCGCAGGATCTCGCCGTCGACGCGCACCCCGACGGCGCGCCGTCCCTCCGCATCGCCCGCCGGCGAAGGGATCGGGACGACGTTCGGCGTCGGGGGCTTTTCGCTGCGCGCGTAGGCGCGGCCGAAGCGATCGACGCTCGTGTCGACCAACTCGTCCTGCGCGACCGGTTCCTCGTGCAACTGCCCGATCTTGCGGCGCACCTCGAAGGCGCCGTAGCGCCGCATGAACCCGAGCGGCGTCAAGCCTTCCGCCTGCGCTCGCTCGGGCAGCCCGGGCACGGAGTTGTCGAAGATATAGCCGTAATACTCGTCGACGGTCAGCTTGCTCGCCGGGCCGCTCGCGCGATTCGAAGTACTTGCCGGATCCCGAGCGTGCCGTCGGGGTCGATGCGCCACGACAGCGCGATCCAGAACTCGTTCTCTTCCCACACCTCGCCGGGATTGTCGTCGCGCGAGTCGGCGGCGTTCTCGCCGCGCCGCTCGCGCGCCGCACGCAGCACGCTCTGGCGGAAGCCCAGCCATTGCGCGTCGTGCGTCTCGTACGAGTGGAGATCGTGGCGTTCCGGAGCCGAGTCCCATCGGCAGCACGTAATCCGCGAAGAACGCCGTCTCGTTCCAGGTCGGCGTCAGCGCCGCGTGCAGCCCGACCTTCGCCGTCGCTGAGGCCTCGATCCACGCGAAGCCGTTGGGGTTCGTCCAGACCGGATTGTAGACGCGCGAGAAGTAGACGTCGAGTTTGCCGCGCCTCTCGCGCAAGCAGGTGCGGCAGCAGGAACGACATCTCGTGCATCGCGAGCGGATACTCGCCCGGCCACGTCAGGTCGTTCCACGTCTTCGGATGCGGCGGCGTGTAGATCGGCTTGGGGACGAACTTGTTCCAGGCGTTCGGGTACACGCCGCCCTCGGTCGCGACCGCGCCGAGCAGCGCGTTCAGAAGAACAGGCAGCGCGCGACCTGCCAACCGCCGAGGTTCCCCGCGGCCGCCGAGCGCCAGTTGTGCGACGAGAGGCGCGTGCCGGCGCCGCGACGACCTCCGCGACCTCGCGATCGTCCCTGCTCGACACCCGACTCCGCCGCCGCGAACTCGAACGTGTAGCCCGCGTACAGTTCCACCTGAGACGCTTCTCGAACGCCTCGAACGGCCGTCGGCGCTCGGGCTTCTTCGCCTTCAGAAACTCTTCGCCAGTTCCACCAGCGGCGCACGAACTCGCGGTTGTAGCGTCGCTGCTGGATCAGATGGTTCGCGATCGCGAGCAGGATCGCGGCCTCGCTGCCGGCCGCGGCGCGAGCCAGTAGTCGGCGTGCGTCGCCGTGTTCGAGAGCCGCACGTCGACGACGATGACCTTCGCGCCGGCGTGCTTGCCCTCGACGATGCGCTGCGCGTGCGGATTGAAATAGTGCCCCGACTCGAGGTGCGCGCTGATCAGGAAGATGACGTTGGCGTTTGCGTGGTCGGCGCTCGGGCGATCGAGGCCCATCCACAACGCGTATCCGACGCGGCCGCCCGACGAGCAGATGTTCGTGTGGGAATTGTGACCGTCGACGCCCCACGCCGCGAGGACGCGCTCGGTGTAGCCGTCCTCGCCCGGCCGGCCGACGTGGTACATGATCTCGTTGGCACGGCCTTCGACGAGCGCCGTCCGGATGCGGCCGGCGATGTCGTCGAGCGCCTCGTCCCAGGTCGTCCGCACCCACTTCCCCGCGCCGCGCTCCCCGGCGCGTTTGAGCGGATACGAATGCGATCGGGGTCGGTGACTTGATTGATCGTCGCCGGCCCCTTCGCGCAGTTGCGCCCGCGCGATCCCGGTGCTCCGGATTTCCCTCGAACTTGCGGACGGTCACGTCTCCTTGTCGACGTAGGCCAGCAGTCCGCAGGCCGACTCGCAGTTGAAGCAGGTCGTCGGCACGAGCATGTAGCGCTTCTCTTTGCGCTCGGGCCAGGCGCGCGAGTCGAGCTCGACCCAATCGTCCCAGCGCTCCTTCGGCGGAAACGCCGCCAAGTCGGTGCCGCTCGCGCCGGATAGAACGTCTCGCCGCGCGCCTCGGCGTCGCGCCGCGCAGCGCTGACGCGCGATCGAGCGCGCGGATGCGCTCGCGTTCCGTCACGCGAGCGGCACCGACTGGCCGGCCTGCACGTAGGCGTGCTCGTACGCGAGCAGTCCGGCGAGGGCGAGCGGCGTCGCGGCGAACGCGAGTGCCGCGACCGGAACGACGCCGCGAGCGCCGCGAGCGCGACGAGCGCGAGTCCGCCCCAGAACGGCTTGCGTAGCGGCCGCGCGTCAGCGCCGCGGCCGCGACCTGCGCGTGCGCGGTGACGTGGCTCAGCGTCACCTCGCCCAGCACGAACAGCACGTGCGCGACGCACGAGACGCCGAGGGTGATAGCGCGGCCTGCGGCGCGCTCGGTTCGAGCCAGGCCGCGAACGGCACCAGAACCGCGGACCCCGCGAGCAGTTCGTCGATCAGCAGGTGCGGCGGCAGCAGCAGGTTCTCCCAAAGGTCGCGCGCCTTCGCCTGCGCGAACAGGTAGCCGGTATAGATCGCGGTCATCGCGGCGAGCGGCACCCCGGGAAGCGCGAGCGCGCGCGAGATGTCCGTCGCACCCAGCAGCGACGCGACGAAGTGTACCAGCAGCACGAGCGAGCAGGCCGCTATGATGAACACGCCGCGCAGAGCCAACTGCGCCAGTGCGGGCGCGTGAAGATCAGGTAGAAACGTTCGGGGTGCTCGAGGTCCCAGGTCGACAGGCCGCCGGTGATCGCGAGGAACGCGCCGCTCACGACCGGCGCGACCCACGTCCAGAGGGACCGCTCCAGGTCGCGCCGCCGAGACGACCAGGAGCAGCGCGACCGGTAGGCGCCCGCAGCGACGCCCTTCGTCCAGGTATACAGGCTGACGCGCCAATCCCACGGCGCCGTGTGCGAAACTCATAGGAAAGCAGCGCCGCGGCCGACGAGTTCCAGCGCCCCTCGTGACCCGAGCCGATCTCGCCGGCGCCGGCCGCTGTTCGTTCCACGTGTAGAGACCGCCCTCGGGTCGCCGCGCCGCGAGCGGATCGAGCGTCGCTTGATGCGCGCCCTTGTAGAAGACCTTCGGACGCTGCCCTTCTCCGTTCGCCGCACCGCGACGGGCTCGCGGCCGATGATCTTCGCGACCTTGGTGTTCGGGTCGCGCATATCGCCGACGAGCAGCGCCTCGACCGGACACACGACGACGCACGCCGGTTCGAGCCCAACGTCGAGCCGGTGCGCGCAGAAGTCACACTTCTCCGCCGAGTGGTCTTCGGGATCGATGAAGTCGCGTCGTCAGGACAGGCCGCCATGCAGGCCTGCTCCGATGCAGATCGACTTGTCGAAGTCGACGATGCCGTCGGGCCGGACGTACATCGCCTGCGTGGGACACGCCGTCGCGCGGCGCCGTCTCGCACTGGTTGAGCGCGTCACCTGAAAGGCACGGCGCGCCTGTGGGAACACGCGACGTTCACGGACTGACGTAGGTACGGGTCACCGAGAGCGGGACTTCGTTCTCCGACTTGCACGCCGTCGTGCAGGCGTGGCAGCCGATGCAGCGACTCTGTTCGATGACTTTGGCCCACAGCGGCCGGCTCGCGTTGTCCACTTGGCGTCGACTACGGCGCCAATCCCCAATCTACTGCAGGACCCTAGCCGCGCCGCCGGAATCGCCGCCGAACGATGCGTTGGTCATTCCCGGCCGCTGCATTGGCAGCGCCGTTTTATCGTTCGTCCCGCCGTTGGCGGCAAAAGCAGACCCTTGCCTTCCCCGCGCCGACGACGCCGGCCGCAGTCATATCCAACGTGGTTCTCGGGCTGATCCAACCGATGGACCCCGACGGTCGCGGCGCCTCGAGCCGTTTCCGCCTCACCTCTACGCCGCGGACTCGGACACCGCGACCGCTTCGGGCACGATCGCTTTGTTTCGCGCCGCCGAACACTACAACGTCTCCTTCCAGGACGCAAAGGCGTGTCACCGGGAAGCCACGCTGCGCGAACCCCACTTCGTCGTTTAGTTTTCCGAGGCCCGTCCCCATCGGCGCCGCTACAGTAATTTAGGCTCAAGCGGGCCGAACGGCGGCACATCCACGCCCTTTTCTGCGTTCGAACCCACCCCAGTACACAGGGACGAGCCCAACACCCAACGGATTGCGACGGACACAGCGGAATACAATACTGCTCCGAGCCTCGGCCCGCACGCCCATCTCGGCGCAACAATGTACGCGGACGGACGCGCGCCACCGTCATTTCAGCCGCGCACGTGAGTGGTCTCGGCTCTGCGTGGCGCCGCGACCTGAATGTCGAACGTCACGATCATCATCGACGACAATAGAAGCATCCGACGGCGCGCGTCTACCGTCTCGGGGGTCGCGGGCCTCGACCTGTCGTCCTCGCCGAGCGCGCGACGCCCTGCGCGCCGGGCACCCTACAGTCCCGCGCCACCGGTGACATCTATCTTTTCCATCGTACGCTGAAGGGTTCGTGAGGCGCACCGATACTGATTCACACGAAGCCAAGGCCGCCGCCGCGGCGCTCGTACAAGCGCCGCTGACGGTCTGCTCGGCGCGGCGCGGTCGAGGCCCGACCGGCCGCAGCACCCGCGTGCTGTCCGACGCCACCGCGCGAACATCGACCCAGGCCCCATGAGCAGCGGTACTCGTCGAACATCGCTCCCCTCTATGCGAGCCGCGCCGACGAGACGAACTCTGCGCGCTGTTGCTGCGCTCGACGGACATCTCATCGACGTCGGTCTCCGGAGTCATATCGTTGCGCCAGCATCGGCGCGGGTCGATGTGTCGTTTTCGGGCGCCGTCGCCGCCGGGCTGACGTCAACAGCCATTGGGCCCGCGATAGTCATACAGCTACCGAGACATGGCGGTCGTTACATGGGCTACGGTCGGTCAACAGCGACACATCGCGCCCGTTCACGGTCCTGGACCCTCAGCGTTTCACCACTCCCGCCCCGCCGAGCGATCTCACAGCCGCGGTCGGAGCGCACCCCGCGTCTCCGCGCCCGCTCCCGTGCGGAGCCGCGCCCGCGTGCGCCCCGACGCGGCCGCGACCCATGGGCTAAGCCGGCTCCTGCGAAGTATGCCGCCGATATGGGGTCGGCGGCACAAAGTCGCCGGTCTTCGTCCTGGTCGGCAACGACGAGAACACTCCTCGGTGCGGCGATCAGGAGTCGCCGACGACGCCCTCGCAGACGGTTGCGCGCTGCCATGGCGCAGGCATCGACGTATCGAAACGCGGTTAAGCGCTGCAGCGCCATCGGCGCCATGGTCACGCTCCGCTTGGTGGAACGACCCTAGCTTTCGCGCGACGGCCTCCGCGTCGATGACGATGATCGATGCTCCGGGTCTGCGACGACGACGCCAACCGTTCAGGGTACATCATCGTTCCACGAGACGCCGGAGTCGTAGCGGTCGATCTGCGCGTGCGCGATAAAGCCGACGCCGCGCTTCGGCCCCTTGTTCGCGCCGTCTTTCCACGACGGCGTGTC
>CAVUQJ010000001.1:0-340168 GCA_963743605.1 Vulcanimicrobiota bacterium | reverse complement strand
CAGCCGGTCGTTGACGCGGTAGGCGTTACCGATCCGCTCGATTGCGACGATGGGTACCTGCGTCTGCGCCGCGGCGCCGGCGTCACCGAGGCCGCGCTCCGCGTCGGCCTTGTAGCCGAGCGTCTCTGGGAGCGGCACGATGTCGGAACCGTTCGTCGCCGCGTCGAGTGCGGCGCGCCAGCGGTGCCGCGCGAGTTCGAACCGCGCGAGCGCGTTGTCCGCCAGCGCGAGGTTCGGGAACATGTCGAGGGCCGTCCGCTCGTCGGCGACCGCCTCGTCGACGTGGCCAGTTCGAAGGCGACCTCGCCGGCGCGATAGTGGTACCACGCCCGCGCCTGCGCCGACGCTTCCGGATAGTGGGCGTCGTAGTGGGCCATCGCGCGTTGCAGCAGCCCGCCGGCGGCGGCCAAGTGTCCGGTCAACTCGTCGTAGCGCGCCTCGACGGTCTCGGACGAGATGTCGCGGTCCGCTTCCTTGATCCGCGCCAGCAGGCGCGGGACGGCGTCGTATTCGCCGAGTTCCATGTCGAGCGCGGCCTCGCGCGTCAACAGCTCGGGCGCGTCCGGAGGGGAGTTTCGTTCCGAATCGCGGACGTAGGCGCGCGCCTCCGCGAAGCGGTGTAACACCAACAGCGCCGACGCCATCGCTCCGTCCGCCGGCGGTGCGTGCGGTGCGACGCGCTCCTCGCGCCGTGCCATCGCGAGCGCGCGCACCGCGTCACCCAGATCGCCCCGCTCGCGATACCGCTGTAGGTATTGTTCGGACAGGTTCCGCGGGCTGAGGACGTCGCCGCGCAGGCGCTGTCCGACCGCGTGTTCCCAAAACGCGACCTGCGCGTCGCGCGTCAGGTCGTCGCGGTTCACGGGGGCCGCCGTCGGGACGCCGGCGGCGACGGCGCTCGCCGTCCGGTTCGCCACGAAGTAGGGCCACGCGCCGACGGCGAACGCGGCCGCGACCAGGATCGCGACCGGCACCCCGAGCCGGCGCACGCTACGCGGCCTCCGTCGGCAGGCCGACGGCCGTCGTGCGTGGCCTGCGCGTCCGCGCGAACACGAACCCGAAGACCGCGACGAGCGCCGCGACGAGCATGGCGCTGACCCAGGCGTCGCCCACCGGCGATGCCAGCCGAGCAATTGCGCGAGTTCGTAGCCCGCGACGACGAACGCCATGACGGTGACCGACCAGATCCACACCCGCATGGTCTGCGGCAGCCGGTTGGAGCGGTCGGAGACGAGGCGATGCACCAGCACGCTGTCGAGCGTGTCCGTGACGATCATGCCGAGACAGAACATCGCGCCGACGACGAGCGCTCCGGTCACGCCCGATTGCACGCCGAACGCGAGGGCATAGGTCGCGACCTGACTCGATGTCTCGAAACCGAACCCGAACAGCAGCCCGACCGGAATCGCGAGCAGCGGACTGCCGCCGTCGCGCAGGGCCTTCGGCAGGAGCCGCGTCTTGAGGCCGGCGACCGCCGTGCGGCCGCGGCGAGTTGCCGCAGGTTCAACCCGCCGATCGCGATCAACACGACGATGCTGATCCAGGTACCGACCGTCTCGATGAGGTCGCGGTCGGCGGCGATGCGCGTGCCGAGGTAGCCGACGAGGGCGGCGATCGCCAGCACCATCAGCGAGTGTCCGCCGGCGAACAGCGTGCCGACGAACCTGCTCAGGACGGGCCTGCGCGCGACGGCGTTGCGCGTGAGGTTGTCGATCGCCGCGAGGTGATCGGGGTCGGCGCCGTGGCGCAGGCCCAGCGCGAAGACGGTGAACGCCCCGAGGCCGATCATGCGTGCACCGACCGGACGCGGCCGAAGGGATGCGAGAACGCATAGCCGGCGATCGCCAGCGCCGTGAGCGCAGTGACGATCGGCGCCGAAACGGCAGGCCTTGCTGGACGAACCCTTGGCCGACCATCACGGAACCGATCAGCGCGATGATCGTCGCGGAGGCGAGCGGTCCGTACCGCACGAGCGCGTCGAACCGTGGTAGCGACGACAGCCAGGACGCGCCGCGTACGACGCCGATGCCGAGCCCGGTCAGCGTCGTCGCGAGCCCGAGGCTGAAGAAGACGATCACGACGATGCCGTAGGTCAGCGCGTTCTGCGCGAGGGCGGCGAACAGCACGACCAGTGCGGCCGGGGCAGGGCGCGCACGCCGCCGCTCATCGCGGCCCAGACCGTGGGCCCGAAGCGCAGCGGCGCCTCGCCGGGCATCGCGTGCGAGCGGGCGTGTTCGAGGTCGTCGTGAGCGTGCACGTGTCCGTCGTCGTGCGTCGTGCGACCCGTGCGGGTGGTGCGCGTGGACGTGATCGTGGTCGTGCAGCCCGCCGTGCGCGTGATGGTGGGCGTGAGCGAATCCGCGCCGCGCGACGATCTGACGGGCGACCGCGCGCGCACCGATCGACGGCGATCGCGATCCCGGAGATCAAGCGTGATCCACGGATAGATCGTCTCCGGCACGAAGTAATTCTTGAACGCGATGATCGCGATGCCGAGCGCGAGGACGCCGGCCGTGTGCGCGATCGTCAGGGCGCTCGCAAGGATCCCGCGCCTGCGGATCGTCGCGCGCGCCCGACCAGCGAGACCGCCAGCAGCGTCTTGCCGTGACCGGGCTCGAGCGCGTGGAGGGCGCCGAGCGCGACGGCGACCAGCAGCGTCAGAAGACGATGGCCGGGTCTGCCGGTCCCGCGCGCGAGCAGGTCCGAGAGCTGATTCGACCGGAGCGGCGGAGGGCGCGGCCGCGCTCTGTACGTCGGTCGCGGTGCCGAGCGGCGCGGACGGTGACCGCGCCGCTCGCAGCGATGCCGAGATCGCCGTCGTCACCCCACGCGGCGATCCCAACAATGCGCTTCGGATAGCGACGTCAACTCGCGCGTCGGCTCGTCGCGGCGCGACGACGACGTCCTTCCAGCCGAGCCTGCCCGTCGAAGGTGCGATCGGTGTACGCGAGCGCGTGCGCTCCGCGGCGAGATCGCGCGCGTGCAGATCGGCAACGAAGTACAGCGTCGGGAGTCCGCCCGCGCCGCGGCGTGCGTGGCGCGGATCGCATCGAGGGTCAGCGCGCGCGGGACGCCGTCGATCGTCAGCGCCAGCGACGGCGCGATCAGCGCGCCCTCGTCGTGGGCCCACGCGCGCAGTTCCCGCGCGTCGAACGTGCCGCCGGGGTCGCGCGAACGCATGACGGCGAACGTCGGAATCTCCGCCATGTCGAGGACGTAGCGCACGGTCGATCCGGTCACGCTCGATGGCGATCTTCGAAAGATGGTTGATGGTGAAATTGCCGAGCGGGTGCGCCGCTGCGGGCTTTCCGGTGAAGGCGGCGACGGCGGCGAGCGCCAGTGCCGCGATGGCGGGTCGGTTCACGAAGCGATCCTCGTCCGGTCGGAAGGGGTGAAGGTGCGGCAGGCGTGCGTACGGCGACGCCTGCCGCGGTTTCCGTGGATTGCTGCGGTTAGTGGGGCGGAGCGAAGTAGGGGAACGCCGACTGCGTCTGCTGGCCACCCTGGCCCGAGACTACGTGCTGACTGGTCAGGCAGTTGTTCTCCTTGCCGTCGTCCGGTGCGAGCCCGAGCGCGGGGACCGTGTTACCGAAAACGGCACCGAGCGAGATGTCGATGATGTTGTCGGTGAGGCCGCGACCGCCCCATTTGCTGCCGGTCGCGCCGCCGGTCTCGACGCCGAGATACGCGGCGCCGTCCGACGCCGGTTGCGACAGGTCGGCGGCGAGTTCGTTCGGCGTGAGCACGGACTGCACGACGTTGCGTGATCGCCTGGCTCCGGCCGGCGACGTTCGCCATGAAGTACCCGATCGAGCCCGCGATGTATGGGTCGTTGTAGGGGTTCGCCGAGTTCGTCAGCTGATGAGACGCGAACGTCTCGAACAGTTCCTTGACCGCCGGCCGCGCGAGCAGTTCGCGCTGACGGTAGATGCGTTTGCCCTGAAAGGTACCGATCGGCCGGCTCGTCGTCGCCCATACGTGGATCAGCGACGACTGCGCTGCCGGACACGAGCATCGACTTCGGGATCGACACCACGAGGCCGAGGACGTTGAAACCCGGCGGTGAGCCGATCTGGGTCAGCGCGTTGGTCGACGGATTCGTGCTGCACGCGTAGCCCGAACCGCTCGGTCCGGACGTCGAGCCCTTCGAGTAACCGTTAAACGTGGGCGTCGAGGTTCCGAGCTTATCGCCGGTGCGCGGGTTCGAGTAGAGCCGGTCCGGCAGGATCTTGAAGAACTGGAACAGGTCGAAGAAGAACGGGTCGGCGCGCTGTCCGGCGATAGCGACGATCCCGTTCGAGAACGTCGTCACCTTGTTCAGCGGGAACGAACCCATCGCGGGCAGGAGCTGGCTGTCCAGGCCCGGCGTTACGGGCGCGCCAGGACCGCGCAGCGTGAGCCGCTGGTTCTTGCCGACGCCGCCGGCCGTGACCTGGATCACGGTGTTCTCCGGATTCGTCGAGCCGAGCGCTCCGTTGACGATCTTGAATTGATAGAGCGCGTCGGGATTGAAGGACGCAGCGCCCGCGGTCGCGTGCGTCAGGAGCGGGTACACGTCCATCGCGAACACGACGTTGCCCGCGTTGCTGGGGTCGGGGAAGAGGTAAACGTCCGTGATATCGGTCGCGGGATGGTTCAACATGATCGGGGCGTCTTGGTGGTCGGAGCCGCGCACCGGGTGCGCGACGTAGAGAAACACGGCCGCGGTGAGGGCGACGATCGCCGCCAGCGAGCCGAAAGTTCGCCTGAGTGTCATAGAGGCAGGTCTCCTCGAATGAGCCGTAGAGGCAGCGTGCCGCAGCGGTAGTCAAGCGCCGCGTCGTGGGACGTATCGGTAGACGTTGACTACAGCGCTAACGGCGCAGGCGGCCGCTCGGATTGGGTCCGCGGCCTCAGGGGCGGTAAGCCGTCTCCGCGACGAGTTCCAGCGGCGTGACCTCGACGTGTCCGCCGCTCACCTGGTCGGTGCGGTCCGTATACCCCGCGAAGAAGTCGCTCGCGCCGAGCGCGGCGACGGCGGCATCGTCGGCGGCGGTGGCGAGATGGTAGTAATCGCCGCCGGCCGTCCGCAGCGCCCGGTACGAGATCTTGCCGCCGAGGACCGGGTCGCGGTCGAGGGCCGCGACGAACCGCGCGATGTCGGCGTGCCACTCGTCGGGCGAACCGTTCGTGAAACGGTAGCGAATCAGAAAATACTTCATGAGGTCCCTACTCAGTATGGTTGGGCGCCGGGCGACGACATGTTGCGAAGATGCCAATCGACGTTCGCGAATAGGGTCTGCCGGTCGACGCCGCTCGCCCGTTCGCGGAAGATCGGATCGGTACGGTTCCAGTAGGCGATCAGCGCCCCTGCGTACTCGTACTCCTTCATGATGTCCGAGTGCTCGACGCCGTCGGCATCGGTCCCGAGCAGGCAGCGCACGTGCGCCTCGAGCAGATACTTCAGCGAAGCATTTCCGAGGACGCCGCCGACGGTCGTGGCATCGTCGGGATCCTTGACGAGGGTGCCCAAGAGATCGTTGAGTTCGAAGTTCGTCTCGGGGTTCACCGCGAGCGTGCCGATCGTCGCCGCGAGCGCGTCCTTGGCCGGCATGCGCCCGACCGGATAGGCGCCGGTCGCGACGTTGCTCTCGAGGTTCACGTCGGCCTCGACCCGTTCGTCATGCATGGTCTGCGCCTGTTCGGGCGTCGCCCACGTGTCGTGCGCGAGGCGGAACACGACGTACTGCTGCGCGTCGGGATGCGCGCGCTCGAACGCGCCGATAGCGCCTAGCAGCGCCGAGATGTTCTGTCCGCCTGCGCGGTGTTCGAGCGCACCGGCGGCAGGGTCCCGAAGAGTTCCTGGAACGTCCAGGGCTCCGGAGGCGGAACTGGTACGTAATCGAGGGTCGCGCCCTCTCCGACGTGGGTGTGGACCAGCAGTTTACCGCGCCAGCCCGCCCGGCGCCGCGCCTTCGCGGCGTCGTAGACCGCGGTCGCGAGTCGCGTGTAGTACTGCATGCCTGCGGCGGTGAAGCAAGTCGTCTCCGGCGCGGCCGTGTCGATGCCGACCACCGTGTCGTAATACTGAACGGCCTGCTCCCTCGGCACGACCAGCCTGCCGCGGTCCCAGCCCAGGAGCGCGTCGTGGACGGTCTGGGGGTCCGTCCGGAGGAACGCGGGCAGCGAGAGGTCCGCGCATCTGCCGGTCTTCGACCACTCGCTGTAGGACTTGCCGCCGGGCAACGTCGCCAGCTCCGCCGTGTGCGTCATCAAGACGATCTTGATCTGCGGCAGCGGCTTGCTCATCGCGCGCAGCCCCGCGACCACCACCGGATCGGAGCCGGCATTCATCGTGCAGAGGATCGTGCTGAGCGGCTGCGAGGTGCCGTCGCTGAAGTGCCAGCCGCCGAGAAACGGCAGCGATTGCTCCGACGACTCGATGTTGGTCGCTGCGAGGTCGAGCACCGTCGCCTTGCAGAGGTCCGCGCTCAGGAGCGCGCCGTCTCCATGGTAGAAGCGCGCCCGCAGGTACGCGCCCGCAGGCCCTCCGCGGAATGCGTAGGCGCTGTCGAACTCCGACCACGGCGTCGCGGTCAGCACGCGCTCCAGGACGCCGTCGAGCGCGACGACGCTGCCCGCGACCCGATCGTGATAGACCTCGAGCGCGGCGCGGGCGCCGAGCGCGAAGCGTTGCCCGTCGGCAGGTGAGAACGGCGCGTTGCCGAGCTGTCGCCTTGGCCGCCGGACGCCAGACGTCGTCGAGGTAGCGGTACAGGGCGAGCCGGTCTTCGACGCCGACGGCAGCGTCCGGGTGCGAAAGGCTCGCGATGAATGCCGGAAGATCCGCGTACGCGTAATACGGAAGGACGCCCGTGATGTGATTGTGCGCGTCGAAGTATTGCACGGCGCGAACCGGCGAGGAAAATGCCGCGGCCGTCGCTACGGCAAACGCCGCGACGGCCGCTCGGAAGACGACGGTCATGCCGTCGTTCGTTCGCGCGCGCCACGGCCACGAGCCTCCTCGAGCGTACGCGCGAGGCTCATGACGGTGCCCATCTGCCACTCGGTGTCGAACAACGCGTCGCCCAACGCCGTCCGGGTCGCGACGACGGCAGCGTCGTAAGCCGCACGCTCCGCCGGAAATATCGGCGAGCCGATCGTTTGTCTGAGCGCTTCGGTGGCGCCGAATATCCGCGCCGCCTGACGTGGGTCGCCGGACGCGGTCAGGGCCGCCGCGAGCGACTCCAACACGCTCGCGATCGCCGCCTTGTTCGGGACCGCTTCCAGGAGCTCGAGCGCCTCGCGATAGCGGCGCATGGCGAGTAGCACGTTGCCGCGCCGGTAGGCGATCTCGCCGAGGTTGCCGAGCGAATAGAAGATGCTGCCGTCGTTGCCGACGCTGCGCTGCAGTGCGAGCGACTCCTCGAAAAGCCGCTCGGCGCTCTCGTAGTTCTCGCGCCTGGTCGCGACGAGCCCCAGCTTCGCGAGCGCGTGGCTCATCCCGGAGACGTTGCCGAGCCGGCGATAGATCGTCATGCTCTCGTCGCCGAACTTGGCCGCGTCGTCGAGCGCCTCGCGTGAAAACGCGACCGACGCCAGGTTCGAAAGCGAGCGCGCGACGCCGAGGTCATCGCCGCTGCGGCGGCGCAGCGCGAGGCTCTCCTCGTGGGCGGCGGTCGCCGCGGAGAGGTCGCCGCGAAATTGCATCAGGATTCCGAGCGAGGTGAGCGAGTCGCACAGTCCGGCGTCGTCGCCGATCTCGCGCTGCACGCGGACCGCCTCTTCGCACGGGGCGAGCGCAAGGTCGAAATTGCCGAGTGCCGAGTGCAGCACGGCGAGCGAACGCAGGCCGCGCGCCCGAAGCGCCGGTGTGACCGTCGCGAGCAAGTCGGGTCGCATGAAGCGATCGAGCCACGCGACGCCCTCGGTGAGATGGCCGCGCAGCCACCAGAAGCGCGACAGCGCCCAGGCCAGGCGCAGCCCACGCTCCGCGTCGCCACGTTCGGCGTACCACGTCAGGGCGGCATCGAGGTTCAGGCGTTCCCGCTCGAGGCGCCCGAGCAAGGCGGGATGTTCGGAACGGACCAGCTGGACGCGCGCGGACTCGGCGAAATCCAAGAAGAACGCGGCGTGCCGCGTGCGGACGGTCGTGCGCTCCACTTCGTCCAGTTGGTCGCCGGCAAACTCGCGCAGCATCTCGAGCATCGTGAGGCGCGGTTCTGCGTCGGCGTCCTCTTCGAGCGCGACGAGGTTCTTTTCGACGAGCGCCGCGATCCGCAGGAGGAACGCCTGCGGGTCCGTTTCGTGTTCTTGCGTCGTCGCGCGCGCGGCAGCGAGCGATCCGCCGCCGCTCAGCACGCCGAGTTGCCGGAACAACGACTGCTCGTCCGCCGTCAGCAGATCGTAGCTCCAGGCGATCGCGTTGCGCATCGTCTGCTGGCGGCCGGGCAAGTCGATGGAGCCTTCGTCGAGCATCGGCAAGCGCCGGTCCAGCCGCGCCGCCAGCGCCTTGGGAGGCAGGACGCGCAGGCGCGGGGCGGCGAGCTCGATCGCCAGCGGCAGGCCGTCGAGGCGTTGAACGATCGCCTCGATCGCCGGCTTGTTCGCTGCCGAGAGGACGAAGTTCGGCGAAACGGCTTGCGCCCGCGAGACGAACAACTCGACGGCGTAGGCGCTTTCGAGCGGTTTCACGACGAAGACGTGCTCGGGGGTAACATGCAGCGCCTCGCGGCTCGTCGCGAGGATCTTGACGCCCGGGGAGGCCGCGAGGACCTCCGTCAGCCACTTGGCGACCGGCGTGAGGTGTTCGAGGTTGTCGAGGACGAGCAGCACCTCGCGCTCGCGCAACCAGTTGGCGAGCGCTTCTGCGGCGGCCGTGCCCGGGCCCTCGCGCACGTTCAATATGCGCGCGATCGTGGCGGGGACTAAAGCGGGGTCGGCGATCGATCCCAGTTCGACCAGGACCGCGCCGGCGGCGAACGCGTCGCGGCATTCGGTCGCGATCCGGATCGCGAGGCTCGTTTTGCCGACGCCCGCAGGTCCACACAAGGTGACCAGCCGGACCCCCTTGCGGTTGAGGAGTTCGCTCGCCGCCGCCACGTCGCCGGTCCGGCCGACCAGCGGCTGCGCAAGGGGGAGCGGCGGCGGCCCCGTGCCGCGGGCGGCTCGCGACGGAGCCCTGCGGGCCGCCTCTTGCAAGCGGACGCGGTCGCCGTCGTCGAGGCCGAGCGCCTCGGCGAGCAGCATGATGGTCACGAGGCGCGGCGTCTTGGCAAAGCCGGTCTCGACGTCGCTGACCGTCCGGGTGCTCAGGCCGGCGCGTTCGGCGAGCGCCTCCTGCGAGAGCGCCGCGGCCGACCGAAATCGATGGAGCAGCTCAGCCAGCGATTCGGGCACGCTATCGACTTCGCGCAGAAATCGCAGTATCTTCGTGGGCTTCGAGCGCGGGCTGCGCTACTGCCGTGCGATCGGCGACGCCAACATCGACTCGATCGTACACTGCCGTCCTGCGGTGAACGCCGCGTCGAACGCCGGCGCGCCCAATGTGCGGCGCAGGCCGTCGAGCAGCCGTTCGCGATGTGGGAGCTGAACCGGAGCGATCACCATGCCCAAACGGTCACGGCGCTCGGCGGCCGCCCCGAGAAACTGCGCCGCGCGCTCGGGGTCGCCGGACGCTCGCGCGAGTTCGGCGAACGTTTCGAGCGCACTCGGCACGTTGACGAAGTCGCAGGTCGCTTCGTATCCCTCGAGCGCCTGATGCATCAGCCGCTCGGCTTCCCCGAGCGCGCGCCTGTGCACGGCGCACGCGCCCAGGATCGCGGTCGTGAACGCGACGGTTCCTTCGTGGCCGACTTCGCGCGCGATCGCAAGGCTCTCGCGGGCAAACGATTCCGCAGGCTCGAACGCATGCGTCGCAAGCGCGATCTCGGCCCGCGTCGCGAATACCAAGGCGACGCCGAGGCGGCTGTCCTTCTCCCGGTACCAGCGCAAGCTCTCTTCAAGATGGCGGATCGCACCTGCGATATCGCCGCAGTGTCCGGCGTGCGTCCCTTGGTCCAAGAGCGCTTGCGCCAGTCCGATCGGGCGCCCATCTTGTCGCCGGATCGCCGTCGACTCGGCATGCAGCCGCGTCGCGCGTTCGTTCTGGCCACGCAGCCCTGCGCGGACGGCGGCGCCGCTGATGAGCGCCGAGACGCGCCCAAGTCTCCCCGCTCGCCGCGCGAAAGCGAGTGCGTTCGCGCCGAACGCATCCGCCTCGTCCAGCAGTCCCGCCACTTCCGCCAATCCCGTCGCTGCCGTGTAGGCTTCCGCGGCTAGGTCGACGGGCAGCCCGGCGACCACCTCCGCGTCGGCGAGCAAGGACCGCAGCCAACCGAGACCTTCCAGATACGCGCCACGTAACCACCAGTAAAACCAAAGGCCTATTGCGAGTTGAAGACCGAGCTCGATGCGCCCGGTTGCGAGTGTCCAGGCGAACGCGGCATCGAAGTTGGCGCCTTCGGCGACGAGCGCGTCGCGGTTCTCGATCGTGTGCGTCGTAGGATCGGGCCGAACGAGGAGGCCTGCGACGCTCGAGCAGTGCTCGACCAGCCGCAGATGGGCGTCGTCGGCGTCATCGCTCGCCAGCAAGAGATGCTCCGCGTGCTCCCGCAAGAACGGGAAATACTCGAAGCGAGGTTCGGTCTCGTCGTCGGTCGCGCGGAGCAGGCTCATGTCGACGAGCGCACCGACGAGGCGCAGCGTAGCGAGCGTCTCGGCCGGAGCGGCGGACGTTCCGATAACGGTTTGCGCGGCGTTGACCGTGATGCCGCCTCTGAATACCGCGAGTCGTCGAAACGCGCGCTGTTCGGCCGGGGACAGAAGGTCGTGGCTCCATGCGATGGCGTCGTGCAGCGTGCGTTGCCGTCGCGGGACATCGGCGCGCTCCGTTGCGATCGTCAACAGACGGTCGTGGAGCGTCGAGGCGATCTCGGCCGGAGCGCGATCGCGGAGGAGGGGGGCGGCAAGTTCGATGGCCAGCGGCAACCCCTCGAGCATTCGCGCCAAGTGCGCGACGGAGGACGCGTTTTCGCATACGACGGCGAACTCCGGTCGCGCGAGCCTGACGCGGTCGACGAGCATCGCTCCCGCCGGCGTCGCTGCGACGGCGACGGGATCTTCCATGTCTTCGGTCGGCACCGCCAGCGGTGCGAGATGCAGCAGGCGCTCCGACGAGATGCGCAGCGGTGCGCGGCTCGTTGCCAATATCTTGAGCGACGGCACGGCCGCGAGCAAGTCGGCGACGAACGGAACCGCCGCCGCGACGTGTTCGACGTTATCGAGCACCAAAAGCGTCGGCCGCCGATTGAGAGCTGCGGCGATGCTTTCGATCGTCGTTTGTCCGGGAACCGCGCGCGCATCGATGGCCGCCGCGACCCTCGTGGGGACGAGGTCGGCGTCGGCGATCGCGGCGAGTAGCACGACGACGACGCGCGTCGCGTCGACTAACGATCGTGCGAGATGCAACGCGAGCGCGGTCTTGCCTACGCCGACTCCGCCGACGACCGTCACGAGTCGCACGGAGTCGTCGGCGAGCAGTTCCCGGGCCGTCGCGACCTCGGGCCTGCGGCCGATCAGCTCTTGCGCCGGTATCGCCGCGCCGCCGTCGGCGGTAACGGGCGATGCTGGCGCCTTCGCGGCCCCCGCCGCTTTGTGGAGTTCGTCGCGCTCGGCGGCCGACAATCCCAGCGCCTCTCCCAGCAGCGAGAGGGTGATCGCGCGCGGCGCGCGGGCCAGACCGCGCTCGATGTCGCTGATGGTGCGCGCACTCACACCGGAGCGCTCCGCGAGGGTCTCCTGCGAGAGCCCGGCGCGGGCGCGCAGCGTCTGAAGCAACTCGTCGAGCGCAACCATCTCGGCCAGGAACATATTTCTAGCGCCGCGTCGCGCGCGCCCCTACGAGCGGTTCTCCGTCCACGCCGGGCGGAGGGCCGCTCGCGCGTCGCGCACGATCGGCCAGCCGAGCATGACGAAAGCGACGATCTGCGCCGTGCCGAGATGGACACCGATGAAGACGAAGTTCCAAGAGGCATCGCCGGGCGTCGTCCCGGGCGCGAAAAAAATTACAAGGTCGATCGCCGCTCCGATGAGATCCAAGAGTTTGCTCGAGAGAAAGAGGAGCACGGAACGCACGAGCAACGTGTCGATGCGGAGCATGCCGCCCCGCGTGGGGGCCCCACCTATGACGAAGAAGCGTACGTATACGATCCATATCTGCGCCCGGGAAAAAGGCTGTTAGATAAGGCCGCCGAAGGCGAACGTCGTTGGATCTAGGAGGTACTATGAAGAACCTCGCTTTTATCGTATCGGTCGCCGGATTATTGGGTATCGCCGCCATCGCGGCACCCGCGCGCTGGTCGTGCGCTGCCGCGGCGTCTCCGGTGCAACCCGCCACGTTGGCCGCGATCCCGAACCCGTCGCCCAATATCGGCGGACGCCCAAGCAACCCGCCGCCGCCGCCTCCGGGACCGCCGCAGCAGCCTGCGCCGCCGCAGCCGCACGTGACCACGCCGCAGGGGTCCACCGCCATCATCGGCTTCCGGCGCGCCGATTCCCAGGAGCAGGCAGTCGCGGCGGTTTTCGGTACATCGCAGACTACCCCAGGGATGTCTGCGACGACCGGGCCGACGGGCGCAGTCACGATCATTGGACCGGGGGATCTGTACGTGCGTTTCGAGTATCCGGTCCGCGTCGCGCTTCCGCCTACAGCGCCGCAGGGCGACGCGGGAAACTACGACGTTGTGCTCGTCAGGGATCCAACGACCAGCAGCTATTGCTGGGTGATGGACGAGTCACGGTTCGCTTTCAAACCGATCGGCGACGACGCGTCCGGGGGACCGGGAACCATTACCCTGCGCAACGGCGTGAGCGACCTGTTCGTCGTGACGAGCTATCCGGTGAATACCGGATACTGCCGGCGTCAGTAGGGTTCGGCTGCAAGGCGCGCGGCTTCTCCATCGCTTAGGCGGGCGCCGGCCGCGCAGAGCAACCCCACGGTATCATCGCCAACGGCGTCGACCAGGTCCGACAGGAGGCGCTCGCGGGCGAGCCGCTCGCCGCGCTCGTGCTCGTAACGTTCGCGGGCACACCACCCGTCGACGTAACCGAGGAGGCGCGCTGCGCGCTCCGTCTTTTTCCGAACATTTGCCACGGTCGCGAGATGCAAGATCGCGATCACCATCGGCAACGATTCGCCAGTCCGGCGAGCCAGCCCGATGGCGGAGAGCGCGGATTGTTCGGCGTCGTCGATCATGCCGAGCGCGAGTTGGTAGGCCGCGGCGTTCACCGCCAACGTCGACTCGCGCGCCTGCGCCCCGAAACGGCGGAAGGTTGCGATCGCTTCCTGCGCGAGCCGCAACGCCTCGGCCGGTTGACCGAGTGCAAACCGCAACTCCGCCAGATTGACCTGGGCGCGCGCAACCCCGTGGTCGTCCCCAGCAGCCACGCTGCGGGCCAATGCGTCTTGCAGCGTGGCAGCCGCCTCATCGAGCCGGTCCGCCTTCGAGAGGATCATTCCCTTCGTGTTGAGGGCGTTCGCGTATGCCCAACTGTGCTCGCGACCGGCGTCGCGATATAGCGTCAACGAGCGGTCGACGGCGGCCTCGGCGGCCACGAGGTCACTCATCTGCCACAGGCCGTGCGCAAGCAGGAGGTGGCCTTGCGCCGCCCCTCTGATGTGCCCGACCTGTTCGAAGAGTCCGACTGATCGTCGGGCGGCTCCGACCAGACGCTGCGCGTCGTAAAGGCCCGCGAGGGCAAGCCATGCGTAAGCCGCCGTCTCGGGTTGCGTCGTCTCGTCGATGCGCGAGAGGATCGCCTCGAGCCACTGCCGGCCATCGGCCTGCACTCCGCCCTCCAACCACATGTTGGAAGCCTTGGACGCCAACCGCGCGGCGAGCGAAAGATCGTCGCCCGGACCCAGCGCCCACGCGAGCGCAGCGCGGATGCTGTCCGCCTCGGGAAGGACGTCCGCGAGCAATCGCGCGAGGGGCTCGGCCGCGTCCGCTTCTTGTGCGTCACTGACGACCGTAGTGATCCATTCGGCGTGGCGGCGCGCGACCGTTTCGGATTCGCCACGTTCCGCGAGCTTCTCGAGTGCGTACTCGCGGGTCGACTCCAGCAAGCGGTAACGTGGATTCTCGAACGAAAGGTCTGCGAGCGCGAGCGACCTGTTCACGAGTGACGATAGGAGGTCGAGAACGTCGTCGCGGTCGACGGCGTCGCCGGCACAGACGATCTCGGCGGCGGTGAGCGTGCAGCCGGCTGGAAAGATCGCCATGCGCGCAAACAGCGTGCGTTCCGCCTCGTCGAGCAGATCGTAACTCCAGTCGATGCACGCGCGCATCGTCTGCTGGTGCGGGAGCGCATCGCGGTCGCCGCCGCGGAGCAGGCGAAAGCGTTCGGTCAGCCTTGTCGCCAGCTGGCGCGGCGTCAGGACCGACACGCGCGCCGCTGCGAGTTCCACCGCGAACGGGATGCCGTCGAGCCGGCGGCAGATCTCGGCGACCGCCGAGACGTCCTCCGCGTGTAGGATGAACGCCGAATCGGTCGCGCGCGCACGTTCGAGGAAGAGGCCGATCGCGGGTATCGCTTCGGCCTCCGGCACCGACATCGACGCCTCAACGGGCGACACCCCCAGCGCCGGCAGGCGATAGGTCCATTCGCCTCCGACCTTGAGGCTCTCACGGCTCGTGGCGAGCACGTGGACCTCCGCGCAGTGCTGCAACGTCGCGCTCACGAGCGCGCCGGTCTCCGCGATGACGTGCTCGCAGTTGTCGAGCAGCAGCAGGAGCCGTTTGTTGCGGAGATGCTCCATCAGCATCTCGCGCAGCGGCCGGTCCGGCCCCTCCGGCGTCCCGACCCCTTGCGCGATGGCGTTCGTAACGAGCGCGGGATCGTCGATCGTGGCGAGCTGCACGAACCAGACGCCGTCGCGCCAGGCCCGCAGCAGCAACCTGCCTACCTCGACCGCGACGCGCGTCTTGCCGACGCCGCCGGCGCCGGTGACCGTCACGAGGCGATCCTGCGCGAGCCGTTCTTCGATCGCGGCAACGTCTGTCTCGCGGCCGATCAACCGATTCAGCGGCGCCGGGAGATTGTTCGGCGTTTGGCGTAGCGCGGGGCCCTCGGCCGCCTCGCCCGCAAGGCGCGCGCGGACGGTCGCGAGCAACTCCTCGAGGCGGGGTTCCAGCGGCCCGATCATCGCGTCGAGCCAGTGGACGGACCCGATCAGATATTCGAGGTCGCCTTCTGGTACGACGTCCTCGACGCGCAGCGGAACGATCGGGATGCCCTTGCTGAATGCGCGTTCGACCTCGCTGCGCACCTGGCGCGAGCGCATCGCGTGCGACGAGAGAACCAGCACGAGCACGCGTGCGGCCGCGATCGCGTCGACGATCTGGCCGGGGTAATTCACGCCCGCGGCGGTGTCGCGCGGAGCGATCCAGCAAGGTATCTCCGCGGCTTCGAGTTTCGCGCACACGGCATCGGCCACGTCTTTGTCGGCGTGCGCATAGCTCACGAAAACGGCGTGCATTCGTAGGCGACTGTCGCGGTGTCGCAGCGACTTCCTTCCCGAGCCGCGGCGCTGCCGTTCTTGAAAGATCGGTGAGACCCATAGGGCCCGGGTCCGGCGCCGGTCAAGCGACGTTCATGGGCAAGCGCGTGACGCAAACGCCGGCAGCGATCGTGACCCTCCTCGCGCTGGTCGTGGCGTTCGGGGCGCGTCCCGGTGGCGCAAACGTGCGGTTCGCCGGGTCAGGCTACGGCCCGAGCAGCTTCGCGACTAGCTCGGACGCCATAATCGCCGCCGCGGGGCTACCGCCGCGACCGCACGCCGCACCGGAATCCGAGCAGTATCAGACCTGGCTGCGCGTCGTCGGCGCGGCCCGCACCCCACTGGACGTTGACTTCGTCGCCATGCCGCAACCGACGCCGACTCGCGTCTTCCAGCCGGACTGGACGGGAGCGGTGCTGTTCGCGCCCGGCGCGCAGCCGCTACGCGTTCCCCACGATCGGTTCAGCACGATCGAGGGCGAGTGGACCGTCCCGTACGCGAAACCCACGATCAACTGCACGAACCGCCAGGAGCAGACGGACGGCTCGTCGCTGTGGATCGCCCTCGATGGATGGTCGGCCACGTTCATCGCGCATCAGCGGCGCAAGAACGGGACGTGGCACACCTACCGCTCGACCGATATCCTCCAGGCCGGTTCCGAATCGGACGTTCGTTGTTACAGCGGAGGTTCGCTCGACCGCTACCGCACGAACGCGTTTTTCTGGATCGAGTGGGCAGGCCGGCGCAACATCGCCGTCGCTCGGGGGGAACGCACGCTTCCACTCAAGGCGGGCGATGTGATCTACGTGAAGATCGCCGCACAGACGACCGGCCCCGACGCTTGGCAGCGCGCGACGCTGTGGCTGATCAACGAGACGACCGGGTACTATCTGCCGGCGCGCACGTTCCGCTCGGGTTGCGTCGACTGCGGCACCCCGTTCCAACGGCCGGCGACGCTCTTCGGCGACACCGCCGAGTGGATCACCGAGGCGACATTCTACAGCTCGCTCGACTCCTCGTTGACGAACCCGCTGGCGAACTTCGGCTCGGTCCTGCTCTCGAGCGCCTTCGTCACCGATCGATACGGCACGGTCTATGCGCCCGGAGCGCCGGGCGACGCGACGGTCAACGTCGACTGGATGACATGGAACGGCGTCCCGCTCTCGCAAAACGGGACGCTACTCGCCTGTAGCCGCATCTTCGCACCGGCGCGCGTGCGCTTCACACGCGCGCCGTACGTGATCGCGACGCCGGGGCAGCAGGGCGATCTCGAACCGAAACCGCGCTTCTGCCCGGCGCTGCGACCATAGGACACCCTATCCGCTAGGGCTTCCCCTGATCGGCGGGCTTGGCCGGCTGCTGTGCCGCGGGCTTGGCCGGCTCGTGTGCGGCGGGCGGCGGCGCAGGATGCGCGGCCGGCGCCGGGTGGTGCACCGTCGCCGGTGCAGCAGCGTGATGGACCGGCGGCGGCGCAGCCGCGTGATGGACCGGTGCCGGTGCCGCCGCATGGTGCACCGGTGGCGGCGCGGCCGCGTGATGGACGGGAGCGGTCACCGGCTGCGCGTGATGCTCGGGCATCGGCGCCGCGGCGTGGTGGACCGTGTTCGCCGCGGGAGCGGGCGCCGTATGGTGCGCGGTCTCCGGTGCGAAGTCCGGCGGCCTATTCGCGGCGCTGAGCGGATGGGACACGACGACCACCGCCGGGCGGCCGCGGTTGACGCTGAACAGCAGGTTCCGGTCGCGTTCGGCCTCGACGACATGCGCGCGCTGCACCGGGGTCAGGGGGAAGCGACGCTCGCGGAACAGCAGGACCTGCGCCGGCGTCGGACCGACGTGGATGCCGTGCAGGCCGCCGTAATAGCTCACGCGGCTCACGTTCCGCACGACGAAGGTGCGGTTGACGTAGACGTTCCGGATCACCGCGGGTTGGACGTTGGTGACCGCCGTATTATACCGGTAGACCGGACCGTCCCACGCGCCGCCCACGTAGCCGTTACCGTAGTAACCTGCTCCGTAATTGACGCCTCCGTAGTAGCCGACGTTCTGTCCCCAGTAGCCTTGGTTCCAGGTGAACCCGTTGCTCGAGTCACCCCAATAGCCGGGAGTGTACACGAGCCCGGTCTCCGGCGGGGTCGACCAGTAACCGGGTACCCAGTAGTAGCCGCTCGGGCCGAGGGCCCAGTAGCCGGGGATCCAGATCTGGTTGGGAGTGGTCACCGGCGGTTGCACGTACGTGGGCAATAGCGGCGGCGCGCCGATGTTCACGTAGAGCTGCGCCAGTGACGGCGCCGGGATGGCGCTCAGGAAGATGATGGCAGCGAGGGCAAACGGCGATTTCAGTCGATGCACGTTGCACTGCTCCTTTCCGCGGGATGTCCGCATATAGTAGTTCGTCCATCCCCACATGGCGGCGGCGTAAACGCGCAACCCCGCCGTGCCGGTACCGGAGCGCGAGATCGGGGTAAGTGCTCGGGTTTTCGGGTAAGAAGCCGCCGAATGGAGAGGAGTATGATGAGATTGCAACGCTCGCTCAGCCTAGCAGGCTTGGTCGCCCTCGCCTTGGCGGTTAGCGCACCGGCGCTCGCCGACGGATCCGCGGGAGTCAACGGACACGTGCTCGACGCGCTGACGAAGATGCCCCTCGCGGCGACGGTGACGATTACCGACATATCGGGCTACACCGTCAAAGTGCCGACCGACCAAACGGGCGGGTTCACGGCGGTCGGACTGCGCCCCGGGACCGTGACCGTGAGTTTCCTCGCGCCCGGCTTTACCTCGCAAGCCTACAGTTGTAATGTCCCCGCCAACGAGACGGCACGGTTCGACTTCCGGGCCGACACGCACCTAAGGAGCGACCACCCCGTCGCCTATCACTGCCACCTCGACCCGGCGACGGTCGACCGCTCGACGCTGCAATAACCGCCCAGGACTTCACCCGCGATCCGGACGGCGCCCCGCCGGGGGCTGAGCGCCGTCCCGGATCTTTTTCGCCCTACATCGACTCCTTGATGCCGGCGCGGATCAGCCACCAATTCATCGGGAACGCCGTGACGAAGCCGATCAGCATGCCGATCTGCATCATGAACCAGTACTCGACTTGGTTCGCGCGCAGCGGCGGGTCGAATAAGACGAAGTACGTGAGGGCCATCCAGCCGAACAGGCCGATCTCGAACGCGATCAGCGAGAGGGTGTCGGCCTTTACCGCGGCCCACAGGCCCGGCCAGAGCGAGAGACCGCGCATCGGCGCGATCGCGAAGTACTGAAAGACGATGCCGAGGACGTACGCGAGCGCGAAGTCGGCGACGTACTCGGTGCCGAGCATCGATCCGGCGATCGTGAACCCCGTGATGAAGAGCGCGACCTCGCCGATGATGTCGCCGAGCGTGCAGCCGGCGCCGCAGTGGGTACCGCCGACGGTGACCCCTTGCCAAAACGGCTTTGGCCCGGCCGGCGCGGCGGCGTTTGGCACGGCGCGCCCCAGCCGGAGGTAGGCCCAAACGGCCAGCGGCCCGCCGTACAGCGCGGTGATCGGCCAGACCCAGTTCATAATCGCCATCGGCTGCGGATGGCGCAGGACGTCGAACAACAGTCCCGCCGCGCACAGGAGCGCGGCCACGACGGAGATCCAGGACAGCACCGTCAGCCACAGCGGAAGCATCCCGGGCTAGCGTTTGCCGCCCCCAGGGCGCGCCTCCTCGCGCGTGGGACATCGGACTCATCGGCCATGAGGTCCCCCAAACCGGGCGTTGACGCGACTGCGCGGGTGCCATACGGTACAAGTCGCGGCGCCATCTCGAGGCCGCGTCCCGCGCGGACTGTTACGTGTAAAGGATAGTCGTTGATCAAAACCGTCGACGTTGCGGTCGTGGGGGCCGGACCGTATGGGCTTTCGATCGTCGCGCACCTGCGTGCGCGCGGCGTCGACGCGCGCATTTTCGGCAGCCCGATGGACACCTGGCGCTCGCGCATGCCGAAGGGCATGTTTTTGAAGTCCGAAGGGTTCGCGTCGACCCTGTACGACCCCGACAAGTCCTTCACGCTGGCGCAATTCTGTCGCGAGCGGGCCATCCCGTATGCAGACGTGGGCGTGCCCGTCGCGCTCGACACGTTCACCGCGTACGGCATCGCGTTCCAGCGGCGCTTCGCGCCCGACCTCGATCCGCGCATGGTTGCGAGCGTCGAGCCCCGCGACGGTGGCTTTGCCGTCCGCCTCGGCGACGGCGAGACCTGCTTCGCCAAGCGCGTCGTCCTTGCGATCGGCCTCAGCCACTACGATTACGTTCCCCCGATGCTCGCTGCGCTGCCGCGCGCGTTCGTCACGCACAGCTCGACGCACCACGACTTGAGCCCGTTTGCCGGCCGCGACGTCACCGTGATCGGAGCCGGCGCGTCGGCCGTCGACACGGCGATCCTCCTCCATGCCGCCGGCGCTACGACGAGTCTGGTCGCGCGCGCGCCGAGGCTGCTCTTCCACGATCCGCCGCCGCCGAACGGCCGATCGATCCTCAGGCGGATGCGCTGGCCGCTCTCCGGGCTCGGCAACGGGTGGAAGTCGCGCTTCTATAGCGATATGCCCGATGCGTTCTACTCGTTACCCGATCGCCTACGGGTCGAGTTGGTGCGCACGCAGCTCGGTCCGGCGCCGGGTTGGTTCACGCGGGCTCCGTTCGCGAACGTGCGCGACCATACGGGCGTCGAGCTTCGCTCCGCAGTGGTGCGCAACGATCGGCTGCATCTGCGTCTCGTGAACGCCGAAGGACGCGAACGCGAGCACGTGACGGAACATCTGATTGCCGGGACGGGCTATCGCGTCGATCTGGAGCGCTTGACGTTCCTCGGTGACGACCTGCGGCAACGAATCGAAACGCTGGGCGGCGCGCCGGTGCTGTCGCGTACGTTCGAGTCGACCGTCCCCAACCTATTCTTCGCAGGCGTGTCGGCCGCCAACAGCTTTGGACCGTTGCTCCGGTTCGCGTACGGCGCGCGGTTCACTGCACGACGGCTGACGCGCAGCCTCGCGGCGTGAACGCGGCCGAGCGCGGCCGAGCGACTTGCCTGCTCGCGACCTGTCAGACGTGGGTCTCGACGGCGGCGTTGCCGGCGTTGCTCCGCGCCGCCGGCGCTCGCGTCACCGGCCTGTCGCCGTGGCCGCTGCGCCTGTGTGCCGACGTCGCCGAGCACATCGCCGCGCCGCGCGACCCGCACGGGGCGGCGAAGGCGCTGCGCCGGCTGCTGGAGACGCGCCGGTTCGATTGGGTCGTCGTGGCCGACGACGCGCTGCTGCGCGCCTTGGTCGAACAGGACGATCGGGAAGGGCTCCGCGGATGGTTTCCGATCGATCCCGACGACGATGGAGCGCTCGCGTTCGTCCTCTCGAAGCACGCGTTCACCGAAGGCGCGGCGCGCATCGGAGTGCCGGTTCCCGAATTCGCCTTCGCGCGGACCGTCGATGAGACGCTCGAAGCCGCGCGAACGATCGGCTATCCCGTCGTGGTAAAGGGACCGTATGGGTTCGGTGGGCTGGAGGTGACCGTCGCGGGGGACGCGCGCGCCGTGCGAGCGGCGGCTGCAGCGCTCCTCGAGCGCTACGAACGGGTACTCGTCCAGCGCCGCGTCGACGGTCCGAACGCCGGGGCCTGCGTGCTCTACGATCGCGGCGTGCCGCTCGGGTTCAAGGCCTACCTCGCAGACTGCGCCTATCCGACGGCCAACTCCGCGTCGACCGTCCACGAGCTGTTCCGGCATCCGTCGCTCGATGGGATCGTGCGGGCAATCGGGGCCGCAACCGGATTTCACGGCATGCTCGGAATCGACTTCGTGCTCGATCGCGCGACCGGCGCGCTGGCGGCCGTCGAGGTCAACCCGCGGCCGACGCTCGGCTTCGCCGGCGCCGCCGCAAACGTGCGTTTCTTCGCGCCGCTGGTCACGCGCTTTCTCGCCGGCCGCGCCGAGCGCGCCCCGACCGTTGCCTACGACGGGCCGGCGCCGCTGCAGGCGTACTTTCCCGGTTATCTGTTCTATGCGCTGCAGTTCGGGCGGTTCGGCGAGCGTGCGACCTACCGGCGGCTGCGCGCATGTCTGAAGGAAGTCCGGCTGCGAGAACTGCCGCTCGCAGCATGGCAGACGTTGCGCATCGTCCGCGACCGGTTCGCGGCCGCCCCGGCGCGCCGCTCGCCGGCCCGAGCGGGGTTCGCGCTCACGCGGAAGCCCGAACGGAGGGTCGCGACGGACAGTCGATAAGGTTGGCGCATGAAGAAGCTGATCGTATTCGACTTGGACGGGACCCTGGCGAAGAGCAAGGCCGCGCTCGACGACGAGATGTCGAGCCTCCTCGGGAGGCTCCTACACGT
Organism: Vulcanimicrobiota bacterium; assembly: GCA_963743605.1. Taxonomy (GTDB): domain Bacteria; phylum Vulcanimicrobiota; class Vulcanimicrobiia; order Vulcanimicrobiales; family Vulcanimicrobiaceae; genus CAVUQJ01. The sequence continues at coordinate 318,241 of CAVUQJ010000001.1, read as the reverse complement.
GGTCAAGGTCGCCATCATTTCGGGCGGCGATTTTCCGCAGTTCCAGACCCAAGTCGTCGGCCATCTGCCGGCCGACAGCGATCTCGCGAACCTTTCGCTGCTGCCGACGTGCGGAACGAAGTTCTTCGTCTATGACGGCGAATGGAAGAAATTGTATTCCGAGGATCTGAGCCCGGAGCAGAAGCAGAAGATCGAGTCCTCGCTCGAAGCGGCCGTCGCGCAGACGGGCCTGCAGCCGAACCAGACATGGGGCGAACGGATCGAGGATCGTGGGACGCAGATCACCTACTCCGCGCTCGGGCAGCAGGCCCCGCTCGAGGCGAAGAGCACCTGGGATCCCGACTTCTCCAAGCGAAAGAAGATCAAGGCGATCCTGGACACGATGCTGCCGGATTTCTCGGTGGCGCTCGGCGGGACGACGTTCGATCGACGTCACGCTGCCGGGGATCGACAAGGCGTACGGCATCCGCAAGCTGCGCGACATCCTCTCGATACCGATCGCGGAGATGTTGTACATCGGCGATGCGCTCTTTCCGGGCGGCAACGATTACCCGGTCCGCACGACCGGCTGTGATTGGATCCAAGTGCGCGACCCCGAGGAGACCAAGCGCGTCATCGAAGCGATCATCGCCTGCCTCAGCTGATCGGGGTGGCCTCAGCGGACATGACCGAGGCACGCGCGGTCCTGAAGCGCGTCTTCGGGCACGACGACTTTCGGAGCCGGCAGCGTGAGGTCGTCGCCGACGTCCTGGCAGGCCGCGACACGTTCGCGCTGCTGCCGACCGGCAGCGGCAAGTCGCTCTGCTATCAGTTGCCGGCGCTCTTGTCGCCCGGTCTCACGGTCGTCGTTTCGCCGCTCATCGCGCTCATGAAGAATCAGGTCGACGCCCTGCAGGCGGCGGGCGTCGCGGCGACGTTTCTCAACTCTTCGCTCGACTCCCGTCAGGCCGCGATCCGGCTAGAGGGCCTCCGCGCCGGCCACTTCCGGCTGCTGTATGTGGCTCCGGAGCGGCTGTTGCTCGAAGGGTTTCTGCGCGACCTGGCGGGTTGGAGCGTGACGCGTTTCGCGATCGACGAAGCGCACTGCATCAGCGAGTGGGGTCATGACTTTCGCCCGGAATACCGGCGCCTTGGCGAAGTCCGCGAACGCTTTCCGACGATCCCCGTGATCGCCCTGACGGCGACCGCAAACGCGCGCGTCCGGGACGACATCCTGACCGGACTCCGGATGCGGGACGCGCGCCTGCACGTCGCGAGCTTCAACCGCCCGAATCTGACGTACCGCGTGCGCGCCAAAGAGCGCGCCCTCGCCGCGATCGTCGCGTTCGTGAAGGAGCGCCCGGCCGAAAGCGGCATCGTCTACGCGCAGAGCCGCGCCGGGGCCGAGCGTCTCGCCGAAGCGTTGCGCGCCGCCGGCGTCGCGGCCTTGCCGTACCACGCCGGGCTCGACGCGACGCGGCGCAGCCGTCATCAGGAGGCGTTTGCCCGAGACGACGCGACCGTTATCTGCGCGACGATCGCCTTCGGCATGGGGATCGACAAGAGCAACGTACGCTACGTGATTCACTACGACGTCCCCAAGAGTCTCGAGGGCTACTACCAAGAGACCGGGCGCGCGGGACGCGACGGCCTGCCCGCGGAGTGCATCCTGTTCTTCAGCTACGGCGATCTGGTCAAGCTGGAGCGGTTCTTGAATGAAGCGGCATCGGAGGAAGAGGCGGCGCGAGCGCGTGCGCAACTCGCCGACGTCAAGCGCTACGCCTACGGCGAAGGCTGTCGCCGCGCAACGCTGCTGGCCTATTTCGGCGAGAGTTTTTCCGATGTCCCGTGCGGTGGGTGCGACAACTGCCTCGAGCCACGAGCCGAGCACGATGCGACCGTTTCGGCGCAGAAACTGCTGTCGTGTTTGCTGCGGATCCGTGAGGCAAGCGGATTCAGTATGGGGCTCACGCACGCGATCGACGTCTCTGCTCGGCACGGAAAACGATAAGGTCTGGAGGATGGGCCACGACCGGCTTTCGACGTTCGGTATCGGCACGGACTTGGACCGCCGCGCCTGGCGTCATGTCGCCGAAGAACTCGTTCGACTCGGTTTGATCGAACGCGATGCCGCCCGGTATAACGTCGCATCGGTCACGGCCGCCGGTAGGCGAGCGCTCGCCGAGCGCGCTCCCATCGTCGTTCGGGAGGGCGCGCCGGCGACCAAGCGCGCAAAGAATAGAAGAGGCGCGCCCGAGAGGGTCTCCGTCGCGACGGGGACCGACGGCGAGGCGGCGACGTTCGAGCGGCTCCGCCGCCTCAGGCGGGAAATCGCCGACGAACGCGACGTTCCGGCCTACATCATCTTCAGCGACGCCGTCCTGCGCGAGATCGCTCGGCGGGTGCCGCGCACGCTGACGGATCTGCGGCGCATCTCCGGGGTCGGCGACAAGAAGCTCGCGGAGTTTGGGGAGCGGTTCTTAGGCGTCACGAGAGGCGCCGGCGGATCGGACGGAGCCTGACGGCAGATGCCCGAGCTGCCGGACGTTGCCCTCTACGTGGACGCGCTGCAATCGCGCATCGTGGGTCACGTGCTCGAGCGGGTGCGGATCGCGAGCGTGGCGCTCTTGCGGACGGCGGAGCCGCCGCTGAGCGTTGCCGAGGGGCGCGTCGTGCGGCGGCTGCGGAGGATCGGCAAGCGCATCGCGATCGGCCTCGACGGCGACCTCTGGCTGGTGCTGCACCTGATGATCGCGGGGCGCCTGCACTGGCGCCCGCGCGGCGTGAAGTTAGCGGGGCGTCGCGACCTTGCCGCTTTCGACTTCGACGACGGCACGCTCGTCATCACCGAGGCCGGGACGAAGCGGCGCGCATCGCTCAGCGTCGTCGCGGGTGAGGCGGGCCTGACTGGCGTCGATCCCGGCGGCATCGACGTCTTCGCAGCGGACCTGGCCGCGTTCAAGGCCGCGCTGACCGGGGAAAACCGCACGCTGAAGCGCGCGCTGACGGATCCGCGCATCGTCGACGGCATCGGCAACGCGTATTCGGACGAAATCCTCCACGCGGCGCAACTCTCGCCGATCGCGCTGACGCGCAAGCTCAAAGAGGAAGAGTGGCAACGGCTGTTCGAGGCGACGCGGGCGACGCTGCAGCTCTGGATCGACCGGTTGCGCGACGAGGCGAAGGGCGCGTTCCCCGAGCGCGTGACCGCCTTTCGCAACGGAATGGCGGCCCACGGCCGGTACGGCGAACCATGCCCGCGCTGCGGCGAGCCCATCCAACGGATTCGCTACGCGGACAACGAGACGAACTATTGCGCGCGCTGTCAAACCGGCGGCAGCCTGCTGGCAGACCGGGCCCTCTCGCGGTTGCTGAAGACCGACTGGCCCCAGACGCTCGACGAACTCGACTCGCTCAAACGCCGGTAGCCACAGTTCTCACTCGTTCGATGCGCTAAACGTTTCATGCTACAGGGTCTCGACGAGCACGCACCCCGTCAACGCCGCCGAGCCGTGTTGACAGAGGAATTGTGCCGTGCTACCGTCTAACTAACGAATTAGTTAGTCGACGCTACCACGGGAGTGTTCGGTTGCCGCCTCACTTGATCGCGCTCGTCGCCGCCGTTGCCGGGCTCGCGGGTTCCCCGTCGGCGGTCGCCGGCTCAACGGTAACGCAGGGCGGAACGAGCGTCCCATCGGCCGCGTCGCCGAGCGCTCCCGCGCCAACGTCCGTGCCCGGCGCACCGCTCCCGAACGCGACGGCTTCGCCCCTGGGAGCGCCCGGGGTGGGGACGCCCACTGCGCCCCCGCCGGCACTCGGCTCGATCAGCGCGTTCCCGAAGTTCTTCATCGGGTCCGTAACGGTGCCGCATACCAACGTCGCACCCGCGATCGACGGCACGCTCGACGATCCAACCTGGCAGGCCGGCGCCGTGGTACGGTTGACGTTCGACCTGCGCAGCCACACGCCGGCCGGCGACCAGACCTCGGCCCGGCTGCTGACCGACGGGCAGTTCCTCTACGTCGGCGTCGACGCGAAACAGACCATCCCGGTCCGCGCGACGGAGCGGACGAACGGCGTCGGACTCGACACCGACGATGAGTTTCAGGTCGACCTGTGGCCGAACGGCACCAGCGGCTTCATGTACAAGTTCACGTCGACCGCGATCGGCACCCATTACCAGTATTCGACCGAGAACAACATCTACGAGCCGACCTGGTCGACCGCTGGCAAGATTCACGGCGGCGGCTACACGATCACGATGAAGATCCCGCTCTCCGCGATGCACGGGACCGGATCGAAGGGCTGGCGCGCGCAGTTCATCCGTTACATGCCGGCGACCAACCAACAGTTCGTGTGGAGCTACGGTCCGCCGCAGCAGAGCTTTAACGACGTCAGCTACTCGGGCGAGGTCAACGGCCTCCCGCGCCTGCAAGGTTTCCGCCCGAAGCCCCGGGCGGGAATCTACGTGCTCGGCGCGGCGGCCGCGCCCTCGGCGGGCGGCTCCACCTCGCGCGCGGGGGCCGACGTCTCCGTCCCGCTGATCCCCGGCACCGCGTTCGTCGGGACGTTTCACCCCGACTACAGCAACGTCGAGGTCGACCAGCAGAGCATCGCGCCGACCGCCTTCGTGCGCATCTACACAGAAGTGCGCCCGTTCTTCGCGCAGGGGAACAGCTTCTATTCCTATCCTCAGGGCCAGTGCGTCGGCTGTCCCGGCATCATCGAGTACTACACGCCCAACATCCCGACCCCGCGCGACGGGTTCGCGGTTGAGGGACAAAACGGCCTCTTCAGTTACGGCGCGCTGGACTCGCTCGGCGACGGCCGCACCGACACGGGGCAAGCGCTCAACTACGTCTCCCCGAATCAGCAGAACGCGCTCGATTTTCAGCGATCCTCGGTGACGGAGCACAACTTCTACGACGAGGCGATGGGGTTCGCGTTCGTGCACGACAACAAGAAAGACTTGTTCTGGTGCTTCCGCTACGCGGACGACCAGGGCAGCAACGTGCTCGACGGTGCGCGCGCCCAGCGCTACGAGGCCTGCGCGAGCTACTACACCCCGACCAGTTCGATCTCGGCGGCGATCCGCAAGGTCGGCGAGTACTTCAATCCCGTCGACGGCATCGTTCAGCACCCCGACATCGCCGGCTACAACGTCAACTTCTCGAAACAGTTCAAGAACTCGTCGACGGCGGCGATCACGGAGGTCGACGTCGAACGGCAACCTCGATCGCTACCAGGGCTATCAAGTCGGACTGAACCAGTCCGACTCCAGCCTCACCGTCCAGGCGTTCACGAAGACGCTCTTCAGCCTGTCGTACACGCTCGGCTCCTCGTACGTTCTGGTCGCGCCAAACCTGTTCTCGCCGGTCAGCCAGCCCGGCGTCACGCTTTCGTACAACTCGCAGTCGGCGATGCCCACGAGCATCACCTACGACGTCGGCAACTTTGGACCGGGCAAGCTCTACTCGTGGTTCCGTTCGTCGACCGTGCGGGCCGGCCCACGCGGGCTGTTCACGGTCGAGGTCGACGACACGGACCAGTTCACGTCGACGGGCGTGCGCAACACGCAGTGGCTCGAACGGGCGAGCCTCGCCTATCAGAGCGGCCCGGACTCGTCGTTCGCCCTCGGCGTGCGACGGATCATCGGCGCGCAGCCGACACTCGCGACGACGTTCCCGTACGAAAACGCGTGGAACCTGTCGGCCGCCTACCACCGCAAGACGCGACGCGGTGAGATCTACCTGGTCTATGGAAACGCCGCCGCGTTCTCGACGGTGCCGCAGCTCATCCTCAAGTACATTCTGTACGTGGGAGCCGAAAAGGGGACGTAGGCGTCCGCAGACTCGCTCGACGAGTAATCGGCCGCCCGCCGCACGAACTGCTCCCCGACCGCACTCGTCCCGGAATCGGAGGGCTCCTTGCGCAAGGCGCGTTTTACATTCACCTTCGTGCTGCTCGCGGCCGTTGCCGCGCCGTGCGCCGCCGGCGCCCAGCCGTCCGGCGCAGCCACGGGCGCCGGCAAGCTCAAGGCGGCCCTGCAGCAAGACCTCGCCGCGTACCTCAAGGAACGCGGGGAGAAGGAGCACCTGTCGTCGCTCTCCCTGACGGTCAGCCTGAAGGCGGGCGCTCCTCCGATCAACGTCGTCGCGGGAACGACGACCTACGGCGGCAAGACCCCGGTCACGCCGCTGAGCCTGTATCAGATCGGCAGCAACACGAAGGCCTTCACCGCCGTCGCCGTCTTGCAGCTCGAGGCGAAGGGCCGCCTCTCGATCGACGCGCCGCTGGGCAAATACTTGCCCCAGTACCCGAAGTACGCGAAGCTGACGTTGCGGCGGCTGCTCAACATGACCGCCGGCATCGAGTCGTACGACAATACGCCGGCGTGGACAAAGATGTTTACGAGTGATCCGATGGCCAACGTCCCCGCAGACACGTTGATCCGGCTCGTCTATCCGAGCATCAAATCGACCCCCGGTACGGAATACTCCTACTCGAATACCGGCTACCTGATCGCGCAGGAGGTCGTCGACAAGTTCAGCGACAGCAAGAGCTACGCGAAGGAGATCGCGCGGATCGCCGCCGGCGTCGGGCTGAAGAACACGTATTACACCTCGCACCTCTATCCCGCCCCGATCGCCGGCCGGGTCGTCGCCGGCTACTACGAAAACGACGATCGCGGGTTCGGGAAGTTCATCGGCAAGAACATGACGCCGTACAGCCTGTCCTGGGCACAGGGCGCCGGTGCGATCGTGTCGACGCCGCAGGACCTGACCGTGTGGGCGCGTGCGCTCTACGAGAAGTCCTCGCTGCTCCCCGATAAACAGCGGGCTGAACTCGAGTCGCTGATCTCGACGAAGACCGCGAAGCCGGTCGACGCGGCGACGGCGGACGATCCAGGCGCGTTCGGGCTCGGTGTCGCGCAGCGTTTCACGGCCGGCCTCGGCGCATTTTGGTTCTATCAGGGCGAGACCCTGGGCTTCCGCTGCGCACACCTCTACTTCCCCGACACGGGACTGGTCGTCGCGATCTTCGCCAACAGCCGCGTCGTCGAGAAGGAGAGCCACACGCCGCAGCTGTTCCAGACGATCTACAAGACGATCAAGGCAAACGGACCGCCGTAGCAGGCTTCAACTGTTCACGCTCGGACACGGGACCGCGAGTGCGGACGATCTCGCGGCCCTGATCCGTGGCGCCGGGATCGAGCGAATCGTCAACGTCCGCACCGTTCCGAAGAGCGGACGTCACCCACAATTCGTTCGCGAGCAGATGGCGCTGTGGGTGCCGGACCTCGCGCGTGCGAGTTACCTGTGGGAGCCCGCGCTGGGCGGCTTTCGCCGGCCGCGGCCCGACAGCCTCAACGTGACGCTGCTGCATCCGGCGTTCCGCGGTTACGCCGACTACATAGAGACGGACGCGTTCGCGGAGGCGCTCTCGCGTGTGTTGGCCCTCGCCGAATCGTCGCGAACGGCCGTGCTGTGTTCGGAAAGCGTCTGGTGGCGCTGCCACCGGCGGCTGATCTCGGACGCCGCCACGCTGCTGCACGGCGGCGAGGTGCACCACCTGATGCACGACGGGACGCTGCGTCCGCACGTCGTGACGGAGGGCGCGCGGGTCACGCCCGAAGGCCGCCTGCGCTACGGGTTACTCTGACGGGGGAACGCGCGTTCGATTGATTGCTCATCCGCGGTGGGTACAAGCGCCGCGTGAGAGCACGGAGGCTGTGGGTCCTGAGCGGAGCAATCCTGGTGTTGAGCGTCGTCGCCTGCCTGCTCGCGTTCACCCGCTCCTCGCTCGCCGGCAGCGCGCTCTTGAACGTCGCGAGCAAGTTCCTCGGCGACAACGTGTCGGCGGACGCGGTCCGGCTGTCGGCCGGCCATCTCACGGTCCTGGGCCTGCGCGTTCGTTCATTGCGCGACGAGCCGGTGCTCGAGGCCGACCGTCTCAACGTCGCGTTCGATCTGCGCGACATGCTGCCCGGAGGCCGCCGTCTCTACGGACTTGCCGCGGTCGATGTCGCGCGTCCGCACCTCACGATCATCCGTCGCGCCGACGGTACCTTCAACATCGCGCTCCCGAGCGGTGGCCCGCAGGGTAAACAACAAGCCGCTCCGCTGAATCTCGCGGTGCGCGTCGCGGACGGTTCGGCCACGGTCGTGGACGAGCGTCGCGCCGGTGCGGCGCGTCTCCCGTTTTCGATCGAGGGGCTCCAGGCGGATGCGGCGCTGCATCCCGCCGGAGCGTCGCGTTACGCCGTCCGCTTCAACGTCGTCGAACGCGGCGTGCGTTCGCCGGTTTCGGGGCGCGCGACGCTCGACGACGCGCGCGGCTGGGAGATGCAGCGCTGGACGGTCGCGCGACTCGGGATCGCGCCGCTGTTGAACGTCGCGCTCGACCCGTCGACGCTCAGCGTCGTCGCGGGTGAAGCGCGGAACGTCGACGTTCGCTACGCCGGAATTCCGGACGCGTCGGGCGGCATGGCGCGCTATCTGGACGGTCGCGCGGACCTGTCGGGAATCGCATTTTATCTCGCCGGCCTCGCGAAGCCGGTGCGCGACGTTCACGGAACGCTCCGCGCGTTCGGCGACGGCGTCCTCAGCGAAGAACTCGGCGCGACCCTCGCAGGCGTGCCGTTACGCGTGGCCGGCGGCGTGATCGGCTTCGACCATCCGGCGTTCCGACTCGGCATCGCCGGCGGCGGTCCGCTTCGCGCACTGGCGTCCGTCTCGGCCGCGTCGGCTCGCCTGCCGCTCGACGGAACGCTCGCGTTCGGCCTTCTCGTCGAAGGCGACGTCACGAATCCGCTCGTTCTCGCGCGCGTTCGCTCGCCGCGCATCCGTTACGCGGGACTGCCCCTCGTTAGGCCGCGCGGCGCGGTCGCGCTCTTGGGCAAGGAGGCGGCCGTCCTGCGGTTCACCACGTCGTATGGGGGAATACGCCTGCTGGCGCGGGGGAGCGCGATCCTCGAGCGCACGCCGCGCGTCGAATTCGCGTTGCAGGCGCACGCGCCGAGCGGAACGTTGCCGTATGCCGATCGGATCGTCCCGGGCGTGCCGCTGGACGCCGTCGCCGTAGGCGAGGGCGCGGGGACGTTCGGGGGTTCGGGCATCGTGACCGGGCGGTCGCACGGGCAGAACGTCGCCGCGACGTTCGCGATCGATCCCGAGGGGAACGGCACGGCGGGTCCGTTGACCGTCGACGGGCCGAACGGCGCCTCGCTCTACGCGCGCGTCGCGTTCGACCGTCGCAACAACGTCGTCGCCGCGTTCGCGTCGTTGCACCGTTTCGTCGTCGGGACTGCCGCTCCGCGCGACTTGCCCGGCGTGCACCTGCCGCCGGTCCCCGCGATACCTGCTACCATCGACGCGCGACTCGCTGGAATCCTGGCCGATCGGGCGCCGGCGGCGTGGGGTTCGCTCGCCGCCCGCGGGCCGTGGGGCCTGCTGACCGGGTCGGGCGCTTCGGCGGGCGCGGCCGTCGTCTTCGCCGGCCGCTTCCGCGGATCGCTCGGCGAGGTCGCGCGCCTCTCGGGGTCGAGCGCGGTCGCGGGCTTCGCCGACGTCCCGCTGCGTGTGCTGTTCGACGGCCGCGGCGCCCTCGCGCAGGTCGAAGGCGCGCGTTTCGGCGGCGCGCGCATCGGCAGCGTCGCGCTCACGTCGCTCGACGGAACGTTCGGCATCGGCCGGCCGGGTGTCGAGGTATACGGCGCGCGCGTCGGCGTCGGCGGAGGCCACGTGATCGCATCTGGTTCGCTCGGGACGCGCGCGAGCATCGTGGTCGCCACGAACGACTTGCCGCTTTCGGCGGCGCGTGGCGCTGGGTTGCCGGCGACGGCGGGACGCGTCGTCGCGGTCGCGCGGCTCGCGGGAACGCTCGGCGCTCCAAGCGTGAACGCGCTGGTCAGCGTGAGCGGGGCGCGCGTTGCGGATCAACCGGTCGACGGATCGAGCGCGCTCGACTATGCCCACGACCGCTTGGACGTCACGGGTGGCGAGTTCATGGTCGGAACGACCGGCGTCGGCGTAAGCGGCAACGTCGCCGGGTTGAATCCTACCGGCGCCTTCGCGCCGCGCTACGACCTCGACGTTGGCGTGCGCTCGGTCGACCTCGCGGCGGCGTCGCGCATGTTGCCGGCGCGCATCCCCATCGACGGGAGCGCCGACGCCGACGTGCACGTCGGTGGAGCGGGCGCGGCGCCGCGACTCGCCGGCACGGTCTCAATCCCCGAGGGCAGCGTGAACGGGCTCGCCTATCGCGCTGGCGGCGCGACGATCGAAGGTTCGCCGTCGGCGCTCGCCGTGCGCGACGGCCGGGTCGTGGTCGGATCGACGGCGCTCGCGTTCGACGGCGCGGCGACGGCCGCGGAACAGGCGTTGCACGTCCGTTCGGCGCGAGCGGATCTCGCCGACTTCAACGACCTCTTCGACGCGGGCGACATGCTCGGCGGCCGCGGGCGGATCGACGTGGGCGTCGCCCGCACGGTCGCGCACCTCTCGAGCAGCGGAACCGTCAGCGTCGCGAACGCCGCCTATCGCCGCGTCGCACTCGGCGACGTGAACGCGCGTTGGTACACGCACGGCTCGACGATCGCGGGCGTCCTCGGCGTGCGCGGAAAGCACGGCGTCGTGGACGGCGTCGCGAGCGTTACGTTCCCGCCGTCGCAGCCGCTGGCGGATCTGCCGCATCGCGCGTACGTTGACGCACGCGCGAGCGGACGCACGATCGATCTCGCGACGTGGTTGCCGGTCGCGGGCGTCGATGCGCCGGTGACGGGTTACGTCGACGGTCAGGTGGCGCTGCGCGGCGTGCCCGCCGCCGCGGCGGGGACCGCGCACGCGGCGCTGCGCGACGGCGTCATCGCCGGTTTGCAGATCGATACGTTCGAGGTGGTGGCGAGCGCGCGGGCCGCACGCGCGACGATCGTCTCTGCGACGCTGAACGCGCCGGCACTGACCGCGCGCGGGAGCGGTTCGTTCGGATTCCGTCCGACCGATCCGATCGCGTTGAACGTGTCGGCGCACGTGCCAGACCTCGGGGCGCTCGCGCACGCGTTCGGCCGCAGGGACGTCGTCGTGCAAGGCTCGGGCGACGCGACGGTGGACCTGCGCGGTTCGGCGGCGCACCCCGCGCTGGCCGGCACCGTCGCCTTAGCGAACGTCCGCTACGCCGGGCTGACGGTCCCGAAGGCGCGCGCCGACCTTGCGGTCGCCGGTCCCGAGGCGTCGGTCCGCAACGGTGAGATCGACCTTCCGAAGGGCGTCATCCGGATCGCCGCAAGTGCGCCGTTCGACGCGCGGCATCCGGCGCTCGCTGCCGACGCGCGCATCAGCGCGGAATTGAGCGCGAGCGGTGTCAACGTCTCCGCCTTCGCCGCGCTCTTGCCGGCGGGTTCGCGCCTCCAAGGCACGCTCGACGGGACGCTGACGGCGACCGGACGCGCCGCCGCGCCGGCCGTCGCCGGAACGCTCGCATTCGACAAAGGATATCTCGCGACGCCGGGGCTCGCCTCGCCGCTGCGCAACCTCTCTGCGCGCCTCGAGCTCGCCGGCGGCCGCGCGAATCTGACCTCGGCGCACGCCAACGTCGGCGCCGGCACGATCGACGCGGCAGGCAGCGCGTCGGCGTCGTTGCAAGACCCGCTGCGCACGGCCGCATTCGCCGCGACCATCCGCGCGCAACACGCCGGCATCGACGTGCCCGCGTATTTCAACGGCGTCGTCGACGCCGACGTCGCGCTCGCGAAGACGCCGGGGAACCCGGTCACCGTCGGTGGTTCGGTCGCCGTGCCGACCGGTCGCATCCCGCCAAGCGCGTTGCTGGGCGCGTCGTCGTCGGCGCCGGCCGCCGCCCCACCGCTCCGCGTCGCGTTCGACATGAACGTCGCCGCGGGTCGTGACGTCCGCGTCCAGGGCGGTCCCGTCAACGTCGGCGCTCAGGGGACGGTCCACGTCGGCGGCACCCTCGCCGCGCCGCGCCTCGGCGGCCGCTTGCGCTCGACCGGTGGCAGCATCGCGTTCTATCGCACGTTCGACATTCAGCATGCATCGATCGCCTTCGCGCCTGCCGACGGCGTGATTCCGACCGTCGACGCTACCGCGACGACCAACGTGCCGGAGCCGGACACCGACGTGCTCCTGCACGTTACCGGCCCCGCGACGCAGATGAACGTCGATCTCACCTCGAACCCGGTCTACTCGCGCGAGCAGATCCTCGGGCTGCTGCTCGGCGCGCAGAGCCTCGGCGCGGTCAACGGCGTCGCGCGCTCGGACGGCTCCGGCGGCCCGAGTTTCGTGCAGGCGGTCGCCGTCGGTTCGGTGAGCCAGCAGTTCACGCGTCAGGTCCTCGAGCCGCTCTCCGCGCGGCTCGGCGCGGGCTTAGGTCTCGAGAACCTCGCGATCAACTACGATCCATACGGCGGCCTGACCGCGCGCGCGACCAAGGGACTCGGCAATCACCTGCAGGGCGAGTTTTCCGAGAACTTCAACTACCCGCGGCGCGAGACGATCGGTCTCGTCGCGCACCCGTCGCGCGTTACCTCGCTCGAGCTGACGTTCTTCCAGCAGCAGGGGACGGGCGTCTTCGATCCGATCGCGCTGGCTGCGAGCACCAACCCCAACCTCGCAGCGACGGCGCCTGCATCGGGCACGAGCGGCTTCGCGTTCGTGATCCAGCGCCACTTTTAGCACGCCGGAGGACGGCGCGCGGGGCAGCCGAAGCGTCCTTCTACCTTCGCTTCGGGCAAGAAACGTGCGGGAGGTCATGAGATGCGCATACGGCTTGGACCGAAGCTCGCCGCCCGGCTCGCCCTCGTCGCGGCTATGGCCTCGCTGGCGACGCCGCCGGGAGCGCTCGGCGTCACGCTGCACCGATCCTCGCACGCCGCTACAAGCGAGACGATCCTCTACAGTTTCACGGGCGGTAAGGACGGCGCAGACCCGCAAGCCGGATTGATCCAAGACGCGTCCGGAGCATTGTACGGAACGGCGACCAACGGCGGCAACGCGGCGGGCACGGCCGGTGACGGCGTCGTCTTCAAGCTGACGCCGTCGGCGCAGGGTTACGTCGAGTCCGTCCTGTATGCGTTTCGTGGCGGCGACGACGGCGCGATGCCGTGGGGCGGCGTGATCGCGGACGGCACCGGAGCGCTCTACGGAACGACGAACGGCGGCGGCGGCACCGCCTGTGCCGGCGGCTGCGGCACCGTCTACCGTCTGCGTCCGGCGAAGAAGGGCTACGCCGAGAGCGTCATCTACCGCTTTCAGGGCGGCGCCGACGGCGCCAAGCCGTATTACGGCTCGCTGCTGCGCGACGCGTCCGGTGCATTATATGGTACGACGAACGGCGGTGGCGACGCCGCGTGCGGAACTGACGGCTGCGGCGTCGTCTTCAAACTGACGCGCTCCGGGAGACACTACCGGGAGCAGGTCGTCCACACGTTTCACGGAGGCAGCGACGGAGCAGGACCCGCCGCGGGGCTCGTCGAGGATGCGGGCGGTTCGCTCTACGGCACCACGTACGCCGGTGGATCGAAGCGTTGCGGCGGCTACGGTTGCGGCACGGCGTTCGCGTTGACCCCGACGGCAAGCGGGTACGCCGAGCGCATCCCCACGCGTTCACGGGCGAGCTCGACGGCGGCGAGCCGTTCGCACCACTGACGATGAACGCCGGCGTGCTGTTCGGTACGACGGCGTTCGGCGGACGACACTTCCGCGGCAACGTCTTCGAACTGACGGCCGCCGGCGGCGGCTTTACCTATACCGTGCTATGTCAGTTCCTGGATGGCAAGGCGGTCTACCCCGTCTCGGGCGTCGTGCCGGCCGGCGGCGGCGTCCTCTACGGCACAACGTCCGGACGGCGCGGCACCGTCTACGCGTTAACGCCGTCGAAGGGCGGCTACACGAAGACGGTGCTGCACGCGTTCGGCGGCAAGACGGACGGACTGTGGCCGAACGGCACGCTGATCGCCGGACCGGGCGGCGGCGCGCTCTTCGATACGACGATGAACGGCGGAGCGTACGGCTACGGAACGGCGTTCAGCGTCCAGCCTTAGCGGGCCGCGGGCCGCGGCGATCAGGCCGCAAACGAGACGATCTCGCTGACCTCGCGATAGCTCGTCCACCAGTTGGCGCCGTCGAAGGCGAGGGCGCGCGATTCGGGGTCGACGTCGGCCACCGGCTCGATCTGAGGCGCGCTCGCGTTCACGTCGAACTTCGCGAACTGGAGGTGGTCGAACTCTTCGTCGGCGGCGATGATATGGAACCCGCCGGAGCCGAGCCCGATGCCGCAGAAACGCGATTCCACGTCGATCGTGCGGAGCACCGACGCGCCCTCACCGAGGGCGAGGATACGCCGCTTCCCGAGCTGCGCGAGATAGAGCCGATCGCCGTCGGCGGCGAGGTGCGAGCCGGTCATGTCCGGGCACGCCGTCTTGCTCGCATCGTCGAAACCGCTCCCAGGGGCGAAGCGATAGAGGTACCGATCGTCGTCGTCGCCGATCGACACAACGACCCGCAGTTCCTTGCCGATCGCGGCGAGGCCGTAGGGCTTGCCGGGCGCGGCGACCTGTGCGGTTACCTTCCACGCTTTCGGATCGATCGCATAGAGGCTGTCCGTCTCCCAACAGCCGGCCCACAACGTCGATCCGAGGAAGGCCAAGGGCTGCGGCCGGCCGGCCGGCGCCGCGTGTTTTTCGCGTACCGTTAACGTCTGCATGGTGGCGATGACTGCCCGCGGGTGGGGAAAGGTTGCGTCCTGCGGCGGGGCCGCAAGGGCCTACGCCTTGACACCGTTCGAGCGCTCGTGTATCTTACGAACACGATCTTGTAGTTTCGAAACAAACGTTTTCGCGAGCCGGTGCGCAGAGGGTGCGACCGGCCTTTTTGTTTTGTGGGGTGTGCCCGATGGTGTGTTCGAGGACCGGTTGCGATGGGCGGGTGGCGCTGCTGTTGTTGCTGACCGCCGCGCTGCCCGCTGCCTGCTCCGGGGCGCGCGGCCAGGAGGTCACGACTGCGAACGGCCGCGACAACGGGTGGACGACGCCGCATGTCCTGACGATCGCCGACGGCGGCGACGTCACGACGTTGAATCCGCACCTCTCCCAGTTTGCAAGCACCGCGAATCTGTCCGAGATGACGATGGCCTGGCTCGTTCGCTGGGACGAACGCAATCAGCCCTACCCCGAGCTCGCGACGGAGGTCCCGACCAAGGCCAACGGCGGCGTCAGCGCGGACGGCCGGACCGTCACGTATCACCTCCGCAAGGGGGTGAAGTGGGCTGACGGCGCGCCGTTCGACGCCGACGACGTCGTGTTCAGCACCGCGGTGGTCAACAACCCCGCCAACAACGAGGGCGCGCGGTTCGACCAGATCGCGGGGGTCGACGAGCCGGACAAGTACACGGTCGTGTATCACCTGAAGGCGCCCTACTCGCTCGCGACCGAGGCGTTCTTCTCGTCCTGCTGCGCGAATCCGAGCATCCTTCCCAAGCATCTTCTCGCGCGCTATCCCAACATCAACAACGTCCCGTACAACGCGCTCCCGGTCGGGATCGGGCCGTTCAAATTTCAGCGCTGGGACCGCGGGAAACAGGTCGTCCTGGTCGCCAATCCGCTCTACTGGCGCGGGCGCCCGAAGCTCGACCAGATCGTCTACAGGATCGTGCCCACGACGGACGCCCTTCTGTCCGGGCTCGCGGCCCACCGCATCGACATGTGGTATCAGTTCAGCGGGGCGTACCTCGCGCGCGTTCAGGCGCTCCCGGGCCTGACGGTGACGAAGCAGCCGAGTTACGCATACAATCACTTCGACTTCAACCTGACCCATCCAATCGTCGCCGACCGGCGCGTCCGTGCGGCGTTGCGCTACGCGTTCGACCGCCGCTCGCTGGTCGACACGGTCGAACACGGCGTCGGCACCGTTCAGGACTCCGCGTTGCCCGTGAGCGCGCCGTACTTTACGGACCTGGGAACGACGCCGTTACGACCCGCAGCGCGCGAACGCGCTGCTCGACGCGGCCGGCTGGAAGCGCGGACCTGACGGCATCCGAACGAAGAACGGCGAGCGGCTCATGCTGAACGTCGCCGCGCGCGCCGGCTCGCCGGACATGGACGCACAACTGACCCTGCTGCGCGGCGACTGGCAGCGGGTCGGCGTCGGACTCACGGTCCGCCACTATGCCGCGGCGCAAATGTTCGCGCCGGCAAAACAGGGCGGCGTCATCTACGGAACCGACTGGGACCTCGTCTCGTTCGCGTGGGCCGCCGATCCGATGGGCGACTATTCCCCGAACTACGGCTGTCAGGCGTTCCCGCCGGCCGGACAGAACAACGTCCGCTGGTGCAATCGAACGGCGCAGAAGGCGATGGATGCGCTCCTCGTCCAGTACGATCAGTCTAAGCGGACCTCGGACGACAGAGTCGCGATGCAGCAATTCGTCGCCGACGTGCCCTCGATCGTCTCATTCCTGCGCACCGATATGTTCGCCTACAACCGCGACTTGAAGAACTACCACCCGAACAGCATGACGCCGTTCGACAATATGATGAAAGTCGATATCTGATACACGAACGGCGCGGCCCGCTCGAAGGGCCGCGCCGTCGCTCGTGAGCGCCTGATCTCTCAGGTCAGTGTGCGCTCCAGGGCCAGCGTGTGGGCGTTGTAGACGTGGATGGCGTTGTTCTCGGGGTCCGCGATGAACAGGCGGTTGTGGAACTGATCGTACGCGATGCCGTTCGGCGTGTACGGCAACGAAATGCCGTTGGTGTTCGAACCGTTGTTGACGGTCACTGAGTTCTGGTCCGAATCGGTGTACCAGCACTGATTGTCGCCGCAGACGGTCGCGACCGGGTCGACGGATCCGGTCGGGCCAGTGATCTCTTCGAGCCCGTCGCTGCGCAGGAAGAGCGAGCCGGAGCCCGAGAGGTAGTTTTCGTTCACGAACCCATAGACCTGACCGTTGCCGACGGCGACCGAGACGATACCGTAGCCGGTGTAGCCGGGCGCATACAGGGAGTTCCCGTTCTCGTCGTCGACGGCGATGCCCGCGCTAGCGACAATGTAGAGGTCGTCGAACGCGTCGACGGCGATGCTGAAGGGAAGGCCGGCGTTCGCCGTGATCGTCTGCTCGGGCGTGCCGCCGGAATACCGCTCGATATATCCGCCGGAGCCGGTGTTGCCGACGTAGAGCGCGTCGTTCGGACCGACCGCGGCGGAGACCGGGCCGTTGAGTCCCGTGGCGATCACATCGTCGGTGATCTTGAACGTCGGCGAGATCATGGCGACCGAGTTCGACGAGTAGTTCGTGACGAAGACGTTGCCCGCCTGATCGGCGGCGAGGCCGTACGGGAACTGGAAGTGCATGACCTTCTTCGCCGACCTGTGCGCGCGGGCCAAGAGCCGGTGCAGGGTGGCCATTGGGCTCGCTGCCTTTCCGTGCGACTGCGCATAGCGCGCGGTCGCGGGCAGCGGCGCCGTTACTTCTTCTTGTGCCGCCGACGCAGGATGGGCGAGCGGAAGGAACAGCGCGACGGCGAGAGACGCGCGGAGCAGAGTCTTGGCGGCGGTGTGGGGCGGATGGTTGATCACGGCGGATTGCCTCCTCGGCGAGTGCGGTGAGCGGGTCGGGGCCCGGTGACTTCGAGCCTACCGCTCGGCCGCGGACGGAGCCAGGAAGAAATACACATTTTCGTGCGTTTTCGCGGACGGGAGAGCCGGGTTCGGGTTTCGCCCCGTGAGAACGCCGCGTGAAGGCCGTGCGAGCCTTCGTTCGCACGGACCGGACGCCCGGGTTCTAGCATCACGGCATGGCTCTACGTGACCGTTCTGAGGGGGATGACGTGATGAAGATCGTGCTCGATGCGGAATTCTCGGTGGCGAAGCGTCTCGCGCACGAGGCGCTTCGCCGGGCCGTCGCGTCGCTGAGCCGCAAGTCGGAGCGCGGCGAACTATCGCTCGCGGCCGGGGTGGGCTCGACCGACCACGACCTCGCGCGTATCGAAGTGCCGATCCTGCTCGAGACCGTCGCGACGAGCCCCGACGCGGCGGCGCCGTTGCCAATCGAGGTGCGGGCACGTTCGGCGGCGGCCGCGTTCCCAGAATTTAAGGGTTCGATCGAGGTTTCGCAAACGGGGCCCGCCCGGACTCGCGTGAGGCTTGCCGGCGCGTACACCGTTCCCCTCGGCGTCGTCGGCGCCGTAGTGAACGCCGTGGCGCTGGACCGGATCGCACTGCACAGCCTGCGGCGACTGTTCGATCTGCTCGTCAGCGAGACGAACGCGATCATTCGCGGCCAAGAGGAACAGGATTACCGCGCTGCGCGCCAACGTGGCGCGTGATTTCTTTACCGTGGGAGGCCGATCAAGTGCAAACCAAAATCGCTCAACGTACGCTCGTCCAATGCCCTATCGGTCAGGCGGACCTTCGCGTTGCGGACTTCTTCCGCGCGCATAGCACCGCCGATGGCGGTGAATCCCAACTGTCGCTGTGGGTCGACGCCGGTCTGCCGCGGCTCCCGGTGCCGGTGCGTTTGACACGCTCGGTGACGGTTTCCATAACGCCGGCACATCGAGTCGGCGAGATGGCGCCGAGTTATCACGTAACGTGGGCTCCCGCCCAACGTGGACCGTTCCCGCTCTTCGATGGGTCGTTACGTGTCGAAGGCACGGACAACTACGACGCCTTCTATCTCGTCCTCGAGGGGTCGTACCAGCCGCCTCTGGGCATCGTAGGAGCGGCGTTCGACGTGATCGTGGGCGCGCGCATCGCGTCCTTGTGCACCCGCAACCTATTGGCGCTCATCGCAGAAGAGATCGAGGCGGCGTACGCGGTGGACGAAGCCGCCAAACGGGTCGCGGCCGGCTAACCATGGCGTCGATCCGGCGCCCGCCGTCGCCCGTCACGAGCCATCGGCCCGGAGCCTCGTCGGTGGGGTTCGCCGCTGGATCGGGGCGATCGGTCCGGGCGTGATCACGGGCGCCGCGGACGATGATCCCTCGGGCATATCGACATACGCCATGGCCGGCGCTGCGGGCGGCTACTCGTTGCTCTGGACAGCGCTCTTTACGGCGCCGATGATGGCGGTTGTGGAAGGGATGTGTGCCCGCATCGCGCTCGTCACGGGCCGGGGATTGACGAGCGCCTTGGCGAGAGTCATTCCCAAGCCGGTCGTCGCCGCGCTGGTGGTGATCGTAGTTGTCGCAAATACGGCGAACCTGGGCGCGGACTTGGCAGGAATGGGCGCCGCGGCAAAGCTGGTGATTCCAGCGGCACCGGAAGCCATTTGGGCCCCGTTCTTTGCCATCGTCATCCTACTCGTCGAGATATTCCTTTCGTATGCGCGATTCGCAAGCGTTGTGAAATGGCTTTGCCTGAGTCTCTTTGCATACGTAGCGACCGCATTCATCGTCCATCTCGACTGGCGCGTCGTTCTGCTGCACGCGGTCGTACCGCAGTTCCAGCTCAGCGGCCCGTGGATCGCAATGCTGCTCGGCGTGCTCGGGACGACGATCACGCCGTATCTCTTTTTTTGGCAGGCATCGCTCGAAGTCGAAGAACAGCACCGGGTCGAGGCGGCTCCTGCGGGTCGGCGCAACATAGAGCAAACGCTCGCCGATGCGACCCTCGATGTCAATACTGGGGCCGTCTACTCGAACGTCATCATGTTTTTCATCATCGTCACGACGGCGGCGACGCTCGGTGCTCACGGTCTCACGACGATCGCGAGCGCGCAAGACGCGGCGGCCGCGCTGCGGCCCCTTGCCGGACCGTTCGCCGGGTTGCTCTTCGCGCTCGGTCTGATCGGCGCGGGCCTCCTGGCGGTCCCGGTATTGGCCGGTTCATCGGCATACGCCCTTGCTGAGGTGATGAACTGGAACGAAGGGGCTCGCGCGCCGTCCAACCCACGCTAAAGGGTTTTACGCGATACTGACGCTTGGGGTCGTGGTGGGCCTTGCGCCTCCAATAGTCTTCCACGTGGACCCGATCAAGGCGCTCTTTTGGTCTGCGGTCGCGAACGGGATCGCGGCGGTGCCGCTGCTCCTCGCCGTGACGCTGGCGGCAAACAACCGCGCCATGATGGGGCGCTTCGTCAACTCGGTGGTCGCGAACGTTTGGGCGTGGCTCACGATCGCGCTCATGGGCGCTGCCGTCATCGCCTTGTTCGTGATGAGCCTCTAGATTCCGTTAGCGTTGTCAAGGGTCGGCGGTGGGCTGAAAATGCTGCCGCCCTTGACGACGCCGTAGGCGATAGTCAGGAGCTTGCGCATCGCGGCAGCGATGATGATGACCATCGGTGCCTTACCTCGTGCGCGGAGACGGCCGACGAAGGCCTCAATGATCCGGTTGACCTTCATTGCGACGATCGCGGAAGTACAAGGCCTGACGTAAACGAGCGTTACCAACCTTGCTCAGTCGACTGTGACCCGGGTTCGTGCCCGACTGCCGATGCCTGGGAAAGTCCGGCTTGCGCCGCGACCGCCTTGACGTTGCGAAACTCAGCCAGATCGGGGATTTCACCAAGAATCGTCGTCGCCGTTCGCCGCGCAATTCCAGGAATTGACTCAAGCAGTTCGCGATGACCACGCATCCGCGGTTCGTCGTCGATGATGCGGTCGATTTGTTCGTCGATCGCTGCAATCTGACCGTTGAGGCACGCAAGCGTGCGCTTCCAGCGAACTTGCCACCGCCGCGTCGACCTGCGGGCCTTGCGCTCGATTGAGTTCTTGGGTACGCATCTCAACGAGGCTCTGACGACGACGCACCAACGCCTGCAGTGCCCGTACGGCGGGCTCGGGCGGTTCCCACGCCGGCGGACGATGGTCTCACAGAACCGAGCGATCAGCGCCGCATCGACCGCGTCCGTCTTCGTGCGCAGCCCCTCGCTTTGCCCAAGCTGTTCTCTGATCCTATGTGGGTTCACCACGCTCACAACATGACCACGCTCGTGGAGGTCCAAGGCCAGTGCCTCGCTCCAAGCCGCCAGTCGCCTCGAGGCAGGCATGAACGTGTTCCACCCTTCGGTTGCTCAGCCACTTGGCCATCTGCTCGAAGCCCCTGACGACATTCGGGAATGAGCGACTTGCCGTTTTTCCATCCTCGAAAAGCAGCGATGCGTGAAAATCGTTCTTCGCGACATCGATGCCCAAAATCGTCGGTTCCATCTTTCCTCCGACGCCGAGCGCGGTCGCTGATCGAGCTGACTTATGCAAGCTACGTCCACAGGGGACTGCCTTCGATTCCGTCCGATCTCGCGCTTCGCTGCGACCGGCTGCCAAGTCTAAGGACGAGCTCTAACCCCATAGCGGCTAGCGGCGTGGTCCGGTCACCATCCACCTCCTCGGCGTCCTCAGAGGTCAGACGGCCAGGTCGCCCTGACCTCCTCAACATATCTTTATGTGTATACTCGTGCGCAGGCATCCGTTCTGGCTCTCAACATATCTGCCTCGTGGCCTACCCTCTGACCCGCCGACGATACTTTCCCCAAGCAGATGCTGGCTGGAAAGACGGGCGCCTGGAGCTCAATAAAGTTACGCCGATTTTGCTTGACCCGGAGGAGTGCCCATGAAAGTCGTGGCGGGTGTTGATTGCCATCGGGACACGCACGCCGTTGTTATTCTCCAATCAGGTGGGCCGGCCGCTCAAGGAACTAACAATTCCAACCTCCATCGAGGGGTATCAGCTGGCTCTCAGCGTGGCTTCTGAGTTCGATGAGGTCAGCTGGGGTCTTGAAAGCACCGGTTGCTACGGGAGCGCATTCGCGAAAATGCTGGTGGAGTCGGGTGCGTTGGTCTATGAGGTGCCGGGGGCGTTTACCAAGCGCCACCGTAAGCGAGCAAGTCAAGTCGGCAAGTCGGATATGCTCGACGCGAAAGCGATCGCGGAGGCCGTACTGCGCGAGGTCGACAGGCTGCCACGCTTCCAGTGGTCGCCGGAACGCGAGGCGATTCGGATGCGATACTATTCAGCGGGACCGGCTCGTCCGTGAGAGGACCAAGCACATCTGTCGCTTACGCAATGCGGCTTTGCGCCTTGGCCTCCCGCCTCTCCCCCGCGACATCAGCGTCGGCAATGCGCTCGTCGAGGTCGGAGCTGCCGCCCAGAATCTGCGCGGAAAGGATGCCGCGATCCACGCTCTCGTCGATGATGTCCTCTTCGCCATCCAAGACATCATTCGCGCCACACAGCGCGTCAAGGGGATCGAGACGACGTTGCGCCCTCTCCTACGCCGGATCGCTCCTGAGCTGCTTGCGATGCACGGCGTGTCCACAGTCACAGCAGCTGGGCTGGTCGGTCACGCAGGCACCTTGTCCAACACGCGCGACGCCGCGGCGTTTGCAATGCGTTGCGGAGTCGCTCCGGTCTCCTGGTCTCAGCGGCCCCAACAGTGCTGTTCGAATCAATACGGGTGGGAATCGCCAACTCAACCGACTGCTTCATGTGATCGCCTTTAGCCAAATTCGTTCCACAGCTCATGCTGGCCGGATCTACTACGATCGCAAACGCCGGGAGGGAAAGACCCACCGGTCCGCCATGCGCGCGCTCAAGCGCCAACTCTGCACGGTAGTCTACTACCGCCTACGCTCTTGCCAGCCCGACCTCGAGTTAGGCCGCCCCGCAAGAGCCGCCTAGGCTTGACAAAGACGATCAGTGCGGTTAGCGACGCCGCCCGATGCGGGCGGTTACAATCGGAGCTCGTCGCACGTGGCTCGCAGCGTTCGGAGGGTATGCAGTGCGATCATCGATTCCTCGTCCGTTGCAATGACGTGGATGCTGACCGCACTGCCGTCCGCGCTGATGCGGCCGGCCGATATGGCGTTTGCCGAGCCGTCCAGCGTCGCTCCGAGCCAAGCGGCGCCCTCGCGATGCGGGCACGAATCTCCGGCGCATGCTCGCCGATCCCGCCGCAAAAGACGAGCGCATCCAAGCCGCCCAGCGCGGCCGCGAGGGAGCCCAACTCGCGGACGGCCCTGTAGACGAAGAGCTCCAGGGCCCGAGCGGCCGATGCCTCCGAGCTCGCAAGCAGGTCGCGGACGTTGCCGCTGATCCCGCTCACGCCGAGAAGTCCCGACTCCTACCACAACAACGCCGAGAGACGCGCTGCGTCCCAGCCCTGTTGCAGAAGGTAGAGCACGACGCCGGGGTCGAGTGCGCCGCAACGGGTCGCCATCATCAGACCGTCGAGGGCGCTGAAGCCCATCGTCGTGGCGACGCTCCTTCGTCCCAGCATCGCACACATGCTGGCGCCCGCGCCCAGGTGCCCGACAATCACGCGACCATCGGCCATCTGGCCGAGCTCGCCGGGAAGAACGGTCGCGACGTACTCATAAGAGAGCCCGTGGAACCCGAATCGACGGATGCCGCTCTCGGTCAGTTCGCGAGGCAGGGCAAATGCGGACGCGACGGGTGGCTGCCCGCGGTGAAAGGCGGTGTCGAAGCACGCGACCTGAGGAACCTTCGGCTGGGCTGCCGCTATTGCGTCGATCATCGCCAGGCTACGGGGCTGATGTAACGGATTCCAGCGGAATGAGGCGCGTCAGTTCGGCGCGTACCTCGCCGGTGACGACGACGGCTCGCTGAAGCGTTCGCCGCCGTGGACCACGCGGTGGCCGACCGCGACGAGGCCGTCCAGCGGCAGCCCTTCCACTACCCGGCCCAAAGCGTCCGTTCCGTCGCCGAAATCGTCCAGAGATTCGTCGAACAGCGTGGCTCCGCGTTCGTCGCAGGCGGTCAGGCGGGCGCCGCGCCCCGGCCGCTCGATGGACCCGCGAATCCGGCGAGATAAAGCCCTGTCTGCGGTCGCCGCGAACACGGCAGCCCAGATGCTCGACGAACCGGCGTTGATCGTCAGGATCGGCTGAGCCGTCACCTCGTGCGAGCGCTACACAAGGCCAAGGGTCGCTAGTTGAAGGAGTTCCGAAGCCCTGTCTGGCAGCGCCCGCGTTATGATCACGAGGGTTTTCCTGGTCGCGGGGCTCGTAGCGTGCGCCGTCGGCGTGTTGCGGGTCGATGCCGATTAGCCGGCGACGAAAGCCGATCCACTGATTGCTCGAGGCAAGTATCTCGTCGTCATCGGCGCGTGTAATGATTGCCACACCCCCGGCTCGGCGGGCCAGTGACGGGAACGTCCCCGTCGCGTCGTGGATGATTGGGAGCGACGTTGGCTTGTGCGAGGCTTGGGGCACCGAGTATCCCGTCAATGTGCGGCGGTGGTTTCAGGAGGTCAGCGAGCAGCGTGTTTTCGCGCTCAAGACGCGCGGGGGAAAGATGCAGTGGCACGACTTGCGTCACCTGACGCTCGACGACCAGCGCGCAATCTATCGGTTCATCCACAGGCTCGGCCCGAAGGGTGAAGAAGCGCCCCGGGACGTAGCGCCGGGCCGGGAGCCCACGACGCACTACGTCGACCTGCGGCTGCGGACCCCGGCGCCCGCACCCGCCGCGACGGGTCGTTAGCGCGTCGGTTAGACGCGATGCATGGCACCTTTATGGCCGCGGTAATCGTCGCCCCCCTGAATGCCATTTGTGGATCATCTCCGCGATGCTCTTCAGGCGCACCGGCTTTGAGAGATAGTCGTCCATGCCTGCTGCCAGGCACGCATCGCGGTCCTCCTTAAACGCGTTCGCCGTCATGGCGATGACCGGGACGTGTCGCGCGCCGCGCTTCTCGGCTCGTCGAATGAGTCGGGTCGCTTCGAAGCCGTCGACGTTGGGCATCTGGCAATCCATAAAAACGAGATCGAACTCGCCGTTTTCAACGGCGGCGACGGCCTGGGCCCCGTCGCTGACGATCGTGACGCCGATCCCGAGTTGTTCGAACTGATTGATCAGTACCTCGTGCATTGCAGTGCTGTCTTCGGCGACGAGGACGCTCGGCGGATTCTTCCAAGGCTCCGTCAGGTCGAGCACGGTATCCGGTTCGCTCGGTTCTTGTTCCATCCCTGAGACCGTCTCGACGATACGATCGAAGAGGTGGGATGCGGGAACGGGGTGCCGGAGCGACTCGTCGGGGCCGATCGTGATGATCCGGCCGGGGTCGAGGGCGCCCCGCGTGATGAGCGCTTGAACGATCTCGGTAGTACCTTCCGCCGGGACCTGTACGATGACGATGTGGCTCGATCCGGCAGCGCCGGCCCGAAGAATCCTTAAGGCATCCTCGGGACTCTGCGCGTTCGCGTTGGGAATGGCCCGACGAACTGAGATAGCGCTCGAGGATCGGCGAGTGTCTCGTCTTCGACGACGATCAGTGCATACACGCCGAAAATGCGCGGAACCGGGGACTATCCGGGCGGGACGCCGAAGCGCGCGACGAAGCTGAAACGGGAACCGACGGCGAGTTCACTCGTCACCGCGATCGTCCCCCATGAGTTCCGCGAGGCGCTTTGAGATCGAGAGTCCGAGGCCCGTACCGCCGAACTGGCGCGAAGCGGAGTCATCAGCTGCACGAAAGGCTGGAACAGTTTCGGAAGGGCATCGCTGGAGATGCCGATGCCCGTGTCGTCGATCTCGAAGCGGACTTCTACGGTCGAACCGTTCGCATCGCCCGCGAGGGCTCGCACGACGACGCGGCCTTGCGCGGCGAACTTCACCGCGTTCCCGATCAGGTTGAGCAGGATTTGCCGCAGGCGGTCGGGGTCCCCTACCAGGTGCGTGGCACAGCCGGGTCGACGAAACAGGTGAAGCCGCAGCCCTTTCTGACGTGCGATCTGCGCGAGGAACGTGTTAACCACAAAGCAGACGATGCTCTCAACGTCGAAGCGCCGGGAGTCCAACTGTATCTTCCCGGCTTCGATCTTCGAGAAGTCGAGGATACTGCTGATGGTACCTAGGAGGGCTTCGGCGGATTCGTTGATCTTTTCGACGTAGTTGCGTTGCCGGGCGGTGAGCTCGTTGCCGGACAGCAGTTCCGTCATGCCGATGATCGCGTTGGAGAGCCTTCGCAGCTCGTGGCTCATCGCCGCGACGAACTGCAATTTGCGAGCTGCGACGCATCGAGCGCGCGGTCACGGTCGGCCTCGGCATCGATGGGCGTCGCAGCCGCTCGCTCACGGTTTGGAGGCGCAGCTCTTCGGCGCGTTTGCGCTCGGTGATATCGATGATGGTGGCAAGCACGAAGCGTCCCTGCGGCGTCGGGGGTCGGGAGGAACGGCCGATCTCTGGGGCATCTCGCTGCCGTCGCGGCGTAAGCCGAAGAGATCACGCCCCGCACCCATCGATCGCGCCGCGGGAGCCGCGTTGTAACCGCTTCGCAGCGCCGGGTGCGCCCCGCGAAAACGCTCGGGCACCAACTGCTCTACCGACATGCCGAGCAACTCGAGCGCGATCGTACCCGAACAGGCGCTCGACCTGAGCGTTCAGATGAACGGATACGGCCGGCTTCATCGACTGCTACGATCGCGACGGGAGCGGCATCGAGAAGAAGATCGAGGTGTTCTGCCTGAGGCGCCCGATGGAGCGCAGCTTCAACGACCTCGAAAATCTGCGACCAGCGCCATCATCTCAGACTTGAGGCCCGGCGATGTCAGCGGTTCCTTCGTCGTTTTTTGGAGAAACGCGTCGACTCAGGCGGCTACGCAAGCGCAAGTGCCGAGTCGTCGCTGACGGGGGCGAAACGCTGACGAAGGGCGGAAGAATCGGCCGCCCAGGTCGCGCCGGTGAAGGCCCTGTGAAGCGGTTGCGAAGGGTTGTTCATCGCGGGCGAAGGTCGGAATGGAACAATGGGGGCGTTTCACCACGATTCCGATGAGGAAGCGACCAAACGTGATAGCCGAGCATAAGCATACCCCGCATCCCGCGAGCCCGGCGGGTATCGACGCCTACTGGCGAGCTGCGAACTATCTCGGTGCGGCGCAGCTCTACCTCCGCGACAACGTCCTCCTCGAGGAACCACTGTCGCCGGCGCACATCAAGCCGCGCATCCTGGGCCATTGGGGTACGCAGCCGGGGATCAACCTCATCTACGCCCACCTCAACCGTCTCATCTGCGACACCGGCGCAAATATCATGCTCGTCGTCGGGCCGGGACACGGCGCGCCGGCGGTGCTGGCAAACCTCTACCTCGAAGGTACGCTTGCACGCGTTCGAGCCCGCTTTGACGGAAGATCGAGCGGGGCTTACGGAGTTCGTGCGCCGCTTTTCGTGGCCCGGCGGCGCCCCGAGTCACATCACGGCCGGCACGCCCGGCGCGATCCACGAAGGCGGCGAACTGGGCTATAGCCTCGCTCACGCTTTCGGCGCGGCGTTCGATCAGCCCGACCTCATCGTCGCGTGCATCGTCGGCGACGGAGAAGCGGAGACGGGCCCGTTGGCGGCGTCCTGGCATTCGAACAAGTTCCTCGATCCGGCGACATCGGGCGCGGTCCTTCCGATCCTCCATCTCAACGGCGTAAAGCTCTCCGCCCCGACGATCATGGGCGCGATGAGCGAGTCCGAGCTCGACGCCTATTTTCGTGGCCTTGGGTACGACCCGCATTTCGTCTCGGTCGACGACGATCTCGCACCTCATGCGGACCTCATTACCGCCTTCGACCGGGCCTACGCCTCGATTCGTGGAGTCCAATCGGGCCCGCGCCGGGACGCTTGCGGGTCCCCCGCGATGGCCCGTTATCGTCTTGCGTACGCCCAAAGGCATGACCGGGCCCCGCTGGCTTGACGGCGAGCGGGTCGAAGGGACCTTTCGATCGCACGGCATCCCGATCGCGGATCCCGCGCAAAACCCCGGACACCTACGCGCATTGGATGAGTGGCTGCGCAGTTATCGGCCGCAAGAACTGTTCGAGGGCGGCGTGCCGCGCCGCCGGGTCCTCAACGGTTTGCCGCCGGAAGGGCTACGGATGGGCCGCAATCGCGTCGCCAACCTGATCGATCCCGTTCGGGCGCTCGCTCCTTCCGCCTACCGAACCCTATGCCGTGGCGCTCGATCGCCCGGGCGCCGTCGACGCCGAGGCGACAAGCGTACTGGGCACCTATCTGCGCGATGTCATGCGGGCGAACGCCGCCGACGGGAACTTTCGGTTCTTCAGCCCCGATGAAACGAACTCCAACAAGCTTGGGGCGATCTTCGAAGCGACCGGCAGAGCCTTCGTCTGGCCGAGCGACGCCCCGATTCGGGATTCTCGCGCGACGGCCGCGTGATGGAGATCCTGAGCGAGCACGCTTGCCAAGGGTGGATCGAAGGGTATCTGCTATCGGGGCGTCATGGAGTGTTTACGTCGTATGAGGCTTTCATCACGATTGTCGATTCGATGGTGGCCCAATATGCGAAGTGGCTAAAGACGAGTCGCGAAGTGTCCTGGCGGCGCTTGCCGGCCTCACTCAACTACGTGCTGACGTCACACCTTTGGCGTCAAGACCATAATGGCTTCTCGCATCAAAGCCCGGCGTTCATCGACGCTCTCCTCGACAAGAAAAGCTCGACGGTCCGGATATACTTTCCTCCGGACGCCAACACCCTGCTCTCCGTCGGCGAGCACTGTCTCCGCAGCCGCGGTTACATCAACGTGATCGTGGCGCCGAAGAACCCGACGCCGCAGTGGCTAACGCTCGAAGCTCGCGAACATGCACTGTGCGCTCGGTGCGTCGGCCTGGCGTTGGGCGAGCAACGACGACGAGGGCCGAGCCGGAACGTCGTGCTGGGCGCCGCCGGCGACGTTCCTACCGTCGAAGCTCTCGCAGCCGTCCAGACTGCTTCGCGAACATGCGCCGGAACTGCGGGTACGGTTCGCAAACGTCGTCGACCTCTTTGCCCTCGCAGCGCCCGAAGATCATCCGCACGGTTTGGACGCCACCGAGTTCGACGCGGTCTTTACGGCGGATCGGCCGGTCGTCTTCGCGTACCACGGCTATCCACGCATGATCCACGAGCTCCCTCCATCACCGCCCTTCGCCCGAGCGCTTCCACGTGCGCGGATACGAAGAAGAAGGCACGACGAGTACGCCCTTCGATATCGTGGTGCGCAACCACGCGAGCCGCTATCATCTTGCAATCGAAGCAATCAGACGCGCGGGGAGAGCGTGATGGCCAATTGATGCAATCGGCGCACGTGGCGCACGCCGTCGCCTACTTCGAAGAGATGCTCGTGCGACATCGGGCGTACATCTGCGAAAACGACACGGACCTTCCCGAGGTCGTGCAATGGCGCTGGAGCGTGGGGCAGTAATCGCCTGAGGTGTGTCATAGCTAAAAGCGACGTGTACGGCGTCCCCTGATCGGAGTGATGGATTACCCCGTTGGGCCGACGCCGACAGAGCGCCATATCGAGCGCATCGAGAGAACCACTCAAGTGCGCAGCGGCGTGCTCATCGACCAACCGACGATCCGACGACTAAACGTGTCGAGCACCACCGCTGGGTAGAGGCACCCACTCCAGGTCGGCACGTGGGTGATGTCGGCGACCCACAGGCGGTCAGGTGCGTCTGCGGTGAACTTGCGCTCCACCAAGTCTGGAGCGGGGCGCGCATCGCGATTCCGTGTCGTCGTCTTGACAGATTTGCGCCGGCAAACGCCGTGAACGCAACGGTCGCGCATTAGTCGGGCCACGCGATCGCTGCTGACCTGCGTGCCTTCGGCTTCGAGTTCCGCGTTGATCGGTTGACCATACGTACGACCGATCGTCGACCGCATGAGCACGCGGATGCCGTAAGGTGCGGCCGTAGCGGTCGCGTCGGGCGCGCCCTTGTCAGCAACAGTCCTCATTGGAATCGTTCTAATCCAACCCGTGAGTGCCGACTTGTCAAGCTCGTCCAGACTTGCCGGCGTACGCAAACGCGCTTGAGGGCCAGCTCGCTGCAGCCGAGCGACCCTTTGCGAATGGCGAATAGTGGCAAGCGGGTGGGACCGAGTGTTGATACAACGCTATCTCGCCGATAAACCTTCGGCAAGCGCGTCAAGTTGAGCTTCTTGCTAGTTATCCTTTCGACTATCGTGGGGTGGCACGCTGCTAGGCATTGGCGGCGCGTTCCTCGCGGTCCCGGCCGCGTCGGGAACTACAGGTGGTCGCCGTTCGGATTGCTGCACCGGCGATCCGCCGGTCGAGCGGGCAACCGCCGGATGGCAGAGGCTACGGAGCATCCGGCTAACGCCGGCGCTCTAACGCTCGGCCATTGAGAAGTACATGATCGTGCAGCCCTCGGGGGCAAAGTTCTTCTGGTCTTCGATCATCTGCGAACTGACGGTGACGCCAGAGCGGTCTCGAGCGCGGACACTTCGGGTCGGCTACTCATAGTCCATAGCCTTCGAGGTTTGAGCGGGAGCGGGAAGTGTCACGACTATTGCGTGAGGGCGGCTCTCGGTTCGTCGGCTAAACAGGTCGCTCAAATTTCGAAGTTGTCGACCCCTTCGCCGGAGCTTAGCCGCTCGAAGCGGGCACCGCGTGATAGGTGCGAAGAAGTTGCTGCATCGTGAAGCCCTGGATGCATGCCCACGACGATCGAACCGATGGCGACATCGGCGAAGAACCAGGCGAAGGCTGCCGACTCGAGCGCGCCTAGGTCGACGAGTTGAGCCACGCCGAGCATGACTGGCAGCGCAATTGCCCAGCCGATTGCGCAAGCGACCACCCAGCGGAACGCACTGCTTACGTGTCCTCGGAGTACGAGCCACTGCGGAATGGCGATGAGCGTGCCCACTCCAACCCCGAGAAGCGCGCCGCACAGCGCATATATCGCGATGTTGCTGGAGCCCAACACGCCGCTCAAGCTCGTGTCGGCAAAGTATTCGAGCCCACGGCCAAAGATCGTTCCGGCGAGCGTCGCGTAGTACCAAGTCAGTGGAATGCGCACCGCGCCGTGACGCATGATCGCCATTTGTACGAATCCGAGCGCCAGACCCTCGGCCGTCGCGACGATCGCCGCTCGAGCCGGTGTCACCGCGAAGATCAAGATTGCAAGGCCCACGGCACAACATTCGATCGCCGCCGTTGCCAGTCCCCACATCAACCAGGTCGGTGTCTTAAGAGTTCGCATGTTCGCCTCCAAACAGAGTTACGAGATGTTCTCGGGCCCCTCACCCTCATATTCTTAGACGGTTGGCGAGGCGAGATGATGAAAGGGCTGTGAATGCCGCGCGAACTTGGCGGCTAGGCTTGCCGCAGCCCGCGGACGACGGCAACGGGCACGCCGGCGGCTCTCATGACTTCCTCGGCGACGCTTCCCAAGAACAGCCCGGAGGCCCCGCCGGCCGTGGGAGCCGACGACGATGAGATCCGAACGTTGTCGCGCCAAATCGCAAATCGCCTCGGCCGGGTACCCTCGATTAATTCGACGATCGTCGTGAATCCGATCGCACGCGTCGATCGGGCCATCGTGTCGAGTTGACTACGCGCCTCTCGACGTTCTTCGGCGAGAGCCGTCTCGAACGAACGGCGGTCCGGGGAGACCATCCGATGCAGCAATCTGCACGTGGACCACATGCGTGAGGATCAGCGTCTAGGGCCGGATGGCCGAGTTCGGTCGCGAACTCGAGGGCAGCTCGCGCCGGATCCGAGTCGTCCACGCAGACGAGAATGCGGGTCAAGAGGCCCATCCGGCGGAGCCGATGCGTTCGGGTGGTACGACGAATACCGGAACATCCGCTTGTCGAGCGACCGCTTCGGCAACGCTGCCGAGAACGAGCCGGCCGGCACGACCGCGTCCGTGGCTACCTATGACGACGGCCGACACGTGGCGCTCCTTGGCAGCGAGAACAGATGGCCGTTGCGTACGTGCCTGGGAGATCCAGCGCCTCGGCTTTGATCCCGTGCTCGGCGGCGCTCGCGACGGCTTGTGACAGGAGCCGCTCGCTCTCGTTCTTGAGGCCTTCCAGGATCGACGGAACGTCAATCGAGCCGTAGGGCACGCTGAAGGTCCGTACGGCGTCCTCGAACGTCGACCACGTGACAGAACGTGACCTCTGCCTGCTCGCTTTTCGCTAGGCGCAGAGCATAGTCAATGGCTCGTTCGGATGGATCCGAACCATTGATGGGGACAAGAACATCTTGTAAGATACCCATGCGCCCACCATAGGGTTCTGTCGGTGAAAGTCGAACGAAGGCCGTGCGAACGTGACGTGCGCCGAAGGCTGGCGTTCTACCCGCGCACCCCGGCGAGGAGACCGATGATGAGCGCGGTGATCGCCGCAGCCCACAGCAGCCAGCCGATCCAGACTTCCCGGTCAGATTGCCCTCAGGATACCATTTGTTGTGTCCGGCTTCGGGATCGTGCCGAACGCGAATGGGAACGTTCATGTTTCCACCTTACTCTGAACGGAGGGCCTCGATGGGGTCCATGTTTGCAGCCTTCAAGGCCGGATAGTAACCGAAGAAGACGCCGACCGCTGCAGAGAACAGCACGGCAACCGTGACGGCCTCTGCAGGAACGCTTGCCGGCCAGTGCCCGAGCCCGGCGACGATCTGCGCGCCGAGGATGCCCGAGCAGCACGCCGACGACGCCGCCGATGCCGTCTAGAGGACGACCGATTCGGCCAGAAACTGCTGCAAGATCGTCGGACCCGCGTGCGCGCCGACCGCGCAGGCGCAGGCCGATCTCCCGCGTCCGCTCGGTGACCGAGACCAGCATGATGTTCATGATCCCGATGCCGCCGACGAGCAGCGACACCGCGGCGATCGCTGGCCAGCAGCGTCTCCATCACCGTTGCGGTCGAGGAAGCGGTCGCGGCGATATCCTGAAGGTTGCGAATCGCGAAGTCGTCCTGCTCCGGCGGAACGATGTGATGGCGTTCTTCGAGCAAGCGGGCCACGCGATCTTGGACCGGATCGACGTCGGCTTGCGTGTTTGCCGAAATGGCGATCACGGTGAGATAAGTCTGCCCGGTGAGCCGTTGCATCGCCGATGTATACGGAATGACGACGACATCGTCTTGGTCCTGTCCGCTCGCGGACTGGCCGCGGCGCGACAGAACGCCGATGATCGTGAACGGAACGTTACGGATGATGACCGTTTTCCCGAGCGGCTCGCCGCCAGGGAAAAGATCGTCGACGACGGTCTGGCCAAGAACACAGACCTTGGCGACCGAACGGACGGCGCCGTCGTCGAAGAAGGTTCCCCTGGCGAGCGGCCATTGTCGTATGGCCGGCATCGTAGGCGCTACGCCGACGACCTGCGTCTGCCAGTTGCTGGACCCCGCCAGCACCTGCGTGCGCAGCGAGGAGACCGGTGACACGGCGGCGACTCCTTGGAGCCGGCGGATCGCGAGACCGTCGTCGACGGTCAAGGTCGAGGCGGCGCCCGTGCCGGTATTCACGCCGTTTTGCACCAGGTTCCCCGGGATGACGATGATCAGGTTGCTGCCCAGCCCCATGATCTGATCGCTGATCGATTGGCGGGCACCCGAGCCTATAGCGACCGTGACGATGACCGCGCCGACCCCGATGATCACGCCGAGCATCGTCAGCAGCGACCGCATACGGTTCCGCGCGATCGCGAGCACGGCGAGCCGCATGGTTTCGAAAACGCTCATCGCGCCAGCACCGCATCCATCGGGCCCGAGGCCTCGATCGGGGAATCTCCGATAACGCGCCCGTCTCGAAAGGAGATCAGGCGCTTGCCGTGCGAGGCGACCTCGGGATCGTGCGTGACGACTAATATCGTGATTCCCCGTTCCGAGTTGAGCCGGCCGAACAGGTTGAGGATCTCGGTGGAAGCCCGGGAGTCGAGTGCCCCCGTCGGTTCATCGGCAAGGATCATCGTCGGTTCGTTGACCAGTGCGCGCGCGATGGCGACCCGTTGCTGCTGGCCGCCCGATAGCTGGTTGGGGACATGGTCGCCGAAGCCGCGCAGACCGACGGCGTCGAGTGCTCTCAGGGCCGCCGCGCGGCGCTTCGTCCGCGAAACGCCGGCATAGAGCATGGGCAGCTCGACGTTCTCGATCGCCGACGTGCGGGGCAGTAGATTGTAGGCTTGAAACACGAACCCGAGTTGCCGGCAACGGATATCCGCAAGTTCATCGCGTCCGAGTTTCGTCACGTCTTGACCGTTGAAGAAGTACTGCCCCGCCGTGGGTTTGCCCAGGAAGCCGACGATGTGCATGAACGTCGACTTTCCCGAACCGGAGGGGCCCATAACGACGACGAACTCACCGGGCTCGATGCGAAGGCTGACTCCGTCGAGTGCCGGCAGCGCCTGGTCGCCGAACGTGTAGATCGTTGCGCAGGCCGCGGACGTCGACGACGGGTGGATTCATCGCGGCCCCGTGCGCGGTGCCTGACCGAACGGCTGGCTGGGATTGACGGTTGCTCGTGGAGTTGGGTTCGCATCGTCGGCGATCACGACGTGCCCGCCCGCCGGTAGCGTCCCACTGGTGGCTTGAATGGCAGCGTCGGTCCCTGCGACGAGCAAAATCCTGACGCGGGTCCCGTGAGGTTGCCCGTCTTGCAGGAGAAAGATGTGACCCTGCGTTCCGCTCGTGATGGCCGCGGCGCCAGAGGCGAGCGTTAGCCCCCACTGCGACCCGGCCGCCGTCGCCACCTTAGACGTGCGGCTTCGCGACGGACTGTAGGTGAGCGCCTCGAGCGGCACGACGTCGGCGCCCTGAAATCTTCGCGACGTGAATGGTCGCGTTCGCGGTCATGCCGGGTCGGAGTGCGCCGTCGCGGTTGTCGACGTAGACGATGGTGTCGTAGGTGACGACGTTTGCGACGGTTGTAGGATTCTGATTGACGCGAAAGACGTAGCCGTGGAAGACCCGGTTCGGGAAGGCGAGCACCGTGAAGTCCGCAGGGTCGCCGGCTCGGACGTTGCCGACGTCGGGCTCGCCGACCGCTACGTCGACTTCCATCTTACGAAGGTCCTGCGCGATCGTGAAGAGGGTCGGCGTCTGGAAACTCGCGGCGACCGTCTGACCTATCGAGACGTTGCGTTGCACCACGGTCCCGTCGACCGGGGATGTAATGACCGTGTGACTCAGATTGATGGTGGCCTGTTCGAGCGCCGCCCGCTGCTGCGTGATGGCGGCGCGTTGCGCAGACGCCGCCGAGACGGCGTCGTTGTGTTGTTCGATCGCTCCGCTCGCGCTCGCGACCTGCGCCTCGCTTTGTGATGCCGAAGCGTAAGCCGCTCCCGTTCCAGCCGCCGCCTGCGCGCGCAACTGCCCCGCCGTGGCGACGGCCGCGTCGTAGGCTGACTGCGTCGTCACCAGCCCGGTTCGATCGCTATCGACCTGGCTCTGTGCGAGATAGCCGTGCGACAAGAGCGTGACGTCGCGCGAGACAGTCAGCCGCGCCAGGGAGAGGGCGCTGAGCGCTTTGCGCACATCGGCATCGGCGCCCGCGATCGCATCGTGCTCGGCGACTTCAGTCTCGCGCGCCGACGCAGCCGACCACGTCGATGCATGCGCGCTCGCGCCCGCACTTACGGCGGAAGCCGCCGAGGCGCGGGCGCCCGCCGTCATTGCATCGTACTGCGCCTCCGATTGTTGCAGCGCGCCGCGTGCCTGGTTGACGGCCGCCTGAAACTGGAGCGGATCGATGCGTGCGAGCACCTCGCCGGCGCGGACGCGCGAGTTGAAGTCGACGTAGAGTGCGGAGAGCGTCCCGGAAGCCTGTGTCCCGACGCTGATCGTGTCCTTGGGGTTGACCGTTCCGGACGCGGTCACCGTCTGCACCAGCGCGCGATGCTCGATCGGCAAGCTTGCATCGACGATGGATGCGGCCGCGCGGAAGGAGGACGGCGCCGCCGACCGCCAGCGCCCCGCGGAGACGGAGTCCCTCAGCGCGATGAGCAGAGGCCCGCGCGCGCGCCGGGCGACTGCCGGTGTGCTTCGTCCTTCGCCGATTCGGACCTGGCGGACCGGGGGCGGAGCCAGTAGCAGGTACTCATGTGGCTGCGGTAGTTGCTCGCGGTAGGCAGCATCGCGGTGGAGCGGGCGTGAGGGTTCCGCGAAGGGTTGCGGCCTCCGAGGATCGCGGTGACCGCCCGCCCGACTGCCCGCGGCCGCGATGGACTCCGTCACTTCCAGGGCCCGCCGTACCGCCCTCGGCCATCGGTCGAGTTGACTCCGGGGTGAAGAAGCAGTGAATGACGGCCGGCGCCGCTTCATCGCCCCGTTTCGCGGCGACCGTCCGCGCTTTGCCCGAAGGGGGACTCAATGTGGGCGAAGGAGATGCATCGACGCCGAACCGTCGAGGATCGTCAGGGGTTGAGCCGGCCGTGTTTCGGCCGCTCGGCGAGAAGCCTCGCATCGGATCCTGCGATGCCGCGCACGCCGTCGGCATCCGCGTAGCGGAACTCATCCCGGCACATGCTCGGATCGGCTCAGCCGACGGCGCCGAAGCCGTACACGTCGCCCGCGTCAGCCGTGCGGAGCACGCGCGCCTGTCTGTACTCATTTCGGAACTTCATCGACGTACGGTGAGCGGCTGCAGGATCGAGCCGAGGGCTCAAGCTACTCGGCGATGATCTGTAGGTACGCGTACGTGACCTGGACGTTTCTTTGTAGACGCCTCGAAGAGGAGCGCGCGATCCTTCCGGAGTCCGACCGAGCGGGCGGAGATGAGGCGCTGCGCTTCGTTTCGCCGGCGGCGTCGAGGCCGAATCGAAACGCCTGTGCGCTCCGGCTGCCAGAAGCTCGGTGCCGCAACTTGCTGGAAAGGACTGGCCACCGCCGCCGATACTGGTCCGCCCGATGCGCTTCGACGGCCGACTCAGCCTGTCGACGTCTGCGCACATCCTTCTCAAGCGACCCAGTCGGCGGTTCAGGCGCGCGCTGAAGAGGCGCCGCCGAACGGGAGCCAACGTCGACGAACTCCACAGGGTTCGATATCGCAGCACGGCGCCTACGCTTTTGCCGTCGAGCTACTGCAGAAGCTCAAGCTCCCGGCGGGCTTGTGCGAAGCGGCGCGCGCGACGATGCCGTCGCGGCGCCCTGACCCTAATCCCGGAGTGTCTTCGGGCTCTTCACGATGCGGTCGCGGAAAGCGAGGCGTTCCGCGCGGCGGCGCAGAAATCGACCGACTGATGCGTTGAGCGAAGTCATCGGCGTGGCGAGCCGCCACGACGGCTCGGCGCCGTAGATGGGGTGCCGAACGCGGGTCGCTTCCGCAAAGAATTCGTCTGTAAAAGGGGGCGCCGCGAATGAGCGGAGCGGACGACGCGACGATTGCGCGGAGCGAGTGTGACCGACGCTAGGGGAGGGGCATCTTGTAGCCAACGCCCAGTACGGTGATGATCCTCCGAGGATGCGTCGGGTCGTCTTCGATCTTGCGGCGAAGGTTTGCGACATGGCGGTCCAGCGTGCGGTCGAATATCTCGCCCTCGCTCGCGACTTGGTCGAGCCGCTGAGTGCGCGTCAGGGCGAGTCCGGCGTTGGTCGCGAGCGCGTCTAACAGACGAAACTCCATTGGCGTCAGTGCGACGAGCGTCCCGTTCAGCCGAACTTCGTGCGCCCCGGGGTTGATCTCGATGGCGCCGATGCGAAGGGTCGCGCGTTCGGCCGCGCCGCGTCCCGGCAACGTCGCGCCGCGCATTCTCCGCAACACCGTCTTGGCGCGTGCGACGACCTCGCGAGGGCTAAACGGCTTGCCGATTAGTCGTCGGCGCCGATCTCGAGGCCGACGACCCGGTCGACTTCGTCGACGCGCGACGTGAGCATGATGATGGGCACGTCGTAGACTGCCCGGACCCGGCGGAGTACTTCGCTCCCGTGGAGCCCCGGCAGGTTGAGATCGAGAACGATCAGGTCGGGCCGCTGCTCCAGCGCGATCTTGACGCCTTCATTCCCTTCGGTCGCCGTCGTTACCAGGAACCCGTCGTCTTGCAAATATCGAACAACGATATCGACGATCTGGGGTTCATCGTCGACGACCAGGACGCGAGCGGGGGTCTCACTTTCCATGTTGAGTTGGGCGCGAGCGCGCTTCCCGCGATGGTTCTTTCGTCGCTGCGTCCACCCTGCTTGGCCGGGCAGGTACCAAGTTCGCATCCCCGGCGCCAGATACGCGTGCGCTTGAATCTGGCTCGCGAGCGGACCGATATAGGCCAGGACGGCGAGAACCAGCGCGACGGCCGACCACCGCCCGATTCGATCGAGTGCTAACGGCGTCGGGAGTGCTTCATCCTCACTTGGGCGAATGTGAACTCCGTCGCTTGCGCCGCTCGCTGATTGGCGACGTATGTCCCGGTCGCGACAACGATGAACAGCACGATGCTGAGGAATACGAGCGTGCCGCCGATGGCGGCCAGCACCATCTCCGGATGCCACGCAGCGGCGCCGGCGGCGCCTCCGTACGAGAACGTCGGCCGTGCGCCGCGGCGCGCCGAGGAGGCCGGCAAAATGCATCGCAAACGACATGATCACCATGCCGATGAAGTAGAGGTAGATTTGAAAGAGCGCGAGCCGCGGAGCAAAGAGCCTTTGCGGCCCGTCAGCGCCGGAACGAATCGGTACGTCGCCGCGAGGAAGGTCAGCGCAACCGGACCCCCGACCGTGATATGGAAGTGCCCAACGATCCACATCGTGTTGTGGACGATCACGTCCATGCCATACGAAGCATTGATCAGGCCCCCCAAACCGCCAAAGATGAAGAGGATCATCCCGAGGGCCGCGCCCGTGAAGACCGGGTCTCGCCAGGGGAGCCACGTCACCGTTTGTAGGAACCCGCGCTTGCCGGCACGGCGGGCCGCCATTTCGAACGATGCGAAGACCGCGAATGCGGTCATGAGCGCCGGCACGGCGACGCCGAACGTGAGCACCATGTGGATCCATTTCCAGCCCGAACTCACGCCGGGGTCGAGAAACTGGTGATGCAGCCCAACCGGCGTCGAGATGACGAGCAGGATCAAGAACGTAAGCCGCGTGAGGCCGTCGCTGAAGACCTTCCCACCGTACGTCGTCGGGACGACCGTGTACCAGATCACGTACGCTCCCATGATCCAGAAGTAGACCAAGGGATGTCCGAAATACCAGAACAGCATCCGGGTCAAGCCAACGTCGATCCCCGAGGTCCAACCGAGCGACCACGGGATGAGCAACGCCATCTCGGCCACGACGCCGAGCGTCGCGATGATCCACATCGCGAACGTCACCCCCGCGAGGAACGAGGGCAGCGGTAACGGCTACAAGAGATAAGTGCACAGAGTACCATGAGATTTGAGAAATATGTCGAGCGCGACACCCCAGGTTCCGAGAATTGCGCAGCGTGGCACCGAAGTAAAACGCCGGGTGCGCCTTCAAAGGCGCATAGAAGGTGTACAGGACGGTCGCATTGCCCGAAAGGATCGTGCCGGCGGTCAACAACGTCCCCGCGACCATGACCAAATAACTGAACCATCCCCAGTGCACGGAGCGCAGTCGTGGGATTGTCCGATAGGTAGCAAACGTCATCAGCCCGGTGATAAAGAACGTCGTAAACACGAGCGCCATCAGGACGCCGTGGACCGTCAGCATCCGGTAATAGTCGAACCACGGTGGCATGACGAATTCATGTTCGCGCGCGAGAGCCCCTGGAGGAGCCCAAAGAGTCCGCCGATTCCCACCACGAGGGTGGCGGTGTAAATGTGCGTCAGGGCGGCCGGTCGCCGTCGGCACGCGAGACGGCGAGGGCGCGCTCCTCGGTTGCTGTGGACGTTGTCGAGCCGGCCATCGTCGAAGCGGACCTCCAGGTCGCTCGACATCAGTTGGTGCTCGATGCCGCAATACTCGTTGCAGACGAGTAGATACGTGCCGCGCTTGCGGAACGTATAGGCGGTGTCACTGACCCAACCGGGGGTGACCATCGTGTTGACGCTCGTCGCTGGGATGCTGAAGCCGTGCTCCACGTCCTCGCTCGTGACGTAGAAGGTCACGCGGGCACCGAGCGGTACGACCAGGTGTTGCGGAGCAAACGCGAAGACGTGGGCGACGTAATACGCCTCGTAAACACCAGGTGCTATCTTTCGCAACCCGGGTTTGTCGAACGGCGGCGTCTCGGCGACTCGGGTCGGGTCGATGCTCTGCACGTGGCTGGGCGGGACGACGCCGTCGAGGATCGCGACAGCCGTGATGAGGACGAGAAAGAGGATCAGCAGCCCGACCCCGCTGGCGAGCCACAAGCGCTCGGCACGGTGAACGTGCAGATCGGCCATTCCTAGCTCCACCTATGCAGGAGCAGCGTAAACATCAAGAGCCAGCCCACTAGTAGAATCGCTCCCAGCGAGAAGACGAAGCGAAGGGTCGCCGGCAGCGGTGTCTCCGGAGGAGGCTCGGGTCGCGATGGACGCTTGAGACCGTTCCCCTGGGTGGGTGCCGCATGGCACGCCCCGAACGAAAGCGGACTTGGCTTGGGAGGGAGCATATCCCCCTACATGGCCGGAGAAGCGGAGAGTGGTCGCGCGATCGTGCACGACATGCGCAACCAACTTGCGATTGCGGTCGCACATCTCGAGAGCTGGCGCGACGGCAAACTTGAGGCTACACCCCAACGCATTACCATCGTACTCGCGGCGCTCGATCAACTCGACGATTTGATTGACGGGCTGTACGCCATAGGTCGCCGATCCGGCGATTAGGCGGGCATCAAATCGGCATCTCGCACGTTGTCCAGCTGCCGCCGCGCCACGACCGCATGACGGCGAACGACGGCGACCGGCACGGGTGAGTCGCGCACGACGCCCTCGGCGACGCTACCCAAGAACAACCTCCTCAGCCCACGGCGCCCATGCGTTCCGATGACGACGAGGCTCGCCGATTGGGACGATGCCAGGTGCGTAATCTCGTCGATCGGCGTTCCGTCAAGAAGGATCGTCTCGACCGGGATGCCACGGGCGCGGACGCGCTCTGCGGCTTTCGTCAGAACTTCTTGCGCTTCCAGGCGCTCGTCCGAGAACGCGTTCTCCGCTGGATAATGCTGCGTCGTCGCGAGTTGGTGCAACGCCTTTAAAGCCACGACGTGCGTGAGCACGATCGTCGTATCGTGGGGGTGCGCCAGATCGAGTGCGAACTCGATCGCCGCGTCGGCCGGATCCGAGTCGTCGACGGCGACCAGAATGCGGTCGAGCGGGTTTGGTGGCAGGGCGACCTCGGCCTGCGATACGATGAAGACGGGGATGTCCGTTC
This sequence comes from Vulcanimicrobiota bacterium, assembly GCA_963743605.1. Taxonomy (GTDB): domain Bacteria; phylum Vulcanimicrobiota; class Vulcanimicrobiia; order Vulcanimicrobiales; family Vulcanimicrobiaceae; genus CAVUQJ01. Next base: position 277,240 of record CAVUQJ010000001.1, on the reverse strand, counting down.
GGCGCAGCACGCCCTCGGCGGTACTGCCGAGGAAGAGGCGACTCGCACCGTGCCGGCCGTGACTCCCCATGACGATGGCCGATACGTGCCGGGTGGCGGCCAATTCGACGACGGCCGGGACCGCGGGGCCCGCGAGCTCGAGCGCTTCGGCCGCGACGCCGTAGGCCTTCGCTTCGGCCTTGGCCCTGTGCAGGATAGTACGGCACTCTTCCTCGAGTGCTTCCAGAACCGGCGCAACGTCGCTGACGACGTAGGGCGTCGTGCAGCGGGCGATCGTTCCGGTGATGTCGACCGCATTGCAAAACATCAGATGCGCGTCTTCAACTTTCGCGAGTCGCCGCGCATAGTCGGCGGCTGGGGCTGATGCTTCAGAGTCATCGATCGCGACGAGGATCTCGTTCAGTGTGCTCATAGGCTCAGGTTAGCCGGGGATCGTGAAAATGCCGCGAAGGCCTCGCGAAGAACTCACGCGTTTCCGGTAGGCCGCTCTTCGGAAGCTGTAGTGTACCAAAGAACAGAGGAAACCTGAGGTTCGGGAAATAGGTTGACGGCGATACTCGGTGCAGCGGTGAAGCGCGCACCGGGGAGGTCTCGATGGCCGGACCTTAGGGACATGAACGTGCTATCGGTCATCTATTTGAAGCTACCGCAGCAGCCAGGGGACTTCCCGGCTCTAGTAAAGCTTTCGATGGAAACCGGTCACCGTGATAAATGTTGAACTCGAGTGTCTGCGACGTAACCGAAATTTCTTCGAGGAGCTCGCCGAGGCGATGGTCCCATTGCGCGCGCGCCCAGTCGGCGCGCGACCGAAACTTCGCCAGAATCTGGATCCGCCGGCGGTCGGTGCTCCCGAACAGTTCCGTCTCGATAGCGCCGGCGAGTTCGGCGCCGGAACCATCCATAAACGTGGCGATCTCGCCGTAAAGCCGTTCGAAGTTCTCGGGCGCAACTTCGACGAGCCGCATTGCGAAGATCGCTTGGTCGTCGTCGCTGACTATTTCTGCAGGCTGCGCCTCAGGAGTGAAGACTGCCCGCTCTCGGATGAGGACGACGGAACAGGGTGCACAGCGCAGAACGCGTTCGGCGACGCTGCCCATAAAAAGTCGTTTGAAGCCGGAACGGCCGTGCGTTCCCATGACGATCGTGTCGGCGCCAGTCTCAGTCGCCCATGTGACGATGCTCGCCGAGGGTTCTCCGAAATCCGCGCGCCCGGAAGCATCAAGCCCCATCTGCGTCGCGCGAGCGACGGCTGCGGCCACGGTCCGCTGCGCAACGGCCATAGCGCGGGCCGTATGTTCGTCTTCCAGCGGATTCATGAGGTCGCGCCCCAGAATCGCCCTCGGATCGACGAACGCGCAAACATCGATCCGCGCGCCGTCGGTTTTCGCCAGTGCCAGTGCATAGGTCAACGCGCCTTCGGCGCACGTGGACCCATCGAGTGGAACCAGAATTCGGCCTAACATGTGTACGCCAGAACCGGCGCGCCGTCGCTGATGACCTGGGGCGTCGTGCGGGGCTCGTTCAAGGTGCTCATGGACCCAAACTAACCGAGCATCGTGAAGACGCTGCGAAGGCCTCGCGAAGGATTCATCGACAACTCGAGGGCTTCACCGATTGACGGCCGTCGTCCAGGCTCCGACTTGGAGCGGAAGAAAGAAGTGCCCGCCGGCGTCCCAGATCTCGTCGGCAACCGACTGCACGCCGTCGTCGGCCGTCGGGAGTTCGTCGAGCAGCGATCGCAAGAACGCGTAGCCCGAGGCGCAGGCGCCGCGAACGGCCACCAGTTCGGTGCGCGTACGGGGAAGCGGCAAGCCGGCTTCTGCAAAGACGTTGACGAGACGCAAACCCATGTCGACGTGCACGCGCGCCCGCCGGAACGCCGCGATCGCCTGAGCGGCGAACGACGCGTACGCGGCGCTCCCGGGCCACGCGGATGAATGCGGCCAGAGCACCGACTCGAGATGCCATTCCTGGACGATCATGCGGCCGCCATCGCGCAGCAGCGCGGCGGCGTGCCGGAGGGCCGCCACCGGATCGGGCCGGTGCATGAAAAAGAAGCGGCCGACGACGGCGTCGAGCGGTTCGTCGGCGACGAACCTCTCGAGCGATCCGGCTCGGAACTCGATGTCTTCGAAGCATTGCTCGTCCGCGCGGGCGCGCGCTGCGCGGAGGGCCCGTTCGTCGGCGTCGAGCACGATGACCTCGCCGCCGACCCCCACCCGCTCGGCCGCGAGCAGCGCCACATCGCCGTCCGCGGCTCCGAGCACGAGCACCCGCATGCCCGGCACGACGCCGGCTCGCGCGAGGAGTTCCTGGGTGAGGGACGCGGCGAACGCGCTCCTGGGGTGGGCCTGGCCGATCATCTCGCTCCGATTGTCGCGCACGGCGCACCTGAAAGCCCACGAAGAACCTAACATTTTCGGCGATGTCCACGGCCCGGGACAGCAGGTCATCAGATGTCTTTGGCCAAGGGCGAGCAAAAATGGAAGCCGTCGTCCGTCCCGCAAGGTCCGCCGACGCTCGCGCGATCGCCGCTCTCACGGCGCAACTGGGTTATCCGGTGACCATGGAGGAGATCGAGCGGCGGCTCGAACGCGTGCCCGAGCACCGAGTCGTTTTCGTGGCCGAGGCCGGCGGCGCGATCGTCGGCTGGGTGAGCGTCTGCGCCGACGAAACGCTCGTCGGCGGACTCGAGGCGTGCATCGAGGGGCTCGTCGTCGACGAAGCGGCGCGCTCCGGAGGTATCGGGCCGAGCCTCCTTCGGGCTGCCGAGCGCTGGGCGACCGAACGGGGGTGTGCCGACCTGATCGTCCGCTCGAACGTGATCCGCACGCGGGCGCACGGGTTTTACGACCGGCACGGGTTCGCGACGATCAAAGACCAGCGGTACTTCCGCAAACGCCTGTGACGCGATCGTCGGTGGCCTTATGCGCGGTCGCGACGAGCGTCGCCGCGGCGCTGACTCCGCAAGCGGCGAGCGCCGGCGGTCCATCCGCGGCCGCGACTCCCCAGCCGTTCGGGGGACTGAACGCCCGGGTGCATAGGGCCGCGGTCGCCCCGTACCGGTTCGAGAATACCCTCTTGCGCGTCCGGTTCGATCTCGATCGCGGCGAGGTGTACGGCCACGAAACGGTCGTCGTGCGGCCGAAGCACGCCGGTCTGCGCTCGCTGCCGTTCAACTCGCTCGACATCACGTACGGACAGATTTTGCTAAACGGGCGCGCGGCCACGTATACGGTGGACCGCGAGCGCGACCTTGTGGTGGTGCGGCTGCCGGCGCCGGCTATGTCGTCGGCGCGACTTACCGTCGATTTCACGTACACGGCGCACCCGCAGGCCGGCGTCTTTTTCGTGCGCCCCGACGGCGCGTATCCCGATCTCACGCCGCAGATCTGGTCGCAGGGCGAGCCGCAGGACAACCGCCGCTGGTTTCCCACCTGGGACGAGCCCAACGAGAAAACGCCGAGCGAGCTCGTTCTGACGGTACCGCACGGCTGGACGGCCGTCGCGAACGGATACCTGCGCTCGCATGTGCTCGCCGGCGCTTCAGAGATCTGGGATTGGCGCGCACCGCGACCCAAGGCGCCGTATCTGATCGCCTTCGTCGCCGGTCCGCTCAACGAGCATCACACGGTTCTCGGACGCTTAAACGTCGACTCGTTCGTGCCGCCGCCGTATGCCGCGCTGAACGCCACCTGCCTGGGCGACACGAACCGGATCGTCGCGTACTTCCAGCGGCGCATCGGGGCGCGCTTTCCGTGGGAGAAGTACGATCAGATGGCTGCCGAACGCTATCTGTTCGGCGGCATGGAAGATACCTCGGCGACGATCCTCACGACGAGGGCACTCCATCCGGCCGAAGAGGACGTGGAGAACTCCTGCGACGTGCTCGTGGCGCACGAACTCGCGCAGCAGTGGTTCGGCGACGACGCGTCGTGGCCGGACTTCTCGGAGGTCTGGCTTGGCGAGGGCTTCGCGACGTACTTCGACGAGCTGTGGAGTGGGGAACGGTTCGGCCGGCCGGAATTCGAGTACGCGCGCTACCTCGCCCAGCAGACATATTTTGCGGAAACGCTCGCCTACGCTCGCCCGATCGTCGACGATGTCTACGCCGATCCGATTCAAGTGTTCGACGCCAGCAGCCACCAACGGCCCGCTGCGGTCTTGCACACGCTGCGCGCGATGTTCGGCGACGAACGGTTCTTCGCCGCGTTGGGTACGTATTATCGCTCGTATCGCGGGCGCTATGCGACGACGCACGACTTCTTCGCGTCCATTGGGCGATCGCTCGGGACGGACCTGACGTGGTTTGAAGACGAATGGTTCTACCGGCGCGACGTACCGCGCTACGTCGTAGCGCAGCGGTATGACGGCCTCACGAGAACGCTCTCGCTCGAGGTCGCTCAAGACAGCCCCACGCGCAAGCCGTTCCGCATGCCGGTCACGATCGAGGTGTACGCCGGCGGCCGCGTCATCCGAACGACCGCGTTCGTCGACCGCAACCTCCAAACGATCGTCATCCCCGGCGTCCCTGCGAAGCCGGAGATGGTTCTCTTCGATCCGGACGCGACGATTCTACGTCGCCTGACCTTCGCGAAGTCGCCGAGCGAACTCGCCTATCAGCTGGTCCGCGCGCGACACGTCGGCGATCGCGAGTGGGCGCTCGGGGAACTCGCGAAGCTCACGGCCGTGTCCGGAGCCGCGCACGATATCGCCCGCCGCGCGGTGAGCGAAGCCACGCTCGACGATCCGTTCTACGGCGTTCGTGCCGACGCCGCCGGCGTTGCCGGCACGTTCGGCGACGGCGCGACCGTCGACGCCGCGTTGCACGACGGCGACCCGCGCGTCCGGATCGCGGCCGCCGGCGCCGCCGCGACTCCCGGCGTCGCGCAGGCGGCCGTCGCGCGCGACCTCGAGGTAATGGCCGAGGACCGCGACGCGATGCAGGCCGCCGCCGCGCTCGAAGCGCTCGGGGCGCGAAAGGCGCCGGAGACCTACGCGTTGCTCGTCTCCGCACTCGATCGGCCATCGTTCGACGAACGCGTCGCGAGCGGCGCGCTGCTGGGGTTGGCGGCGTTCGGCGACGCGGGGGCGCTCCCGCTGCTGCAAGCACGCACCGCCTACGGCACGCCGGAATCGGAGCGGAACAGCGCGATCGCAGCGCTGGCCGAACTTGCGGGAAAAACGCATGCCGCAAAGGCCGTGCTGCCGGGGTTGATACACATCGCGACGGCCGATCTGCTGCTCGCTTCCCGGCTGGCCGCGATACGCGCCCTCGCGACGCTCGGCGATCCGGCCGCCCTGCCCGTTCTGGAGCGCGTCGCGCGCGACGACATGCAGACGTTCGCGCGGCTGACCGCCGAGGATGCGGTGCAGTCGCTCGAGGCCGCGACGGCACGCACCGCCGGCGGCGCGGGGTAGGCCGGCCCGATGCTCCAGGTGCGTCGCAACGGGCTCGCGGACCAGGTGATCGACCGCGTCCGGACGCTCATCCACGAAGGGACGTACCGTGTCGGCGACCGGTTGCCGGCGGAAGCGGCCCTGTGCATGGTCTTCGGCGTGGGCCGGTCGACGCTGCGCGAAGCGATGCGGGTGCTCGCGAACCGCGGGCTCGTCGACGTGCGGCACGGCGGTGGAACGTTCGTCGCGGCGGTTCCACGCGAGTCGCTCGAGGATCGGCTCGGCCGGGCGGAACTCGCGGAGATCTACGAGGCGCGGCTGCACCTCGAGTTGCCGCTGGCGGTACTCGCCTCCGAACGCCGCGACGCGCGCGACGTGGCCGCGATGCGCTCTGCTCTCCGCAAGCGCGAGCGCGCGATTCGCGCCGGCGCCGTCGGGGACTACACGGAGGCGGATTTTGCGTTCCATCGCGCCGTCGCGAAGGCTGCGAAAAACGCTGCCTTGTGCGGTGTCTACGAGTCGTTCATTCAGGCCGTCGAGTCGCGCCTTTTGGGTGCCGTCACCCCCGAGTATTTACGGGCCGAGAACGACCATCTGCACGGCGAACTCTGCGAGGCGATCGCACGTTCCGACTCGGACGCGACCCGGCGCCTCGTGACGACGCATTTGAAGACCTCGCTCGACGGCATCGGGCGCATTCTGCCATGAGTTGAGAACGCCGGCGCGCTCGGCACCAGCGAAGAAGAACGCGGAGCGCCTCTCGTAGGGGAGGCGCTCCGCGCGTCTGCAGGCCGCTAGTGCAGGGCCACGTAATTCACTCCGCTGAGGGTCGTATTCGAACCTTGGATGGTGCGGATCGGGTGGGCGTTCCCGTTCGCATCGGCGGCGAACTCGTCGATGGCGTTCCCCGTGAAATCCGCGGCGTAGATGTGATCCTGCGCATCCGCGACGACGCCGGCGGGTTCGGAGAGTCCCGTGATGACCGCGACGGGCGCGACGTTGCCGATCGCCCCGTTTGCGAACACGAGCACGCCGGCGTTTTCGTCGGCGACGAGCAGCCGGCCGTTGGAGTCGAAGGCGAGCGCAAAGGGCCGAATCAGGCCGGTGTTGCTGCCCGCGAGCACGCCGACGGGCGTGGCGTTCCCCGTGGCGCCGGTCGCGAAGGCGACGATCGACCCGCCGCCGGCGTTCGCGACGAAGAGTTGACCGTTCGCGTTCATCGCCATTCCGCACGGTATCGACAACTGCGTGTTGCTTCCCGAGATCGTGTTCTTGGGGTTCACGTTGCCGTGCGCGCCCGGCCCATATTCGGTGACCGCGTCGTTGGCGAAGTCGGTCACCCACAGGTCGCCGGACGGATCGACCATCAGACCCTCGGTCGGACCGAGATGCGACCTCGGACCGCCGATAATGCGTTTCGGTTTGATGTTCCCGTTCGCTTTCGGACCGAACACAGCGACTTGCGTGCCGCTGTCGTTTGCCGCGTAGATGTTACCGGAGGCATCTAGGGCCAGCGAGTCCGGACTGCTCAGTGTCGTGTTCGAACCGGCGATCGTCGTGACGGGCGCGACGTTGCCCGACGCCTTCACCCGAAATGCGACGATGCTCGGGGTGTCGCGGTTGGCGGTGAAGATGCGCATGCCGCGCGCAGCAGGCGACCCGTCGAGCATGGATCGAGCCGCGGTAGAGGTGGGCGAAAGCGTTCCCGGCGTGCCTTGGTTCGGGACGAGCCCGCCGGTCGTCGGCCGCCCCGAGCAGGCGGCGAGCCCGGCGGCCAGGATCAGGGCCGGCGTGCAGAGCGGGCTCGACCGCGAGACATGTGTGCGTTCCATCCTTGAGACTCCCTCGCTGCGAAAAGTGCTGAGAAGGCCGACCAAGGGTCGAGCCTCGTCTCACACCCTACCCGGGGGCCATCTCAGCGGTATCTCAATCGCGAGGAGCGGCGCCTCTCGACGGGCGGAAGAACCCGCGATTTTCCCACGAAGCGACCTCGGGTGGCGGAATCGCTGGCCGAGATCTTCTACGCCTACCGGTTTGCGACGCGGCTCTCGCAGGAGGCGCTCGCCGAACGCGCCGGGCTGAGTGCCCGGACCGTCAGCGACATCGAGACCGGCGTCGCAAAGACGCCGCGGACGATGACCCTGGTGCTGCTCGCCGAAGCGCTCGGGCTCGCCGAAGCGGAGCGCGCGCGGCTGCTCGCCGCCGGCCGGCGCGGCGAACCGGAGGCGGCTGCTCCCCAAGCGGGCGCGATCCCCGCGCTACGGGTCGTCCCGCTGATCGGTCGCGACGACGAGGTGGAACGACTCGGCCGCTTACTGACGCGCGACGGGGCGCGACTCGTGACCCTCGTCGGTCCCGCCGGGGTCGGCAAGACGAGCCTTGCGCTGCGCGTTGCCTACGAACACGGATCCGCATTTGCGCACGGGGCCGCGGTCGTCGAATTGGCCGCGATCGGCGACCCGTCGCTCGTGCCGGCGGCGGTCGCGAAGGCCGTCGGCGTGCGCGAGGCGGCGAACGCCGCGGTTCGCAACGCGCTGGTCGCGCACCTCAAGAAGCGAACGATGTTGTTGGTGCTCGACAACCTCGAACACCTGACCCCGGCGGCTCCGTGGATCGGCGAACTGTTGACGGAATGTCCGCTGTTAAGCGTCGTCGCGACGAGCCGTGAACTGCTCCACCTGCGCGCGGAGACCGTGTTTGCCGTCGCGCCGCTGAACCCCGCCGACGCCATGACGCTGTTCGTCGAGCGCGCCCGCTCGGTCAAACCGGAATTCGCGCTTACCGAGGCCACCAGTTCGCCGATCGCAACGATCGTCGAGCACCTCGAGGGGCTGCCGCTGGCGATCGAATTGGCCGCGGCGCGATTGAACCTGCTACCGCCGAACGCGCTCGCGGCACGGTTGGAACGGCGCCTGCCGCTGCTCGGCGGCGGCCCCATCGACGCGCCGCAGCGCCAACGAACGATGCAGGGCGCAATCGCATGGAGCTACGACCTGCTGTCGACCGACGAACAGACGCTCTTTCGCCGGCTCGGCGTCTTTCGCGGAGGCGCCGGTCTCGAGGGTGCGCGCGCGGTCGTGAGCGACGGCGACGATGCGCACGCTTTTCTTTTGCGCATCGCGAGCCTCGTGGACAAGAGCCTGGTCGTGCTCGACGAGGACGCGCTCGGCGAGCCGCGGATCGCGATGCTCGAACTTCTGCGCGAATTCGCCGTCGAACGGCTCGAGACGTTGGGCGAACTGCCCGCCATGCGGGAGCGTCATGCGCGCGACGGCGTGCGGATCGCCGCGGCCTACGAAGCGGACGCCCCGACGGCCCAAGCGCGCGCGCTCGCGCGGCTCGACGTCGAACACCCCAACCTTATCGCCGCGCTCGCGTTTGCACACGAGTCCGGCGACCTCGAGACCGCGCTCCGGTTGGCTGCCAGCCTGTGGTACTTCTGGTGGATGCAAGGCTGGTTCTCCGAGGGCATCGGCTGGCTGCGGCGCGTGCTCGACCTCGCGGGAGGCGCGCCGGCGGTCGCTCCGCGTCTGCACGCGCGCGCGATGCGGGGTCTCGTTTCGCTGCTGTCGGCGGCGGGGAACCTCGCGGAGGCATTGCGGGTCTGCGAGGACGCCATCGCGCGGCTGCGACGGAGTGGCGAGCCGGCGGGATTGGCGTCGCTCCTCACGTCGCTCGGGACGGTGCAACAGTTTCGCGGCGAGTTGGAACGCGCCGAAATGGCGCACGTGGAGGCGTTGGCGCTGCGCCGAGAGATCGGCGACGAGATGGGCATCGCCATCTCGCTCGCCAATCTGTCGAGCGTCACGTACACGCGCGGCGACATGGATCGCGCGGACGCGCACGCGTTCGAGAGCGTCGCTCTCTATCGCCGGCTCGGCCACCAGTCGGGCCACGCTCACGCCCTGATGAAGCTGGGGCTCGTCGCGATCGCTCGCGGCGAGCTCGATCGTGCCGAGGCGGTGTACACCGAGAGCCGGAGGATCCAGCGCAGTCTCGGCGACCGGCACGGCGGCGGGTACTCGCTCGCAAACCTGGGTGCCATCGCTCACAAGCGCGGCGCAACGGCGCAGGCCATTGCCCTGTTGCGGGAAGCGCTCGAGATCATGGAAAGCGCCAACAATCAAGCGGCGATCGCAAAGCTGCTCGAAGACATCGCCGTTGCGATCGGCCTCGGCGACCCGGAGCGGGGCGTCCGTCTCCTCGGCGCGGCCGAGACGCTACGTCAGACCCTCGGTGCACCGCTCTTTCCCGCCGAGCGCGCCGACTACGACGCCGAGGTGGGACGCCTGCGGGCGGCGCTGGGTGACGCCGCGTTCGGGGTGCAGTGGCAGATCGGCTTGCTGATGCCGATCGAGCGCGCGCTGGCCGAGGCGCGCGAACACGACGGCGGCGCGGCTCGCGAGCGAGCCACGCCGCCGTCTCGGAAGCGGGATCCCGTTATGTGAGGGTTCGCTCGAGTGCGAGCGTTTGCGCGTTGTAGACGTGGATCGCGTTGTCGATCGGGTCCGCGACGAAGACGCGATTGTGCAACTGGTCGTACGCCACGCCGACCGGAGTGTAGCTCAGGGCAACATCGTAGTACGTACCGCCGTCGCTCACGGTGAGCGTGTTATTGGCGGCATCGCCGTACCAACAGTCGCCGCTCCCGCAGGAGACCGCCGACGGATTCGCGGCGCCCGTCGGTCCGGTGATGCTCGTGAGGCCGCTCGTGCGGAGGTACAGCGAGCCGGAGCCACTCAGGTAGTTGCCGTCGTCGAACGCGTAGACGGCGCCGTTGCCGACCGCGACCGAGATGAGTCCATATCCGTTGTACCCCGGAGCGTACAGCGAGTTGCCGTTGGGATCGTCGAGCGCGATGCCCGCCTGGTAGATGAGGAAGAGGTCGTTGAACTGATCGGCGGCGATGCTGTAGGGCAACCCCGCGTTGGCGGTGATCGTCAGTTGCGGCGTGCCGCCGGCGTAGCGCTCGACGTAGCCGCCGTTGCTGCCGCTGGCGAGGTTGCCGACGAAGATCGCCTCGTTCGCGCCGACGGCTATCGAGACGGGCCCGTTCAACGCCTGGCTGATGACGTTGGTCGTGATCTTGTACGTCGGTGAGATCATGGCGACGGAATTCGTGTTGAAGTTGGTCACGAAGGCATTACCGGCCTGATCGACGGCGAGGCCGTAGGGGAAGTTGAAGTGCGTGGCCTTCTTGGCCGCGTGGTGGGCCCGAGACCGCAGCGTCCGCAGCGTCACGGCGGCGGTCGTGCGATCGGCGTGCCCCGACGCGTACCTCGCGCCCATGGGGAGTGGTGCGGACTGCATTTGGGCGGCGGAGGCGGGGTGCACGAGCGGGAGGGCCATGGCCACGCCGAGCGCGGCGTAAAGGATCGAAGCGGTGAGCGGCGAGGTGCGGGACGTGCGGTTCATCGGGTTCTCCTCGAGTGAGCGAGTGGAGGGCGGCTGCCCAGTGACCGGACGCTACACGCGAGGGACCTAGAAAAACCATGAAAGTTCGCACATGGGGATTCAACAATTCGTGCGCCGGAAGGTCGTCGCACGGGCCGTGGGATACAGAGGGCGACGTGCCGGTGAGCCCGATTGCCTTCGCCCTCATCACGCTGCTGCTCGCCGCGGGCGGCGTGGGGCTGGGGCGGTTCCTGGCCCGGAGGTCGCCGCAGGGTCTCAGCGCGGAGACGAAGGACTTCGTCAAGATCGCCGTCACGCTCGATGACGTCGATGGTCGCTCTGTTGTTGAGCCTGCAGCTCTCATCGGTGAAGACGGCGTTCGACAGCCAGGAGCGGCAGGTGACCGACGTCAGCGCACAAGTCGTGTTCCTCGACCGCGCTCTCGCGCTAAGCGGGCGCGGTTCCGCGGCCGGGCGCGCGATGTTACGCGCTATCTTGGTGGATATGCTTCGACGGTCCTGGCCCGACGCGATTCGCGGCATCCGTCTCGAGACGCCGCCGGACGCGGAGGCGTTCTATGATACGATCGAACGCATCGTCCCGACGAGCGCGAGTCAGGGTTTCGCAAAGTCGAGCGCGCTAGCGGCGGCGCTTGACATCGGCAAGACGCTGCGACTGATTTCACAGGAAAATAGCAGTTCTGCTGCGGTCGGGTTGCTCGCGGTAGAGATGGCATGGACGACCGGAATCTTCGTCTTCTATGGGTTGCTGGCCCCGAGTAATCGGGCTTCGCTGCTCGTTCTCGTCGTGAGTGCGGTCGCGATCGCCTCGGCCATCTTCCTCATCGCCGAGATGAGCTCGCCGTTTTCCGGCATCATTCGAATATCGAGTGCGCCGCTCCAGCACGCGCTGACCGAAATCAGCCGCTGAGCCCGCGCGTCCTCAGTGCGGGTGCCGGCGGAAGCCGGTCACCGTTTGCGTCGATCGGATGGGCCACGATGCGGTAGTCAAAGGAGATCCCGGACCGACCGCCCTGCGTCTCGCGGACCTGAAAGCCGGCCGGCGACTTTGCGCTCACGTACAGGCCGCGTGTGTCACCGAGCGGGGTCAGGAAGACGTAGTACGTTGCGCTGCGATCGATCACGCGGGCAAAGTCAGGATGCAGCGCGACGCTCGCGGCGCCGGCGATCAGGTGGGCCGTCCCCACGTCGTCGATCGTGGCTGACGCCGATTCCGCCGCGTATGCCAGCACGCGCCGGCCACCGGCATCGCGATGCCTGGTCCGAACGTTCTTCACGATCGCGCCACCGGTGCAGGCGAGGGCCGCATTGTAGTCGATCGTACAGAGGCCGTTCGTCGCTGCGTTGAACCCTTCGAAGATGTACGTGTTGGCGCTGTCGGCCTTCGCTTCGAGCGCCTCGTAGAAGTTCGTCGTATCGGCCGACTCTCCATAGACGCCGTCGCCGCTGCCCGACGACGTCCCGCGTTGGATGCCGGCGACGCCGGAGCCGCCGGACCCCGTCGAATGCCCTTCGACGCCGTTGTCGCTGGACGACGTTCCGTAGACGCCCTGGCCGTTCGACGAACGGCCGTAGATGCCGTGCGCGTTGCCGGTCGTCGCGGTGCTGATGCCCGACGTTCCCGAGTTCCCATTGGTAGAACTCGTGACCCCGTGGACGCCGTCCGCCGTAGACGCGAGGCCGTAGACGCCCCAACTGCTCGCGCCGCTGGAGTTACCCTCCAGACACGCCGTTCCGCCGCTGCAATTGAAGACGGTCTTCCTCTTGATCGGTTTCGCGTGCTCGGCGTAGACGACGCTGAAGCTCGAGACGGCGACGACCGCGCCGACGGCGATCAGGCTAACCAGCGCGAGCCGGTTCTTTAGAACGGCAACGTGCAGCATGATTTCGGCTCCCTTCCGAAGAGGTCATCTATGAGCGACGTGCAGGTCACACGCGCACTTCAGTATACCAGGCCGCGATTCCCGAGGCTTGCTAGCCTAAAAGGCCGATCGCCGGTCGCGCGGACGCCGTTCCAGCCGCACAGGCGGGCAGGCGCCGGTCTGCGAAAGAACGGAAAACCGCAACTGGAGGTGCCCATGCGTCCGCCTTTACTAGCCGCCCTCGCCTTGGTCTTAGCGGGGTGCGGTGGCACTTCGAGCCCCGTCGCGGTGACGCCGCCCGAACCGCAGTCGTTCATGGTCGAGGCGCACGCCGGCGTCCGCATCTTCGCAGCAAACCGCGACGGCGGAAGCATCCTTGCCTTCCCCGCGCGGGCCTCAGGGAACGTCGCGCCCGCCGTCACGATCGCAGGATCGAAGACGATGCTGACTCAGCCGGACGCGCTGGCGCTGGACGCCGCGGGAAACATCTACGCGGCGAACGACAGTGGAACGACCGTCGCGGTCTTCAGCCCGAACGCGCACGGCAACGTTGCGCCGGCCAAGACGGTCGGCGGCTCGAATTCGCACCTCGGGCCCACCGAGGGGATCATGGTCGATCCATCCGGCCACCTGTGGGTGACCGACTACTCGGAGGGCGCGGTCACCGAATACGCGCCGGGCGCCCAGGGCAACGTCGCACCGATCGCCACGATCAGCGGAAAGAAGACGAAGCTGGCGACGCCGACGGGGATGGCCATGAACAAGATGGGCAGACTGTACGTCGCGAACACCGGCTCGGGTTCGATCGTCGCGTTCGCGGCCGGCGCGAATGGGAACGCCGCGCCGGTGGTCACGCTCGCGGGGAGCAACACAGGTCTCTCGCGACCCTTCGCCCTCGCGTTCGATTCCAGAGGCCGCCTGCTCGTGGCCGATGAGTCCGTCGGCGTGATCGTCTTCGCAAAGGGAGCGAGGGGCAACGCGACGCCGGTCGCGACGATCACCGGACTCTCGGATCCGGCCGGCGTCGTAGCCGACAAAAAGAATCACATTTACGTCGCCGAATTCGGCGGCAACTCCATCAAGGAGTTCGCCGCGAACGCCAACGGCAACGCGACGCCGATCCACACCATTCAGGGCAGCAAGACGACGCTCGACGGCGCAAACTACCTCGCCTTGCACTAGCAGCGACGTCTCTCAGTCGCGCCGTCGATGTGGCTAGGCGAAAAACACGACGCGGCCGCTTCCCAACTGGTACATTCCACCGACGACCTTCACCGCACCGCTCTTGATCGCCGGTTCGAGGACCGCAGAATCTTCGTTAATCTTGGTCACGTTCGCCTTGACGTTCGCGATGACCGCGTCGGTTTCGGTTCCCTTGGCGGTAACGACGGGCTTGATGCCCGCGCGCATACCGCCTTCGATCGCACTCAGGTGCGCCGGCAGCGCCGCGCCTTTAGCAATCGCGTCGTAAACGGCGCTCACCGCTCCGCACTTTTCGTGCCCGATGACGACGATCAAGCGCGTTTTGAGATGCTCGACGGCATATTCAAGTGATCCGAGCATGTCGTCCGAGGCAAAATTGCCGGCAACCCGGCAAACGAAGAGATCGCCGGCGCCCTGCAGGAACATCAGATTCGGAACGACGCGTGAGTCCGCACACGAAAGGACCGCTATCCCCGGTGCCTGCCCTTCGACGAGCGTAGCGCGACGCTCCGCGGCCTGATCGGCCTTCGGATCCGGAAGGTCGCCGGCGACGAATCGCCGGTTCCCCTCTTGCAGGCGCCGCAATAAGTCGTCGGCCGTCTCCGAGCTGGGCGTTGCGGACCCGAGAGCCAGCGCCGCTGACTCGTCGCCGAGCATTGCGGCCATCGCCGCGGTTCCTAACAGAAATCGGCCGCGCGTTGACATCTGTTTTTCCCTTCCTCCGGCAAGTGCGGGGCTGGCGTATGTCACACTGGTGAACGTCGAATTCCTGGTGCGACCGTTGCCTTCGAGCCGGCCGCGGCCGATTCCGGCAGTCGTCGAGTCCCGGCCCATATGGGTAGGGGCGCTCCCGCCGACGGGGGTATGTGATGGGCTGGTTCGTCTGGGAGGTCGGCGTCTGCTGAAGCAACTCGGACCGGACTAGGAAAGGATGCGCCGGTAACACGTTTCCTCGACGCGGAGACCCCAAACCGGGCGAGTACGCCGGCTCCCGTCGGACAACCACCCGTCACGGCGGTATAAGCGTTCGGCACGGTCGTTTCCCAGCAAGACCCACAGGACGGCAGTTTTGAAGCCGCGCAGGCTCAGGTGTGTCCGCGCCTCCGAGATCAAACGACTTCCCACGCCGAGTCCCCACGTTGTTGGATCGACGTACAGTGCGTGGACCTCTCCGCACGTGACGTCGTCCTCTCGCGACGGCCCCGCGGTGACAAATCCACGGATCACCCCATCCGCGGTTGCGACCAGGGTCGTCGGCAGGCTCGAGTCCGTTGCGCCGAACCTGTACCGAGTCATACGATCCTCCGGGCGCAGAGCGTCGAGGTACTCGTCGGGGAGCAGCCCTCGATATCCCACCTGCCACGAGCGGACGTGCACGTCTGCGACGGCGGCCGCATCCTCGGGTGTGGCGGCGCGCACGCTCAACACCTTCGCACGTTCGCAGTCTCGCGTGAGGTTGGCGTTGCCCGTTCTCCCAAGTGCGCGACCTTGTCAGCGTAGGAGGACGCGCCGAGCCGCTGAAGTGCCCGCGGTGGCCATGATCAAGGATATCGCTTACACCGCGTACCCGTCAAACGACGTCGCCGGCACGCGCGCCTGGTACGAGGATACGCTCGGGCTCACGTTTGCGGGCCCGTACGTCGAGGACGGCGTCGAGAAGTACAACGAGGCCCACCTCACCAACGGCTGCTTCAGCTTGATGGCGTCCGAATGGGTCGGGCGAGAGCCGGGCTCCGCCGCCGGAATCGTTTTTGAAGTCGACGACATCGATGACGCCGCGCGTTCTCTCCGCGCGAAGGGCGTGGCGCTCGAAGATCTCTTCGACGGACCCGTTTGCCGGCAGGCGTCGTTCGCGGATCCGGAGGGCAACAAGGTCACCCTTCATCAGAAGAAGACCACGTCGTAGGGCCGATTGCGGCGCTCGCGCGCCGCTTCTCGGATTAGCGCCACGTCGACGAAGGAGGCAATATGACGACACAAAACGAGCGGGCGGTTCTCGCCGGAGGTTGCTTCTGGGGGGTGCAAGACCTCATACGCAGGTATCCCGGCGTGATCTCGACGCGTGTCGGCTACTCGGGTGGCGACGTGCCCAACGCCACCTACCGTAATCACGGCACGCACGCGGAAGCCATCGAGATCATCTTCGATCCGAGCGTGATCAGCTACCGGCAATTACTCGAGTTCTTCTTCCAAATACACGACCCGACGACGCTCAATCGCCAAGCTAACGATCGGGGCCTGAGCTATCGCTCCGCGATCTTCTACACCACGGAAGAGCAGAAACGGATCGCGGAGGATACGATCGCCAACGTCGACGCGTCGGGCATCTGGCCGGGGAAGGTCGTTACCGAGGTCGCACCGGCCGGCCCGTTCTGGGAGGCCGAGCCCGAGCATCAAGACTACCTCGAGAAATACCCCAACGGGTATACCTGCCACTTCATACGGCCGAACTGGAGGCTCCCGCAGCGCGCTAAGCTGTGATCGCGGCGCGTAGTGCAGCGAGCCTCTCGCGGATTTCCGCCATGTCAGATTCCCTGTCCGCCGTCATGCGACGCCTGCTAGTCCTCGCCTACGGCGCGGCTCTCAACGCTTGACGGCGGACACGAATCTAGAGCGCCCTTGTCCAGTCCGAGCGCGCCGACCGGCCGTGCACCGTCGCTGCCACCCGTGAACGCGTGCAACGGCGTAAGGTGTAACCGGAAGGACCGGGGCTGAGTTTGAACACCGCGCCGCCGGCCGTGTTGTTGACGGCATTGGTGTTTTGGGTGACGCCGTAGAGGTTGCCGGAGGCGTCGAGGACCACGCTGACGGAAGCCACTCCTTGTCCGGGCTGGAAATTCCAGATGACGCTCTCCGCGTAGCCGCCGCTGGGAGATAGCGTGACCTCGAACACGGTGCCGCAGTCCGGGCAACCGGTCCCACACGAAAACGCGCCGCCGAAGTAGGTCGTGCCGTTTGAAGTAAGATTAGCCCGGCGCAAGGCCGGCGCCGGATGACCGGGAAAATCGGGTCATGATTTCTAGCCCGCTTCGCGCGAGGCGGCTCGTTGGACGGGCACAGGAGTGCGCGTTCTTTGAGGCGCGGGCGACGGCGGCGATCCGCGGTCAGGGTGCCGTCGCAATCCTGCTCGGCGGGGCCGGCGAGGGCAAGACGCGCCTGATGCGTACGTGGGCAAGCAACGCGGAGGCGCACGGCTTCGCCGTCGCGGCGGCGCAAAATTATGCGTTCGCGCGGACACCCTACGCGCCGATCGTCGATATCCTAGCGCCGCTCCTCGCGCGCGAACCGCGCGCGCTTCCTACTCTCCGCAAGAGCGAGCGCTCCTCGAGCGGTTGCTCACCTCTTCGGTTCCGGAGCCGCACGGAACGGAGCCACAGCCGTGGGAGAAACGAAGACTGCTCGCGATCATCGGACGAACGCTCGCGCGCATTGCCTCCATCGGCCCGCTCGCCATCTTTGTCGATGACGCCCAGTGGCTCGACGCTGAGTCGCTCGAAGTGCTCCAGTATCTCGCAGCCGCGTGCAAAGATCAACGCTTCGTCATGGCACTCGCCGCGCGCTCCGAGGCGAGCGAGCGATCCGCCGGGTTCGATGAGTTGCTGCTAGCGCTCGATCGCCTCGACGGCGTGCATCAGGTGGCCCTACAGCCACTCGACGACGGACAGGTACGCGAGCTGATTCTGGCGACGGCGCCGGCCTCGGACGCGTTGTCTCAGCGCATGGTCTCGGCGATCTGCCGGTTGTCGGAAGGCAATCCGCTGTTCGTCGAAGATCTCGTGCGCGATGCACTCGCGCGACCCGGCGCCAACGACTTGCTGCCGCGTTCGGTCGAGCAATCTGTGCGCCGCCGGATGAAAGAACTCGACGAAGCCGACGCTGCCTACCTCGAGATGGCGGCGGCAGTCGGACCGACGTTCGATGTGTCACTCGTGGCCGAGCTTGCGGAGACGGCGGAAGCGGCGATCGAACCGATGCTGCTCAGGGCGAGAGAACTCGACCTCATCGTCGCCGACGAGCGAAGGCCTGGCTGGTTTCAATTCCGCCACGAATTGACGCGTGTCGCGGTGTCGGCGGGTAGCCTGCCTAAGAAGCGGCGCGAAATCCATCGGCGGATTGCGACGGCGCTGGAGCGAACGCGGGCGGCCGACACGCCGGACGCGACGCTTGCCTGGCACTGGGAGCGCGCCGGGGATATCGCGTGTGCCGGGCGGTATGCCGAGCGCGCAGGGGACGCGGCGGTGGCGGGATGTGCGTTGGTCTCGGCCCGCGAGCACTACGAGCTTGCGGCGAGCGATCCATCGCTTCCGGACGAGCCGGCGATGGGAGGTCGAGGAGAAGCTCGGCCGCGTCGCAGGGGCGCTCGGCGACTTCTCAGAGCGCGTCCACGCACTTCGCGAACATCCTGGGCCAGGCGCGCCGGCTCGGCGACCGCACGCGCATTCTTCGAGCGCTCTCCGGCCTGCGGCAGGCGACGCACGGCGCGGGCGATTTCGAAGCGGCGCTGGTGCTTGCGGACGAAGCGATCGCTCTGGTCGATCCGCAAGCTCCTGAAGCGCTGGAATGGTTTTCGTCGGCAGCGTTCATCGCCGCGGGGCTGTTCGAGAACGGCAAAGCCGGAGCCGAGCGCGTCGAGTCCTACATCGC
Source organism: Vulcanimicrobiota bacterium (assembly GCA_963743605.1). Taxonomy (GTDB): domain Bacteria; phylum Vulcanimicrobiota; class Vulcanimicrobiia; order Vulcanimicrobiales; family Vulcanimicrobiaceae; genus CAVUQJ01. Next base: position 258,717 of record CAVUQJ010000001.1, on the reverse strand, counting down.
CCGCGCGCGTCTTGGCGCAATCGGCGGCGACATTGCGTCCGAGTTGCGCCTGCTTTTCTGCGAGGGCGCCTTAGCCGTGTTTCGCGAGGACGCTGTGGCGGCTCGCGAGAAGTATCTGACCTGCGCCAGGATCGCACGCGGTGCCGAGAATCCAGGGCACCGCTCCATGGGGCTCAAGTACGCGGTATGGATCGCGGGCGAGCTCGCCGACTTTTCCGCGGTGAGACCGATGGTTGCGGAGTTCATCGTGGTCGCCGACGAGCTTGGCGCCGCCTATAACTCGGCGGGGTCGCGCGTTCTCGCTGCCCACACGGCATATTTCCTGGGCGATATCGCCGAGGCGCTCGATCTGATTTACGCGGCCTGCGCGCAGGGCGTCCCGTCGACGCTCATGCGGATGAATCTCGCCGTGTACGGAACGCCCATCGCGCTCGCAGCGAACGATCCGCTGTTGCTGCAGCGCGTCGCCGCCGTGGACTTGCTCGACGAGACGCTGGCCGGAGGAACCCTCGAGACGCTGCCGAGCGCGTTCGTCGCGGTGCAGATCGAGCTCGCCGGCGTTCGAAGGCGCGGACGAGCGGCGCCGGCAGCTTGTCGATCGCGCGATGAAGAGCGGTAACGGCAACCGTGTACCGCGATGGCCTCCTCTTTGCGCTAGCTCGTTATGCCGATGCCGACCGTCTTGACGCCGTCGCGGCGCTGGTGCCGCAGGGCGACGGGGCGGTTGGGCTCGCCGCGATCTATCGCTCGCTCGCTCGGGCAACGCTCGCCAAGCGCGGCAACGATCCGGCGACGCGTGAGTTGGTCGCAACAGCGGTCGCGCTCGCGCGACGCTTGGGCTCGCCGATCCTGGAGGCCACTGGCGTACGAGGTCGGCGGCAACCTGCGCGATGCGATCGACACGTATCGGAGCGTCGGCGCGCTCGGTCACGTGCGTCGACTGGAGCCGGGCGCGGGTTCCTCGAGGCGCACGATGAGCCGGCGTGAACGCGAGGTCGCCGAACTCGTCGGGAACGGCATGTCAAATCGTGCGATCGGCGAACGCCTGTCGATCAGCGAACGCACCGTAGAGCACCATATCGCTTCCGTGTTCAATAAGCTGGGGCTACGTTCGCGCGCGGAACTGATGGCGCACGTGATTCGCTCGACGACCGCCGATGACGGGCGCGCGAGCGGCAACTAGTGGCCTGTAAGGCCATTCCGGTACCGATCTCGCAGGATCTTTTCGCCCGGCTCATCGTCACTCATCGCTCAAATTGCGCTGCTTTTCAGCGGTCTTCGTTCCTCGATCCGAGCGAAAATCTGCAACGATCTCGGTACCCAAACGACCGACCCACTAGCGCGTTGCCGGCGGGTCGCGCGCTTCACCGTTCATCGCGAGTGTCGGCGTACGCAAACGCACGGGCCGCTTGACCGCCCGAACCCGGACGCAAAGCCCGGGGCATTCGCCCCGGGCTCTGCGCGCCTCACCCGCGTTGCGAGCGTTAGCGCGCGTGCGTAGGATCGATCGGCGACACTTGCGGGACGGTTTTGAATGGCAACCGTTCGGATCCGGTGCCGTACGGCTTCGCAGCGATGCGATAGGCGAACGGGATGGAGGTATGGCCGCCACCGATCTGCCGAACTTCGAAGCTGCCCGCGGTTCTGCTCGCCACGTAGAGAGAGGCATCGCCCTCCGGGGTCAAGAGCACGAGGTAGGGCTTGTGCGGATCGATCGCATTCGCGAAATCTGGCGCGAGCGAAACGTGGGCCATACCGTTGCGGAGCGTTCCTTCGCCGACATCGTCGAGCGTCGGCTGACTCGTCCGGCCGTTGAACGACAGCTCGTGTCGCGTGCGGCTGCAGCCGCTCTGGCAGCCACCGTTCGTGTAGATCTCACCGTCGACGAGGACATTCCCTTCGGCATAGAAGGCGTAGCCACTGCCCGAGTACCCGGTGACGCCGAAGCCGTCCGTCGATTGTCCGTAGACCCCCGATGCCCCGTTACCCGACCAGCTGTTGAAGCCACCGACTGCGGCGTTCACGCCTTGCGAACTCCCGACGACGCCGTAGTAGTTTGGCGAATATCCGAGTACGCCGGCGCCATTCGTCGAATTTCCCTCAACGCCCGGACCGTTCGAACCGTTCGTCTCGTCAAGACAGGGGTTCGCAGACTTGCACGATCTCGCCTTATCCGGCCGGACATGGTGTTGCATCCCGCTCTCGGCATTCGCGATGGCGACGGCGCCAGTCGTCGCGACGGCCATCGCGAGGGTGAGGCCGGCCCAAAGTTTTGCGCGAGCGCCGGCTGATGTGGTCTTCATGGTCATCTCCTCGTAGAGTGCTCCGCACCGAAATCCAGGTGCGTCGCAGGATGGGCGCCGACCGGGCTGCTTCGCTCGCGAGAGCGAGATCGCGTGCCCACCGGCTCTCCCCAACGGTAGCCCGCGGCGAGGGACACCGATATCCGGGAAAGCCCCTATCGTTGCTCTTACAGATCCGTTACGCCGGAGCGCTAGAGCGACCACCTACGAGCGTTCCACCACGGGCGGCGAGGGTCGACGGCTCATAGCCGCGCAAATCGCTGTTTGCGACGGTCAAGCCGTCTTGCGTCGGCAGCGGGACGAACGGAACGTTACGACTTGCCACTCATCCGCCATGAATTGGGCCAACGCGAGGCCACGGGCCGACAGCCTCGTCGCGAACGGCGCAAGGCGCCTTGGGAGACTGCTTTTTCTCGAGCCGGAGGGAGAGGTTCATCACGCTCACCTTTCGGGTGAGTGGCTGCGGACAGCGTAGCCGCCTCGGCGCACACAGGCGCAGGCACTGAGCGGCGGCGCCGCAGCGTCCGCGCACCGCATCGACCTCCGGGTCCCTGCCCGGGGCTCGAAGCCGGTGGTGCGTGCGTTTGCGTACGCCGAGCCCTCTATGCTGTCCACACGGACACTCGGCACTCGAAAGGTGAGCGCGATGAACACGTCCCCACGGTTCGTAAGGAAGCAATCTGCTGCTCCGTTCAAACTCGGTCGCGCCGCCGCAGGCGCGTTCGTGGCCGGTATCGCCATCGCCGTCTCGAGCTTCAGCGTGGTGCGTGCCGAGCACGCGAGACCCAAAGGAGCAAGACCTTCAGGTGCAGCAGCGGCACGGCGTGCCTCGAAGCGATACCCCAGAACGCGCATCCCACCCTCAGGCCGCCACATGCAATTTAATTGGAAGGAGCAGGCCATGATAGGACGCCTTGCCCAAGCCGCCTTCGTCGCCGCCGCCTTGGCTGGGTGTTCGTTGAGCGGCGGAACGCCCGGCCCGAGCATGCGCGGTCTCGTGGCCCCGAATGCCGCCGTCCCCGACGTTGTACAAAAAGGCAACGCCGCGCAGTGGGTACAGTTCCTGCCGCATACCAAATCGGCGCTGTACACTGCGATCGTCGCCGGGAGCGACGGCAACATGTGGTTCCTCGATGAAGGCGCCGACGCGTTGGTGCGGATGTCGGCTTGCGGGATCAACCAAAGAGTTTTCGCTCTCAGGCGTGCTCGGCGGCTATGGCATCTCCATGGCAGCGGGAGCCGACGGTAAGTTTTACATCGGCCACGAATCGACCACTATCGTGCGCGCGACGGCGACTGGGAAGGCGACGAGCTATCCCATCCCGAGCGGCGACAACACCTCCCTCGGAGGCATCGCTCCGGGGCCCGACGGCAATGTCTGGTTCACCGAATTCAATCACCTCGGGATGATCACGCCGGCAGGAACGATCACCGAGTTCCCATATCCGACGCAACCCGGCACGAACCAATACGGCGGCGTCACGACGGGCTCCGATGGAAACGTCTGGTTCGCCGAGTCGACGCAGAACGCGATCGGCCGCTTCGTCCCGTCGACGGGAAAGTTCAAGATGTTCACGATCCCCGTCAGCTGCATACCGGCTCCCGTCGTGCTCGCCAAGGACGGCAACGTTTGGTTCGTCTGCCTCGCGAACGAACCGCTGGTCGGCAGCATCACGCCTGATGGTTCGATCGCGACGTACGCGATCGGCGGAACGTTCAACGCGAACGAGACCGAGCAGTTCTGTGCACGCGGACCGGACGGCGAGCCGTGGTGTGCCAGCGGAAGCGACAATACGGTGTTTCGCATCAACACCGCCACGGATACCGTGACGACGTTTACCCCGCCGCTCGGCGCGGGAGTGCGCCCGACGCGGTGGCCGCGGGCCCCGACGGCAACGTTTGGTCCGATACGGTGGCGGGCACCGGCGAAATCAACGTGTTAGTCTCGAACCCGATGACGGTCAAGCCGACGAGTCTGACGTTTACGGCGCCCCATCAGACCAAGTCGGTGACGGTCGGCGAGAACGGGACCACTTCTTGGGCGGCGAAGTCGAGCAAACCATCGGTCGCGACGGTCGTCCAGGGCAGCAAAAAGACGGAGTTTTCCGTCACGTCCACCGGCGCCGGCAAGTGCGTCGTGACGATCTCGGATGGCACGGGCAACAGCGTCGCTGTCAGAGTGATGGTCAAGTAGTCGCCGCGAGCGGCCTGACGCTCACGAACGAAGAAGCTCCGCCGATCGCAGACAAGCAAGGCTAAGCTTCCTCATCGCGACAGAGGCGACGCCAGCGCCTCTGTCCAAGACGTATCTGTGTGCCCACTTCGGCAGCGGCATACAAGGTAGAGCAGCGGCGGCGAGCCGCGGCGGATGGCCTGTGCCACACGTGCTGCGCTGTCAAGGTTTCCCCGGGCCGATCGACGTGTCCGAAATGTTCGGCAGACGCTTCCGCGCGCACCGCACGGCGACGACGGGCGATTCGGACGAAGAGCGAGATGGAACGCGGCGTCTCGGCCCTGGAAACGCTCGGGGTCTCCTCTCCACGGGCAACGTGGCGATCTACGCAAAGGGCGCTTCGAAGAGCTGCGCCACAGTCTCCGATTCCACGTTCAACTTCGCTCAGATCATGTTCGCTACATACAATAACGGCGGTGACCTGTACATCGACGGTTTGAACAGCGGCTACCAAACCTCGTTCGGGCTCGTCACCGGCGGTTGCAACGCCAGGAGTATCGCCTACATCAACTACGTCTACACGGTGTCGTTCCCCGGGGGCATCCAGATCGATAAGGCAGGGCGGATCGCCTTCGACGACCCCATCCGGCTACAGGTCGCTACGTTTGACCCGCCCGTGAGCGGAACGTTCGGAAATCCCGTGTCGACGACGCCGCTGACGGGAGCGATCTCACCGTTGGGCTTCGCGCTGCTTGCCTCCGTTACGGACCTCTACGTCGCCGACTCGGGCGGCTCCGGGAATGCCGAGGAGTATCCGTATACGGCCGGCGGCTCGGCAATAAACACGATCGCGGCCGGCGGCCAGCCGATCGGCGTCGCGGTGACCCCGCCCCTCACGAAGGAGAACAACTAAGTGCGCACTTCCACATTCGCTCGCAACGCCTCGATAGTTGCGCTCCTAGTGTTGCTCGCGGGCTGCTCGGGCGGCACCTCGCAGACCCCGGCGACCTCCCCCTCAACGAACTCGCTTGCACAACGATCGACCGCGAGCACGAGCCATGGCTTCATGCAGACGCTCGATGCAAAAACGATGCTCATGTATATGTCGAGTTGGGGCACGGAATCCGTCGTCGACGTCATAACGATGAGCGGAGAGCTGGTCGGCCAAATCACGAACGGCTTAGTGGAGCCTCAGGGCCTCTTCGTCGACGCGAGCCGGAACCTCTGGGTCGCGAATTTCAACAACGTCCTCGTGTACCCACGCGGCGGTCTATCGCCCAGCGCGACGCTCACGGACTCGGTCGGCTATCCGGTCGACGTAACGGTCTGTCCGAACGGCACCGCCTATGTCGCCGACTTCTACAATTACAGCAACAGCAACGTTGCCAGCATTCAAGTGTACCCGCCGGGAAATACCAGCCCGTCGGCCACTCTCAACTATTCGTCCGACTTTCGGAACCCGTTCTTGACGTGTGATGCCGCGGGCAACGTCTTCGCCGCGATCTTGACCGGCGATTCGGTTGGTGATGGTCGCGTCATCGAGTTCCCCCTGGGCCAGCAAAGCGGCGTGAAGGATCCTTGGGATCGTGCTGCAGTCGCCGGGCGGCATCAAGCCGGACAACGCCGGCAACTTGCTGGTGACGGACCTCATCGGCCACACGATCACCGAGTACACCGAAAGCGGTTCGCCGACCGGAACGTCGATCGCAACCGGCAACCCGATCGAAGGAATCGCGATGAGCCGCGACGGCAAGACGGTGCTCGGGGCCAGTCCGAATGGTCCCGATGGGACCACGTGGTCCTTCCCCGCGGGCAAGCAAAAGCACGTGTACACGTGCTGCTCGCGGATCGGTCCGCCACTCCAAAACGTCTCCGGCGTTGCCTTCGCTCCCGGTCAAAAGGGCATCTAACACACCGGACCGAGTAACGAGTCGTGACGCGCACCGTGAAAGGGCCCCGGCGACTGCCGGGGCCCTTCTCCGAGAGTGATGCGGCGTACCCCGCGGGGGTTGGCGTTATAGCGTGTGCTGGTAGTAGACTTGCAACGTCATCGGCCGCAGTGGCGCGATGAGCGGAGCTGTGGTGAAGTTTCCGTTCGACAGAATGTACGCGCCGTTCGCGAACGCGTTGGAGGTGTTGGGAACCTGCGGTTCGCAACCGCGGAGGTTCTTGAACCCTTGCGACGGAGCCGCGCAGAAGTTGTAGTTCGTCTGCGGACCGGACAGGCCGTTGGCGACCGGCTGGTAGTACGGGTTCGTCGACGGCACCGAGTTGTTGAACGCGTTTCCGAACAGATTCGCTACCTGGATGCCGATGATGTTGCCGCGCTTCTTGTACTGGAGCACAAGCGCGGCGTTGAGGTTCTGCGTCGAGAGGTAGCCACCGTTGGCGGCCGTCGCCGGCGTACCACGCGAGGCCGCGATGTTCGGGTGTAACTGGTTGCCCGAGTACGCGGGGTCGTAGTAGTTCGTCGAGAGGCCGGCGCCCGTGATGTTTCCAATCGCCGTGACCGTCGGGACGCCAGCGCCGAAGTCGACCTGCGGGATGTTGGCGTATTGGTTCGGGCCGACCGTCGCGGCAATCAGGTTGCCGACCGAGTACGGGTACCCGATGTTGTACTGGATGGTCGGGGTGGCGCTGAAGCCGTTCTTCAACGCGTACGTGCCGCCGATGCGAACCGAGAACGGCGAGATGTATCCGGCGCGATAGAGGTCACCCAGTTGGAGCGTCGCCGGCTGGAGCGACGGGACGTTGGTCTCGTTGGTCGAGAGTGGCGGCGTCGTGCTCAGGACGTTCTGATACGTTGCCGACAGGAACCCGGAGAACCCGACCGGATGGTCCGGCGTCGTCAGGCTGGCCTCGACGCCGGTCGTGCCGGTTGAAGCCGTAGTTCGACGCCGCGAAGATTCCGCCGCCGCCCGGCAATTGGGTCGCGAGGGCGAACGTTGGGAGGTCTTGTCCAACCTTATAAAACGGCGTCAGGCGGAAGCCCAGGCCGTCCTTGAACTGGTGCGAGTAGCTCACGTCGTAGTTGCTATAGAGCGCCGGGCGGCCGTTGCCGGCGTCCGGAGCTTCGATCTGGTCGCCCAGCCAGTACAACTGCTCGCCGTAGCTCTGACACGGGAACAGTTTGACGGTCGGGATGCCGCACTGGAAGCCCGGGATTGGCGGGATCTTCAGGTACGGGGTGATGTTGTAGGCGGTGAACGGCGTACCGGTCGACTGCGCGTTGCCGAACACTGCCGAACGACCATACGCAAACCGTAAGGCGTCGTTGGGGCTCAGCTGATAGGCGACCGAAAGACGCGGTTCCCATTCCCTCGGTTGGAGCACCGACGGCTGCCAGAACGACGCCGGAACGTCGATACGGACCATTGGTCTTGGTAATGTATCCCGGCGGCCCTTGGCCGTACTGCTCGAGCTGATTGTTCCACTGCTGGTTCTGGCCTTCGTAACGGATACCAAGGTCGAACTTGAGCGGGTGGATCGGGTTGTACTGGAACCGGATGCCGCTACCCCAGTTTTGGAACAGCGACTTCTGGTAGTTGATGCCCCAGGTCGGGATACGTGGGATCTGCCCCTGAGCAAAGAACTTGCTCAGGTAGCCGCCCGGCAGCCAGTCCGCCGGAGACGGTCCTGCAACGCCACCGGGATTCGCAGCGCCGAAACCGGAGAGTGCGAGCCCGAGCATTTCGAGCTGCGGCTGGTAGAACGTCCAGGATCGGATGCGCATCGTCGTACTTGGCGTTGTAGTTGATAGTCAGTTTCGAACCGACCTGTTGCGTCAGGTCGAAGCTCATGCCGACGGTCGGACCACCGGCGGACTCCCAAACCGAGAGGCTCGACGGACCGCCGGTGTTGGCGTTGAGCGAGTACGAGGAATCGTTGATCGTCTGCTGGTCCCAGTTGTAATAGCGCAACGCCACGTACGTGTTGGCACTCAGGCTGTTGTCGTACTCGAACTTGAGGAACCGGGTCTGTACGTTTGCGTTTTGCTGCGGCGCGTCGATCGGCCGGTTGAAGCCCGGCGTGTAGGGCTGGAGACCGATATAGGAGCTGTACTGCTTCGGCGACATACCGAAGTCTTGGCCGAAACCGATCCACGTCGCCTGGCCGAGGCTGTCAAAGGGATAGTACACGAGCGCGTTGGGATTGCTCGGGAACTGGCCGGTCGGCAGACCGCCCGCGTTGCCCCAAGCCTGCTGCGAGATGTTCGTGTAGAGAATCTGCAGCGACTGGTTGTTGTTCTTGCCGAACTTGTACACGAAGTTGTTCGTAAACTGGTCGTTCGACTGATACGAGTTGGCGAAGTAGTTGTTGTACGCGGCAACGTTCGTCGTCGAATTCCCAAAGTACGGTACGAACCGCTGGCCGTTGTAGGTGATGTAGTCGGAGAAGCGGCCATTGGGCGTCGCGAACCCGTACTCCATCGCGGCCTGGTGGTTGAAGTTCGGGCCGCCCATTTCCAGGTCGACGTAGCCGAACCCGGGGTAGGCTCCACGCTTCGGAACGATGTTGATGACGCCGGAACCGACGCCACCTTGCGTAGCGTCGCCGGCGCCTTCGACGACCTGGACGTTACCGACACCGTTGATGAGCCCGTTCGAACCGTTGTTCGAGAGGAAGGGCTCGGTGAAGGTCACGCCGTCGTACTGGTAACCCACCTCACGAGCGCCGCCGCCGCGGATGCTCGGGATGCCGGCGTTCGACAGGGTCACGCCGGGAACGGCCAACAGGAGGTTGTTCTCGTTGGTCGTCGCCGTCTTACCGACGGTCTGGATGATCCGAGCGCCGCTGACCGTGTATGAGTCAGTCGTCTGCGTCGGTTGGAACGCACCGTTCGTCGATCGCGCCGTGACGCGTCCGATCGTCTGGAGGTGCTTGTTCATTTGCAGGTTGCCCAAGCCAACGGTCTGGTCACCCTGGACCGTGATGCCTGGGATCGTCAGGGCGTCGAAGCCCGAGGCGCTGACCGACAGCACGTAGGTGTCGACGGTCACGCCGAGGATGGTGAAAAACCCGGCCGAGTTCGTCTTGGCGGAGAACGAACCGGACGGGGCCGCAAGGGCGATCTGCGCGTTTGCGACGGGCGCCTTGGTCTGTGCGTCGATGATCGTGCCGCTGATGTTACCGACCTCACCACCGGCGGCGAACGCCGGTCCGATGGTGGTCGTGCACAGCAGGAGGGCGACGACCAGCGACAACGCGGCTCGGAATGCGTGAACATTCCGCCCGCCGAGGCTGAATCTGTTTGACATGGTTGGGGCCTCCACACGTGGGGTTTGTTCGCGTGAGCAGCCACTCTTGAAGTGTCTCTGCTCCCACGGGGGCCTCTCTCAGCAACTGGACCTCTACCACCTCAACGACGCGGACTCCAAATTAATTTCTCGCACGATCGGCGCCATCGACGATCTGATGCTTTCCTAGTCCGGTCGACAGCACAAATCGGCGAGCGCAAGGTCAGCGGGCCAGTGGCGGCACTTGAAGACGCCGCACCTCTTACGAACGTACTCGCGCCGCGTCAGCCCGGCGTTGCGTTCGACCCGGTCAAAAAGGGCATCTCGGCTACCGCCGCACGCGTAACGAGCATCGTCTGCACGTAAGCCCTTCCTAGCCCGAGCCGGGGAGATTGTTCGCAGGGAGCCACGCGGTCCCGTCGGCGAACCTCGTCGACACGACGGTGCAATCGGGAGCCGTCCCCGTCCAGGGGGCGAATGCAAGGATGTCCGACGTGCGCTCGACGCGCACGCCTGTCGAGAAAGTGCCCCGTTCGACCACCGTCTCCACATCTGCTCCGTACTTGACGCGTAGCGTCACTTCGGTCGCAGGCTGTTGCGCTGTGTTCGTAATACCGAACCATAGCCGCGCCGCCACCGTCTCACTGGGCTGGTCGACATCCCTAGAAAAAGGGATGCTGTTGAGCAGGCAGGTCGTGACTTGCACGGGCGGTACGTTCGCTAGAGGAGCGGCCGGCCGGGTACGGGCGGATGCGCCTTGCGGTAGCAGCACCGCCGCCACGAGAAGGACGGTGAGGCGTTCGGTGTTGTTTGTCATTTAAACATCCTCCGGCTTGGGTGTTCTCAAGCGGTACGCCGCCGCAGCCGTCGATGGATGCTGAACATCTGGAGGATCGCACGTCCGTGCCCGGCCGCGGTGGCGTACCCGTATCGAGGGCGTGACCTGATCCCCGCCCCGAGGTCAGCTCCGACACCCGTCTCTAGGAGAACGTCACATGTCAGGTTTCACGAAAATCATCCACCGCTTGCCGGCGACCCTCGCGTGCTTGGTAGCCTTTGCGGCTACGGCGCCCGCGGCGCAAGCCGAGACTGCGGCGCAGAAGTCGCTGGAAGGAACGCTGCTTTGCCGCCCGGCGGACGCGGCCGAGACCGCAACCGCGACGATGGTCTCCAGCTCGACGACCCTCGTCTGCCGTCCCATCGCCGTCGCCATGCGAAAGGGCGACGGCTCGCTTCGGATCATCGGCGATACACATGCGCAGCCGCTGCCCGGTCCGGACTTCTCGAAAGCGTTGACTCCGGAGCAAATGCGGGAGGTCTGCGAAAAGTGGGTGGAGGCGGTTTTTCACATCGACCACAACCCGTAGGCCCAGTACGACGGCGTTCAGACTGCTTTATCCGAGGGCCACGACGGCACTGTCTGCGCCAGCCTGCCGGGCCGTCGCCGGCACCACTTCGCACGAACGGAACGGGGGACGTGAATCCCCCGTCTCCACACCAGGGAGTCCGGCTACGTCGGCGTCAACGTAGTCACCGCGGAGCCGATGAGCGTCGTAGCGTCTGCCGGATGCGAGAGCTTGGCGGTCAGGCCGGCCCGAAAGCGATTTGCCACGGGTACACGAAATCGGACGAGGTGATCGTCCTCGCAGGTGGCCCTGAGTAGGGCGGGGCGTATTCGACAACCTTATCTGCAAAGTAGAGCGAGACGAAGAGTCTTCCGGAGGAGTCCACGGCGACGCCGAGCGGCGAATACGTGATGCCGTTCGTGATGGTCTCTTTCGCGCCGTGCGTATACGGTGGTACGAACTCTTTTACGTATTGCGGACCCGAGCCCGGCGCCGACGTGTTGATAAAGATGTCGTTGCGCTTGTCGAAGGCAATCGCCGCCGGGCTCGTAAGGTTCTTGATCGTGATGGACGGAGCGCTCTTGTAGGGCGGCTTGAACTTGGCGACGTAGCCGCCCGAAGAGGCGTTGGCGTTGTTGGTCACCCAGAGGCCGCAGCGGGAGTCGAACGCGACCGCGGTCGGATCCGACAGTCCGGAGCTGATCGTCTGGCTGGGCGTGCTCTCCGTGTATGGCGGATCCAAAACGAGCACTTTGTTCTGGAGTGGTTCCGCGATGTAGAGGCGATCGTTGTTGTCGAGCGCGATCCCCTGGAGCGTCCCCGCTACGCTGACCGTCGTCGTGGCGATCGGACTTCCGGTGTATGGCGGCGCGAACTCCTCGACCTCGAACGGCGAGCCGACTTGAGACACGAACATGTCCTTCTTTGTATCGAAGGCGACCGCATCCGGCTCGTCGACGTTCTTTTGAACGACCGTGGCCGTGGAATAGTCGGGCGGTTGGAACGAGAGGATGTCGTTGCCCTCCTGGTTGGCTACGTACAGCCTGCTGCTCCCGGTTGGGACGTAGCCGCAGTGCTTGACCGCATGCGCGTCACCGCCTTCGGACAAGGCGTTCGTTCGCTCGATGGCCGAGCTACCAATTGAATTGGGAAGGGCAGGGGTGCCCACCGAGCCGGCCGTGCCTGCGGAGCAGGCGGTGAGCGCCGCGGCGAACGTGGCCGCGCCAGCATACCGTACGAACATGTTCTCCTCCTGAGCGTGGCCGGAGGCCGCGCAGTCAAAATCCATCGGGCCGAGCTGCTGGGATTCGACTCGGTCTCGACTCAGGCTAGAACATGGCGGTCGCGCACGGGTATGGGGGGCGACCCTACTTCGTAGGCGCCCGCAGACGGCAGTTCCGGCCGGCCGGCCCTTTCCGATCCCGGCCGCTTCGACCCGCTCCGCCGTCGATTCGTGACGCTGGAGGCGCTCCGCAGCGTAACAATGGTTGCCACCTGTCGGACCGCTTGATCTGAAACCTCCACCCTGGTACCCTGATTGACGCGCGATATGGCTCTCTCTACACCGACTCCAGGCATCGAACGGACGGCAGTCGCCGACGTGCTCGCGATCGGATCCTTCGCCGCGGCCCATGGCTGGACGCCGGCGACGAGCGGCAACTTTTCCAGTCGGGTCGATGATCGTCGCATCGCCATCACCCGGTCGGGCGTCGATAAGAACGCACTCACCCCCAGCAACGTCCTCATTCTCAACATGACCGAACCACTGCCGCCGGATGCATCGGCCGAAACGCCGTTACACGTGGCCCGGTATGGCAACGATCACACGATCGGCATGGTCGTCCACGTTCACTCGGTTGCCGCCACCGTGCTCTCGCGCGTAGCGGCCACCGACGGTTTTCTGTATCTCTCCGACTATGAGATGCAAAAAGCATTTCGTGGGATCAACACCCACGAAGGGCGGATTGCCTTACCGGTGTTCGCGAATAGTCAACGGATGCCTGAACTCGCCCTCGAGGTCGAAGCACTCTTGGGAGCCTCGCCCCACGTTGCCCCGGGCTTCCTGCTCGCCGGCCACGGCTTGTATACGTGGGGCCGCGATCGGGTCGAGGCGCAACGGCATCTGGAGGCACTCGAATTTCTCATGACCTGCGATCTGGAAGAAAGACGCTTACGATGACGACGCTCGACGCCGCGCGCGACACCACGTTGTTGCGCATCTTTCCGGAGGATGCACCGGATCAGTTAGTATTGGAAACCAGCGACGGTGACTCGATTGCGCGCGAGCTCGGTGCTATCGGGGTCCGCTTCGAGCGTTGGAATGCCGAGCAGCACCTGGCACCCGACGCCGACGAACGCGCGGTCTTGGCAGCCTATCGTACCTCGGTCGAACGCCTTCAACGGGAATGCGGATACCAATCGGTCGATGTCATTCGCTTGGCCCGCGGAAATCCCAACGCCGGTGAGCTACGGGCGAAGTTCCTCTCCGAACACACGCACGGCGAAGACGAGGTCCGGTTTTTCGTCGAAGGCCGTGGCGCGTTCTATTTACGGGTCGATGGACGCGTTTTCCAAATCATCTGCGTCCGCGGTGATTTGATCAGCGTGCCGGCCGGCACTCGACATTGGTTTGATATGGGCAGCGATCCGGCATTCTGCGCGATACGCCTGTTCACGAATTCCGATGGATGGATCGCCCAGTTCAGCGGCGATCGAATCGCCGACCGTTTTCCAAAACTGGACGGATGACCCACGCGCCACTCCGTCATCCCCGTGCCATCCTCACCGATATCGAAGGCACGACCGGGTCGATCCACTTTGTGCGCGAGGTCCTCTTTCCATATGCTCATCGACGGCTGGCCGACTTTGTCGCTGCCCACCGCGACGACCCCGTCGTCCCGCAGCTCCTCCACGATGCCGCCGAACTCGGCGGAACGCCCGATCTCGATGAAGCGCAGACCGTCGCACTCTTACGACGTTGGATCGAGGAAGACCGCAAAGCGACTCCGCTGAAGACCTTGCAAGGGTTGATCTGGGCCGACGGCTACAACAGCGGCGCTTTTCAGGGGCACGTCTATGACGACGCCGCTGCGGCGCTGCGCAATTGGCAAGCGCGGGGAATTGCGTTATACGTGTACTCTTCCGGCTCGATCGCCGCCCAGAAACTCTTATTTCGTTTCAGCTCTGCCGGCGATCTCACGCCGATGCTCAGTGGCTATTTCGATACGATGGTCGGCGCTAAAACGGACCCGACCTCCTATCGACGCATCGTCTCCGAGATCGGAGCACCCGCCGGTGGCATCCTGTTCCTCTCGGACTACGTTCCCGAACTCGACGCGGCCAGCGTCGCCGGGATGCAGACGGTGTGCGTGCAACGGGACGATCGACCACCAGGCACGACCGAACACGTGGTCATGCGCACCCTCGCGGGGCTCTTCGCGACGGTCGACTAACCAGCGACACTCAGCCTAACGGTCGCCTCACAGAGGCCAAGATCGCGAAAGTTTAGTTCATCGAGGGCGCACGCGGTCAGTCGGACGCCGCCGACTCGACGCTCCAGCTTCTAACGAACCACATTGCGGCAGGGTGTTGTGCCGCCATCTCTCTGATCGCATCGACGATACCAGCATAGTCATCGTCCACGATCGACTCGGCCAGCTCGTCGTAGTTTGCATCCTTTGCTATTACGCCGTGAAGCTTGTGGAACATCCACTCATCGGCCGAGGAGGCGATGACCTCAGCCTCCTCCGTTAGGCCGCCATCGTCACCGTCGATCCAACGCTGCCCCGTGACGTGCCAGGCGTCTCTCGGAAAACCGACGGTGCCGGCACCTTTCCACGAGAATCGATGCGGCCGAACCTGCGGAACCTGAAGGCGCGGTGGCGAATCATCGGTCTTCGACCCCGGCGGCCGCCCAAAATGTACCACCCGTGGCCGGCCGAAAGTGTACCAAGGTCGGTGGCCACTTTGCAGACTGAAAGTGTACCACCGATGAGGTGATCCAGCCCGAGCATGCCTGGGCGGCGTCGCAAGATGCCGTTTATGAACCGACTGAGCGTGGACGAGCAACAAACGATCATCGGGCTGCTAGGTTTGAAATGGCCGGAACGGCGATCGCGCGGGAGACGGGCTTCCACCGGGCAACGATCCGGCGCATCGCGCTCGAGCTGGTCGCCCGACCTCTCAAAATGTACCAGCCCCGGCGAAGTGGCCACCGACCCCAAGCCGGCCGACGTGGTCGCCGACTGGCCCGCGACGACTATCTTGTCCGGTCGCATTGACTCATCTGAATTGCTACCCATGACTGGTGGTTGCCTCACGACAATTGTTACCCGCCGGGATGTTCTGGCGAGACGGAACGTCGAATTGAGGCAGATCAGCATGTCCAGACGAAAGGAATTGCTCGGGGCGGTGGTCGCGCGGTACCGGGCTGCGGGTGCGTTGGAAAAGGCGAGGATATTGGGCGAGTTTGCCGCCGTAACCGGGTACCATCGGAAACACGCGATCCGGCTCCTAAACGCTGCCGACCCTCTCGCCCGATCGAGAAGACCGCGCCACCGAGTCTACGACGAACGGTGTGTCAAGCGCTGATCGTCTTGTGGAGGCGAGCGATCGCCTTTGTAGCAAACGTCTTAAGGCGTTGCTGCCGACGCTGATCACCGCGATGGAGCGGCACGGCCATCTGGCCCTGCACCAAACGTCAAGGAGCGGCTCTTGCAAGTCAGCGCGGCGATATCGATCGTCTCCTCAGCGAGACTCGCAACGCATCGACGGAAAGCGTCGACGAAAGTCGGGCGTTGGCCTTGCAATTCGTCGAGCCATTCCGGTGCGAACGTTCGGCGATTGGAACGACGCGCCACCTGGATTCTTTGAAGTGGACATGGTCGAGCACTGCGGCGGCAGCAAGACTGATGGCAACTTCGTGCATACTCTCGTCCTCACGGACATCGCCAGCGCATGGACCGAGTGCGTGGCGATGCCCATGCGTAACCAATCCTTGATTGCCGAAGGCTTCGACGCGGCTGCCTCCACAGATTTCCGTTCGTCATGCTCGGCATCGACACAGACAACGAGCAGCGCTTTCATCAATCAGACGATCGCCGACTACTGCAAGGATCGGCCTGACCCGAACGCGTTCCAGCCCTACCGCAAGAACGCAAGCCTGGGTTGAGAAAAGAACAGCGCAGTGGTGCGCAAGTTGACCGGCTACGACCGTTCCGTTGCATGGAAGCGACGCGCGCGCTGGCGAGGCTTTACGCTGCGTCCGACTCTATGTCAACTACTTTCAGCCGTGCTTCAAGTTGAAATCGAAAACACGCGATGGTGCGCGCACCGTCAAAGCCTATAGCGCTCCATCGACGCCGTACGCGCGGCTGCTCGATTGCCCTCACGTAAGCGCTGCCGTCAAAGCAAGACTGAAGCAGGAGTTCGAAGGGCTCGATCCGGTGGCGCTGCTCCTGAATTCGTGCAGCTCAACAAAGACTCAGGGAGAATTGGATTCGGCGAACGCGGGGGGCCGATCGAGCGCCGTCGACGTATACGTTTCTTAAAGTCTCGCTACGGCCTGGACGAGCGGCGACGTGCGACCAAGGCACGCAGCGGAAGGCGCGAGTTCCGCAGGTGGTGGCGCACACGTCGAGACCCGTTGGTTGACGTGTGGCCGGTGGTCGAACAATGGCTTTTCGAAGAGCCGAGCTAACGGCCGCGTCATGCGTGGGTACAGCGTCGTCTTCGCGACCATCCAGCATCTCGCATGCGCCTGACGCAGCGCTAGCTGACTTGAGCGTCGAAAAGGTCGTGCGACCGCTGATCGAAGTCAACGTCGTCATGCTGGATGAACTAGGCTTTACACCTCTCAACAAAATCGTCGCCGACCATATCTTCCGCATCGTCTCTGAACGCTACGAGCGTGGCTCGATCATCATGACCAGCAACAAGTCCTTCGAGGCCTGGGGCGAAATGTTCGCCGACCCGATTCTCGCGACAGCCGTCCTCGACCGACTCGTCCACCACGCTCACATCGTCCCCATCATCGGCGAAAGCTACCGAACCCGCGAGCAGAGAGCCAAAGCGGGAAGCACGGTCAAGGCTAGCAAAACATCACCCTAGCGGGTGGTCCCTCTTTCATTCTTGCTGCCGGTCCCATTTTCGTTCTCGCTAACACGCTCGGGCTGGTACAGTTTGAAGTGGCCACGCCTGGTACAGTTTGAAGTGGCCGCCGGGGAACTTGGCCATCATGCGGCAGCGGCTGAAGCTTAGTCGATGTCATCCGCGCGGTCTGGACAGAGTCACCTGAGGTAGTCGTGAACCCAGAACAGCCAGTGTTTGGCACCTGCAGCGTTGAGGGAACTTGCCGTTTCTGTTCCTCAGACTCTATCATCGGCGCGGCTCCGATAGCTTCTCAAGAGCTCTAGTGAAGTTCAAGTCTAGCGACCCGCCAGTTGTGCAGAGGCTGGCAGAGGATCTGGCTCGCCTTGCAATGGGCAGAGTCGGCGATTTTGACATCGACAGAGTTGTCCCCGTTGTCGGCGCTCGTCACTTGGAGCAGAGTCTTAGGGACGCCGGTCGGTTTTACTGCACACCTTGTGAGTCAAGAGATCGAGGCTGCGGTTGATTTCAACATCGCCCGCAATACGATCCCCAGGACGCCGTTACACGAATCGTGGCACCCAAAGGAGAAACGAGCCCAACTAGTGTCCGGCTCGCTAGCCATACGCGGCTGCAGCGGAATGCGAATTCTGCTAGTCGACGACATGGTGACGACCGGCGCAACATTGGCTACCTATGCGTCCTTCATCCATGATGCTGGCGGCTTCGTATCAGCAGCCCTAGTAATCGGAAAATCCGATCAATACAAGCGAAATGCGCCGCTCAATCCCGATCGATACGACGATCTAGTGTAAGTCTGCGTTACAGGGTACACGCGGGAAGGCCCCACCGCGCGCCCGCGGCCTTCGCGGCGATCTCCGACCGCTTCTCGGCGTCCGGGCGGCAGCGCGCGGCGGACCGTCTTTCTCTCTGCAGCATCGGCCCTCGTTACCGATCGGCCGACGGAAGCGCGCCCCGGTGATCGAGATACCACCTCAGGTCCTTTGGCTCGAAGATTATGTGCTGGTGGCGCCCGTCTGCAGTAACGATCTCGAAGTCCGCAGTTTCGCCGCGTCCGGCGTTAAAGTTTATCATTCGAAGCTCTGAAGCACTCTTCCCAGCCAGTTGCACGCCGTTGACTGCAACCACAGTGTCACCATCTTCAAGCCCGGCGGCATACCGCCACGCTAACGGGTGCGACGATCGCCTTCGCGCCCTCGGCCGTCGGTGCTAAGGCGACGAAGGACCACCGTGCTCCGTTTGGCATCGCGAGTGCATACCTGAAAAAATTAGCAGCGGCCGAGTCGCCGCCATCCCTACCCGTAATCTGCTCATTGATTGACGCAATGACTTGATCTGAAGCTCAGACAGGGAACACTCTGTGATAGCCGTCGACAGGGTGCGTGATTCGATCTCCGTCTCCTTGCTTGCACTAAACTGCGTGATGCCGTATGGGTCGGTAAGCCGAACCTTGACGCCGCACGTTACCCGATAGCCTGCGGCACTGAGATTCGTAGTTTGGATACGAGGCCAGAACCCAACCGCAATCAAGGCGTCGTGCGCCTTCGCCGCTTGAGTTATATCGTCGACGCTCGTCGCATGCGTAGGCGCGAGGACCGCGCGAACGATGAAGCGCGAGGCAAACTTGTCAGCAAAATCCTGAGCGGCAGCCGCGATTGCCTCTACGGCCGATTGATTCGCTCCCGTGGGCTTAGGATCATAAATCAAAGCGACCGTCCCCGCACCGGGTAACACTCTTGGGGAACCGGAGTCGTTCAAATTCGCCGATGACTTAGACGTGTGTTCACTAGGGGCGCCCGGAATCGCGGCCGTAAATGCCAGACTGTGCTCCGTCAGAAAGCGACGAACGACGGGAGTGACTCCGATGGCAAGATTCGCGTCGGTGGATTCGCGATCTTTGGCCCGAACAATTCCCAGAACATCTCCGGTTGCGGGGTCGAATAACGGGCCGCCACTATTTCCAGGTAGCGTCTGCGCGTCGTATTCGAGGAGGCCACCGTGGTTGACGACAGCTGAGATCGTTCCCACATGAACCGAGGGTGTTAAATCGCCTGAGATGGCGGCCAATCTATATTGCGCGTTTGGATAGCCGGCTATCGCGACGGGATCGCCCGCCAACGGTACGAAAAGCCGCAGGCGTAAGAACGGCGTATTACCGATTGGGACCCGCACGACGGCAAGATCGGGGTCTTCATCGCTTCCCTTGGCAAGAACCGTGCCCGTTAACGTTTTACGCATTGGGAACTGACGGAAGACGGTGACAGTTGACTCGCCATGCACTACGTGCGCGTTTGTTAAATAGTAGGAAACCTTGTCGTTCGAAAAAATGCAAAACCCTGTACCAAGACCCACAGATGACGCGATGATTGCAAGGGAGGGTTTGATCCTCTGGAACGCCGTAGACGCCGACGGCTCCTGAGCGATTCCGGCAGTCTCGAAGCCAGTCACGAGGGCAAGGGCACCTACTAACGCGTAGACTCGCCTGACGAAGGGCAGAGTTTGACAGCCGGCGGTGGCGCTGGTAGCCGCGCGCCCAACGGGACACCAGGGCACAGAAACCACAGGCGAGCGCATCGAGATACCCCCCGAGGCTGGAGTGTTTTGCTCCCGCAGACCTGTTGCCCCTGGCTTGCCTTCGCCTGCTCGAAGACGCTGTCGATGCGATCGCGACGATGCGTTGGCTCCGACGAGATCGTCCTCCGTCGCCGCCAAGGGAAACGGGCCGCGTCGGCGTGTGACAACGGCGAAGGGCCGTGATCCAGCGGCCACGTGGCCCATTCGTGGGCCAACGGTCGAACGGGCGCGAAAAAACCCCGTGAATACAGGGTTTTGGATTTAGCCCCAACGGGAGTCGAACCCGTGTTACCGCCGTGAGAGGGCGGCGTCCTAACCACTAGACGATGAGGCCGTGCCTTGGCTCCCGCGGATGGATTCGAACCACCGAATGACCGGGTCAGAGCCGGTTGCCTTACCGCTTGGCTACGCGGGATCGCGTGTCGGATCCGGATGCCCGGGTCCATCCTCGGCCCCGCGCTTTCAACGCGCGGGGCTTCGACGCCCTCCTGACCGCGGGGCGCGCTTCCTGGGATATGGTACGATAGCGGTAGCACCCTTGGTCGACGAGCGCCTACTTGCATTGTCGACTTGAGGGACCGCGGCTGCGCTTGCCGTGAGAGATTGTGAGCGCCCGCGGGTATCTCCGTCTCTACATGGAGGAACCTTTGCAGGCAGTCGTCCTAGTCGGTGGCGAGGGGACGCGGCTGCGGCCGCTGACCTATGGCACGCCGAAACCGATGGTCCCGATCTGCGGGGTCCCGTTCCTCGAACGGACGCTGTCGCGACTGAAGGAGGCCGGGATCGACGAAGCGATCCTGGCGGCCGGCTACCTCCCGGAGGCAATCACCGAGCACTTCGGCGACGGCGCCCGCCTCGGGATGCAACTCACCTACGTCGTCGAGGACGAGCCGCTCGGCACCGCCGGCGCCCTCAAGAACGTCGAGCGGTACATCCGCGGGCCGTTCTTTGTCCTCAACGGCGACGTCCTGACCAGCCTCGACCTGGCCGGCATGCTCGCGTACCACCGCGAGTCAGGCGGGATCGGCACGCTGCACCTCATCCGGGTCGAAGACCCGTCCGCGTTCGGCTGCGTCGTGCACGATCGGGCCGGGCGCGTCTCCGCCTTCGTCGAGAAACCGCCGCGCGAGACTGCGCCGACCGATGAAATCAACGCCGGCACGTACCTGCTCGAACGCGAAGTCCTCGCCGCGATCCCGGCCGGGCGCAGCGTCTCGATCGAACGCGAAACGTTCCCAGAATTGATCGCGGGCGGCCGCCCGCTCTACGCATACACGACCGGCGACTACTGGCTCGACATCGGCCGCCCCGAACACTACCTGCGCGCGCATCGCGACGTGCTCGACGGTCTCTGCCGGCTCGCGCCGCTCGCCGATCCCGAGAGGCACCGTGGGCGCATCTGGCACGTTGGCGATGCCGGCGTCCCCGCCGGGGTTCAGGCGCCGGTGTTCCTCGCCGACGGGGTGACGATCGCGCCCGGCGCGCGCGTGGGGCCCTACGCGGTCCTGGGCGAGGGCGTCCGCGTCGCAACCGAAGCGAGCGTCGAGCTGTCTATAGTATGGGCGGGCGCGATCATCGAGCCACGGGCCACGGTCATCGGTTCCGTCCTTGCCAACAACGTGCGCGTCGGTTCCGGCGCATACGTCCACGACGGAACGGTCGTCGGCCACGACGCCGAAATCCCTGCGGACGCGTCCGTACCACCGCATTCGCGGATCGTCGCCGAAGCGGCGGTCGCACCGACGTGAGCGTTTGCTTTTTTGGGCCTCTGGGTACGACCGAGGCACGGCCTGCACGGCTAATAGTGGCGCCGTCTTCATGGGAGTATTCACAGTGCACATTCGATCGAAGCTAGACCGGTTTACGGGCTCGCCGGCCGCTCGCTTCGTCACGCCGCGGGCTCCGAAGACCCTGTTCATGGGCTCGTTCCCTCCGCGCGAATGTGGCATCGCAACCTTCACGAAGGATGTCGTCGACAGCTTCGACGCCCTGTATCACTCGCACAGCAACGTCATCGCGATCGACGAACCGGGCGGGCAAGCGCGCGTTTATCCGCCCAACGTCGTCGCCCGCCTGAGCCGCAACGAACTGCATTCATACGCGACGGTCGCATCGTTGATCGACGCGCATCCGGCCGAGGTCTTGAACGTCCAGCACGAGTACGGGTTGTTCGGAGGCGTCGACGGCGCGTGGTTCGCCGATCTCATCGAGATGATCCGCAAGCCGGTCGTCGTCTCGCTGCACACCGTTTTGCCGGATCCGAGTTTCGAACACCGTGCGTTGACGCGACGCATCTGCGAGCGCGCCAACAGCGTCGTCGTGCTTTCGAAGACGGGCAGGGACATCCTGACCCGCGAGTACGGCATCGATCAACGGAAGATCTCCGTGATCCACCACGGCGTGCCCGACGTTCCGTTCGCGTCGACCGATCGCGCCAAGGCGTCGTTCGGTGTCGGCCAGCGCACGATCATCTCGACGTTTGGCCTGATCAATCGCGGCAAGGGGCTCGAATACGCGATCGACGCGATGCGGTCGATCGTGAAGACGCACCCCGAAGCGCTCTACTTGATCCTCGGCGAGACGCACCCCGAGGTGCGTAAGCACGAGGGCGAGTCGTATCGCGAGTCGCTGCAGGAGAAGATCGTCGAGTTCGGCCTGACGAACAACGTCGCGCTGGTCGATCGCTACCTCGAGTTCGACGAACTCGTGAACTACTTGTCCGCCACCGACATCTACCTCACGCCGTATCTGAACCCCGTGCAGATCGTGAGCGGCACGCTCGCGTATGCGGTCGGCTGCGGCAAGGCGATCGTCTCGACGCCGTACCTGTACGCCCAAGAACTGCTCGCGTTCGGGCGCGGCTTCCTCGTCGAATTCCGCGACGCTGCATCGATCGCGCGCTCGGTCGGCGCACTGCTAAACGAACCGGGGCTGCGCCGCGCGACCGAACGCCGTGCGTATCGTTTCGGCCGGCAGATGACCTGGCCGCACGTCGCCGCCGACTACGGCCGCGTCTTCCGCCGCGTCACGAGCCCGCTCGTCAGCACCGCACCCGCGCGCGTCGCGCGCCCGGCGCTGCTAGTCCGGCCCGCCTAACCCGTAGCGCAGCATCCGCGTTTGACGCTCCCGAGCCTCTCGCACCTCGGCGTTCTCAGCGACGATACGGGGATAATCCAGCACGCAATCTACAGCGTGCCGAACCGTTCGACGGGCTATTGCACGGACAACGTCGCGCGGGCGTTTCTGGTCGCCCTCGCGGCGGCCCGGCGCGAGCACCTGCGCCCCGAGGCATTACGCCTCGCCGGGATCTACCTCGCATTTCTGTGGGACGCGCAACTGCCTGACGGGCGCTTCCACAACTTCATGGCGTACGATCGAACCTGGCTCGACGAGGTCGGCGGGGACGACGCAGTCGGTCGCGCGATTTGGTCGATCGGGTATGGGCTGCGCCACGCGCCGTCGGGCGATTGGCAAGCCGTTTGCGAGCGGCTCCTTCGCCAGTCGCTGCCGATCCTGACGTCGCTCGAACACCCGCGCTCGCAGGCCTACGCGTGCCTGGGCCTCGCCAATGCCGTGCAGACCGACCGCGAACTGCGAGCGCCGCTGGCCGCGGCGCTGCGCACCCTGCTCGCCGACCTCCACGCGCTCTACGCTGCCGAACGCGCCGACGACTGGGAGTGGTTCGAGGGGAGCATGGTCTACGACAACGCGCGTCTGCCCGAAGCGTTGATCCGCGGCGGCATCGCGCTCGGCGATCGCTCGCTCGTGGAGAGCGGCTTGACGACCTTGGCGTTTTATGAGTCGGTAACGATCGAGGGCGAGCGCTTCGTGCCGATCGGCAACGACGGCTGGCATCGGCGCGGCGGCCACCGGGCCCGCTTCGATCAGCAACCGCTCGAGGCGGCGGCCATGGTCGACGCGGAACTCGCGGCGCTCGCCGTCACGGGTGACCGTCGCCGGCTCCAGCTCGCCGAGGTCGCATTCTCGTGGTTCGTCGGAGGAAACGCGCTCGGCGCCGTGCTCGTGCACGACGGTGGATGCTGCGACGGCCTCTCGGACCGGGAGGTCAACCGTAATATGGGCGCCGAGTCGACCCTCGCATACCTGGGCGCGGCGTTTGCGCTGGCCGAGGCGGAGGAGGCCGCCGTGGCGAAGTAACGCGTAATGATCGCCGAAATCGATACGCTGAGCAACGTCCAAAAGGACGCCGTTCTTCATTCAGACGGGCCCGTGCTCATCTTTGCCGGTGCCGGCAGCGGCAAGACCCGCGTCCTCACCCACCGGATCGCCCACCTCCTCCGGGATAAGGACGTCTTCCCGAATCGGATCCTTGCGGTTACCTTCACGAATCGCGCCGCCGGGGAGATGAGGGCGAGATTAGAGCGGATGGTGGGCGCCGCCGCGCGCGACCTCTGGGTCGGGACCTTCCATTCGATGTGCGTGCGCATCTTGCGCCGCGACGGTCAGAAGATCGGCATCGCCCCGAACTTCGCGATCATGGACGAGACCGACCAGCGCTCGATCGTCAAGGACGTCCTGCACGAACTCGGCTTCGACGAGCGCCAGATCACGCCGGGCGCCGCACTGAACGAGATCAGCAAGGCGAAGAACGCTCTGCTCGACCCGGATCAATACGAAAGCAAAGCGACCTCGTTCTCCGGTGAGCGGCTCGCGACGGTCTATCGCCTCTACGAGAAGCGGCTGCGCGAGAGCAACGGGCTCGACTTCGACGACCTGATTTCGCAGACGATCCGTCTGCTCGAAACCAACGTCGAGACGCGAACGCGCTACCAGAACAAGTTCCGGTACATCCTCGTCGACGAATACCAGGACGTCAACTACGCGCAGTACCGGCTGTGCGCGATCCTGGCCGACGAGCACAAAAACATCACGGTCGTCGGCGACGACGATCAGTCGATCTACTCGTGGCGCGGCAGCGACTACAAGAACATCCTCAAGTTCGAGCACGACTTCGCCGGCGCGAAGGTCTTCAAGCTCGAAGAGAACTATCGCAGCACACAGACGATCCTCAACGTCGCCAACGATCTGGTCAAGAACAACGCGACGCGTTCGCAGAAGACGTTGTTCACGAAGCGCGCCGCGGGCGACGCGGTCACCGTGTACGGCGCTGAGACCGAGCGCGCCGAGGCGCGCTACGTGCTGGAGAAGGTCAAGGAACTCGTGCGCGAGGGCAGCGCCTATCGCGATTTCATGGTCCTGTATCGGACGAACGCCCAGTCGCGCGTGTTCGAAGAGGGCTTCCTCGGCGAGGGAATCCCGTATCGCGTCGTCGGCGGTGTCGGTTTCTACGCGCGGGCCGAGATCAAGGACATGATCGCGTACCTGCGCTATCTGGTGAACCCGTCCGACGCCGTCGCGTTCCGGCGGATCGTCAACGTGCCACGGCGCAGCATCGGGCAACAGACGCTCGCGAGCCTGATCGAGGCGGCGAACGTCTCGGGCGTCTCCGTCGGCAAGACGATCTTCGACCGCGACCTGCTGCGGCGTTTCGTTCCGAAGAAACAGCGCGAGCTCGAGCGGTTCGCCGACCTCGTTAGCGACCTGCGCGCGCGGCTCGAGGGGCTCTCGGTCGCCGACCTGCTCGTTGCGGTGATGGAGGAGTCAGGCTACGTCCGCGAACTCCAGGCCGAAGACACGCCCGACGCGCGGACGCGCCTCGAGAACCTGCAAGAACTGATCACGGTCGCGCGTGAGTTCGAAGAGCGCGCCGAGGCCGGATCGCTCGGCGACTTCCTGGCGAACGTGGCGCTGATCAGCGACCTCGATTCGTTGACCGACGACACATCGTACGTCACGCTGATGACGATGCACTCGGCGAAGGGGCTCGAGTTCCCGGTCGTGTTCATGACCGGGCTGGAAGAGGGCGTCTTTCCGCACAGCCGCGCGCTGACCGACACCGACGAGCTCGAGGAAGAGCGTCGGCTGGCATACGTCGGGGTGACGCGCGCCATGGATCGTCTCTATTTCTCGTACGCGCAGCGCCGCACGCTCATGGGCAACACGTTCGCGCATCCGCGCTCGCGCTTCTTGGACGAGATGCCGAGCGTCGAAGCGCTGGGGACCGTCGTCGCGATGCCGCGTCCTTCGGGCGGTCGGTGGCGCGAGGTTGCGATCCACGAGCACGCCGGCGCCGGCGTCAACCTCGGACTGCAGGTCGGCGACCGCGTCCGCCATCCCAAGTGGGGTGAGGGCCAGGTCGCCGCGGTTGCCGGGGCGGGCGGTGACGGACTCTTGACCATCAATTTCCCGAATGTCGGGCAGAAGATGGTCATGCTGAAATACGCACCGCTCGAAAAAGTGTAGCGGCGCGTGGTTCGGGTCGCGGTCGCCGGTGCGCTCGGGCGCATGGGCCGCGTCGCCTGTGCGGCGGTCGCCGGGTCGGATGACCTGCGGCTCGTCGGCGGCGTCGCGCGCTCGCGCGCGGGCGAGCCCCTCGCGCCCGCCGTCGGACTGACCGGCGACGCCGGCGCGATCTACGGCAACGTCGCCGAGCTCTGCGCGGCGACGCGGCCCGAACGTCCTCGTCGACCTTACGCTCCATCCGGCTTCGGTCGCGGTCGCGCGCGCGGCGGTCGCGGCGACGGTCGCGACCGTCATCGGCACGAGCGGTTGGACCGCCGGCGAACGCGCGGATCTCGCGGCGCTCTGCGAACGCAGCGGAACGAGCGCCTGCATCGTCCCGAACTTCGCGCTCGGGGCGGTCTTGATGATGCAGTTCGCGGAGCGCGCGGCGCCTCACTTTCCGACGGTCGAGATCGTCGAACTGCACCACGATCAAAAGCGCGACGCCCCGAGCGGCACCGCGCGGCTGACTGCCGAGCGCATCGCGGGCGGCTCGGAGCGCGCCCAGGTGCCGATCCACAGCGTGCGGCTGCGCGGCCTCGTCGCACACCAGGAAGTGTTGTTCGGCGGGACCGGCGAGGTGCTGACGATCCGGCACGACTCGCTCTCGCGCGAATCGTTCGCCGGCGGCATCGTGCTCGCGATTCGCCGCGTTCGGTCGCGCCCCGGTCTGACGATCGGGCTCGACGCGTATCTCGACGCGCTCGCGCCGAACGAGGCTGCACGATGAGACTCGCGCTCGTGGGAGCGACCGGCGCCGTCGGCGAGACGCTCTTGCGCGTCCTCGACGAACGAGCGATCCCGGTCGAGGAGTTGGGCGCATTCGCGTCGCGCGATCGCGGCACGCTTCGCTTTCGCGGCCGCAACGTCGCGGTGCGCGCCGTGACGCCGGCCGCGCTCACCGGTTACGACGTCGTGCTGTTCGCGAGCAGCGACGAGGCCAGCGCGGAACTCGCGCGTGGTTGCGCGGACGGCGGGGCCGTGGTCATCGACAACACGTCGACGTTTCGGCTCGCCGAGGGCGTGCCGCTCGTCGTGCCGGAAATCAACGCCGAGGCGCTCGGCGACGCCGACCGCATCCTGCCGGTCGCGAACTGCACCGCGATCGTGCTGGCGATGGCGCTCGCGCCGATCGCGCGCACGGCCGGGCTGAAGGCGGTGAACGTCGCGACGTATCAGGCGGCCAGCGGCGCGGGCCGGCCCGGCCTCGACGAGTTGCTCGCGGGCGAACGCGCGCTGCAGCGCGACGAACCGGAGCCGGCGCCGCGCACCTTCGCGGCGCCGCTGGCGCGCAACGTGATCCCGCAGGTGGGTGCGTTCGGTGCCGACGGCACGTCGTCGGAGGAATACAAGATCGCGGCGGAGACGCGGAAAATCCTCGGCATGCCCGCGCTTGCGGTGGCCGCGATCGCCGTGCGCGTACCGGTCCGAACTGCTCACTCGGTCGCCGTGTTCGTCGAGACGGAACGGCCGACGAGCGTGGCGGACCTCGCGCGCGCGTTCGAGGGCGCCGACGGCGTCGTCTTCCATCCGCAGGGGATCGTGACGCCGCGCAACGTCGAGGGGACGGACGCGGTGCACGTCGCGCGGCTGCGCGTCGAGCCCGCCGCGCCGACCCGGGTGCAGGCGTGGGCCGTCGGCGATCAACTGCGCAAGGGCGCGGCCACGAACGCCGTGCAGATCCTCGAACTGCTGCTCGCACGGAACCTCGTGCCGCGGTTGCGAACGATACCGTCGGAGAGCGTGCGATGAAGACGGTCGTGATGAAGTTCGGCGGGAGTTCCCTCGGGACGCAGGCGTTGCGCGAGACGGCGGTGGCGCGCGTGCTCGAGATTCGCGCGCGCGGGACCGCGCCGGTCGTCGTTTGCTCCGCCCTCGGCCGTGCCCCCGAACCGTATGCCACCGATTCGCTGATCGCACTGTTTGGCTCGGCGCGCGGCGGCCCCAACCGCGATTTGTTGCTGGCCTGCGGCGAACTGATCGCCGCGGCCGTGTTCGCCGAACTCCTGACCGCCGCCGGCGCGCGCGCGCAGGCAATGACGGGTTCACAGGCGGGCATCGTCACCGACGGCTCGTTCGGCGATGCCCGCATCGTGCGGGTCGACACGGCCAACGTGATCGCGGCGCTCGAGGACGGCGTCATCCCCGTCGTCGCCGGTTTCCAAGGCGTGACGGACGGCGGCGCGACCACGACGCTGGGGCGCGGCGGGAGCGACCTGACGGCGATCGCGCTCGGGGCCGCGCTCGGCTCGGCGCCGGTCGAGATCTTCAGCGACGTGAGCGGCGTGATGTCGTCGGATCCGCGCAACGTCGACGGCGCCCACACGATCGATCGCGCGTCGTCGAGCGAGATGGTCGAGCTCGCCGCCGAGGGCGCGAAGGTGATGCACCACAAGGCCGCCGAGCTGGCACATGCGTCGCGCACCCCTTATGCGATCAAGGGACTGCAGAGCAACTACGGCACGACGATCGACGACGCGCTTGGCACCGATCCGCAGCGCCCGGTCACCGGCATCGCCTCGCGCGGCGAGGTCACGTTCCTGCACATCACGATTCCGCGGGACGGCGCGGCGGGAAGGGCGCGCGATCACGCCGTCCTCTTCGGACGGCTCGCGGATCTCGGCGTTTCGATCGACATGATCAACGTGAACGCCGCGGGGATCTTCTTCGTGATCGACGCGGCGCGGCTCGACGCCGTCCGGCACCAACTCCAGCGCCTGGGACTGCCCTACGAGGTGCGCCCGGCCTGCGCCGCGATTTCGATCGTCGGCGTCGGCATGCGCGGCACGCCCGGCGTCATGTATCGCGTGGTGCGTGCGCTCGACGGCGCCGGCGTCGAGATCATTCACTCGACCGATAGCAACATCACGATCAGCATCCTCGTTCCGCTCGCCGACGAAGTGCGCGCGCAGCGGGCCTTACACGAGGAGTTCCACCTGGCGCGGCCCGAGCCGGCCGCGTCCGCCAACCGAGAGGCGATCGCATGAGCACGCAGCGTTCCGGCACCGACCTGGGCCGCATCCTGACCGCAATGATCACGCCGTTCGGCGGCGACGGCGCGCTCGAACGTCCGCGAGGCGGCGCGCATCGCGTCGTGGCTGATCTCGCAGGGCAGCGACGGCGTCGTCGTCGCGGGGACCACCGGCGAGTCGCCCGCGCTGAGCGACGACGAGAAGATCGCCCTGTTCGGCGCGGTCAAGAACGAGCTCGGTTCGCGCGGGACCGTCATCGCCGGGACCGGCGGCAACAACACGGCGGCCTCGATCGCGCTGACCAAGCGCGCAGAGGCGGCCGGCGCCGACGCGATCCTCGCCGTCGTACCCTATTACAACAAGCCTCCGCAGGACGGCATGCTGCGGCACTTCGGGGCGATCGCGGAGTCAACGTCGCTGCCGATCGTCATCTACAACATCCCCGGCCGGACGGCGGCCAATATGTTACCGGCGACGCTGCTCGACCTGGCGCGGCGGTATCCGAACATCGTCGGGGTCAAGGAGTCGAGCGGCGACTTCAACCAGTTCGCGGCGATCCTGCGGGACCGGCCCGCGGGGTTCGCATTCTGGTCCGGCGACGATCACCTGTTCTTGCCGGCGCTGGCGCTCGGCGGCGACGGCATCGTCAGCGTCGCCGCGCACCTGTGCGGACGCGAGCTGCGCGAGATGGCGGAGGCGTACCGAGGCGGCGACGTCGCGCGCGCGGCGCAGATCCATCTGTCCCTCACGCCGCTGTTCGGTGCGCTGTTCGCGACGACGAGCCCCATCCCGGTCAAGTGGGCGATGCGCGAGCTCGGCTTCGCCGCCGGCGAGTGCCGCTCGCCGATGGGCACGATGCCCGAGCAGGTCGCGACGACATTGCGCGCGCTGCTCGCGCCCTATCGCGAACGGGCCGTTGCCGTCGCCTGATCGCACTTCCCCGGCCGCGTCGGCATCGGTCCTCGGCTGCCGCGTCGACGCCATCGGCCCGGACGAGGCGGTCCGGCAGATCGTCGCGCTCGCGAAGGGGAAGCAGCCCAGCCTCGTCGTCACCTTCGGCACCGAGATGGCCGTGTTCGCGTCGCGCAATCCCGCGTTCCGCGAGATCGTCAACGGCGCGGCCTTGTCGTTATGTGATACCGTCGGCGTCGCCTGGGCGGCGCGGATGCACGGCGCACCGATCGGCGAACGCGTCGCCGGCGTAGAATTGATCGAGCCGCTGTGCGCGGCGCTCGTCCGCGAGAAGCTCGGCGTCTTTCTGCTCGGCGGCAAGGACGATACGGCGGCCCGGGCCGCGGCGGCGCTGCAGGGGCGGCACCCGGGCCTCATCGTGTCCGGGACGCGCGACGGCTACTTCGACGCCTCCCAGGCCCCCAACGTCGCGGCGCAGGTCGGCGCGAGCGGCGCCCGCGTCCTGCTCGCCGGCCTCGGGTCGCCGCGCCAAGAGCAGTGGCTGACGACCTATCTGCAGGCGACCGGCTGCGGCGTCGGCATCGGCGTCGGCGGCTCGTTCGACGTGCTGGCCGGAAACGTGCAGCGGGCGCCGGAAGTGTGGCGGCGGTTGGGCCTAGAGTGGTTGTACCGGCTCCTCGCCGAACCGTCCCGGTGGCGGCGCCAATTGGCACTGCCGACTTTTGTTGCGCTCGCGTTGGGGGAAAGGCTGCGCCCCGGACGGAGGTTCGTGTTCTGAAAGCGATGGTGCTGGCCGGTGGGATGAGCACCCGGCTCTACCCGCTGACCCGTGAAGTCCCCAAGCCCCTCGTGCCGGTCGCCGGCGAGCCCAACGCGGTGCACGTGATGCGTTACTTGCGCGCGCACGGCATCACCGAGATCGCCATCAACGTGCACTATCACGCGGACGCGATCCGCGAACGCCTCGGCGACGGCTCGGCTCTCGGCGTGCGCTTGCAGTACCTCGAGGAACCGGTGTTGCTCGGCAGCGCCGGGGCCGTTGCGCAGATGGCGCCGTTCTTCGGCGATACGTTCGTCGTCATCGGCTGCGACGATCTGACCGACGCGCCGCTCGGCGAACTGGTCGCCTTCCATCGCAGTCGCAAGGCGCTCGCCACGATCGGCCTCGTCCACGCCGACGACGTTTCGCAGTACGGCGTCGTGGTGCTCGACGACACCGGCAAGATCGTCGAGTTCCAGGAGAAGCCTGCACGCGGGACCGAGCGTTCGCATCTCGTGAACACCGGGATCTACGTGTTCGAACCGGCGATTCTCGAACGCATCCCCGCCGGCACGTTCTACGACTTCGGCAAGGACGTTTTCCCCGGTCTGCAGCGCGCGTCGGCGCCGTTCTACGGCATGGACCTCGCCGGCGCATACTGGTGCGACATCGGCACGCCCGCCGAATACCGGCGCGCGACCGAGGACCTGCTCGCGGGCCGCGTGCGCCTGCCCGTCGCGATCGAACTCGGCCTCCCGCCCGATGCGGCCGTCGGCGCCGGCGCCACCCTCAGAGGAGCCGTCCACGTCGGCCGCGGCGTGCACGTCGGCGAACGCGCGCGGATCGCCGGACCGACCGTGATCGGCGACGGCGTGCGGATCGGCGTCGGCGCGGTCGTCGAACGATCGATCGTGTGGGATCGCGTGACGATCGGCGCCGGGGCTCGGCTGCGCGACAGCATCGTCGGCGTCGACTACGCCATCGCGCCGGGCGACGTCCTCGACGATCGCATCGTCGCGAACGAACCCGAACCCGTCGCCGGGTAGTGGGCCAGCGCCTTACGGCGCGAGGTTCTTGTCGAGGAACTCGCGCACGCTCGGCCAGACCTCGCGCGCGGCCGCCGTCGCGTCGCCTTCGACGCCGTGCCGGAAGAAGGCGTGCCCCGCGTCGGGATAGACGTGCAGTTCGAACTTCTTGCCCTGCTCGGTCAGCGCGACCCGGATCGCGTCAATTTCCTCCGGCGGGATGCCGTGGTCGTCGGCCCCGAACGCGAGGAAGAGCGGCGCCTGAATCAATTCCGTGAACTCGATCATCGCCGGCCGCGACGGCGACGCCGACTTCGCGATCTGGCCGCCGTAGAACGAGACGGCCGCGGAGACCTCGGGAAACGTCGCCGACAGGTACGCGAGCGATCCGCCGAAGCAGAAGCCCCACGTTCCGACCTTCGGGCAACCGTCCGAGAGCAGCCAGTTCGTCGCGCTCTGGAGGTCTTTCGTGAGGCCGTCTATCGTCGTGAGCGAGGCGGCCTCAAAGCCGATGCGCATCCCCTCCTCGTTGTACGGCTCGTCGAGTTCGGGGTGCGTGCGGTGATAGAAGTTCGGGGCGATCGCCGTGAAGCCGGACGACGCGAGGAGATCGGTGATGCGGCGCATCTCGGCGTTGATACCGAAGATCTCTTGCAGCACGACCACGCCCGGCGTTTTGTCGCCGCGCTGAGGGCGTGCGAGGTAGCTCGGCATGCGCCTGCCCTCGACGGCGATGTGGATCATCTCACCTGGCATGCTGACTCCGGCTTTCGGCGCGAGTGGTCAGTCGTGAAGTGACGGTGCGTGCGTTTCGAATCCCTCCTCGACGTGTTGTTTCCGCCGGTGTGCGTCGCGTGCGACCGCGTTGGGTCCGCGCTGTGCGAGCGCTGCCGCCCGAGTCCGGCCGCGGTCGAGTGCTCCTCGGTCGGCGATCTGCCATGCCTCGCCCTCGGCCCCTACGAGGGCCCGCTGCGGCGCGCGGTCCTCGCACTCAAGGCCGGCCGCCGCGACGTCGCCGCGGCGCTGGGCGTCCTGCTGGCGGCGATGCTCGCGGCCGAGCGGGGCATCGTCGTGGTCCCGGTCCCAACGACGCGCGGCCGGAGCCGGCGGCGCGGTTTCGATCAGGCCACCTTGCTGGCGGCCGAGATGACGCGCTCCCAGGGACTGCCCCACGTCCCCGCGCTGGTACGCGCGGCCGGGGCCGCCCAGCACGGCCGCTCGCGGGCCGAGCGGCTGGGACCGCAGCGGCGCTTCGCCTGCGCGGCCGCATCGTTTCCGCCTGGGGCGCGGGTTGTGCTGCTCGACGACGTCGTGACGACCGGGGCGACGCTGACCGATGCGCGTGCGACGCTGCACGCCGCCGGGGTTCGCGTCGCCGGCGCCGTCGTCGTCGCGCGCACCCACGAAGGGCGTCGCGCACCGAACTCGTAGGAGCAGAGCGATCATGCCGAAGGCCATCTGGCGCGGAGCCGTCCTCGCCGAAAGCGACAACACGCACGTCGTCGAGGGGAATCACTATTTCCCGCCCGACTCGATCCGGCGCGAGTACTTCAAGCCGAGTCAAACCACGACGGTTTGCCCGTGGAAGGGCACGGCGAGCTATCATACGGTCGTCGTCGACGACGTGGAGAACGCCGACGCCGCGTGGTTCTACCCGCGGCCGAAGGACGCGGCCAAGGAAATCCAAGATCACGTCGCGTTCTGGCGCGGCGTCGAGGTCGTGCCGTAGCGCTCGACCGCATCTACCTCGAGCGGGCGTGCGAACTGGCCGCGCGCGGCGTCGGTAGCACGTCTCCGAACCCGCCGGTGGGCGCCGTGATCGTCCGCGACGGGACGACGCTCGGCGAGGGCTTCCACCACCGCCGCGGCGCGCCGCACGCCGAGGTCGAGGCGTTGCGCGCGGCCGGCGGACAGACGGCGGGCGCGACGATGTATGTGTCGCTCGAACCGTGCGCGCATCCCGGCAGGCCGAGCCGCTGCGCAGACGCGCTGGTGAGCGCGGGCGTCGCGCGGGTGGTCATCGGGGCGTTCGATCCCAATCCCGCCACGCACGCGCGCGGCGTCGCGCGGCTTCGCGAGGCGGGGATCGCCGTCGACGTGGTCGAGGACGCCGCCGCCGTTGCGCTCGTCGAGAGCTTCGGGGTCGCGATCGCGAGCCCGCGTCCGTTCGTGACGCTGAAGATCGCGGCATCGCTCGACGGATACGCCGCGCCGCGCCCCGGGCCGTTCTGGCTGACGGGCGCGCGGGCGCGCGCGTTCGTGCGCGACCTGCGGGCCGCCCACGACGCGGTGATGGTCGGGGCCGGAACGGTCGCGATCGACGATCCGCTGCTGACCGTGCGGCCGCCCCACGGGCGAAGCGTCCCCTACCGGCGGGTCGTGATTTGCGACCGGCCGCCGTATCCCGCGGGGCGGCGCGCCCTCGACCCGCTCGAGGGCTACGCTCCGACGATCGTGCTCGTCGCGGGGTCCGCAGCGCCCTTCGGCCAATTGGATGCACTCGCGGAGGTAGTCGCAGTGGGGGCGGACGGTTCGCCGACGGTCGATTTGGGTGCCGGTCTCGTCGCCCTCAAGGAACGTGGCATCACGAGCGTCCTCTGCGAGGGCGGCCCGCGGCTTGCCGCGCGCCTGCTCGCGGGAGGACTCGTCGACCGCGTCGAGTGGCTGATCGCGCCGGTGATGCTCGCCGGCCCCGGAGCGGTCGCCGCGGTCGCGCCCGCGACGCGTCTGGCCGAGACGGCCTGGGCGTTCGATCGGGTCGAACCGCTCGGCCCGGATGTTCGCATCTCGGCGCGCCGCGTGGCGGCATAGCATGTTCACGGGCATCATCGGACACATCGGGCGCGTGAGCGCCTGCGAGCCGGACGGGCGCGGCGGCGCGACGCTGCGCATTTTCGCGCCGTCGCTGATCGCCGAGGGCGTCGCGCCGAAGGACTCGATCAGCGTCAGCGGCGTCTGCCTGACGGTCGTGTCGAACGACGCTGAGTCGATCGCGTTCGACCTCGTCCCCGAGACGATGCGGCGCACGAACCTCGGCACGCTGCGTGCGGGCGACTCGCTAAACCTCGAGGCCTCGCTGCGCGTCGGCGACCGGCTGGGCGGCCACCTCGTCTACGGCCACGTCGACGCGACGGTCGCGATCCGAACGAAGACGCCCGAGGGGAAAGGCTATCGCCTGTCGTTGCCACGACCGCCCGATCTGGCGCGCTTCATCGTGGAGAAGGGCTACGTCGCGCTCGACGGCGTGAGCCTGACGGTCGCATCGGTGGGTCCGAGCGACTTCGACGTCGCGCTGATCCCCGAGACCGCGGCGCGCACGACGTTCGGCATCAAGAGCGCCGGCGCGTTCGTCAACCTCGAACTCGATCCGATCGCGCGCTATGCGCTGTCGACGGCCGCCGCGTACGAAGAACCCGAGGGGGTGCGCGGCGACGAACTCGCGTGGGCATATGAAATCTAACGGCGCAACGAACGGGCTGATGCGGGCAGGCTACCTGATGGCGCCCGGCCGGATCGAGGTCCACCAGGACCACGTGCCGGCCGCCGAGCCGGGCGGCGTCGTCGTGCGAATCCGCGTCGCGCTCACCGACGGCACCGACCTCAAGGCGTTCAGGCGTGGACATCCGCAGATGCCGATGCCCACGCGCTTCGGGCACGAGTTCTCGGGCGACGTTGCCGCGGTCGGCGAAGGGGTGACGGCGCATCGGGTCGGCGACCCGATCGCCTGCGTCCACTCCGCGCCGTGCGGCGCCTGTTACTGGTGCACGACCGATCGCGAGGCGCTCTGCGAGCACGTCATGCACACAAAGATCCTCGGCGCGTACGCCGAGTACTTCGCGGTGCCGAAGCACATCGTCGAACGCAACGCGTTTGCGAAGCCGCCGGACGTCTCGTACGAGGCCGCGGCCTTTCTCGAGCCGCTCGCGTGCGTCGTGCACTCGGTCGGCGAACTGGAGCCGTGGCTCGTGCCGCAACGCGGCGCGCGGGTCGTCGTCGTCGGCGACGGCGGCTTCGGCATCCTGCACGCGCTCGTGGTTCGCGCCCGCCACGGCGCGACCGCGATCCTCGTCGGGCGCCGTCCCGAGCGGATGGAGCGCGCACGGGCGCTCGGGGTCGCTCACGTGCTCGATGCGCGCGCCGGCGACGTCCTCGAACGGGTGCGCGAACTCACGGGCGGTCGCGGCGCCGACGCGGTCGTCGAGTGCACGGGGACGCTGACGACCTGGGAAGACGCGCCCGCGCTGGCCTGCCGGGGCGGCGTGGTCTCGCTGTTCGGCGGCCTGCCGAGCGGAACACGCGTCGCGTTCGACGCGACGCGGCTGCACTACGACGGCATCCGCATCACGAGCCCGTTCCACTTCACGTCGCTGGCGGTCCGGATCGCGTACGAGATGATCGCGGCCCGTCAGATCGACGTGTTGCCGTTGATCTCCGATCGCTACGCGCTCGACGACTTGCCCGAAGCGTTCGCCGCGCTCGACACGGGACGGGGCATCAAACTCGCGATCGTTCCCTAACCCGCATGCGGACGAAGCCACCGCCGAAGAGCATGCGCGCCGCCGTGATGTACGACGTCGACGACATCCGGATCGAGGAGCGGCCCGTCCCCGCGCTCGAGCCCGGCGACCTGCTCGTGCAGACGGCTGCGAGCGGCGTCTGTTCGGGCGATCTGATGCCGTGGTACGTACGCCGCAAGGCGCCGTTCGTCTTCGGGCACGAACCGGCGGGGACGGTCGTCGCCGCAGGCGACGGCGCGCTGTTCGAGGTGGGCGAGCGCGTCTTTTCGCACCATCACGCGCCGTGCTTCGACTGTCCGTTTTGTCGCGACCGGCAATATGTGCAGTGCGCGGCGTGGCGGGCGACCGCGCTCGACCCCGGCGGGATGGCAGAATACTTTCGCGTCCCGCGCGCCAACGCGAAGGACACCTTGCGGCTGCCGCGGTCGACGGCGTTCGCGGACGGCTCGCTGGTGGAACCGCTCGCATGCGTCGTCAAGTCGCTGCGGCGCGCGGCGCCGCGGGCGTGGTCGGACCTCGGCGGCTTCGGCGCCGCCGGCTCGTTTCGCGGCGCGGCGCTCGCGGGGAAGACCGTGTACGTCGTCGGCCTCGGCGTCATGGGATTGATGCACGTCGCGCTGGCCGCACACCTCGGGGCGCGCGTCTTTGGGGCGGACTTCATCGCGGCGCGGCGCGACCGCGCCGAGATGCTCGGCGCCGAGGCGACGTTCGACCCGGCGCAGGCGATCGACGCGTTAGCCGACGCAGCCGGCGAGCACGCGGCCGAGGTCGTCATCTGCTGCCCCGGCACGAGCGCCGCGCTCGGTCACGCGCTGCGCGCCGCGTCGCGCGCCGGAACGGTGCTGATGTTCTCGCCGCTCCCGCCGGACGAACCGTTCTCGTTCGATCAGACGTGGGCGTACTTTCGCGACCTCACGCTGATCTCGTCCTACTCGTGCGGTCCCGACGACACCGCAGAGGCGCTGCGGCTCATCGCGGTCGGCGTCGTCTTGGCCGAACGGCTCGGCGCGAACGAGCCGCGCCCTTTCCGGCCGTCGCCGAAGCCTACGATGCGATGCGCGAGGCGCGCGCGATCAAGTCGATCGTCACGTTCGCGCCATAGCGCACGGCACGGTCGCGACCCTGGGCCGGTCCGCGGGCACTTCACGATTGTCAACTTGGAACGAGGTTGACATTTGCGAATTCGCGCGGTTCACTTGTAGGCATGGGAACCTTTTCCAACGAGCTCGAGGCCGCGATGGCCCGGGCGGGGGTGACGGCCTCCGAACTCGCGGCGCGCTCCGGCATGACCGAGAGCGCCATCTCCTACCTGCGCTCGGGACGCCGATCGCCCTCGTTGCGGTCGGTCCAAAAGCTGGCGACGGTCCTGCCCGACCTGACCGTGCCCGGGGCGTCCGACGGCGAGGGAACGCCCGGCTTCGACCGCATCGAGGACGCGGTCGCCGACGTTCGGGCCGGCAAGATGGTCATCGTACTCGACGACGAGGACCGCGAGAACGAGGGCGATCTCGTCATGGCGGCCCAGCTCTGCACGGCCGAGCACGTCAACTTCATGCGGCGCGAGGCCGGCGGCCTGATCTGCGTGCCGATGCTCGGAAAGCGTCTCGACGAACTGCAGATCCCGCAGATGGTTTCGGACAACACGGCCGTCCACGGAACCGCGTTCACGGTGTCCGTCGAGGCCCGGGGCCGGACGACGACCGGGATCTCAGCCCAGGACCGTGCCGAGACGATCGCCGCACTGCTCGAGCCCGGTTCGAAACCGACGGACTTTCTGCGGCCGGGACACACCTTTCCGCTGCGCTATTGCGAGGGCGGCGTGCTCGTGCGCGCGGGGCAGACCGAGGCGGCCGTCGACCTCGCGCGCTTGGCCGGGCTCTATCCGGCAGGCGTCATCGTCGAGATCATGGACGACGACGGCACCATGATGCGGCTGCCGCGGCTGCGCCTGTACGCCAAGCGCCACCACCTGCGGCTCATCACGGTCAAGGACCTGATCGCGTTCCGCATGCGGACCGAGCGTCTCGTCGAGCGCATCGCCGAGTTCGACCTGCCGACGAAGTACGGCATGTTTCGCGGCATCTCGTACGAGACGTCGCTCGACGGCGTGGCGCACGTCGCGATGGTGATGGGCGACATCGGCGACGGCAAAGGGATCCTCGTCCGCGTCCACTCCGAATGCCTGACCGGCGACGCGCTGCACTCGATCCGCTGCGACTGCGGCGCCCAACGCGACGCCGCGCTGCAACTGATCGCGACGGAAGGACGCGGCGTATTCCTCTACCTCCACCAGGAAGGGCGCGGGATCGGTCTCGCCAACAAGCTGCGCGCCTATGCGCTGCAGGACGCCGGCGCCGACACGGTCGAGGCGAACCTCGCCCTGGGGTTACCTGTGGATAAACGCGACTACGGGATCGGCTCGCAGATCCTCGCCGACCTCGGGATCCGCGAGATGCGCCTGATCACGAACAATCCGCGCAAGATCGTCGGGCTCGAAGGCTACGGCATGCGCATCGTCGACCGCGTCGGGATGCCGCTGGCGCTGACGCCGTTCAACGAACGGTACATGGAGACCAAGCGCAGCAAACTCGGGCACATGCTGGACGAGGCACGCGAGCCGGCGCGCAGCGCGTCGTGAAGCCCGGCAGCGCCGGGACCGCCGCTGCCGACCGCCGCCGGCGCGCGCGTCGCGATCGTGTCGGCGCGCTTCTACCCGGAACTCGCCGACTGGCTCGAGGACGGCGCGCAGCGGGCGCTGGCGGCGTGCGGTGTCGCGACGAACGCGTGGACGCTGGCGCGGGTCGCCGGCTGCTTCGAACTGCCATTGCCGCGCGCAGGCTGCTGGTCGAGACCGGCCGCTACGACGCGCTGGTCGCGCTCGGCGTCGTCGTCCGCGGTGAGACGCCCCACTTCGACTTCGTCGCGGGCGAGTGCGCGCGCGGCATCATGGACGTACAACTCGAGGCGCGGGTCCCGATCGGCTTCGGAGTCCTCACGACCGACACGCTGGAGCAAGCGGTCGAGCGGGCAGATCCCGGCGCGCGGCGACAAGGGTCTACCACGCGACGCGTCGCGGCCCGAGGCGGTCGACTCGCCCTGGGGGTGGCCGCAGACTAGGAGTTCGCCGGGGCGCGGCGCTTGCGCCCGGGGCCCGCTTCTTCTATACTGCGGCTACGGCAGCCTTAGGGCGGCCGCGATTCTGTGCTACCGAGTAGCACGCGACACTCGTGGAGGCTCCCGTGGAAGACAAGCAGCTCACCTGCAAGGACTGTGGTAACTCGTTCGTTTTCAGCGTTCGCGACCAGCAATTTTATGCCGAGAAGGGCTTCGAAAACGAGCCTCAACGTTGCCGGGACTGCCGCGGTGCACGCAAGACGCAGCGCGCTCCGCTCGGCGCGTCGCGTGAGATGTTCGAGGCCGTCTGCGCCCAGTGCGGCGTGAACACCACCGTGCCGTTCAAACCACGGGGAGATCGTCCGGTCTACTGCAGGACCTGCTTTGCCGCCCACGCGCCGCAGCAGGCGCGCGCGTACAGCTAGCGCTCCGAGCGTCCGAATCGCGCGGGTCGGGCGACGGGCGCGGGCGAAGAACGCCCGCGTGTCGACCGTCGTCCCATCCGCACCGGCGAAGCGCAATCGCCGGCGCCATCTCTTCGCCGCGCAGGGTTCGATCTATCGCGAGCCGCTGACGCTGACGCGCGGCCAAGGCGCGCGCGTCTTCGACGACGAGGGCCGCGCCTATATCGACGCGTACGGCGGAATTGCAACCAACACACTCGGTCACAATCATCCGGCCCTCGTCGCGGCGATCGCCGAACAGTCCGGCACACTTATCCACACATCGACGCTCTACGATACCGAGCCGCTGCTGGATCTCGTCGAAGCGCTCGCCGCGGCCGCGCCCGAGGGCATGTCGAAGGTCTTCGCCGCCAACTCGGGGTCCGAAGCGAACGAGATGGCGGCGCTCGTCGCGACCCACGCGCGCAAGTCGAGCGAGGTCCTCGCGCTGCAGCACGCCTATCACGGGCGTACCTCGTACACGATCGCGATGGCCGGTCTGTCGAACTGGCGCAACTACGGCCCGCAGAGCTCGGGCGTCCAGTTCGTTCCGAATCCCTACTGCTACCGCTGTCCGCTCGGCCTCGAATATCCGTCGTGCGAGATCGCCTGCGCGAAGGCGGTGAAGGGCGTGATCGAGACGCAGACGAGCGGCGCGCCGGCCGCGATGTTGGCGGAGACGGTCGCCGGCGTCGGCGGCATCATCGCACCGCCGCCGGAATATTTCAAGGTCCTCAAGCAGACGCTGGCGCCGTTCGGCACGCTGCTGATCGCCGACGAGGTGCAGACCGCTTGGGGCCGGCTCGGCGACGGACTCTTCGCGATGCCGTCGACCTACGACACGATCCCCGACATCATCACTTCGGCCAAGGGGCTCGGCAGCGGCGTTCCCATCTCCGTCGTCATCACGAGGCCCGAGATCGCCGACGCGTTCAAGGGACCGCACATCAACACGTTCGGCGGTAACCCGTTGTCGGCACGGGCGGGTCTGGTCACCCTGCAGACGATCGAACGCGAGGACCTGATCGCCAACGCGCGGCGTCAGGGCGAGACGATGCTGACCGCGCTGCGGGAGATGCAGCGCCGGCACCGCGTCGTCGGCGACGTGCGCGGCCGCGGGTTGATGCTCGGGGTCGAACTGGTCAAGGATCGCGCGTGCAAGACGCCCGCGCCCGAGGCCACGACGGACGTTGTCGAGGGGATGCGCGAACGGGGCGTGCTGATCGGCCGCGGCGGCCGCTGGGGATCGGTGCTGCGCATCCAGCCGCCGCTCGTGTTCGGCGACGCCGAAACGGACGAGATGTTGACGGCGCTCGACGCCGAACTCGCCGCCGCAGCGCGCGGCCTCG
Source organism: Vulcanimicrobiota bacterium (assembly GCA_963743605.1). Lineage (GTDB taxonomy): Bacteria > Vulcanimicrobiota > Vulcanimicrobiia > Vulcanimicrobiales > Vulcanimicrobiaceae > CAVUQJ01. Next base: position 217,521 of record CAVUQJ010000001.1, on the reverse strand, counting down.
CGTCATCGTAGGCCAAGCGGCGTCGCTCGACCCCGTGTGGTGGGACGACGACGCGGTGGGCTACGTCGACCAGCGCGCGCTACCCGGCGAGATCGTGCGGGCCCGCGCGGCGACGGTCGACGCCGTCGTCGCCGCGATCGCGACGCTTTCGGTGCGCGGCGCGCCCTGCATCGGCGTCTTCGGCGCGTACGGCATCGCGCTCGCGCGGCGGCTGCACCCCGACGACGGCGCCTTCGCGGCCGCGGCGCAGCGCATTCGCGCTGCCCGTCCGACCGCCGTCAACCTCGCGTGGGCCGTCGACCGCGTGCTCGCCGCCGAGCCGGACGCAGACCTCGCGGCGGCGACGGCGATCCACGAACGGACGCGCGCCTCCGACGCGCGCGCTCGCCCGCGCCGGAGCCGTGCTGATGCCCGCCCGCGGGGCCGTCGATCACGCACTGCAACACCGGTCCGCTCGCGACCGGCGGCGACGGCACGGCGCTCGGCGTCATCATCGCCGCGCATCGCGCGGGCAAACGCCTCCACGTCTACGTTGACGAGACCCGGCCGCTGCTCCAGGGCGCGCGCCTGACGATGCTCGAACTGACGACCGCGGGCGTCCCTGCGACGCTGATCGTCGACGGCGCCGCGCCGAGCACGATCCTGCGCAAGGACGTTGACTGCGCGATCGTCGGCGCCGACCGCATCGCCGCCAACGGCGACACGGCGAACAAGATCGGCACGCTCGGCGCTCGCGCTCGCCGCTGCCCACGCCGGGATTCCGTTCTACGTCGCCGCACCTCGGTCGACCGTCGATCTGAGTCTGCGGCGCGGCGACGAGATCCCGATCGAGGAGCGCGCGCCGGACGAGGTGCGCGGCTATGGCGCGCGCCAAACCGCGCCCGCAGAGGCGGACGTGTACAATCCGGCATTCGACGTCACTCCCGGCGCGGCTGATCGCCGGGATCGTCACCGAGTTCGGGGTCGCACGTCCGCCGTATGAGGAGTCGCTCGCCGATCTCGACACGCGGCCGAACCTGTGGTGAGGTTCTACGATTTCATCGACAAGGCGCCCGAGATCGGACCGCTCGTCGTCGTGGAGGGGACGGATCGCCTCCTGAGCGAGCGCGCCTTGAACGCGATCGTCGAACGTTCGGTCGAACCCGCCGCCCGCGACTTGAACGTCGAGCGCTTCTCGGGACCCGAGTTGGAGTCGCCGGCGCCGGTCGAGGCGGCCTGCTCGGCGCTGCCGTTTCTCGGGACGCGCCGGGTCGTCATCGTCCGCGACGCGCAGGAGATGCGCGCCACGCCCCGGCGCGCGTTCTGGGAGATGGTGCAGCGTCTTCCCGCCGGTAACACATTAGTGATCGAGGACCTGCAATCGCCCCAAAAGCGCGCGAAGCCGGAGACGTTCGGCCAGCTCGCCGGCGCAAACGCGCTGCGCATCGACACGACCGCGACGCAACCGGTGCGCGCCCGCTTCGCGCGCGAGGCGCTCGCCCAGCTCGGCGCGACGGCCGATCCTCCGGTCATCGCCGCGCTGGCCGCCGGCGAGGCCGACCTCGCGGCGGTGCGCACCGATCTGGAGAAGCTGGCGCTGGCCGGTCACGTGACGCTCGAGGAGCTGTTGCGCGAGACGTTGACGACCGCCGACGTGCGGATCTATCAGGTCGCGTCGATGGTGGTCGCGGGTCGCAGCGCCGAGGCGCTGGCGGCCGCCTTCGAATACTTCGCGTCCGAGGGCAAGAACAGCGGTCCGCCGCTGTTCGCCGCGATCGCCGCCGAGTACGGGCTCGTCTGGGAATGTGCGCGGCGGGCGGACTCCCGCCGCGTCAGCGCTGGCGCGAGCGCGAGTTGCGCGCCGTCGCGCGGCGCCTGGGCGTACGGCGGGCGCGCGCCGGTTTCGAGCGCGCGCTACTGCCTGCGAGGCATCCGTGACCGCTCGCGTCGGCGACCCGCGCGGAGTCGTCGCACGCTTGGCGGCTCGAGGCACGCCGCTCCCGTGGCCGGGAGGGAACGCCGGGCGCCGGGGACAACGGGTCCCGCTGACGGCAGGCGAGAGCGATGAGCGTGCTTTCGTGTGTCCAGGGCAAGCGCCGTTAAGGAGTCCTTTTTCATGCGTAGTCCCCTTGCTTGGCTCGCCGTGGCGACCATCTGCGCTAGTGTGCTGGGCTGTACTGGGACGAACTCGACCCCACTGACGCCGGGCTCGCCGCCGAACGGCGGCAACGGCGGCTCCGTTCCGAACAATCAGACGTATAGCATGCGCGTCCTGAACGCATCGCCGGACTTCGGGCCGATCGACGTTTACGTCGACGGTAACCGCGTCTGGCAGAACGTCAAGTACGGGACCTGGGGCGTGACGGCGTCGATCCTCAACGCGCCGTTCTACGTCTCGAACTTTCAGCCGGCGTCGCACAACATCGCGGTCTACGCCGCCGGTGCCGGCGCCGGTCAGGGCTCGCAGCAGGCGAGCGTCACGACGTTCCGCGACCTCGAGTCACACGACGATCGTCGTCGCCGACAAGGTCTTCGGCAACTTGACCACTCCGGCGCTCGTCTCGCTCGCGTTCACCGAGCCCAACTCGAACACGCCGCTGCAGACCGGCAACGTCGTGATCCATCACGCCGCGCTCAACTCGCTGCAGGGCGTCATCTCCTACGGCAGCCTGTCTCCGGGGCCGAAGGGCAACCCGTTCGTCGTTCCTACCTGCCTCGGCACGCTGACGTTGCCGAGCCTCGCGACGCCGGCCAACACGACGACCGCGATCGCGAAGGTCCAGGGCGTCAACAGCAACGGCGTCCCGATCGGCTACTACGCGGCGCTCTCGGAACGCAGAACTGCATCACGCCGCTCGCGTACATCAACCCCGGCAGCGCGAATCCGGTGGGCGTGACGCTCCCCGGCGGCGTCGTGTATCCGTCGCCGCCGCCGCCGCAACCCGGCACCTCGCCGGCGCCGCCGTACGACACGAACAGCACGATCCCGCCGTCGTCCTCCTCGTACACGCCCCTGCAGTTGCAGACGTTCGCGCCGAACACGCTCTCGGTCTACATCGTCGACGGGCCGCCGTTGCCCGGAACGACCGTCCCGGTCCCGGTCATGATCGGCACGTTCGACCCGAACTTCCTCAACTAGTCCGCGGCGAACCCGGCACAGGCGCCGCTTCGCGCGTCGCGAAGCACGTACGAGTGAGTCACGCCTCGTACGCTTCACCGTTCTCCTGGAGATACGGGAACGCCGAGTTGCGCGAACTGTTCTCCGAGGCGCAACGGCGGCGATTGTGGCGCGCCGTGTGGGTCGCGCTCGCCGAGTCGCAGGCTCGCAGCGGGCTCGTCTCCGCCGCCGAGCTGGAGGACCTGCGCGCGCACGCGGGCGAGATCGACATCGACGCCGCGCTCGAGATCGAGCGCGAGATCGGCCACGACCTGATGGCCGAGATCCGCGTCTTCGCCGGGCAGGCGAAGCGCGGTGGCGGGAAGCTCCACCTCGGGGCGACCTCGATGGACATCGAGGACACGGTCGAGACGTACCGCCTCCGGCGCGGCCTCGGGATCATCGGCGCGCTACTCGGCGAAACGATGCGCGCCTTTGCCGTCAAGATCGGCGTCTACGCCGACCTCGCCTGCATCGGCTACACGCATCTCCAGCCTGCCGAGCCCACGACGGTCGGTTATCGTCTCGCCGTCTATGCACAGGATCTCCTTGCTCGACGACGCCTTGTTGCGCGACGTCTACGCGCGGCTGGCCGCCAAGGGGATCCGCGGCGCCGTCGGCACCTCCGCGTCGTACCATCACCTGCTGCGCGGAACCGGGCGCACGCCGTCCGATCAGGAACGCGAGGTGCTCGACGTCTTCGACCTCGAGGCCGCGCGGCGTCAGCACGCAGACCTACGCGCGCAATATCGACTACATGGTCCTGCTCGCGCTCGCCGGCGTCGCCGCGTCGCTCTCGAAATTCGCGCCGACGTGCGCGATCCTGTCGTCGCCCGGCTTCGGCGAGATGTTCGAACCCTTCGGGCGCAAGCAGGTCGGCAGTTCCGCGATGCCCTTCAAACGCAATCCCGTCATGGAGCGAACGCATCGATTCGCTCGCGCGCCTGCTCCCCGGCTTCGCCGACGCGGCCTGGCAAAACGCCGCGACGAACATGCTCGAGCGCACGCTCGACGACAGCGCGAACCGCCGCACGATCCTGCCCGAGTCGTTCCTGGCCGTCGGCGAGATCGTCGGCCCTCGCCCGCCGCATCGTCGAGGGGCTGCGCGTCGACGAGCGCCGGGTCGACACAAAACCTCCGCACGTACGGCCCGTTCGCGGGCAGCGAGACCGTCCTGATGGAAGCGGCCAAGGCCGGCGGCGACCGCCAGACGTTGCACGAGGCGATCCGCGTAGCCGCCCTCGAAGCCTACGACGCGCTCGCCCGCGGCGGCGACAACCCGCTCCCCCGCTGCTCGCCGACGATCCGCGCATCGCCGCGCTGCTCGATCCGGCCGAGACGCGCGCGCTGCTCGACCCGTCGCGCTATATCGGCGACGCGCCGGAACGCGCGCGCGCCCTCGTCAAGCGTATCGACGGTCTCCCGCGTTCCCGCAACCGCGGGTGTTGGCGGCGACATGAACAAAGGCCGGGAAGTCGCGCGCGGAAAGACCAAGGTCCTGCACGAGAGTCCCGAACATTCGGACGTCTCCTCGTCGTCTCGCAGCTCGACAACATCTCCGCCGGCGACGGCGCGCGCCGCAACACGATCGAAGGAAAGGGCCGCCTCGCGGCGATCACGACCTCGCGCATCTTCCGGCTGCTGAACCTCTGCGGTCTGCCGACCCACTATCTCGGCGGAGGCGAGGACGACGACGACAACGAGATGCGCGTCCGGCGCGCCACGATGATCCCGCTCGAGGTCGTCGTCCGCGGCGTCGCGGCCGGCTCGCTCGTCAAGCGCATGCCCGGCATCGCTCGCGGCTCCATCATCGTGCCGCGCATGGTCGAGTTCTTCATCAAGGACGACGCCAAGCACGACCCGCTCATCGAGCCCGGCGAGATCGTGCGCCGCGGCCTCGCCAGCCCGCAAGAACTCGGCGTCATGACCGAACTCGCGCGGATCACCTACGAGATCCTCGCCCATGCTCGGCGCCGCCGCGACACCCTGCTCGTCGACCTCAAGATCGAGTTCGGACGCCTCACCGAGCCATCGGAACGCGGCGCGCTCGTGATCGCGGACGTTGCTCGACAACGACTCGTGGCGCATCTGGCCCCAGGGCCGCGAAGAGCTGATGCTCGACAAGCAGATGTATCGCAACCTCGCCGAGGTCACGCCCGCCGACCTCGAGCGCGTCCGCGACGCGTACGTCCAGGTCGCGGAGCAGGTCGCGACCTTCACCCACCTGCGGCCCGCGATGGTCGCGATCGTCGCGGCTCCGCCGCCGCCTCACAGCGCGCCGACGAACTCGCGCGCGCGTTCTGCGCGAGTTCGGCGTCGGGACCGCCAAGCGCGTCGCCTCCGCCGCCCGCATGCCCGCCTACGCGCTGCAGGTCGTCGCGCAGCTCGAGGTCGACCTATCCGCGGCTCGTCTTCGTCGCGCCTCGGGCGACGAACTCGCCGGCTTGATCGACGGCGCTTCGCCGTCGCCCGTGTTCCGGACACCGGCGACGCGCCCGACGTGCTCGCGATGGCCGTCGCGAAGGCCTCGCGCTCGAGGATACCGTGCTCTTCGGGCGCGTCCTGCTCGTCCAGGCTGCGGCGCGCTCGGCGATCCTGCAGGCCGATGCTCGAGCTGCAGCGCCGTCCCGCGGCCGAATGGACCGCGTGGCGCTCGTCCGGCCGGCGCCGCTCGTGAACGTGGTGCTCGACGGTGTTCGCGGTTCTGGGAAATCGAAGAAGGGTCGCAGGCGGCTCGCGCGACGGGATCGCGCTGTCTGCGGACGAGTTGCGGCGGATCGCGGAGCGGCTCGGGCGCGATCCGACGATGCGTCGAGGCGTACGCGTTCGATGCGCAGTGGAGCGAGCATTGCTCGTACAAGAGCAGTCGCGCGTTCTTGTCGCGATTGCCGACGACCGGGGACGGCGTCGTGCTCGGCGTCGGCGAGGACGCAGGGATCGTCCGGCTCGGCACGTGGAACGGCGAGACGTACGGCGTCGTCGTCGCGCACGAGTCGCACAATCACCCGTCGCAGGTCGTGCCCTTCGAGGGCGCGGCGACCGGCGTCGGCGGGATCGTGCGCGACGTGCTGTGCATGGGGGCGCGCGTCATCGGTCTCGCGGATGCGCTGCGGTTCGGACCGCTCGCCGATCCGCACTGCCGCTACGTGGCGCAGGGCGTCGTCGACGGGATCGCCGCCTACGGCAACGCGATCGGCGTGCCGAACCTCGCCGGCGACGTCTACTTCGAAGAGGGTTTCCGCGACAACTGTCTGGTGAACGTCGTCGCGCTCGGGCTCGTGAACGTGCGCGAGATCGTCCACTCGCGCGCGCCCGCGGACGCGGATGGTTGGGACATCGTGCTCGTCGGCAAGGCGACGGACCGCAGCGGTTTCGGCGGGGCCGCGTTTTCTTCGCTCGTGCTCGACGACGAGGACGCCGAGGCCAACAAGGGCGCGGTCCAAGTGCCCGATCCGTTCCTCAAGAACGTGTTGATGCGCGCGACCTATCGCGCGTTCGACGTCGTGCGCGGCGAGAAGATCGTCGTTGGTTTCAAGGACCTCGGCGCCGGTGGGATCATGGGCTGCACCGCCGAGCTGGCGGCCGCCGGCGGCTTCGGCGCGACCATCGACCTCGACCGCTGTCCGACGTCGCAGGCGAACCTGCCGGCCGCCGTCATCGCCGTGGGAGAGACGCAGGAGCGGCTCGCGTGGGTCGTTCCGCCGCACTTCAGCTCGCGGCTGCTCTCGATCTACAACGACGAATACGGTTTGCCCGAGGTGGCCGAGGGCGCGCGCGCGGCGATCGTCGGCACCGTCACCGCGCAGCCCGACTACGTGCTGCGCCGGCACGGCGACGAGGTCATGCGCGTGCCGATCGACTTCCTGACCGGCGGCGTCCGCTACGAGCGTCCCTACGAGACGGCTGCCGGTGGCGCGCAAGCGACGGCGGGCGGCGACGCGCGTGCCGCCTGGCGCGCGATCGGTTCGGCAGATGCCGCGCTGCGCGGAGTGCTCGCGCATCGCGACGTCTGCTCGCGCCGTCCGATCTACGAGCGTTACGACGCCGTCGTGCGCGGCACGACGTCGATACCGCGCGGCGCGGCCGACGCCGGCGTCATCGTGCCGATCCCCGGGGCGCCGCTGGCGGTCGCGCTGAGCGTCGCGGGCAATCCGCGCTATGGTGCGATCGACGCGCGCCGCGCCGGCGAACTGGCGGTGCTCGAGGCCGTGCGCGAGGTCCTCGCCGTGGGCGCGACGCCGGCGGCGTTGACCGACTGTCTCGAACTTCGGCAATCCGGAAGACCCGCGCCAGTTGGGCCAGTTCGTCGACGCCGTCGATGGACTCGCGCACGCCGCGCGTGAGTTGGCGGTGCCGTTCATCTCCGGCAACGTGAGCCTCTACAATCAGTCGGCGGCGGGAAGCGCGATCCCCGCGTCGCCGATCGTCGCCTGCGTCGGGACGATCGACGACGTCTCGCGCGCGGTCACGCGCCCGCTGAAACGTGTGGGTTCCGCGCTCTACCGCTTCGGCGGCGTCACGACCGACCGGCTGAGCGGTTCGGTGTTCGCGGAGGTCGCCGGCATCACGACGTCCGCGTCGCTGTCGGCGGTCGCGTACGCCGCGCTGCGCATGCAGATCCCCGTGATGCGCGCCGCGATCGAACGCGGTCTCGTCCTCGCCGCCGCTGCGGTCGGCGCCGGCGGCGTCCTCGTCGCGCTCGCCAAGATGGCGTTCGCGACGCTCGATACCGGCCCGCTCGGAGCCGAACTCGCGGGCGAGGTCGGTCCGTGGGCGTTCGCAGAGAGCGGTGGCCTCGTGTTCGAGGTCGCCGACGACGCAGCGTTCCGCGCGCTCTGCGCCGACGGCGGTCTGCGCGACGATGGGCCCGCTTTGCACGATCCGGCGACGCGTGCGGCGCTCGCCGCGAGCGACCGCGAACGGGGCGCGTACGCGCGGCTCGGGACGACGATCGGCGAGGCGGTGTTCCGCACGGAGCGCGGCGAGGCGTTCGAGCTGTTCGCGCTGCGGGATGCGTGGACTGCGCCGCTGCGGGGCTTTTACGAGGATGCGCCATGAGCGTCGCGAGCGCGCGCGCGCGCGTCGGCGTGCTGACGTTTCCGGGGACGAACAGCGAAGACGAGACCGTGCGGGCGTGCGTCGCCGTCGGCCTCGTGACGGAACTCGTGCACTGGAAGACGTCGCCCGCGCACGCGCGCCGGTACGACGCGCTCGTCCTACCGGGCGGGTTCGCGTACGAAGACCGCGTCCGCGCCGGCGCCATCGCTGCGCACGACGCGCTGACGGAGGTCGTGCGGGAATTCGCGGCGGCCGGCAAGCCGGTGCTCGGCATCTGCAACGGCGCGCAGGTCCTGGCCGAGGCCGGCCTGGTACCGGGGCTCGACGGCTCTGCCGGGCCGCAGGCCGGCTTCGCGCGCAACGGTCCGGGCGGCCGGTTCGTCTGCCGGCGCGTCTACCTGAAGCTCGCCGTCGCCCCGGAGCGTTGCGTCTTCACCGCGCACCTCGCGCCGGGCGCGCTGATCACGGCGTGGGCCGCGCACGGCGAAGGGCGCCTCGCCGCCCCCGCGGACGTGCTGGAGCGGATCGAAGCGGGCGACCACGTCGCGTTTGTCTATGCCGACGGGCGCGGCGAACCGGGCCCGCAGGCGGTTCCCAACGAGTCCGCCCTCGGCGCAGCCGGCTTGACCAACGTCGCCGGAAACGTGCTCGCCGTGATGCCTCATCCCGAACGCGACGCGTGGACCTTCATGCACCGCGAGGGGCCCGAGCGGGCCGCTGCCCGGGGCGATGCGGAAGCGATGCTCGCGCCGTCCGGCGGGATCGCGCTGTTCGCCGGACTCGCGGAGGCGCTGTCGTGATCGTCGTCATCGGCGTCGCGCCGACGATCCCCGACAACGAGGCGCTCACCGCGCTCGCGACGCTGCGCGCGCTCGGCGTCGACCTCGGCGCGCTCGAGCGCAGCGACGTCTGGCGCTTCGAGGTCGCGCCGGAATCCGCGGGCGGCCTCGTCGACGCGGTCCGCGGCATCGAGACGATCTACAACCCCAACAAGCACGCGCTGCAGGTACGCGCGGCGCTCGACCCGGAGGCCGGCGAGGTCTGGATCGACGAGCCCGCGGCCGCCGTGCGATTCGGCAGATCGCCGCTACGGATCGCCGGCCGCCTGCTCGACGGCGTCGATCGCGTCGAGCGATTCACGGCGTGGCGCCTGCGCGATCAACACGGCGCGCCGGTCGCGCGAGAGGTAGTCGACCGCGCGCTCGAAACGCTTCTCCTAAATCCTGCGTTTCAAAGAGCGATACGATGATGATGGCACCGGAGTTGACCGCTGCGCGCCCCGACCTTCGGGGCGGCGACTTCTACACGATCGCGACCCTCGGTTCACACTCTGCCCTGCAGATCCTCAAGGGAGCCCACGACGAGGGCTTTCACACGCTGGCGATCGCGAACCGCGCGATGGAGGGACTGTACCGCTCGTACGCCTTCGTCGACGAAGTGATCGAGATCGAGCGCTACGAGGACTTCATGGCGCTCGTCCCCGAGCTGGAGCGGCGCAAGATCATCATCGTCCCGCACGGCTCGTTCGTCGCGTACCTCTCGCTCGACGAGCACAAGAAGATGCGGATCCCGTACTTCGGGAACAAGGCCGTGCTCGACTGGGAAGCGTCGCGCGAACTGCAGCGCCAGTGGCTGACGCGCGCGGGCCTGCGCCTGCCGCGCCAGTTCAAGGGCGGTGCCGAGATCGACCGGCCGGTCATCGTCAAACTCTACGGCGCCGCCGGCGGCAAGGGCTACATGTTCCTGCGCGACGCCGCCGGACTTCGAGAAGCGCGCCGCCGAACTCGCGCGCCGCAACTACATCCTGCAGGAATACATCATCGGCGTACCCGCCTACGTCCACTACTTCTATTCACCGCTGACCGGCAAGCTCGAGATCATGAGCATGGACCGGCGCTACGAGACGAACGTGGACTCGCTCGGGCGCATCCCGGCCGCCGCGCAGGAAGGAATGAACGTCGATCCCAGTTACGTGGTCGTCGGCAACTCGCCGCTCGTGTTGCGCGAGTCGATGTTGGCCGAGGCCTACCGGATGGGCGAAGACGGTCGTGCGCGTCAGCCAGGAGATCTGCCCGCCAAAGGGCTTCTTCGGCGCGTTCTGCATCGAGACGATCATCACGCCCGACGCGCAGTTCTACGTCATGGAGATCTCCGCGCGGATCGTCGCGGGGACCAACCCGTTCATCGACGGCTCGCCGTATTCGTACTTGAACTACAGCGAACCGATGTCGACCGGGCGCCGCATCGCCCGCGAGATCAAGAACGCGCTGCTCTCGAACTCGCTGCCCGTCGTCCTCGATGACTCGAGCCTGGTCGACTAACGCCGCCGCGGCGGCGCTCGCCGCCGCGTTCGCGATCGGGCTGCCGGCGGGACCGCGGCCGGCGCAGGCTGCGATCGAGACCGACCCCGTCGCGCTCTACGCGACGATGAAGCAGGCCTACGAGCAGCGGCGCTTCCCACAACTGGCCTTTCGTCGACGAGGTCTACTACTTTTCGACGATCCTCGACGCCGGCCGGGCCTATTCGCTGTTCCGGCCGAACGATCCGCAGTACGGCGAACTCGCGGAGCTGACGGTCTCGGTCGCGCAACGTTTGCACTACGATCCTCTGACGAACAACGACGCCGCCGACTGGTACGTCCGCGAGGCGGCCGGTTGGACGTCGCCCACGGCGACGACACGCAGGCCCCCGCCGCGCGCGACCTGCTCGACCGTCTGCAAAGCGAGGACGCCGACACGTCGCGGGCCGCCGCCGTCGCCGTCGCGGACGCGATGGAGAACACGCAGACGTTCGCTCGCGACGGCGACGCGCTCGCCGCCCTCGCGGTCGCCGACGTGCGGGCCTACGATCTGACGCACGACACCTCGTTCCGGAGCGCGTTGCTGCACGACATGGCGAATCCCGACATGCCGCTCGTTCGCATCCCGGATCCCGAGTTCGGCCGCGCCTTCGAGATCGTCAGCGCCGCGCTGGCGGGTGGCGACTCGTACAGCGACGCGGACCGCGACAACGCGCACATCATCGATGACCGCCGCAAGCGCACGCCCGACCTGCAGGTGATCGCGCGCGTCCACGCGATTCCGCACGACCTGCGGTTGACGCGAACGGCGCCGGCCGACGAGTATTTCGGTAACGGGAAGATGTCGCCGCTCGGCGTGCACAACGAGATGAACCGGATCAATCGCTATCTCGACGCCGGTTGGGGCGACCGGATGACCAAGGATGCGCTCAACGTCGCCAACGCCGTCAACGACTGGCAGCACCAGTACCCGCGCGACTACACGCTCCCGCAGAACCTGCTCGACACCTACCGCCTCCTCGAGCGCGTCGATTCGTCCGACGCGCGCGCCGAGCGCGCGCAAGGTCCGCAACGTCCTGGTCGTCGAGTACGCTAGCAGTCACCAGGCGCGCGAACTTTCCCCGTCGTAGCGGCCGGGATGGACGCTCCGATGGTCGCCGCGACGCTGGCCCGTTACGACCAGGCGGCGCTGACGCTGTGCTCGATCGGCAGCCACTCCGCGCTCGACGTAGCGCTCGGCGCGCGGTCGTGCGGACTGCGCAACCTCGTCGTGACCGCGCGCGGTCGCGAACAGACCTACGCGCGGCACTTCCGCGCGCGCACGGATCCGGCGCGCGGCTGCGTCGACGATGTGCTCGAATTGCCGTCGTTCGCGGACATCCTGGCGTCCGAGACGCAGGAGCGGCTGCTCGCGGCGAACGTCCTGTTTGTGCCCAACCGCTCGTTCGAGGTTTACCTGCACGAACGTTTTTCCTATGACGAGATCGAGCGCGGGATGCTCGTCCCGATGTTCGGCAATCGCCGGCTGCTGCGCGCCGAGGAGCGCGACGAGGAGGACAATCAGTACGCGTTGCTCGCGGCGGCCGGGATCCGCCACCCGCGCGCGTTCGCGCGGCCCGATGAGATCGACCGCCTCGTCATCGTGAAGGCGCCGCACGCGCAGGTCACCTTCGAGCGCGCGTTCTTCCTGTGTTCCTCGCCGGAGGAGTACACGCGCGAGGCGGAGACTCTGATCGCCGCGCAGATGGTCACCGCCGAAGGGCTGCGTTCCGCGCGGATCGAGGAGTACGCCCTCGGCCCGAGCGTCAACCTGAACTTCTTTTACTCGCCGCTTCTCGACGAGGTCGAACTGCTCGGCACCGACACGCGCCGCCAGACGAACCTCGACGGATTGCGCTCGCTGCCGCCGGGCAGCTCGCGCCGGTCGCGGGGATACCGGTGCGGATGGAAGAGGCCGGCCACATCGCGACGACGCTGACCGAGTCGATGCTGGAGAAGGCGTTCCAGATGGGCGAACGGTTCGTCGCCGCCGCACGCGCCGCGCAGCCGCCCGGCGTGATCGGACCGTTCGCGTTACAGTGCGTGATCGCGGCCGGGCCACCAAAGGAGTTCGTCGTGCTACGACGTCTCGCTGCGCATTCCGGGTTCGCCCGGGACGCGCTATCACGCCGTACAGCGCCTATCTCTGGGGCCGCGATGTCTCCGTCGGCGAGCGAATCGCGATGGAGGTCGTCGCGGCGCGCGACGCCGGCCGGTTGGCAGATATCCTCACGTAGCACCGACCGCTCGCCCCGCAGGTCCGGCGATTCCGGCCTCGGAAGCTCGCGCTGCATTCGCTCGTTCCGATGGAGGTGACCGCCATGACTTCCATGCGCACGGACGCACGGGCGAGCACCGACTGGGTCCTGCTGATCCTGCGGCTTGGGGATGGGGCTGATCGTGCTGCCCCACGGCCTGCAGAAGACCGCTGGGTCTGCTCTTCGGCTGGCGCGGGGTTCGCGGGCACGATGCAGTTCTTCGAGCTCGACGCTGCACCTGCGGGTGGGTGCTGTTTCTTTTTTCTTGACTGCTCACCGCTCGCGGCCTTCGCGATCGCGTTCGAATGGGGTCGCCGCCTTGCTCGTTAATGCGCGAACGGCTTCTTCATGTGGACCGGGCAGCAGCACGGCGAGGGATTCGAATTTCGACTTGCTGCTCGTGACGATCGGCCTCGCGTTGATCGTCGGCGGCGGTGGGCGCTTCTCGCTCGACGCCGCGTTCTTCGGCCGCGGCCGTCGCTAGCGTGCGCTAGGGTACTATGGGACGATGACTGCCGAGCCGTCTAGGTCGTCGTCCTGCACCGCGTGCAGCGCGGCGACGGCGCGCTCGAGCGGATAGACGGTCACGCGCGGATCGATCCCGATCTCGGCTGCGAGCGCGAGGAAATCGCGTGCGTCGGCGCGCGTCATGTTCGTGACGGAACGAATCTCGCGTTCGCCCCAGAGGAGCGAGTCGTAGTCGAACTGCGGCATCCGGTCGAGGTGGATCGCGTTGATCGCGACGACGCCGCCCTTGCGCAGCGCGGCGAGCGCCGCGATCACAACGTCACCGGCCGGCGCGAACGTGATCGCACGGTCGAGCGGTTGCGGCGGCCGCTCGAGCGCGTCGCCGACCCAGTCGGCGCCGAGCGACCGCGCGAACGCGCGATGACGCTCGCCGCGGGTCGCGACCGCGACGTTGCAACCCCACGCCCGCAGCACCCACAGCGCGAGATGCGCCGATGAGCCGAAGCCGTAGAGGCCGACGCGCTCGCCGGGCTGCACGCCCGCGACGCGTAGCGCGCGAAAGCCGATGATGCCCGCGCACAACAGCGGCGCGGCGTGGAGGTCGTCGAGCGCCGCGGGCAGCGGGTAGACGAAGTCGGCGCGCGCCAGCGCGTATTCCGCGTAGCCGCCGTCAACGTCGTAGCCGGTGTACGTCGGACTGTCGCACAGATTCTCGCGGGCGTGCGTGCAGAAGAAACAGGTGCCGTCCGTGCCGCCGAGCCACGAGACCCCGACCCGGGCTCCTTGCGCCGGCTCCGCGCCCGGGCCGGCCTCCACAACGTCGCCGACGATCTGATGACCGATCACGAGCGGACTGCGGTGGGGAGGCAGCTCGCCGCGCAGGATGTGGAGATCGGTGCGGCACACGCCGCAGGCGCGCACCCGCAGCAGCACTTGACCCGCGGCGGGCTTGGGGACGGCGAGCCGTTCGAGCCGCAGCCGATCGTCGGCGAGCGGCCCGGGCGTGCGTAGAACGGCGGCAGTCATCTCCATGGCGCGCGCGTTCGACGCCGGTTCGAGGCTTGCCGCCGTCGCCCTCGCGCGTGATGGAGTCCCAGCACGCACACCGCGCCGCCGGAGATGCCGATGTCCGCTACCGCCGCCGTTTCGCACCACGCGCCGCCAGAGGGCGCCCCGCCGGAGGCCGCGCTACCTGCCCCGCGCCCGGGACCCAAGCCCTGCCGCTGCCCGTCGCGTCCGCTGGCCGGCGCCGACCGCGTCGCCCCGCGCGCGAAGCCGCCGCTCGGTCCACCGCCGGGTCCCCGCCCGATCGTCGACGGCACCCCGGAGGTCGCCCTGGCAGCCGCCGCCCTCGGCGGGCTCGGGGTGGTTGCCGGCGCCGAGAGCCTAGCGGGCGCCGCGACGGCCCTGCCGCTCGCGCGGTCTGCCGGGTCGTACGCGTCGGCCCTGACCCGTGCGATCGGCCACTCGCTGAGCGACCCGGCGCGGACCGGCGAACACATTGCGGAGGGCGTCGTCGGAGGCGCCGCCTGGGCCGGGGCCGCCGCCGGCGTCGCCGCCCTCGCCGACGCGGCGAGGGCACGTCTCGAGCCGCTGCCGGGGCGCCCCTGAGCGCGGACGCCGCGGGCGCGCTGATCGCGCGCCTGTTCGCCTATGCCCTGGTGGCGCTCGCCGGAGGTTTTCTGTTACAGCGAGTCCGCCCCGGGCTGCCGTTCGGTGCCGCGGCCGTCGTGCTGTTCTGTGGGGCGTTGCTGACGGGCGCCCTGGTGGAGGCGCGCCGACGCCGCGCGTGAAACGGATGCGACGATGGCGAGCGCGAGCCAAGAGGTGCAACGGCGACCGGCGACGGCCGTCATTTTGGATTTCGGCGCGCAGTACGGGCAACTGATCGCGCGCCGCGTGCGCGAGGCGCGCGTCTACTCCGAGATCCTCCCGCACGACACGCCGTGGAGCGAGATCGCGGCCCACGAACCGTCGGCGATCATCCTCACCGGGGGGCCGGAGAGCACGCTCGAGCCGGGCGCGCCGGGGCTCGACCCGGCGCTCTACGCGGCTGGCGTCCCGGTGCTCGGCATCTGCTACGGGATGCAGTTGATCGCGCGCGACCTGGGCGGCGAGCTCGTGCGATCGAGCCACAGCGAGTTCGGTCCCGCGGCGCTGGAGGTGACGCGCCAGGCGCCGCTGTTCGCCGACGTCCCGCGCCATTCGCGCGCGTGGATGTCGCACGGCGATACCGTGCTCGACCCGCCGCCCGGCTTCTCGGCGATGGCGCGAACGCCGACCTGCGCGATCGCGGCGATCGGCGATCCCGCGCGGCGCATTTACGGCGTGCAGTTTCATCCCGAGGTCGGGCACACGGAGATCGGGTCGGCCGTCATCGCCAACTTTCTGCACGGCGTCGCCGGGATCGACGACCCCTGGGAGATGGGCTCGTTCGTCGACCGTGCGATCGCCGAGATTCGCGAGCGCATCGGCGACGGCCGCGCGATCTGCGCACTTTCGGGCGGTGTCGATTCCGCCGTCGCCGCGACGCTCGTCTCGCGCGCGATCGGCGAGCGGCTGACCTGCGTCTTCGTCGACCACGGGCTGCTGCGCAAGGACGAGGCCGCCGGCGTGGTGCGGGCGTTCCGCGACGTGCTGCACCTCAAGGTGATCGCGGTCGACGCGCGCGAACGGTTCCTGCGCGTGCTCGACGGGATCGTCGATCCCGAACGCAAGCGCATCGCGATCGGGCACGAGTTCATCGCCGTCTTCGAGGAGGAGTCGGCGCGGCTGCCCGGCGTCGGATACCTCGTGCAGGGCACGCTCTATCCCGACGTCATCGAGTCGAAGACGCCCGGCTCGAAAGCCGGCCACAAGATCAAGTCGCATCACAACGTCGGCGGGTTACCCGAACGCATGTCGTTGCGCTTGATCGAGCCGTTGCGGTCGCTGTTCAAAGACGAGGTGCGCGCGCTCGGTCGCGTCCTCGGCCTCCCGGCGGCGATCGTGGAACGGCAACCGTTCCCCGGTCCCGGGCTCGCCGTTCGCATCCTCGGCGCGATCACGCCGGAACGGCTCGAGACCGTGCGGCTCGCGGACGCGATCGTCACGAGCGAGATCGAGGCGGCGGACCTCGATCCGCGCCCGTGGCAGTATTTCGCGGTGCTGACGCCGTTGCAGAGCGTCGGCGTGATGGGCGACGAACGAACGTACGCGAACCTCGTCGCCGTCCGTGCGATCACGAGCGAGGACGGAATGACGGCCGATTGGGCGCGCCTGCCGCACGGGCTGCTCGAACGCATCAGCACGCGGATCGTCAACGAGGTCCCGGGCGTCAATCGCGTGGCCTACGACGTCACGTCGAAACCGCCCGCGACGGTCGAGTGGGAATGAAGGCCGCGGCGGGCACCGCCCGCTCGTGAACGTCTTGGTGATCGGCAACGGGGCGCGCGAGGACGCGCTGTCGTGGCGGCTCGCGCGATCGGCATCGTGCTCTGCCATCTTCGCCTGTCCTGGAAACGCGGGGACCGGGTCGCGCGGCGAAAACTGGGCGGACGTGAGCGCGACCGACGGACGCGCGATCGTGCGGCGCGCGCTCGCATCCAAGATCGACCTCGCGGTGCTCGGTCCGGAGACCGCCATCGCGGCCGGCGTCGGCGATCAATTACGCGAGTGCGGCATCGCGACGTTCGGGCCCGGCCGTCTCCCGGGGCGGCTCGAGTCGAGTAAGGTGTACGCGAAACGGTTCATGGAGCGCTACGGGGTCCCGACCGCGCGGGCGCGCGTCGTGCGCTCGCTCGCGACCGCGCGCAAGGCGTGTGACGACATGGACGGCGGCTGCGTCGTGAAGGCGGACGGACTCGCGTCGGGCAAGGGCGTCGTCGTCGTCGACGATCCCGAAGAGGCATTCTGCGTGCTGCGCGAGTGGTACGGCGCGCGCGGCGTCCCAGGCGGCGGTACGGACGTCCTCGTCGAGGAGCGCCTGACAGGCCGCGAGGTCAGCGTCTTCGCGATCGGCGACGGCAAGACGTTGACGATCGGCGGCGCGGCCTGCGACTACAAGCGCGTCGGCGACGGCGACACCGGCCCGAACACCGGCGGGATGGGAGCATACTCGCCTCCCGCAGGCTTTCCCGATGGGCTGGACGACGTCGTCAGCGAACGGGTGCTCGCGCCCGTCCTACGCGGCCTCGACGCGGAGGGCGAACGCTACGTGGGCGTTCTCTACTGCGGTTTGATGTGGACGGACGATGGACCGCGGGTCATCGAGTTCAACGTGCGCTTCGGCGATCCGGAGACGCAAGCGCTCGTGCCGCGGATCGAGGGCGACTTCGCGAAGTACATTCATGCGGTCGCGACCGGCGACCGCACGCGCGACCGGCTCACGTTCTCGAGCGACGCGTGCGTCGCGGTCGTCCTCGCGACCCCAGACTACCCGGCGCGCCCGACCGCGCTCGCGAACCTGCCGGCGGACCTCGGGCTCGGCGACGCGTGCGTCGCCTTCTGGGGCGCGTCGGCGTCGCGCGACGGGAAAATCGATGTCCCCGGCGGCCGCGTGCTCACCATTTCGGCGCGCGGCGAGACGCTGCCGGCGGCGCGTGCCAACGCGTATGCGGCCGTCGACGAAGTGGTGCGGCGCTTCCCGCCCGGCAGCGTGCGCTACCGCAGCGACATCGCCGCCATCGCGAGCGAACAACCGGCGTAGGCGGCGCGCCGGCTACGGATCGAACGCGAAGATGCGCTTCCAGTCGTTCTTCATGCTGACGACGGACCAGCCTTTGGCCTTCGCTTCGTCGTAGAGCTCTTGCGAAAACGTGCCGAGCCCCGAGGCTGGCAGGCCCTGTGCCGGACCGTACGCGTACTCACGCCCGGGGTCGTCGTGCAGCACGAGCATCATCAAGCGCGCACCGGCATTGCCCTGCGTGTATTCCAGCATCTGCCGGTCGCCGATCGAGTTGCCGAACGCCGCGTGCGGGCGCCTGCCGAGGAATAGGTTGATCTGCGCCGGCTTTTCGGTTACATCGTCGATGAACAGGAACGTCCGGCTGCTTCGTGAGGACGCCGCGGCCGAACGTGCGCACGAACGCTTGACCGCCGCCCGTCACCAGGTAGACCGCGAAGCCGTTGGCGCCCAGAAAGCGCATGACTTCGAGCATCGGCGCGAAGACGAGGTCGGTGTACGGCCGGTTCCAGCGTGGATGCCGCGCCTTGCCGATCCAAGCGGAAGCGATCTCCGCGAACTCTTGCGTCGTCATTCCCGCGTGCGTCGCGGCGACGAGCGCGAGGAGGTCCGGCATCGCGAACTTCGCGATCGCCGCTTTATCGCCGGAAAGGATGGACGCGAACGGCGCCGTCGTCTTCCACTCGGGATGCTGGGCCGCCAGGTCGACGACTCGCGCGAACGCAAACTGCAGCTGGGAGTACAGCGGATGCTCGACCCACATCGTACCGTCTTGATCGAAGGTCGCGATCCGGTCTTCTTCCGGCACGTAGTTCGGACTCGTCTCGTCGAGCGCCGACCGCACGAAGTCGACGATGGCCGTCTTCGCGGGCCCATCGTTCCAGGAAGGGAGCGGGTCGACGGTCACGCGCGTCTCAGCGGGCGACCCTTTTTGAGATGGCGACCTCATAATCGAGTCTCTCCTTGAGGCGGTGGCCCTCCGGCGCTATGCCAGCGGCCAAAGATCATACCGAGGCCGAAGATCAACAGGAGCGTGTTGCAGACGGCCTCGGCGTCGGTGGCGAATCGCGGCCCGAATTGACTGGGCGTGATATCGCCGTAGCCGACCGTCGTCATCGTGATGACGCTGAGATGGAGGCAATCGCCGAAGATCGCCAGGCGCGCCTCGGGGATGAATTGTATGACGTTGTCGAGCGGGCGTCGTCCGGCGGTGTCCCGCATCTGTTCCGGTGAGGCCGTCGGAATTGCCGGGGGTAGGCCGCTCGGATAGTCCCCGGCGGATAGGGGCCAGTCCAGACCGGACCAGAAGCGGCGCTCGATGCCACGAAACGCTCGCTGGTCCGAGTACAGGGGCGAGGCGACGTGCCGGAGCGCGTCGGCGCGGTAGTGATTGTACTTGAACACCGCGTCCCGAAGGTCGCCCGAGAACGCCATCTCGTAGTAGGCGCTGGCGAACACCAACATCAGGCTGAAGTATGCGGAGATGACCGTCGTCAGGAGCGCCTTCTGGTCGCGACGCCGGAATGCACCGCCGACCGAGCCGACGACGATGATCAGCGTCCACAGCAGAAACGCGGGAGCCACGTAGTGTGAAACGATGGCCGTCGCCGGTAGGCTCGTCCGACTCTCGGCCATCAGGTGCTTGCCCAGGACGTTGACCATGACGAAGGCTACGGCGACCGACAGCAGCGCTCCGGAGACGATCGTCTGAGGGTTCCAGATACTTCGCCACAGGATTTCGACCCGGCGAACGGGGCGATCTTTGAACAACGGTCGCCCGTTTATGCCGCTTGGTTATGGGACACTAAATCTGGAAGCCGTACCCGATCCCGGGGCCGGAGAAGCGGACCGACTGTAGCACGTTGTTGTTCGTCATGTTGTATTGGATCGTGCGGTAGCCGAGGAAGATGGCTTGACCGTGCTTGGCCGCCATGGCGATGGCGATCTGGCCGCGCCAGGTGGTGTTGTCGTTGCCCCAGCCGAAGTCGACGTAGTAGGGGATATACCAACGCGCCGTGCCGAGATAGACGGTACCCCGCAGGCCGCCGACAAAGTCCGTCAGACTCACGCCCTGTGAAACGCTTCCGTTGCGCGAAATGAAGGCGTTCTTGCCGGCCGTGAAGTCCCACGTCGCCGAGACCGTCGAGTCGAGGGCGCGGACGCCGGCAAGGACGTCGACCGATCCGGCGGAGCCGTGCGCCAGGGTGTAGTTCGGCGCGACGAGCCAGAGCGTGCCCGTCAGGCGGCTCGCCGTGTTGAGGGTCGTCGGGATCTGCAGGTTCCCGTGCGGTCCGGAGATGTCGGCGACCGATCCCGTCGTCGTCGACAGATTCACGTTGATGTAGTCGCCGAGCAGTGACCAGTTGCCCTTGCGAACCTCGGCGGTCAGCATGATCGCGAAGTTGAGCGACGAGAGGTAGTCGTTGGGGCCGGCCTTGATGTCGATGTACTTCGCGACGGTCGTGGCCGAGTTGGGCAGCGCGAATTTCAACGTGCCGTTGATGTTCGGGGCCCAGATGTAGGGCACGAGCGTCGTGTGCCAGTTGCCGTCGAAGAGGGCGGCTCCGGGTTTCGGCGTCGCCGGCGACATCGCGCCGGAGGGCATCGCCGTCTGGGCCGGCGACGGCATCTCGGAAGGCGTCGCGGCCTCAGTCGGGGCCGGCTGCGAGCGAACGTCGTCGGCGCTGGCCGCCGCGCCGCATCCAATGGCGAGCGTGCAGAACAGGATCGCGGGGAGCCACGACCGGTAGCGGCCGGCGCTTCTAAGCATAGACGCTGGTGAATTCACGCTTCGTTTTTCCTTTGGCGGTGTGGAGTGCGATGCGTGCCGGGGCGGCACAGCCGACGCGTGGTGAGACGAGGTGCGGCCTGCCGAACGCGGGCTGTGCAACTAACCGGCTCAGCGCGAGCCGGGTTTCACGGCGGTGCCGACGCGCCGGCGGCTCTTCGTCGGCTTCGTGGCCTGCATGGTGATGACGTTCGCTCACGGGGCCGTCTTCGGCCTGGCGGCGGTGCCGTCCGGGCGCCGGCGCGGCGCCGTCGGCTGCCCCCGATCGGAGCTGGGGAGCCCCCAGCGAGCGGCGTACCGGTGTGCCCTAGGTCACACTTCAGTCTGGCCGCGGCTACAGGTGCGCTAAGTAGGCGAGGTACAGGATTGCGAAGGTGCCGTCCGCGACGGCGGCGACCGTCATCAACCGCGTGCGCCGCAGCGGACCGAAAAAGATCATCTCGACGACCGCGAACTTCTCGACCGCCGCGGCGAGCAGGACCGCCACGCGCAACGAGGGATCCTCGGCGGCCCACACCAGCAAGGCGCCGACGGCGAAGATGAGGACGCCCCAGTGCCGCGTGAAGAACCTGAGCGCTGCGCCGGCGTCCGTTACGTCAAACACGGTCCGCAGCAGCGCACGTGGCGCCGCCGCTGCGAAGAGTCCTCCGGCTCCCGTGATTCCACCCGAAACGACGAGGATCCATCCGATTGAAGGCGCGAGCATGGGCGGCGTGTTAGGTGCGGCGCGCGCCGGCCCTGTTACCGGCCGCGCGAGACAGAAGAGTCCCGCGAAGACCCTTCCTCGCGACCCGTTCCCTGTGCTAGGCTGAGGTGCACCGCGACGGGCGGTTTTTGTGCTTTGGCGGACGTTCGGCCGGCCCGCACGGCTACCCTCGCGTAGCCCGCAGCGCCGTCACCCGCTTCACAAGGGAGATTGGATTGGCGAGCGGCTCAGGAAAACCAAATATCGTGTTCATCATGGCCGACGACATCGGCTGGTTCAACATCGGAGCATACCACCAGGGAATGATGGCGGGCCGGACCCCTAACCTGGACCGGCTCGCTGCGGAGGGCATCCGCTTTACGGACTATTATGCCGAAGCGAGTTGCACGGCGGGACGCGCAAACTTCATTACCGGACAACTTCCGATCCGGACCGGACTGACGACCGTCGGACAAGCCGGCGCCAAGGTCGGAATGCCGGCGGAAGCGCCGACGATCGCGACCGCGCTCAAAGCCGAGGGATACGCGACCGGTCAATTCGGGAAGAACCACCTCGGCGACCTCAACGAATATCTTCCGACCGTTCACGGGTTCGACGAGTTTTTCGGCTATCTCTATCATCTGGACGCGATGGAGGACCCGTCGCATCCGAACTATCCGCCGGCGCTCAAGGACAAGGTCGGTCCCCGCAACATGATTCACAGCTGGGCCACCGACAAGGACGACGCGACGGTCGATCCGAGATGGGGCAAAGTCGGGAAGCAGCGCATCGAGGATGCCGGCACGCTCTATCCGCCGCGGATGGAGACCGTCGACGACGAGATCCTCGCGGCGGCGGTCAAGTTCATCGACGGCGCGAAAGCGGCCGGCAAACCGTTCTTCTGCTGGCTCAATCCGACGCGGATGCACGTCAAGACGCACCTGTCCGACAAGTACCAGAAGATGCGCACCCCAGAGAACGGGTGGTCGATTCACGAAGCCGGCATGGCGCAACTCGACGACATCGTCGGCAGCGTGATGCAGAAACTCAAGGACGACGGGCTCGACGGCAACACGATCGTCGTGTTCACGACCGACAACGGAACGGAAAACTTCACCTGGCCGGACGGCGGACAGACGCCGTTCGCCGGCGGTAAGGGCACCGTTCTCGAGGGCGGCTTCCGCTCGCCGTGCATCGCGTGGTGGCCGGGAAAGATTCCGGCCGGAAAGGTCGAGAACGGGATCGTCTCGGGACTGGATTGGTTCCCGACGCTGCTGGCCGCCGCCGGAAACACGACGATCGTCGACGACCTTCAAAAAGGGAAGAAGCTCGGCGGCACGACGTACAAGGTGCATCTCGACGGCTACGATCAGACCGCTCTGATCACCGGCAAGGGCCCGTCAAACCGGCGCGAGATCTTCTACTTCGCCGAAGGGACGCTGGGCGCCGTCCGCGTCAACGACTACAAGTACCGGTTTATCGACCAGCCGAGTGGCTGGCTCGGCGGAACCGTCAAGGTCGATTGGCCGATCATCGTCAACCTGCGGCTCGATCCGTTCGAGCGCACCGGCTTGGCCGGCTCGTTGGCATTCTACAACTGGTTCGTCGACCAGTTCTGGCGGTTCGTCCTGGTGCAAGAAGTCGTCGGGAAAGCGGCGCAGACGTTCATCGACTTCCCGCCGATGCAGAAGGGCGCGTCCTTCAACATGGAAGCGGTCAAGGAACAGGTCGCGAAGGCGGTGGCCTCTCACAGCGGCCAGTAAGAGGCACGCGTTCGTTCGGGCGGGCGGTTCACGATGAACCGCCTGCCCCGCGGTAGAAGCGGATCACGGTGAGACGGCTCGTCGCCGCTTTCGCCATCGTGCTCGGACCGCTACTCACGGTGCCGTCGCTGTTTTCATGCGGCGCGCGGGCGGCCAACGTCGCGACCCCTGCGCCGCTGGGGACGCCGAGCGCGGTCGAACAGGAGAGCGCCGACGTGGATCCCACGTCGCCGACCGAGGCGTGGACGTTCGTCGGCGCCTACACAGGGTCGACGTACGGGCCCGGTAACCTACGGCTGCTGCAGATCATTCCACGCGAGGAGATTCTGCGGATCGGCACATCGCTGCTGCGCGCGACGCTTCCGCCGATCCGAACGATCAACGGCGTCGACAGTGGGTTCGGGGATGCGCAACTGTTCTATCTCTTCGCTCAACACGTTTCACAAGGGCGCCTCGGCATAGGGTTCGACCTCTCCGTTCCGACCGCATCGAGCGTGACCCTGGGCTCGGGCAAATGGAGTGTGGGGCCCTCCGTCGGGTACGCGAAACTGAATCGCAAAGCGCGCGTCATCGGCGGAGCGCTGATACAAACGTTCTTTTCCGTCGCCGGCCCGTCGTGGCGCCGCGCCCAGAGCTTAGCCGCGGTGCAACCCGTCCTGGTCGCTCAACTGCGCAGCGGCTGGTCGGTGCGCTCCGCCGATTCTACGTGGACGTTCGACATGCAGCGCGGAGCCTCGATCATGCCCCTCAGTCTGGGAATCGGCAAGCTCGCGCGTATCGGCAAGCAGACCTTCAATTTCGTTCTCTCCGACGAGGCGACGGTCGTGCATGCGAACGCGCCGAATGCTCCGAAGAATACCGTGCGGTTCAACATCCGAATCATCTATCCGCGCGACTACTCGAAGGCGCTCCGTTGAGGGCAGCCAGACCGGCGTCATTCGGCCTCTGAGGGGCCGAGTCAGTTCGCGGGCGTCGCATTTGGGAAGTAGGGGCGCAGCGCGCGGCCCAAATGGGTGCCGGCCGGCAGAACGAAGTCGGGGAGTGGTGGCGGCAGCGGTATGCTGTGCGGTGGTTTCGTGAAGGGATCGTCGGCCGGCAGATAGCGGATCGGCCAGGGCACGTCACCCGAATCCGACGTTCCGTCCGAATAAACGATCTCATAACTCACGTAGTAGTACGTATAGCCATCGTGCTGCCACGTGCGTATCGGCCTGAGGATGCCCTGTCCGTGCGTCAGGTGTCCGGGGTCGCCCGCCATGTCGAGCGCGTAGCGCTTCGGTGCGCCGGGTTCGGAGGATGGAACGGCGAGCGGATCCGTGTGGTTGATCGCCTCCGTCGCTGCCGCCAGCCGGCTCTGGAGCGCAGCGAGTTGAGCGGGGCTGTAGCGCGTCACCGCTTGTCGCGACGCGTGCGTCGAATGCGTCTCTTTTGGTCCGACCGGAGCGAACGCGACGTTCCGCCGCGGAACGTCGCGCATCGGCGGGGGGATGACGAGCGATGCGGCGGGCGGCTGCGCGCTCGCCTGCCGTTGCGGCGCGACCGGTTGCGCGGGCTGCGCCGCCGGTTGCCGAGGGCTGCTCTTCGAAGCGATGCGTTCCGGCGCCGGCGGGCGCACAACGGCCCGCGGCACCTTGCGGGTTGCGGATGAGATCGTGACGATCGTTGCCGGCTCGCGGCGTTCGCGTTCGCGGGCGGTGAGCCCGGGCGGATGAAACAGCCCGAAGCCGCCGGTGATCAGAAAGTGGATCGCTGCCGATATCGCGACCGCGGTCACGATGCGCTTGCGTGTGACGACGCCGTCGCGCGCGACGACACGTAAGGCGACGACCGATTCGAGACCGGTCGTACCCGGGGGCGCCGTGGCCTGCAGCGCGTCGAGCAGGTCGCGCGCGATCGTCGGGGCGCGATTCGAGCGCCCGATCACGGGACGCCCGGCGGACGATCCACGCAGCAGCGCGTCGGCCGAAGGATCGACGATCAGGAATGCGTCGTCGGGCACGGTATGGCGCTTCCCCGGCCGCGAGCGGCGACAACACCGAGCCGCTGCGTACCCAAACGGCGACTTCGCGTGCCGCAAAGCGCACCATGCGCGCCCTGTCGTCGATGCGAATGAGGCAGAACGACAGCGGTTCCGTGGCGGATGCCGCGATGGTTTGGCGCAGGAGCGCAAGCGTCGTCGCAAACCCGCGTCGTCCAACGCCGTCGAGCATGCGATTGAGAGCCGCGACGAACGACGCAGACGGGGCGCCGCCGGCAGTAAATACCGTCGCGACGTAGGCGACGTTGCCGCGCCGCCGCGAAGCCACGATGGGTTCGGCGGCACCGTCGTCGCGAGCGCTCGCCAGTCCGACCTTGACGAAATCCAACGACAAGTAGAACGACATGAGCCCGCGTTAAGCCTACCGGGCGATGCTTATGGAACCCTGAGGAGCCCAGGGGCGGGCTCTCGCATGACCGGGCAGCCGGTGGTACCGGCGGCACGCGGCCGCCGGACGCTGTCCTCCAGGCGGTTCCCAGGATGGCGAGGCAGCATAGTGACTAGTGGTCGAGAACCAGAAGCCGCGCATTGCCGTTATCGACGACGAGCAGAGCATCCGTGAGGTGCTCGAGGTCGGTCTCGCTCGCGAAGGGTTCGACGTCCGCTCTGCGCCTGACGGGCTCAGCGGCCTCGAACTCGTGAAGGGCTGGAACCCCAACGGCATCGTGCTCGACATCATGATGCCGAAGGTCGACGGACTCGCTCTGTTGCCGATGCTGCGCCGCATCACCGAGGTTCCCGTCCTGATGCTGACCGCGCGCGGCGAGGTGCGCGACCGGATCGACGGCCTGCGCTCGGGAGCCGACGACTATCTGCCGAAGCCGTTCGATCTCGGCGAGCTCGCCGCTCGCCTGCACAGCGCGCTGCGCAGGCCGAAGCTCGAGAAGCCCAATCACGTACGCGCGGCCGACCTGTTGGTCGATCTCGACACGCGCACGGTCAAGCGCGGGGCGCGCGAGATCGCGCTCTCGCCCCGCGAGTTCGACCTGCTCACGACGCTCGCGCGCCGTCCGAACCGCGTCTTCACGCGCGACGAACTGCTGGATCTCGTGTGGGGCGCGGACCGTGAGGTCCTCGCCAACACCGTCGAAACGTACATCTCGTACCTGCGCGCTAAGGTCGACCGGCGCACCGAGCCGCCGCTGATCCACACGGTCCGCGGCGTGGGGTACGCGCTCCGGGATCGCTGATGCGCACGCTGCGCGCACGCCTGACGCTCTCGTACACGCTGCTGTTCGCGACGATGCTCGCGCTCGTGGGGCTAGCGATCGCGTACGTCGCGTTCGATTTCCTCTTGCGTCCGGTGTTGGACGCGCAACGCATCTCCGTGGCGCAAGCGCGCGCGCTCGTCGCGGCCAATCCGGGCGTACCGATCAGGCTGCTCCGCGCACAAGATCATCGCCGGCGCTTCCCGACCCGGCGTCATCGTGCACGTGGTCGAGCACGGACGCGGGCCGCGCGGGATCGCCGAGATCTCGCCGGGTCCGCCCGGGGCGGCCGGGTTCGGGGCGCCCGGGCCGCCGCCGGACGGCGGGCCCGAGCTGCGCGAGATGCACCGCCAGGGTCGCGGCTTCGGCCTGCTCGCCTTCGGCTGGCTCTTCGGCGTGCACCCGGAGGCGATCCCGACGAGCGACGGCGGGATCGTGATCGTGCCCGACCTGCGCGGGGTCGCGGCGACGGCGACCATCTATCTCGAGGCGCTCGCGCTCGCGCTCCTCGTCGCGGTCGTCGCGGCGTGGGCGATCGCGCGCTGGATCGCGGCGCAGGCGATCGCCCCGCTAACCGAGGTCACGGACGCGCTGCAACGATTTGCCGCCGGCGACTTCGAGCCGCGCCCCGTCGCGACGACCGATCGCTCGGAACTCGGCGAGTTGACCGATGCATATAATGCTGCCGCCGCGCAGGTCGCGTCCGCGTTCGATGAGCGCCACCACGTCGAGGAGTTCATGCGCCGCTTCGTCGCGGACGCCGGTCACGAACTGCGCACGCCGCTCGCGGTCCTGCGCGCGTACATCGAGATCCTCCGCAAGGGCGGCGTCGACGACCCGGTGCTGCGCGAGCGCGCGTTCAAGACGCTTGCCGGCGAGATGGACCGCATGCACGAACTGACCGAACGGCTGATCGCGCTCGCGCGCCTCGAGCGGCCGGAGCCGCCGCGCGCGTCGCGCGTCGACCTGGCGGCGGTCGCGCGCGCCGCGATCGGCGTCGCGACGACGGTCCGCACCGGCGACGTGAACATCGTCGCGCCGCACCCGGTTTGGGTCTTCGCGGACGAGGCCGAGGTCCACGAGGCGATCGGCAACCTCGTCGACAACGCGCTGAAGTACGCGCGAGATCATCGCATCGTCGTCGAGGTCCGCGAAGAGGGAGGCCGCGCGATCGCGCGCGTCCGCGACGCCGGTCCGGGCATCGATCCCGAGGATCGCGCGCACATCTTCGAGCGCTTCTATCGGGGGCAGCGCCGGGGCGACGTTGCCGGCTCCGGGCTCGGCCTCGCCATCACCGCACGGGCTGCGGAGCGCGCCGGCGGGCGCGTCGTCCTCGAAAGCGCCGAGCCTGGCGCGACGACGTTCGCGCTCGATCTGCCCCTTTCGCCGGTGAGCGGCATGGCCGTACCGACATAAGCGACGCGGCGGCCGCCTGCATGGGCGGCGGCGCGGCCGTCGAAACTCCCCGGCCGAACATCGGGTCGTGAGGGTCGTCCATGTATCGCATGCAGGGTTCGCAAGCCGCCGTCATGTCGACGCAGTCGTTGCTCGGTCAGGTGCTCGGCATCACCGGCGCCGGCTTCCTCATCACCGCCGCGTCGGCGTATCTCTTTCAAGGCGTCGTCGGCTACGGGATATCGCTGGTCGCGATGCTCGTCGGTCTCGGTTTTCTGTTTGCGATCTCCGCGACGCGCAACAATCCCGCGCTCTCGATCGTGATGTTCTATGCCTTCACGTTCCTCGAGGGCATCGGCATCGCGCCGGTGATCGCGCGCTACGTCCAGACCTCCGGCTCCGAGGTGGTCGTCAACGCGGCCGCGACGACCGGCGTCGGCATGCTGGTGCTGGCCGGCGTCGTCTATGCGACCGGCATCGACTTTCGCCGCTTCTCGGGGATCGCGTTCATCGCGCTGATCGCCCTGATCCTGATCGGCATCATCTCCCTCTTCGTGCGCTTCATCCACCCCGAGACCTACTCGTGGCTGACGCTCGGCGTGTTCACGCTGCTCGTACTGATCGACTTCTCGCGGATCCGCGCGGGCGGCGGCGGCGCGACGGCGATCGAATTGGCGACCTCCATCTACCTCGACGCGATCAACATCTTCCTCGCGCTGCTCTCGCTCTTCGGTGGGCGCCGTCGCGACTGACTCGAGATTCTCTTTCCGGCGCGGGCCGGGATGAGCCGCGCCGTGCCGAGAAGGCACTGACATGGCCAGAGCCTACGATGCCGAGGCTCCCCTCTTCCCCGGCGGTGACACGCTCCACGAGGCCTGCGGCGTCACAGGCATCTACGCACCCAATCACGACGTCGCGCGGATGGCCTATTTCGCGCTGTACGCGCTGCAGCACCGCGGCCAGGAATCGGCCGGAATCGCCGTGTCGGACGGGCACTCGATCGCGCGCCACCGCGAGATGGGGCTCAT
Organism: Vulcanimicrobiota bacterium; assembly: GCA_963743605.1. Classification (GTDB taxonomy): domain Bacteria; phylum Vulcanimicrobiota; class Vulcanimicrobiia; order Vulcanimicrobiales; family Vulcanimicrobiaceae; genus CAVUQJ01. The sequence goes on along the minus strand of CAVUQJ010000001.1, from coordinate 188,694 downwards.
CTCGAGCATCTTCGACGAGGACATCCTCGGCGAACTGACCGGCTACATCGCGGTCGGTCACACCCGCTACTCGACGACCGGCTCGTCGGTCGTGGTCAACGCGCAGCCGCTCCTCGAGGACTCCGAGCTCGGCGAGATCGCGCTGGCGCACAACGGGAACCTTACGAACACGGATGCGCTGCGGCAGAGCCTCTCGCCGGCGACGGCGCTCCAGGCGACGTCCGATTCGGAGATCCTCGCGAAGCTGATCGTCGAGGCGCCGGGCTCGTCGCTCGTCAGCCGCATCCAGCACGTGATGGCTAAGGCCGAGGGTGCGTACTCGGTTGTCATGTGCACGACCACGGCCGTGTTCGGTTTCCGCGACCCCTGGGGCGTGCGGCCGCTGTGTTTCGGCAAGTTGGCCGACGGCGGCGGCTACGTGATCGCGTCGGAGTCGTGCGCGCTCGCGACGGTCGGCGCGCGATTACGTGCGGGAGATCGAACCGGGCGAGATCGTGTGGATCGACGGCGACGGTCTGCACGTCGAGCCGGCGGTCGTCGTCCGCCAGCCGGCGCTGTGCCTGTTCGAGTACATCTATTTCTCGCGGCCCGACTCGCTGATGAACGGCTCGTCGATCTACACGGCGCGCTACGCGATGGGTCGCCAGCTCGCGCGCGAACACCCCGCCGTGGCCGACGTTGTCATGGCCGTCCCCGACTCTGCGATCCCCGGCGGCTACGGCTTCTCCGACGAGAGCGGGACGCCGTTCGTCGAGGGGCTCATCAAGAACCGGTACATCGGGCGGACGTTCATCAGCCCCGATCAGAAGATGCGCGACGTCGGCGTGCACCTCAAGTTCAACCCGATCGTCGAGAACCTCAAGGACCGGCGCGTCGTCGTCGTCGACGACTCGATCGTGCGCGGGACGACGACGCCGCGCATCGTCGGCCTGCTGCGCCAGGCGGGGGCGCGCGAGGTCCACGTCCGCATCACCTCGCCTCCGATCGTCAACCCGTGTTACCTCGGCGTCGACATGGCGACGCGCGACGAGCTGATCGCGGCGAACTTCAGCGTCGACGAGATCCGCCAGCGGATCGGCGCGGACTCGCTCGGCTACCTGAGCGTCGAGGGTCTCGTCGCCTCCGTCGGGCGCGACCGCCGTGACCTGTGTCTCGGCTGCCTGACCGGCGAGTACCCCGAGACGGCGCGCCGCAACGGGACGACCGTCAGGCTGGTCAAAGAGCCCGCCTGACGCCGGCGCCGGGTCACCCGCTAGGCGTGGGCGCCGACCGGTTCCTTCGCCTTGGCTCCACCGTCGGTTTGCGCGCGTTCGCCGGCGAGATCTTCGGCGAGCGTGACGAGCGCGCGCACCGGCGTCCCCGTCGGGCCCTTTGCCATGTGCGGGCCCGGGTCGTCGACGTAGGCGGTCCCTGCGATGTCGAGATGGATCCACGGCACGTCGGCGACGAAGTTCTGGAGGAACGCGCCGGCCGTCTCGCTGCCGGCCGCGCGGCCGGCCGAGTTGCGCAAGTCGGCGATCTCGCTCTTGATCGGCGACCGAGAAGTCCTCGTAGAGCGGCAGCTGCCAATAGCGCTCGCCGGTGCGGTTCGCGAGTTCGAGGAAGCGGCGGACGAAGGCGTCGTCGTTCGACATCGTGCCGCTCGCGGCGTGGCCGAGCGCGACGACGCAAGCGCCGGTCAGCGTCGCGCAGTCGACGATCCGCGTCGCGCCCAGCTCGCGCGCGTAGCACAGGCCGTCCGCGAGGATCAAGCGGCCCTCGGCGTCGGTGTTGATGACCTCGATCGTCTTGCCGTTCATCGCGCGCAGGACGTCGCCGGGCTTGACGGCGCGTCCGCCCGGCAGGTTCTCGCTCGCGGGGACGACGCCGATCACGTTGAGCCGCGGCTTCAACTGGCCGATCGCGAGCATCGCGGCGATCACGCCGGCGCCGCCCGACATGTCGTACTTCATCTCGTGCATGTTCTCGGCCGGCTTGATCGAGATGCCGCCGGAGTCGAACGTCAGGCCTTTGCCGACGAACGCGATCCGCTCGCGCTGCCGGGATCGCCGTCGTAGCGCAGGACGATCATGCGCGCGGGCTCGGCGCTGCCGCGCGAGACGCCGAGGATCGCGCCCATCCCGCGCTGCTCCATCTGCTCTTCGTCGAGCGCCTCGAAGCCGAGCCCGTAGCGGTCGGCGACCTCCTTGGCCTTGGCGGCGAGGTGGCGCGGCGTCATGTCGTTCGCGGGCGTCAGCGCGAGCGTGCGTGCGAAGTTGACGGCCTCGCCGAGGATGCGTCCGCGCTCGGCGCCCTCCTCGAGGGCCGCGCGGTCGAGCTTCCCGCCGTCGTCGAGGACGACGACTTCCTCGAGCGTGATGACCTTCTCTTGCTCGCTGCGATAGGTGGTCGTGTCCAGCGTGGCGGCCAGCGCGCCTTCGACGACGAACGCGGCGGCGTCGCGCGGGTTCTGCGCCGCTTCGGCGGGCAGCGCGAACGCGATCTTCTTCGACACCGCGCTTGCCGAGATAGCGCACCGCGGTGCCGGCATAGCGCGCGAGCTCGGAGAGCTTGAAATCCTTGCGCTCACCCAAACCCGACCGCGAGGACGCGCGCGACGCTTAGCGTCCTTGCGCCGGAACAGCGCGATCTCGCCGCGCTTTCCGCCGATCTCGTCGGCCGCGATCGCGTCGGCGATCTGGCCACCCAGTTCGCGGTCCCAGCGCTCGACCGCGCCGTCGTGCTGCTTGTCGGCGAACAGCGGTACCGCGAGAGCCTCAGCGGCGAGAGCGCCCGGGGCGTCGGTCGAGATTCGGATTTGCATGGTGAACCTTTCGTTGGGCCGAAGCCGCGGTGCGTGGAAGACGAAGCACACGACCTTTTGCGGGACGCAGAAGCGACCCTGCGAGGCCGCGAGCGCTCGTCGCCTGACGCCTATGCGCGGGCGGGTGTTGACATTTCGGCTGGGAACGCGGCAGTCGACCGCTACCGCGCCGCGACGGCCGGCTGGCGGCACCCCGGCCAGCTCGACGCGATCGGCGGGTTCGGCGGCCTGTTCTCGCTGCCGGGCGATCCCGGCCGCGCGCTCGTCGCCTCGACGGACGGGGTCGGAACGAAGATCCTGATCGCTGCGCGCCTCGGCCGCTACGACGGAATCGGGCGCGACCTCGTCAACCACTGCGTCAACGACATCCTGGTCGTCAACGCGCAGCCTCTGTTCTTCCTCGACTACCTCGCCTTCGGACGGCTCGACCCCGACGTTGCCGGCAGGGTCGTCGCCGGCGTCCAGGCCGCCTGCCGCGCGCACGACATGGCGCTCCTCGGCGGCGAGACCGCGGAGATGCCGGGCCTCTATTCCGGCGACGATTTCGATCTCGCCGGAACGATCGTCGGCATCGTCGACGTCGCCGCAGTCCCGCAGAGCGAGCGCGTCGAGCCGGGCGACGCGATCGTCGGGTTGCCGGCGGTCGGGCTCCACACGAACGGCTACAGCCTGGCGCGCGCGGAGTTCGCGCCGGAGGAGTGGGGCGACGCGCTCTTGGCCGAGCACCCCTCGTACTATGCCGAGGTGCGCGCGATCGAGGCCGTCGCCGACGTCAAGGCCATGGCGCACATCACCGGCGGCGGGTTGCGCGAGAACGTCCCGCGCACGCTGCCGGTAACGTGCAAGGCGATCTTCGAGCAGTCGCGTTGGAGCGTCCCCGCGATCGAGGCCGAACTCGTCGAGCGCGCGGCGCTCTCGTTCGAGGAACGCTACCGCACGCTGAACATGGGGATCGGATACACGCTGATCGTGCCGACGAGCGACGCCGAGGCGGCGCTCGCCGCCGCGCCCGGCGCGAGGGTCGTCGGTTGGATCGAGGCCCGCAAGCCGGACGATCCTGCGGTCGTCATCCATCCGGCTCGCGAGGCGCGTTGAGCGCGACCTCGACGCGCGACATCGTCAACCTGCTGGTCCGGCTCGACGACGAACGCTTCGCACCGCGTCCCGTCCATCACGCGATCGAGCGCTGGGACCGTGAGGGGATCCGCGTCGAGCGGTTTGTGGCCGCGCCGGACGCGGTGCTGGCGTGGATCGACGCGGAGTTCGGAGGATCGTGGTCGAGCGAGGCGTTCGCCGGCGGGATGTGGCTCGCGCACGGTCGCGCGGGTCCGCTCGGGTTCGCCACGTTCGATCCGCGCGGGTTGCGCTTCGCGTGGCTCGACGCGTGGCGCGACCGTCGCGAGGTCGGGATCTTCGGCCCGTTCGGACTCGCGCCGGCTGCGCGCGGGCGCGGGCTCGGCACGTTGCTGTTGCGCGCGGCTCTGGGTTCGCTGCGCGAGCGCGGCTATCGCGATGCGCTGATCCCCGCCGTCGGCGGCGAGCGGCTCGTCGCCTATTACGAACGCGAGGCCGGTGCGCGGGTCGTGGAGCGCGTCGATCTCGCCGCGCTCGCAGGGCACCGCCGGGCGACCGTCCTCGCATCCGGCGACGGCTCGAACTTCGAAGCGGTCGTCGAGCGGGCGCGGGCCGGCGAACTTCCGCTCGAGATCGAAGCGCTCGTCTGCAATCGTCCGTCGGCGGCCGCGCTGGGGCGCGCGCAGCGCCTGGGCGTCGCGACGCGCGTCGTCGCGTGGGATCGCGCGGCGACGGATCGGGCCGCGTACGACGAGCGCCTCGCGGCCGCCGTGGCCGAAACCGAGCCCGAACTCGTGCTCCTGCTCGGGTGGATGCACATCTTGCCCGCGGCGTTCGTCGAGCGGTTCCCCGCCTCGCTCAACCTGCATCCCGCCTTCCTCCCGCTCGACCCGAAGCGCGATAGCGTCGCGATGCCGGACGGCACGACGATCCCTGCGCTGCGTGGTCCGCGCGCCGTCGACGACGCCTTCGCGGCGGGCATCCTGTGGGGCGGCGCGACGGTGCACCGCGTCGGCGTCAGCGTCGACCGCGGCGAGGTGGTCGCGCGCGCGCCGCTGTTGCGCGGCGCCAACGAACGGCGCGGCGCCTACGCGACGCGACTGCACGCGCTCGAGCGGACGGTCGTCGCCGGCGCCGTGCGGCGCTGGTCGTTCGAGCGACCTTTATGACGGCACGGACTGTCTCGTCGCCCGCTCAGGCGACAGGGCGGCGGGACGGTCAGGTGAACGTAGGCGGCGGAGGGTCTTCAATGCATTCTTGGTTCGGGCAGTGGTTCGTGCGTTTCTTCGCCGCCTTCGCGGCCCTCGGGATGGGCTTGGCGTTCGGCTCCACCTTGGCGCTGGGCGAGACCGTCGGCTCGTTGCGCGGGACCGTCACCGACGCGGATTCCAAGGCGCCGGTGGCGGGCATCTCCGTCACGCTCGCCTCGCCGTCCGGCCGCTATTCGGCGACGACGGATGCGCACGGCTTCTACGCGATCGAGGGCATCCGCCCGGACACGTACCTGCTCGCCGTCTCCGGCGAGGGCTATCAGGATTACACGGAGAGCGACGTCACGGTCGACCAAGACTCGCGGCTCGTCGTCAATCTGGGTCTGCACAAGGCGTTGCGCGAGATCGGCCGCGTGACAGCGCAGTCGACGGCGTCGCTCGTGCAACGCCATCAGGCGTCGGACGTCTACGCGGTCAGCCCGCGCGAGCAGACGCAGTTGACGGGCCTTCCCTCGAGCCCGAACGAGGCGATGCTGCTGAACTCACTGCCGGGCGTCAGCGGCGTCGGCGGCGGAACGAGCGGGCTGTACGGTTCGTATCCGCTGATCCGCGGCGGGCTGCAGAACGATCAGGGCTATCAGGTCGACGGCATCGACGCGACCGAGCCCCTTACGAACGAGTTCATCAACAACCTGGTCTTCAACGGCTCGCGCAGCGTCAACGTCACCGCCGGCCCGGGCGACGCGAGCAAGGGCGGTTCGGGTTCGGGTTATGTGAACGTCGTCACCAAGACCGGGACGTATCCGGCGAGCGGATACGCGCAATTCGACGTTGGCGGCTACGCCTACGAGCACAACGCCTCGTTCGAGCTCGGGACCGCGTCGCCGCGGGGCGACTATGCGTTCTTCGTGAGCGGCCGGTACGACCGTAACTACGGTGGCTGCTGCACGCCGCCGTTCGGCAACACCTGGGGTCAGTGGTCGGCCTCGAACCCCGATACTCTCGGTCAGGTCAGCTTCGGCGTCACCAACGACACCGTCGCGAACCTATTGTTCCGCTTCGGCGCCGATCATGCCAACACAATCCAAGTGTGGAACGAGTGGGGCGCGAACCATCTCTACGGCAGCTACGGCATCGATCCGCACACGTACCCGTACGCATCCGCCAATCCAGCCTACATCTCGATCTATCAGGAGGCTCCGTTCTTCGTCGGCGGCACGCAGCCGCTGACGCCGGCGCAGGCGCAGGGGCTGTTCCCGTTCTATCCCGGCCAAACGGCGGCGAATCAGGCGATCGGCGCACCGGATCAGGAACTGACGAACTACGTGCTCTCCAAGATCGCGTATTCGCGCTCGCTGGGCAGCCGCGGCTACGTGAACGCGCGCCTGTACCGCACGCAGAACGCGGTCGTCGATGCCGCGCCCGACCCGAACGACGCCGTCTTTTCCTATGGGTTGCCGGCGATCGCGTTCAGCGAATACTACGTGACGCGCGCGACGCAGAACACCGGGCTCGCGGCGGATCTGCAAGAGGCACTCGGCAGGCAGCACGAACTCTCCGTTGGCTTCGATTATCGCTTCTCGAACGCTAACCTCAGTGGGACGTTGCCGTCGCCGTCGCTCTTCTTCGCGGGACCGACGATCTCGGACTTCCTGCCCGTGAACCCATTTTCGCCCAGCGGTGCGCCGGGCGTTTTTTATGGCGAGCGCTATCCCGCGCTGGTGGAGACGGTCAGCGATCCTCTCTATCGGACGTCGGCGTACATCAGCGATAACTGGCTTCCGACCGACCGCATAACGATCGTCCCCGGCCTCCGATACGACCTCGAGAAAGTGCCGACGGCGGCCGGAACCTACGAGGCGAACGGTCTGGAACCACGCGCTGTTCGGTGCCGTGCAGCTCGGAAAGAACCGGGACACCGTCTTACGCGGTGGCTACGGTCACGCGACGATCTTTGCGCCGCTGTTCCAGATCGAGGCGATCTACAAGCCGCCGGCGCGGTTCGAAAACGATCCGGCGACGTTGCCGATTTGCGGCGGGACGGCCGCAAACTTCAGCGCTCCTTGCGGCAACTACTACAACGAGCTGTACAATGCGTGGTGGAAGGGCTACGGGATCGATCCCTACTCGTTCCCACAAGCGCAGCAATCCGACAGCTACGATCTGTCGTACGAGCATCAGTTTCCGCACAACGTCTCGCTCAAGCTGACGGCCTACAACCGCCGCGACTACGACGTGATCGTCAATAGCCAACAAGTTTCGATCTCGCCGACCGGCGCCGTCATCCCGGGCACTACCAGCGTCACTAACGATGGCCGCGCCGAGACGACGGGCTTGGAGTTTGCCCTGGCGCGCCAGGTCGCGCAAGGGCTCTCCGGTCAGGTGAACGTGACCTACATCAATCAGTTCGTCAACTACCTGTCGTCGAACGCCTTCCGGCCGGCGGTCTCGCCGGCGCTGCTCGCTACCGGTGCGATGATCCACCCCCCGTACTTGTCGCCGCTGGACGCGACGGCCAGCTTCGAGTACAACCGCAAGGGCTGGCGAGTCAACCCGATCCTGCAGTACGCCCGCGGTTACCCCACCGGCATCTGGAACGACAGTCCGGCGCTGCTCAACGGCAAGCCGGTCTTCATCCCGAACACTAACCTCTATGGAAACTTCGGCGGAGCTTACTGCTTCTACGCCGACCCGCAGGACGCGGGGACCGCGCAGAACCCGCACATCGTCGGCTCGACCGGCGGCGGCTGCAACCAGAGCGAGAACGGCTCGCTGACCAGTCCGGTGCTCTTCGTGAACCTCGCTATCTCGAAGGACATCACGCCGCGCATCACGGTCGGCATCGCGGGCATGAATATCTTCCACAACCTAGCGAACGCGCCGTACGTAAACCCGGGCTACATCAACAACGGGTTCGGCGCGTATGGCCCGGGTTCGGGGACGAACCCGGTCGCCTTCCTACCCGGCGCCGTCGGCTCGTACGGCCCGCACCCCTTCGTGACGTATCCTAGCGGCCCCAGTGGAGAATGGACGCTCTACGCGGTGTTCAAGCTGTGATGCGCGCCTTAAATCTTCGCTCGCTCGTGGCCGGCGCCGTCGCTGCCGGGCTCCTCTGCGGGTGCACGACCGGGCAGTCCAGCACGACGCCGCCGGTCAACTTCACGTCGTCGAACCCGGTCCTCCAACTGTCGGTAGGTACGATCAATTTCTCGCAGATCGCGGTCGGCTTGAACGTCCTCGAGACGTTTCGCGGAAACAACGGCTTCACCGCAATCCCCGTAAACACGGCGACTTTGACTGGCCCCGCAGGATTCGTCGGCACGCCCGGCTCCGCCGACCCCGGTTCGGGGCAGCCGCAGATTCCGATCGGCGTCACGTCGGCACGGAACGTCTTTTCGATCGGGCCGGCGCTGACGACGATGCTCGACGCTGCCGACGGGTTCGGCATCGGGCCGCCGCTCTCGTCGACGACGGCCCAGAATCCATATCCCGAGCAGCCGCAGTTCCTCGACGGCGTCGGCAAGCTCAACCCATACTTCGCCGAGGCGTTTCCGCAAACGCAACCGATCTACGGGGGGCCGCCGGCCTATCCGCTCCCCACGACGCTGTCGAGCGCGAACGGCGACTTCCTCAACGTCTGGTCCGGCTGGTCCGAAGGGTTCTACATGCTCGCGCTGCTGCAGCCGGCGCCGAGCGGCACGTATGCGCTACAGGTCCGCTATCAGCAGAACGGCGTCAACGGTTCGAAGACGGCCACGGCGACGCTGAACGGACGCATCCTGTTGCCGCCGATCCCGCCGCCGCAGATCGCCGCGCAGGGAACCGGGGCGAACCTATTCGTCATCATCACGCCCGGCATCGTCAGCGCGCTGGTCAACGTCCTCGACGTCAACTCGTTGATGCCGCCGAGCCCGACCCAGACGTGCGTCGCCGGCGTCTCATTCGCCACGCTCGCCGTGAAGCACACCGGCAACTACACGATTGCGGGTACCCTCGGTCCAAACGGCTCGCCGACGTTCTGTCCCGGCGACGAACTGGTCGCGCAAGTCTATGGTTTCGACTACGACGACATGCCGCTCGGGCCACCCGGGAACGTCTCGCAGCGCCCAGCGCTGCCGAAACAGGCCGACGTTCTCGGTCTCGGTTCCCGGCGTCTACCCGACGCCGCCGTCGGGCGGCGGTAGCGGCGAGTTACGGATGCGCTCTTCGGCTTCGAGGGTCTCCGCCAAGAAGACGTTCTGATATGCGAGCATGTCGGCCACGCGATGGAACTGCGGATGCGCGCGCTGTTGCGTGAGGCGATATCCGCCTCGGGACTTCGTCAGGAAACCGAGGCGGGTCATCTTCGCGAGGGCTTCGTGGACGACGCGCCGCGGGTTCGCGCGCAACTCCGGATCGACAAACAAGCTTGGGGACAAGGTCGTTAGACGTTCCTCGATCGCTGCGACGGCGTCGCGTTCGTCGAACGCTCCGATCTTTTCCGCGACGTATTCGGCGATGAGTGCGCTCGTCGTGACCGGCCGAGCAGCGGCCAGGCGGTCACGTCCCTCGTTCGCCGGAATCGGACCGAGGATGCGAAACAGCATCGAAAACCGGCGCCCGCGAAAGACGTCGTAGCTGCAGGCCGCGAGATAGACGTCGGCAAGGGGCGAGAGACGATCGTAAGCGGCGCGAAAGCGGTCGAGGCGTCCGTCGGTCGAATAGCGGCCTTCGGGAGTGAGGAAGAAGGTCGCTCCGTTGCGCACCAGATGCTCGAGCCGCGCGAGGTCGGCGTCGATGTCGGCGCGCGTCTCGGCGCGAATCTCGTCACGGTACGGTCGGCGGATCTCGGTGAGCGACGCGTAGGTCTTCCCGGCCGCGTACAGACGTTTTGAGAGCAAATCCTTGAGCGTTTCGTGTTCCAGCCCGGCGCGCGCGAGCGCCGCAGGTTCGAAGACTTCGGCGAGCGGAAGGTTACCGTGCCGTTTGCGGACGCTCCACGCAAAGCTCGAAAGGGGACGCGAGCCGAGTTCATTTTCGATTGGGTTGAGACCGAGAGCGCCGAAGAGTCCGCTCGGATCGAAGCGGCGCAGCAAGGGGGCGGCCCACGGGAGGTCCTTGACCATGAAACCCGGCTCGAACATGCGCCGGCCGGCGGCCGAGAACACCGGGTCGCGCCAAGGTCCCTCGAACGAAAGCCACGTCATGATCGCTTCCACGTCGAGTTCGTGCTGATGGTTCGCGATGACGAGCGTGGCGCCGCGCCTGCGCGGCAGGCGGCCCCACTTCCGAATGCGGTGGGCCGCGCTATTGGAGAACAACACCGTCAGGATCGCCGCGCAGTTCAGCGCGACGGTCCAGGGCGCCGACAGCGCCTTCTTTATGGGAGGCTCGGCGCGGGTTGGCCGCGTACGGCAAGCACGATGGCCGAGCCTACGAGAAAGCACAAGCCGGCGGTCGCGAACAACACTTGGTAGGCGAATAGGCCGTTGCCGAAGCGGTGCAAGATCACGTACCCGACGGCAGGCGCGATGACCGGGGGCAGGTTCTGGGCGATTCCCCAGATGCCGAGGTCGCGCGCGATGTCCCGCAGTTTGGGCATCGCGTCGATGGCGAGCGCCCAGCCGGTCGACAAGATGCCGCCGTAGCCGAGCCCGAAGAGAATCGCGAACAACATGATCCAACGCTCGTCCGGAAAGATCGCGAAGCCGATTGCGGCGATTGACATCGGGATCCCCGATAGGGCGACGATCACTTTGCGCGAGACGCGATCGGAGAGCGTGCCGAGCCAGATGCTCGACACGATCGCGCCGACGAGCGTCGCGCCGGCGGCGAGGCTCGTGCCGGCGGTCGGGTTCGTGACCTTGAGGACGTCGCTGAAGAAGAACAGGATGTACACCATCAACAACGACAGGCCGAAGACGATGATCGAGCGGCTGATGAACACGACGACGAAGTCGTGCCAATCGCGGACGTGCGCGTGTTCCGGCTCGGTCCAGCGACCTTCGGGCACGGAGAACAGCGTGCAGGCACCGGCGGCGACGACGATCGCGGTTACGACGAAGGTCACCGACGAGTTCGTCGCCCCCGCGACGGCAAGTCCGAAAACCGTGCCGACCAGGGTGACTGCGCCGCGAATCCCAGAGGCGGCGCCCCAACCCTCACGGGGAACGCTCTCCGGGATCATCGCTTGATACGCCGAGGCGGCGACGTTGTAACCGATCGTCGCACCGATGAGCAGCGCGGAGAGGATGATGACCGTTGGGCTCGGGCCGAGCAGGAAGAGGCAGAGCGCGTCCAACCCCGCACCGACCAGGATCATGCCGCGCCGCTTCGTCCCCGCCCGCCGCAGGCGATCGGAGAGCGCGCCGCCCAGCGGCTGCACGAGCATCGATGCGAACGCCGTCACGCTGCTCAACCACGCCAGGACCAATTCGTGATTGGCCGGCGCAAGCTTCAAGAGGACCGCAGGGATGGCGATCGCCATGATCGCTGCGTCCTGAAACGAGAGCGGTCCCCACAGTGCGTTTAACAAAATCGACGCGCGGAGCCCGGCACCGCGCGTTGGACCTGCGACGGCCGTCGGCCGGCTAGGGGGCGGCCGTAGCTTCGTCGACTTCGACACGATAGTTCGTAAAGTCGGCGTGGGCCGAGACGCGGAAGCTCGGCATCGTGATCTGCGCGTCCTCGGTCGACGGCAGCGCGAAGCCGGACTGATCCGCGTGATTGATGTCGAGCTGGATCCGGCCGCCGTACGTGTAGAGCCACACGAGTTGCCGCAGGCCGTCCTGCGCGTCGATCGTCGCCGTGCATTCCTTGAGAGGGCTCTTGCGGCGGTCGTGCATCGACAGGATCGTGGTGTCGGCGGTGCGCTGGGCGACCGTGATGTTGTACTGCGTGGGCCAGGTCGCCGGGTCGAGCGCCTCCATGCTGACGTTTTCGAACCCTTTACCGAACCACGGCACCTTGGTGAAGTGCACTTTGTAGGTCGACGGCCGGCGATACTCACCGACGCCGTCGAGGTGGAAGCGCACCTCCGGCCACATATGAACGACGACGCCGACGTGCAGGTCGAACGTGTACGATTTGATCCCCGCGGTGCGCTGCGAGAGCTCCGCGATCGTGCGAATGCTCTCATCGGGCGTTACTTCCGGTCCACCGCCCGTTGCGAGCAGTACCGAGAGAAGGGCGGCGGTCATGGCCTCGTATTTGGACGCCAAGCGACGGGGCTCATGCCCGGCACGGAGGGGACGACGGCGTCAGCGGCCGAGTCGCTTGGCGAGCGCTTCGGCGAAGCGCGTCGCCGCCGGCGGATGCATCGCGAGGAACAGCGACGGCTCGATCAGCTCGACCTCGATGACGACCGGGCATCCGCGTCGTCGCGCACGAGGTCGACGCGCGCGTAGAGGTGACCACCCGGAATGGCGGCGAGGGCGCGCTGGGCGAGCGCGATCTCCTGCGCCGTCGCCGTCACGGGTCGCTCGCCGGCGTGGCCGGCGGGCTCGAGCGGTTGAAACGGTTCCTTCGTCGCGGCGTGCGAGTACGCGCCGTCGATGAAGACCAGCGCCCGCTCGCGATACTCGGTGACGCTGCGCAGGAACGGCTGAACGAGCACGTCGACGCCCGCGAGCAGTTCGTCGACGTGCCGTTGCGCGAGCGCGACCGAGGCGGACGACGGCTCGACGCGGCGGACGCCGAAGGTCGCCGCACCGTACGCGGGCTTGATGATCGCTTCGGACCACGCCCGGTCGCGCAGGAACGCGTCCAGATCGAGCGGCGTCCGGCGCTCGACGATCTCGGTCGGAACGATCGGGACGCCGCGCGCCGCGAGGTCGCGCATGTAGCCCTTGTGCATGTTCCAGCGCAGCGTGGCCGGCGGGTTCCATAGCGTCGTCGCGCGTTCGAGCCGATCGATCCAGGCGGCGAACGCCCCCGCGCGGTGCGGGTAGTCCCAGGTCGAACGCACGACGCACGCGTCGAACCGCGACCAGTCGACCGTTGGATCGTCCCAAACGGCGGCACGACGTTGATCCCGAACGGCGCGCACGCGTCGGCGGCGAGCCTATCGTCGGGATCGAGCCCCGGCAGATCGGCGTAGGTCGCGAATGCGCAGGTGCGCACGGCTACCAGTCCGAGGCGAGCGCCCTCTCGAACGCGGACGCGACCTCGTCGGTCTGGCGCTGCGTGATGACGAGCGGCGGCGCGACGCGCAGGATGCGATCGTGCGTTTCCTTCACGAGCAAGCCCTGACGCAGCAGCGCCTTCGTCAGCCCCTTGCCGGAGCGGTCGAGTTCGATTCCGATCAGCAGCCCGCGCCCACGCACCTCGCGGATGCGCGGATCGGTGAGCGCGCGGAGGCGCGCCTGCAGTTGCTCGCCGCGAACGCGGGCGTTCTCGGCGAGGTTTTCGTCACGATCACCCGCAGCGCCGCGCGTGCGACCTGGCAGGCGAGCGGATTGCCGCCGAACGTGCTACCGTGATCGCCGGGACCGAACAACCCGAGAAGGTCGCGCGACGCGAGTGCGGCGGAGACGGGATAGTAGCCGCCGCCGAGCGCCTTGCCGACGATCAGGACGTTGGGACGGATGCCGTCGTGGTCGAGCGCGAAGCGCGCGCCGGTTCGGCCGAACCCCGTCTGGATCTCATCGGCCACGAACAGCACGTTGTGCTCACCGCAGAGCGCGCGCGCGGCGCGCAGGTAACCGTCGGGCGGAACCTTGACGCCGCCCTCGCCCTGGATCGGCTCGATGAGCAAGGCGCACACGTCCGGTGCGCTCACGGCGGCGCGCAGCGCCTCGAGGTCGCCGAACGAGAGCACGGTGAAGCCGGGCGTGTAGGGTCCGTAGTCGGCGCGGGTCTGCGGATCGTCGGAGGCACTGACCGCCGTCGTGGTGCGGCCGTGAAAGTTCGCGGCGGAGACGAGGATGCGCGCACCGTTGGGAGCGATGCCCTTGCGCCGGTAGCCCCACCGGCGCGCCAGTTTGATCGCCGTCTCGACGGCCTCGACGCCGGTGTTCATCACGAGCGCCATCTCCTGACCGCAATAGGCGGTCAGTTCCTCGAGGAACGGACCGAGCCGGTCGTTGCGAACGGCCCGCGACGTTAGCGTCACCCGCGCCGACTGCTCGATAAGGGCCGCGCGGATCTTGGGATGGCAGTGCCCCTGGTTGACCGCGGAGTAGGCGCTGACGCAGTCGATGTAACGGTTGCCGTCCACGTCCCAGGCGTAGACGCCCTCCGCGCGCGCCACGACGACCTCCAGCGGCGCGTAGTTGGCGGCCCCGTATTGCTCCTCGAGCGCGGTCAATTCGGCGGCGGAGCGGTCGGAGCGGGCGACGGCGGTTTCCATGGTTTCGGATACTTACGGGCTCGACCGTACCGGGGACCTGGAAACGGCCGCCGCCTGCCGGTTGGGCTAGTTAGTAGGGCGACCGCCGCCTATCCGCCGGGGGGCGAGAGAGGCGGCGGCCGCTCGTCGGGAGAGCGCCTAAACCGTCTTGCGTCCGGTCAGCATGTTGATGATGAACAGTACGAGAGCGACAACCAGCAACAGGTGGATGAGCCCGCCACCGATATGTATCACCAAGCCCAATATCCAGAGGACGAACAGTACGACGATAATTGTCCAAAGTAGTCCAGCCAAGTCAATTCCTTTCGCAACAGAGGCGGCCGCCAGCCGCCGTCGCCCTGCGTTATACCCCGTTCGCCGTCCCTTCTAAAACCCGCACGACGCGCACGGGTTTGGAACGGCCCGCCCGCGGCGATAATCAGTTCGAGCGGGATGCCACCGCTCGGAGGTGAGATGGCGACAACCGTTCGCACGACTGCCCGCGGAGTGGCGCTGACGCATGTTACCCTGATATCGCTCGATCTCTCACGGCTGCGCGCGATCCGGGCGCACCGGGCGCTGTTCACGTAGGCCTCGTCTCGGCCGTGGCGATCGCCGCGGTGCTCGTCGCGGGCGTCCTGGCGTACGCCGGCGCGCCGCTGTGGCTCGCGGCACTGTTCGCCGTGACGGCGATCGTCGCGCTGGTGCTCCAAGACCTCGGCACGCCCGAGCGCGTCGGCCGCGACTTCTATCGCGGAGCGTAGCCTGTAACAGGTAACTCGAAAGGCAGGTTGGGGTCGGCGGTGAGGGTCGCCCAGTTGGCCCTGACCGCATCGCCTTGGCGGTCCGCGGCCGCCGCGATCATCGCGGCGTTGTCAGTGCAGTAGCGCGCCGGCGGGACGTAGGTCTTGACGCCCTCGCGCCGGCCCCAGGCCACGAAGGCGGCCTGCAACGCGGAGTTCGCTGCGACGCCGCCCGACAGCACCGCGGCGGCGTAGCGGTCGCGCGGTACCGCCCGCGAGAGCCGGTCGATCAGGACGTTGACGATCGCGGCCTGAAACGAGGCGGCAACGTCGGCGACGGCAAGCGCGGCGCCGGCTTCGGTCGCGAGGAGGTACCGCGCGGAGGTCTTCAAGCCGGAGAACGACATGTCGAGCGAATCGCCCGCGGCGCGATGGCGTGGGAACGCGACCGCCGCGGGATCGCCGGCGCGCGCGAGGCGATCGATCTCGGGGCCTCCCGGGTAGGCGAGGCCCAGCAGCCGCGCCGTCTTGTCGAACGCTTCGCCGGCCGCGTCGTCGCGGGTTCGCGCGACGACGCGCATCGACACCGGGCTCTCGACCCGGACGAGTTGCGAGTGGCCGCCTGAGACGAGCAGCGCGATGAACGGATATTCGGGCTCCGCATCGCGATCGAGGAACGCGGCGAAGATGTGGCCGTGCAGATGGTTGACCGCGTAGAGCGGTAGATCGGCGGCGAACGCGAGCGCCTTCGCGGCGGCGACGCCGACCGCGAGGCTGCCGATCAACCCGGGTCCCGCCGTCACCGCTATCCCGTCGAGGTCGCCGAGGCCGACGCCGGCGCGGTCGAGCGCGTCCTCCACGGCCGCGCTCAACAGGGCGACGTGTTGGCGGCTCGCGATCTCCGGGACGATCCCGCCATACTTGGCGTGGAAGGCGTCCTGGTTGGTCGAGACGTTTGCGAGCACGTGGCGACCGTCTCGGACGATCGCCGTCGCCGTGTCGTCACACGACGTCTCGATGCCGAGCAGCCGCATCGGCGCTATCGGCGCTCGGCGACGCGCTCGCGCAGTTCTGCGGCGAAGGCGTCGACGCCGATCGGCGGGCGCTTCTCATCGACGCCGCGTTCGTTGGGGCTGACCGTGCCCGCCTCGACCTCCGACTTGCCGACGACGAGGATGTACGGCACCTTCTGCGTCTTGTGCAGCCGGATCTTGTAGCCGATCTTCTCGTTGGAGTCGTCGACGTTGACGCGGAAGCCCTCGTCGCGCAGACGTTTGCCGACCGATTGCGCGTATTCGAGCTGGTGCTCGGAGATCGGCGCGACGACGGCCTGCACCGGAGCGATCCACGCCGGGAAGGCGCCGGCGCAGTGCTCGATCAGGACGCCGACGAAGCGCTCGAGCGATCCCGCTAGGGCGCGGTGGATGATCACCGGCCGATGGTCGGCCCCGTCGCTGCCGCGATACTTCAGTTCGAAGCGCTCGGGTAGCCCGAAGTCGACCTGGACCGTACCGAGCTGCCACGGTCGTCCGATGGCGTCGTGCACCTTGATGTCGAGCTTAGGACCGTAAAACGCGCCGCCGCCCTCGTCGAGCGTGTACGGTAGGCCGCGCGAGTCGAGCGCGTTGCGGATCGCGTCCTCGGCGATGGCGTCGGTCGGCCCGCGCTTATCGCGCGTCGACAGAAAGCACTCGAACTGGTCGAACCCAAAGGCTTCGATCAGGCGCAGCGCCTCGTCGGCCGTCCGCTCGTATTCGCCCTGCAGCTGTTCGAGCGTGCAGAAGATGTGGGCATCATCCTGCGTGATCCCGCGCACGCGCGTGAGGCCGTGCAGCGTCCCGCTCCGTTCGAAGCGATAGACCGTGCCGAATTCGGAGTAGCGCAACGGGAGATCCCGATACGAGCGTCCCGAGCTCCGGTAGATCAGGATGTGTCCCGGGCAGTTCATCGGCTTGAGCCGGAAGCGCTGCTCTTCGACCTCGATCGGGCCGAACATGTCGCTGCCGAAGCTTTCGAGGTGGCCCGAGATCTCGTAGAGCCGTTCGTGGACGATGTGCGGCGTGATGACGGGCTGGTAACCGCGCTCGCGCAGCCCCTCGCGAATGAAGTCTTCGATGAGCCCGCGGACGATCGCGCCCTTCGGATGCCAAAAGACCAGGCCCCCGCCCGCGTCCTCCTCGATCGAGAACAGATCGAGTTCGCGCCCGAGCTTGCGATGGTCGCGCTTGGCGGCTTCCGCCAGCATCACGAGATACGCGTCGAGGCCGCTCTGGTCCGGGAACGCCGTGCCGTAGATGCGTTGCAGCATCGGGTTGTGCTCGTCACCGCGCCAGTACGCGCCCGCCACGCTCATCAGCTTCAGTGCCCGAATCGCGCCGGTCGAGTGGGCGTGACCGCCGCGGCAGAGGTCGGTGAAGGCGCCGATCGTGTAAAGCGTGATCGGTTCGCCCTCGGGGATCTGCTCGGCGAGTTCGACCTTATACGGGTTGTCGCGAAAACGCTCGATCGCCGCCTCGCGCGTCACGCGTTCGCCGCTCATCGGATAGTCTGCGGCGACGATTTCTTGCATCCGCGTCTCGAGCCGCCCGAGATCATCGGGCGTGAACGGCACGGCCCGGTCGAAATCATAGTAGAAGCCGTTCTCGATCGCCGGTCCGATCGTCGGCTTGGCCTCGGGGAACAGGTCCTGCACCGCGTACGCGAGCACGTGCGCCGCCGTGTGGCGGAGTGCGTCGAGCGTCACGCCGTCGTTTTGTGGGCTCTGTAGGGGCATGTGAGCGTCTTTGGCCGCAGCCGGACGGCGCGCCTCCGCCGCCGCGCGTCGGCGCCAGCCCGCTATGACTTCCGTCGCAATCGACCGGGCGCGAACGGAGATGTGATGCGCGTCATCTTTCCCGGGGCGATCGCTTGCGTGCGGGCCTGCGGTTTCGTTGGGAATACGGTCCGAAACCGCCCCGAGCGCGGGCGGGTCTCGCAGAGCGCGAACGATTCCAAAGAAAGACGGGAAGATGAGCGATACCCTTACGATCGGCGGCGACCTGACCGTGCAACGGCTCGGATTCGGCGCGATGCGTATTACCGGAGAAGGCATTTGGGGACATCCGCCCGATCCGGAAGCCGCGAAGGAACTGCTGCGTCACGTCGTCGCGTCCGGCGTCAATCTCATCGATACGGCCGACTCCTACGGCCCCGACGTGAGCGAGGAGCTCATCGCGGCTGCGCTGTGGCCCTACGCGCCGGATCTCGTGATCGCGACCAAGGGCGGTTTGCTACGCGGCGGACCGGGACGCTGGCATGCCGACGGGCGGCCGGAGCACCTGCGCGCCGCGTGCGAGGCGAGTCTGCGGCGTTTGCGCCTCGACCGGATCGACATCTACCAGTTCCATCGGCCCGATCCGAAGGTGCCGTTCGAGGAATCGATCGGCGCGCTGGCCGCACTCCGCGCCGAGGGCAAGATCCGTCACGTCGGCGTCTCCAACGTGACGACCGACGAACTCGCGCGCGCTCGCGCCGTCGTCGAGATCGTCTCCGTTCAGAACCGCTACAACTTGCACGATCGCGAGTCCGAAGACGTGCTCGACGCCTGCCAAGATGAGGGCATCGCGTTCATCCCGTGGTTCCCGCTCGCGACGGGCGATCTCGCCAAGCACGGCGGACTGGTCGCGCAAATCGCGAAAGCGCATGGTGCGGCACCGTCGCAGATCGCGCTCGCTTGGCTGCTCCACCGCTCACCGGTCATGCTGCCGATTCCAGGCACTTCGTCGCGGGAGCACTTCGATGAGAACGTTCAAGCGCGCGAGTTGCGCCTGAGCGGCGCGGAATACGACGAACTGGACGCATTGACGCCGGTCGGAGCGACAGCAGGGACCTAGGAGCCGGAGCTCTGTGACTGATGAGCAACGAAGTATGCGGACAAAAGCGGCCCGAAGGCGGGAATGTGCCGAAGTCCGACGGGCTCCTAGTACGCAAAGATTAGCAAAGTTGCACCAACGATTGGGCCGTTCGGCCACCTAATAAACTCGGAGGTGGAAGCAATCCCTTCGGAAAAACTTCACCCAAAGGGTCTATGAACCCCGGTAATTCTTGAGGACACCCTTCGATGATGATGTTAAGCCCCGGTGAACGGTCAAAACTCTTAGCGCAGGCGCAGCGGCTCAAAGACGCGAGATTGGTCGACTTTTCGCAGGAAGCCCGCACAATGTACGATGCTAGGCAGGCTAACCTTTTCAAGTATTCCGGCGATGATGCCGCGCTGCGGCGAAAGCTCATCGATGCCGGCTTTGCCGAAGTCGTTCAGCGCGGCGCCCGCAGCCGGCCCGGCATCATCAAGATCCATCCAAACGGGAATGCGCCGCAGTACATGCCCCGCGAGCGGCTCCGTGGCCGCGAAATCGATCGGCCGCCGCGCGAACGCAACGCGGCGTCGGGCGCATTGAATCCGAAAGACATCATGAAGTTCACCGAGTATCTGCGCACCCGCAAGGAAGCGTGGCGGGTCGAGGCGCGGCGTGCGGTAGAAGACGAATTCGCCGACGTGGCGTCCGCGATCAACAAGCTCGGCTTCGACCGCGTCCGTCAATACGTCAGTCGCGTCGCCAGCGTCTCCGGCGCCGACGGATGGCGGATGCACCTGCGCGATCAGTTCGGCGAAGCGATCGTCGAGTTCTTCGCCGTCGAGATCGACGGGGCGCGCGCAGAGTAAGGGACCAACGGCGCTTGCGTCGCTTGAGCCTTTCAGACCACGCAACGACGTTGTTCGCAGAGCGGCGCTGCAGCGCGACGTCGGTCGTGACAGGACCGCCTTCCAGTCGAGAGAAGGGCTTTTCCCTACCTTCCACGAGAGGTTAGGAATGCCACACGATTTGAACGAAAACGAGCGAGTGAAACTACTCGCGCGGGCACAGAAGCTGAAGGACGCGCAACTCGACGACTTCGGTGACGAAGGCCGTCGCCAGTGGAACGGCCGTCAGGCGAGTCTCTTCAAGTATTCCGGCAACGACGCGCTGCTCCGCAGACAGTTGATCGACGCGGGCTTCGCGGAGGTGATCCAGCGCGGTGCCCGCAGCCGGCCGGGCATCATCAAGATCTGGCCCAACGGCGACGCGCCGCGTTACGTGCCGCGCGAGCGCGTGTCGGTGCGCACGCGCGCCGTCCGCGAGACCCCTGCGGCGGCGGCGCTCAATCCCAAGGACGTGATGAAGTTCACGAGCTACATCGGGAGCCGGAAAGAGGCGTGGCGCGTCGAAGCGCGGCGCGCGGTCGACGCCGAGTTCGCCGAGATAGCCGCCGCGGTCCGCAAGCTGGGATTCGACCGCGTCCAGGAATACGTCATCCGCGTCGATGCGATCGCGGGCGCAGAAGGCTGGAAGAGCCATCTGCGCAGGAACTTCGGCGACGATCTCGTCGAGTTTTTCTCGCCGGAGATCGATGGCGACGGGAGCTGATCGCGATGCCCGCTGCCCGGTTGTCAGACGCCGACAGAGCCAAGCTGCTTGCCCAGGCGGAGAAGCTGAAGAAGGCGTCGCTCGACGACTTCTCAAGCGAAGCGATGCGGCTCTACGACGGTCACAATGCAGATCTCTTCAAATACAGCGGCGACGACGCGCTGCTGCGCAAACGGCTCCTCGACTCGGGCTTCGCGACCGTCGTGCAGCGGGGGGCCCGTTCGCGGCCAGGCATCATCCGTATCTATCCCGAGGGTGACGCGCCGAGCTATGTCCCGCGCGAGCGTCTCGCGCGCGTCCAGCGGCCCGCTCCCGCCGAGGCAGCGCTCAATCCCAAAGACGTTATGCGGTTCGCGGAATACATCGGCCGCAAGCGCGAGGCGTGGCGCGTGGAGGCGCGCCGGGCGGCGGAGGAAGAATTCGGCGCCATCGCCGCGGCCGTCGACAAGATCGGCTACGAGAACGTTCGGCACTACATCGATCGCGTCGAGGAGGTCACGGGCAGCGAAGGCTGGCGCCGGCACTTGATCGACACGTTCGGGGTTCGCTTGGTCGAGTTTTTCGGACCCGAGATCGAGGGCGGCGAAGCCGGACCAGAATAATACGAAAATCCCCGCTGCGTGCGGGGATTTCGTCATCGAAGGTGGTGGGCGCGCGAGGTTTCGAACCTCGGACCTCTACAGTGTCAATGTAGCGCTCTCCCCCTGAGCTACGCGCCCCGACCCTCGACCGCCGGTCGTTTTCGGCGCGGCACCGGCGCTCCTGCCCGGCCATAGCAGGAACGCCGGCGGCGCGTCTCCGCACCGCCGGCGCCCACGTCACGTTCCGGAGCTTTAGCTATTCGTGTGGAGCGTCGTCGCGTAAAAGACGCCGTTGCGCCAGTAACCGGTGGCGACGACCTGACGTTCCGACGGCGACCTTGCCGGTCGCTTGCCGGTCGAGCGCCGGCTGATCGTTGATGACGAGCGTCGTCGTGGTCAGTTGCAGCGTGACGAGATGGCCGGTGACGGACGTGATCGTCCCGGCGACGTGCGAGCGATAGTCGCCGGTGCCGCAGGCGCCTGTCGGCACCCACGTGCCGCTCTGCCAGGTGCCGCAGTCGGGATACGGCGATGCGTCGGGCGCCGCCGGCGGCGGCGCTTCTGCCGGGGGTGGAGTTTGCGCGACGGCGATGCCGCCGGCCAACGTGATGCCGCAGATCGCGGCGAAGATGATTTCGGAGATACGCTTCATATCTGTTCGATTACCTCACTAGCGGGGGGCAGTCGTCCTTATGGGCGCGATGTATTCACGTGTACCCAGTTTCGAACCATTTCTCGCATTCGCGGGCTACCCCTCGCCCGGCAGGCGGCTCAGGCGGCCAATTGCCAGCAACCACTGCGACCCTTATGTGTGTTATTGCTCGAGGAGGTGGATGGAATGGAAACGGAGCCAAAGGTCCCCGGCGCTAACGCGATGCCCGAGAACGACGCGGAGTGGCGCGCATCACTTTCGCCGGATCAGTATGCCGTGCTACGGAAAGCTACGACCGAGCCCGCATTCAGCGGGGCGCTGCTGCACAATCACGAGGACGGAACGTATCGCTGCGGCGGCTGTGGCAACGAACTGTTTAGTTCGGACACGAAGTTCGATTCCGGCAGCGGCTGGCCGAGTTTCTTCGCGCCGCTCGCCGGCGATCGCGTCCAGTTAGTCGACGACGACAGCTATGGCATGCGCCGCACCGAGGTGCGCTGCGCGCGCTGTGGCTCGCACCTGGGGCACGTCTTCGACGACGGCCCGCAGCCGACCGGGCAGCGGTTTTGCATGAACTCGCTCGCCCTCGCGTTCGACGAGAACGACCAGAAGAGCTAACTGTAGAGGTCGCGTCTCGTACGCGGGAGCGTGAGCGACCCATCGGGGTACGGCTTGGCGAGCAGCGCCTGGAACAGGCCCATCCGCCCGGAGCGGAAGCCCTGCGCGCTGCCCGCCATGTACAGCCGCCAGGTCCGGTAGGTCCGTTCGCCGGCCGCGGCGATCGCGCGAGCGGCGTCGCGTTCGAGGTTCGCGACCCAGTGACGCAACGTCTGCGTGTAGTGTTCGCGCAGGTTTTCTACGTCGCGGACCTCGAAGCCGGCGCGTTCCGCCGCCGTGAGGCCATCCGATATCGGCACCAATTCGCCGTCGGGAAAGACGTAGCGATCGATGAAACCGCCGAGATAACCGCGCCGCTGCGGCGACTGGTCGGCGATCCCGTGGTTGAGGAACAGTCCGCCCGGCCGTAGCGCCCCGAACGCCGCCTTGAAGTATTCGCCGAGCCGCGCGCGCCCAACGTGCTCGAACATCCCGACGCTCACGACCTTGTCGAACGTCAGGTTCCCCAGTTCGCGGTAGTCGCGCAGTTCGATGCGGGCCCGTCCCTCGAGCCCGCGCGCCGCGATGCGCCGCTTCGCCTCGGCGCACTGCGGGGCGCTCAACGTAACGCCGAGCGCCTGCACGCCGGCGCGCTCGGCGGCGCGCATGATCAGCGCGCCCCAGCCGCAGCCGATGTCGAGCAGCCGGTCGCCCGGCGCGAGCCGCAGCTTCTTCAGGATGTAGTCGATCTTCGCGAGTTGCGCCCGTTCGAGCGTCACGTCGTCGCTCTCGAAGTACGCGCACGAATAGACGAGGTTCGGGTCGAGGAACGCCGCATAGAACTCGAGCGGCTGATCGTAGTGAAAGCCGATCGCCGCGGCGTCGCGCCCGCGCGAATGGGGCCGTCCGCGGAGACGCGCCCGCCCGGCGTCGCTGCCGGCCGGCGGACGCGGGAGGCGCAGCAGCCGCGCCGCGAGCAGCGGTAGCGACGACCGCGGGAAGGCCTGCAGCGCGCGTTCCAGCGCATCGACGGCGGCCTCGAGGCTGCCGGTCAGGTCGAGCCAGCCTTCGACGAAGGCGCGGCCGGGGTTGAGGTCGAGGGGCGGCGTCAGCGCCGCGCGTAGCGCGAACGGGGTGCGCAGGCGCAGCGTGAATTGCGCGCCGTCGGGCGCACGAACGGTCGTGCCGTCCCAGAGTTCGAACGTCGAACTCGCTGCCGACCGCGTCCCCGAACAACAGCCGCAGGAACGTCGAGGACGTCCTTGACGTTGCCGCTCGGCGCCACGGACGGCGCATCCGCGCTGCTCGCCAGCACCCGTTGCGACACGCTACAGATCCTGCATCGTCAGGGCTGCGTCGGCGTGCTTCCACGCGACGTCGAAGGCGCGATCGGTCGCAGCGGCGTCGGCGGCCCGATCCTCGCGTTCGAGCGTGCGCGCGAGGCCGTACAGCGAGCGGGGGTTCTGCGGATTGCGCGCGAGGTCGTCGCGAAATGCCCGTTCGGCATCCGCGTAACGGCCGGCCTCGAAGTAGGCGGCGCCGAGCGCCTCGCGGACGGGAAAGTACCACCGTGGCGGTTCGCCGTACCCTTGGTCGTCCTGCAATTGCACCGCGGCCACGAGATCGGCGATCTCTGCGTCGCGCTGACCGCGCAGCGCGTCGATGTCGGCCTGCACGACGCGGGCGGCGATCGGCGCCGTGCCGGTCTTGTCTTTCTGCAGGGTCTGCTCGTCGCGCGTGGCCGCCTTCACGTTGCCGGCGTGCAGCGCCTCGACGGCGTCGGCGTAGGGCGTGACGGCCGCGACGGGCGCGAGGTCCTGCCAATTGTGGAAGCGGATCGCGGTGAGGGCGAGCCACTTGCGCGAACTCGCGCCGCAGCCGGCTGCGGCGTCGCGGGCCTGCGTGTAACTGCCCGCCATCATGAACGCGCTGACGGCGAACGAACAGTCGTGGCCGCGGTACGACTCGTGGCCCGGTTCGTGCGGCCCCGCGAGGTATGCGTCGAACAGCGTGAGCGCGGCGACGTTGGTCTCGCCCGCCTGCGTGTATTCGCCGACCCGCATGAACGTGTGCGCGGGCATGTGGGTCAGGTGTTCGGCGGCGGGTTCGAAATGGTAGGCGGAGAGCCGGCGCGCGGCGTCGAGCGCGTCCCCCGGATGCGGCGACGCCTCGACGGCGTGGATATACAGGTGCTCGGCCTGGATGTGGCCCGGGTCGCGCGCAAGGACCGTCTTGAGCCACGCGATCGCGCGCTCGGTGCCCTCGACCGGCTGGCCGCTGCTCGTCCACTGATCCCACGGGTGAACGTCGAGCTCGGCCTCGGCGGCGAGCGTGAGGACGTCGTCGTCGGCCGGGTATTGCGCGGCGACCGCGGCCATCGCGTCGCGAAAGGCGCGCGCGGAACGGTCGCCGTCGCCCGCGGCCGCGTACGCGTAGCGCTGTTCGGCGGCGCCGATCAGCGCGCGCTCGAACGTCCGTCGCGCCTGCGGCGCGTGCGCGCGCTTGGACGATCGCGTCGTGCCCGTTTCGCTGCGCGGCCGGGTCGTAGTCGGTATTGACGTTGACGCCGTACGAGAGCGCCGTTCCCCAATATGCCATCGCGAGGTTGGGGTCGGCCGCGGCGGCCTGGCGGAACGCGCGCCGCGCCTCGCGCGGGTTGAAGGCGTAGAGCAGCGTCAGGCCTTCGTCGAACGCGCGCTGCGCATCGGCGCTGTGGGTCGAGACCGTCCGGTGCGCTTCGTCATACGCCGGGCTCGGCGCCGGCGCCGGTGACGCGCCGGGCGCGAGCAGTGCGGAGACCGGCGGCCCGAGGAGACCGAGTGCGAACACCAAAACCCACATGCGTTCGGCATACGCGGGTGGACAGCACGAGCCCTAGTCGGGTATACTCCGAACGTTCCGCCCGGTGGTGTCGTGGGCGCGTAGCTCAGTGGGAGAGCATTCGCTTCACACGCGAGGGGTCGTTGGTTCAATCCCAACCGTGCCCACCAAGCATCTGGCGTTGTAGCTCAGTTGGTTAGAGCGCCGCCCTGTCACGGCGGAGGTCGAGGGTTCGAGCCCCTTCAACGTCGCCAGTTTCCCCGCCACCGGCGGGACGGAAAGCGGGAGAGGTGTCGATCGGCGCCTCTCCCGTCGTTTTCCGCTCGCGCCGGCGCCCCCAGGGCTCCCACCCGGGGATGAGAAGGTTTCACTCCTCCGTGCGTTACCGTGCTAGGGCTGGCGACCGCCGCCTGAATCCGTCCCTCAACGCCGTCTCGAGGAGAAGATGAAGCTGAACCAATCACGGTTGCTCGTCGGGTTACTGACCGCCGCCGCGGTCGCGGGCCTCGGGGCGTGCGGCGGAGGCGGGAGCAGCGGTGGCGGCAACGTCACCCCGACGCCGACTCCACCGCCGCCTGGCGGACCGCAAGTCTACCTGACGGACATCACCGGCAACAGCAGCCAGGCGGGGCCGAACGTTATCCTTGCATTCTCGATCGCCGGCATCTTGGCCGGACAATCGGTGGCGCCGTCGCTCGTGATCCAGAGTCCGTCGTTCCTGAACATCCCGACGATCGCGGTCGACGGCGTCAAGAACATGTACACGGTCGACCAGCCGAGCGCGACGATCTTCGAGTTTCCGGCAGGCTCGAGCGGCAGCGGGGTCAGCCCGAGCCGCACGATTACGTCGAGTTCGCTCGACGCGCCGTACGGGATCGCGATCGGTCCGCTCGGCGGCATCTACGTCAGCGACCCGATGGGCGGTCCGCTCGGCAGCGGCGCGATCAACGTCTTCAGCTCGACGCAGAACGGCCCCGTCGCGCCGATCCGCCAGATCAGCGGCGCGAGCTCGCAACTGAACCAGCCGTACGGGATCACCGTCGACAGTTCGAGCGACGTCTGGGTGACGAACGACGCGGCCGGGTCGTCCGCGCCGTCGTCCGTGATGGAGTTCGGCCCGAACTCGTCGACCCCGATCCGCGTCATCAGCGGAAATGCGACCGGCCTCAACGTGCCGATCGCGATCGCACTCGACTCCTCCGGTAACATCTACGTCGCCAACTCGCAGGGCAACAGCATCACGGTCTACGGCCCCAACACGAACGGCAACCAGCCGCCGATCCGCGTCCTCTCGGGTTCGTCGACGGGCATCGTCCTGCCGCAGGGGGTCGCGTTCGACGCGTCCGCAAACATCTACGTCACCAACCTGCAGAACCCCGGCGTCTCGGGGACACTGAACGTCTTCCCGCCAAACGCCGGCGGCAACGCGGCCCCGATCGCGGAACTCACCGGCAATTCCAGCGTGACGTTCAACCCGGTCGGCGTCGCGATTTAACTCACTACCGCTCCGAAGAGTGAGGCGGCGAAGGCCACGTCGCGCACGCGGCCTTCGTCTTTTCTTGCACCGGCGGACGACGGCACGTCGCGGAGGTCAGAGAAGCGGGCGATGTACTCGATCGCGGCTACGAACCGCTCGGCGCGCTCCTCGAACAGACCGATCGCCGTATTACATGCATTACACAGCAGGCCGCGGACGGCGCCCGTCCGGTGATCGTGGTCGACGAAGAGGTAGTGCAGGAAGAGGCCCTGATCGAGGTGCGTCATCTTCGGGCGCGGACTCCGCTCCCACGGGCGCCGGCAGATCGCGCACGCGCCGCCTTGCGCCCGTAGCATGTGCTCGAGCCGCTCGATGTCCATGCGATAGCGGCGCCGAAGGTACTTCGCCCGCAACTGCGCCCTCCGCGCGGCGCTCGTGCGATAGTGCGTTCTCGCGCGACGACGCTCGCATGGATAACACCGGCTTTTGCCGATCGGAGATCGAATCTTCAGCGAGCCGCACTTTGAGCAGGTATCGGAGCGGGGTACCATTTCCCAAGGCTAACACGAAAGTATGACCAGCGTTTGACTGGGATGTGTGCACAAGAAAGGATCGTCGGCAGCGTGCGTGGCGATTAGGAGAGAGGCCGACAAATGTCGGCAAGGAAGTCGAGAGCGCCCGTTGAACAAGGGCCGCGCGTTCACGCGTGCCGAGATAGCTCAGTTGGTAGAGCACAAGTCTGAAACTTGGGGTCGTGGGTCCGATTCCCACTCTCGGCACCATTGAAATGTCCGCCCCATAAGGGATTGCGTTGCGGTTGTAGGATACATAATAGGTAACCAACCGCGCGACGCCTACGCCATGTCCTTGCGGCGACCGTGGCCGGCTTGCGATGGCGTGACGCCGACCCGACGGGGCCCGCCACCGCGTCGCAGAGGGCGGCCAGCCGGCGTCGCCGGCGAGTGCCTCGACGTGGGCCGGCGGACCGGCCCTCCCGGCCGTCGAACGAACGCCGACCCCACGAGCCTAAGGAGGCGCATGGATCACCAGTCGACGCTCGCCGATGTGTTCATCGAGGCGCAGCGTGAGCACAGGAACGTGAAGGTGCACGTTCGTCGGCTCCGCGCCACGGTCGACGGCCCCGTTCGCACGGTCGGCGAGGACTTCGTCGCGATCGGCGCCATCATAATCCCCTTCACCGCGATCGCGACGGTCGCGATCGCGTAGCGGACGTCCCGACCAGGCTCGGGGTCCTAGCGGACGGCGATGGCGAACACCCTCGTCATCTCCGTCTGCGGTCCGGAGATCGCGTGGATCGGGGGGGACGTTCCCGTTCGAATCGGGAGCGAAGACGAGCACGGTTGGATCTGCAGCGGATCGGTGATGTTCCGTCAGATAGATGTTGCGCGCGAAGTCGACGGCGATCTTCAGTGGCGACTGGATGGGCGTGTCCTCGTCGACCTCGCGAATCGGCACGGCATCGCCGTCGGCGCCCGGCGCATAAACGGTGATGTAGCCGCTGCCAAAGCCGACCCCGAGCCGGTCGGCCACGTAGAGATTGCTGAGGCCGTCGACCGCGACGCCGGATGGCGCCAACAGCTGGGTCGCTTTCCGGCGATCGTGCGGATCAGCGCGACGTTCCCGTGCGCGCCTGCGGCGTAGACCGTGATGTAGCCGGAGCAGCAATCGATGTCATCTCCGACGTAGACATTCCCGTTGCCGTCGACGGCGACGCCCTCGGGCCCATGCAACTTCGTTCGCGAGCCGGCGATCGTGCGGATCGGTGCGACGTTGCCGTTCGCGCCGGCGGCGAAGACGACGACGTTCCGGGCGTGCGCGTGACGGCGGTATTGTGAGACGTATCTGGCCGGTCGCGTCTACCGCGATCCCGCTCGGGTAGAGGAGCTTCGTCTGTGGGCCCGCGATCAGTCGCGTGGGCGGCGCGTTCCCGTACGTACCCGGTGCGTAAACGCCGACGCTGCGCAGGTTCGCGACGTAAACGTTGTGCTGCGCATCGACGGCGATGCCGCAGGGATGGCCGAGATGGGTCTTCGAGCCCGCGATCTTCGCTGCGGGCGGCGCGTCGCCGTTCGCGTTCGCCGGGAAGATCAAGACCCGACCCGCGACCCGAGGAATCTCGCTGTCGGTCGGGTTCGTGACGAAGATGCACTGCGCCGACAGGCACGACGTCGCGGGGCTGGGACCCGCGCTCTGCGCGAACGGTTGCGGGCGCTGCGCTGCGGACGGCCGAAGGCCAGCGGCTCCGGCGCAGCCCGCGATCGCGCAGGTAGCGACGGCAGCAGGGCTTCGGGATGCGGTCATCGTGGGGACCTTCATCGACGCGTGCTTGGCCCGCAGCCCAGTATAGCACGCGGGGGATGTGCGGCGGTGTGTAGCCGTGGGAATCGGGGCGCGAGGGTCGAAGGGCGATGGTGCGGGACGTGCCACGCTCGGACGCGTCACGCACATCGGGCCGTCACGCCGTACGCGCGAGTGCATCCCTCGCTGAGAGTGTCCGCGTTGAATCGAGAGGAACCGCCGATGTCCCGTCCCGTGCCGATTCGTTCGCTCATCGCGGGCGTCGCGTTGCTCCTAGGCGCCACCGCCAACGGGTTGCCCCGCTCCCACGCGGCTCCGCCACACCGTCACCAGAGCGCGGAGACGATCCTCTACAGTTTCGGGGCCAACACGAGCGACGGGCTGAGCCCGTCCGGCGCGCTGCTGCCCGGCGACCGCGGCGCGTTCTTCGGCACGACCGTCAACGGCGGCACGTTGGGTCTCGGGTCCGTCTTCGAACTGCGGCCGAGCGGCAGCCGTTACGCAGAGAGCATCAACTTCGACTTCCACGGTAGCGATGGCGCGCACCCGTACGCCGGCTTGACGAAGACGGGCAGCCGCTCCGGGGTGGGCACGACCCGCGACGGCGGCGTTTACGGCTTCGGCACCGTCTTCCAGATGAGCCGCACGAAGGACGGTCCGTCGCAGCGCGTGCTCTATAATTTCCGCGGCGCGAAGGACGGCGCGCACCCGTACGCCGGTATCGTCGTCGCCCCCCAGGGCCAGTTTTTCGGCACCACCGCGAGCGGTGGCAGCAATCGCTGCGCGAACGGATGCGGCATCGTGTACCGCTTGACGCCGACGCCGTCGGGCTACAGCGAGAACGTCGTCTATCGCTTCCGCGGCGGCGCCGACGGCGCGAATCCCTATGCGCCACTGTTGCGCGATAAGACCGGCGCCTTTTACGGCACGACCTACTCCGGCGGGACGAGCAACGCGGGGACCGTTTTCAAGTTGACGCCGTCTTCGCGCGGCTATACGGAGTCGGTGCTGCACAGCTTCGCCGGCGGATGGATGGCGCCAATCCGATGACCGGCCTCGGCTTCGGGCCGTCCGGCGAACTGGACGGAACGACGACCTCGGGCGGCGCGGCGAACGACGGCGTCATGTTCGCGCTCGTTCCCGCGGGCGGTGGTTATGCCGAAGCGGTCGACTGGAGCTTCGACGGCGCCGACGGCGAGCAGCCGGTGTCCGCGCTCACCAAGACCGCGGCGGGGCTCTTGGCCGGCGTAAGCGCGCTCGGCGGCGCGGCCGGCGACGGCGTCGTCTACGGATTGCTGCGCGGCTCGAGCGGGTTCCAGGAGGACGTGCTCTATATGTTCGGCGGTAACGGCGAATGGAGCGATCCGCAGGGCGGCGTCGTCGCCGGCCCCAGCGGCATGCTCTTCGGCACGACGTATGCCGGCGGCCAGAACGGCGCCGGCACGGTGTACGCGATCGGCGCGGGTACCGCTGCGGCAAACGCCGGTTCGTAGCGGCCCGGCGGCGCCGCCTCTGGGGCGCGGCGCTGCGTTGCTGCTGCTCGGCGTCATCGCCGTCTGCGCGTGCAGCGGCCGTGGTCCCGCACCGGCCCCGGGAGCCACCGGCTCGTCGCCCGCGCGCCCGGGCTACGCGACGAAGCGCGTCTACTTCGTGACCGACCGCCGCTTCGCGGGCGATCGCGATGGCGTCGCCGAGTTCGAGGGCCAGCCGCGCAGCGCCGAACTGCGTTACGGCTTCGCCGACGTCGCGATCCCCGACAGCCACCGCGCGGGCAAACTGGAATCGCCGCTCGCGTTCGGTCCGCTCCACCGGCGTCCCGACCCGATAGCGCACATCGCCGTCCTTCGTGCCGCCGTCGTCTCGAGGGACGAGTTCTTCCGGCAATTGCGCGGCGCCGGGCCGTCCGCGCGCACGAT
This sequence comes from Vulcanimicrobiota bacterium, assembly GCA_963743605.1. Lineage (GTDB taxonomy): Bacteria > Vulcanimicrobiota > Vulcanimicrobiia > Vulcanimicrobiales > Vulcanimicrobiaceae > CAVUQJ01. The sequence continues at coordinate 157,750 of CAVUQJ010000001.1, read as the reverse complement.
GCTCTTTATCCACGGGTACAACGTGAGCTTCGACCGCGCGCTGCGGCGCGCGGCGCAACTCGCGACCGACCTGCATCTCGCCGGGCCCGCGATCGTGTATTCGTGGCCGTCGGCAGGCGCACCGCACGGCTACGGTGCGGACGCCGTCAGCCTGCGCGAAACGGTGCCCGACCTGGCGCGCTTCATCGACGACTTGGCGGGGCGGCTCGCACCGGGGTCGCTCAACATCGTCGCGCACAGTATGGGCGCCGCGGCCCTCTCGTACGCACTCGGTAGCGCGCGGCTGCCGCACCGCCTCAGCATCGTCGTGCTCGCCGCGCCGGACATCGCCTGCGCGTCGTTCCTCAACCTCGCCGACAGGATTCGCCGGAGCGCGGCGCGCGTCACGATCTACGTCTCCGCGCGCGACCGCATGTTGAAGATATCTGCCCTGTTCAACGGCCGCAGGCGCCTCGGCGACGCGGAGCCGGCGCCGATCGCGCTACCCGGGTTCGATACGGTCGACGTGACCCACGCCGACGACGCCGACTATCTCGGGCACGGCTACTTCGCGAGCGCGCTGTTGCGTGACATCTATCTCGGTCTGCGGCGCAGCACCAATCGCGCGCTCTCGCGCAGAGAACTGGGACTGCTACCGATCGAGCGGCAATCGGCGCACTGCGAATGAGCCTCGCCCGGTCCGCCGGCCGCCCGCCGGCGTTCGCCCCGTCGAGCAGAGCCGCCGGGCGCACTGGTTATCCACAGGAGGTTTAACCGGGCGACGGCTGCGGAAAAGGGACCCGTCAGAGTTTTCTGTTTCCTCGGTCGATAGGAGAAGGGCACATGGGCAAGCGTCATGCGTCTCGGACGGTGCAGCCGTGAAGGCCGCACTCATCCTGGCGGCCGCGTTGACGACGCCGTCGATCTCGGCGCCCCCGCCGACGACCGCCCCCAAATGCTCGGCGTATTTCGACGGCGTGATCGACAACACGATCCGCGCCTCGATCCTGATCGGACGTGCGCGCGAAGCCTACGATCTGCACCGGATGGACCGCTACGCGTCCTACTCCGAGCAGGTGAGCAACGAACGCTCGCGGTTGAACGCGGCGATCAAGACGTACGCGGATTGCCAGCGGCCCGACTGACGGCGCAGGCGCGGACGAAGTCCGCCAGCTCGCGATCGAACCGGGCGGGCGCTTCGTAGAACGGCGAGTGTCCCGCCCCTTCGTAGAGCGATAGCCGCGCGCCGCGGATCGTCCGAACGCCGTACTCGCTCATCCGCGGCGCGATGATCCGGTCGGCGGACCCGTGCGAGAAGAGCACCGGGATCTCGAGCGCCCGCAGCGCGGCGCGCGCATCGAGCGGACGCCCGAGGAGAAGCGAGCGGATCGTCCGCGGCACCATCGCGTTGTAAGCGAGCATCGTCTCGAAATCCGCCCGCGACGGTTCCGCTGCGAAACAGGCACGCACGAAGCGGCGCGACGCGTCGAGCGCGGCGCGGGGCTCGCGCGCCAGCGTCTTGCCGATAAGCCGGATGTCCGTTCCGTAGAGGTCGTCGTCGTCGCCGACGACGGCGGCAACGAAGTTGATCCCGGCAACGTCGCCGAGGCCGTCGCACGCGAGCCCGTCGCAGACGACGCGGCCCCCGTATGACCACGCGACGAGCACGGGCGCCTCCAGGCCGAGCGCGTCGATGACGGCGCGGACGTCGCCCGCCCAGCGGCGCGCGTCGCCATAAGCGTCCTCGTCTTCGGGCTTGTCCGACCAGCCGTGCCCGCGCAGGTCGAAGGCGACGAGCCGGAACTCTGCGGCGAGCGTGCCGGCGAACTGTGCGCTCCAGGCGAGATGGCTCTGCGCGAAACCGTGGATGAACACGATCGGCGGTCCGCCGGCGAGGCCGCCTTCCCGCACGCACAGGCGGGTACCGTCGGCCGAGACGACGTTGTGGTAGCGGTCGGGTAGGGGTGACGACACGCCGCCGGCGCTACTGGCTATCGGGGACGACGTGACGCAAGGCGTCGAGCCGGACGAAGTCGCGCGGCCCGAGCGACGTCTCAAACGGCTTGAACGGCCGCGGCTTCGCGCTGAAATCGAAGCAGTCGGCCGCCGGATCGTTCGCTCGTGCGTCGCTCGCGGCGAGTTGGCCCAATCCGAACTGATCCTCGACGAACCGAAGCACGCTCGCCGTTTCGTACTGGACGTGCGAGACGCGGCCGCGCTTCGCATACGGCGAGATCACGAGCAGCGGGACGCGGATGCCGAGCCCGTCGTAGTCGAGGTACGGCGGGGCGACGTGATCGTACCAGCCACCCCACTCATCCCACATGACGAAGATCGCCGTCGAGTTCCAGTACTGACTCTCGCCGACTGCGTTGACCACGCCGGCGACCCAGTCCGGGCCCGACTTGCTTCCCGAGCCGGAGTGGTCCGAGGTCTGGTCGGAGGGCGTCACCCAGGCGACGTTCGCGAGCGCGCCGCTCTGAATGTCGGAGATGATCTTGGTCTCCGGGGCAATGACGTTGGCCCAGCGGGGTCCCTTGAGGATGTGCCTGACCGACGCATACGCATCCCAAATCCAGTCGTCGTTCGAATAGGTGTAGTAGCGCCACGACAACCCGGCCCGGTCCAACTCGTCGCCCAACGTCCCGTAGTCTCGACACGTCTCCTCCGAGCGTGCCAGCTCGCGCGTCGGTGACAGCGTCGAGATCACGTTGGCTTTCTGATCGTTGCAGCCGAAGTACTCGGTTGGAAAATTGACGGCGCGACTGGCCTGAGCGGCGATCGCATATTGGTGCGAGATGTAGCTGGCGTCGACGTGCGAAGGAAACATGTTGTCGGCGAGCACGTATTGATGCGCCATGGCGAAGTAGAGCCGGGTTTCGGAGTGCGGCACGAAGCCGTACTGCGGGTGGGCATACTTTCCGGTGTTCCCGCCGACGGGCTCGAGGTCGAATCCGTCCATCTTGCCGTTGTCGTAGGCATCCAAAAACGTCTGAAAGTCGTGGTCGATGTCGTAGTTGACTTCGAACGGTATCGGAACGAGCCGGATCGTCTTCCCTTTGGAGTTCTTGCCCGACGAGACCGTGTTCGCTCCGGGATAGCCGTTAAAGAGGTTGTCGAAGCTGCGGTTTTCCTGAATGATGAAAACGACGTGCTCGATCGGCCCGGCGAACGGGCGCCTGATTGCGGGCCGCATACCGGGCGGCACGATGCGCGGGTGCGCGCGCGTCGTCTGAGGCCCCGCAGTAAAGGCAGCCGCGCCTCCGGCGGCCGCAACGACCAGCGCGGCTACGGCGATGAGCGGATGCGGCGATCGCATGTTGGTGATTGCTGCGAAGGCGCGTGAGCGACCTCTCGCGACGGGCCCGGAAGCGCGGGCTTGCCCGGTCGCGCTTCAGAAACTCTTCAGGTTCGGCCCGTACGCTCGCTCGACGGAACGATTCCGTCATCGCTTTTCCCACGAGGAGAAAACAGCGTGTCTCGCTTCTTGCCTCCACATCTCTTACGCATCGCTCTTACCGGCGTCGCTTTCGGCGCGTTGGGCTGGAGCGCCGCGGCGGCTTCGGTCGTGACCCCGCCCTCCCATGTCCCCTTGGCTGCACGAGGCGCGGGCGGCGTCATCGGACAGTTGAAGCACCTCGCCACGATCGGATCGACCGTCGATCCGACGAACGGCGACGAGAATCCCTACGGGCTCGCGATCGCCCCCGTCACTTCGGGCAACATCAGCGCCGGTGACTTGATCGTCTGCAACTTCAACGACTCGTTCAACATCCAGGGCCTCGGCACGACGATCGAGTATCCTGCATCCCGCGCCGGGGTCGACCCCGACGCGCCTGATCCAAGACGAGCGGCTGACGGGTTGCGACGCGCTCGCGGTCGGAACGAGCGACGACTTCCCGTGGGTTGCGGCGCTCGACGCGAACGACGATCCGATCGTAAGCGATACCGGCGCCCTCATCGACGATCTCAGCGGTCACGGGCTCGCGCAACCTTGGGGCCAGATCTACAGCGGGACGCCCGGGATTCGCGGCGCCGCGGCCTTCTATGAGACCAACGCGTTCGACGGCAGCATCGAGCGCATCAACATCACGAGCAAAGGCCGCTTCACCTACGATAAGATCGCTACCGGTTTCGCGACCAACCATGGAGTGCCGGGGACGATCCTCGCGCCGTCGGGGCTGACCTACGACGCGAAGAACGACATCCTGTACATCGTCGACTCCAACGTTAACCGGGTCGTCGCGTTCAACCATCCGGGCAACGTCAAGGCCAACGGCATCATGAACACCGCGAGCGGCTTCACCGGACCCGACGCGAGTTCGGCCAAGGTGCTGTTCGCAGGCGGCCCCCTCCGGGCGCCGATCAGCTCTGCGCTCCTTTTCAACGGCGACATCGTCGTCGGTAACACGTCCAACAACCGCCTGATCGAGATCACCCCGGCCGGCAAGCTCGTCGGTAACGTCAACCTCGACAAGGGGGCAGCCGGCGCGCTGTTCGGCATCGCCGCCTCCGGCACGTCGATCGCGACGACGAAGATCTACTTCAACGACGACAACGCGAACGCCGTGATGGTGCTCCAGCAGTAATCGCCTGACGCGGCCCGCCGCCGCGGGAGGCCGGTGAGCCCCTAGCCGGGTTTTCCGGCCTCCTCGGCGGCGTAACTCTTTTCCACGTAGTCGCGAATCCGCTGGAGCAGATGATCCGCGGTCGCCTCGGCGATCCGGTGTCCGAAGAGCGCGTCGAAAGCGCGTCCCGCGATGCCGCCCGGCGGATCGTAGCGGCCGTCGAGCACCGCGAAGAACGCATTGTAGTCCTCGTCGGGCTCGATCGCCAGCGTACCAGAAAACGTCGGCAACGGCCCGTCGCCGGTCGGCGCCCAGTCGACGGCGAAGCGCGGCTGCATATCGCTCGGATGCGGCTCGTACTTGAGCGTCGCGACGACGCTGTGGTTGAGTGAGACGGGGGCGGGAATCCCGGGAATGTTCGCCTCGACGCCAACGTCGAACTGAGCGGCCTCGCCGCCCGGGTCGCCGTGGACCGCAAAGAACGCCTGGAGGAAGCGTGGGGCTTGGGCGAGCGGGCAGTGGATCAGGACCCGCCTGCTGAGCGTCGTCATCGCGCATGGTTACGACACCGGCGACGCGGACCCCGTGCGGGCGCCCGCGCCCGCGCGAGCGAACCCCGCGACATGCCACCGCGGCGATGGCTCCGTGTCCGGTTCGCGCTGCTCGCGGCCGCATCGCTCGCCGCGTGCGCGGGGCAGCGACCGTCGTACAGCGGCACCGTCCAGACGGAATCGGTGGCGGTCGGCAGTCAGGTCGGCGGCCGCGTCGCCGAGGTCGACGTCGCCGCAGGTTCGCCCGTCCGCCGCGGCGCGGTGCTGCTGCGGATCGACCCCTCAATGTTGAGAGCACAGTTCGATCAGGCGCGCGCGGAGGCCGATCAGTCCGCGGAGCGCCTGGCCGAACTCGAGCACGGGAACGTCCCAAGCGACGTGGCGCGGGCGCAGGCACAGAGCGCGCAGGCCGCCGCGCAGTATCGGCAGGCGGTCGCGCAGGCGGCGCCCGAGGAGGCGGCCGAGGCCGCCTCGGTGCGCGAGGCGCGAGCGTCGGTGCGCGACGCACGGGCGGCGGAGACGTTAGCGCAGGTCACGTACGCTCGTCAGAGCAGCCTCGTCGCGACCGGCAACGTCTCGCGACAGAGCCTGGACCAGGCGCGCGCCGACACGGCCCGCGCCCGCGCGCAACTGGCGCAGGCACGAGCGCGGCTCGCGCGGGCGCTCCAGAACTATGCGGCGACCGCGCAGGCGCAACTGCCGGGCGAGACGGCGGCCGCGCGGGCGAACGCCGCGTCGCAAGCCGCCGCCTACGAGACGGTCCGCAACGGAACGCGCGCCGAGGAACTCGCGCAGGCACGCGCGCAGTTGGCCGCCGCGCGCTCCGCCGAAGGCTACGCGCGAACGCGGCTCGACGAGACCGTGGTCCGCTCTCCGGCGGACGGCGTGGTCGCCTCGTTCAGCCTCCACCCGGGCGACCTGCTGAACCCGAACCAACAGGCCGCCATCGTTGACACGTTCGCGGATCCCTACGTCTATATCTATGCGTCGCAGAAGGACCTCGGCGCGTTGCCGGACGGCCGGACGCTGCGGGTCGTCTCCGACGCCGGCGGGGCGGCCTACGACGGGACCGTCGAGGCGCACGATCGCACGGCGCAGTTCACGCCGCAGGCGACCGAGACCGCGGATCAGCGGGCAGAACTCGTCTACGGCGTCAAGGTGCGCATCCACGATCCGCACCACGCACTGCTCGACGGCACGACCGTGACGATCGCGTCCCCATGAGCGATGCGATCGCGATCGACGGACTGACGAAGCGATACGGCGAGCGGGCGGTCGTCGACGCGCTCTCGCTGCGCGTCGCGGGCGGCAGCATCTTCGGATTCCTCGGTCCCAACGGGAGCGGCAAGTCGACGACGATCAAGATGTTGTGCGGGCTCGTGCATCCGAACGGCGGCACGGCTCGCGTCGCGGGTTACGACGTGGCGACCCAGGGCGACGCCGTGCGCCGTTCGATCGGCTACATGGCTCAGGCGTTCGCGCTGTACGGCGACCTCACGGTCGACGAGAACCTCGAGTTTTATGCACGCGCATACGGGCTCGGCAGGCGCGCGGCGGAACGCAAACGGCAGATCCTCGAGATCGTCGGCATCGGCCGCTATCGGCATTACCTCGGCGCGCGGCTGTCGGGCGGCTGGCAGCGGCGGCTCGCGCTCGCGACCGCGCTGATTCACGACCCGCCCGTCGTGTTTCTCGACGAGCCCACCGGCGGGATCGATCCGGTCGCGCGCCGCGACCTCTGGGACCTGCTGTTCCGCTTGACCGCCGACGGAAAGACGTTCTTCGTGACGACGCATTACATGGACGAGGCCGAGCGCTGTTCGTCGCTGGCATATATCTTCGAGGGGAAGCTGATCGCGAGCGGCTCGCCCGGCGAGATCTGCGCGCTGCCCGCGGTCAGCCCGCCCGGAACGACGCGCTATGCGGTCAGCACGGATGACGTGATGGCGACGTTCCGCCGGCTGCACGAACTGACGAACGTGCGCGAGGCGACGATCTTCGGCCGCGACGTTCACGTGGTCGTCGATGCGGCGGTGCCGGCCGCCGACGTGGCACACGCGCTGGGCGTGCCGCCGAGCTCGGTCGCCCCGATCGCCCCAACGCTCGAGGACGCGTTCGTCGCCCTGACGCGCGAGCGCGAACGATGAACTCCGCGTGGAGCCTGCGCGGGTTCAATGCCGTCGTCTACAAGGAACTGCGGCAGATCGTCCGTAGCCCGTCGACGCTTGCGCTCGCGATCGCGATCCCGACCCTGCAGATGGTCCTGCTGGGCTACGCGATCAACACGACGGTCGAGCACGTGCCGGCCGCGGTCTACCTCGGCGACCGCGGACGCGCGGCGCAGGCGTTCGTCGAAGCGGTCGCCGGCTCGCGCTCCTTCGACGTGGTCATGCGCGTGCCGAGCCGCGCGGCGCTGCGCGACGCGATCGTCGCCGGGAAGGTGCGAGTCGGCTTCGACGTCCCAGAAAACTTCACGAGCGATGTGCTCGCCGGGCGTCGGCCCGCGGTCGGCGCGCTGGTCGACGGCTCGGACTCCGCGATCGCGCAGGTCGCCTACGGCGCGGCGGGCGCGTTCGGGGGCGTCCCGCTGCGCGAGGTCACGGTGCCGGCCCCGCCGGCGTTCGAGGTGCGGCCGCTCGTGCTCTTCAATCCGGCGATGCGCAGCTCGGCTTTCTTCGTCCCCGGCCTGATCGGCCTCGTGATGCAGAACATCACGGTGATGCTGACCGCGCTCGCGATCGTCGGCGAACGCGAGCGCGGCACGCTCGATCAGTTGCTGGTGACGCCGATCGGATCGGCGGCGCTGATGCTCGGCAAGGTGTTGCCGTACGCCCTGGTCGCCGGGCTCGACTTCGTCGCCCTGCTCGTGACGATGCGCTTCGTCTTCGGCGTCCCGATCGTTGGGAACGTCGCGCTCCTCGTCGTGCTTTCGGCCGGTTTCTTGCTGACGGCGCTCGGGCTCGGACTGTTCGTGTCGACGGTCGCGGAGAGTCAACTGCAGGCGATGCTGATGGCGGTCTTCTTGCTGTTGCCCTCCGTGCTGCTGTCGGGGACCATCTTCGAGCGCTCGCTCATGCCGATTCCGATGCAGGTCGTCGCCTACCTGATCCCCTTGACGTACTACGTCGACATCCTCCGCGGCATCATCCTGCGCGGCGCGGGGCTCGGCGAACTCTGGCCGTCCGTAATCCCGTTGTTCGGTTATGGTATCGTGGTGTTCGCGTTCGCAAGCATCCGCTTCGCACGCGCGACGCGGTAGAAGGTCCTGCCTGACGCCGACCGGCGCACTAGGCATGGTCCATTTGCGCGGCCCTCAAGACCGAAAGGCACGAGACGATTTCTCACGAAACTCGCCTCTCGCCGGCCGCGCGGGTGTGATGTAATGGTAGCCTGCGACCTTCCCAAGGTTGACGCGCGGGTTCGATTCCCGCCACCCGCTCGGGCGGAATCGGAGGCCCCTCGGTGAGCGGGGCGACGTAGCCAAGTGGTAAGGCGGAGCTCTGCAAAAGCTCTATTCCCCAGTTCGAGTCTGGGCGTCGCCTCCAATCCCTCTCCCGGGGTGCCGACCGTTATTACCGGACCGCAATGGTACAGATACGACATCTGAGGGACTCGGACTCGAGCGTGCGCGATGCCCTCACGCTGGGCGCGCTGCTCGCGTTTATCCTCATCGTCTCGGTCTTCGTGACGTTGCGGATTTACACGCAGCTCGACCAGGTCGCGTCAGTGCAGCGGACCCTGGTGGAATCGCAGCAGGAGCTCTACGACGTGCTTCGCTCGCAGTTCGACGAGGAGATCGAACTGCGCGGCTACCTCGCCACGCGGCAGCCGAACTACCTCGATCCCTACCGTGGGGACGACTTCGGCGACTCGCTGGGCCACCTCGAGCTCACGTCGCGCTCGCTCGCCATCGTCGGGCTCGATCCTGATGCTCCGCCAGATGGGCCGGTTGCACCACTCGTGGGAACGCAACGTCGCCCTGCCGCTGCGCGACCCTAACCTCTCCGAGCAGCGGCGCTTGGATTTGGAGACGCTCGGCAAGACGCTCGACGACCAACTGCGGACCACGGCGCGCGGGATCGACACGTTGCTCACCGGCAGCCTCTCGCAGGCGCAGGTCGATCTGCGCCATCGCATCGACGAGACGCTGCGCGGCGCGATCCTCGCGATCCTGTGCTTCGGGATCCTCGGGATCCTCTTCATCGGCTGGGGCCGCCGGATGCTCTCGCGAATCGATCGCGAGCGGCAGATCATCGAGACGCTGCAGCGGGCGTTCCGCACCGGGTGGGACCCGCTCCCGCGGTCGCGGATCGGGACGGCCTACATCTCCGCGACGCGCGATGCGTCCGTCGGCGGCGACCTCTTCGACATTCGCCGGCTCGGCCCGGACCGCGGGTTGCTCGTCGTCGCCAACGTCAGCGGCAAGGGGATCGAGGCCGCGGTCAACACCGCGTTCGTCAAATACTCGATCAGGACGCTCGCCCTCACGCACGACGATCCGGCCGCGATCCTCGGGGCGTTCAACCGCCTGTTCCTCGAGACGATCAAGGACCCGTCGCTCTTCGTCGTCGTCTTCGTCGGGATCTTCGATGCGCGCACGCTCCGGCTGACCTACGCCAGCGCGGGCCACGCGGGCGCGTTCCTGCGGCGGCACGGCAGCGTGCGCACCCTCAACGTCACCGGACCGATCATCGGGCTCGATCCGTCGTTCACGTACGAAACGCGGACCGTCGATCTCGCTCCGCGCGATTTGCTCGTGCTCGCGACCGACGGTCTGACCGAAGCACGCGACCGCAACGGCACCGCGCTCGACGAAACGGGCGCGATGCGGCTCCTGGAAAAGAGTCCGACCGATCCGCAGGCGTGCGCCGACGAATTGGTCTCCGAGGTGCGCCAGCGGAGCGGCGGACGCGTGACCGACGACCTCGCGCTGCTCGTCGTCGAGATAGAAGAGAGCCGGACCGAACCCGCGAGCGGTGCGTCGGAACACGAGGCCGCCTAGTGGGACACTAGCCGGGGGGCGAGAAACGGGGCGGCGTGCGTACGAATCGCCCGAAGGAGCTGTTGCGCGCGGGGAAGCCCGCCATCGGAACGTGGTTGACGCTCGAGTCGGATCTCGCCGCGGGAGCGGTCGCCGCCGAGGGCTTCGACTGGGCGATGATCGACATGGAACACGGTCCCGTCGGTCCCGAAGCCGCGCAACGGTTGGTCTCCGCGCTGTTGGGGACGCCGGCGGCCCCGCTGGTCCGCGTGACCTGGAACGAGAGCTCGCTGATTCAGGCGGCATACGACATGGGCGCGTACGGCGTGCTCGTGCCGTTCGTCGATTCGCGCGACGACGCGCTGCGCGCGGTCCACGACGCACGCTATCCGCCGCTCGGGCGGCGAAGCCGCGGCGGACTGCGCGCGCCGCTCGCATTCGGCACCGATGCGGTGACGTACGGCCGCGGCGCGAACGACGCGACCCTGCTCGCGGTGCAGATCGAGACGGCCGCGGCGCTGGACGCGCTCGACGAGATCGCGGCCGTCGAGGGGATCGACGTGCTGTTCGTCGGGCCCGGCGACTTGGCTGAGTCGATGGGCGTGTGGCCGCCGCAGATGGACGCGATGGCGCCCGCCTACGCGGCTGCGATCGCGCGCGTCCCCGAGGTCGCGCGCGCACACGGCAAGGACGCGGGGATTCTCGTCTACGATACGGCCGTCGCGCAACGCTGCTTGCGGCTCGGCTACACGTTCGTCGGCGTCGGCAGCGATGCGACGATGCTCCAAGGCGCGGCGGCCGCGATCGCGCGGTCGATGGAGCTGCCGCGCAGGACGCGCTAGTGGAAGCGCGGGAGGCGACGCCCGTGCTCGACCTGCGCGGCGTGGGTCCCGCGTTCGCGCGCAAGCTTGCGGCGATGGAGATCCGCACGGCGGAGGATCTGGCGGACGTTTATCCGCGCGACTACAAGGACTGGCGCGAGCCGGTGCCGATCGGGCAGATCGTCCGCGAGGCGTTGGCGCGCGGCGGCGCCCGCGAGGGACCGGATTCGATCGAGACGATCGCCGTCGGGACGGTGACGAGCGTGCGCGAGATGCGCGGCAGGCTGCCGATAGTCTCCGCGCAGCTCGAGGACGCCACGGGCTCGCTGACGGCGACCTGGTTCGGGCGGCGCGGGTTCGCGGGGCGCCTCAACGCCGGCGATCGCGTCTTCGTGCACGGCCGCGTCGCGCTCAAGCGACGGCGCAACGCGGCGGTCAGCGTCGAGATGAACGTGTTGCACCATCGAATGCTCCCCGACGGCGAGGCGTATCGCGGCAGGATCGTCCCGGTCTACCGCGCGAGCAAGGAGGTGCCGTCGCGCGAGATCGCCGGCCTGATCGCGAAGAACGAGGAGCGGCTGCAGAGGCTCGTCCGCGACGTCGTCCCACGCGCGATCGAGCACAGGCACGGCTTCGGGTCGCTGCCGGAGGCGTGGCGCGAGGTGCATTTCCCGCAGTCGATCGACGGCGCGCTGCGCGCACGCGAGCGGCTGCTGTTCGAGCGTTTCTTCGCGCTCGCGCTCGCGGCGGCGCTCAAGCGCGCCCGGCGCGACGCCGAAGGAGGGGCGCCCGCGCTGGCCGCGCCGCCCGGCCTGCTGGAGGAGTTCGAGGCGCAGTTGCCGTTCCGGCTCACGGGCGCGCAGCGCGCGACGATCGCAACGATCTACGCCGACATGGAGCGATCCGCGCCGATGAACCGGCTGCTCCAGGGCGACGTCGGCAGCGGCAAGACGCTCGTCGCCGCCGCCGCGATCGTGCTCGCGCAGCGCGGCGGCGTGCAGAGCGCCTTGATGGCGCCGACGGAACTGCTCGCGGCGCAACACGCGCGCAAGCTCGCGCCGCTGCTGCTGCCGTTCGGCGTGCGGGTCGACGCCGTCTCGGGGAGCCAGACGGCACGCGCCCGCGCCGGCGTGCAGGACCGGCTCGCGAGCGGCGAGTGCGATCTCGCGGTCGGGACGCACGCACTCCTGACCGAGACCGTCGCGTTTCGCCGGCTCGGGCTCGCGATCGTCGACGAGCAGCACCGGTTCGGCGTCATGCAGCGCGCGCGGCTACGCTCGAAGAGCCGCGCCCCGCACACCCTGTACATGACCGCGACGCCGATTCCGCGCACGCTCGCGCAGTCGCGCTACGCCGACCTCGACCTGTCGGTCCTCGACGAGTTGCCGCCGGGCCGCACGCCGATCGAGACCTTTCTGTTACGCGAAGGTCGCAAACGGCTGGCGTACGAGCTCGTGCGGCGCAACGTCGACTGGGGCCGCCAGGCGTACATCGTCGCACCGGCCATCGGCGGGGACGACGCCGAGTCCGATGCCGCGCTGACCAGCGCCGTCGCGGAATTCGAGGCGCTGCGCGACGGTCCGCTCGGCGGCATCCGCGTCGCGTTGCTCCACGGGCGCCTGCCGGCGCGTGAGAAGGACGCGATCATGGAACGCTTCGTGCGGCACGAGCTCGACGCCCTGATGGCGACGACCGTCGTCGAGGTCGGCGTCGACGTCCAGAACGCGACCGTGATGGTCATCCTCGACGCACACCGCTACGGCCTCGCACAGTTGCACCAGCTGCGCGGGCGGGTCGGCCGCGGCGCGGCCGCGTCGTATTGCATCTTGATCGCGCCGGAGCGGCAGGCGGACGAGGCGCGGCTCGCCGTGCTGCTCGAGACGAACGACGGCTTCCGGATCGCCGAAGAAGACCTGCGGCTGCGGCGGGCCGGCGAGTTCGCCGGTGAGGCTCAGGCCGGCGGCGACGGCCTGTTCGGCGAGGTGGCCGCCGACTTCCACTTGTACATGCGCGCGAAGGCCGACGCCGACGCGCTCGTGGCGAGCGATCCCGCCCTCGAGGCGCCGGAGCACCGCGGGCTGCGCGGCCTCGTCGACGGCGATGCTACCGCGCGCGCCATGCTGCTCAGTTCCTAGCAGGCAGCGGTCCGCGCAAGGGGCCGCAAACGCGCATCGTAAACCTGCGCGCATGAGCCTGCTGCATCGCGCCACCGCCGTTTCGCTCCTCGCCCTGCTCGCCACGGCGGCACCGGCCGCCGCTCAGCCCACCGCCGAACCGGTCACCGTCACCCGCGCGACCCTCGCCAACGGGCTCAAGATCGTCGTCCTGCACGACACGCTCGCGCCGGTCGTCTCAACGATCCTCAACTACGAGGTCGGCGCCGACGACGAGCCGATCTACGGGCTCGCGCACGCGACCGAACACATGATGTTCCGTGGTTCGAAGACGCTCGACGAGACGCAGATGGGCGAGATCCCGGCGATCACGGGCGGCAACCTCGACGCCGACACGCAGAACGAGATCACCCAGTACTTCTTCACGATGCCGTCGCAGTATGTCGACATCGCGCTGCACTTGGAAGCGTCGCGCGCGCAGGGCTTGCTCCTGAACCAGTCGTCGTGGGACGTCGAGCGCGGCGCGATCAAGCAGGAGGTCGTCCAAGACAACAGTTCGGCGCTCTACCGACTGAGCGTCAAGGTGCTGGCACACATGCTGGCGGGGACGCCCTATGCCGACGACGGGCTCGGCTCGCTGTACTCCTTCGACCACCAGGTCAACTCGCCGGAACTGAAACGGTTCTACGGCGCCTGGTATCACCCGAACAACGCGATCTTCGTCATCGTCGGCGACGTCGATCCGCCGTCGACGATCGCGACCGTGAAGCAGTTGTTCGGTCCGATCCCCGCCGCGACGCTGCCGCCGCGCAAGCCGATCGGGCTGAAGCCGCTCACGCCGACGACGTATCGCGACGACAGCGACGAAGCGAACACGGTCGTGCAGTTGAACTACCGCTTCCCCGGATATCAGGATTCGGACTACGCGGCGAGCCAGGTGCTCGCCGACGTTCTCAACAGCGAGCGCGCCGACATGTATGGCCTCGTCGCCTCCGGCAAGGCGCTCGCGACCGAGTTCGACGACTCGCCCTATCCGCACGCCGGCCTCGCGACCGCGCAGTCGACCGTGCCCGTGACGACGACGCCGCAGAGCGCGCTCGCCGACCTGCGCGCGGTGCTCGACGGCTACCTGAAGAGCGGGATCCCCGCCGATCTGGTCGAGGCCGCGAAGGCCCGCGAGGTCGCGGACCTCGAGTTCAAGGGCAACTCGATCGAGGGGCTCGCGTTCGAGTGGAGCCAAGCGCTCGCGGTCGAACACCGGCATGCCCTCGCCGACGACGTCGACGCGATCCGTAAAATCGGCGCCGCCAACGTCGATCGCGTGATGCGCCGCTATATCGTGCAGTCGACCGCGACGGTCGCGATCGCGGTGCCGAAGAACGCGGGCGCGGCCAAGGGCGAGCCCGAGCGGCACACCGAGAACAACACGATCATCCCGAAGACGCACGAGCCGCTGCCGTCGTGGGCGAGCCAAGTTCTCGCGAACTTGACCGTGCCGCGGCAGACGACCAACCCCACCTCGTTCAAACTCGCGAACGGCATGACGCTCGTCGTACAGCCGGAGTCGGTCGCGCACACGGTCGTCGTCGAGGGCCTGATCCGCTCGAACCAGCAGCTGGAAGCGCCCGCGCTCCCCGCGGGCATCACCGGCATCTGCGAGCAGTTGCTGCCGTACGGCACGGCGACCTACGACCGCATCGGGTATCAAACCCAGCTCGACGCGATCTCCGCCTCGGTCGACACGGGGACGCAGTTCGCGCTCGCCGTCCTCTCGCAGGACTTCGATCGCGGCGTCCAGTTACTGGCCGACGACGAGTTGCATCCGTCGTTCCCGAGCGACGCGTTCTCGTCGGTCAAGGAACTCACGCTCGGTGACGTCACCGGCGCACAGACGAGCCCCGACCACATCGCGGAGGTGCGGATGGCCGACGGCCTCTATCCGCAGGGCGATCCGGAACGCGCGTTCGCGACGCCCGACTCTGTGGGTCGCGCGACCCTCGCGGGCGTCAAGCAATGGTACGCGACCGCCTACCGGCCCGATCTCGCCACGGTGGTCGTCGTCGGCGACGTGACGCCGGATCAGGCGAAGGCGTCGTTCGACAAGTGGTTCGGCGGCTGGACCGCGTCGGGGGCGGCGCCCCCCGTCGATTTACCGGCCGTGCCGAACAATGCGCCGTCGTCGACGGTCGTCCCGGCGAGCGGTCACTCGCAGGACGCCGTGCAACTGTCCGAGACGCTGTCGCTGACGCGCGACAATCCCGACTACGCGCCGCTCCAACTCGCGAACACCGTGCTGAGCGACGGCGGCTCCGCCGCGCAACTGTTCCACGACCTGCGCGACGTTCACGGGTACGTCTACTACGTCGACTCCGAGTTCGGGATCGGACGCACGCGCTCGACGTTCACGATCTCGTTTGGCGCCTTCCCCGAGAACGTCGGCAAGGCGCAGGCACTGGCGTTCGCGGCGCTGCGCACGATGAGCACGACGCAGATCGGCGCCGAGCGTCTGCGGCGCGCCCAGGCGCTGCTGCTGAGCAAGGTGCCGTTGCGCGAAGGGAGTTACAGCGGCGTCGCGCGGCAACTGCTCGGCTACGCTTCGGAGGGCCTGCCGCTGGATCAGAGCCTGATCGACGCGCAGCGCGAACTGGCGGTGACGCCCGGCCAGGCGCAGGCGGCGTTCGCCAAGTGGGTGCGGCCGAACGGGTTCGTGCGGGTCGTCATCGGACCCGCCCCGAGCGGCTCCTAGTGTCCCGCGCCAGAGATGCCATGACAGTCAGCTTGCGCTTTTTCGCCCCAGCTTCGTTGCTCGTCGCTCAAATAACGCTGCTATTCCACGCTCCTCGCGCCTCGCTGGAACGAAAAATCGCAGCGCTTTGGTGTCACGTCACCTCCGGCCCGGGACACTAGCAGAAAAGTCGCGTGATCGAAGCCGTCGGGTTCGACTTCGACCACACGCTCGGGTTCGATCACCGGCTGGAACGAACGGTCGCGCTCGACCTCGGTCGCGACTTCGCGCGCTCGCGTCACGCCGCGTTCGGCGACGATGAAGGCAACGCGTTCGACGCGGCGATCGCGCTCTATCGCGGCGGCGCCGCCTCGTTCGGGCCGACGATGACGCGGTACTTCCACGACGCGCTCGCGGCCGCGCACCCGAGCGACGAGGACGTGGCCGCGCTGATCGCCGCGTTCAAGGTCGAGTCCGTGCGCCGGGCGCCGGAGTTCGTGCGGCCGGGGCCGGGCGCGGAGCCGATGCTCGCGGCCCTCGCCGCTATCGGCGTGCGCACGGCGATCCTCACGAACGGCTGGAACCCGCTGCAGGAGGAGAAGGCGCGCCTGGTCGGCTTCGCGGGAACCGTGCTCGCGAGCGACGCGATCGGGGCGCGCAAGCCCGAGCGCGAGGCGTTCGCCCTGCTCGCGCGCGCGCTCGACGCGCCCGCCGATCGGATCGCCTACGTCGGCGACGACCCGGCGGTCGACGTCGCGGGCGCCGCGCGCGCGGGGATGACCGCCGTTTGGCTCGATGCAGACGGCGCCGCCTATCCGCATGGTCTCGCACCGGCCGCGGCGCGCATCGGAACGCTCGCGGAACTGGTGCCGTGGCTTCAAGGGCCGCTCGCTCGCACGGCGAACCCGCCCGCATGAACTCGCGAGTCGGCGGGGATCGCATTGCGGGTTAGCGGCGGCGAACTACGCAGCCGACAGATACGCGTCCCGCGTGGACGCACGATTCGCCCGACGCCGGGCCGCGTGAAAGAAGCGCTCTTTTCGATCGTCGGTCCACGGCTGCTCGATGCGGCGGTGCTCGACCTCTACGCCGGAACCGGCGCGATCGGTTTCGAGGCGCTGTCCCGCGGGGCCGCGCACGCGACCTTCGTCGAAGCCCACGCGCCGACCGCCCGGCAGTTGCGCCGGACGGCCTCCATCCTGGGGGTGGCGGAGCGGACGACCGTCGTCGCCGCGCCCGCCGAGCGAGCCGCCCGCGCCCTCGTTGGCCCGTTCGACTTCGTCTACGCCGACCCGCCGTACGCCGACGGGCCGCCGGCCGCCGCGCTGGCCGCGCTGCGGGCGAGCGGCGCGATCGGCCCCGAGACGCTGGTCGTCTACGAACACCGGCCCGGCACGGTCGACCTCGCCGCGGCCGGACTGGTCACGCGCCGCACCGTGCGCTACGGCGACGTGGCGCTCGACTTCCTGACGGCCGGCGGCGCCGATGCATGACGGCGCCGCGGCGCATCAGACCCACGCCGTCTACCCGGGCTCGTTCGATCCCCCGACGAACGGCCACCTCGACATCGTCGGGCGGGCCGCGGCGATCTTCTCGCGCGTGACGGTCGCGGTCGTGGTCAACCCGCAGAAGCGCGATCCGCTGTTCAGCGTCGAGGAACGCGAGCGCATGTTGCGCGAATCCGTCGCCGGGCTACCGAACGTCGAGGTCGAACACTTCCGCGGCCTCCTGGCCGACTTCGTCCGCGAGCTGGGCGCCGACGTCATCGTCAAGGGGCTGCGCGTCGTGTCGGACTTCGAGAGCGAGATGGCTTACGCCCACATGAACCGCGCCCTGTGCGGCGTCGACACGATGTTTCTCATGGCCCATGAAGGATTTTCGTTCATCAGTTCCAGCATCGTCAAAGAGGTGTTCGGGCAAAGCGGCGACGTGACCGGATTCGTGCCCGCCAACGTCCTTCGCGCACTCGAAGAAAAGCGTACGACAACCGGAGGTACTCATGTCGATCTACCGCGTCATCGATAAACTGGAGAGCTACGTCCGCGAAGGCACCTGGCTGCCGTTTGGGTACCGCGTCCTCAGCGAGGAGCGACTCGTCGAGTTCATCGAGAAGATGCGCTCGACGCTGCCCGAGGAGGTCGGGCGCGCGAAGGTGATTTCGACCAATAAGGACCGCGTCATTCGCGAGGCGCACGAGAAGGCTCAGATGATCGTCGACGAGGCGACCAGCGCGCACTCGCAGTTGGTCGATCAGTCGGAGATCGTGCGTCAGGCGCGCGCGACGGCCGAGATCGTCCTGCGCGAGGCCGAGGAGAAGGCCCGCCGCATCCGCGAGGGCGCCGACGGCTACGCCGCGCAGATCCTCGGCGAACTCGAGGCCCGTCTCGCCAATGCGCTCGGCTCCGTCCGCAAGGGCCGCGAGACGCTGACGCAGCAGCGGGCCGCGCTGGCCGCGCCGCTCGCGGACGCGGCGGCCAAGAGCAAACGGTCGGCGTTCGACGCGCAGACCGAGACCGTCGAACTCGAATCGGTGGAGGTGCCGTCGTAAGACCGAAGCTCCGCCTTTGGCTGATCGTTTCGGCCTTCGTCGTCGCGGCGCTCGGGTTCGTCCCGACTCCATACTGGATCATGGCGCCGGGCAACGCGCTCGATTTGAGTCAGGCGGTCGCGGTCGAGGGGCACGGCCCCGGGGCCGACCGGTTTTATATGACGGACGTCACCGTCCAGCGCGCGACGGCGCTCACGCTGCCGCTCGGCCTGCTGCCGGGCGTCCAGCTCGTGCGCGAGGACGCCTTGATCCCGCGCGGCGTCCCCGCTCGCGTCTACGACCGCGTCTTATCGGACGCGATGGACGACAGCGAGTCCGCCGCCGCGATCGTCGCCGAGCGCGCCGCCGGCCTGCGCGTCGCCGATCCGCGCAAGCACATCTACGTCGGCGCCGTCCTGCCGTCGTCGGCCGCGGCCAGGGTGCTGCAGCCGGGCGACGAGATCCTCAAGATCCAAGGCAAGCCGATCGACTCGCCGTCGCAGGTCTCGGCAATCGTCGCGCGGCTCGAACCATGGACGACGGTGCCGATCACGGTGCGGCGCGGGGCGAGCGTGCTGACGCTCGCCGTGCGCACGACCCGCATCGACGACGCGGTGCGCCTCGGGATCGCGCTCGAGGCACGCTCCGAGCGGCCCGACCTGCCGGTGCCGGTCCGTTTCAACGTCGGCGCGATTTCGGGGAGTTCGGGCGGTCTGATGATGGCGCTCGCGGTTTACGGCGCGCTGCGCGGCGAGCGCGGACGCGCCGGTGAGGCGATCGCCGGAACGGGAACGATCGCGCCGGACGGCTCCGTCGGTCCGATCGAGGGAACGCGGCAAAAGTTGATCGCGGCCAAACGCGCCGGCGTCCACGTGTTCTTGGTGCCGCGTGCGAACGCGGCCGACATCGCCTCCGAGCGCGACGTCCGCGTCGTCCCGGTCGAATCGTTCCGCGACGCGCTCGCGGCGCTGCGCAGTTAGCTAGTCGCCGTCTTCGTCGGATCCGCGGCGGCTCACCGATGCCGCAGGCACGAAGCCGTGCGTGTCGACCGGCATGTACGTGAGCGGCGCGCGGTTTCCGAAGTCGAACATCGTCATCAGGTCGTCGGTCGACGCGTCGATCTCGGTGAGCGCGTGCAGGTTGAAGACGGTCTCGATGAAGCGCAGGATCGAGGTGAAGTTCCGGGGGGTGTGGTCGATGAGGCCGCGCTGGCGGACGAACGGCGAGATGACGATCAGCGGCACGCGCATCCCGTACTCGTAGGGGTCGTCGGGAGCACCGACCGGCGCTTGCGGTGCGACGTGATCGTACCAGCCGCCCCAGTCGTCCCACACCACGAGGATCACCGTCTGGTTCCAGTACTTGCTGTTTCCGATCGCGTTGGCGATCGTGCCGACCCAGTTCGGACCGTTCCCACCGGCGAGCTGCGGGTGGTCGGAGTAGACCTTGTTCGGTACGACGTAACTGACGGCCGGTAACGAGCCGTTGGCGATGTCGCGCAGGATCGCGCCGTTCGGGTAGACGACGTTGGTCGCGAACTCGGGCGAGTCGTACATGTGCCGGATCCCGTTGGGCGCGTTCCAGAGGGTGTTCTGTTCGGGCGAGTAGTAGCGCCACGAGACGTGCGCCGCGTCGAGCTCGTCGAAGATCGTCGGGAAGTCGACGCACGCGCCGGATTCGCTCTTGAGCGGGAAGCCCGGATAGGGCGTGCGCAGGTCGACGTACTGCAGGGTCGTCCCGCTCGGGGCGTTGCAGCCGCCGTTGAGGTTCGACGCGTTCTCGGCGACGGCCATCGGCCGGCCCGACTGCGCCGCGACGAGGTAGAAGTGCGCGGGGTAGCTCGGGCCCTGGTTCGCCTGGAACACGTGATCGGCGAACTCGAACTCCTGCGCGAGCTGCAGGTAGTTCTGAACGTCCGAGGCCTGGACGTAGTGGTAGACCGACTCGTGCTGTGTGCAGCCCGTCGGCGGCATGCCGCACTGGATGCGTTCGCGATCGAAGCCGTTCATCGCGCCGTCGTTGTATTCGGTCGCGAACGAGAGGTGCGTGTGCGTCGGATCGTAGATCGAACGCAGCGTCGTGGGCTCGAGCGGAACGCGCCGGCCCTTCGAGTTCATGCCGTAGTCGACGGTGTCGACGCCGGGCAGCGTGTGAAAGAGGTTGTCGACCGACCGGTTCTCTTGAATGACGACGACGACGTGCGACGGCAGGTTCGACGGCGGCGGCGTCGTCGGTCCCACCGGCGGCCCGCCCGATCCCGCCGACGAGCCGCCGCCGCAGGCGGTCAGGCCGGCGACCACGACGGCGCCGACGAATGCGAAACCAAACCAAGCGCGAGCTCTCATCTGCTGGGTCCTTTCGATTCGGCGGGCCCGCGCCTTGCCGGCGACGAGGAAGATTCGGTGAGACTGTCCTTCCCGTTCGCTACGCGGAGGGGGCTTCGACGGCGAGCGTTGCCATCATCTGGATGCCCGCTTCGAGCGCGCGCTCGTCGATGTCGAACCGGCTGTGATGATTCGGGTAGCCGGTCCGCTCGTCGCCACGCGAACCGAGAAAGAAGAAGCACGCCGGGACGCGCTGCGCAAAGTACGAGAAATCCTCGCTGCCCATCACCTGCGGGCTCGTCAGCACCCGCGCCTCGCCGAGCGTGCGGACCGCGAGCTCGCGGACGTATGCGGTCTGTTCGGCGTCGTTGACCGTCACCGGGAACCCGGGCTTGTAGGCGAGGTCGAAGCTCGCGCCGGACGCGTCGCAGACGCCGGCGACGACGCGCCGGATGCGGTCGCCGATGTGCGGCCGCAACGCCTCGCTGAACGTCCGCACCGTCCCCTGCAGCGTCGCGTCGTCGGGGATGACGTTGCTCGTCGTGCCGGCGTGGAACGAGCAGATCGACACGACGGCCGGCTCGACCGGATCGATCTGGCGGCTGACGATGTGGTGTAAGCCGGCGACGACGTTGCTCGCCACAAGGATCGGATCGACCGACGTGTGCGGCAGCGCGGCGTGGCCGCCGGCGCCGTGCACCGTGATGTCGATCTCGTCGGACGACGCCATCAGCGGACCCGCGCGAAACGCCGTGAACCCGGTCGGCAGGAGCGACGTCAGGTGCAGCCCGTACGCCCGCTCGACGCCGAAGCGCTCGATGACGCCTTCCTCGACCATCACCCGCGCGCCGCCGCCGCCCTCTTCGGCGGGCTGGAAACAGAACACGACTGTACCGGCGATCTCGTCACGGACGCCCGCCGCGAACTCCGCAGCCGCCAGCAAGATCGCGACGTGGCCGTCGTGACCGCACGCGTGCGCGACGCCGGCGACGGTGGACCGGTAGGGAACGTCGTTCTCTTCGGGCATCGGCAGCGCGTCCATGTCGGCCCGCAGCATGATCGTGCGTCCGGGCCGCTTGCCGCGCAGAATCGCGACGACGCCGGTCGTCGCGAGGCCGGTGTGGACCTCGAGCCCGAGCGCCCGGACGCGCTCCTCGACGATGCGCGACGTGCGTTGTTCGTGGAACCCGAGCTCGGGATGCTTGTGGATGTCGCGCCGGGTCGCGACGGCATCCTCGAAGAGGCGCGCCGGAACGGCGATCATACGGGCGGCGCCTGCACGTTGCGCGCGAAACCTTCCAAGCGCTCGCGGTCGAGCGCCTGCACGCGGCCGCGTTCGAGTTCGACGGCGCCCGCGTTGCGCAGGCGCAGCAGCGCGCGGGCCGCCATGTCTCGCACGGTGCCGGCCGCGGCGGCGATCTGCGCCTGCGAAAGGTTCTCGACGCCCGAGAGTCCGCGCGCCATCCCGGTCGTCGCCGGTGCGTATGACAGCAAGAACTTCGCGACGCGCTGCAGGACGTGCGCGAAGGCGAGGTCGGAGATCGTGTCGATCGACCGGCGGCGCGCCTGGGACATCTCGGTCAAGAAACCGACCGCGACGTTGGGGTCGTGCCGGCACGCGCGCAGGACGGCGTCCGTCGGCAGCGCGACGAGCGTGCAGTCGACGAGCGCCTCGGCGCGCGTCGTCGCGCCGCCGCCGTCGAACGTTCCGGTCTCGTTGAGCGGATCGTACGCGAGCCGCTCGCCGAGCGAGTGCGTCTTCCCGTCCTGCGAGAGCAGGCTGTAGACGACCTTGCCGCTGCGCACGAACGCGAGGTACGGCCACATCTCGCCTTCGTCGTAGATCAGTTCCCCGGTGCGATACGAGCGTTCGGCGGCGACGGAGGCGAGTTCGCTCACGGTGGGCTTCTGGGCGTTCGCGAACGGGGTACAGTGCGAAAGGAACGTCGCGACGTCGGAGTGTTCGTCGATCCGCTCGATCCGGATCGTCCAGTGGCCTGAGCCCAGGTTGCGCGCGTCCCACGAGAACCGTCCCGGGCGGCGCTGCATGAGTTCGTTGCGCAGCGCGCGGGGATCGCGCTCGTCGCCGAGCTGCAAGATCCCGCCGAGGTGCAAGCGGTCAAACGCTTCGAGGATCAGCGCGTTGCGGTTCTCGTTGGGTAAGTTGCGGCTGTCGAGCGAGATCGTCGCGGCGCGCCGGGTGGTCATGGAGCCAGTCTTTTCGAGGGTCCGCGCCACCGCCTGCCCCGCCGGTTAGGCGCCGCGGAACGCGGGCGCGCGCTTCTCGAGGAACGCCGCCGTACCTTCCTTTGCATCCGACGTCGCGGCCACCGCCCCGAAGGCGAGTGCTTCGAGCGCGAGCCCTTCGGCGAGCGAGAGACCCGTGCCGTCGGCGATCGTGCGTTTGATGGCCTCGACCGCGAGCGGCGCTTTGCTCGCGATCAGCGCCGCGATGCGGCGCGCCTCGGGCAACGATTGCCCCGCAGGGACGACGCGCTCGACGAGACCGATACGCTGCGCCTCGGCTGCGTCGATCAGTTCGCCGGTGAGGCAGAGCAGCATGCCCATCCCGCGGCCCGCGAGCCGCGACGTCCGCTGCGTGCCGCCGTAGCCGGGGATCAGGCCGAGGTTGACCTCGGGTTGACCGAACTTCGCGCGCTCGTCGGCGACGCGGATGTCGCCCGCCATCGCGAGTTCGCAACCGCCGCCGAGCGCGAACCCGTTGACCGCGACGATCACCGGCTTGCGCATGCGTTCGATCTGCGCGGTCAACGCCTGCCCGCGGCGCGCGAGCGCCGCGCCGTCGACCGCGTTTTCCAAACGGCGCAACTCGCCGATGTCGGCGCCCGCGGCGAACGCGCGCTCGCCGGCGCCGGTGAGTACGACGGCGCGGACGCCGTCGTCCGCGTCCAAGTCCGCGAAGACGCCCGCGAGCTCCGCGATCATCGCGACGTTGAGCGCGTTGAGGACCTGCGGGCGGTTGAGGGTGACGATCGCGACCGCATCGTCGCGCTCGACGGAAACGTGTTCGTAGTCCGGCACGCCCCGGCCATTCAGGACTGGTGGTAGGGACCCCTATGCTCTGTGGTATACTCCTCGCAAGTACCGCCGGTTCGGGTCCGGCTGCGCGACAGAAGGGAGACGATCGGTGCGCACTGCCTATCACGAGGCGCTCGAAGCGACGCGGCTCGACGTCGTACGCCTGGGGGCTCTCGCCGCCGACTCCATTCACCATGCGGTCGACTCGCTCGAACGGCGCGACACGGCGCTCGCGGCGCGCGTGATCGCGGGCGACGACACGATCGACGATCTGCGGCGCAAGATCGAGCAGGCGTGCATCGAGTTGATCTGGCGGCAGCAGCCGGTGGCGGGTGAGTTGCGCCAGGTCGCCGCGATGCTGGAAATCGTCGTCGACCTCGAGCGCATCGGCGACTACGCCGTCGACATCGCGAAGAACTCGATCAAACTCGACGACGCGCCGCTACGTCCGGCCCGCGTCGAGATCGGCCGCATCGCAGCGATCGCGCGCGCGATGCTGACCGACACGATGCGCGCCTACACCGAACGCGACGCCGTATTGGCCGAGAGAGTGATCGACAGCGACGACGAGGTCGACGCCCTCTACAACCGAGGCATCGAGGCGCTGCAGGAGGAGATGCAAAACGACCCGGGGCTCGTGCGAGCCGGGACGCTGATGCTCTTCGTCCTCACCTCGCTCGAGCGCGTCGGCGATCGGGCGCAGAACATCGCCTGGCACACCAAGGAGATGCTCGGGACCGCGTGACGAAGGTGGCGTCGATGAGACGCTCATATGCGGCGGTCGTCTGCGTGCTCGCGCTCGGCAGCGCCCTCGCTCCATCCGCCGTCATCGCGAAGGACAAGCTGCTTACCGTGTTGGTCGACGGGAGGCCGATGGACTCCAAGGCCCCGAGTGGGCTGCTCCACCGCGGGACGGCCTTCGTCGACCTCGTCCGCGCCGTCAAGGCCTTCGATGGCCTCCTGATCTTCAGCAAAGGCGACAAGTCGATCAACGTGACGATCCGTTCGCAGGGGGCGCGGTTCGTCGTCGGCAGCCGGCATGCGACCGTCGCCGGCAGATCGATCACCTTTCCGATCGCGCCCTTCACCCTCAACGGCGAGATCTACGTGCCGCTCACGGCGATCGCCACGCTGACGAACACGCACATGACGATCGACACCAAGCGAGGCATCGCACAACTATCGACACCATCGCAGTAGCAGCGAACCCGCCGCTTCCGCGCGACGCCTTCGCGCTCGAGGAGGGGCTCGTCTATCTCAACCACGCCGCGGCTGGGCCGTTGCCGGTCCGCACGCGCGACGCGCTCGTCGCGGCCGTCGACGGCCAGATGCGCGGCGGCGTCCTCGGCGTGGCCGCCATCGAAAGCAAACTCGACGCACACCGCGCGCGGGTCGGCCGGTTCGTCGGCGCGGCCGGCGAGGAGATCGCGTTCCTGCGCAACACGACCGACGGCGCCAACGTGATCGCGCGCGGCATCGACTGGCGCCCGGGCGACGAGGTCGTCCTCTCCGACAACGAGTTCGGCTCCAACGCGTGGCCGTGGCTCGCGCTGCGCGACGCCGGCGTCGTGCCGCGCCTGCTGCGCACCTCGGAAGGGCGCATGACGCCTGCGCGCCTCGCGCAGACGATGACGCCGCGCACGCGCGCCGTCGCCGTCTCGTGGGTCTCGTTCACCGACGGCTATCGTCACGACCTCGCCGCGCTCGCGAAGGTCGCGCACGCCGGTGGGGCGATCTTCTGCGTCGACGCGATGCAAGCACTCGGCGCGTTCGGGCTGGACGTCAAACGACTCCGGATCGACGCGCTCTACGCCGGCGGCGCGAAGTGGCTGCTGTCGCTTCCGGGCGTCTCGTTCCTCTACGTCGACGCCGCGCTGCAAGAACGGCTCGTCGTCCGCTGGCAGGGCTGGCGCGCCGTCGCCGATCCGTGGAACTTCCTCGACTACGAGCAGCCGCTCGCGCCGAACGCGGCCCGCTACGAGGGCGGCACACCGAACTTCCTCGGCGTGGCCGGCCTGTGCGCGTCGCTCGACGTGATCGAGGACGCGGGCGTCGATAAGATCAGCAAGCACGTTCTCGAGCTCACCGATTATCTCGTCGACCGCCTGCGCGCGGCCGGCGCGGACGTCGTCAGCCAACGCGGACCCGGCGTCTCATCGGGGATCGTCACGTTCAACGTCCCGGGGAAGGACCCCGTCGCGCTCGGCCGCCGCCTCGGCGCGGAGAAGATCGTGACGACGTATCGTGCGAACGGGATCCGCGTCTCGCCGCACGGCTACAACACGCGCGCCGACATCGACGCGCTCGTCGACGCGCTCTAGGTCACTCGACCGTTTCGAGGATCTCCGCGTCGTGGCGCGCGGCGCCATCGGTCTTGCGGCGCAGCGCGCGACGAACGGCCTCCTTGATCGCGGAGACGCCCATGCCGTAGTGCTCGATCAGTTCGTCCGGGTTGCCGGATTGCCCGAAACGATCGCGCACGCCGATGAACTCGATCGGGACGGGATTGTTGGCGGCCAGGATCTCCGCGACAGCCGAACCCATCCCGCCCGCGATCTGATGCTCTTCGATCGTGACGACCGTGTTGCAGCGGCGCGCGGCCGCCACGACCGCGCCCGCGTCCATCGGCTTGATCGTATGGTTGTTGAGGACCAGGCATTCGATCCCCGCGTCGCGCGAGAGTTCGTCCGCGGCGATCAGCGCGTTGTAGACGAGGATCCCGCAGGCGATCAGCGCGACGTTGCTGCCCTGCCGGAAGATTTGCGCCTTGCCGATCTCGAACGGCGTCTCGCCGGTCGTGACGACGGCCGTCTTCTCGCGGCCGAACCGCAGATAGACTGGGCCGTGCATCGCCGCCGCGGCGAGCGTCGCCTTGCGCGTCTGCGGCGCGTCGCACGGAACGATCACCGTCATGTTCGGGAGCGGGCGCATGATCGCGATGTCCTCGATCGCCTGATGGGTCGCGCCGTCGGGGCCGACGGAGACGCCCGCGTGGGCCCCCGCGATCTTGACGTTGGTCTCGTTGAGGCACATCGTCGTGCGGACTTGCTCCCACGCGCGGCCTGGACAGAACATCGCGTACGACGCGATGAACGGCACCTTCCCTTCGTACGCCATCCCGGCCGCCATCGCGACGAGGAACTGCTCGTGCACGCCGACCTCGACGAAGCGTTCCGGGAACGCGTCGCGGAACGGCTGCATCCGCGTCGACTCGACCAGGTCGGCGCAGACGGCGACGACGTTGGGATCGCGCCGCGCGGCCTCGACGAGTCCTTCGCCGAAGCCGTTGCGCGTCGGAACCTGCTTGACCGCCGCGGGGTCGAGGTAGTCGACGAGGTGCATCGCGCCGGCGGCGCCGTCCGCTGACTGCGTCATGCCGGCACCGTCAACGCTTCGGCGGCCGCGCGCAGTTCGGTCAAGGCGCGGTCGGCCTCGCTTCGGTTAGGTGGCTTGCCGTGCCAGAGGTAGTCGTTTTCCATGAACGAGACGCCCTTGCCGGGGATCGTGTTCGCGATGATCACGTGCGGTTTGCCGGGCGTGTCGAGCGCCTGCTCGACGGTCTCGATGAACTCGCGAATGTCGTTGCCGTCGCATTCCCAGACGCGCCAGTTGAACGCTTCGTATTTTTCGGCCAGCGGCTCGAGCGGCATCACCTTCTCGGTCGCGCCGTCGATCTGAATGAAGTTGCGGTCGATGATGCAGACGACGTTGTCGAGTTCCTCTTTGCCGGCGAACATCATCGCTTCCCAGTGCAGCCCCGCCTGATGCTCGGCGTCCGACGTGACGACGAAAACGCGCCACTTCTTCCCGTCGAGTTTGGCGGCGAAGGCCATGCCGACGCCCTGCGCGAGCCCCTCACCGAGCGGGCCCGACGTCGTTTCCAGGCTCAAGAGCCGGGTCCGTTCCGGGTGACCCTGGAGCCGGCTGCCGAACTTGCGCAGCGTCATCAACTCGGAAAGCGGGATATAACCGGCGTGGGCCATCGCCGCGTAGCGCACCGGGCAGATGTGGCCGGCCGACAGCAGCAGACGGTCGCGCTCTTCCCAGAGCGGGTTTTTCGGGTCGTGCTTCATCAAATGAAAATAGAGCGCCGTGAACACGTCGGCCATGTCGAGCGAACCGGCGCTGTGGCCGGAGCCCGCCTCGACCAACATCTCGATGATGCTCTGCCGGACCGCGTTCGCGTGCCGCTCCAGGTCGCGCCGTTGCTCGTTCGTCAGTGAGGCCATGGCTGGCTTTAATACGCAAGGCCCGCAGAACCGCCTCCTCGGGCCGGTGCCGCTGCGGCTCAGCGCCGCGTCAACGAAACCACAGAGCCGCCGAATTGCGCCCCGCCGTCGAACGTCGTCGCGTAGATCGTGCGACCGGCGACGAGCGGCGTGTCGTACGGAACGCCGCCCGAAAGGCTGCCGTTCGGGAATGCGTAGAGGATCGTCTCCTCCCAGCCCGAGGGCGACGGACGCAGTTCGTACACCGTGCCGTTCCCGTCGCCGCCGTAGTTGGTCGTGCCGAAGAGTGCGCCGCCGCCCCCGAGCACAACGCCACCCTGCGGCAACGCTCCGTCGGGGTCGTAGGCGAACGCATGCAAAATGGTCTCGGCGTACCCGCTCCCCTCCGGCCGCAACTCGAAGACGATGCCGCAGCCGCCGAAGCAGTTCTTCAGCAGTTGTCCGGCCCCGTGGTTGGTCGTGCCGTAGAGGTCCCCCTCACCGTCGGCGGTGAGCCCGGCGATCGGCAGCGCACCGTCCGTCGTACCGCCTTCGAACGTATACAGGACGCGCTCGACGTAGCTGGTTCCGCTGGGCGTGAGTTGGTATACGACGCCGCACCCGTAGTAGGCGAGCGGACACGATGCGTCGCCGCCGCTCTCCGCCGTGCCGTACAGCGAGCCCTGGCGGTCCTCGATCACTCCCGCCATCGGCTCGGCGCCGTCCGGACCGCACGCGAAGTTGTAGAGTACGGCATACGCGAACTGCTTGGGGTGCGGCTGTAGCCGGAACACGGTTCCGCAGCCGTACGTGCCGCCGCCGCTCGTCGTGCCGTAGAGCGTGCCGTTGCGATCCAACAGCGGCGTCGCGTATGGATAGGCCCCGTCGGGTCCGGCGAAGCGATGCAGGATGTGCTCCCGGTATTCCGAGCCGCGCGGAACGAGCGCGTAAACGGTGCCGCAGCCGTCGCCGCCGCTCGTCTCGCACGATGCGTTGCCACCGCCGGTCTGCGTCGTTCCGTACAGCGTCCCGTCGCGCGCTGCGGCGAGGCCGCCGAGTGGCCGGCCACCGTCGTCTCCGCCTGCGAAGGCGTAGAGGACGGTCTGCGCGTAGCCGCCGCCGGGCCGCGGCGTCAACTCGAAGACGACGCCGCAGCCGATGCCGCAAGCCGACGGCGCGCCGCCGTAGATCGTCGTGCCGTAGAACGCGCCGCTGCCGTCCCGGATCAGGCTCGCCGTCGGGCCGCGTCCGTTCCGGCCGCCGGCGAAGCTGTAGAGAACGCGCTCGTGATACCGGTGCACGACGTTTGCCGCGGTTGGAACCCACGGCACGATCACGCTAGTAGCCGCCCTCGCGCACGGCGCAGGGCGCCATGATCGCCTCGCTCATCCCGTGGATCAGCCGCTTGTCGGCCGGGGCGATCGTCGCCAAGATGCCGCCGAGCCGCACCTCGTCGGCGACGACGAAGTAGTACGGGCACAGCCGCACGCGGCCGTCGAGTTCGGCGATGGCGTCGCGGCGCTCGTCGTAGTACGGGATCTTGACCCGCTTGCCTTTATGGAAGCGCTGCAGGATCCACGGCGTCCGATCGAACGAGCCGAGCGCCGTGTCGAGCACCTGTTCCCAGTCGTCCTTGCTCAGGTCGTTGGCGACGCGCACGCCGCGCGAACCCCAGGCCAGTTCGGAGAATCCCGACGGCTTCGCGACGTAGTCACGCTCGCTCTTGCCCAGCGCGACCAACTGCTTCCAATCCGTCAGCGGTTTGCCGGCGGCCGTGATCCCGGGGACGATGGCCTGCGGCGGGAGCGGCCGCGGATCGAGCACCCACGTCTGCGGGAAGATCGCACGCAGCCGCTCGAACGCGTCGCCGAGTTCCTGCTTCCAGGTCGCCTCGAGCACCGGGTTGTGCAGCAACGCGAACGACGACTTCTCCTCGAGGTGTGCCTTCGCGGGCGGCGTCAGCTTGACGCGGTTGTGGCGCGCCGCGTAAAACATCAGCTCCCACTTCGGGATGTTGAGAAAGTCGAACAGTTCGAAGTTGCGGTACAGCGCGTCGATCTTCTCTTCGCGCCCGTCGGGAAGGCGCGCGAACAGCGCCTCCTCGGTGAAGACGATCTCTTCGGGGCGGCAGACGTGGACCTCGCCGAAGCCGCGTTCCGTGATCAGTCGGGCCATCCAACCCAGCTCGGCGCGGTAGTTCTTCGACTCTTCGGAGACGACGATCGCGCAGGTCGGATGCTCCACGCCGCTCGCCGACGCGAGCATCGCGGCGAGCCCGCCCGGCATCCCGAACGTCCCGCCGATGGTGTCGTAGCCGAGCTCGCAATACGCGCGCGCCATCGCTCCGACAAAGCCCATTCCGCCGGGGACGCTGTCGAGTTCGCTCGCGATGAAGCCGCCGTCGGTCAGGATCAGGTCGGGCCGGATGACGCCGGGGATGTCGGACTTGAAGCGGTTCTGACGGCCGATGCGCACGATCACGTCGGGTTTGCCGCGATCGAGGTAGTCGGCGACGAAGCCGGGCGCCGTGCCGCGAGCGCTGCGCTGATAGAGCGACGCCAGCGCGCGGTAGAACGCCACGAGGTCGGGACCCAATCGCTCGATCGCGCCGAAGGTCTCGGGCGAGAGCCAGAACGGTTCGGGGGAGAGTCGCCACGCGACTTTGTTGTCCTCTTCGACCCCGACCCCGCCGAACAGGCCGGCGGGCATGTGCTCGGTCAGATAGCGCGCCTGATCGCGCGCGGTCATTCCGGGGATCAGCGCGGTGCAGCCCGCGTCGACCGTACTCACCCTGGACAGCCCGGACAGTCGGGGATCTTGGCGTTCGAGAACGCGATGTAGCGCCTTCGCATGTCGGCCTTGACCGGGGGGACCCGCCGCGCGGTTGCGGCTACTTTAAGGGGATGGCGCCGGGGATCAGGAGGGCGTGCTCCAGCCGCGCCGATCCGCCACGGTAGGCGATCGTCAGGTGCAGGGTCTTCGTGATGCCCAGCCGGTCGAGCGAGACGTTGTCGATCGCGCGCGCCGGCCCCGACTGGTCGTCCAGTTCCACGACCGTCGTCCTGCTGAACGCGGCGCCTGCCGAGGAGAAGGTCTCGATGACGGTCATCCCGCCCCCCTGGCCGTCGGAACGGGCGCGCCGCGCCGGGGCCGTGCCCCCCGGGCACAGGGTGACGCCGACGGTCGTTCCGTCGATCACGAAGGCGTCGCGCGAGCAGCCGTCGGCGGGCTGGCCCAAAACCGGGACAGTCGAGATCGCCACGAGCATTGCGGCGAAGGCGCCGCGCACGAGCGCACTCATCTCGTTTTCATCATAACGCATCGGCGACCACCGACGTCTCACCCCACCCGGGGGCATCGGCGCGCCTCCCCGAACCTCGGGCTGGCCCAATGCGCATCGATCTCATCGCCCTCGACCTGGACGGCACGCTTCTCGACGCCGACGACCGGGTCTCAGACCGCAACCGCAGCGCGATCCGGGGCGCCCTCGAGCGGGGCGTCCGGGTCGTTCTCGTGACCGGGCGCGGGGTCGATCTGCCCATCCGTCTCTCGCGCGAGCTGGGCCTGAACCTGCCCGTCATTTGCTGCCACGGCGCGCTGACCAAGGACTTCGGCGCGAACAAGACGCTGTCGCACATCCCGGTCCCGCTGCAGTATGCCAAGCCGATGATCGAGTTCGCGGAACGCAACCGGCTGACGGTCGGGATCTACCACGAAGAAACGTTCTGGCGGCTCGAGGACTCGACAGGTCTTCCTCGAAGACATGCGGCGCTGGCGCGAGGTCAAGGAGTTTCGGGACATCATGCTCGGCGCGCCGACGTTCATCCGGTTCCTCGGCGAGGAGGCCGTCGCGGCGATGGACCGCGAGTTCGGCGACTGGCCGCTCGCGTTTCGCCACGAGCACTGGGGCGAATTTCGCGAATGCGCGGTTCTCAACCGCGACGCAAGCAAACGGACGGCCCTCAGCCGCCTGTGCGCGGACTTTCAGATCCCGCGCGAGCGCGTGCTCGCGGTCGGCGACTCCGACAACGACATCCCGATGCTGCGCTGGGCCGGCGTCGGCGTCGCGATGGGCAACGCCGGCGCCGCGGTCAAGGAGGCCGTTGCGTACGTGACCGCGAGCAACGACGCCGACGGCGTCGCGCTCGCCATCGAGCGCCTCGTGTTGCGAGCGGGAGACAAGCGGCCGGCATGACCGTTCGCGTCGTCGCGTTCGGCCGCGTGCGCGAACTGTTGGGATCCGGCGAGCGAGCGCTGACCCTGACCGACGGCGCACGCGTCGCGGACGCATGGGCGGCGCTGGCTGCGCAGGTCGCGGAGTTGCAGCGCCTCGCGCCGACGACGCGTGTCGCGCGCAACGGCGTCGTCGCGGCGTGGGACGAGGGGCTCGGCGAGGGCGACGAGCTGGCGCTGCTGCCACCCGTCGGCGGCGGCTGACATGATCGGGATCACCGGCGAGCCGCTCGACCTCGCGCCGTTGATCGAAGCGGTCGGTGCCGGCGCGCACGGCGCCGTCGTCAGCTTCTTGGGCGTCGTGCGCGAGACGGCCGACGACGGCCGTCCGGTCGACGGTTTGATCTACGAAGCGTATCACGCGCTCGCGCTGGCCGAGATGCAGGCGATCGCCGAGGAAGCGCGCGCGCGCTTCGACGGGGCGCGCGTCGCGATGGTGCACCGCACCGGGACGCTACGCGTCGGCGAGATCGCCGTCGCGGTGGCGGCGGCCGCGCCGCATCGTGCGGCCGCCTTCGACGCGTGCGAGTACGCGATCGACGAGTTGAAGCGGCGCGCAGCGATCTGGAAACAGGAGCGCTACGTCGACGGCGAGGTCGTCTGGCGCGAGAACGTCTGCGAGCCGCACGGATGAACGTCGATCTGCGCCGCCTCGGCGTGTCGTGGGGAACGATCGCCGCGCTCGAGTATGAACCGCGCCGTCCGCGCGCGGTCGGCCTCGCCGTCGGTCATGGCTACTCCAGTTCGAAACAGAATCTGGACGCGCTGTGCGGCTTTTTGGCGGCCCACGGCTTCCACGTCGTCAGCGTCGACTTTCCCGGGCACAAGCTCGGCGCGAGCGGCGGCCGGCTGCGCGGGATCGGCGACCTGATGGAGACGCTCGCCGCCGCGGTGCGGCTCGCCCGCGAACGCGGCTGCGAGGCGGTCTACGCCGTCGGCCACAGCATGGGCGCGACGACGGCGCTGCGCGCCTGCGCCGCCGATCCCGCCTTGGCCGGCGCGATCTCGATCGCAACCGGCTACGGCCGTCCCTCGGCGCTCGATTCGCTCGCGCGCGGCGGCGTCGTCGACCTGCGTGCGGGCTACGTCGACGGGCTCACGCTGCCGGAGGTCGTCGCGGAAACGGAAGCCGTCCTCGACGACGCGCTCACGCGGCTCGCCGGCCGGCCGGTGCTGTACGTCGCGGCCGAACACGACCTGATGGTCTCGCGGCGCAGCGCCGATGCGCTGTTCGAACGCGCGCCGGAGCCGAAGACGTTCGTGCTGGTCCCCGGCGACCACACCCACGCCGGCGAACACGCGCGCGGCGCCGTGCTCGCGTGGCTGAACGAGCGCCATCCGCGCGCGCCGCGCGCCGAACCTCTTCCGAAGTTCGGCGACGCGCTGTGACCGCGATGGACCATGCCGGCCTGCGCCGCTATAGCCGTCACCTGCTGATCCCCGAGATCGGGCTCGCGGGCCAGGGAAAGCTGCTACGCGCGCGCGTCCTCGTCGTCGGCGCGGGCGGATTGGGTTCGCCGGTGCTGCAGTACCTCGCGGCGGCCGGCGCCGGACGGATCGGCATCGTCGACGACGACACCGTCGATCTGACGAACCTGCAACGCCAGACGCTGTTCGCGTCGGCGGACGTCGGCCGGCGCAAGGTCGACGTCGCCGCGGAACGGATCGTCGCCGCGAATCCGCAGGTCGCCGTCGACGTGTATCCGCTGCGGCTCGTCGCCGCAAACGCGCGCGAGCTCGTGCGCCCCTACGACGTCGTCGTCGACGCAACCGATACGTTTGCGGCGCGCTACGCCGTCAACGACGCGTGCCGGCTCGAAGGCAAGCCCGACGTTCTACGGTTCGATCTTCCGTTTCGACGGCCAGGTCGCGGTCTTCGCCCCGGACGGTCCCTGCTATCGCTGCCTGTTCCCTGAGCCACCGCCCGAGGACAGCGTGCCCTCCTGCGCGGAGGGCGGCGTGCTCGGGGTGTTGCCCGGCATCGTCGGGGCGTGGCAGGCCGCCGAGGCGCTCAAACTGGTGCTCGGGATCGGTCGGCCGCTGATCGGGCGGCTGCTGCTGGTCGACGCGCTCGACGCGCGGGTCCGCGAGATCGTCCTGCAACGCGACGCCGCCTGCGCGCTCTGCGGCGACCGGCCGTCGATCGTCGACGTCGCCGAGACCGTCCGGCCGCCGGAGCGCCCGAGCGCCGTGCCGGAACTGGCCGCGGCCGCGCTCGACGCCTTGCTCGCCGCCATCGCCGGCGCGCGCATCCTCGATGTCCGCGAACCGCACGAGATCGTGCTCGGCATGCCGGCGCGCGCCGTCCACGTCCCGGCGTCCCAACTCGAGGCGCGGATGCACGAACTCGACAGCGCGCAGACCTACGTCGTCGCCTGCCGCATCGGCGCGAAGTCGCGCTGGGCCGCGCAGCGTCTGTGGGACGCCGGGTTCCGGCGCCTCTATCACCTCGACGGAGGGCTCCTGTCGTACGCCGCACAAGCGGCCGCTTTTGATGCGTTCTGAGCGACCTGGGCGGCGGCCGTGATCGCCGTCCTCGACACGACCTTCCCCGAGGCGAAGGTCTATGTCCCCGACGTCTACCTCGACGAGCGCGGCTTCTTCAAAGAGACCTACTCGCGCGACAAGTACGCGCAGGCCGGGATGCGCGACGCCTGGGTGCAGGACAGCGTCTCGCGCTCGCGCCGCAACGTGCTGCGCGGCATGCACATCGATCCGCGGATGGCCAAACTCGTGCAGGCGCTCAAGGGCACCATCTAC
The DNA here is from genome assembly GCA_963743605.1 of Vulcanimicrobiota bacterium. Lineage (GTDB taxonomy): Bacteria > Vulcanimicrobiota > Vulcanimicrobiia > Vulcanimicrobiales > Vulcanimicrobiaceae > CAVUQJ01. The sequence goes on along the minus strand of CAVUQJ010000001.1, from coordinate 122,920 downwards.
GACGTGATCGTCGACGCGCGCCCGGAGTCGCCGACGTTCCGGCAATGGGAAGGCTTCGTCCTGAGCGAGGACAACCACCACCAGCTCTACGTCCCCGCCGGATTCGCGCACGGTTTCCTCGCGCAGAGCGACGAGGTCGTGGTGATGTACAAGATGAGCGCGCACTACGACCCGGCGTTCGAGCGCGGAATCCGTTGGAACGATCCGGCGATCGGCATCGAGTGGCCGCTCGACGGCGCGCCGATCGTGTCCGCGAAGGACGCGGCGCTGTGACGGAGCGGCCCTTCGGCGCGGGCGGGCCGCAGGTCGCCGTCATCGGTCAGGGGACGTGGAATTTCCCGACGGCGGGCAACGCGGTTGACGGCGCGATCGCGGCGTTGCGCGCGGGGATCGAGCTCGGGATGACCCACATCGACACCGCCGAGATGTACGGCAACGGGCGCGCGGAGGAACTGATCGGCAAGGCGATCGCGGGCCTCGCGCGCGACCGGCTGTTCATCGTCAGTAAGGTATTACCGGCCAACGGGACGTTCGCCGGCGTCGTCCGCGCCTGCGAACGCTCCTTGCGCCGGCTGGGCACCGGCTACCTCGACTGTTACCTGTTGCACTGGCGGGGCTCGCACGCGCTCGACGAGACGCTCGCGGCGTTCGAACGGCTCGTCGACGACGGCAAGATCCGGTCGTTCGGGGTCAGCAACTTCGACGTCGAGGATCTCGAGGAAGCGCAGCGTCACGCGGGCCGCTATCGGATCGCCTGCAATCAGGTCCTGTACAATCTCGAGGAGCGCGGGATCGAGCGCCGCGTCCTGCCGTTTTGCGCGCGGCACGGCATGGCGCTGGTCGGCTACAGCCCGCTCGGTGCCGGCAGTTTCCCGGCGCCCGGCTCTGCCGGGGGGCGCGTGTTGGCCGCGGTCGCCGCCCGCCGCGGCGCGACGCCGCGCGCGGTCGCGCTCGCATTCCTCGTACGGCTGGCGGGCACGTTCGCGATCCCGAAGGCGGCCGCGCTCGCGCACGCCCGCGAGAACGCGGCCGCGGACGGCGTCGCGCTCGCCGACGCCGACCTGGCGGAGATCGACGCCGCCTTCCCCGTCGCGGCGGACGGGCCGCTCGCGATGCTATGACGACGTTGCGGGAACGCGTGGTCGCGGCGGCGCTCGCCGCGGGCGCCGGCGCGGTCAGGTTCGGGCGCGCCGAGGACGACGCGCAGACGCGTGCGCGCTTCGGCGCGGCGATCGATCGCGGCGATCTGGCGACGTGGCCGTACGACGGGTCCTACGCGGAGCGCGCGGCCGCGCCGCGGTGCTTGCTCGAGGGCGCGCGCAGCGTCGTCTGCGTCGCGCTCCCGTTCGCGACGCCGCACCCACGCCGCCACGCTCCGCTGCGCGGCCGCGTCTCGAATTATGCGTGGGCGGCCGACTACCACGGTGTGCTGCGTGCGATCCTCCGCGCGGTCGCGGCCGTGCTCGACGAACACGCCGGCGCGCCGGCCTGCGCGATCGCCTGCGATACCGCGCCGCTCGCAGAGCGCGCGTTCGCCGCCGCCGCCGGCCTCGGCTGGATCGGCAAGCACACGAATCTCATCTCGCCCGCGCTGGGCTCGTTCGTCTTTCTCGGCGAGGTCGTCACGACCGTCGAGCTGCCCGCGGACGCGCCGCTGCGCAAGACCTGCGGCGCCTGCAGGCGCTGCGTCGACGTCTGTCCGACCGGCGCGCTGCGCGGCGACTACACGATCGACGCGACCCGCTGCATCTCGGATCTCACGCAGCGCAAGGATGCGATCCCGGCGCATCTGCGGCCGCTGATCGGCGACTGGATCTGGGGCTGCGATCTCTGCCAGGAGATCTGTCCGCCGACGCGACGCGCGCGGCCGGCCGTCGACGGACGCTTCGCGGCCGACGACGCGCTCGCGGCGCCCGACCTGATTCGGTTGCTCGCGCTCGGCTCGGCGGAGTTTCGCCGGCGCTTTCGCCGCACGTCGCTCGGCTGGCGCGGACCCGCGGTCCTGCGGCGCAACGCGGCCGTCGCGCTTGGCAACGCGCTCGATCGCGCCGCCGTTCCGGCGCTCGCGCGCGCGCTCGTTCGCGATCGCAGCGCCCTCGTGCGCGCCCACGCGGCCTGGGCGCTCGGCCGCATCGGCTCGCCGCGCGCGCTCTCAGCGCTTTCTCAGGCTTGGGTGAACGAGCCGGCGTACGATGTCCGCGATGAAATCGAGAGCGCCCTGGAACCGTTCGGCGGCATAGGGGAGTTATCGGCCCGGAGGTCACTCGCGTGAGAAACGTCGTCGTCAGTCTGGTCGCCGCAGTGGCGCTGGTGAGTGCCGTCGGGCGCGCGCCCGGCGTAGCCGATAACTCCGCGCCCGCGAGCGCGCAGCCGGCCGCGCAAACGTCGGGCCAGAGCAACCCCGTCTACAGGCGCATGACGCAGGTCAACGCGGGACTGCACAGCTACAAGGCCGATCTGCACGCGGACATCGCCCTGAAGACCTTCCCCTTCCTGAGCCCGAGCCTCGACGGCAACATCTACTTCAAGCAGCCCGACAAGCAGGCCGTCAACTTCCAGACCGTTCCGGCGCTGGCGGCGCAGTTCAAGAAACTGTATCCGCACGTCGAGCCGCCCTCGGCCTGGCCGTCGATCTACACGATCAGCGTCCTCGGCGACGAGGCCGGCCAGACGACGTTCCGGCTCGTGCCCCGCAAGCACGGCCGCGTCCAGCATCTCGACGTCAAGGCGGACGACGCGACGGCGACCATCAAGTCGATGACCTGGACCTACGAGGACGGCGGCTTCGTCACGTTCGATCAGACCGTCTTTTCGAAGGACGGAAACTACTTGATCAAGGCGCAGACCGGCCACGTCGAACTCCCGTCATACAAGGCCGATGTGACGATCGCATACAGCAACTACAAGCTCAACGTCGCGATCGCGGACGCCGTCTTCACGCCCGACAAGCAGTAGCGCCGCGGGGGCGCTCCCGGCGGGAGCGTCGAACACGAGTGCAGATGGCAGTCCAGATGGTCGACCTGCTCGAGCCCGGTACCGTGCGCCCGCAACGGCCGCTCGCAGACGCATTCGACCGCCGGATCACCTATCTCCGCGTCTCGGTGACCGACCGCTGCAATCTGCGGTGCCTCTATTGCATGCCCGAAGAGGGCCTGCCGTGGATCCCCAAACGCGACATCCTCAGTTATGAGGAGATCGTCCGTATCGTCGAGGCCGCCTCAGCGGTCGGGGTGCGTAGCGTTCGCCTGACGGGCGGCGAGCCGCTGATCCGGCGCGACCTGATCGACCTCGTGCGGAAACTCGCCGCGATCCCGGGCATCGACGACATCGCGCTGTCGACGAACGGGCTGCTGCTCGCGGATCTCGCGGGACCGCTCGCCGCGGCCGGACTGCGGCGCGTCAACGTCTCGCTCGACACCTTGCGCGCGGATCGCTTCCAGACGATCGCGCGGCGCCCCGGTCTCGACCGGGTACTGGCCGGGATCGACGCCGCGCTCGCAGCCGGGCTCGACCCGGTCAAGCTGAACTGCGTCGTCATGCGCGGCCAGAACGACGACGAGGTCGTGGCGTTCGCCGAGTTGTCGAGGGCGCGCCGCGTGCACGTGCGCTTCATCGAAATGATGCCGGTGGCAGACAACCTCCCGCTGCAGCGCGATGCCTACGTCTCCGCCGACGAGATCCTCACCCGCATCGGCGCGACCGAGGGCGTGCTGCCGGCGCGCGGTCCCGGCGGCAACGGTCCGGCGCGCTACTTCTCGTTCGCCGGCGCGGCTGGGTCGTTCGGCGTGATCAGCCCTCTGTCGCACGACTACTGCGAGACCTGTAACCGGGTGCGGCTCTCGGCCGACGGCCGGCTGCGGCTGTGCCTCTTCGGCGACAACGAGATCGACCTGCGTACGCCGCTCCGGGCCGGCGCCGGCAGCGACCGGATCGTCGAGCTGTTGCGGGCCGCGATGCACATCAAACCGGAACGCCACCACTTGCGCCGCGGCGACGCCGCCAGCGCGATGCGCGCCTTCTCCGAGATCGGCGGCTGACGGACCCGAGCCGTCACGTTTGGCCGCTCGGGCGCGTTACCTCAGCACAGGTTCTCCAATGATCCCGGAAGGCCGGTGAGGCCGTGATCAACCAGGTCCGCGTGCTCGGGATCGACCGGGACCTCGACGCCGAGGTCCGGGTCGAACGGCTCATCAACGAAAACGAAGGGAAACTGACGCGCTTCGTGCGCCGGTTCGTGACCGAGCGCGAACCGGCGCTCGACATCGTGCAAGAGGTGTTCTTCGCCGCTTATCGGCAGATCGCGGCCGAACCGGACCGTCCGCTCACTGCGGGCTGGCTCTACAAGAGCGCGGCGAACCGGGCGATCTCGTACCTGCGTAGCATCAAGCGTCGCGGCACGGTCGGCGAAGCGCAGGTCGCGGCCCAGTTCCGCGAGGACGAGCGCTCCGCGCTGACGCTCGATCTGCAAGCCGCGCTGCGGCGCCTTCCGCACGACCAACTGTCCTGCGTGATGCTGACGACCTACGCCGGCTACTCGTCGCAGGAGGCCGCGCTATTGCTTGGGCTGCGGCCGGAAGCGGTCCGCCAGCGCGTCTCGCGCGGGCTGCGCGCGATGCGCTCGCTGCTGGAGCCGGGACGATGAGCAGGCGTCACGCCGCCTACGAGGCACTGGCCGGCGCGGTCGCGCTCGGCGAGGCGAGCGACGCGGAACGGGCGGAGTTGGCCGCGCACTGTGCGACCTGTACGCGCTGCTCCGACGACGCCGACGCCCTGCGCACGCAGGTCGTCACCGCCGTCGCGGTCGCGCGCGAGATGGAGACGTGGCGGCCGCAGGTGCGCGACGGCGTTGCCCGACGCATCGAAGGCGATCGCGTGCGGTCCACGGAGCGGACGGCGAGCATGCTCGTAGGCGGGATCGTCCTGTCGCTGGCGCTGAACGCGGCGTTGGCATCGGGGCTCGCGCAGCGCGCCGGCCATGCGATCGAACCGGTCATCGCGCGCGTGCTGCCGTTCGCGCCACTGGTCGCGAGCGACAACGACACGGCGCGGCCCGCCACGCGCGACGCCGACGCGACGCGCTAATTTAGGAGCTTCCTCCACAAAGGCGGACCGTAAACTCCCGGTGTAGCAAGGGACAGCCGCACCCGCTGGGGAGATCTCGCCGTGAACCGTCTCGCAGTGCTCGCCCTCGCCGTCGCCGCCGCGACGCTCGCGAGCGGTTGCGCGAAGAAGGCGACCACGGAGGGCGCGAGGGGCGCGGGCGCGACGACGAGCGGCGGCAGTGCGCTCGCGGGCCCCGATCTCGACCGCGGCAAGCAGATCTTCACGCAGAACTGCGCCGCCTGTCACGGGGCGAGCGGCGAGGGCGGTGCGGGGCCGGCGCTCAAGGGCGAACACACGCGCAAGGACCGGGCGCAGGCGATCGCGTGGATCAAAGACCCACAGCCGCCGATGCCCAAGTTGTATCCGCAGCCGTTGTCCGACAGAGACGTCGCCGACGTTGCGGCCTACGTCGAGTCGTTGTAGGTAAGCGGACTCGCCGGTACTCTATCTCTTCTCGCGCGATCTGCGGCTGCGCGATCACGCGGGACTCGCCGAAGCGGCGCGCCACGGGCCGGTCATCCCGGCGCTCGTCGTCGACGCACGCCGCGAACTGCGGCTGCGGCGCTCTCCGCGCCGCGCCGCTTACTACTGCGGCGCGGCTGCGGCGCTCGCGAGCGCGCTACGCGACGCGGGCGCGCGCCTCGTCATCCAGCGCGGCCCGTACGTGACGACGGTGCGCCGGCTCGCGCGGCGGATGTATTGCGACACGGTCGTCTGGGGCGCCGCCTACGACGCGGACGGCAAGCGCGCGGACCGCGACCTGCAGTCGGCGCTCGAGGAACGCGGCCTGCGCGCGATCATCGTGCACGACGCGCCGCTCGTCGCGCCCGAGGAGACGACGACCGGACGATCGCAGGGCGAGGTCGGGTACCGTTCGTTCGCGGCCTATCTCGGCGCCTGGCGCACCGTGCTGCGCCCGGCCCTGCGGTACGAAGCGAATTTCGTCACACCGAATCTCGACTCGGAGGCGCCGCCGGATCCGTCGGAGTTCGGTTCGGAAGAGCCGTTGCCGATCGGCGCGGGGGAGGCCGCCGCGCGCGCCGACCTCAACGCTTTTATGAGCGGGCCGGTGCTGCAGTACGCGGCCGCCTGCAACGTTCCGGCGGCGGCCGGGACGAGCCGGCTCGGCGCGCACCTGTCGTTCGGGACGTTGGCCGCCCGCACGGTGATCCGCGCCCTCGACGAGCGCGCGGCCGACCCGTTCCTGCTCGCCGAGGAGCGCGTCTCGTTGCGCGCGTTCGCCGCGTCGCTCGCAAGGCGCGACTTCTTCCTGCAACTCGGTTGGTTCTTCGAGACGCAGCGCGACGAACCGCTGCAGGCCCGGATGCGCCGCTTCCCGTTCGCGCGCAATCATCCCGTGTTCGGCGCGTGGCTGGAGGGGCGCACCGGGTATCCGTTCGTCGACGCCGGGATGCGCGAGTTGCGCGCGACCGGTTTCATGCATCCGCACGCCCGCCTCGTGGCCGCGTCGTTCTGCTGCTTCGACCTCGGCGTCGACTGGCGGCGCGGGCGTGACGCGTGGGACCACTGGCTGACCGAGGACGAGCCCGTGCTCGCGAACGCGAACTGGCAGTGGGTCGCGGGCGTCGGCGCCGATCTCGCCGCCTATCCGCGCATCTACAATCCGACGCGCCAAGCGCGCCGCTACGATCCGGAAGCGCGCTACGCGCAGAGGTGGATCCCCGAGGTCGCGGGCTTGCCCGCGGCGGAGGTGCTCGAACCCGAGGCGCGCCGGCGCCGGCCGCAGCTGATGCTGCCGCTCTTCGACGGTGCGCGCTATCCGCTGCCGAGCGTCGCACACGAGCCGGCGGCGCGCGCGTTCTTGCGTCGCTACACCGACTTCATGCGCGCGCTTCCGACGGCGCGCGAGCGCGGGTAGGCGGCGCTACGCCGTGTGTGGCGAGTCCTCGGGCCAGTGCTGGTCGAGCCAGTCGCTGACGAGCGGCACCCGCACGTCCTCGCCGTGCCAGGCCTTCCAGCCATAGACGACCACGGCGATCACGTACAGCGGAATCAGCAGCGGGATGATCGGCCACGCGCCGATCCCGAGGATCGGTACGTGTGCGAGCGCTCCGAGCGCCCCCGCGAAGGTGAAGTAACCGAAGGAGAAGACGAGCGCCTGCGTCGCCTGGCGGCGGACGAAGTGCGACCGCTTGGGGTCGAGCAGCGCCAGCGCGGCGAGCGGCCACACGGGGTAACCGAGGGCGACGAGCGCGCGCGTCTCGGGCGAGACGGTCGCGAGCGCCGTGTTCGTGTCGTAGTTCGAGGCGGTCGTGCCGGCGCCGGGATTCGGGCCACCGGCGTAAGGACCGGGGCCGGGTGGCGGTCCAGGGTTCGGGCCGGGGATTCGGGCCGGGATTCGGGCCGTATGCGCCCGGGCCGCTGCGCACGCCGCCGGGGATCCCCGTCCGCTGCCCGGCCGCCGCGTCGATGCGGGCGGCCATGCGGCAACTCGGGCACGTTCCGGTTTCGTCCCGACAGGTCGCGCACACCGACCGTCCGCAGTCCGCGCATCGCGCGACCGCCGGTACGTTCGAATGGAAGAAACAGTCCACGCGCTACCCTCCGAGTCTGTGTGCCTGACCTACCGTTTTTCCGTAGTAAAGGTTTCGGGCAGGGTTCGCTCGCGACCCGCGTTAAGCGCCGCATAACGTGGAGACGACGTTGCCGGCCGCGTTCGACCGAAAGGCGGTCCTCCTGCGTCTGCTGCGCGAGGGCAGACCGTACTATCCGCGCCTGGTCCTGTCGATGCTCTTGGGGATCGTCGCGGGCGCGGGCGTCCTCATCTTTCCGCCCGCGTTCCAATTGGTCGTCACGGGCGTCATCAGCGACCAGCACCACGACCTGCGCCTACTGTGGGAGGTCGTCGCCGGGGTCTTCGTCGTGACGGCGGTCGCGAACGCCGCCTCGTACGGACAGAGCTACCTGACGGCCTGGAGCGGCCAGCGGCTGATCGCGTCGCTGCGCGTCCGGCTGTTCGCGCGCGTAATGCGGCTGCCGCTCGGCGAGTTCGACAAGTGGCGCGCCGGCGAGTTCTTCTCGCGCTTCACCAACGATCTCAACCTGATGACCGATGCCGCCAGCGTCGCGCTGCCGCAGATGTTCCAGACCGTCATCACGTTCTTCGGTGCACTCGTGCTGCTGTTCTATACCGACTGGCTGCTGACGCTGTTCCTGTTCGTCTGTGCGCCGGTCGTCAGCCGCGTCGTGGCGACGTTCACCCGGCTGATCAGCGAAGGGACGCGGCGCGCGCAACAGCGGATCGCAGACCTGTCCGCAAACATCTCGGAGGCGCTCGCGGCCGAGCGCATCATCAAGGCGTTCAATCGCGAGGACTACGAAGTCGCGAAGTTCACGGACGCCAACGAGAGCTATTTCGGCGCCTACATGAAGGTCACACAGCTCGGCCTCACCCAGACGCCGGTCGTCGGCCAGATCCTCGTCATCGCGCTGCTCGTGATCGTCGCGTTCTCCGCGCGCGAGGCGATCGTCGGCCGCATGACGCAGGGGCACGTGCTGCTGTTCTGGGGTTACGTGATCCTGACGATCAACCCGATCAACCGCTTCGCGACGTACATCAGCGATCTGTCGAAGGGCGTTGTCGGCGCCGCGCGCGTCTTCGAGGTTCTCGACCTGCCGTCCGAGCGCGACGACGGGCCGGATGCGATCGTCCCGGCGCACATCGAAGGCACGATCCGCTTCGACCACGTCGATTTCTCGTACGGCGAGGGCCAAGGGCCCGCGCTGACGGACCTGAGCGCGGACATCGGGGCGGGCGAGACGGTAGCGCTCGTCGGCCCGTCGGGCGCGGGCAAGACGACGATGGCCAACCTCGTGCCGCGCTTCTACTCGCCGCAGGGCGGACGCGTCACCCTCGACGGCGTCGATCTCGAGCGGATCTCGCTGACCGCGCTGCGCGACGGCATCGCGATCGTGCCCCAGGAAGCGCTGCTCTTCAGCGACAGCGTCGGCGAGAACATCCGCTACGGCCGCCTCGACGCATCGCACGACGAGATCGTCGCGGCCGCCCGGCAGGCGAACGCCGAGGAGTTCATCCTCAACCTTCCTCAAGGCTACGATACGCCGGTCGGCGAGCGCGGCGCGCGCCTGTCGGGCGGCCAGCGCCAGCGGATCGCGATCGCGCGCGCGGTCCTGCGCGACCCGCGGATCCTGATCCTCGACGAGGCGACCAGCGCGCTCGACAGCCATTCGGAGCGCCTGATCCAGGAGGCGCTGGACCGGCTGTTCGAGGGCCGGACGACGCTGATCATCGCGCACCGCCTGTCGACGATCCGGCGCGCCTCGCGCATCTTCTATCTCGAAGCGGGCCGGGTGCGTGAGGCGGGAACCCACGATGAGCTGCTCGCGGCCGGCGGGGCCTACGCGGCGCTGTTCGCGGCGCAATTCGGGGTCGTTCCGGCCCAAAGTCGGGGGCTGACCTAGGACCGTTAGCCGGGGGCCCCCGGCGGCGCCCAGCGAACGTGTTTGGCCTTCCCCCAAATGCCGAGGAGGGCGACGTGCTCGTCCTGAGCCGTAAGGTCAACCAGGCGATCGTGATCGGAGACGACGTTAGAATCGTCATCGTCGCGATCGACAACGATCAGGTCAAGCTCGGCGTCGAGGCACCGCGCGAGGTCTCGGTCCATCGGGCCGAGGTGTATCAGGCAATCAAAGCAAGCGGGCGGCCGACCGACCTTCGGGCCCCCGCAGCGAAACCGGCACCCGCGCGCGACGAGTTTTAACCCGCAGGTCCCTCGGTAGCATCCTCCCGAACCTCGCGGGGTTTGGGCCTCTGGTCTACTCGGGCCTCACTTCGCCCCGCAGGATGGGGGGCGCGATGATCTCAACGTGCGTCGGGGCCACGGATGGCGGCCGGCGGGGATCAGAAAGGTTTTCCCTTGGCATCAGTCATTTCGATGAAGGCGCTCCTCGAGGCGGGCGTCCACTTCGGCCACCAGACGCGCCGCTGGAATCCGAAGATGAAGCCGTACATCTTCCAAGAGCGCAACGGCATCTACATCATCGATCTGCAGAAGACGGTGATCATGCTGCGTCAGGTCTACGACGACCGTCAAGCAGATGGCGCGCGAAGGCAAGGTCATTCTCTTCGTCGGCACCAAGAAGCAGGCGCAAGAGGCAGTCAAAGAAGAGGCCGAGCGCGCGGGGACGTTCTTCGTCAACCAGCGCTGGCTCGGCGGGACGCTGACGAACTTCGCGACGATCCAGAAGCGCATCGCGCGGCTGCGCGAGCTCGAGGGGATGCGCACTCAAGGCGACTTCGACCGGCTTCCGAAGAAAGAGGTCGCGAAACTCTCCGACGAGCTCGAGCAAGCTCGAGCGCTTCCTCGGCGGGATCAAGGACATGTACCGGCTGCCGGACGCGATCTTCATCGTCGACCCGAAGAAGGAGCGCATCGCCGTCCTCGAGGCGCGCAAGCTGCAAGATCCCGATCATCGCGGTCGTCGACACGAACTGCGATCCCGACGAGATCGACTACCTCGATGCCCGGGCAACGACGACGCGATTCGCGCCGTCAAGCTGATGGTCGCCAAGATCGCCGACGCGATCATCGAGGGCCGCACCGAAGCCGAGAGCGACTACGACGAGTCGTCGTACGACGCGCAGTACGCGCAGTACGACGCGAACGCAGCCGCCGCCAGATCGCGCCGAGCGCCGCGCGAAGAGGCGCCGGCCCCGCATCGCCCGCATAATCGCACCCGTCGCCCTACGCACCATCCTTCAGGAGAAGCTTCCCTTGAGTTCCGTGATCAGTACAAACCGATCCGCCGACGAGGTCAAGCGCCTGCGCGAGGACACCGACGCCGGCATGATCGATTGCCGCAACGCTCTCGTGCGGGCGAACGGCGACTTCGAAGCCGCCAAGCGCGAGCTGGGCGAGCTCGGTCAAGCGCGCGCCGCCAAGAAGAGCCGAGCGCACCGCGCAACGAGGGGCTGGTCGGCTCCTACGTCCACACCGGCGGCAAGATCGGCGTGCTGGTCGAGGTCAACTGCGAGACCGACTTCGTCGCGCGCAGCGCGCGCTTCGGCGACCTGGTCAAGGACGTCGCGATGCACATCGCGGCGATGTCGCCGGTCTACGTGTCGCGTGACGACGGTGCCGGCGGAGATCGTCGAGACGCAGCGCGCCGCGCTGCGCGAGGGGATCCCGGCCGACAAGAAGCCCGAGATCGTCGACAAGATCGTCGAAGGCAAGTTGAACAAGTGGTTCGAGGAGTGCGTGCTGCTCGATCAGGCGTTCATCAAGGACGATTCCCAGACCGTCGGCGAGCTGATTGGCTCCGCCGTCGGCGTCCTCGGCGAGAAGATCGCCGTCCGCCGCTTTGCGAAGTTCGTGCTTGGGCGAAAACGAGGGATGACCGCGCGCCCCGCCTTCGAGAGTGTGGTCCTGAAACTGTCGGGCGAAGCATTCGCGGGCGGGGATAGCGCCGTCGACGCCGCGACGACGGCTGCGATGGCCGAGGAGATCGGCGAGGTCTCGCGGGACGGCGTCCGCATCGCGGTCGTCGTCGGCGGCGGGAACATCTGGCGGGGCAAGGCGCACGAGGCGCGCGGCATGGACCGCGCGACCGCCGACTACATGGGGATGCTGGCGACCGTCATCAACGCGCTCGCGTTGCAAGACGCGCTCGAGCGCATCGGCGTCGTATCGCGCGTGCAGACCGCGATCGCAGATGCAGGAGATCGCCGAGCCCTACATCCGGCGCCGCGCGATCCGGCATCTCGAGAAGGGCCGCGTCGTGATCTTCGGCGCGGGCACGGGCAATCCGTATTTCACGACCGACACGACGGCCGCGCTGCGCGCCGTCGAGATCGGCGCGCAGGCGATCCTCAAGGCGACCAAGGTCGACGGCATCTACTCCGCCGACCCGCTGAAGACCACCGGAGCGACGAAGTTCGCGCGGCTGGCGTACCTCAACGTCCTGCAGCGCGGCTTGGAGGTCCTCGACAACACGGCACTGACGCTGTGCATGGACAACGGGATCCCGATCATCGTCTTCGACATGAACGAGCCGGGAAACATCCGGCGCGTCGTGCGCGGCGACCCGATCGGGACGTACGTCGGCAACGGCGTCGAACTGAAATGGGAGGCGACCAGGTGAGCACGGGCCCGCAACCGCTGAACGACGTATTCAAGCACACCGAGGAGAAGATGCAGAAGGCCCTCGAGGCGACGCGCATCGAGTTCACCTCGATTCGTACCGGGCGTGCGACGCCGGCGCTCCTCGACCGCATCCACTGCGATGCCTACGGCGCGTCGGTCCCGCTCAAGCAGGTTGCGACGGTCACGGCTCCCGACGCGCGCACGCTGCAGATCGTCGCCTTCGACCGGGCGACGGTCGGCGCGATCCGCAAGGCGATCGAGACCAGCGATCTCGGGCTGAGCCCGAACGTCGACGGGCAGACGATCCGCCTCGGCGATCCCGCCGCTGAACGAGGAGCGCCGCCGCGATCTCGTCAAGATCGTGCACAAGAAGGCGGAGGACGGCCGCGTCGCCGTTCGCAACGTTCGCCACAAGACGATCGATGAGATCAAGGTGCTGCACCGCGACCACAAGATCACCGACGACGACCAGAAGCGCGCGACCGATCAGATCCAGAAGATCACGGATCGAGTACATCAAGGACCTCGACGGGATCCTCGCGACCAAAGAAAAGGAGATCATGGAGGTCTGATGCCGGCACTCCCGGAGGACGGCCTCGCGCTGACGTTGCTGGCCGACGTGCGGGCGAGCGGTTTGCTGGGAACCCGGCCGATCGCCTTGACCCTGCTGCGTCCGCCCTACCCGGTGCTCGGGGTCGGAGCGCTGCGCGTCCTGCGCGTGCAGCGAACGGCCCGACGCGACGACCGACGTCGTCGCGTCGTACGAGCGCTACGAGCGCATCGAAAAGGCCCGCGCCTGATGCGTAACCTGCGGGTCGCTCCTCCGGCGCCGGTGCTCGATCCGCGCCGCCTGCCGCGGCACGTCGCGATCATCATGGACGGCAATCGCCGCTGGGCACGCGCGCGGCGCCTGCCGGCGATCGAGGGGCACCGGCGCGGCATCATCGCGCTGCGCAAGGTGACGCATGCGGCGCGCGACCTCGGCATCCCGATCCTCACGGTTTACGGGTTCTCGACGGAGAACTGGGGGCGCGACGGTTTGGAGATCTCGCTCCTGCTCGACCTGTGCGTCTATTTCGCGAAGAGCGAACTCGCCGAGTTGCAGCGCAACAACGTGCGCGTCAACGTGATCGGCCGCTACCGCGCGCTGCCGCGCGCGTCGCGCGAGGCGCTCGAGAGCCTCGCCGTGCAGACGGCCGGTAACGACGGTCTGCTCCTGAACCTCGCCGTCAACTACAGCGGCCGCACCGAGTTCGCCGACGCCGCCGCCGCGCTCGCGCGCCGACGTCGAGGCCGGCCGGCTCGCGCCCGACGCGATCGACGAGCGCCGCGTCGCGTCGTATCTCCACACCGCCGATCTGCCCGATCCCGATCTGTTGATCCGGCCCGGCGGCGAGGCGCGCTTGTCCAACTTCCTGCTCTTTCAACTGGCCCACGCCGAGCTCCACGTCAGCGATGTGTACTGGCCGGACTTCTCGTCCGAGCACCTGGTGCGTGCGGTCGCGGACTACCAGGCGCGGGCGACGCGAGCGGAGCCGTGACGGCAGCGCCGTCGCACGCGACGCGCGCGCGCGACCTGAACCGCCGCGTCGCGACCGGGATCGTGCTCGCCGGACTCGGGTTCGGCTGCGTCCTCTACGCGCCGCTGTTCGCGCTGCTCGTGCTCGCGATCGCGCTCGGCTGTCTGTGGGAACTCGACCGGCTCTCGGCCCGCAAGGGTCAGGAGCTCGTGTTTCCGGTCGCGGCCGCGGCGGTGACCGCGTTCATCGTGCTTGGCCGAGTTCGGTCTGCTGCATCGAGTACGAGCGCCAGCTCGTGATCGGCACGCTGATCGGCGCGCTCGCCGTCTCGCTCTACGGGTCGCGCACCGGCTACTTCGCGCGTAGCGCATACACGCTGCTTGGGGTGCTTGTACACGGGCCAGCTGCTCTCGTACTTCGTGACCCTGCGGAACATGCCGGTGCACGGCGATGCAGTTCACGATCGGCGCGATCGTGCTGATCGCGCTGACCGACATCTTCGCGATGGTCGTCGGCAGCTCGCCGCTCGGCCGTTCGCACGCTGACGTCGATCTCGCCGCGCAAGACCTGGGAGGGCGCGGCGGGCGGTTTCGCCGCGACCACGATCGCGGGCGCCTTGCTCGCGCTGTGGCCGCCGATTCATTTCGCGTGGTGGCAGGGCGCGCTGATCGGCGCGATCACGAGCGTCGCCGCACAGGCGGGCGACCTCGTCGAGAGCGCGCTCAAGCGCGACGCGCGGGTCAAGGACGCGGGCACGGCCTTCCTCGGTCACGGCGGCTGGCTCGACCGCTTCGACTCGTACATCTTCGGCGGCGTCGCGTTCTACGGCGCGGTCTGGATGGTGTTGCACCTGCCGTGGGCCGGCCCGAGGATGAAGCGGATCGCCGTCCTCGGCTCGACCGGTTCGATCGGCACGCAGACGCTCGACGTCGTGGCGCAGCACCCCGATCGCTTCCGCATCGTCGCGCTTGCGGCCGGCACGCGCACGGACGAGCTCGCGGAGCAGGCGCTGCGTTTCTCGCCGGCGCTGGTTTCCTGTGCCCGGCCGGACGGCGAGCGGGCCCTGCGCGCGGCGCTCGATCCGGTGGTGCGCGTCGCTTCCGGTTCCGCGGGGTTGCTCGCCGCCGCGACCGAGAGCGGCGCCGATCTGATCGTCGCGGCGACGGACGGGATGGTCGCGCTCGAGGCGATCCTGGCCGCGGTCGAGCGCGGCACCTCGGTTGCCGTCGCGAACAAGGAGTTGATCGTCGCGGCCGGCGGGCTGCTGCTGCCGGCCGCGCGCCGCGCCGGCGCCGTGGTGCTGCCGGTGGACAGCGAGCACAGCGCGCTCTTCCAGTGCCTGCTCGGCGAGCGCACCGAGCGCGTGCGTTCGCTCGTGCTCACGGCCTCGGGCGGCCCGTTCTGGGAATTGACCGCCGCCGAGATGCGCGCCGTCACCGTCGCGGACGCGCTGCGCCACCCGACCTGGCAGATGGGGACGAAGAACACCGTCGACTCGGCGACGATGATGAACAAGGGGCTCGAGGCGATCGAGGCGGCGCGGCTGTTCGACCTGCCGGCGGAGCGCATCGCGATCCTCGTCCACCGCGCGAGCATCGCGCACGGCTTCGCGATCTTTTCGGACGGCAGCGTGAAGGCGCAGCTCGCCCCGCCCGACATGCGGATTCCGATCGGCTACGCCCTGGCCTTCCCTGACCGGCTGGCGGGTCGAGGTCGCTGCCGACCCGCTGACGGCGCTCGGCGCGCCGGCCGGGGCCCAGTCGCTGAGCCTGACTTTCGAACGGCCGGACCCCGCCCGCTTTCCCTGTCTCGAGCTCGCGTTCACGGCGCTGCGGCGGGGCGGAACGGCGCCGGCGACCCTCTCGGCCGCCAACGAGGTTGCGGTCGCGGCCTTCGTCGCGGGGGCGATCCGGTTCGACGAGATCGCGGCCGTCGTCGCGACGGTCCTCGACGCGGCGGCGACCGAGGGACTCACCCCGGCGACGCTGCGGGCCGCCGACGCCCGGGCCCGCGAGGCGGCTCGCCGTGAGACGGGCCGGCGGACGCTCGCCGGCCCGGCGAATCGACAGGCCGTCCGGGCGGTATGATGCGTTAGAATGATGATGATGGTCCCGACGCTCGCCGCCTTCAGCGCGGATTCCGCCCTCGACAACCTGTCGCGCATCGCGGTCTTCCTGCTCATGCTCTCGATCCTGGTCGTCTTGCACGAATTCGGGCACTTCATCGTCGCCCGGCTGCAATCGGCGTGCGCGTCAACGACTTCGCCGTCGGCTTCGGTCCGACGCTGCTGAAGTGGACGTCGCCGCGCAGCGGAACGAACTACCGGCTCAACGTCTTTCCGCTCGGCGGCTACTGCGCGATGCAGGGCGAGGACGGCAAGAGCAGCGAGGCCGAGCAGCAGCGCCGCTACCTCGAGCAGCATTCGCAGCGATAGCGAAGACTTCCAGAGCAAGGCGCCGTGGCGCCGGCTCGCGATCGTCGCGGCGGGTCCGATCGCCAACTTCATCGTCGCGCTGGTCATCCTCATCGTCGGGCGCGATCGCGTTCGGCGTCGCCGTCCGATCGCGTCAGCACGTCGATCGGACCGCTGCTCGCGGACTCGCCCGGCGTGCGCGCCGGGCTCCACGTCGGCGACCGGATCGTGTCGATCGACGGCGTCGCCGTGCGCGACGGCCAGGACATGGTCGCGCGGATTCATGCATCGCCGGGCAAGCCGATCACGCTCGTCTACCTCCGGCACGGCGTGAGCCAGACGGTCACCGTGACGCCGATGCGGCGCGTCGTCGACGGCAAGGCCGTCGGGATCATCGGTTTCCAGACGCAGCTCGAGTACCAGCGCGTCGGGCCCGGCCCGGCGATCGTCTACGGCTGGCAGTTCTTCGCCGACAGCGTCGTCAAGAATCTCGCCGGCTTCGGCAACCTGATCGTCCATCCGCACACCGCGCTGTCGCAGGTCAGCGGCCCGATCGGAATGGAGCGGATCTCATCGCAGGTCCAGGACCTCGGCTGGGGTCCGTACCTGCAGTTGGCCGCGATGATCTCGATCGCGCTCGGCATCTTCAACTTCTTGCCGATCCCGGCGCTCGACGGCGGCCGCGGAATCTTCATCATCGCGGAGATGCTGCGCGGGCGACCAGTCGATCCGGAAAAGGAAGCGCTCGTCCACGTCACCGGCTTCGCGCTGCTGATGGTGCTCATGGTGTTCGTTGCCTACCACGACGTCGCGACGATCGTCAGCGGCAAGGGGGCGCTGTGATCCGCCTGCGGCGCGAGTCGTTACCGGTGTTCCTCAAGAACCGCTGCGACGAGTCCGACGCGAAAGGCGTGTGGATCGGCGGCAGCCATCCGGTCTCCGTCCAGTCGATGACGACGACCGATACGGCCGACTACGACAAGACGCTCGAGCAGGTGTACGGCCTCGCGATGGCCGGTTGCGAGATCGTTCGCGTCACTTGTCAGGACGCGCGCGATGCGGCGGGACTACCGCACATCGTCAAGCGATCGCCCGTGCCGATCGTCGCCGACGTTCACTTCGACCATCGCATGGCGCTGGCCGCGATCGAGGCCGGCGTCGCCAAACTGCGCCTCAACCCCGGCAACATCACCGATCCCCGCAAGACCAAAGAGGTCGTCGAACTCGCGCTGCAGCGCGGCACGCCGATCCGCGTCGGCGTCAACATGGGATCGCTCGCGCGCGACCTCGAGGAGCGCCTGGGGCACACCCCCGAGGCGATGGTCGAGAGCGCTCTGCGGCACGTGGAGATCCTCGAGGACCTCGGCCACCGTCAGAATCGTCATCTCGCTCAAAGCCCACGACGTGGCGACGACCGTCTACGCCTACCGGCTCATGGACCGCCGCCTGGCCGAGCGCGGGACACCCTACGCCCTGCACCTCGGGATCACCGAGGCCGGGCTCCCCGGCGACGGGACCGTCAAGAGCGCGATCGGGCTCGGGATCCTGCTCTGGGAGGGGATCGGCGACACGATCCGCGTCTCGCTCGCGGCCGACCCCGTCGAGGAGGTGCCGGTCTGCTGGGCCATCCTCAAGTCGCTCGGGATCCGGGAGAAGGGCTTCGAGATCACGGCCTGCCCGTCGTGCGGGCGCGCCGAGATCGAGGTCGTCGAACTGGCGCGGGCGGTCGAGGCGATCGCCCGCGAGTACACGGCCCCCGTCAAGGTCGCCGTGATGGGCTGCGTTGTCAACGGCCCCGGCGAGTCCAAGATGGCCGACGTCGGGATCGCCGGGGGCAAGGGGAAGGGCGCAATCTACCGGAAAGGTCGGCTGGTCGGCACGTATCCCGAAGAGAGCCTGCTTGGCGCGCTCAGGGCAGAAATCGAGCGCGTCATCGTCGAACAATATCCGGACTATCAACAGGAAGTAAGCGATGCCAACGAGTTCGCAGCTACTCCCTAGTCGCCGCCTCGTGGTCACGACGACCGTGCTGGCAACGATCGCTGCCGTCGGGATGGCGATTTCGCGTCCAACGTCGCTGACGGTCGACGGTCAGCGGATCGTCTCGGACGTCCCGCCGGTCACGCAGGCGCACGAAGCGTTCGTCCCGCTGCGCGCCGTCGCCGAGGGCCTCGGAGCCGACATGGACTACGACGCCAAGACCGGCACCGTCCAGCTCAGCCGCGGCAACGACGTGTTGAAGATGCACCTCGGCGAGACCCAGGCGACGCTCAACGGACATGCGCTGCAACTCGCGCACGCGCCCTTCGAGGTCCGCGGCCGCACGATGGTCGGACTCGGCGTGATCGCGCGCGCCCTCGGTTCGCACGTGCGCTACGACCAGACGCGCGCCAACATCGACGTCGTCACCCCGGGCTCGTCGGAGAACACCGGGCCCGACACGCCTTAGTCCGGAAAGAGCGGCTCCCACGGCCGCGACTTTCTGAATCCGTAGAGGAAATAGATCCCGAGGCCGATCGCGAGGGAGATGACGAAGCGCGCCCAGGTGAGCGTCGTCAGCCCGAACACGGCGAGGAACGCCGCGAACAAGATGCCGAGCAGCGGGAACAGAGGCACGAACGGTACGCGGAACGGACGCGGGATGTCGGGTCGCGTCCTGCGCAGGTAGAGCACCCCCGCGCAGACGATCGCGAACGCGAAGAGCGTCCCGATGTTCACGAGGTCGAGGAGAACGTCGAGCGGGACGATGAGCGTCAGGATCGCCGCGCCGATGCCGGTGATCATCGTCATGATGACCGGCGTCCGAAAGCGCGGGTTCACCCGCGCGACGAACGGCGGCAGCATGCGGTCGCGTGCCATCACGTAGAAGATGCGCGTCTGACCGAGCAGCGAGCCGATGGCGACGCTCGTCGTGCCGGCCAGGACGCCGACCGTGATCGCCGCGTTGACGAACACGTTGTGCAGCGGCGCGACGGCGGCGGCGAGCGCCTGATTCTCGTCGACCTCGCGCCACGGCACGACGCCCACCAGGACGATCGCGGTGACGACGTAGATCAGCGTGCCGATCCCCAGCGCGCCGAGGACGCCGACCGGGACGTCGCGCTGCGGCCGACGGCATTCCTCCGCCGTCGTCGTCGCCGTGTCGAAACCGATGTAGGAGAAGAACACGAGCGCCGCGGCCGGGATGATCCCGCTGCCGTTGCCGCCGGAGAACGGTGCGAGCGATCCCCAGCCCAGCGGGGCGAACGGCGCGAGGTTCGCGGGGTGGAACAGCGTCGCGCCCGCGATGACGAAGACGACCAGCGCGAGCACCTTGAGGACGACGAAGACGTTGTTCGTCGTCGCCGTCTCGCGGATCCCGATGCTGAGCAGCACCGACAGCATGAGAATAAACGCCGCGCCCACGACGTCGTACTGCGAGTGCGGGAAGTCCCAGCGCGAGACGTCCCACCACGCCCCGTTGGCGATCAAGTGCGAGCCCTGCGCCCAGCGCGGCAAAATGAGGCCGGCGCCCGCGAGGACGCTCTGAAACGCGCGCGAGAACTGTTGTGCCACCGGTGCCGCGCTGACGCCGTACTCGAACAGCAGGCTGAAGCCGATCAGCCACGCGACCAACTGGCCCAGCGTCGCGTAGGCGTAGGTGTAGGCGCTGCCCGCGATCGGTACCATCGCGCCGAGTTCGGCGTAACAGAGCGCGGCGAAGAACGCCGCCAGCCCCGCGAGCAGGAACGCGACGATGATCGCGGGGCCCGCGAGCTTGACGCCCGGCCCGATCGTCGTGAAGATACCGCCGCCGATCATCGAGCCCAGGCCGACGGCGATCAGGTCGCGGGCGCGCAGCGCGCGGCGCAGCACCGCCGGCCGCGACGGATCGCGCAGCCCCTCGAGGGGGGTAGTAACAAACAGCCGCCGGATGAACGGCGGCGGCGCGGGACGGGGCCCGGTCGTCATCGGTGCGCGATTGGCGCACCCGCGACGAGCGACCTACCGGGGGCCGGCCGCGCGTGGCGGCCGGCCCACCGGGCGTCGTTCAGTGAACGATGATGATCGTGCGCATCCGGTGCGACACGTAGTGGAACTGGCAACCGAACATGTAGAACCCGGGAACGGCAGCCGCGTACGTCAGCGACGCGCCGCCGTTGGCGTTGAGCGTGCCGGTCGTGAAGCCGCTGGTCGAGATGTCGGTGCCGGCCTTCGACTGGGTCGTGCCGCCGGTGAAGCTCGCCGGCCAGTTGGCGTGCTTTTTCGTAGCATCGCCGAGCAGGGCGGCCGTGTGCGGCAATACGGCGTCGAGGTTGGTAAACGTCACCTGGCTGCCGACCGGGATCGTGATCACCTGCGACTTTGCCTTCGTCGTGCCGGGGAAGTAGCCCAGGACTTTACCGTAGTGCTTGGTTTTGACGGCCACCTGACCGCTCAGGTTGATGCCGACCGCTTCGGTCGCGTCGACCGTGAGGTTGACGACCGGCATCCCGTGGCCGACCGACATGGTTCCCGCCGTGCCGCCGGACGGAACGCTCGACATCCCGGCCTGGCCGCCGCATCCGGCGAGAGAGGTCGCTGCAAGCGCACCCGCGAGCGACAAGAAGAAACCGAATCCGCGCATATCTCCTCCTAAGGGAAGCAATGGGTCCTGCGCTACGATGGTGCGCAAGAATGAAGGAACTCTGAAAGCCGGCTAGTGTGGCACGCTAATGCACGATGACGACGGTGCGCATGCCGCGTGTGACGTAGTGGTACATGCAGCCGAACATGTAGAAGCCGGGAACGTTCGCGTCGTACAGCGCCGACGGCGTGCCGGCCGAAAGAGTTCCCGTCGTGAAACCCTTCTTCGAGATGTCGGTCCCGGCGGGCGAGGTCTGCGTCCCGCCGGTGAAGTTCGCCGGCCACCTCGCACGCTTCTTCGTCGCATCGCCGAGCAGCGCGGCGGTGTGCGGATAGCTCGTGTCGATGCTTTCGAACTGCACCTGGCTGCCGACCGGGATGCGGATCACCTGCGACGCCGACTTCGTGGTGCCCGGGAAATAGCCGAGGACGTTGCCGTAGGGCCTGACCCTCGCCTTGGCCTGGCCGTTGAGGTTGACGCCGATCGTCTCCGCCGCATCGACGCTCAGCGTGACGAGCGGCAAGGCGCGGCCGACCGACGACGTTCCGAGGGGGTTACCCGAAGAGAGCGCGGCCGTCGACGATTGACCGCCGCCGCATGCCGCGAGCGCCGCCGTCGCGACGACGCCGGCGAGCCGAAACGAAAAAGTGAGTCCGCGCATCGTATCCTCCACAAGAGCGAACAGGTCCCGACGCTACGTTCCGCCGGAATCGTGAATCAACTCTGAAGGCGGGGGGATGCTGGGCCGAAAGCCCTCGGCGCGAGAGCCGCCGGAGGAGGGTCGGGGCTCGGCCGGGCAGGCTGGCACGGAGCTTAACAGGATGTGGGGAAACCCCCGGCACCATCTCAACCCCGCCTGTTCCGCCGAACACTTCGTCGCTCTTCGGTCACGGAGCTACGGCTTCGCTCCCTCATCGCTCCTCGTTTCGACGAAACATTCGGGGCCGATCTGGACACCGCGGGTTTTCCCACAACCTGTTAACCCACCGGCAGGCGATGCTCGGAAGCGCCAGAAGGGGCACCGTCTCCCGAGCCTCGGAGACAGGTGCAATGTCAGACGGAAAGCGCAAGCAGCCGCAACGCGAGATCCTGCCGATCCCCGACCAGCCGTACGCCGGGTTCGTCGCGTACGACGCGAAGGATCCCGACTCCAAGTTTCCCCCGATCGCACCCCTGCGGCCGCCCGATGAAGCGCCGAACATCCTCATCGTGCTGATCGACGACGTGGGTTTCGGGGCGTCGAGCACCTTCGGCGGTCCGTGTCAGTCGCCGACCGCCGAACGGTTGGCGAAGGACGGCTTGCGCTATACTCGCTTTCATACGACGGCGCTGTGTTCGCCGACGCGCGCGGCGCTGCTCAGCGGACGCAACCATCACACCGTCGGCATGGGCGGGATCACCGAGATCGCGACGTCGGCGCCGGGCTACAGTTCGATGCGACCCAATTCGATGGCCCCGCTGCCGGAGATCCTGCGCCTCAACGGCTACTCGACGGCGCAGTTCGGCAAGTGTCACGAAGTCCCGGTGTGGGAAGCGAGCCCGGTCGGGCCGTTCGATCGTTGGCCGACCGGCTCGGGCTTCGAGTACTTCTACGGCTTCGTCGCCGGCGAGACGAACCAATGGTATCCGTCGATCCACGAAGGCACCAAGATCGTCGAGCCTGCCAAGACGCCCGAAGAAGGTTATCACTTCATGGAGGACATGACCGACCACGCGATCGCGTGGGTGCGTCAACAGCGCCTGCTGGCCGGCGACAAACCGTTCTTCATGTACTTCGCCCCCGGCGCGACGCACGCTCCGCATCACGTACCGAAGGAATGGGCCGACAAATACAAAGGCAAGTTCGATCAGGGCTGGGACAAGCTGCGCGAAGAGACGTTCGCGCGCCAGAAGGCGCTCGGCGTCATTCCGCAGGACTGCGAACTCACGAAACGCCCGGACGCGATCCCGTCGTGGGACAGCCAGACGCCCGAGTTCAAACACGTATTGGCGCGAGAGATGGAAGTCTACGCCGGGTTCTTCGAGTACGCCGATTACCACGTCGGCCGCCTCATCGAGGCGCTCGACCGGATCAAGGCGCTCGACAATACCCTGATTTACTACATCATCGGCGACAACGGCGCGTCCGCCGAAGGCACGCTCCAGGGCACCTACAACGAAGTCATCCCGTTCAACGGCATGAACGCGCTCGAGACCGCCGCGTTTCTTACGGAGCGCATCGACAAGCTCGGCGGCCCCGAGTCGTATAACCACTATGCGGTCGGCTGGGCGCACGCAATGGACACGCCGTACCAGTGGACCAAACAGGTCGCGTCGCACTTCGGCGGCACGCGCAACGGCACGATCGTGCATTGGCCTAAGGGGATCGCGGCCAAGGGCGAGATCCGCCACCAGTTTCACCACGTGATCGACGTGGCTCCAACGATGCTCGAAGTTGCGAGCCTGCCCGAGCCCTACATGGTAAATAGCGTCGGCCAAGTGCCGATGCAGGGCGTCAGCATGGCGTACAGTTTCGACGACGCGAAGGCGCCGGAGCGTCACGAGACCCAGTACTTCGAGATGTTCGGGAATCGCGGGATCTATCACAAGGGTTGGACGGCCGTGACGCGCCACCGCACGCCGTGGATCCTGACGGGAGAGACGCCTCCGTTCGACGACGACGTTTGGGAGCTCTACGACACGACGACGGACTGGTCGCAGGCGCACGACCTCTCCAAGGAGCAGCCGGACAAACTGCACGAGTTGCAGCGTTTGTGGCTCATCGAGGCGACCCGTAACACATGCCTGCCGATGGACGACCGGGGCGCCGAGCGGTTCAACGCAGACCTCGCGGGCCGGCCGCTCCTGATTCGCGGGACGTCGCAGGTCCTCGCCAACGGCATGGGGGGCCTCAACGAGAACGGTGTCGTGAACGTCAAGAACAAGAGCCATTCGGTCACCGCACAAATCGCGGTTCCCGAGGGGGCGCCGGCGCACGGCGTCATCCTGTCGCAGGGCGGCATCGGCTGCGGGTGGATGTTCTATGTGAAGGACGGGATCCTCACGTACCTCTACAACTTCGTGGGGCTGCGTCAGTTCGTCATCACCGCGACGCAGCCGCTCGCGGCGGGGACGCACCAGGTCCGCATGGAGTTCGCCTACGACGGCGGCGGGCTGGCGAAGGGCGGCACAGTGACGTTGTTCATCGACGGCAAGCCGGTCGGGAACGGGCGCGTCGAGCAGACCGCACCGATGATCTTCTCCGGCGACGAGACGTCCGACGTAGGGGTGAAGCGCGGCTCACCGATGACGCCCGACATGCCGCCGGAAAAGAGCAAATTCAACGGTACGGTCGACGCCGTCGTCATCGAGACGTCGGGCGAAACCCTCGACCATCTGCTCTCGCGCGAAGAAGTGCTGAACATGATCGTCGCGCGACAGTGAGCCGCCGGATGCCGCCCCAGGCGGGAGTCGCTCAGAGCGATCGGCGCCTCAATAGGACGCACGAGCTCGCGACCAGCGCCGCCACGACGACGGCGTCGACGAACAGCGTCTGGAGCGGTGCGCTCCACAGCCCCGCGTAGTCGATCGGTGGCGGTACGTCGTTGAACGCGACGACGTACCACCAAATCGCGGCGACGCCGAGCGCGAGGAGTTCGGCCCGTAACGCCCACGCGATCGTCGCGAGCCATGCGATCTCGAGCAGGACGCCGGCCGTCGCCACGAGCCACAGCGCCGGGTCGGCGGAGTGACCGAGCAATAGCCCCGCAACGGGGAACGCGCACAGGAATGCGAGCGCGATCGACTTGCCGGCGAGATCGCCCGCGAGGCCGCCGGGCAGCGCGGCCAGGGTTTCGTCGAGCGAGCGCGGGCGCAACGCGTCGTCGAACGCGCGAACCCAAACGAGCGGCAGCAGCAGAGCGAGTGCGATGACCCAGTGGTCCGCACCGCGCGCGCCGAGCAACGCAAAGACGAAGAGCCCGGCGCTCGCGCCCGCGAGCAGCGGGTTCTTTCGCACGCGAAAGACCAGCTCGTTCGCGACGCGGCCGGCGAGCGACGGCCGCCGCGCGACCGGCGCTTGCACGATAGAACTCGGCACGCCCGCGTCGTCGCGCCGCGATGCGATCGCCTTCGCGCCCAGCAGAGCGACGCCGGCCCTGCGCCGGTAACACGCAACCGCCAGCAGCGCGATGAGGGCGGCGACCGGAACCGTTTCGAGCCGGTCGATGACGGTGCTGGCCTCCGGCACGAGTCCGTTCCAGAAGAGTGGCTTGCCTGCGTGGTCCCCCCCCTCGATCCCGGCGCCGAGCTCAGCCGACGGCCCGAACGTCTGCGCGAACTCGGCGCGCGTGGCCGACAGGCCGCCGAAATCGAACGCGCCCGCTACCGAGGCGGGCGCGTGGCTCGGGGCGCTCACGCTCAGGAGCGCCATGTATCCGATGAGCCCGGCCGCCACCAAGAAACCGCGCCATCTGCCCAGCAACACGTCGAGCAGTGCCGCGAGGCTCGCGACGAACCACATCGTCGGCAGCGCGAGCAACAAGAAGTTCCGCCCGTAAAGCAGCGGTTGGAAGGCCGCGCCCTCGCGGAAAAGCAGGGTCGTCCCGAGCAGGAGCATCGCGCCGAGGGCAAGCGTCGTGCCCAATCCCCACGAAGCCAGCACGCGCCCGAGAACGAGGCCGATCGTGCGGATCGGCTGCGCGCGCAGCAGCTCGCTGAACTGAGTGCGGTCGTCGCGCGCAAAGCCCGTACCGAGGGCGAAGATGCAGAAGAAGCCGGCCAAGACGCCGAAGTCGAGGCCCGCGCTGGTTCCGGCGAACGACGATCCGCCGTAGATGTGGCGGTGTCCGCTGGTCAGGGTGGCATAATTCTCGTGCGGTCCCGGCACGAGCAAGGTCGTTCCGGCGGCGAGGGCCACGAGCAGTATCACGAAACTCGGCTCGCGCAGCCGGTGCGTCATCTCACCGGCCGCGATCGCGATCGATCTCACGACGGCGCGGCGAGTTCGAAGATATCGGCGTAGGCGCGCTGCAGTCCCGAGCCGGGGGTGTCGACGACGATCTTCCCGCCGCGCAGCGCGAGGATGCGGTCGGCGAGCGCCTCCAAGTCTTCGAGGATGTGCGTGCAGAGTAGCGTGATGCGGTCGCCGGCGTGGCTGCGGACCGCGTCGCAGAAGAGCCGGCGCGCCCCCGGATCCAGTCCGGCCGTCGGCTCGTCGAGGAGAACGACTTTTGCGTCGGTCTGCAGCATGTACGCCAGCGCGAGGCGCTGCATCATGCCCGGCGTGAACGCGCCGAGCCGTCGCTTGCGGTCTTCGCCGAGCCCGACCGCGCTCAGCGCGCCAGTCGCCGCCCGCCGCGCCGGCCCGGAGCCGACCCCGCGGATGTGCGCGAGATACTCGAGAAACTCTTGTGCGCTCAGGTTGTGATAGCCCACGAAGTTTTGCGGAATGTAGAGCAGGTCGCGCCGCAGCGCGCCAGGATCGCGAGCGGCGTCCGCCCCATTCCAATCGATCGTTCCGCCGGTCGGCGCGAGCGTCGTCGCGAGAAGCCGCAGCAGGGTCGTCTTCCCCGACCCGTTGGGACCGATCAGGCCCGTGACGCCGGCCTCGAACGCGACGTCGACGCCGTCGAGCCCAACCTTGCCGCCGGAATAGACCTTCCGCAGTCCGCGTAATTGCAGCCTCACGCCGTCGGTACGCGGGCAGAGAACGTCGTGTTTCGCGTCCTAGGGACGAGAGCGCGCGGTTGACGACGGACCGGCTGCAGCCGCTGCCGAAAGAACGAGTCATGATGTCGCGCGCATATGTTCTGGGAAGGGTCGCCCGATGGCTGAAGGCCGGCGTCGCGGCGGCGGCGGCTGTTGGTGCCGCGACCGCCGCGACCGCCGCGACCTGGCCCACGTTCGACGGCAACGCCTCGCGGGCCGCGTGGCTCAACTCCGACACGAGCATCGGGCCGCAGAATGTGAAGACGCTCACCCGCCGGTGGTCGATCGCTTTGGACAACGTTGCCGACTCGACGCCCATCTACGTCGAGCAGCCGCGGTCGCGGGGCCGGACGGCGCCGCCGATGCTGTATCAAACCGACCGGCGCGGCACGACGTACGGGATCGACGCGGCGTCTGGGACGATCGTCTGGCGCTTTAAGGCCGCCGGCCCCAAGATCACGCAGTCGACTCCGGTGCTCGACCCGTCCGGGAGCGCCATCTACGTTCCGGCGACGGACGGTTACGTGCACAAGGTCGACGTGCTGAGCGGCGCCGAGGTCTCCGCGCCGGGGTTTCCGGTGCGGATCACGCTCGACCCGAAACGCGAGAAGGACGCCGGAGCGCTGAACCTTGCGAACGGCTATCTGTACGCGGCGACGTCGGGCTACATCGGAGACGGGCCGCCGTACCAGGGCCACGTCGTCAGCGTCCGGCTGAGCGACGGCACGACGAACGTCTTCAACTCACTGTGCAGCAACGTGCAGATGCTGCTCGCCCCGACGCAGTGTTCCAGCGAGCGGTCGGGGATCTGGGCGCGCGCGGCCGTCGTCGTCGATCCCGACGCGTCGATGAACGGGCGCGTGTACGTCACCACGGGAAACGGCCCGTTCTCGCCCTCGGAGTTCGACTACGGCGACTCGGTCATCGCGCTGAGCGCCGACGGCTCGATGATCGAGGACTCGTTCACGCCGAGCGATTACGTGCAGCGCGCCGAAAACGATCTCGACTTGGGTAGCACGGCGCCGGCGATGCTGCCGCCCGTCCCGAATAGCAGCACGCCGCTGCTGGCAGTGCAAGGCGGGAAGGGGCGGATGTTCTACCTGTTCAACCGCGCTCGCCTCGGAGGGGTCGGCGGCGAGTTACAGGTCGTCCATTTGAAGGGCGACCTCATGACGGCACCGGCAACGTGGCAGGATCCGTCGGGCCGGGCGTGGGTGTTCGTCGGGCAACCGTCCGGCGTGAGGGCGTTCACGGTCGTCACCGACAACTCGTTTTCGCAACTTCAGCCCGTGTGGGATGCACACGTGCACGGCACGTCGCCGGTGGTGACGAACGGCCTCGTCTTCGTGGCATCGACCGGTGCCGTGCGGGCGTTGTCGGCCGCGAACGGAAGCGTTCTCTGGTCGTCGACTGACTCGGGCGTAGGCGGCACGATCGGCAACATCCATTGGCAGAGCGTGGTCGTCGCCGACGGCGCCGTCTACGTCTCCGATCTGAGTGGAAACCTCACCGCCTACGCGCTCAATGGCAGCCGGGCGCACGCGCGACGGCCAAAGCACTGACCCTGGGTTGAGGCTGGGCAGCACGTGCAACCGCGATGAACGACTCGTTCGCGTACCTGTCGGTCATGATCTCGATCGTCTTGGGCTTGGCGGCGGCGCACGTGCTCGGCAGCCTAGTACGCGTCATCAACAATCGCGAGCGCATCGTGATGTACTGGCCGAGCCTGCTGTGGTCGGCCACCCTCTTTCTGCTGATCGCGCAGCTTTGGTGGGCCGATGCATCGCTGCGCACCTATACCGCATGGAACTTTGGAGCGTTCCTCGTGTTGCTGGCGCAGCCGGCGGCGCTGTATCTCCTTTGCGCGCTCATCTTACCGGTGCCCGACAGCGCAAGCGCCTTCGATATGCACGCCGCGTTCGCACGAAACCGCTCTTGGTTCCTCGGCGTGCTCTTGGTGCTGATCGGCCTCAGCTTCGTCAAGGATTTCGTCCTGTATGGACGTGTGCCGCTCAATGCGAACTTCGGAGCGCTGCTGGTCTTTGCGATCTTCGGCGCGGTCGCATTGGGAAATCGCTCCGAACGGGTGCAGAAGATCAACGCCGTCGTGGCCGCGGTGATGACGGTAGCCTACATCGTGATCCTGTTCTCCGCACTCCCGGCTTAGGGCAGAAGCTGACGTAGGCTAGCCGGCAGCTCTCCACGGAACCGGGTCAGTTTCAATCCGGTACTCTTCGGTCCCAGGCCCCGAAGGGTTCGGGCGGCGACCCGCTTGACGAGGCGGCTCCCGGCGGGGGAAAGAAGGCCGCCCGTGCGCGCTCGTAGCTCAAATGGATAGAGCGGGGGACTCCTAAGCCTCAGGTTCCGAGTTCGAGTCTCGGCGAGCGCACCAAAAATTCGGCTCGGTGGCCGGCTCGCCGTCGTGGGCTGCAGGAGGACCCTCTCCGAGGTGGCGGGCGTAGCCCGGGTGGAACCCAACCTGCGCCCGAGGGCTGGCGCGCGAGGCGTTTACAGGGCCTGGCCGGCGTGGTATCATGGCGTCCTGAGCGGACTGGCGTCCGTTTTCTTTATGTCGCCCTGGGAGGCGTCGAAGGCAGCGGGAGATGGCGAAGAAAGAGAACCGAGTGATGGTCGTGCTGGCCTGCAACGAGTGCAAGCGGCGCAACTACAACACGTCGAAGAACCGGCAGCACAACAGTGACCGCCTGGAGATCAAGAAGTACTGCCGTTTCTGCCGGTGTCACCGGTCGCACCGCGAAACGCGGTAGTAGGCGGTCGAGCCCCCGAGCGGAGGGCGGTAGCTCAATTGGTAGAGTAGCGGTCTCCAAAACCGTTGGTTGCAGGTTCGAGTCCTGTCCGCCCTGCCAGGTTTCCGGCGCCGCGGGTATACGGCGAAGTGGGAGCACCAGTCATGAACAGAGGAGCGAGTGGTGGGGGAACCACCATCAAGACGCCCGGATCGCCTCCGGCGCGTCCGTCCGCTCGCCCGCCCGACCGCGCCGCGAGCGCGGCGCGGGTCCAAACGTTTTTCCGCGGCCTCATTTCCGAGATGCGCCGCGTCACCTGGCCGTCGCGTCAGGAGTGGGTCTCGGCGACGATCCTGACGATCGGGCTGGTCGTCTGCTTGTCGATCTACACCTACGTCGTCGATCAGCTTGCTCACGCTGATCTTTGGGTTCGATCCATCACTAGTCTCATGAACGAATCAACGAGTCCCGTCCACCGGCGCCTGCCCAGAAGCAGGCCGACCGCAAGAAGTGGTACGTGATCCACACGTACTCGGGCTACGAGAACAAGGTCAAGGCCAATCTCGAGCGGCGCATCCACTCGATGAACATGACCGACAAGATCTTCCGCGTGCTCGTGCCGATGGAAGATGAAGTCGAGTTCAAGGACGGCAAGCGCAAGATCACCCCGAAGAAAGTGTTCCCGGGCTACGTGCTCGTCGAGATGGACATGGACGACGCCTCGTGGTACGTCGTGCGCAACACGTCGGGCGTCACCGGCTTCGTCGGCTCGCCCGGTTCGGGCGAAAAGCCCGTCCCGCTTCAGGAAAAAGAAGTCAAGACGATCCTCAAGCAGATGGGCATCGAGACGCCCAAGCTCAAGATCGACTTCGCCAAGGGCGACCGCGTCAAGGTCACCTCGGGTCCGTTCTTCGACTTCACCGGCATCGTCGACGAGATCCAGCCGGAAAAAGAGAAGGTCCGCGCGCTCATCTCGATCTTCGGCCGCGAAACGCCTGTCGAGCTCGAGTTCTACCAGATCGAGAAGGTCTAGGCCCGAGAAGAGGCGCGTTTCGCGGCCGAACCGGGGTCCCCGCGCGCTTTGCGTGCGGGGGCGCGCGGAGCCGCGAAGCGGCGAAGCGCTTTAACTCAATATTCACCGGGCGTGCAGCTATGCATCTCGACAGCTCCAAATGCATATCGCCTCGTTGGCGCCGCGCGGTTAGTGCTCGCGGGCACCGTTCTGAACCGAGAGCTCCCAGCGATACCCGTCCGGATCGTGAAACCACAGGCCCATATGCGGCGAGCCCGGCGATGTAGGGCCGATCTCGTTGCCGGGATCTTCCAGTTCTACGCCGTTTTTCTTCAGCATCTCGAGCGCTTCGTGTAGCGCGCGCATACTGTCGAGGTAAAACGACAAGTGGTCAATCGTGTCCGGATGTGGTGTGCCTTTGAAGAACCCGATGATAATTGCGTCGTTCGTCAGCGCGATGGCCTCATCGGACCGGAACATTTCATGCAGATCGAAGCTCTTGGTCCAAAACTGCGCGCTCTTCTCCGGGTCTCTGACGGCAAGGCTGAAATGCCAGACCGCGCCAAGTTGTACCTTCACGTCCATACCTCTTCTTAACTAGGGCCTGTTAACACAATCTGAGCCCTTCTCGGAGCGCTTCCACGATCAAGACGAAGTGGATGAAGCCGATGAACATCGCGTCCAACTTCTCGAAGCGTGAGAAGATGCGTCGAAATGCTTTGAGGCAACGAAAGGCCAGTCCGCTTCGTTTCAGCGCTTGTGAGCTCTCGGTCGTAGTCCCATGGGTTAAGGCGATTCTCTTTCGGCGGCACGACCGGCGTAAAGCCCAGTTCCATGACCAAGGCCCGTGTTTCGTTCCCTTCGTAGGCGCGGTCCATGAGGATGGCGGTGGGCTGAGTCGGGCGACTCAGTCTCGAGCAAGAGTTGTAGGAAACGTTCGAGGCCCCCGCGTCGCACCGCGACGTGGGGTTCGAAACACCTGTCGAGCTACAGTTCTACCAAGATCGAGAAGGTCTAGGGCCTAACTGTCGACGCCTGCGTTGTGCAGGCGGATGATGCTCCGGATCGAGAGCTTCTCGTGTCCGCTGACGTGGCGGATGTAGTCGGCGTCGACGCCCGCGTCGTGCAGCGCGATGATCTCGGAGACGGTCGTCGACGGACACAGGACCGTACGGAGGTCGTTGAGTTCGTCGGCGTCCAGACCGTTCTCGTGGAGGCGCACGACGTCGGTGACGGCGACGGATGACCCGAACGCGCGCACGGCCGCCGCGATGACGTCGCCGTCGACGCCCGCCTCGGCGAGGTCGATCAAACCGGAGACAGTCGGGCGGTCGATGCCGCTCGAGTGACACGCTGGTGACGAAGTCGGCGTCGACCCCGGCGTTCGACAGCGCGATCGCGTCGTCGGTGTTGACGTGGTACCCGGCGTCGTCGAGCGCGCCGAGCAGCGAATCGTCGTCACTGTCGTGATGGTGGCGCGCGACGACGATGAAGTTGTCTTGCGGCGCGCGCGCCTCGGCGATGGAACCGAGCAGCGGCACTTGCACGCGCGCGAAGAAGACGGCGGCGACGGCGACGGCGAGGCCGATGAGCAATGCGGCACGACCCATGGTGTGGGAACCTTCCTTCCAGTTGACGAGCCGCTCCACGCGCGCGGAGACCTGTGCGCGGCCGTGGAGCAAGGCGGGCGCGGCGGCGCGCTGCCCGCGCGTCGCGCGTTCGAGGATCGTCGCGAGACACTGCGCGTACCGCAGCGCGCTGGCGCGATTGCTGATCACGAGATCGTCGCAGGCGGCCTCGCGGTAGAAGTCGATGCGGCGGCCGATCAGCACGAGAAACGGGTTGAAGAAGAGCACGCGACTCGATGCCGGCCTGGAGCAGCACGACCAGGTCGTCACGCCGGCGCAGATGACCGAGTTCGTGCGCGACGGTCGCGTAGACGTCCTCGGTGTCGAGCCGCTCGAACAGCGCGCGCGGCAACAGCACCATCGGGCGCAGGAACCCGACCGCGCACGGCACCTCGAGGCCGTCACACAGGCCGATGCGCGCGCGGCGGACGGCGCCGCTCATCGCCTCGAGACGCGCCCGCAGCGGGTGATCGCCGAGGCGGACGGCGCGGCGTTTGAGCGCGCGGACCTCGCGCGCCGACCCCACATAACAGTGCAGAGCCGCCGGCCCGCGAGGACGAGCCAGAGCGCGAGCAGCGGCAGCGCGAGCTTGCCCGCAGCCGCGGTCATCGCTTGGGCGAGCGTCAATTCGCGCTCGCGGGCGGACCGCAGCACGCTCCACACCGGCTTGGCGAGCGCGCCCGGCGCGGCCGTCGACGCGTGGTGGTGGGCCGACGCTGCCGCGGACGGCTCGAACGCGAGGTCGACCGGGACCAGCAGCGCGGAGGCGAGGAGCACGGCGGTCCAGACGGCGGCCTTCGTGGTCGCGTTCGCGCGCGCGAGCGCGAGAGCCGCCCAGGCGAGCAGCACGAGCAGCCCGGTCTGCCACACCGCGTTGACTCCAGCGACTACGAGACCGGCTGCGCCCATTTGACGGCTCCTCGTAACTAAGGAATTAAGGCCCGGCTATGCTAGCATCGGCGCGAACCGTCCGTCAACGCGTGTGGGGATCGACGCCGTTCGACACAAGGTACGGCGTCGGCTTGCGAGTGTTCCGCCGTCGGTTTCCGCGGCGCGCGCGAGGGGCTCCAGGGCGCGGTCGCGCAAGGTCGCTCGGGCGGTATGGCAAGCAGCTCGTCGCCTTCGGACACGAGGCGCTACGGCGCGATGCTGACCGATTCGCCCATGGGTTGCGTCGGCGACGGCTGCAGCGAGAATGTTGGATTGCCACCGGCCGGATACTTCCAGTAGTCGAACTTTGGCACCGAGCCGTTGCTGCCGCACAGAAGGTTGCCGCCAATGACGGTGCGGCCTTCCGTCGTGTTGACCGGCGTATTCTTCGTCCCGACGATAAAGGGTTGCGGGACCTGGGCTTCATTGCCGTCGCAGTCGTCCGAAAGGATCGTGTGCCCGACTTCGGTGAGGTTGCCGGAGGCATCCTCGGTCACCCGGTGGATGGCCGTCTCACCCTGGGCCATGTAGTCCTGATCCGTGAGTGTAAGGTACTTGCCGTCCCACATAACGCTGCCGGGATAATAGACATTGAATCCGATGAACTGCACGCCCCGCAGCGAGGTGCCCCCGCGGGGCAGCTCGCAGGCAAGGGGATCGGAATACTGCTCGGCATGCCCTCCAAAGGGCTTCATCGAGCCGTACAAGAGGGCTTCAACGTAGAGGTTGCCGGCGTTGTCGTAACCGGGCGACCAAAATGGATAACACACGGGGCTCTGATAGACCCGTGGCTCACGTCGGGCGTGAGCGAAGACGTATATTTTCACAAAGCCCGCCACCGCAAGGTTACCGGTAGTGGGGTCAACGGAACAGCCGACCGGTTGTTCGTCGGTCGTCAGCGTCTTGAGCGGCTTAGTCCCGCCGTGCGCGTATTCCGTAACGGAGCCCGCGTAGCTTATGATCCATACGTCGCCCTTCTTGTCGACGCACTGACCGTACGGGGAATGTAGACCGGTGAGCTTACCCATCAGCGCGCCGTTCTTGTAGTCGTAAACGAAGACGTCTTCAGTAGCCCAATCCGAAACGTAAAGCAGCTTCTTCGCCCGCTTTGCATCGGGCGACATCCACGACCGACCGTGATCGGGCTGCTTCGACCGAACGGCGTAACGCGGCGCCGTCATGGCGATCGAGTCGGAGGAGTACTGCTGCACTCCGGCCGCCCCGATCGGCACGTGAGATCCGCCGCAGCCGGCGAGCAACGTCGCAACGCCGATGCCGATCACATGATGACGCAGTGATGGGTTTCTCATCGCTCGCACTCCTGACGGTTGGAGGGACGGGAAGCGTTCGTGACCCAGGCATTTGATCCCAGGCGCTCTGCGACAAAAGTCTCATCGATCCCGCGGGGGCCCCGGCCGATCGGCTTTGACGCTCCGCTCGGTTGTGATATAATGCCGCTCGGCGGCTGCGGCCGCCTTCGCTGCGTCCGGGGCGACCCCGGCCCGGGTGCAAAGGCGATGAGGGGGAGAAGCCGGCCCAGCCGGCGTTCGTCAAGGAGTCAACTATGGCAAAGAAAGTCGTCGGGAAGATCGGCCTGCAGCTACCTGCCGGCAAGGCGACCCCGGCACCGCCGGTGGGCCCGGCGCTCGGTCCGTACTCGCTGAACATCATGGGGTTCTGCAAGGAGTACAACGACCGCACACAATCGCAGGTCGGGCAGATCATCCCGGTCGAGATCACGGTCTATGAAGATCGCACGTTCACCTTCATCACGAAGACGCCGCCGGCGTCGTTTCTGATCAAGCGTGCGCTCAACGTCGAGTCGGGATCCGCGATCCCCAATCGCAACAAGATCGGAACGTTGACCCAGGATCAGGTCCGCGAGATCGCTCAGATCAAGCTGCCCGACCTGAACGCGAACGATATCGAACACGCGATGCGCATCATCGCGGGCACGGCCCGCTCGATGGGCGTGGAGGTGGCATCGTCATGAGCGTCCACGGCAAGCGCTACCGCGAACTCGTCGGCTCGTTCGACCGGGCCAAACTCTACGACGCCTCGGAGGCGACGGCGATCGTCAAGCGCAACGCGCGCGCGAAGTTCGACGAGACCGTCGAGATCCACATCAAACTGGGCGTCGATCCGAAGAAGAGCGATCAGAACGTCCGCGGCACCGTGCTATTACCGCACGGCACCGGTCGCACGGTTCGCGTGATCGCGTTCGCAAAGGGCGACAAGGCCAAGGAGGCTGAAGCCGCCGGCGCCGACATCGTCGGCGAGCAAGACCTGATCGATCGCGTCAAGGGCGGCTTCGCCGACTTCGACGTTGCGGTCGCGACCCCGGACATGATGGGCGCCGTCGGTTCGAACCTCGGCCGTATCCTCGCGCAGAAGATGCCGAACCCGAAGTCCGGCACGGTGACGCCGAACATCGGCAACGCGATCCGCGACATCAAGGCCGGTAAGGTCGAGTACCGTCTCGACAAGACCGGCATCGTGCACACGATCGTCGGCAAGGCGAGCTTCGCCGAGAACGCGCTGATCGAGAACGTCGCGACTCTGCTCGACGCGCTCGTGCGCGCCAAGCCGTCGGCCGCGAAGGGAACGTATTTGCGCAGCATCACGCTCGCAAGCACGATGGGCCCCGGCGTCAAGGTCGACCCGAACCGCGTCCGTCCGACCGCCGCGACCGCCTGACCTACGACGTAACGTCGCTCCAGCGCGCGAGTTCGGCCGCGAGGTCGAGCCGGCGCGTCGGGGCGGCGTTTTCGTATTCGCCCCAGTGCTCGCGCGGCACGGGCCACATGATCTCGAACTCGTTGCCGTCGGGATCGACGCCGTAGACAGACTTCGTCGCGCCGTGATCGCTCGCGCCGGTGAGCGCGCCGAGTCGCTGCAGGGCGTCGTAGGCCGCCGCCACGTCCTCGATGCGCGCGACTTCCCACGCGAGGTGGTAGAGCCCGACCGCACCAGGCGGCGGGGAGGGCGCTTCGTCGCCCACGCGCGCCAACCCGAGATCGTGGTGATTCTCCGAACTCGGCGCCCGCATGAACGCCATCGTGCGACCCGCTCGCGCGACGACTTCGAAGCCGAGGATGCGCCCGTAGAACTCGACCGAGCGCTCGATGTTGCGGACGTAGAGGACGGCATGGTTCAGCCGCTTGACCGCGCCTTTGCCGGTGGTTGGGTCCATGTGCCTTCCTTCGCTCTTCCGAGGCATTTGCCGTCCGCGAGCGACGCGGGTTGCGTGATCAGGGCGACGTGGTCGCTGGCGGCGTCTCGGCCGGCAGCGTCCAGGACGTTCCGTTGGCATACTCGACGCGCAGAATGCGGTACATGGCAAAGCGCGCGGCCAATAGCGGGAGCGCCGCAAAGCCCGCGCTGACGCCGGTGCAGTTCTCGTCGTAGCGGCGGTTCGAGCTGCCCTGCCAACTCGCCACGCTTCCCCAGCCGTTTATGTCGGTACCGGGCGAAAAGGTGCCACGACGATCGAGCTCCAGCTGAGCGAGCTCAACGCCGGCCTCATCCGAGATCGGAAACTGGAAGAGCACGCGCGTCGCGGTTCGGGAGTCGCTGTTTTTAAATGAGATGCACGCGTGGGCGCCGCGGCCGTCACGTTTGACGCAGCCCACCCACCAAACACGATGATGTTCCCAGCGGGAGCGCCGCCTATCGTAGGGCTTCCGAACTCGAGCGAACGATAAGGGTTTGGTGTCGGCGAAGGCTTGGGCGTCGGAGGCGGAACGTTCGCCGGGTTGCGGCTTCCGAGTTGTGAGTCGGTAACCCCGAGCGCGTACAACGCGAAGCGACCCCCGCCTCGCAGAAATGTGAGTATGGCCTGCCGTTCGGCATCCTTTATCAGAGTTCGGCGGTCGGCGATATCAAACTCAATGCTGAACGCCGGGGCGCCGGGCGTCGGTGAGGGAGCTCCCGCGCGCGCCCAATGCACGAGGCTCGCGAACTGCGAGTCGGACAGGAAATACATCGATCTCAACGTTGAGTTTAGGAACGCGGAAGGCGACGGTGCAGCGGCGGCCTGCCAGATGATACCGGGCGTCAGGGCGGCCACGAGAAATAACAGCAGAGAGACGCGGCGAATGTCATTTCGCACGCTCCCCTGCGGTTGGATGCTCCCTTAGAAGCGGCTCGCGTTGCCCTTTGCTAATATAAAACCGTGGAGGTCAGCGTTCGTGCAGCGCAAGCCGTTGATGAAGACGTGCAGGTGAACGCACTGCGCTTCCAACTCGAACCGTACGGGATGACGGCGGCCGTCTTGTCCCCTAGGAGAGTGTCGCTCGGGCAACCGACGATCGCCCCGCCGGTCTTGTTCAGCCGGTATCCCGCAGCCCAAGAGGACTCCGCAACTCTAGGCGGCGGCGGCTTGGGGACGAGGCCGCCTTGGACGTTGCAGCGCAGGACGCCGTAACCGTAGCCGCAGCCTATGGAGCCCATCGGCGAGCGGAACGTCTCATAGGTGTCGCTCGCGGCGCATGGCAGGCAGGTGCAGAGCGCCAGCGCACCCGTTGAGGGCGAGCGCGGCTACCCGAAGTCTGATGGTCACCGGCGCACCGAGGCGACCAGGTCGTAGAACGTCGAGAGTTCGATGTTGCCGCCCGAAACCACGGCGACCACCGGGCCTTCGCGCAGCGCGCCGCCGAGCGCGGCGGCGACGGAAAGCGCCCCGGCACCCTCGGCGATCACGCGCGATTTTTCTGCGAGCACGCGCATCGCGCGCTTGGTCGCTTCGAGCGTGACGACGATCGACCCGTCGACGACGCCGTGCATCCGCTCCCACATCCGCGGGAAAACGCTTTTCCCGCCCGCGCCGTCGACGAACGTCGCCTGCCAGTCCTCGAACGGCGAGGCCCTGCCTGCGGCGAACGAAGCGGCACCGGGCGCCGCCGTCTCCGGCTCTGCACCGAAGACGCGAACACCCGATTTACGCGCGCGAACGCCGGCGGCGACGCCGGTCACCAAACCACCGCCGCCGATTGCGGCGACGACCGTTGCCACCTCCGGCAGATCCTCGACGATCTCGAGCCCCATCGTCGCGTTGCCCGCGATGAAGTCGGCGTCGTCGAACGGGTGGACGAAGGTCCCATTTACGCCGGGGAAGGTGCGCCGCTCCATCGCTTCCCAGCACGCATCGAATGGGGCCTTGACGAGCGTCGCTCCGAGCGCGCGCATCCGCTCGACCTTCGTGTCCGGTGCCGTATCGATCGTGACGACCGTACACGGCACCCCGGCGCGCCGAGCGGCGTACGCGACACCCTGCCCCGCGTTGCCAGCGCTGATCGTCCAGACGCCGAGGGCGCGCCGCTCGGGCGGCAATAACGCGACAGCGTTGGCGGCGCCGCGCAACTTGAACGAGTTGATCGGCTGGAGGTTCTCGAGCTTGACATAGATTTCCACAGGCGCATCGACGTTGAGCCGCAGGAGTGGCGTGCGTACGATCGTGCCGGCGATTCTGTGACGCGCCGCTTCGATCGCGGCGGGTTCGATCGGTGCGACGCGCGCGAGCGTTTCTTCCATAGGCGGTGCAATACGCGACGCCCTTGCCGACGCCTTCGCCTGGGGCTCGATTTGCAGGAGTCGTTCGGCGCGCGACCTATCTCGCTGGCGTGATCGACCTCTTCAGCGACACCGCAACCAAACCGTCCGCCGCGATGCGACGGTTCATGTGCGATGCCGAGGTCGGCGACGAGCAGCGGTTCGAAGACCCGACGGTCAACCGTTTGCAGGAGATGGTTGCGACCTTGCTGGGGCGGGAGGCCGCACTCTATCTTCCGTCGGGGACTATGTGCAATCAAATCGCGCTGGCAATCGCGTGCCGGCCCGGCGACGAGATATTACTCGATAAAACCGCCCATCCGCTTGATGCCGAGGCGGGCGGCGCCGCGGCGCTCTCGGGCGCCATCTTCACGGTGCTGGACGGCGAGCATGGCATCTTTACGCTTGAGCAGGTGCGAGCGGCGATCCGTGAACCGTCGCGCTATTCGCCCGCACCCGCGTCGTCTCGATCGAGCAGACGACGAATCTCGGCGGCGGCGTGTGTTGGCCCTACGAGACGATGCGCGACATCTGCGCGCTCGCGAGCGAGTATGGCCTGTGGCGCCACTGCGACGGCGCGCGGCTCATGAACGCGGTCGTCGCGACCGGTGTGCAGGCGAACGCATATGGTGCGCTCTTCGACTCGGTTTGGATCGACTTTTCGAAGGGGCTCGGCGCCCCGGTCGGCGCGGTCCTCGCCGGGACGCGCGACTTCATCGACGAGGCCTGGCGCTACAAGCAGCGGTTAGGCGGCGCGATGCGACAGGCCGGCATCATCGCGGCCGGCTGCATCTATGCCCTCGAGCACAACGTCGACCGGCTCGCCGACGACCACCGCAACGCGCGCTATCTGGGCGCGCGGCTGGCAGCGATACCCGGCCTGCTGATCGTTCCCGTCGAGACCAACATCGTGTTGATGGACGTAACCGCGAGCGGGCGCACGGCGGCCGCCGTTGCACGGGCCCTGAAAGAGCACGGTGTCAGCGTCAGTCACTTCGGGCGAAACCTCGTGCGTGCGGTCACGCACCTCGACGTCTCGGCCGAAGACGTCGCGCGCGCAGGTGACGCGTTTGAGGCCGTCATGCGCGCGGGCTAACCGGGAACGGCGGGCGTCCTCGGGACCGAGCGCGACGACCGCATCTTCCACCGATTTGAACACGCGATCGCGGCCGATCGCGCGCACGATCCCGGATCGGCGGACGGCGGCCTGTGAGCGCTGGTCCGAGAGGCGGGCAATCGCAACGGTGATCCCACGCGCGATGAAATCGCGAAAGAGCCGGCGTACGGCGCGCGTGCCGGTGTAATCGAGATAGATGACCTTGCTCGCGTCGATGACGATCAGCCGCACCGGCGGTGACGCGTTTGCGACCAGATGACGCAGGCAGGTCGTCACGAATTGGGCGTTCGTGAACGTGATCGGTCCCGCCGGATCGAAGACGAGGACGCCCGGCACGCGTTCGGTCTGCTCGTCGTCGCTCGGCGGCCACCAGATCGTCGTTCCAGTGATGCGGGAGAGTTCGGTGGACGGCGGCCGGGCGACGACGTAGAGCCCGTACACGAGCGACAGCACGATCGCGGCGAGCATCCCGCGTTCGACCGGAAACAAGACGACGGCGAGCATCGCCGCAAGCGTTAGCAGCACTTCGTAGCCGCCGCGCCGCCAGATCTTGACGATCGTGTGGAACCGAAAGATCCGCATGGCGATGAACACGAGGATCCCGCCGAGGGCCGGTAGCGTCACGTAGCCGGCGAGGCCCGCCAGGAACGCGACCAGCACCACCATCGCGGCGACCGCGACCAGCGAAGAAAGCTGCGACTTGCCGCCGGAGACGTGGACGATTGCGGTCCGCGGCGGACTCGCGTCGACCGCGAAACTGCCGAAGAACGCCGCCAGGATCGAACCGGCGCCGACCGCGCCGAAGTCGCGGCCGACATCTTCGGGGACGCTGCGATCGGACGGAAACGCGCGCGCGACCGCCGCCGTCTGCATCATGCACACGAGCGCGACGATCAGCCCCGTCGGCACGAGGGTCCAGAAGAGGTCCCAACCGACGTGGGGAATTGAGAAAGCCGGCAGGCTGCGCGGAAGGACCAAACCGTCGAGGTGCCCGTGAGCCGGTAACAGCGCGACGATGGCGCCGCTGACGACGAGCCCGATCAGCGCGCCGGGTATCTTGGGGCTCACGCGCTCGCAGAGCATGGCGATCGCGAAGACGACCAGCGCGATGACGGGTGCGACGGGATTGATGGTATGGAAGTCGCGCACGACGCCGACCAATGGCGACAGCACGAACGAGCCCGTCGGGCCCGTACCGAAGATGAATTGCACCTGTCCCAGCGCGATACGGACGGCGATGCCTGACAGGAACCCGACGGTTACCGGAACCGAGAGCAGGTCCGCGATCCATCCCGCGCGGAGGATCCCGGCGGCGACGAGCGTTACGCCGGCGATGAGGGCGACGATCGCGTACGTCTCGGCAAGTGGAGCGCGACCGGCGGCGAGGGTGACCCCGCTGACGAAGATCGGCGCGATGGTCGAATCGGCGCCGACCGAGAGATACCGGTTCGCGCCGAGAACGGCGAACGCGATCGCACCGGCAGCGAATGCATAGAAGCCGGTCTCGGGTGGCATCGAGGCGAGGTGGGCGGTCGCGAGCTGTTCGGGAATCGCGATGGCGGCCAAGGTCAGGCCCGCAATGAGGTCGGCCGAGAGCCACGCCGGCTGAAAGCCCCGGAACGTCGCGAAGAACGGCCCGGTGAGGCGGTGCGGCTTATCCGTCACGTAGCGCCGAGTGGTATTTTCGTAGCATCGCGCGCACGTCGACCGATGGTTCAGGATAGGACAGCCGCAGGTGTTTCATCGCCGACGCGACGATCTGTGAAACGGCTAGGTTGCGGAACCACTTGTGGTCGGCGGGGATGATGAACCACGGCGCGTGCTTGGTCGTCGTCGCCGCGATGGCATCGTCGTAGGCGGACATGTAGTCGTCCCAGTGCTTGCGTTCGGCGTAGTCGGACTCGCTGATCTTCCAATTGCACGCCGGGTCCTCCAGCCGGTCCGCGAACCGCTTCAGCTGGTCTTCCTTGCTGATATGGAGGAAGAACTTGACGATTCGCGTGCCGTTCTCGACGAGGGCGTGTTCGAAGTTGCGGATCACGACGTAGCGCTTGCGGCAGGTCGCCATGTCGATCGTCTTGTGAACGCGCGTCACGAGCACGTCCTCGTAGTGCGAGCGGTTGAAGATCGCGACCGAGCCGCGCTCCGGCGCGTGGGGATGGATGCGCCAGAGGAAGTCGTGGGCGGCCTCCTCGGCGGTCGGCTGTTTGAAGGCCTTCACCGTGGCCGCCTGCGGATTGAAGACCCCCATCACGTGGTCGACGGTGCCGTCCTTGCCGGCGGCGTCGAGCCCCTGCAGGACGATGAGCAGAGAGTGCCGCCGGTCCGCGCAGAGTTTGGCCTGGAGTTCCTCGAGCCGCTCGAGATTGCGGGCCGTCGCCTCCGCCGCATCGTCCTCGGTGCGAATGCCGCCCGTAAAGGACGGATCGACGTCCTTGAGCTTGACCTTCGCGCCCGGGACGACCACGAAGCGCTTGGCGTAGGTGTCGATCGGGTCGTGCCTCCAGGAGGGGGCGCAAGATCGCGGCGCCCCGGCGCCGGACGCTTGGTTCGCCCTGCGCGGGGGCGGTCCCGCACCCCCCTTCGCTTGACCCAAGGGGCGCGGGCACGATATGATGTCCGACGGCTCCGATGACCGCAGGTCTGCCCCCGGGCAGCTAAGGCCTTAAAAACGCCTGCCGAGGATGTGTTGACGGCCCTCCTGGTTTCTGCGTGCGCGGAGAAGAGGCGGCGGCCGGCGCTCGTCGTCGCGACTCGGAGCGCCAGTCGTCCCAGGAAGTGAGGCCATGCCGACCGCCAAAAAGGAAGCGACGATCGAGGAGCTGCGCAAGCGGCTTGCCGACGCGCAAAACCTGTTCTTCACGAGCTACGCCGGCCTGACGGTCGAACAGATCGGTAAACTGCGCCGCGCGCTGCGCAAAGACGGCACGAGCTACACCGTCGTCAAGAACTCGCTGTTCTCGCGCGCCGCGGACAGCGAGATGGCGAAGGCCCTCGAGCCGGTGCTGACCGGCCCGACCGCCGTCGCCTTTGCCGGATCGGATCCGGTCGCGCCCGCCAAGGCGCTCAAGACCTTCGCCGACGAGGTGAAGGCGCTCGGAATCAAAGCCGCTTACATCGACGGCAAGCTCGTCGATGCGGCGCAGGTCGCTGCGCTCGCGTCGTTGCCGACCAAACAAGAACTCCAAGCTCAAGTCCTCGGAATGCTGGCGAGCCCGATGCGCGGTTTCGTCGGCGTCCTGGCCGCGAACCCCGGCGGATTCGTCCGCGTCCTCAGCGCTCGCGAGAAGCAACTCGCCGAGTCACCCGCATAAAAGGAGCATATGACCATGGCAGTTGCCGATCTCATCGATCAAGTCGAGAAACTCACCGTCCTCGAACTCAACGAACTCGTTAAGGCGCTCGAAGAGAAGTGGGGCGTCAGCGCCGCCGCACCGGTCGCAGTAGCCGCCGCCGGACCCGCAGCGGCCGCGGCACCGGCCGCCGAGAAGACCGAGTTCGACGCCGTGCTGACCGACATCGGCCCGGAGAAGATCAAGGTCATCAAGGCCGTCCGCGAGATCACGTCGCTCGGCCTGACCGAAGCCAAGGCGTTCGTC
Source organism: Vulcanimicrobiota bacterium (assembly GCA_963743605.1). Classification (GTDB taxonomy): domain Bacteria; phylum Vulcanimicrobiota; class Vulcanimicrobiia; order Vulcanimicrobiales; family Vulcanimicrobiaceae; genus CAVUQJ01. The sequence goes on along the minus strand of CAVUQJ010000001.1, from coordinate 79,883 downwards.
GAGAGCGCGCCCAAGGCCGTCAAGGAAGGCGTGCCCAAAGACGAGGCCGAGGCGATCAAGAAGAAGCTCGAGGAAGTCGGCGCAAAGGTCGAGGTTAAGTAACGACCGCTCGCATAAGGTAGCAGAAAAGGCCTCGGCGATTTGCCGGGGCCTTTAGCTACTTCGTCGTCTTCAAGACCGGGATCAAGTCCTGAGCGCCTTGGCCCTGCGGGTATCCGATCATGCCGGTGACGGTGACGCCGTGCGGCTGCGTCACCTGCGCCTGGAAGGCATCGAGGAGCGTGACCGGTTGGCTGCCGACGACCCGAATCTGCATGACGTTGTCGTCGGCGAGGTTGCCGCTGACGATCTTGTAGCGCAGGTAGACCGCGTTCGGAATCCGGATCGTCCACGGCCCGACCTCAGCATTCACCGGAGTGTAGACGCCTTGCGCGGCGCCCGCGAACAGCGTTTGCTGCTTGATCTTGTCGTCGGTCGCCGTCGAGGTCAACGCGTCGCGCTGCTGCTGCGCGCTGAGCGCGAGCTGGCCGGCGGAGCCCATGCCGCCGAGCATGCTGTCGAGCGACGGCATTCCGGGAACGTTCTGCGCGTAGCCGTCGTACGTGTCGTGCAGCTTCTGGTAGAAGTCGCCCTCGAGCTCGCCCTTGTACTCCGGGATCAGCCGGTTGATCAGCGCCTGGTACGTCTGCGGCAGCTGCTCGACGCGCAGCCCCGACTGGATGCCCCACGCGACGCCTTGCAGATCGCTCGGCCCGACGCCCTGCCACGTCCCACGCCAGAGCAAATTCGCGACCGCCTCCTTGGCCTTGCCGAGGAGTGGTCCGAGCGAATAGGCGACGCCGGCGCCGGGCCGGTGCACCGAGTACTCAGTGCAGAAGGCAAGGATGTTCACCTCGTAGTCGCCGGGAGCCAGCGGCCGGCTCACCGTCGCTGCGGTCACGGCGAGGCTCTTCGGCGCGAACGGCGCGCCGGGCAGCACGACGACCGTCGGATAGAGGTTCTTCGCGTCGAGCTTGATCGGCAGCTCGGTATTGAGCACGGAGCCGACGGCCTTCTGCGCGCCCTGGGTCTTCGCGCCTTGTACCATGTTACCGACCGAAGGGAACTGCGCGCGGGCGGGGTCCCCGCCGATCAGAGAGAGCGCGAACACCGCCGCGGTCGAGAACGAGCGTATCAGCTTGATCATGATAGGCTCTGCGACGCCGCCGGCGCGACCGCCTCCAGTCGCCGCGGTGCCCGGCTTGAAACGTTTCCGAAGCCCCTAGAGCATAGACCACGCGCGGCGTGCGTGGCGCGCACGGCTCGGAACGGTCCTGGAACGGTCCACTGCTAGATTAAAGGCGCCGAAGCCGCATGCTCCGGCAGCGCCAACGACTAGGAGGAAAATGATGACTTCCAACTTCCGATCGAGACGAGCTGCAGTCGCGGGAATGTTTGCCGCCGGTCTGGCCGTTACGATCTCGAGCTTCAGCGTCGTCCGGGCGGAGCACGCTAAGCCCGCCAACAGCGTAGCCTACAACTGCAGCAGCGGTACGGCTTGCATCGAAGCCAATTCCACCGGTAAAAAAACCTGGGCCATCTACGGTGTCGCTACGACGGACACCGCGATCACCGGCTCGACGAGCGCCACCAACGGAAACTCCGGTGTCGCCGGCATTAGCAACGGCGACACGGGTATGGGCGGCCATGGCGTGTACGGCCGCGCCAAAAACGGCCAGGGCGTGTACGGGACCTCTTCTTACGGCCAGGGCGTCTACGGAACCTCGTCTTTCGGCGACGGAGTTGACGGATATACGACCGGCAGTTGTTCCTACTGCAACAACCCAGCAGGCGTCGCCGGCTTCGCTCTCGGTACCGGCTCGAACGGGTACAACAGCGGTAACGGCCTCTATGCGGAATCGGCCGACGCAACGGGCAACTACGAAGTGATCGCCGGAAACGGCGACAACGCTGCCACCTGGCTGTTGTATCTCCAAGCCTTCAACGACGGCTTCTGTCAAATCGATCCCAATGCCAACCTGTCTTGCTCGGGATCGATTACGGGCAATGTAGTCAGCCTGCTACACGTGAACAGCTACCGTCAGCGCGTCCTCGCTTATGCTGCAGAGTCGGCATCGCAAACGCTAGAAGATGTGGGCACGGGACGATTGCTCGGCGGCGTCGCGAGCGTTGCGATCGAGCGGGACTTCGGTGCGACCATCGATAGGAGCGCATATCATGTGTTCCTGACGCCGATGGGCGACACGCGAGGTCTGTATGTGAGCTCGAAAACGCCGTCCGGCTTCCAGGTTCGTGAAGCGCAAGGCGGACGTTCCACGGTGTCTTTCGATTATCGCATCATCGCGCGTCCAATCGACGCTAAGGATGACCGCCTGCCACCGGCGCCTCCATCGAGACACGCAAGACTGCACCGTGCGCAGCACGGCATTTGAAGTAGGACGCCACCGGCGCGAGGCGCATGCCCGGCAACGCGCTGCCGCCAGCGCAACCACTCTCCGGCAAGAAAGGAACCGAACCCATGTTTCCACATACGCTTAGGTTGAACCGGGCCGCAATCGCGGCCTCACTCGCGATCGGCTTGACGGTCGCGATCTCGAGTTTCAGCGTCGTGCGGGCAGAGTACGCAAAGGTCTACAACAACGTGAGCTATACCTGCAGCAGCGGCACTGCCTGTGTCGAAAGCAACGCCAGCGGCAATAAGACCTGGGCGATCTATGGCACCGGGACGCAAGACACCGCAATCACCGGGTCGACAAACACCGGCAACGGAAACTCCGGTGTCGCGGGCATCAGCACCGGGATCTACGAGGGCACCGGCCACGGTGTGTACGGGCGCTCTGCCAACGGCCAGGGCGTATACGGAACCTCTTCAGCCGGCGGCCCCACTTCGGTCGGCAACGGCGTCGAAGGGCACTCTACCGCGAACGGAGGGTCGGGCATCGCAGGGTACCAGCTCAACACGTCGAGCAACGGCGGAAACGGCGCGTACGGGGAGTCGGCAGATACGACGGGAAACTTCGCGACGCTGATGGGGCGCGGCGACAAGGCGCAAACCTATCTGCTTACCGTCTACGACGCCGCAAAAGATGACGCGTCCTGCTATATCGATCCGAGTGCCGATCTGGTGTGCTCGGGTTCGATTTCGGGCAATTCGATCCGCACGCAACACACGATTGGCAGCGGTCACAACGTCCTCGCCTACGCTGCAGAGTCGGCGACCGCAACGCTCGAGGACGTCGGGACGGCCCGAATGATCGGTGGAGTCGCCAGCGTGGCGATCGATCGCGCTTTCGGGTCGACCATCGACCGAAGTGCATATCACGTGTTCCTGACGCCGGATGGCGACGCCTCGCTCTACGTCGCGCAGAAGACTCAGGCCGGTTTCGTCGTGCGCGAGACTCACGGCGGGCGTTCGACGCTCGACTTCGACTACCGCATCATCGCGCGTCCCATCGACGCGAAGGGTGATCGGCTGCCACCTGCACCGGCTCCGAGACATTTCGGGAAAACGCGCTGACGTGATGACGCAACGCGGCGCCCTTGAAGAAGGGCGCCGCGGATGGGTTTCGGTCGATTAGCGGGGATTACCGGGCGCGCAGTGCGTGCGGGATGTGAAGCGCCGGCGCCGCCGGGAGTCGATCGTTGGTCGCCCCCAGAGGATGTGCGACGATCCTATAGTCAAAGGCCACGTTGGAGCGTCCACGCTCGTTTTCACGAACCTGGAATTCGCTTGACCCCTCGCCGCTCACGTACAATCCGTGGGTGTCTCCGTGGGGGGTGAGAAAGACGTAGTACTGCGAACCGCGCTCCATGACGGATTGGAAGTCCGGAGAAATCTGTACGTTTGCGCTCCCATTGAACGTGTGCGCACGTCCAAAATCTTCGATCGTCTCCATAGAGCTCTGAGAAGAATATGTCAACACTCGACGCCCTTGGGTGCTACGTTGCCGCACGCGCAGTGCCCCGCCGCTGATGGTACCAGTGCACGAGAGGTTAGCGAGCGGATCGATATCACAAAAAGCGAGCGTAACTCCATTGAACGCGGAAAAGAGACGGGTCGTGGAGTTCTCCCCCGCGGCAAATAGCGCGGGGTAGGTTCCGCTGGTGTCGGTGGATGCGGCAAAAACGCCGACGGCACTGGACTTACCGTAAACGCCCGCTGCGCCCTGATTGGCTGGGGATGACTCACCGACCACGCCGGCGAGGCCGACGGTATACCCCGCATTCGTCGTGCCGAAGACGCCGACGCCGGCGTTCGATCGGCCGTACACGCCGTGCGCCGTCCCGGACGACGCGGTGGCAATCCCTGCAACACCCGAAGCGGCAGCCGTTGTCCCCGCCGTGGTGAAGGTGCCCCCGCCACCAGTGGTACCCGTGCCGTAGACGCCGTACGTGTTGGCTCCCGTGGAGATGCCTTGCAGACATGCCGTTCCGGTGCTGCAGTTAAAGACGCTCTTACCCCTAGGCGGCCGTGCATTTTGGTCTGCACGGACGACGGTGAAACTCGAGAGCGCAATCGTGGCGCCTACCGCCAGGATGCTGAAGGTCGCTGCGCGCCGCGAAGCCGTTGCGGCCTGATAGAGTCTCGTGAGTAGCATAGCTGACGCTGTCCTTTCTCAAGGGATGGACCGCAAGCGATCCAGGAACTCCCGCGATCGACGATCGCGGTGACTCTACCCTAGCAGCGCGGCGTTCCCAAAGCGTTTCGGCGACGCGCGCGCACCAACGACAGCGTCGTGCCCTCATGCTCATGGGGAGGCAATACGACGGACACATTTCCGTGAGACGATCGTGCCATGCCGCGGGCAGAGGGGCTTTCGATGCGGGGATGCTGGGATCGATTCGATGTCGATGCCAACACCCGCTGCGTCATTCTCGCACGCGGACGGGCGTAATTTGCGCTTTCAAGAGCAACGAGCCACGCTCGGGACAGGTCGCACGATGCGGCTTGACCACGCTCACAACAAACAGGTCTACAGCGGGGCCACTCACCCGGACGGGCCTACTGGTATGTTACGAAAGACCACCCAACCGTCGCAGCGCCTGACGAGTCAGGGAACCTCACTGGTTCGGCGCGATGCATCGGCCGAATACCGGGCAACGCAAACGGACTACAATCCGCTGACCGAAGCCTTCGGCACACCGATCTCGGTGAGCGGCCGGGAAGTCATTCTGGTCACGACTGAAGGGGGAAATCAACTTCCCGCAACTCGTCAGTAGAGTTCCCTTGAGGCGGTTATGCGACGCGGCGCCCTTGAAGAAGGGCGCCGCGGATGGATTCGGTCAATCAGGGAGACGTTACCGGGCGCGCAGTGCGCGCGGGACATGAAGAACCGGTGCCGCTGGGAGTCGATCGTTGGTCGCCCCCAGCGGATGCGCGACGATCCGATAGTCGAACGCCACATTGGAGCGTCCACGCTCGTTTTCATGAACCTCGAATCCGCTCGGCCCCTTGGCGCTAACATACAATCCGTGGGTGTCGCCTTGGGGCGTAAGAAAGACGAAGTACTGCGCGCCGCGCTCTGTGACGGATTGGAAGTCCGGCGAGATCCGTACGTTGGCGCTTCCGTCGAACGTGCGCGCGGTGCCAAAGTCTTCGATCGTCTCGGTGGAAGTCTGAGAGGAATACGTCAACACCTGATGACCTTGGGCGCTGCGTTGCCGTACGCGCGAACTCATGCCGGCGGTGACGGTACCGGTGCACTGGAGGTCAGCATATTCATCAATGTAACAGGCAGATTGATTCGGTATATTGAAAGCGGCAAAGAGGTTGGTCAACGCGTTGTCCCCTTGGGCCACCAACGCGCTGAATTCATTAACGTTGCCGCTGGATTCGGCATAGACAGCGTCGGAGCTGGATCTACCGTAAACACCTATCGCGCCGTTATTGCTGGGGGTCGACTCGCCGACCACGCCGGCGAGGTCGGGAGTATAATACGGCGCGTTCGTCGTGCCGAAGACGCCGACGCCGGCGTTCGATCGGCCGTAGACGCCGTGTGCTGTCCCGGACGACGCGGTGGCAAGCCCGGCAACACCCGATGCGGCAGCCGTTGTCCCCGCCGTGGTGAAGGTGCCCCCGCCACCCGTGGTGCCCGTGCCGTAGACGCCGTACGTGTTGGCTCCCGTGGAGATGCCTTGCAGACATGCCGTTCCGGTGCTGCAGTTAAAGACGCTCTTACCCCTGGGCGGCCGTGCATTTTGGTCTGCACGGACGACGGTGAAACTCGAGAGCGCAATCGCGGCGCCTACCGCCAGGATGCTGAAGGTCGCTGCACGCCGCGAAGCCGTTACGGCGCCATATAGTCTCATGAGTAGCATAGCTATCGCTGTCCTTTCCTAGGATGGACCGCAAACGATCCAAAAACTTCCGCGATCGGCGATCCCGGTGACCCTACCGTAGCAAGCGCGCGTTCCCAAAGCGTTCCGACAGCGAACGCCTGCGATGGTCCTACTTCAGTGTTCCGGCGGCGATGAGGTGTCGTCATCCGGTTCGCCGGTGTACAGCGCCAGGAAGTCCTTGAGATCCGCTAGCTGCGTGAAGAAGAAGCGATGGCCGGTTTTGATCTCGACCACGCTTCCGCGCAGATAACCCCGGGCGCTGCCGTGTTCGCTCCAGAGGCGTAGCACGAAAAGGCGCTCAAAGCGCCGGCCGGCACCCCCCTGAGTCGAACCTCGCTGAGGCATGGCCCCCTTTTTTGTTGCCGCCGCGAACGGCCGCTGCGCTTATGGTAGCGGGGGTCCGTTCCGGAAACGTTTCACGGGTCGGGAAAGGCGACGACGCAGGGCGACCCCGGCGACGGCCACACGTCGTGCTCGAGTGCCCGAATCATGGCGACGTGTGCGCGGATTGCGGCATAGGTGACGCGCAGACGGGGCTGGGAAAGGGAGGCCGAAAGCTGCAGAAACGTCGCGTGTCCACGTTCGAGCGCGGCTCGGCATCGCTTGCGATCCTTCATCCCGCGAGCGATGCAAGCGTCGATCCAAGCGTGACGAACCTGATCGTGATTCGTCCCTGCGTCCGGCGCCGCGGCGCCTCGCTCGAAAGCCTCGAGCGCCGCCTGCGGGTTTCCGGAGCCCAGGTGCGTCAGCGCGAGATCGTCGAGGATGGAGTTGGGTTCTGCCCTCCTGCCGACGCGGGACGAGAGTTCGCCTGCTTCCTCGAGCGACGCGACCGAGGCGGCGAACTCTCGACGGCAGCGTTGGACGCGCGCCTTGATCTGAAGGAGTGGCGCCGTGAGCCACGACACTGGCATCTTGCTCGCAAACGCATCTGACGCGCGCAACGCGGCTTGCATCCGTTCGAGGTCGCCACATTGCCAGGCGACATCTCCGATGTTGGCCCAAACGGCCGCCGTCGCCGCGACGGAGTGCAGCGTGTCTCCGAGCGCGACTGCGCGGTGGTAGTGTTCGAGTGCTCCGGAGAAGTCGCCGACATCGGCCAACGCGCCCCCGAGGTTGCTGAGGACGACGGCCCCGTGTTGCCGGAGGCCCGTCGATTCGACGATCTGCAAGGCTTTCCCGAGCTGCTCGAGTGCTTCGTCGATGTGCCAGAGCCGCCAATGTGCGGTGCCAAGCGCGCTGCGACGCCGGGCCTCCGCCGCCCGGTCGCCGAGTTCGAGGCAAAGTTTGAGCGCGGACTCGTTCAAATCCGCATAGCGCCGGTAGTCTTGCTGCCTGAGCCAGACCACGCTGACGCGACCGAGCGTCTCTAGGAGCGCCTCAGCGTCCCCCGCCTGTTCGGCGAGGCTCAAGGCATCGTCCGCTAGGGACTTCGAGTTTGCGATCGCGCCGGGGATCCCGGTCGAGATCTGCGCTGCAAGTGCCGTCACCCGTGCGCGGGCGACGTCGTCGCCCATCGTTCGATAAAGCTCGCGCGCTTCGAGTGCGCTCGTGAGGGCGACGGCGTAATCACCTTCGCGTTCGGTGCGCTTGGCGCGGAGCGTCGCCGCGACCGCCAGCCAGCGGGCGTTCGATGACGCCGTAGCGCGTTGCGCGAGCTGTTTCGTCGCCTCGACCTCGCCAGATCGGTCGCCGCGGCGGAACGCCATCTCCACTCGTCGCTCCAGCACGGCGCTCATGGCATCGTCGTCGAGCTGGCGCGAAACCTCATCGAGGGCAGACAGGTCGGCGTCCTCCTGAGCGGTATCGCCGAGCCGCGCATCGATCCGCGCACGGAGCATCAGCAAGTCGAATCGCTCCCTGTTCGGCCATGCGGAAAGGCTGAGAGCACGCGTCAGGAGCGTGCGCGCTTCCGCGTTCGCGTTCAGCCGGGCTGCGCGGCGCGCCGCACGAGCGTACTGATCCGCCGCTTTGGCCGGGTCGTCGCCACGCTCGAAGTGCAGCGCGATTTCGGCAGCCCGCTCGCCGTGCTCGAGCGTGGTCGCGGCGGCGAGAAGGTGCGCGACGCGACGGTGACGGCGCGTGCGAGCGGCACTCGGCGATGCGTCATAGATCGCCGCATGAATGAGGTGATGTGTGAACGCATACTCGTATTGCCCCTGCTCGAGCGATTCCCGGATGATGTGGCGATCGAGCAATTCGTCGAGCGCGTCGAGCAGTTGGCCGTCCGGCAGGCCTCCAACGTCACGTACGAGGTCGACGGTGAACGACTCGCCCGCAACGGCGGCGATCTCCGCGGTCGCTCGCGTCGGCGCATCCAACATCGAAATCCGTTGCCCGATCATCGCTCCCACGCTTTCGGGGACCAAGCGGGTGGTGCCATCGTAGTATTGCGCGTCGTGCAGCAACTCGGTTGCGAAGAGCGGATTTCCTTGGCTGCGTCGCACGAGCGATGCGATGAAACCCGGGTCCGATCTGCTTTCGCGGGGCGCAATGGCCTCGGCCAGCAGTCGGAGATGGTCCTCGCCGAGCGGCTGGAGGCTGACGCGTTCGATTTTGCCGCGGAGCGAACGTTCGAATTCTCGAAGGGGATGATCGGGGCCCGCATCCTCCGGACGATAGGTTCCGACGAAGAAGACCGGCGTGCGCTCTAGCCGGGGCACGATGTCGGCGAGTGCTTCGAGCGTCGTCGACCCGGCGCGATGAAGGTCTTCTAGCACGACGAGCAGTGGGCGAGGACGTGCGAGCGCGCCGAACACGTGAACGAGCGCATCCAGCAGCCGCGCGCGCTCGCTCTTCGAATCCAACGCCGTGAGCGGCGGGATGTCGGCACGGTAGGTTCGGAGTTCGGGCACGAGTTCGGCGATGGCTGCGAAGAGCTGCGGGTGCAGGGTCATGCCGGCCACGAGTTGGATGGCACCTCGGATAACCGCGGCCAGGGACTCAAACGGATCGCGCTCCGGCGAACTCGTGTTACCTGCCACGAAACGCCCGCCCTCCGCTTCGACCACGAGCGCCACTTCCGATACGAGCCTGCTCTTCCCAATGCCGGCCTCACCGCGTACGAGCACGAGGCCGCCGGCGCCGCTCGCGGCGCGCGCCCACCGGCTTCGCAGCGTCGTAACATCCTCGGAGCGACCGACGAACGGCGCCGGCGCCGGGCCGCGCCGAAGAGCGGGTTCGGCGACGGCGAGCACGCCGGCGATCGGCGCACTGCGGGCGATCGCATCGCGCAGCATCACGGTTTCGGGCATCGGATCGGTGCGCATATCGGCCCGTAATCGAATGGCGAACTGGTCGAACGCAGCCAGCGCTCCCGCGGCATCGCCCGCCTCGTACCGCACGGACATGAGTTGCCGTAACGCGTTCTCGTGCCACGGATCGGCGCCGAGCAGCAGCTGGGCGTACCGTGCGGCCGTCGCGAAGTCGCGTTTACTGCGATGGACTACGATGAGCGTGCCGAGATCGGCGTGATACATTTGGCGCAAGCGCTCGCGTTCCGCGGCTATCCACTCTTCGTAGAACTCCACGAGGAGATCTCCGGTGTACGCGGCGACGGCTTCTTCCAGCGAAGTCGCTGCGGTGCGAAGCCCCTCAAAGGCACTCACGTCAAGAGTGAATTCGGACGACGCGTTCCATGTAATGGTGTGGCCATCCATCGTGATCCAGGATGCGCCGCGCGGCGCCGAGGGGAGGGCGTGGACGAGGCGGTGCAGGTTGCGCCGCAGGTTGGTCAGCGCCGCCTCTTCGGGATCGTCGGGCCAAAGGGTAAAAGCGACCCGGCGTCGCGGTAACATTTCACTGCGGTGGATCAGCAGGTACGCAAGCAACGGGAGCGTCCACAGCCGGCTGGGCAGCTTGATCTCGGCGGTCTCGTCGAGCAGCCTCCCGCTTCCGAACAGCCGTACCCGGAGCATGGAACCTCCACGGTTCGTTTGCGGCCGTTTTCGCCCCTCGTGAGCGATTTCACCGTTTCGTGCCAGTTCGGGCCCGAACCGCGCTGGTCGCGCTCCCTGGGTTGAAACGGTTTCGAAACGCGTAGAGCACTATACTGCCCCCAGCGGCCTTGGCGCGCGGCTGGGAACGATCCTGGAACGGTCCGGTGCTAGGTTAAGTGGGCCGAAGCGGCATGACTTCGGCAGCCCCAACAGCCAGTTTTGACGGTCGCAAAGGAGCACTGCCATGAAAACGATCTCACCCGGGCATGCTCTCAGCGTTTGCGCAGCCGCGACGATACTAGCGGGCTGCGGTGGCTCCTCGATGCCGGTCTCGCATCAACTTCCCGACACGAGCCAGATCGCTCGGGCGCAAGGCGCTTCATGGCGTAGTGCCGCGCCTGACGCGTCATGCCAGGGCCGACAGTCGTTCAACTTCACCGGCCACGCCCAGAACTTCAAGGTGCCGACATGCGTGACGAGCGTGTACGTCGACGCGATGGGGGCGGCCGGCGAGGGCGCCACCGCGTCGGGGGGCGACGGCGGTGAGGTGAGTGCGACGGTCCCGGTCACGCCTGGCGAGAAGCTGGTCGTGATGGTCGGTGGCGCCGGCTCCGTCACCCGGGGCGGTTTCAACGGCGGCGCCACGGGCGGTAAGAACGGCAGGGGAAAGGAGCTGGGTGGCGGTGGCGGCGGCGCAAGCGACGTTCGCGAGGGCGGCAACGCGCTGACGAACCGCATCATTGTGGCGGGCGGAGGCGGCGGTACGGTCATCGCCCGCGACTACTACCGCCGCCTATGTCGCCATTGTAACGCAAGAGTGATGGCCAGCGCTGGCGGTGGAACCGGCGGCGGCTTGCCCGACGGCGGCGGTGGCGGAACTCCGACGTGCGATTTCGGTACTCCCACCGGCGGTGGTGGCGGCACACAGTCCTCGGGTGGCGCCGGAGGGTCTGGAACCAACGGCGGCTCGTTAGGCGACGGCGGCGTTGGCGCCAGCAGGTGTGCCTACATAATGCTCCCCCAAGTTGTTCAGGAATACACTGTCTACTACAGCAGCGGCGGTGGCGGCGGCTATTACGGCGGCGGCGGTGGCAATGACGGCGGAGATGGGGGCGGCGGCTCGGGTTACGCGGAGCCGACCGCGACCAACGTGTCCTCGCAAAGCGGCGTGAACGGCGGAGACGGATCGACCACCATCTGCTGGGGAGCCAGCAACGGATGCGGAACGCGCCAACGAATCCGCCGATGAAGGACGTACTGGGCATATCCCGCAGCATGTTCAATGTTTGCGAAGGAGCTGCTAGCATGAAGACAATCTCATCTGGATATTACGCTCTTAGCGTTTGCGCTGCAGCTGCGATGCTTGCGGGCTGCGCCGGCGTCTCAACGTCGCCCTCGGCTCAACTGCCTGGCACGAGCCAGAGCCGCTCTGAACGCGTTTCTTCGGCGGCCGCCGTGCACGACGCGTCGTGCCAGGGCCAGCGTTCGTTCAAGTTCACCGCTCGTGCAGAGAACTTCAAGGTGCCGACGTGCGTGACCAGCATCTACGTCGACGCGATCGGGGCGGCCGGCGAGGGCGCCAATACGTCGGGCGGCGACGGCGGTGAGGTCGGCGCAACCATTCCCGTCACGCCGGGCGAGACGCTCGTCGTTGTGGTTGGCGGCGCCGGCGCCGTCGCGCACGGCGGTTTCAACGGCGGCGCCGCGGGCGCCGCAGACCGTAAGGGGAAGCAACCTGGTGGCGGCGGCGGCGGCGCAAGCGACGTCCGCGAGGGCGGCGACGCGCTGGCGAACCGCGTCGTCGTGGCAGGCGGAGGCGGCGCCACCGTCATTGGGCGGATACACCGCTCATGCAAGCCCTGCCAGGCCAACGTCAACACCAGCGCAGGCGGCGGAACCGGCGGAGGCCTGCCCGATGGCGGCGGTGGCGGAACTCCGACTTGCGCCATAGGTACTCCCGTCGGCGGAGGCGGCGGCACGCAGTCCGCGGGAGGCGCGGGAGGATCGGCAAGCAACGGCGGCTCGTTGGGCAACGGGGGCGCCGGTGCCGGCGTTTGCTTTTGGATAATCGGAAGTGGAGACATTGCCTATTTCGGTAGCGGCGGCGGCGGCGGCTATTACGGCGGCGGCGGTGGTGGCGTCGGCGGAGATGGAGGCGGCGGCTCGGGTTATGCGGAGCCGACCGCGACCAACGTGTCCTCGCAAAGCGGCGTGAACGCCGGTAAAGGCTCGGTCACGATCTGTTGGGGAGCCAGCAACGGCGAGTGCGGAACACGCCAGCGAATCCGCCGATAGCGTGACGCGGTCGCGCCCTCGTTGGCCTCGGCAAGTGTGCCGTTGCGATGGGCGAACGAGGGCGACTCCCCAGATGCGGTGAAGGCCGGTGCGCGGGCAATTCGTCTGGAGGGAACGACATGAGTCGTCGCCGCGAGATCCTCGGCGCGCTCGCCGCCTGTCTGATCCTCGCGAGCACCGCATCGGCGAGCGCCGCCTCGCTTCACCGCTCGCCCGCGCAATCCGTACAGTTAGCCGCGCCTGCGCACCTGTACGTCGCGGTCATCGGCGCCAAGGCGGGCAAAGTCATCCGCTATCCCTTCATCAACGGCCTTCCCGCCAAGAAGCCCGATTTCGTGTATCGCGGGATCACGTCGCCGATCGCCGTCGATACGCACGGCACGCTCTACGGCCAGTCCCACGCCTGCTGCTTCTGCGTTGCGCACATCGACACGTGGCCGGCCGGAGCGACGAAGCCTACGGGGCACGTCGAAGGTTCCATGGGTGAGTTCGGACGGCGCAGGCGCTTCGGCCGTCGCGGTCGCGAGCAATGGCTACCTGTACGTCGGCTACTTCCAGTGTCTCTCCGGCTTGCGTGGCGCGCACGCGCGTAGCCGCGCGTCGTCGGGACCGCCGCCGACCGGCGTCGCCGTTTACGCGCAGAACCAGAACGGGGTCCGCCGGTCGCCACGTTCGGCGTCCCGCACGACGACTCGGCGCCCCTCGCGATGGCCTTCGGTCCGAACGGCGACCTCTACGTCTCGGTGTCGACCTACTCCGACGGGAACTACATCGAGGTCGTCGCCAACCCGCAGACCGACCCGAAGGTCGTACGCGAGATTTCGTTCGGTTCGTTGAACGTCTACTCGATGACGTTCGGCCAGCACGACCTGTACGCGCTCACGAGCGTCGGGCGTCCGACCGCGGTCGAACGTCCTGCGCGAGAACGCGAACGGACCCGCCAAGCCGATTCGCACGATCGAGTTGCCCTACGGCTCGGAGACGCTCTGGGGCGGTCTCGCGCTCTACGGTCCGGACGCGTTCTCGATCATGACGAACTTCACGTATTCAGATACGACAATCGAGGAATTCCCCGCGAACGCGAGCGGCGAGACGCAACCGAACCCCGTCATCAGTTACGTGAAACACACGGTTGCGGGCGACTTGACCGTCGGTCCTAGCCCGGCAAGAGTTCGTGGGTGGAACCTGAAACCGGAGGTGGCGGAGGTGCTGCGCACGATGCTACGCTTGTTTTCTGCTCCGCGTCGTGTTGCCTCTGCACGGTCGCGCTCGGTTTGGGTATGCGTCGCGAACGTCGGCGCGCATCCTGCGGCCCGCGCGACGCGGGCCGCGCAGGCAGTCGCGCCGCGACACGTGACGCGGCTCACTACGAACCACGTCATCGTCGACGCTAACCCGTCGGCCGTGCTCAACACCTTTATGCCGGTGCGAGCGTTCGGTGCGGGCGTCGACGCGCAGAACAACGGCGCTCCGCCAAGATCTACACGCAGTCCAACGTCACCGAGATGCTGAGCGCCGGACTCGGTCCCATCACGTACCGGCTCTACACGGAACTCAGCGTGCAGGACTGGCACTGGAACCCAAACGGCGCGTGGAGCCAGTCGGGCAACCAGGGCCACTTCACGGGCAACGCATCGGTCAGTTCGCCGAAGATCGAGGACTCTTACGGCTACCGGCTGCCGCACCGCGGGTTCACGACGGACAACGGCAACAACGACGACTACTCGCGCCTCGACGACGGCAATCTCTCGACGTACTGGAAGAGCGACCCGTACCTCGACCAGGCGTACACGGGCGAGAGCAACACGCTTCACCCGGGCTGGGTCCTCGTCGACTTGGGTGGCAAGAAACCGGTCGACGCGGTCTCGATCGATTGGACGAACCCCTACGCGACGGCCTACGCCGTGCAGTACTGGACGGGCGACGACGCGATCTACGATCCGGCGAACGGTTCGTGGACGACGTTCCCGACGGGCAACGTCCCGAGCGGCGCGGGCGGGGACGTGACGCTCTCGCTGGCTTCGTCGCCGAAGACGGTCCGCTACGTGCGCGTGCTGATGACGGCGTCGTCGGGCACCTGCGACACGCACGGCAGCAGCGATCCGCGCGATTGCGTCGGCTTCGCGATCGACGAGATCGGCGTCGGAACGCTCAGCGGCAAGACGTTCCACGACCTCGTAGTCCACAAGCCGAGCAATCACCAGACGAAGACCTACGCCTCGTCGGTCGACCCGTGGCACATGGCCTCCAACGAGGTGACGGACGAGGAGCAGGCGGGGCTCGACCGCGTGTTCGCGAGCGGGCTCACGCGCGGGTTACCGGTGGTCCTTCCGGTCGCGATGCTGTACGGCACGCCCGACGACGCGGCCGCCGAGATCGGCTACCTCGAGGCGCGCGGCTATGCGGTCGGCTCCGTCGAACTCGGCGAGGAGCCGGACGGCCAGGAGATCGTGCCCGAGGACTACGCCGCCCTGTACGTGCAGTGGTCGAACGCACTGCACGCGGTCGATCGCAACCTGGTCCTCGGCGGTCCCGTCTTTCAAGGGACGAACAGCGACACGCCGGCGTGGCCGAACGCGAGCGGCAACACCTCGTGGCTCAACCGCTTCCTCACGTACTTGTCGTCGCACGGGGCGAGCAACGACCTTGCGTTCATGTCGTTCGAGCACTACCCGTTCGCGCCGTGTCAGGCCGGCCACCGAGGACAACCTCATCGCCGAGCCCGGCCTCGTGAGCGGCATCGTGAAGACGTGGCGCGCCGACGGCGTGCCCCGAGCGACGCCGTTGCTGATCACTGAGACGAACTACTCGGCCAACACGACCGAGCACTTTCAGGACATCAGCGGGGCGCTCTGGTTCGCGGACTTCGCCGGCAGCTTCATGTCGGCCGGCGGCTCGTCGCTCTACCTCTACGAGTACGAGCCGGATCCGCTCTTCGACTACTCGCACTGTCCGGTCGGTTGGGGCTCGTGGGGGATGTGGAACGCGACGACCCACTACACCGTCAAGCAGCCGACCTCGCAATACTTCGCCGCGCAGATGCTGACGCAGCAGTGGTCGGATCCGGTCGATCAGCCGCACGCGCTGTATCCCGCCACGACCGACGTCGTCGACGGCAAACACCGCGAGATCGTGACGGCCTATGCGCTCGAGCGTCCCGACGGGCAGTGGGCGGTCATGCTCGTGAACAAGGACCCGTCGCACGCCTATGCCGTGCAGGTCGACTTCGATACGCCCGAGCGGAACGGAATACTATTCCGGCTCGGTCAGCGCGATCACCCTGTCACCGGCGCAGTACGCCTGGAAACCGAACAAACGCAACGGCACCGCCAACCCCGATGGGCCGCCGGCGACGGCGACCCTCAACGGCGGTTCCGGCGCGACGTATGCGCTCCCCGCCTCGTCGGTCGTCGTGTTGCGTGGCTCGATCCCGACGTCGCCGCGGCGGCGCACCATGCGCGCGACGCGCCGGACTTAGGGGCTACGAAACCGGCGGCTGACCGCCGGCTGCGACCGGGGCGGAGGCGGTTGCTGGCCGTTCGGTGGCGGCCGTTCGACGGCGGATACGAACCTGCAGGCGGATAGGAGCCCGCCGGCGGCTGCTGTGGCGGACGGCCCTGCCCCGGATAGCCGGGCGAGCCAGGATAGCCGGGCGAGCCGGATAGCGCGACTGCGGACGCGTGGTCGTGTCCGTCGTTGGGAGTTTCAGCGGCGTAGCCTTCGCGACGTCGGTGCGGAACTTGCCGAAGGTCTCGGGATTCTGCTTGAAGTGCGTCAACAGATCGGCGATGCGGTGATCGTCGCGCGGATGATCGGAGAGCATCTCGAGCGATCCGCCCTTCCCCGACTTCTGGAACTTCTGGAACAGCCACACCATCCCGTACGGGTTGAAGCCGGCCGCAGCACAGGTATCCGAGCCCTTGCGATCGGCGGCCGACTCGACCGACCGCGAGAAGTTCATCTCCATTGCGTTGCCGGCGAAACCGATCCCCGTGTTCGCCCAATGGGTTATAACCGCGGCCGAACAGCATCGAGAGGACGGTCGCGCCGATCATGACGTTCTGGTCCTTACGCATGTTGTTGACGACGTCGTGGTGGATGTCGTGCAACGTCTCGTGGCAGAGCACGCCGGCCAACTCGTCCTGGTTGTCGACGAAGTGCATCAGCGAGTCGGTCACGTAGACGTTGCCGCCCGGTACCGCGAACGCGTTCGGCTGAGCCTCGTGCACGAGGATGAACCGGAACGGGTACTGATATTGCGGATCCGTGACGGACTTGATGCGTTGACCGACCGGCGCGAGCACGGAGTACAGCGGCGAATCCGTGATGATCTCGCCCTTCTGTTGGAGCTGTTGGTAGACTTGTTGGCCGATCTGCTGCTCGTCCATGGCGAGCGCCGGAGCGGCCGTAAGTAGAGCGCACACCCCGGCGGTGACGGCGATGGGGATGCGAGACGATTCACGGTGCTGACATACCTCCGCCCCTGGAACGTTCGCAGCCACAGCGAACGTCCCCCCGGGGGACGGCTGCTCGGTCGCCTAGCAGTTCTGGGCGAGGCGGTACGAGCCGGTCGACGACGGGAACCCAAGGCAAGGGCGCGCGGCTATAGTCGAACAGGGACGACAGGTCGTCGTTGATCGAGTCGTCTCCGCCCAGCGACGGCAACCCGAAGTTGGTCTCGATGAAGCGTAGGATCGCGCTGTAACTGCGCGGCGTATGGTCGATCGTTCCGCGATTGAGGACGTACGGTGAGAGCGCGATGAGAGGCACGCGGAAGCCCCACTCGTAGGGATCGCGCGGGTTGCCGTAGGGGTTATCCCTGGGATGGCCGGTTTTCACGTGGTCGTACCAGCCGCCCCAGTCGTCCCACACGATGAAGACGGCCGTGTTGCTCCAGAAGCGGCTCGCGCCGATCGCGTTCGCCATCGAGGCGGCCCACATCGGGCCGGTCTTCGAATCGGAGAGCGGGTGGTCCGAGTCGCGGAAGCAGGGCGTCAGGAACGTCACCGGACTCAACGTCCCGGCATCGAGATCGCGCTCGAATGCTCGCCCGCCGTCGCCGGCGACGACATTTCCGGCGTTCTTCAGGTAACGGCGATAGAGGTGATCGACCCACAGCGGGGAGTTCCAGATCGAGTAGTCGGCGGTGTAAAACCGCCAGTTCTTCGTCTTCTTCCCGTAGCGAGCGTCGAGGAGGTCGAAGATCGTCGAGTATTCCAGGCACGCGCGCCGGCGCCGGTTTTCGATGCCCGGATACGGCGTCGTCATGTCGATGAATTGCGTCACGGTCTGTCCGGCGCACCCCGTGTGCGGCGGCCGGCCGTAGCGCGGGCCCTCCGGCCTTCCGACCCGCTGGCCCGGATTTTCGGCGAGGGCGTAGCCTTCGTCGCCCTCTTCGAGCCCGCCGGATTGGCCGGCGATCAGATACTGGTGGGCGGGCAGGCTGGGGCCTTCGTTGGCTCTGAAACGCGTGATCGGCGATCGCGAAGTTTTGTGCCATCGAGACATACGGCGCGACTTCGGTCGGATTGACGTATGCGTACGCCGTGGGTCGTAGTCACAGCCGGCCCTGCGGACAACTGAAGTTCTCGCGTCCCCAACCCTTTTGCTGGCCGTCTTGGAACTCGGTGGTGAACCCTCTGGCGTGCGTGTGGTCGGGATCCCAGCGCGTCGCGAGCGAGATCTCGCGCAGCGGGTCGTTGCCGTGCGGGTCGGCGAGGTTTAATCCCGTCCAGCGCCCGTAGTAGCCGGCGAACAGGTTGTCGACCGTCCGGTTCTCCATGACCAGCACGACGACGTGCTGAATCGGCGACGACGCCG
This sequence comes from Vulcanimicrobiota bacterium, assembly GCA_963743605.1. Taxonomy (GTDB): domain Bacteria; phylum Vulcanimicrobiota; class Vulcanimicrobiia; order Vulcanimicrobiales; family Vulcanimicrobiaceae; genus CAVUQJ01. The sequence goes on along the minus strand of CAVUQJ010000001.1, from coordinate 61,491 downwards.
GTCCGCAACGGTGGCCGCGCGCGCTGTCGTCGAGCGACGGGACCCGCGGACGCGCGTCGCCGCCAATGGTCGCAGCGAGGACGACGAACGCCGCAAGAGCCAAAAGAAAACGCGCGGCTCGGTAAGGGGTGCTGCTCAAGGGTGGGAACCTCGAAGACGCTCGGGGTCGGCGTCTCCGGTTCGCCTCAGTGGACCAGGAATCCCACGAGCAAGAGCGCGACGATGTTGAAGACCTTGATCATCGGATTGATCGCGGGGCCGGCGGTGTCTTTGTACGGGTCGCCGACCGTGTCGCCGGTGACCGCCGCGGCATGCGCGGGCGAACCCTTGCCACCGTAGTTGCCGTCTTCGATGTACTTCTTGGCGTTGTCCCACGCGCCGCCGCCGCTGGTCATCGCGAGCGCGAGGAACAGCCCGGTGACGATCGTGCCGACGAGCGCACCGCCCATCATCTGCGCGCCGCCGTTGTCCGGGAAGCAGGAAGCGACGAGCAGCACGATGATGATCGGGACGCCGACCGGAATCAGCGCGGGAACGATCATCTCCTTGAGCGCGGCGCGCGTGACGATGTCGACGGTCGTGCCGTAGTCGGGCTTCTGCGTGCCCGCCATGATGCCGGGCATCTCGCGGAACTGGCGCCGCACTTCTTCGACGACGGCGCCGCCGGCGCGGCCGACCGCCTCCATCGAGAGGGAGGCGAACAGATACGGGCACAGGCCGCCGATGAAGAGGCCGGTCAGAGCACGTACGGATCGCCGACGTCGAACAGGATGCGGATCGTGTGACACGCGGCCGCTGAGGTTCGCGGCGCACTTGTCGCGACAGTTCTTGCAAGAACGAGGCAAACAGCACGACGGCGGCGAGGCCGGCCGAACCGATGGCGTAGCCCTTGGTGACGGCCTTCGTCGTGTTGCCGACGGCATCGAGCGGATCGGTGACGGCGCGAACGACTTCGGGCAGCTCCGCCATCTCGGCGATGCCGCCCGCGTTGTCGGTGATCGGCCCGAACGAGTCGATCGCGACGATGATGCCGGCCATCGAGAGCATCGCCATGACCGCGATGCCGACGCCGTAGATGCCGGCGAGCCAGTTCGAGACGAGGATGCCGACGACGATCGTGATCGCCGGCAGCGCGGTCGCCTGCATCGAGACGGCGAGGCCGGCGATGATGTTCGTCGCGTGGCCGGTGACCGAGGCCTTCGCGATCTCCTTCACCGGCGGGTACTGCGTACCGGTATAGTATTCGGTGATCCAGGTGATCAGGCCCGTGATCGCGAGGCCGACCAGCGCGCAGATGAAGATTCCGATCGGGGTGATCGATGGCGCGTGCGAGCCGAGACGATGTCCTGCGCGAACTCGATTCGCGTGGCGAAGTAGAAGCCGATCGCGGCGAGGACGCCGGCGACGATCAGGCCGCTGTACAGCGCGCCCATGATCGAACCGCGCGCGTCGTTGCGCATGCGCACGAAGAACGTGCCGATAATCGAGGCGACGATCGAGATCGCGCCGAGGATCAGCGGGAAGGTCGTCGCCGACTCGAGGACGTTGCCGAGGAAGAGGTGGCCGAGAAGCATCGCGGCGACCGTCGTCACGACGTACGTCTCGAACAGGTCGGCCGCCATGCCGGCGCAGTCGCCGACGTTGTCGCCGACGTTGTCGGCGATGACGGCCGGGTTGCGGGGGTCGTCCTCGGGGATGCCGGCCTCGACCTTACCGACGAGGTCGGCGCCAACGTCGGCCGCCTTCGTGAAGATGCCGCCGCCCAGACGGGCGAAGACCGAGATCAGCGAACAGCCGAACGCGAGCCCGACGAGCGCGGCGAGCGAGTCGGCGACCTGTGTGGCTGTTGGCGTTGACCTGGAGCATGATCCAGTAGTAGCCGCTGACGGCGAGCAGCCCGAGGCCGACGACCAAGAGGCCGGTGACGGCGCCGCCGCGGAACGCGAGGGCCAGCGCCGGCGCGAGGCCGCCGCGGGCGGCCTCGGCTGTCCGGACGTTCGCACGGACCGAGACGATCATGCCGATGAAGCCGGTGGCGCCCGAAAGACAGGCGCCGATGATGAAGCCGAGCGCCGCTTCCCATCCGAGGGGCTTCGGCGCGATCGCAATCAGGATCGCGAGGACGACCGCGACGATGGCCACGGTCGTGTACTGGCGCCGCAAAAAGGCCATTGCGCCCTCTTGGATCGCCGCGGCGATCTCCTGCATCCGCGCGTTGCCCGGGGACTTGCTCAAGACGTAGCGGATCAGGAACGCGCCATAGATGATGGCGAGTACTCCCGTAGCGACGCCGAGCGTGATGGCAAGCTGCGCTGTCAAAAGCCCTTTCCTCTGTCGGATTACACAAGAAGGCCCCGCGCTGATCGGCGGGGCGCACGACCGGTTCCCGTTTTTCGACGGGACCCGGCGCCTCCTTTTCGGGCGGAGCGCCGGCGGCGCAAACGCGGGGAGACGGCGCGCCGCGTGCGAAGGTCGACTCCCAGGATGCGCGACGTCGAGTTTCTGGTCGTGGGCTGCGGCCCGGCCGGCGGAGTCGCCGCCCGGGAGGCTGCCCGCAGCGGCGCCGAGGTCCTCGTCCTCGAGCGCGACCCCGTCGTCGGCCCCAAGCGGGTCTGCGCCGCGGGGCTGCGGCCGGGTTTCTGCGGCGACTTCGACCTGCCACGCTCGATCGTCCACTGCGACACGCCCGTCATCGCGCTGCACTCGCCGACTGGCCGTCGTTACGACTTCCCGGTCGGTCCGGCGCACACGACGACCCGCGAGGAACTCGACGGCACGATCGCCGGCGCTCGCCCTGGCCGAGGGCGCCGAGATCCAGACCGGCGCGCTCTTTCGGACCTGACCCGCGACGGCGACCGCACCGTCGTCGAGTTCGCCGACCTCGCGGCCGGCGAGCGCGCAAGGTGCGGGCGCGGTCGGTCTTTCTCGCGCAGGGCTCTGGCGCGCGGCTCGAGGGCGGCGACGCCGTTCGCCTACGACGCCTGGAGCAACGGCCTCATTACCTGTTACCAGTACCGCGTCTACCTCGAGCGCCCGGCGCTGCCCGTCACCTACGAGACGCTCGAGATGCACTATTACTTGTCGGCGGCGAGCGGGCGTAACGTGATCGCCTGGATGTTCCCCAAACGCGACCATCTATCGATCGGTCTCGGCGTCACCGGGAAGATCGACGGCAAGTCGCTGCGCGCCGAACTCGACGCGTTCTTGCCGACCGTCGAGCGGCGCTTGTTCGCCGGGCATCGGCTACACGGTGCGCGAGGAGGGCAATCTGCTGTACGGCGGCCGCCCGCGGCCGACGATCGCGGCGGACGGCGTGATGCTCGGCGGCACCGCCGCCGGCCTCGTCGACGCGACGACCGGCGAGGGCATCCATGAGGCCGCAAGCACCGGCCGGTTCGCGGCCGAGGCCGTCGCCGCGCGGCAGGCGCGGTGCGCGCGATCAAGCCGGCCGTCCACTTCGACCGCGCCGCCAAGCGCGCGTTCTACGGGCGGCTGCGCCACCGTCACAAGCTGATGACGTTCCTAGAGCGCAGGCCCGCGCGCTTCAACGTCCTGTTCGGGCAACTGGAGCGGACGCCGAAGTTCGCGCAACTGCTGCAGCGCGATCGCAACGACTTCACGATCCCGGAGTGGCTCTATCTCTACCGCCAAGCGTTCGCGTTTTCGATGAGGGCGATCCGCGCTTGAACCGCTCCTCGGCTCCCGCGTCGCGCATCTACGCGATCGCCGGCCAACTGTACTCGCGTGAAGAGATCATCCATCGCTACCTCCATCTCGGTGAAGTACGTCGCTGGCCGCATCTCGCTCGGGCTGCCGCCGAACGTCGAACTGTCCGACCTCGTCAACGACGGCGTCCTCGGGCTGATCGACGCGATCGAGAAGTACGACGACGAACGCGGCGTCAAGTTCGAGACGTACGCGATCACGCGCATCCACGGTGCGATCGTCGACGCCCTGCGGTCGCTCGACTGGGTTCCGCGCGCCGTCCGCCAGCGCGGCCGGGAACTCGAGCGCGTCCAGCATGAGTTGGAGTCCGAACTGGGCCGGACGGCGACCGAGGCCGAACTCGCCGGGCGCTTGGGGCTGGTCGCGCGGCCGAGATGAACGCCGCTGCTGGTGCGCGTGCGCGGGACGGCGCTGATGTCGCTCGAGGAGCGGCTGACGAGCGATCGCGGCCAGGACCTGCCGCTGCGCGACATCCTGCCCGGCGGCGACGACGAAGTCACCTCGTCGGTCGAGCGCCGCGAGTTGTATCAGCAACTCGGCGAGGCGGTCTTCGCCCTGCCGCGTTCGGAGCGGATCGTCATCATTCAGTATTACTTCGAGGGCCGGACGCTCAAGCAGATCAAGGACGAACTGGGCGTCTCCGAGTCGCGCGTCTCGCAGATCCATGCGCAGGCGGTCGTGCGGCTGCGCAAGCTCCTGCGCGAACTGCGCTCCGAACTCGGCTATCGCCAGGCCGACGGCAGCACGCGGCGCAAGTACGGGCGCCGGCGTGCCCCCGGCGAAATCGAAGCGACGGGCTAAACGAAAGGGACCTTCACCCCGTGAGCTGGCTGGCCAAACTGCGCGCGAGCCTCACGCGTGCGCGCGATTCGCTGTCCGGGATCGAGACGCTCGCCAACGCGCGCCGTCCGCTCGACGACGCGTTCTGGAACGAGCTCGAAGAGATCTTGCTCGTCGTCCGACTTCGGCGCGGCGACGACGCAGAAGATCCTCGACGGCCTGCGGCTCGTGACGCGCGCCGAGATGTGGACGCGCAGCGATCAGGTGATCGCGCGCTTCAAGAGCGACGTGCGCGCCTTCCTCACGCTGCCCGGCGAGGAGCTCTCGCTGCAGGGGAAGCCCGCGGTCGTCTTCGTCGTCGGCGTCAACGGCACGGGCAAGACGACGACGATCGGCAAACTTGCGGCGCTGCTGCGCAAGCAGCGCAAACGGGTGATGGTCGTCGCCGCCGACACGTTTCGTGCGGCCGCCGCGGAGCAATTGGGGATCTGGGCGGAGCGCAGCGGCGCGGAGTTCGTGCGCGGGCGCGAGGGATCGGACCCGTCGTCGGTCGTCTACGACGGCTTGGCCGCGGCGAAGGCGCGCAATGCCGACGTCGTCCTGATCGACACGGCCGGCCGGCTGCAGACCAAAACGAACCTGATGGAAGAACTGAAGAAGATGCGGCGCGTCGTCGAGCGCGAGACGGGCAGCCCGCCGGCCGAGACGCTGCTCGTCGTCGACGGCACCACCGGCCAGAACGCGATCTCGCAGGCGCGGCTCTTCAACGAGGCGACGCAACTGACGGGCGTCGTCGTCACCAAACTGGACTCGACCGCCAAGGGCGGCGTCCTCGTCGCCGTCGTCGACACGGTCACCGTCCCGATCAAGTTCGTCGGCCTCGGCGAAACGATCGACTCGCTCGAGCCTTTCGACCCCAAGGCCTTCCTCAGACGCGCTCTTCGAGCCGGTTTAAGGGGGCTCCGCGCGCGGGTCTTGCTCTTGCGGCCTTTCCTCTGGCGAGTTTTAAAGGCCGCCCACCCTGCGGGCGGCCTGGCGCTACGCTTCACTTCCGGCACCTTCGGCGCCGGAAACTCCGCTGCGCGCCCCCGCGGTGCTTCGCACGCGGGACCCCAAACCGAACAGGAGTTCGATTGCTTTCTGCCGGATAGGGTTGTCAATGTGCGGTCCGGGCGTGATGGTCGTCGCGGACGGCGTCGGGGTGCCAGGCAGTTGGCACCGGGCCCGGCGATGATTTCGCCATGGGCCTCGCCGATTGGGGGCCGCTTCGAGTGATGGAGGAACGAGCCAGGTGGCGCAAGACGAGAAAACGGTCGCACTGAACAACGCGCTCGCGCAGATCGAGCGGCAATTCGGCAAGGGCTCCATCATGAAGATGGGCGACGTCCGACAAGCTCGTGATCGACGTGATCTCCACCGGGTCGATCGCGCTCGATCTCGCGCTCGGCGTCGGCGGATTGCCGCGCGGGCGCGTCGTCGAGATCTACGGTCCGGAGTCGAGCGGTAAAACGACGCTCGCGCTCCACGTGATCGCCGAGGCCCAAAAGTGCGGCGGGACGGCCGCCTTCATCGACGTCGAGCACGCGCTCGACCCGACCTACGCGGACGCGCTCGGCGTCGACCTCGACAACCTCTTGGTCTCGCAGCCCGACACCGGCGAACAGGCGCTCGACATTGCCGAGATGCTCGTGCGCTCGAACGCCGTCGACGTGGTCGTCGTCGACTCGGTCGCGGCGCTCGTGACCAAGGCCGAGCTCGAAGGCGACATGGGCGACACCCACGTCGGCCTCCAGGCGCGCCTGATGTCGCAGGCACTGCGCAAGCTGACCTCGGCGATCTCGCGCTCGAAGTGCGTGATGATCTTCATCAACCAGTTGCGCGAGAAGATCGGCGTGATGTTCGGCAGCCCCGAAACCACGTCGGGCGGCCGCGCGCTCAAGTTCTACGCATCGGTGCGCCTCGACGTGCGCAAGCTCGAGCAGATCAAGATCGGCCAGGACGTCGTCGGCTCGCGCACGCGCGTCAAGGTCGTGAAGAACAAGGTGGCGCCGCCGTTCCGCCAGGCCGAGTTCGACATCACCTACGGCCGCGGCATCTCCAAGATGGGCTCGATCCTCGACGTGGCGCTCGAACGCAACATCGTCGGCAAGAGCGGGTCGTGGTACACCTACGGCGACGTCCGCATCGGTCAAGGCCGCGAGAACGCCAAGGCCTACCTCGAGGAACACGGCGAGCTCGCCGACGAGATCGTCGAACGCCTGCGCGAGTCGCTGAAGGCGGCGGTCTCGCCGAACGGCGCAGCGCTCGCGCGCCACGGTCGGAGCATCGGCGAGCGACGGCTAAGCGAACGCTCGACTGACCGCGCTGCGCGTCCTCGCGCCCGCCGCCGCACCGAGGCGCAGCTCTGGACAGCGCTCGGACGGCGCGGTTTCGGCGACGACGAGGTGCGCGCCGCGGTCGCCTGGTGCAAGGCGCGAAGGCTACGTCGACGACGCGCTGTTCGCGCGGCTCTTCATCGAGGGCCGCGCGAAGGCGGTCGGCGACGCGCGGCTCGTCGGCGAGCTCGTGCGGCGGGGGATCGATCGCGACGCTCGCCGCCGAGGCGGTGGCTCGCTCGGAAAGCGATCAGGACGCGCGCCTCGTGGCAGCGGTCGAACGGCTCTTTCGCATGAGGCCAAACGTCCCATATCCGACGGCGGCGCGCGCGCTCGAGCGCCTCGGCTTCCCGGCGTCGGCGATCTACCGTCATCTGCGGGACCACGCGGCGCGCCTTCGGCCCGCTGGCGCCGGGCGAGGACTGTGCTTCGCCGGCCCCGTAAGAGACCGCCCATGCGAGCTGCCATCGCGACGATTTTAGCCGCGACGCTCTTCGTCTGTGCCGGTCCTGCGCGCGCCGTCGATTTGGGCACGATCGCCAAGGCTGCAGCGGACTATCACAACCCCAATCAGCGCCTGCAAGACGATGTATCGCGCGGCGCTGCTGAACACGAGCCAGCAGGCCACGTTCGCCTCGCGACGGTACCGCCTACGTCAAGACGGGCGACATCCCGGCTGAGTGGCTGCGCGACGCAAGCGCGCAGGTGCGGCCGTATCTGTTCTTCGCCAAGAGCGATCCGACGGTCGCGGCGCTGCTGCGCGGCATCATCGCGCGCGAGGGCAAATACCTGCAGATCGATCCCTACGCCAACGCGTTCACGCTCGATTACCGCGTTTGGGAAGAGAAGTTCGAACTCGACTCGCTGCATATCCGATCATGCTCGCCTGGACGTATTGGAAGCAGACCGGCGACGCCTCGATCTTCACCGGCGATCTGTCGCGCGGGTTCGACAGCGCGCTCGAGACGATGGAGCGCGAGCAAGACCATCCCCACAACTCGAAGTACGCCCATAAGGAGTTGCGCGACAACCGCGGCAACGCGGGGCCCAACCCCGTCGGTTACACCGGGATGATCTGGACCGGCTTCCGCCCGAGCGACGACGCCTGCAAGTACAACTTCCTGATCCCGTCGGAGATGATGGCGGTCGTCGCGCTCGGCGAACTGGAAGAGATCGAACGCGACGTCTACCGCAACCTGATCAAGGCGAACCGCGCCCACACGCTGCGCGAAGAGGTCCAGGCCGGGATTCAGACCTACGGCGAGATCTTCACGCCGAACTACGGCTACGTCTACGCCTACGAGGTCGACGGCCTCGGCAACTCCGTCCTGATGGACGACGCGAACATCCCGAGCCTCTTTCGGCGCCGTACATCGGCTACACGAAGCCGGACAGTTACATCTATAAGAACACCCGCAAGTTCTTGCTCTCGCGCGACGATCCGTACTACTACGTCGGCAGGGTCGCGCGCGGCATCGGCAGCGCGCACACGAGCGACGGCTACGTCTGGCCGCTCGCGATCATCATGCAGGGCCTGACGTCGAACTCCGATTCGGAGAAGCGCGACGTGCTGACGCAACTGCTGGCGAGCGATCCCGGCGACCATCTGCTCCACGAGTCGTTCGATCCGAGCGATCCCGAGAAGTTCTCGCGCAAGGACTTCGGCTGGCCCAACGCGCTCTTCAGCGAGTACGTGATGACCGAGTTCAACGGCGCTCCGCCCCTCCCGTCGGCCCCCACGGACGATCTCGAGTTCCGCGGCGAGTAGACGCGATGGAGCGCGTCGTACCCCGCGTCGGTGACCGGCAGGCCGACGTCGTCGTCGGCATCCAGTGGGGCGACGAGGGCAAGGGCCGCATCATCGACTACTACGGCGCCGACTACGACGTCGTGGCCCGCTTCGGCGGCGGCGACAACGCAGGCCACACGATCATCGTCGGCACGCGCAAACTCGCGCTGCGGATCGTACCGAGCGCGGTGTTGCAGACGCGGCCGCTGCTGTTCATCGGCGGCGGGACGGTCATCGGCCTGCGCGGGCTGATCGACGAACTGCACATGCTTACCGGCGTCGGCGTCGACGTCGCGCGCGTCAAGATCTCTGACCGCGCGCACGTCGTGCTGCCCTATCACGTCGCGGCCGACAGCGCCGCCGAGACGGCGCGCGGCGATCACGCGCTCGGCACGACGCGGCGCGGCATCGGGCCGGCCTACACGGACAAGGTGGCGCGCGCCGGGCTCGAATTCGGCGATCTGCGGCGACCCGACGTCGTCGCCGAACGGATCCGCGCCGACGGACGCGGCGGCGACGGACTGATCGCGGAGACCCTCGACCTCGCCAAGGACGTGTTGCCGCACATCGTCGACGGCGTCGCCTTCCTGCACGGCGCGCTCGAGGGCGGCAAACGCGTGCTCGTCGAGGGCGCGCAGGGGACGATGCTCGACGTCGGTTACGGCACGTATCCGTTCGTCACCAGTTCGCACACGATCGCCGGCGGCGCGTGCACCGGCCTCGGCATCGGTCCGCGCACGATCGGCAACGTGATCGGCGTCGCGAAGGCCTACTGCACGCGTGTCGGCGCCGGCCCGTTCCCGTCGGAGTTGGGCGGCAAGCTGGCGGACCGGCTGCGGGTCGCGGGCGGCGAGTTCGGCACCGTCACCGGGCGCGCGCGCCGCTGCGGTTGGTTCGACGCAGTCGCGGGCCGCTACGCCGCGCGGGTCAACGGTCTGACCTCCGCGATCATCACGAAACTCGACGTGCTCTCCGGATTCGAACGGCTGGGCATCGTCACCGACTACGAGATCGACGGCGCGAGCGTCGACGTCGACGCGCTGACGCTTCCCGGGCTGACGACGCAGGTCGAGTGGCACGACGGCTGGGACGACGACCTCACGGGCGCGCGCCGCATCGGCGACCTGCCGGCGCGTGCGCGAAACTACCTGTCGGCGATCGAGACCGCGTTGACCGTGCCGATCGAGGCCGTCTCGGTCGGCCCGGAACGCGCGGCGCTGCTCACGTCGTCGTGATCGCGCTGCACCGCGCCGGCGGTCGCGAGCTCTACGTGAATCCCGATCTGATCGAAACGGCGGAGACCGACGACGACGGCCGCACGACCGTCGTGCTGACGACCGGTAACGCGTTCGTCGTCGAGGAAGATCCCGAGCGGATCGCGACGCTGGTCGTCGAGTTTCGGCGGCGCATCGGCCTGCGTTCGTAGGAGCTCCGGTGCCGCGGGGGCCGTCGCGCCCTCTCGCGAAGCCGCCGCCCATGGGAGACGCACCCGACCGCGAAGCGCCCGAGCCGCAGGCGGACCGGCCGCAAGAGACGACCCCGGCGCAACAGACCTCGTCGAGCGCGGCGTGGCGCATCCTCGCGTTCGTCGGCATCGCGGCGGTGTCGGCGGGCGTCGCATTCGCGCTGATCCGCCTGTCGACGCAGCGTCCCCCGCCGGACCCGACGGGCGAGCGCATTCAGGCGCTCATCGACGAGGCGAACCGGCTGCTGAAGACGCTGGATGATCAAAAGAAGGCGTGAGCCCGACGGCACCGCAGGCACCGTAACGTCTCAGCGTCCCACGCTCGCCGTTGGCGACGCGATCGAGTTGGAGGTGACCGGCCTCCTGCAAAACGGCCAAGGCGTCGGACGCGTCGACGGTCTGGTCGTGTTCGCGTGGGGTCCGCTGCCGGGCGAACGCGCGACCGCGCGCGTCACCGAGGTCAAGGCGAAGTACGCGGTCGCGGAGACGATCGAGATCACGGTGCGCTCCGCCGATCGCGTCGAGCCGTTCTGTCCGCTGTTCGGTGTCTGCGGCGGCTGTCAGGTCCAGCATCTCGCGTACGCGGCGCAGCTGCGCTGGAAGCGCGCGCTCGTCGAAGACGCGCTGCATCGCATCGGCGGGTTGCGCGACGTCGCGGTCGCGCCGGCGATCGGGATGGACGTGCCGCGCGCCTATCGGAACAAGACGGCGCTGGTCGTGCGCCGCGGCGACGACGGCGTCGGGTTCGGGTTCTATCGGTTGCGCACGCACTCGGTCGTGCCGGTCGAGCATTGTCCGGTCGCCGTCCCGGCGCTCGACGCGACGATCGGCGACCTGTGGCGCGCCGCGCGCGAGCCCGCGGCACGCGAGGCGTTCGCCGAGGCGCGGCACGTCGTGATGCGCTTCGCGCCGTCGAGCGGCGAGGGCGTCGCGGCGATCACGACGCGCCGTCGCGACGAGGTGTTGCGAGCGGCGGCGCCGGCGCTGGCGGCGGCGCTGCCGGCCGTCGTCGGGATCGCCAATTCCTACGACCCTGCCGGTGATAACGCCGTCCTCGGCCGGCGCGCGGAGGCGATCTTCGGGCGCCAGGAGATCGAGGAGACCATCGGCGGTCTGCGCTTCGGAGTGTCCTCGCAGTCGTTCTTCCAGATCAACGGGCGGATGCTCGAGGAGATCTTCGCGCGGCTGCGGCCGCTCGTGCGGCCCGGCTCGGCGATCGTCGACCTGTACTGCGGCGCGGGCACGTTCGCGCTGTTCTTCGCGGCCTGCGGCGCGACGGTCACCGGCATCGAGGAAGACCATACGGCCGTGCGCGAGGCGCGCGCCAACGCCGAGCGAAACGGCCTGACCGAGCGCGTGCGCTTCATCGCGGGCCGCGTCGAACGGTCGCTCGTGAACGGCGAGGCCGGCGCGCGGGCCCTGCGCGACGCGGACGTCGCGTTCCTCGACCCGCCCCGCAAGGGGAGCGACGCGGCGACGCTCGGGGCGATCGCCGCGGCGCGCGTCCCCGAGGTCTGGTACCTGTCGTGCAATCCCGCGACGCTCGCGCGCGACCTCGCGCAGCTGACCGCTGCGGGCTATGCGGTCGGCGAGGCGCAGCCGTTCGACATGTTCCCGCAGACCGGCCACGTCGAGACGCTGGTCCGGCTGCGGCTGGAGCCCGCCGCACCGGCCGGTCGCGGGGCGCCCGACGCCCCTTAGCGAAAAGGGACGGAGTATGCCGTCCAGCAGCATCGACGTCCGCTACGTCGCCAAACTCGCCCGGATCGCCCTCACCGACGATGAGGTCGTGACCTACGGCGCCCAACTCGAAGACCTGCTCGGGCACGTCGCGGCCCTGCAGCAGTTGCCGACGGGCGAGGTCGTGCCGACGGCCCAGGTGATCCCGGCGCGCAACGTCGTGCGCGAAGACGAACTCGTCCCGTCGCTCCCGCGCGAGGTCGTGCTGGCGGGCGCTCCCCAGACGCAGGGACCGTACTTCCGCGTCCCGCGGATCATCGCAGAGCCGGAATAACGATGGATACCGCTGCAGAGATCGCGCGCTCGGTCCGGGCGCGCGAACGTTCGGCTGTCGAGGTCGCCGACGCCGTGCTGGCGAGCGTCGCCGAGCGCGACGGGACGCTCGGCGCCTACCTGACCGTGACCGCCGACCTCGCGCGCGAACAGGCGCGCCGCGTCGACGAACGGATCGCGGCCGGCGAGGCGTTGCCGCTCGCCGGAGTGCCGCTAGCGGTCAAGGACAACATGTGCCTCGCGGGGACGCGCACGACGTGCGCCTCCAAGATCCTCGAACACTGGGTCGCGCCCTACACGGCGACCGTCGTGCAGCGCGCGCTCGAGGCGGGCGCGTTCCCGGTCGGCAAGACCAACCTCGACGAGTTCGCGATGGGCAGTTCGTGCGAGAACAGCGCGCTCGGCGTCACCCGCAACCCGTGGGATCTCGCGCGCGTCCCCGGCGGTTCGTCGGGCGGCAGCGTCGCGGCCGTCGCGGCGGGACTCGCCGCCGCCGGGCTCGGCAGCGACACGGGCGGCTCGATCCGCGAGCCCGCAGCGTTCTGCGGCGTCGTCGGCTTCAAGCCGACCTACGGCCGCTTCTCGCGCTACGGGCTGATCGCGTTCGCGTCGAGCCTCGACCAGATCGGTCCGATCACGCGCACGATCGAGGACGCGGCGCTGCTCTACGACGCCGTCGCGGGCAAGGATCCCTGTGACGCAACCAGCGCGGCGGAGCCGGTCGAGCCGGCGGCAGGCGCGCTACGCGACGACCTGCGGGGGCTGCGTATCGGGCTCGTCCGCGAGTTCGGTCTCGACAAGCTGGAGCCGGCCGTCCGCGCCGCCTACGAGCAGGCCTATCGCGACCTCGAACGGCTCGGCGCGGAACTGGTCGAGGTCTCGCTGCCGACGGCCGACTACGGCGTCGCAACCTATTACCTGATCGCGCCGGCCGAGTGCTCCTCGAACCTCGCGCGCTTCGACGGCGTCCGCTACGGCCTGCGCGTCGACGGCCCCGACGTCGGCGCGATGTACGAAGCGACCCGCGCCGCGGGCTTCGGTCCCGAGGTCAAGCGTCGCATCCTGATCGGCACGCACGCGTTGTCGAGCGGCTACTACGACGCCTACTACGTGCGTGCGCAGAAGGCGCGGACGCTGATCGCGGCCGACTTCGAGCGCGCCTTCGCGAACTGCGATGCGATCGCGTGTCCGGCTGCGGCGTCCGGCGCCTTCCGCTTCAATGCGAAGGCCGATCCGTACAGCATGTACCTCATGGACTACTACACGATCCCGATGTCGCTCGCCGGGCTGCCGGCACTGTCGGTGCCATGCGGCTACGCGAAACCCGACGACGGCGATGCCGAACTACCGCTCGGTCTGCAGCTGACGACGCCGCTGTTCAGCGAGGCGAAGCTGCTCGGGATCGCGCACGCCTACGAGGCGGGGACGCGCCACGCGCGCCAGGCTCCGGACGTTGCAGTCGCGGAGGCGCGCCGATGACCGAGACGCGGCCGGACGTGGACTACGAAGCGGTCATCGGCATCGAATGCCACGTCGAGTTGAAGACCCGGAGCAAGATGTTCTGCGGTTGCAAGAACGCATTCGGCGGCGAGCCCAACACCAACGTGTGTCCGGTGTGCCTCGCGCTGCCCGGGGCGCTGCCGGTGCCGAACCGGCTCGCCATCGACCACATCGTGCGCGCGGGGCTGGCGTTCGGCGCGGAGATCTTGGCATTCTCGAAGTTCGACCGCAAGAACTACTTCTATCCGGACATGCCCAAGAACTATCAGATCTCGCAATACGATCTGCCGTTCTGTGTGGGCGGCGTCGTCGAGTTCAGGCTAGCCGACGGAAGGGCCGGCAGTTGCCGGCTCACGCGCATCCACCTCGAGGAAGACACCGGCAAGTCGATCCACGGCGGTTCCGCCGACGGCCGCATCGCCGGCAGCGCGTTCTCGCTGCTCGACTTCAACCGCGCCGGCGTGCCGCTGATGGAGTGCGTGTCGGAACCCGATCTGCGCAGCGCCACCGAGTCGGTCGCGTACCTCGAGGCGCTCAAGCGCACGTTCGTCGCGCTCGGCGTCAGCGACGTCAAGATGGAAGAAGGCTCGCTGCGCTGCGATGCCAACGTCTCGCTGCGCCCGCGCGGCAGCGAGGCGTACGGGACGAAGGCCGAGATCAAGAACATGAATTCGTTCCGTTCCGTGCTACGCGCCGTCGAGAGCGAGATCGCACGCCAGGAGGCGATCCTGCGCGGCGGCGGGCGCGTCGTCCAGGAGACGCGCGGCTGGGACGAAGCGGCCGGCGTCACCCACTCGATGCGCAGCAAGGAACAGGCGCACGATTACCGTTACTTCCCCGAGCCCGACCTGGTGCCGATCGAGTTCGCCGCGGCCGACGTTGAGCGCTTGCGGCCGCGCCACGACGAACTGCCGCAGCGGATACTGGCGACGTTGATCGACGAGGGGATCCCGATCGCGCGCGCACACCAGATCGTCGACGACGCGCGGCTCGCCGCGTATTATGCCGCCGTCAGCGCCGCGACGGGCGCGCCCGCGGCGACCGCCAGTTTCATTTTGGCCGACCCGGCCCGGCTCGCCAACGATTCGGACGTCGCGATTCCGGACGGGCTGTCCGTCGCCGCCGCGACGGAACTGATCCAACTGACGCAGAGCGGCGCGATCAACTCGAAGACGCAGAAGGCCGTGCTCGCGCGCGTGTGGGGGACGGCCGAGTCGCCGAAGGCGATCGTCGAGCGCGAGGGGCTCGCGCAGTTGAGCGATCCCGCCGCGCTCGAAGGTTTCGTGCAGGACGTGCTGGCCGCCAACGCGCAGTCGGCGGCCGACTTCCGCGCCGGTAAGGTCGCCGCGCTGCAGTTCCTCAAGGGCCAGGTCATCAAGGCCAGCCGCGGTAAGGCCGATCCGCAACTGGTCGAGACGCTGTTGCGCGAACGGCTGTCCGGAGGCGATCCGCCGGCGTGAGCGACGCGGCCGTACGCGGGCCGGCGCTCGCCGACGAACGCACGCTGCAGGTCCTCGACTTCGATGCCATCCGCCGGCTCGTCGCACACGAGACGATGACGGATCGCGGGACGGCGCGGGCGCGGGCGATCGCGCCGGCGCGCGAGCTCGCCGCGATCCGCGACGAACAGTCCGCCACGAGCGAGATGCGTACTATCGTCGCGCACGACGGCTTCGGTCTGCCGCGCGTGACCGACACCGGCGACGCGATCGCGCGCGCCGCGCGCGGTTCCGTCCTCGGTGCGGAGGATCTCCACGAGATCGCCATCGCCGCGGCGGCGGCCGACGCGGCCGTGCGGCGCGTCCGCGCGGCCGACGCCCCCGTGCTCAAGGCGCGCTGCACCGGGGCCGTTTCGCTGCAGGGCGTCGCCGGCCGCATCGATCACGCGATCGGGGAGCGCGGCGAGGTCCTCGACCGCGCGTCGCCGGCGCTCGCTCGCATTCGGCGCTCGGTCGTCGTCGCCCACGAGCAGGCGCGCGACCGCTGCCAGGCGATCCTGCGGTCGTCTTCGTTCGCGAAGGCGGTCCAGGAACCGATCGTCACGACGCGCGCGGGCCGCTTCGTCATCCCGATCAAGGCCGACTTCGCGGGCGCCGTCCCGGGCGTCGTCCACGACACGTCGTCGTCGGGGCAGACGCTGTTCGTCGAGCCGCTCGCCGCGCTCGACGCGAACAATCGCGTGCGCACGTTGCGCGTGGAAGAAGAGCGCGAGATCGAGCGGATTCTGGCGGAACTGTCGGGCGTCGTCGGCGGAGCGGCCGGCGGGCTCGAGATGGGGCTCGAGATCCTCGCCGAATTCGACTTGTCGCTGGCGCGAGCGCGCGTCGCCGAAAAGATGGACGCGGTCGCGCCGGTCGTCGCGGGCGGCCCGGCGATCGACGTTCGGTTCGGGCGTCATCCGCTGCTCGGAGAACGCGCCGTCGCGCAGAGCCTCGTGCTGGACGACGAAACGCGCTTCATCGTCATCAGCGGGCCGAACATGGGCGGCAAGACCGTCACGCTGAAGATGGTCGGACTGTTCGTCGTCATGACATACTGCGGCTTGCACCTGCCGGCCGCTGAGGGCACGACCGTCGGCGCCTTCGATCGCGTCTTCGCGGAGATCGGCGACGAGCAGTCGATCGTCGAAAACGCCTCGACGTTCTCCGCGCACCTGGGCCGGTTACGCCACATCAGCGCGAACGCGGGCGATCGTTCGCTGGTGTTGATCGACGAAATCGCGAGCGGCACGGAGCCGGCCTCGAGCGCCGCGCTCGCGACCGCCTTTCTCGAATACCTGATGGCGACCGGCGCGCACGGCATCGTGACGACGCATGCCACGGAACTCAAACTGTTCGCACACGAGACGAGCGGCTTTCGCAACGCCAGCGTCCGCTTCGACGCCGGCACGTACGCGCCGACCTACGAACTCGAAGTGGGCATTCCGGGGCAGTCGCTCGCGTTCGCGCTCGCGCGCACGATGGGGCTCGACCCGGCGATCGTCGAGCGCTCCGAGGCGCTGCTGTCGAACAGCCAGCGCGACTACGAAGCGCGCGCTGACCGAACTGGCGGCGATCCGCTCGAGTTCGGCCGCCGAACGCGACGCGCTGGCGCGCGAACGCGAGCACGTCGCCAAACTGCAGGAGAACGTGCGCGGCCGCGTCGAGGCGCTCGAGCGCGAACGGCGCACGATGGCGTCGCAGGTCGACGAACGGCTCGCGCGCGCGCTGCGCGAGTTCACGAGCGAACTCGAGCGCCGGGCGCGCGAGCGCGGGACCGCGCGGCCGCGGGTTACGCCAGTCGCAAGCCGCGCTGCTCGGGCGCGTCCAGGCCGACGTCCGTCGCGACCTCGGACTGACGCCGCAGACGGCGGCGGCCGGCGAGGCTGCGGCGAACCGCATTTCGCCGCGGCGACGGCGTTTTCGTCGAGGCGCTGGGCGGCGAGGGAACGGTCGTCGACGACTACGGCGACACGGTGCTGGTGGCGATGGGCTCGATGCGTACAGTCGTCTCCAAAGCGCGGGCTGCGCGTCGTGCGCTCCGGCGAAGGCGCCCCGGCGCGCGAATCGGGCGGCGGCGCGCAGACGCTGGAGAGCGCGGCGCGGCGCGAGCCCGGAGCTCGACGTCCGCGGCAAGCGCTTCGTCGAGGCGGAGCCGCTCGTCGACCGCTGGCTCGACGAGGCCAAACTGCTCGGCGCTTTCGCCCCTGCGCCTGATCCACGGCAAGGGCACCGGCCTGCTCGGGCGCGGCCTGCAACAGTTTCTGCGCGAACACGCCGACGTCGCGAGCGTGCGCTACGGCAACGCGGACGAGGGCGGCAGCGGCGTGACGATCCTGGAGTTGCACTGTCGTGGCGGCTTCTCGCGTCGACGGCCGCGATCCGCGGACGCCGCCGTCCGCTATACCGAAGGCTGCGATCACGTCGAGACCGTCGGCGGAGTTGCGCGAGCGGCTCGGCGAGGGGCGTCCGCTCCGGGTCAAGCTGGGGCTCGACCCGACGTCGCCGACCTGCACATCGGCCATGCCGTCGTCCTGCGCAAACTGCAGCAGTTCGTCGAGGGCGGTCACGACGTCACGCTCGTCATCGGTTCGTTCACGGCGCGCATCGGTGATCCGAGCGGTCGCAACGCGCTGCGGCCGCGGCTCACCGACGAGCAGATCGACGCCAACATGCGGACCTACGCCGAGCAGGCCGGCAAGGTGCTCGACCTCGAGCGCGTCAGCCTGCGCTACAACGGCGAGTGGCTCGCACCGCTGAGTTTCGAGCACGTCATTCGCCTGCTCGCGCAGACGACGGTCGCACGTATGCTCGACCGCAAAGACTTCGCCGCGCGCTTTGCCGCCGGCAGCGCCGATCTCGCTGCACGAGTTTCTGTACCCGGTCGCGCAGGCGTACGATAGCGTCGCGTTGTCGGCGGACGTCGAGTTGGGTGGCACGGATCAACTGTTCAACCTGTTGATGGGGCGCCACTATCAGGAGTCCGAGGGGCAGGCACCCCAGATTTGTATGACGATGCCGTTGCTCGAGGGGCTCGACGGCAAGATCAAGATGTCCAAGTCCGTCGGCAATCACGTCGCGATCGCGGAGCCGCCCGCGGACCAGTTCGGCAAGCTGATGCGCGTGCCGGACGAGATGGTCGCGCGCTACGCGCGGCTCGGCGCGGGCTGGTCGGACGCGGCCTGCGAGGAACTCGACGCGCGAGGTCGCGGAGGGCCGAACGCCCCCGATGGACGCAAAGAAGCGCGTCGCCGAGGCGATCGTCGCGCTGTATAACGGGAGCGCGGCCGCAAAGGCGGCGCGCGAGAACTTCGAACGCACGGTGCAGCGGCGCGAGTTGCCCGACGAGATGACTGAGATCACGCTGCGCGACGCGCACCGGCTGACGGACGTGCTGTTGCAGGCGGGGTTCGCGCAGAGCCGGCGCGAGGCCGAGCGGCTCGTGCGCGGCGGCGGCGTCCGGCTCGACGGCGTGCCCGCCGACGATCCGGCGATGGCGTGGACGGCCACGGGTGCGGTCGTGCTGTCGGTCGGCGCGCGGCGCTTCGCGCGCGTCGTCCCCGCGCCTTAGGCAAGACGCGCGACGAGCGCGCGCACTTCCTCGTTTGAGAGCGTGTAGGTCTGCTTGCAGAACTCGCAGATCGCTTCGGTCTGCGGTTCCTCCGCGGCGATGCGTTCCAGTTCGTCCCGCCCGAGTCCCAGCAACGCCACCTCGACGCGCCCGCGGCTGCAGCGACACGCGAACTGCACGCGGTACTCGCCGCGCGGACGCAGCGCGAGCGGCGCGGCGATCGTGGCCGCGATGTCCTCCGGCGTTGCGCCCGCGTCGATCTGCGTAGTGATCGGGGCGATCGACCGAGCCGTCGCCTCGAGCCGTTCGAGCGTGGTTTCGCGCGCGCCGGGCAGCGCCTGAACGATCGCCCCTCCGGCTGCGCGGATTCCGCCGCGGATCCGCCAGCACGCCGAGCGCGACGACGCTCGGGATCTGTTGCGACTTCATGAGGTAGGCCGCAACGTCTTCGCCGATCTCGCCGGTCTCCAGCGCGACCACGCCGACGTACGGCTGGCCGACTTCGTACGAGACCGTCACCTGCATGCGACCCGGCCCGACGGCGGCGGCGACGTCGAACTTGCCGCGTTCGTTCAGCGGCACGTCGGCGGCGGGTGCTGCGCGTACCCGCGGGCGCCGATGTCGTGCCCTCGACCAGCCATACATCGGCCGTGAGCGTTCCCAGCGGTCCGTCGCCCGCGACCTGCAGCGACAGGCGCTCGCCGCCTGTCAGGTTCGTGCCGAGGAGCGCGGCCGCGGTGAGCAGTCGCCCGAGGGCCGCGCTCGCTGTCGGCGAGAGTTCGTGGCGGCGCTGCGTCTCGCGCAACAGTTCCGTCGTGATCCCGGCCACGACCGAGATGCTGCCGTCGGCTGAGGTCGAGCTGATGATCCGGTCCGGCATCGCCCGGGCTGTTTCCGAGGTCGGCACTCTTTCCTCCCCGAACGGCGCGGCGTGAACGTTCTCGTCGTGCACGGGCCCAACCTCAACCTCTTGGGGCAGCGCGAGCCGGGGGTGTACGGGACGCAGACGCTCGCCGAGGTCGACCGCGCGATCGGCGCGGAGGCTGCGGCGCTCGGGGTCTCGGTGCGCTGCGAACAGCACAACGGCGAGGGCCCGCTGATCGAGGCGATTCAGGCCGCCGCCGGATGGGCGGACGGGATCGTCATCAACCCTGGCGCCTACGCGCACTACTCCTACGCGTTGCGGGACGCCGTCAGTGCGGTCGGCCTGCCGACGGTCGAAGTCCATCTTTCCAACGTTCACGCGCGGGAGCCGTTTCGCGCGCTCAGCGTCGTCGCGCCGGCCTGCGTGGGGACCGTCGCCGGGTTTGGCGCAGTTTCCTACTGTCTCGGGCTACGCGCCCTGGTCGCCCTTTTGGGCAGGAGCACCTAGGGCGTCTGCTAATATCGCTCTCCACCCGAAGCGTTCTCGTGTTACACCCCTCACCGTCGTGGAGATTCGTGCATTGACAAAAGCTGACCTCATCGACCAATTGGCCGAAGATACCGACCTATCGAAGCGCCAAGTCGGCGAACTCGTCGATCTCTTCCTCGACAGTATCAAAGATGCACTCGTTGCCGGCGACAAGGTGCAACTGATCCCGTTTGGCAGTTTCGTGGTGCGCGAGCGCAAGAAGCGCGAGGGCCGCAATCCGAAGACCGGCGCCAAACTGACGATCCCGGCACGCCGCGTTCCCGCGTTCAGCGCCGGTAAGGGTCTGCGCGACGCCGTCGCCGGCGCAAAGAAGAAGCGCGCTAAGCGCTAGCGGCCCCAACGCGCCCACCGCGCGCTCAGGCCTGAACCGCAGGGACCGGACCTTTTCCACCGGTCGCGCGGTTTCACGCGGTAGCGTCCGCTTGGGCGAAATACGGGACCCGGCGGCGCAACCGCCGAAGCGAGAGCGAGCGCCGGGCAGTGGCGCAGCTTGGTAGCGCACCAGTCTGGGGGACTGGGGGTCGCAGGTTCAAATCCTGTCTGCCCGACCATGTTGAGAGCCTCGAGCCAACCGGCGAGGCTCTTTTCTATGACCGGCGCGGAGGACGCGCGTGGAGAGGTCAGGTGCGCCGCGGCGACCAACGGCGCCGAGAGCACGCACCGGAAGGCGGGGGCGAACGTGAGCGAACCCATCGACCGCAGAGGATTCATGCTAGCCGCGACCGCAGCCGCCGCGGTGATGACGGGCCGCGACGCCGCGGCGGCAGCCCCCGCCGGTTGGGCACCGCCGTACGTGCCGGTGTTGCGGCGTGGCCACTACGACTACGATGCGATGATGGCCACGGTGAACAGGCCGGGCGCGCAAAAGTGCGCGTTTTTGAGCAATTCGTCGCTCGGTAGCGGCGGCGTCGCGGCGTTCTTCCAGAAGATGAGCGACGCCTGGACCGCCTACGAGTTCGGGATTCAGCCTCCGCCGCAGCGCGTCTCGCTCGCGACGACCGGCATCCTCATCAGCCGCCCGATCGTTTTTGCCCTGAACGATGCGATGTGGAAGAAGTACCACATCGGCCAGGTCTACAAGCTCACGGATCGCAGCGGCAACATCGCGACGCAAAACTTTTCATGCGCCGCGTGGTCCAGCCTCGATCTGGCGGTCTCGCCGGAAGACTTGAGCGGCGTCTACCACGACTACACCTCGGCCGCGCTTCTCCGCCGCGGCGCCACGCTCTTCGTCTGCCACGACGCGCTCTGCGAGATCGCCGCAACGTTCGTCAAGCCGTCGGGCGTCGCGCTGACCACGATCGTCGACGAGTGGATGCACAACGTGCTGCCCGGGTTCCACGTCATGCCGGCTGGAGGCATGCTCTGGACGCTGCTCCAGGAGCACGGCTGGCAGACGTATCCGGTTACGGACTAGCCCGTGCCGCTCGATCTCTGAAATACCGTCGCTTCGGCCGGCGCCGCAAGAGGGTGCCTCGCGACATCCGTACCGCCGGACGAGCGACTCCGTACAATAACGGACGCCGCCCGAAGGCGCGGACGGCTAGCCTTTGCTCACGGGGCGTACAGCCCCACACACACGCTCAGCAAAGGAGCTTCCCCATGCGTACTAGCCGCGCTCTCCTCCCGATCCTCGCCGCCGGCCTCGTCTCGTTGTGCTCGGCGGCGGCCCTCGCCGTCCCGGACGCGTCCTCCACCAATTCAGGAAACGGCGACGTCTACGCACCCAATAGTTCAAGCGGGATCGCAACGTCGTTCACGGTCGTGATTTTCGGCGACGTGCTGCCGGAGCTTGGGATCCCAGCGTCCCAAGGTAACTCCGGAACGGTCTATATTGCGAACTGGGGCGACCCATTCTGCCCGCCGGCGTCCGCAGGCTGCCCCGTAACGGCTACCTATAACTCAACCTCCGGCAACACGACATTGGTCTACTCAGGAAATCAGGGCATAAGTGGAGCGTTCGGTAGTCAACTGCGTCGGCTGCACGAGATTCGGTTGCACCCGACCCGCGTCGAACCCTGGGAAACCCTCGTTAGCGTTGCCTAGCCGCATCACTTGCCGGCGTAGCGCTGCATGAACGAGAGAGTGTAACGGTAGATCGTGAGGAGGTCGTCGAGGTGCGCCACGCCGTGGCCCTCGTTTGGCAAGACGTGGAGTTCGACGGGCACGCCGTGACGCTGCAACGCGTCAGCCAGATGCCGGCTCTGCGCGACCGGGACGATCGTGTCGTTTGCTCCCGGCGATGATCAGCACCGGACGCTTGATCTCGGCGATGTGGTTGATGGGCGAGATCGAAGCCAGGAACGCGCGGTCGTGTTCGAGCGAACCGTACACGCCCTCGCGATTACTGCGGCGCTCCGGCGCCGTCGTCTGCAAGAAATCGACCCAGTCCGCAACGCCGTAAACGTCGATGCCGCCGGCCCACGCCGTCGGATAGTGATAGAGCGCCGACAACACGACGTACCCGCCGTACGACGCGCCGTTGGGGAAGATGCCTCGCGGATCCGCTCCGCCGTCTGCGACGAGCCAGTCGTGGAGCGCGCCGATATCCTTGATCGCGTCCTCGCGCTTGCGTCCGTCGGCCATGTGCAGGTACGTCCGGCCGTAGCCGGCGCTGCCCCGGATGTTCGGGTCCAGCAGCGCGTAGCCACGCGATGCCAGGTATTGGGCAAACGGGTAAAACCACGCCCGGTCTTGGTCCTCGGGGCCGCCGTGGATATCGAGCAGCACCGTCATCTTCGCCGGAGCGACGCGGGCGAAAGTACCACGCGGGAACCATCGTGCCGTCGAAGCTGCGCACGTGGACCACCGCCGGCTGCACGAGCGAGCTGGGCGCGATGCCGTGAAAGTTCGGCTGCGTAACGCGCCGCGTCGAGTTCGCCGGCACATCGTACGCCCATACGACCTTGGGAAACGTCGGCCCCGACGCCGAGTAGATCAGGATGCGCCCCGACTGCGCGAACAGCAGGCTCTCCGCGACGCTCGGCGGCATTGTCGGCGTCGCCAAGGTCCGTCCCGTCGCGGCGGCGGCGATCGCCACGTCGCCATATCCCTCGCGATTGACGATATACGCCATGCGCGTCCCATCGGGCGAGAGCAGCACCTGGTCGATGTCGTGAGAAACGGCGACGACGGTCGCTAGTCGCGCCGTCGCCGCGTCGATCCGCACGATCGTGCGAAACTCGCGGTGAAGATCCGTGACGCAAAGAACGCTGCGGCCATCGAGCGAGAACTGGGAGCTATCGAACGTGGCCTGCCCCGAATGTTTCGTAACGAGACGCGAAGCCCCCGAACGCAGGTCGAGGATGAAGAGGTCGTCGTCGTAGGGGTTCTGCACGCGCCGCACGAGCAGCTCCGCGGCGTCGGAGGAAAACGCCGTGGCATAGGCGGTTCCTTCCGCGGTATACACGGGCCGAACGCGACCGCTTCGCCGATCCAGAACATAGACATCGTAGACGCCCTGCTTACGCCGATTCGACGAAAAGGCGAGCCACCGGCCGTCCGCCGAGAAGGCGCCGTAGACGTGAGTTACCTGTGATTCGCCCGGGAACAGCGCAACCGGCGGCCCTCCGTCGTCGTGGAGGTAGAAGAACTGGTCCACCCCGCTGCCGCCGCGCGACTGCGCGTACAGGATCGTGTGCGCGTCGCCGGGCACCCAGCGGGCGAAGTCGACGGCATCTTTGCCGTGGGTGAGTTGCCGCTTGTGCGAGCCGTCGAGGTCGGTGACCCAAAGCTGCCAGGTGCCGCTCTCCTCCGATGTGTATGCGATGCGCCGCCCGTCGGGCGAGGGCGAGGCCCAAGCAACGTCCGTGAGCTTCAGGTACGTCTCGAGCGGGGCTGCGCGCGCCGTGCCTGCCGCGGCCTGGATCAGTGCCACCGCCGCCATCCAGGCGAGCACGACTCTCTGGGATCCCATCACACGAAAGCGTACTTGTTGCCCCGCGGGGAGGCTAGTACGAGCGTGTCAGCCCGGTACGATCGTGTCGTTCAGCGCGCCAATCGGCGAAACTGCGACGGCGAAACCCCCGTCGCACGCCGGAAACACCGGTTGAAGTGGCTCTGGTCCCAGAAGCCGCACTCCGCGGCGATCTCCGCGATCGAGCGGTTGGTCTTGAGCCGCTCGCTGGCCAGATCGATGCGAGCGCGTCGTTGGTACTCGCCCGGCGTGCACCCGAACGTCGAGCGAAAGTCGCGAAACAGCGTCGACAACGACACGCCCACGTCGGCAGCGATGCTCGCCATCGAGCGTTCCGCTCGGAGCGAACTCCGCAGCAGCGCTTCGGTCCGCAGCGCCCGCGTGCGGCTGCCGCCGCGCGCGCTGGAGCCCCGCATCACGTAGCCCGCCAGCTCATATGCGAGCCCCTCGACGATGAGACCCGAATAGTCGTCGTGGAGCCGCAACTCGCGATGCAGCTTCCATGCCATCTGCGCGATGAAGTGATTCGCCAACGCGATCGGTCTGCGCGGCGCGATGTCGAGCGCACGCGCGCCGCCGGCGTCGGAAAGACCGAGCCGCACGAGCAGCGCCGGCTCTGGCGCGAAGGCTTGCGAGTGAACCTCGTGGACCGGATGGCCGACCGCCGTGCCCGCAGTACAGACCCGCGAGCCGGCGCCGTATGACTCGCGGTACGATCCCCGCAGCGTGAACGTGAAGTAGGCCGCGTCGTGCGTGTGCGCCGGAAGGTACGACCCCGCCGAAAACCGGCTCTCGGTGATGACAAACGGCCCCGCAACGCAGCGGTTGAGCAGATCCCCGAAGTAGACGGACGGCCTCACCCGCCAAGGCTTCGCTCGCCGCCCCGCCACGCCATGCGCGAACCATTAAGAGGCGAGGAAGCCTCGCCTCCGGGCCGGAACGTTTGGAGCACGGGCCGCGCGTCAATGGAGATCGCGGAAATGCCCATTCGTCTTGTCGCAGGCGGGATCGCGCTCCTCGCCGCCCTCTCGGTCATCGTCGCAAGCGCGAGCGCGGACAACGCGCAGCCCGGGAAGATCAAGCTCCTCCACGCCTTCACGGGCGTTCCGGACGGCGAGTTCCCGTTCGCGGGAGGGCTCGTCTTCGACGGAGCGGGCAACCTCTACGGCACGACGCCTCTCGGCGGTACGGGATCCTGTACATGGCGCCATTCCGTGATCGGCTGCGGGACGGTCTTCGAATTAACGCCGGCAACGGGCGGCGGCT
The DNA here is from genome assembly GCA_963743605.1 of Vulcanimicrobiota bacterium. Classification (GTDB taxonomy): domain Bacteria; phylum Vulcanimicrobiota; class Vulcanimicrobiia; order Vulcanimicrobiales; family Vulcanimicrobiaceae; genus CAVUQJ01. The sequence goes on along the minus strand of CAVUQJ010000001.1, from coordinate 36,198 downwards.
GGACCGAGCACATTTTATATGACTTCAAGGACTTCGCCGACGGCATGCAACCCTACGGCACCGTCACGCTCGGCGCCGGGGGTAAAGTATACGGCGTGACGACCGCGGGCGGCGTGCGCGGTCAAGGATGCGTCCCGCCATTTTTCGGTCTGCGCGGCTGCGGCACGGCGTTCGAATTGACGCCGCACGCCGGCGGCGCGTGGACCAAGCAGACGCTGCACGTATTCTCGGGCGGCAAAGACGGCGGCCTGCCGGTATCCAACCTCGTCGCAGACGCCGCCGGGAACCTCTATGGGGCGTTCTACTGTGGCGGCGGCATCGATTCGTGTTACGGAGAGGACGACGTCGGCGGCGCATTCTTCAAGCTGTCGCAAACGAAAACGGGCGGGTGGCACGAAACGATCCTGTACGCGTTTACGGTGAAGGCAGGCCAAGGCTGCTGCCCCCTCGGGAACCTAACGGTCGACCGCGCAGGCACGATCTACGGAACGACGGCATTCAGTGCCTACACGATGACGCGGCTTCCTCACTCGTCGCGCTGGACGGAGCAGACGATCTTTCGCTTCGGCCCGTTCGCGGGCGGCTGGTACCCACAGGGCGGTCTTGCGATCGACGCAACCGGTAACGTGTACGGGACGACATATGACGGCGGCGACCAGTCCTGTCCGCATGAAGGCTGCGGCGTCGTCTTCGAGTTGAAGCGTCCGCCGTCGGGCGGAACGTGGGCCGAGACCGTGCTGCACACGTTTACGGGCGACGCAGACGGCGCGCTGCCCTACGACGCCGGTTTGGCGATCGATAGCGCCGGCCGCCTGTACGGCACGACCTCGAACGGCGGCGATCTGAGCTGCAACAACGGCGGCGGCTGCGGCGTGGTTTTTATGCTCCAGCCGGGGGTCTCGAGCTGGAGCGAAAGCGTGCTGCACACGTTCGAAGACGACGCGACCGACGGCGGGATGCCGACGAGCGCCGTCATTCTCGACCAGTCCGGCCGCATCTTCGGGACGACGACCGACGGCGGCCCGGACGGACCCTACGCGGGCGGTACCGTCTTCGAACTCTGAACGTCAAGATCGAGGGCTCGCCAAGCACTCATGAATCGGCCTTTCTAAATGCCTGGCCGCACCCGTCGAGTTGGCGTATTGACAACGTGTTGGCAATCCGCTAACATGGTGGGTGGGTGAGGATATTGGGCGCGGACACGGTCGTGGCATTCGCCCGGAAGCACGCAGCGGCGTTGGGTCCGCTGACAGCGTGGCGCGAGCTGGTCGAGCCCGCTCGGTGGAGACTCTTCGCCGAGCTTAAGGCCGATTTCGCTGCGGCTTCCTACGTCGGCGGCGATGTCATCTTCAACATCGGCGGAAACAAGTTTCGCCTGACGGCGTTCGTCGACTACCGTGCGCAACAGGTCATCGTCGTCAAGATAGAGACGCACGCCGAGTACTCACAAGGAGCGAAACGAAAATGAATGCGATGGCGGAACGCGAGTACGTCCGGATCATTGTGGAAAACGTGCCACGGGTGATTCGGACCAAGAAGGACTACCAGCGGGCAATCGTCGAGGTGACGCGTCTCGCTCGGCTGGGTGATTCTCGGTCTGTCGCGCAGACCGAATACTACGATCTGCTCTCGACGCTGATCGTCGCGTACGAACGTGAGCACGTCTCGCCGCTTCCGCAACTGCCACCGCGCGAATTCCTAAAGGAGGCGATGGACCTGCGAGGGATCACCCAGAAGGAGATTTCCGACGCGCTGGGCGACCGAGCGGCAGCCTCGGCTATTCTGAGCGGGAAGCGTCAGATCAGCAAGGCGCAGGCCAAGCGACTCGCTGCGCTATTCCGAGTCGACGCGGGGCTGTTTATCTAGGGCAGCGCCGACGCAGGCCGATTACGTCGGTGGTGTTATCCCAACCGCCAACTCGACGGCTTTGACGTCGTTGTAGACGGTCGTCGTCGAGGAGTTGCCTGGGCAACTGACGTCACCGGACTGTTCGTTTTGGTAGCCCAGAATCGTCATATTGTTGTAGGCGGTGTTGGTCGGCCGCGGGCAGACTCCGATCTTCAGGTCGTTGACGGGGCCGAGCTTGTTGAGGTCGGAGAAGAACTTCTGCGTCGTCGAGTGCCGGGACGGTCGCGGGCTTCGGCGTGTACGTCGTGGGCAGCGTGACTTGCGCGCTGCCGTTGATGAAGATGGTGACGGTGAACGGGCTGAACTGCGTCGACCCCGTGTAGTCGATCAGCGCGGCGTCGGGCGTGGGCGTGACGCCGGACGGCAGGGGCGTCGGCGTTGGCGTCGGCTTGGGGGTAGGCGTCGGAACCAGGCTGCTGGGGTTGGGCGACGGCCCGGAGGTGTTACTGCTCCCGCCGCAAGCGACCACGCCGACCGCCACGATAAACGCCGCAACCACGAAAACACGCACATCCACCCGCCGCATCGCGTCGATGTTGACGGCGCCTCCCGGCGTTCCTGCTCGCCTTGCTCTAGGAGCAGAGGGGACCGTTATCGTAGCAGAGACCCAGAGGGAGGAAAGCAATGCTACAAGTCCATGCTCTCGCGCGGAACTGGTGGATCTTCCTGTTGCGCGGCCTGCTCGCGCTCGCATTCGCGGCCATCGCCTTCATCTGGCCCGCAGCCGCCGGCCTGGCCCTGGTCATCCTGTTCGGGGCCTGGGCCTTCGTCGACGGCATCTTCGCCCTCGGCTCGGCGATCTTCGGGCAGAACGTCCAACACCGCTGGCTCCTGGTCTTGGAAGGGATCGTCGGGGTCGTGGCGGGCCTCGTCGTCTGGTTCTGGCCCGGCCTCGCCGCCTTCACGTTGCTGTTGTTCGTGGCATGGTGGGCGATCATCACCGGCGTCCTGGAGATCTTCTACGCGATCCAACTCCGCAAGACGATCAGCAACGAATGGCTGTACATCTTAGCGGGATTGGCATCGGTCGTGTTCGGTGGCCTGATCATCTGGCATCCGTGGGCCGGCGCGTTCGCGGTCATCTGGATCATCGCCATCTACGCGGCGATCTTCGGCGTCCTGCTGATCGGCTTCAGCCTGCGTCTGCGCAGCCACTTGCACGAGGCAACGGCTGGCGCATAGTCAAACCCTAGACGCGTGAACGGTCAGGCGTCGGAGTTGCCCCGTCGCTACGACGCGGCAACGGTCGAGGCCGGCCGTTACGCGTCGTGGGAGAACTCGGGCGTGTTCCACGAGGATCCCGATCCGGCGCGACCGCCGTTCGTGATCTCGATGCCGCCCTTGAACATCACGGGCCGTGCCCACATCGGGCACGGCTCGACCTACACGCCCATGGACGTGCTGACGCGCTACCATCGAATGCTGGGCGACAATGCGGACTGGATCCCGGGACAAGACCACGCGGCGATCGCGACCGAGACGGTCCTGATCCGAGAACTGAAACGCGAAGGGACGTCGCGCGAACAACTCGGCCGCGAGGCCTACCTCGAACGCGCGTGGCGCTGGCGCGAAGAGTACGGCGGCATCATCAACGAGCAGTTTCGTGCGCTCGGCTTCGGACCGGACTGGTCGCGCGAACGCTTCACGATGGACGAGCGCCTCTCCGCGATCGTCACGAAAGTATTCGTCGCACTCTACCGCGACGGCCTGATCTATCGCGGGACGCGGTTGATCAACTGGGACCCGGTCTCGCAGTCGACCGTCTCCGACGCGGAAGTCGAAGACGAGGAGCGCGACGGTTTCCTGTGGCGCATCCGCTACCCGGCAGAAGACGGCACGTTCGCGATCGATGTCGTCACGACGCGCCCCGAGACGATGCTGGGCGACACGGCCGTCGCGGTTCATCCCGAAGACGAACGCCACGCGCACCTAATAGGAAAGACCGTCGTCCTGCCGCTCGTCGGCCGCAGCATCCCGATCGTCGCCGACCGGGCGGTCGAGCGCGACTTCGGCACGGGCGCCGTCAAGGTGACGCCGGCGCACGACCCGCTAGACAACGAGATCGGCGAACGCCACAACCTCGACGCGCTCACGGTCATCGGCTTTGACGCGCGCATGACGGAAGCGGCCGGCGCGCCCTACGCGGGCCTCGACCGCTTCGCGGCGCGCGAACGCGTCGTCGCCGACCTCGAGGCCGCCGGCGCGCTCGTCTCGGTCGAACCGTACCGCCATCGCGTGCCGGTGAGCGCGCGCAGCGGCGCCATCGTCGAGCCGCTGCTGTCGCTGCAGTGGTTCTGCAAGATGGACACGCTCGCGAAGCCGGCGCTCGACGCCTATCGCGACGGCCGCATCCGCTTCGTCCCCGAACGCTTCGGCCGCACCTACGAGTCGTGGCTGGAAAACATCCGCGACTGGAACGTCTCGCGCCAGATCTGGTGGGGCCATCGCCTGCCGGTCTGGTACACGCCCGACGATCAGCCGGTCGTCGCGGAGACGGAAGAAGAAGCGCGCGCGATCGCGCAGCCGCGACTTCCATGCCACCGAACTCCGGCGCGACGACGACACGCTCGACACGTGGTTCTCGAGCGCGCTGTGGCCGTTCTCGATCCTCGGCTGGCCCGAGAAGACGCCCGAACTCGAGCACTGGTACCCCAACCAGGTCCTCATCACGAGCCGCGACATCATCTTCCTGTGGGTCGCGCGCATGGTGATGCTGGGGCTGCGCTTCATCGGCGAGATCCCGTTCCATCACGTCTTCATCACGCCGCTCGTCTTCGACCTGCAGGGTCGCAAGATGAGCAAGAGCCTGGGCAACGCGATCGACCCGATGGAGCTGGTGGAGAAGTACGGTGCCGACGCGCTGCGCTTCGGCATCATGCGCCAGATGCGCCTCGAGTCGCAGGAGTTGCGCTTCGACGAACGGTTCGCGGAGAAGGCGCGCGACTTCAACACGAAGATGTGGAACGCGCTGCGCTACGTGCGCGGCCTGCAGGAGGGGCTGCCGGAGGCCGGCACCTTGCCGAAGCAGGACGCGCTGTCGATCGCGGACCGCTGGGTCCTGTCGCGCCTGCGCGACACGATCGTGCGAGTGACGAAGGCCTACGACGACTACGAGTTCGGCGTCGCCGCCGACGCGCTGATCGACTTCATCTGGTACGAATACTGCGACTGGTACATCGAGGCCACGAAACTCGCGACGCCGACCCGCGCCGCGGTGTTGTCGTACGTCCTCAACGCGGCGGTGCGGCTGCTGCACCCGATCGCGCCGTTCGTGACCGAAGAGATCTGGCAGGCGCTCCCGCACGACGGCGCGACGATCGTGACCGCGTCCTGGCCCGACCCGGCGGAGATCGTCGCCGACCCGCAGGCGACGGCGACCTATGAGGCGATCGTCCGCGCGGTGGGACGCGCGCGCGACGCGCGCACCGACTTGAACCTGCCGCCCCGCGACAAGCTGACCCTCGAGGTCCCAGCGGATCTCCCCGCGGGCGTGCGCGACCTGCTCGCCGTGCACGCGAACGCGACGCTCGTCGACGTCGCGCCGTCGGGGACGGACGGCGTCGTCGCCGCGACCGGCGCGGTGACCGTCCAGGCGCCGACGGCCATCCTGCGCGATCGCTACACGCGCGAACAGACGCGCCTGCGCGAAGAGGTCGAACGTCTGGAACGCAAACTGGCGAACGAGAACTTCGTCGCGAAGGCGAAACCCGGCGTCGTCGACGAGCAGCGCGCCAAACTCGACGGCTACCGCGCGGAACTCGAGCGCACCGGCGCCCGGCTCAGCGCGCTCGGATGACGATGAACGGTCACGTGCAGGTATCCTATCGCCGCCTCGTCTGGCTCGGCGTGCTGGTGGTCGTCGCCGGCGTCGCGCTCGAGCTGATCCGCGAATGGGGCGCGGCGACGGCGGCGCTTGCGGCCTGGGTCTGCGACAAGGGCACCGTTCCGCTGCCGGCCGGCGCGGGCGGCTGCCACGCGGGTTTCCTGTTGCGCTGGATGCTCACGCGCCTGCCGTTCTACGTCGGCGTCGTCGCGCTCGTCATGCTCGCGGTCGAGGCGGGCATCATCGTTTGGCGTGGCCTGCAGTCGAAGTCGGACGCCTCCGCCGGGTTGGCGTCGGCGGTGCGCCTGATCGCGCTCGCGATCGGCGTGTTCATGCTCGCCGAACTCGCCGCGTGCGTCGGCGACACGACGTGCGCTCTCAGCCTGACCTGCACGTAAGGCGAAACAGGAGGTGGTAAAAGTCTTCAGCCCGCAGACGCTCGACAAATTCGAGGCGGCGTCGGCATCGATTCCCCTTCGCCAGCTCGAGCGGGCGTTCGGAGGCGCGAATATCCGCCTGGGCACGGACCCCGGTGGACCTGACGGGAACCGCCGAGCCCAATTTCGTCGCTACGTGGCGAGCGTGGATCAGCACGAACCGCAACAGTTGGAACAACTCGGGCACGCGCTTGGCACATTGATCGACGAAGTGGCTGAGTCAAAAGTAGAGTTCCTCGTGAAGGCCGCGGAGCGCGATGGTTTCTTGCTCCAAGGCGGCATCTTTCGGCCGGCCAAGCTCGCCTCACGATCGTTCGCGGTGACGCGTTTCGAGGACCTGACGTCCATCGATGACCGTGGCAGACGGATTGCGCTCATTGCAAGCGATCGTCCCAAAGACGCAATCGACGGAGCGCTGGAGCTGGTCGAGTCGGTTTGTCGCACGATATTGCCCGTTGTTGGCGAGCCGGCCCCTGCGAAAGCGGCTGACCTCGTCGCTATCGTCAAATCGACGCTCAAGGCCGTCGAGCTCGGTCCCCCAGCCGGCGGCGATGCGAAAAGGGATGCCGCGCTCGTCCGCGACTGTCTTCAGCGACTCGCGGCGGTCGTCGCCGATCTCGGCGAACTGCGAGGTCCTTCGCCCCGTCACGCTCGACTCGCGGTCGGCGCGGCCGTCGCGCTCGCCGGCTTCATCGCAGAAACGCACGTCGAGCTGTCGCGTGGTCGTTCGCGCGCGACCGGCCGCGCGCGAAGACTCAGCCGGAAGGGACGAATCGAATGAACGGACCACGCATGCGGGCTCACCCTGGCATGAGCTACGTAAGCGGCGAAAGATGCTTTGGTTCGTAGAGGCCGATCTTGTCGCCGCCGGGGAGTTCGAGCGTCGTCACCAATCCCCAGCCGCGGTCGGCGACCGGCTTCGTCTTGATTCCCTTTTTCTCGAGCTGCTGCACCGTCGCGGCGATGTCGTCGCAGATCAGCCACAGTTCGTGTTCGGGGCTGTCTTCTGTCTCATGGACGGCGAGTTCCGTCGGCGGTGCGGCGAAGAAGAGCCGCCCGTTGCCGGCGTCGACGTAGTGCAGGTCGAGCACGTCCTTGAGAAAGTCGTACATCTCTTTGGAATGCTTCGTGTAGAAGATCGCGTGGATGCCGGTGATCACTCTTCCTCTTTCCCCCAAGCTACGTGCGCTTCGCTCGGATGACGCTATTCGAACGCACCGGCGCTCGGCTGGGCGCGCTAGGATAACGATGAACGGCCACGTGCACGTTCCCTATCGGCGACTGATCAGGCCGGCGTGTTGGCGGTCGTCACGTGGTCGCGCCGGAGCGGAGTGCCAAGACCGTGGAGAACCCGCTAGGGTTGCTTTCGCGGCATTAGAATGCTCACGCTGAGGAGCATGACATGCGGACGTGGATTTGGACGATCGCGGCGATTATTTTAAGCAACACCTCGATCGCGGTCGCCGCCGAACCCACGGCGTCCGGTCCGCATGCATATCCGGAAGCAGTGCTCCACGATTTTAACCCGCTGGTCCAGACCGATGGACAAACTCCGATGGGCCCAGTGACCATCGATGCCACCGGCTCGCTGTATGGGACAACAGAATACGGCGGCGTTTACAAATGCAACGGCGAGGCGTGCGGGACCGTATTCAAGCTGACGAGGAGCGGCTCGCAGTACTTTGAGACCCTGATCCACGTCTTTACGGGTCACGTGGATGGTGCGTACCCGGTCGCCGGCTTGCTCGTCGGCGCAGACGGGACGCTGTTTGGGACCACGCTCAACGGCGGCCACGGTTATCAAGGGTGTGGCTGTGGAACCGTGTTTTCGCTAACGCCGCTATGGCCAGGGTCGCAAATCTACCTCAAGGCGACAATCTACAACTTCTACCAAAATCAGAACGACGGCGCCGCGCCAATGTCCGGCTTGATAGCGGATCAGCACGGAAATCTCTTCGGTACGACGGCCTACGGCGGTGGAGGTGGCTGCTATAGCGGAAACGGCTGCGGTTCGGTCTATGAATTGCTGCGGATGCCGTCCGGCTATCAAGAGATCGTCCTGCACGGCTTCAAAGGCAGCGGCGCAGACGGATACTACCCGACGGCGAGCCTCCTCATGGACGCACAGGGGGCCCTCTACGGCACAACGGATTACGGAGGTGACGTTTCCGGCTGCAGTTGTGGGGCCGTGTTCAAGTTGACGCCAACCGCATCCGGTTACACGGAAACGATCCTCCACGATTTCCAAGGCGCGCCCAACGATGGGGGGGTCCCGACGGCGCCGCTGATCGTCGGCAACGACGGCAGTCTCTATGGCACGACCAGGCTCGGTGGAGACGGAGCGGGTGTCCGATGCGGGACTCTGCAAACCGAGGGGTGCGGGACGGTGTTCCGCCTCGTCGGCAGTGGCTCGCGATACACGGAGCGGATCATTCATGACTTCGACGACAGTGTGGCCGGGTGGGCCCCCGGCGGGGGTCTCGTTATGGACAAGCATGGCACACTCTATGGCACGACCGAGCTTGGGAGTGCGTGCTACCTAAATGCCTGCGGGACGGCATTCGCATTGCAAAGTGACGCATCGGGGACATATGAGATGACAGTCCTGCACGTGTTCGGCCACGGATCGGATGGTACGAAACCTATCACGTCGATGATCATCGGGGGCACGGGCACCCTCTACGGGACGACCTTTGAGGGCGGTGCCTATCCAGACGATGGCACGGTATTTCGGATTTCTATATGACCATGCAACGCGAATTTATTGGCACTCGGCTAAGCAACACCTACTCCTAAAAAAGGGCGCTCGGGCGACCGGGGGTCGCGCAGCCGAGCGGGGTGTTCGTGCGATTCGCGGGCAAGATGCGGGCATGCTTGCCACACAGAGACGGGGAGTGGTCGACTTGCTGAAGGCGACGTGGACGGGGTTCAACGACGACAAGGTGACCCGGCTCGCCGCCTCGATCGCCTACGCGGCGCTTTTTCCATCGCGCCGCTCTTCATCGTGCTGATCGCGGTCGCCGCCTGGGCGATCGGGGTGGCCGGCAACGGGCACGGCCACGGGGTCTTCGAGGAATCCTTGCTCGCTCCGATCCGGCGCGCCGGAGGCCCGGCCGCCGCCGACGCGATCCGCCAGCTCGTCGCGGCCTCGCTCAACAAGCCGCGCCAGAGTATCGTCGCACAAGTAGTCGGATGGATCGCGTCGTCGTTGGAGCCTGCGCCCTCTTCGGAGCGCTGAAAGACGCGCTCAACACCGTTTGGCAGATCGAAGCCACAAAGGGCGGCTGGGCCGGAATGCTCCGCAACCGCATCGCGTCGCTCGGAACGCTGGCGGTCGTGGCCTTCGTGCTGATCGTCTCGTTCGCGCTCAACTCGGCGGTAGCGGCGCTGACCACGCGGTTCGCGGCCGCGGTTCCGTTTGCGGGGAGCGCCGTGATCATACCGGCAGCGACGTGGCTGGTGTCGATCGCCATGGTCACGGCGGTGCTCGCTATGACCTATAAGATACTTCCCGACGTACGGCTCGCATGGCGAGACGTTTGGGCAGGCGCCTTGGTCTCGGCGGTGCTGTTCGTGATTGGCCAAGCGGGCATCTCGTGGTATATTGCGGTCGCCGGCGTCGCCTCGGGATACGGTGCGGCCGGATCGATCCTCGTGATCTTGATCTGGATTTACTACTCCGCGATCATCTTGCTCGTCGGAGCCGAGTTCACGAAGGTACTGGCGCGAGCCGCCGCAACCAGGGTCGCGGCGACGATTCGCCGCACGACCGACGAGCCGGCCGGCACGGACCCGCGCCATGCGGCCGACCGGCGGTAGACCGAGCAGAGAAGTGGGTACTTGGTTCGTGCCGGCGCCGCTTCATCGCTCGGCAGAGGAACGCATCGCCGATTCGGAGGCCGTCAAACCCAAACGTGGCAGTTGCAAAGGAGTCCGTCGCTAAGAAACCGGTCGAGACGGCCGGCCCACCCGAGAAGACCCGTGCGATGCCGATGCTGCTCTCGCTCGCCGCGCTCGGCGTCGTGTTCGGCGACATCGGCACGAGCCCGCTCTACACGCTGCCCGTGTGCTTTCAGTTCAGCGGCGCCGCGCCGACCGCCGGCAACGTGGTCGGCGATCTGCTCGCTGATCCTCTGGACACTCGTGCTCGTCGTGTGCGTAAAATACGTCACGTTCATCATGCGCGTCGACCATCAGGGCGAGGGCGGAATCCTCGCCCTGCTCGCGCTGGCGGTCCCGCGCAGGGCGCGCGGACCGATCGGCGCCGGGGTGCTCACGACGTTCGTGATCGTCGGCGCCGCGATGCTCTTCGGCGACGGGATGATCACACCGGCGATCTCCGTCATCTCTGCGGTCGAGGGGCTCGGCGTCGTGACGCGCGATGCGCAGCCGTTCGTGGTCCCGCTGTCGGTGGCCATCCTCCTGGGACTGTTCGCGGTGCAGGCGCGCGGCACGGAGGCCGTCGGCCGGCTGTTCGGCCCGGCGATGCTGCTGTGGTTCGCCGCGATCGGCGTCGCGGGCGCGCTAGCGATCGTCGAGTGGCCGGCGATCCTGCAGGCGTTCGATCCGCGCCACGCGCTGATGTTTGTGACGCGGCACGGGATCGGCGGTTTCCTGGTGCTCGGCGGCTTGGTGCTCGCGATCACCGGGGTAGAGGCGCTCTACGCCGACCTCTCGCACTTCGGCCGCAAGCCGATCGCGATGGCCTGGTATGCGGTCGTATTCCCGGCGCTGGTCCTCTGTTACCTCGGACAGGGTGCGCGCGTAATCGCAAATCCAGCCGTGCTCAACAAGGCGTTCTTTGCACTCTCGCCCGGCTGGACGCTTCTGCCGATGATCGTCATCGCGACGGCCGCCACGATCATCGCTTCGCAGGCGCTGATCTCGGGCGCCTTCACGCTCGTGGAACAGGCGACCGCGCTCGGCTTGTGGCCGCGCACCGAGGTGCGCCACACCTCGAGCGCGTTGCGCGGCCAGGTCTACGTGCCGGCCGTCAACGCGACGCTCGCGATCGGCTGCATCGGCCTCGTCTGCGCGTTCGGCTCGAGCGCGCGGCTGGCCGCGGCCTACGGCCTCGCGGTCGCGTGCACGATGCTCGCGACGTTGCTCGCGTATTACGTCGTCTTGCGCAACGTGCGCGACTGGTCGCGCGCGCGGGCGCGTGCGCTCGTCGGCTGGTTCGTGCTTGTCGACACCGCGTTCGTGCTCGCGTGCCTGCCGAAGATTCAGAGCGGCGGCTGGTTTCCTCTCGCCGTGGCCACCTGCATCGCCGTCGTGGTGACGACATGGCTCGAGGGCCGACGCTGCATGAGCAAGGCGCTGTTCGAACAGCAGACGCCGGTGGCCGACGTCGCGCGGATACTGCAGCACAGCGTGACGCCGGAGACGCCCACGATGGTCGTGCTCACGCCCGACCCCACCGGCGTGCCGTTCTTCGCGCATCACGGCTGGGTGCGCGATCGCGCACGCGAGGAGCGCCTCGTCTTGCTGCACTTGGCGCCCGCCAAGCGGCCCTACATCTCCGACGAAGAGCGCGTCACGGTCGAACGCTTCAGCCCGGCCTTCACGGGCGTCACCGTGCGCTTCGGCTACATGGAGTTGCCGAGTCTCGCGCCGATCGTGCGCGGGTGCGGCAAGGTCGGGGTGCTGCTGGAGCGCGAGGACACGTCGTTCTTCTACGCCGACCCGAAGGTCGAACGCGCGTCGAAAGACGCGTTTCCCGCCTGGCGCCGGCACTTGTTCGAGGCCCTCCGGCGCGTGCAACGACCGCTCCCCGACGACCTCGGCATCCCTGCCGAACGCCGCATCGAGCTCGGCGTGACGGTCGCGATCTAGCAGTCGCTCGCGGCGCGAAACGCCCGAGATAACGGCAAGCCGCGATCACCGTTAATAAACGGCGACCGCGGCCAGTTGATGTCGCCTCGCGCCTATAGCGTCGAAGCTACGTCCTCGTCGGCTGGGAAGATCGATCGCACGTCGTTACGATGCTCCGGACGTGGCCGCACTCCTAGCAGGATGCCGCCGTTGTCCAGTCGGTCGGCGTAGCGCTTCGCCCTGTGCTCTGGAATGCCGGCGCCGATAAGCGCACCGACGACGCCTCCCGTGACGCCTCCCGCGCCGAGGCCGGCGAGCGCCGCCGCCAGCGGTCCAACCACGAGCGGTGCGGCGGCGCCGCCGGTGCCCACGATCGCGGCAACGCTGCCGGTCGCCGTGAGTCCAGCGACGATCGCACCGAGTCCTCCACCGATGGCCGCTCCCGTCGCCGCACCCGTGGCCACTTTGCTGCCGGTATGCTCGGCAAAGTCGCGCGCCCGCGTTTTGTCGCTCATCATAACGCTGATTTCGTTGTCGCTGTAGCCGAGGGCGTGAAGACGAGCGACGGCATCCTCAGCAGATGCCCGGTCGTCGTACATTCCGGTTTCGATGTCGTTCACGGTGTAGAATCTCTCCTTCGCTGCTTGAAAGAAAACCGGATGGCACGTTCCCCCGCGGTTACGGAATTAAACCCCCTTGGCCGCTACCGCCAGTAGCGGCGAGTACGGCGACCTCGTCACCGCGGCGAGCGGGCAGCCGCCCGTTTCGGCATGAAAATTCGTGCCGTGTGACCGGCGAGCAGACGGGGAATGACCAAAGGTGCGAGGGGAGCATGTATGAGGGAGAAGCCGGCGGACCGCGGAGCCGCGGCGCCCGTCGACAAGGCGCGACGCGACGACGGCATCGCCAAGGCCACACAGGCGTATCTCCTCTACGTCGTCCTTCCGTTGTGGACGATCCCGGGTTTCGGCGACTGGGTCTGTCACCGCAAGTCGAAGATCGAACGGACGAGTGGGACGCACGAGTCGCTGACGCACGCGCTCATGATGGCAGTGGTCGGCGTGCCTGCACTGATGGCGTTGCTGTTGGAAATCAACGCGTCGACGATCTTGGCCCTCTCGGCTGGATTCATCGTCCACGAGGGTATCGTGATCTGGGACGTAGCCTACGCCGCCGGTCGCCGTAAGGTCACTACGACGGAGCAGCACTTCCATAGTTTCCTCGAAGTGTTGCCGTTCATGTCTCTATCGTTCATTCTTTGCCTGCACTGGGACCAAGCGCTCGGGATGCTCGGCAAAGGTCCGCACCGTCCCGACTATGCGATCCGCCCTAAGGAGCGTCAGGTCCATCCACTCTATCTGCTTGCGATCGGAGCCGCGCTGACGACGTTTATCGCCGTGCCTTACGCTGAAGAGCTGCTGCGATGCTTCCGAGTCGACCATACGCTCCTCCCCCACAAGACTGCGAGAGAGCGCTAATCGGCGCGCAACCGCTCGCAATGCTGATGGCCGCCGTCTGAAATCGCACCGACAAGAGCCTGGCATTCCGTGTAAAATCGATGAGGGTGGTTTAGCGGGCGCTTTCGTGAGCATGACTGGAAGATCAGTGCCAAATCTCGCCCCGGGAGGGAACGTGGTCGGTCTTTATACATGAGCGCGCCGGTTGATGCGGTCAAGCCGGCGACCTTGGGCGGTCGGGTAGCGCGATTCTTCAAGGTCTTGGGGCCGGGCTTGATCACGGGCGCCGCCGACGACGATCCGTCCGGCATCTCGACCTACTCCGTGGCCGGTGCGACGACCGGCTTTTCGATGTTATGGCTCACCCTGCTGTCCACGCCGATGATGTCGGTGATCCAAGGCATGTGTGCGCGCATCTCGATGGTCACGGGCGAAGGGCTGGCGGCCATCATCCGCAAGAGCCTGCCACGCCCGGTTGCCTATGGTCTGGCCGCGCTCGTCATCGTCGCGAATACGTTCAACGTCGGAGCCGACCTGGGCGGCATGGCCGATGCGGCGCACCTCGTCGTACCCGTCCCCGTCGATGCGTGGGTGTTCTTTTTCGGCATCGGACTGATCGTCTGCCAGACGTGGCTGTCGTACGCCGCGATCGCGCGCGTCTTCAAATGGCTCACCTTGTCGCTCTTCGCCTACATCATCACGGCCTTCATCGTGCATCCGCCGTGGGGGCTCGTGCTGCGAAACTTCGTCGTCCCGCAAATCCACTTGGACCCCACCTGGCTGTCGACGATGGTCGGCGTCCTCGGGACCACGATCACGCCCTATCTGTTCTTCTGGCAGTCGTCCTCGATGGTGGAAGAAGACAAGGAGGCGGGGAACGCGACGCTGGCATCGCGCCGCGGCACGAACGAGCAGGCGGTGAAGGACATGCACGCCGACGTTAATAGCGGGATGATCTTCTCGAACCTCGTCGCGTTCTTCATCATCGTCACGACGGCGGCGACGTTGGGCGCGCACGGCAAGCACGACATCGCGACCGCGCAACAGGCCGCCGAAGCCTTGCGCCCGCTCGCGGGCCGCTTCGCGGAACTGCTGTTCTCCCTGGGGATGGTCGGCACCGGCATCCTCGCGGTCCCGATCCTGGCGGGCTCGTCGGCGTACATCGCCGCGCAGACGTTTCGTTTCCGCGAGGGGCTCAACGAAACACCGGAGCGAGCGCCGAAGTTTTACGGCGTGGTCGCGGCCGGCATCGTGATCGGGATCGCCATGAATCTTTTGCGGATCGACGCGATCAAGGCGCTGTTCTGGTCGGCGGTCCTCAACGGCGTCGCGGCCGTGCCGCTCATCGCGGTAATCGTGTGGATCGCGGCGAATCGAAAGATCATGGGTTCCTGGACGAGTTCGCTGCTCGCCCGCGCGTGGGGCTGGTCGACGTTCGCGCTGATGGGGGCCGCGACGATCGGCATGTTCTACTTCATGGCGAGAGGTTCGTGAGCGGGCGTCGCCTCTGCGGGAAGAGGCGACGCTCGGTGGCCGCTGCGCTGCTCTCGCTCTTAGCGCTGGCCTCGCTGCGACCGAACGCCGCCCAGGCCGCGCCGGCGCAGGCCACGCCTTCGCCCGCTCCGACGCCGGCCGACCCCTGTGCCGGTCCGGGCAGACTGCTCGCGACCGCGAACCGCCCGACCATTGGCTACAGCGCGTGCGCCGTCAAGGCTCGGACCGCGGTCTTCGAACTCGGCTATCAGAACCAAGTGACCGGCACGTCCGCGGATGGATCCGTGCAAACCCAGGTCCCGCAGAATTTCCTGAGGATCGGCGTCGTGCCACGCTTCGAGCTCGACGTCATCGGGCCGAATTACATAGCGACGAAGACGTATGCGGCCGGGTCGCCGACGACGCTAACGAACGGCGTCGCCGACGCGGGTCTCGGGTTCAAATACGAGCTTCCGCCGAAGGGCCGCTGGACGGTGGCCTTCGACGGGCTCTACACGGGCCCGAACGGTTCGACCTTTCTGACCGCCGGCAACGCAACCCTAACCGGCAACTTCGATGCATCGTTCGCGATGAGCCGGGCAACGAGCATCGGAACGACGATCGCCGCATCGTCGACGGGCGGATTCGCAAACCAGATGCACGCGCGCTACGGCGTGACGATGCCCTCGTTCGTCGTGACGACCCAGATCCCCAATTTCTACCAATTCTACGCCGAATACGTCTACGTCTCGAAGATCGTCCTCAACCAGGGTGGTCGCGCGTTCACCGATTTCGGCGTGCAGAAACTGCTCGGGCGCCGCACCGAGATCGACCTAGAGTACGGCCACGCGTTCACCGGAATCGACGCCCTGAAGTTCAACTATGTCGGCGCGGGATTGGTCGTCCAACTCTGGTGACGCCCGAGGGGCAAGGCACCATCGCACGGAGCTCACGCTTTAACGGTCGAGAATGACCCGCTCATCTCCAGCGATCGCCCGGCGCGAGCACGTAGTGTTTCCAAACGTAACCCCACGGCAGCACGAGCGGCACGACGACGACGCCCGAGAAAATTTGGGTGAAAGAATCACCGATATCGGGATTGAGCGTGTGCCCCAGGTACGGCGGAAGCCAGGCCGCGAGTACCCAGATCGCTTTCCAAACGAATTCAAAGATCAACAACGGCATCATTCGGACGGGATATCGCACGCCGAGCAAACAGAGCAGCGTCAACGCGCCGAGGAAGCTCATGCCGACGCCATGCCAGAAATCCCAAGGCCGCGCGTGGTGAAGGATCGCCGGCCAGGTAATCGACCCTTGCAGCAACCCAATCAGCAAATACGCCGCCCGCATCACGTAGAGACGATAGATCGGTAGCTCTCCCTGAGCTCGAACGTCGGTCATGACATATCTGCGCGCGCCTCCGCGGCTTGTTTCGCCACGCTCGGCATGCAGCCCCTCACTGCGTCGTCACACGGGCGCGAAGCCTACTGTACGGGTTTGCTCAGCGACGCGACGGGCTTGGATTGGTCGCGCGAGGCGTCGTGGCGGGCGTTGGCGACCGCGGCGGCGATCGTCGGCATGTCGGCGCCCTCGATGATCTTTTGACCGATGACGACGGTGGGCGTGCCCTGAATACCGAGGTCCTGCGCGAGCCGCTTGTTCGCGGCGATCTGCTTGGCGATTGCGGGCGACGCCATGTCGTGCTGGAGGCGCGGCCAGTCGATGCCGACGCCGCGCGCCGCGGCGTGAATCATCGGGATCGTAATGTCCTCGGGCGAGCCCATGAGCGACGTGCGCAGCGGGTCGTACTTGCCCTGAAGATTGGCCGCGAGCAGCGCGCGCGTGCCGAGTTCGCTGCCCGGCCCGAGGATCGGCAGATCCTTGTACACGAGCCGCACCTCGCCGTCCCTGCTCACGAAGCTCGTGAGCGCAGGCGCCAGTTGTCGGCAATACGGGCAGCGCGGGTCGTAGAACTCGACGACCGTCACGGAACCATGCGGGTTGCCGAGCGACGCGTCGCTGGCGGCGACCAACTGGTCGCCGTGGCTGGTCATGGCGGCTTTGCGCGCCTGCGCCTCGAGCCGCTCGTTGTCGGCCTGCACGGCGACGATCGCGTCGCGCAGGATGCTCGGATCGTTCTTGAGCGCCGCGCGCACGGTCTGGACGATCTGCGACCGCTGGCCGGCGCTGAACTGCCCCGAAGAAGCCGGCTGCGCCTTGGCCGCACACGCCGCGACCGCCAGCAAGCCGGCGGCCGCGCATCCCCGCAATGCCGTCACTTCGAAGGAGGCGGCGTGTTCAACACCTTGATAGTAAATGGCGGAATCAACTTCTGCTCCTGGATGAAGTTGGAGGATCTGCGTGATGCCCGACACGGTCGCCGACGAGATGATGCCGGTCGTGCACGTCTTCGCCGTGTAGTGGTCCGTCACAATGACGTACGGATTCTGGTTCTTGGTGACCGTGCAGGTGCAGTTGGCCTTCTTGGGATCGTTCTTGTCGATCAGGCAGGGCACGTCCAGGCACCACGCCCACGGCCGGTCGTTGGAACACTCGGCATACGCCTTCACGGGATAGTAGCGCGAGTAGATGAGGTCGCCGGCCGCGGTATGCGCGACCGCCTTGCAGGCCTTCACGCCGCCGGAGTAGCCGGTGTGCACGCTGCACGGGCAGTTGAGGTTGCCCTTTTGCCCGGCGATCGGCACGCACGCCGCCGTCGTGCACAGGGCGTAGGTGCTCTTGCACATCGTGAAGCTCGACGAGCCGGCGGGCACCGAACTCGCCGCCGTCGTCGCGGCATCGGCCGCGCATTGCGTCACGAGCGAAAAGACTGCGGTAGCGAGGATCGACCAGGCCTTAACCATCGACTGAGGCTCCCTTCCACGAAAAGCGCGCATCGGTTGGTTCATTTCCCTTGCCATTTGGCTTCGATCGTTTTGAGCGTTCCGTCCGCCGTGATCGCGGCGATTCCGGCGTCGAGACTCTTGAGGAACGCTGCGTGGGTTCCTTTGGTGACGCCGACCGCATACGGAAGTTTCGGCGTGAACATCGTCGTCGGCACGGTCACTTTGCCGGCATAGGACGTCGCCACCATGCTCGTCCCGACCTGGAGGTTGAGGGCCGCGGCGTCGACGATCCCGTTGATCACATCTTTGAAACTGCTCGGATAGTCGCTCGTGATCACCAGGTTCGCCTTCGGCGCGGTTTTCTGGATGTAGTCGACGAACGGCCCGGTCTTGGGTGTCGCGACGCTCTTGCCGGAGAGCGCCGCCAGGCCCGACGGCGTATGGTTGGGCGCACGCACGAACAGCGCCCCGCCGGTGTTGACCAACGTCGAGCTGAAGTCGTAGGTCTTCTTGCGATCGGGGGTCACGGCTAGTGGGGTGATCCCGTCGGCCTTGCCGTTGGTCAGCGTCGCGTCGAGCTGCGCGAACGGCGTGGGGACGAAGGTAATCGTAAACCCACTGCGCTGCGCGGCCGCGTTGAGGATATCGATGATGAGCCCTTCCGGCTTACCGTCCTTCACGTAGACGAACGGCGCGAAGTCGGTCTGGAACGCGATGCGCACGCTCTGATCGGCGCGAACCGGCGTCGCGCCGAACGCGAGAAACGCGAAGAAGAGGAGCGCGAGGACGGACCCTACTCTAAGCATCAGTTCCTCCCCGCCGGAGCGCAACGAGACCACGACAGCCACGAAACGCCGGTACGGCCGCCTGCTCGGTATGGCCCCTTTGCCGACGCACCTCCGCCCCCCTTTGGCGATGCGACTGATCGCCTACTATGCCGCCGACCTCTTTGGTCGTCCGCCCTTGCGGCCGTTCTCGCGAGACGACGCTGCCTTCTTTTCGCTCGTGCGTCCCCGCGAGCGGCGTCCCATTGCTTTCGCGAACAGCGGTCCGAGCTCGTCGGCCAACAATCCAGGGATGTCGACGTTGAGTTTACGGAAGGAGATGCCGTCGCCACCCGGCTGGATATCAATCTTCGCGAGATCGGCCGGCTTCGCTCGTGCAAGCTCTCGAATGCGAAGGCGGGGTAGTCGGACGGTAACACCCTGCCGCAGCGTAAGGTCGATCGTGTCGGCCCTGCGGTCGTACCGCGCCACGGTAACATCGAGCGGATCGTCCCGCTTCGCGCTTTTGACAGCCGAACGATACATCGCCTCGGTCATCGGCGGCACGACGATACGGTTTGGGAAGCGTTTACCCATTGAACCTAAGGCAGCTCTGAAAAAGTGGTTGGATAGCCCGGTGGTCAGTTGAGGGTTGGAAACGCACGCTTCGAAGATCGGTTTGGGCGACAAAACCCCTGTGCCCGCCCTGATAAGCGCTCGATTTCGGAGTTCCGGACCGCCAACTTCTACGTTGGTGACAGGCGTAAGAGCCGTTTCTTCTGTGTGAGCAAGTTCGCCAAAGCCAGTAAGACGTTGATCCGGTTCGTGTTCTTCGCTAGACCGCGGTAGCGGACTTTGCGAAAGTGGAACACGCCTTTGACGGTGCCGAAGACGTGCTCGACCCGCGAACGAACGCCGGACTTGCATCGATTGGCCGATCGATCGGCCTCGCTCAGCGGCCGGTTGCGATATGCCCGCTTGTTGATGAAGAGCCGCGCTCGAGGCGCTTTCCCCACAATCGCCTCACGCTGTCCGAGGTACGCGGAGTCTCCCCAGACGCGCGTCTCGTTGCCATGGAGAAGCTCTGAAACGACCCGACTGTCGTGGACGTTTGCCGCTGTCGTGACCACCGAGTGAACGACCTTGCTCGCACTGTCCACTCCGATGTGCGCCTTCATCCCGAAGTGCCACTGTTGGCCCTTCTTGGTCTGATGCATCTCCGGATCGCGTTCCCCGGCCTTGTTCTTCGTCGAGCTTGGCGCCGCGATGATCGTCGCATCGACGATCGTTCCGCTCGCCACCTTCACGCCGCTGTCCCGCAGAAAGGCGTTGACCTCGTCGAAGAGTCGCCGACCGAGGTTGTGCTTCTCCAAGAGATGGCGGAACTTGCAAATCGTCGTCTCGTCCGGAACCGGCGCGTTGCCCAGATCGATGCCGACGAACCGGCGCATCGGGACGATGTCGTACAGGGACTCCTCTGCGGCTGGGTCGCTCAGATCAAACCATTGCTGCAGGAAGTGGATCCGCAGCATCACCGCAAGATCGATGCGGGGCCGTCCTATCTCGGCCTTCGGATAGAACGGCTCGACGATCTTACACAACCGCTCCCAGGGTACGATGCGGTTCATCTCGGCGAGGAACACACTGCGCTTCGTCGTCTTCGCGTAACGATCAAAGCCGGTATTCGAGAACGAAATCTGCTCATCGCTCATCGAACTCAATGATATCACACCAGCGCGAGTTTTTCAGAGTTGCCCTAACCCACCACTCCAACAGCTGGCCGAAGTGTTCTGCAACGAGCTCGCGGGCACGGGCGACGTTGCGCCTCCTCATACTCACAACTCGGTCGGAGTCAGCGTCGCATCCAGCGTTATTAGCACCTTGCCCCCTGCCTTAATCACGTGGACGTGCGGCTTGTGCCCGCGTTCATCTCGCGAGTTTGATCGTGAGGCGGAAGCCGTCGACCTCGAGCGTCGGCACTGCTGCTAAATATACCTAAACTGTGTAGGTTGTGTCAACTGGGACTCGGGCGCACTGTTTGCTCCCCTCCTCCGGGACTCCGTACCGCGTGTGGGGCGTCTCCGTACCGCAACGGATGCCGCCGGATTTCTTCGCCGGCTAGGCTGTGCGCATGGGCACTCCAGCCCGACACCGCTTTCCATAAGGAGTACCCCCATGCACAACACATCGGCATCCTCCGTCGCGCGCAGCCTCACCGCTACCTACCTCGCGTCCCTCATCCCCGCAATCGCCGCGGGCATCATCGCAACCGGCGCGGCTCCGGCACTCGCCACCTGCAACGGTTGCGGCAACGGCGGCGGTAACACGACCGCTTACGCGCCCGCCGGCAGCGGCACGATCGCATCATTCACGATGGTCTTGGCCGGCAATCTGCTGTCGGCGGTCGGCATCGTCAACGGAAACTTGACCAACATGCCGCCGCCCGGCAGCCCGAGTTCGCCGTTCCAGCCGCTGCTGAAGCCGCCGCCGATGATCCTCAACTCGGTGAAGCTGAAGGGTGGCGATCAGGTCATCTATCCGGCTCGCTTTGTGCGTCGTTAGTTCCGCACGACGCTCAGAACGCGGCGAGTCCCGCATCCGAGGATGCGGGGCTCGTCCGTGTTGGTCGGCTTACCCTTCGGCTTCCTCGCGCTCGTCATCCAGCAGGCCGTCGTCGTCCTGATTGATGATGGGCTCGTCAACGTCGTTGTCCGGCACGTCGGGCCGGTTGCGCGGATCGTCGATCATGGGACTACGGTGGCGACATAGACGGCATCATCGTGGGCGTCGCGGTCGCCATCGGACTGCCTGAGGGCACCGGTTGCGCCGCCGAGGCCGACGCTGCATGCTTGCCGGGTCCGCCGACGACCGCGGCGACCGCGAGTGCAGCCAAGAAGAACGGAACAGCGAGTCGTTTCATCCTCAACCTCATGGAATAGAGCGTCTTGTCGCCGTCATACCCCGCCGCGTAACGCGCAAACTGTCGCCTGGCCGCTAGGCGGGCGAACGCCGACCGGCGAGGCTTCGACGATCGCGCAGAAGATCGGCCTCCGTAGCGTGTTCGCCGACCTTCCAGCGAGCGCAGCCGCAATCGCGAAGGAACACCTGACGACGCTCGGCGGAACGATCGACGGCAACCGGCTGAGCGACCTGCTGAACTCGGCCGAAACGATGGTGACGGCCGGCATTCCCTATACGGGTAAATCTCGTCACGATCGTCGCGGGCTCGGTCATCAGCGTGCTCGGCGCGACCGCGATCCCGATGGCTCGGGCAGTGGTAAGATCGCGCCATAGGTCCGTCTTATCACAGCGGTGACAGCGGGTTGCTGCTCGCATCCGAACGCGCGGCGGCAGCGAGAGCGAAGAAGGCCGCCGCGACAAGAACGCTCGCCTTGTACTTCACGTGAATGGGTTCGTGTCCGGCGCCGGCCCCGCCCGCGCAAACGTCACCGGGGACCGGCGTTTCTTCCGGTCCCCGGATGATCGTCGCCTAGAACAACGAGGATGCTTAGGGTTTACCGCGCTGCGGCAGCACGACGATGCCGATAGGAGCGGAAAGGCCGGAAATCTCGGTAAGCGGCGAGCCGCCCGCAGGGTACGCGTATTCATTCGCAGCCTGAAGGTCCAGATCGGCGGTCCACACGTTTTTGCGCGTCGCGTTGAACACGTACGTAACCTGATCTTCGGAGCCGGCGAGTTCTGCCGTGCCGACCGTTTTCAGAGAATTGTTCTTCTTTTCATATACCATGGAGTAGAGTTGACCGTCGAGCGGGTTGAGATAAGAGATGTACGGAGGATCGTCCCAAAACGCTAGGAAGCCTCCAGGGAAGTACCATATGCGGTTCTTATAGTGATCGTCAGGTGGAAAGCCCACATTTTGGATTGTCGTAGCGTTGCAGCCGCCGGTGATCACGCCGAAAACGACGACTCCGTCCTGGTCGAGCCCGTCGACGAAGAAACGACCGTCTCTGTCGAAGGAGCCAAAGTAGGCGCCCGTCCACTTCGGATTAGAGACGGTCTTGCAAGGCGTTGTGCTGCCTTTGGCGTAGAACGAAACGCTACCGGCTCCGCCCGATGCCGATTCGATGTTGGTGACGCCAACGGTTCCGGTCGTTTCGTCGTACCCAACGTCCACGGGGAGGCCCGCCGGGTCGTTTAGCGTGGCCACCTGATTGAAGTTGCCCGAGTAGAGAAGAACGTCGCTGCTTTGAGTGTTGGCGACGTAGAAGTTACCGGCTTTGGTGGCGAACATGCCCTGAGGCTCGTCGAACCCGGTAACCGTAGCGACGAGTTTTCCGGCCGTCGTGTAGGCATAGACGTCGTTGGTGCCCGCATCGCTGATGAGAATGCTGGCGGTCGACTTAGCATCGGCATCGGCGAAGCCGGCCGACAGGTCGGGCTTAACCACGAGGCTCTTCACCGGCACAAGGAGGCTCGAGCGACGAACGTCCAGGCGCGTAAGGGCGTGACTCGAACGTCCGGCGGGCTGCGCCTGTGCGGCCGAGGGGAGCGCCGCCGACGGTCCGCTTCCGCCCCCGGAGCAGCCTGCGAGTGAGAAAAGGATAGCTGACATACCAAGAGTGACCTGTGAAGGGCTTCTGCCAGGCGTGAGGTGAGGCATTCTGATGCTCCTTTTGCGGCCTTGGCCGCGGATGGGTGGTGTGACCCATCATGGCCGAGGAGCGCGGCCCCGCCCACCGACGATCCCGGACAGTTACCCGGACAGTTGGGCAGACCGGCGAAAAGCTTGCGGCTGACGCTGCGGACACCGCGCGCTCGCGAGCGGGAGCGTCCGGTGCGCGCACGCGTTGCCGCGGCTGCCCTGAACCCGGAGAACGTCATGCTCCCTAAGCGGATGCAGGACCCAACGTTTCGCGCTGACGTCGCTTTGGTCGGCATGGCGGATAATACGATCCACGTATTTAAAGCACGGCCTCATCGAGGGCGCGATCATCTACGACTACTTCCTACCGCCAATCGTCCGGTCGTGGGAGGCGCTCGCCGAGGTCGTTCGGATCCATAGGGCTGCTCACGGCGAAGGCTATTGGGAAACTTTGAACTGCTCTATCGCGAGTCGCTCCGCGCTCGAAACTTCACTCCCGGACTTACGGCGAAAAGCGACGATCTCCGAGGCCCTCAGGCCGCTGCCGCGCCCTAAGCGCGACCCGGGCGTGGGAGCGCGCAGTTTCGGGTACGAAGCCCTGGATATGGTTGGGGTCTTGCCTTCGCGCACCAGGAACACGTGCACGCATGGCTGAGGCGTTGGTACGAGGCGCGGAGGTGCGGACGCTCGACGCTTTCGTCGAAGCCTTCCCAAACCTGATGTGGATCGCCGACCGGGACGGCGCCATCAGGTACGTAAACTCGCGCTGGGTCGAATACACGGGGCAGTCCGCGGAAGACCTGTCCTCCGAACGGGGTCTTCCACGCGGAATCGTCCACCCGGGCGACCTCGAGCGCACCTGGGCCCTGTGGAGG
Source organism: Vulcanimicrobiota bacterium (assembly GCA_963743605.1). Lineage (GTDB taxonomy): Bacteria > Vulcanimicrobiota > Vulcanimicrobiia > Vulcanimicrobiales > Vulcanimicrobiaceae > CAVUQJ01. The sequence continues at coordinate 12,198 of CAVUQJ010000001.1, read as the reverse complement.
CGCTCGCTCGAAACCGGCGAGGCGTACGAGATAACGTACCGCCTGAGGTCCGCGCGAGACGGCTCGTACCGGTGGTTCCTCGCGCGGGCCGCGCCCGTCTTCGATGCGGGCGGAGAGATCGTCGAATGGGTCGGGACCGCGACCGACATCGATACGCAGGTTCGCGCGCGGGCGAGTTCGCGGTTCTTCTCCGAGGCCGCGGCCATTCTGTCGTCGTCGCTCGACCTCAAGGCCGTCATGAGCCTGTTTACGCGGCTGGCGACCAACCTCTTCTGCGACGGGTGCGTCGTGCTGCTCGCGGAGCCCGACGGTGCGATCGAGATCGCAGCGGTCGCCCACAACGACCCTCAGATCGAGCGCCGCCTACGCGACTCCTCCAGCACGCCGCGGCTCGTTAAAAACGGGCCCGTCGAGCGGGTGTTAGAGAGCAGACAACCGCTGCTCATCGCGGCGGTTTCTGAGATGGCCGTCGCCGAAGCGGCCATCGACGAGGACCACCGCCGCCTCCTCGAAGATATGCGCCTGCACTCGGTCATCATCGTACCGCTGGTCGTGGCGGAGGCGCTCGTCGGTGCGGTGACCTTCATGTCGTCCGACGAGACGCGATCGTACGACGCCGAAGACCTCGACGTCGCTATGGCGACGGCGCGCCAGGTCGCGCTCGCGATAGAAAACGCCCGTTCCTTGGAGCGCGAGCAAAAGCTTTCGGAACGCCTGCGCTTCCTCGCACGTGCGACGGAACAGTTGTTCACGAGCCTCGGCACGCCCGTCACCCTGGACGGGCTGCTCGACGTTATCGTCGGCGACATGGCCGACGGTGCCTTCGTCTTCACCGTCGAGCCAGGAAACGTGCTACGCATCGAAGCCGCCGCGCATTGCGAGGAGTCGAAGCGGCCTCTCGTGCAAGCCCTGCTGCGGCAGCGCGTGCTGAACCCGGAGGCCGAGAGCCGCATCGCGTCCCGCCTGCATCAACTGCGCGGCTACGTCCGCAACGATATCGACCAGAGAGACATCGCGTCCTCGGCGCAGCCCCACGCGCTCAAATCCCTACTCCAGCTGAATCCGCAGACGGCCGTGGTCACACCGCTCGCGATCGGCGGAACGCTCATCGGCGTGCTCGTCGCGTTTGCCGGCGATTCCGATCGAAAGTACGGCGACGCCGACTTGCAGTTGTTCGATGAGATCGGCCGGCGGGCTTCCGTCGCCATCGAACATGCGCGCAGTCTCGAACGAGAGCGGCACATCGCGCAAACACTGCAGGAGGTGACGCTGCCGTCGAGGCTGGCGTCCGTTCCCGGCATCGTATTAAGCACCGCCTATTTCGCAGCGAGCTCGGACCTACAGGTCGGGGGCGACTGGTACGATGCGTTCGAGCTGGACGACGGCAGGCTATTGCTGACGATCGGCGACGTCGTCGGTCACGGCCTGCAGGCATCCGTGATCATGGGCAAGTTGCGCCATTTCTTCAACGTCATCGCCACCTACGAGGCCGACCCGGCACGCATCCTCGACGCGGCCGAGCGCATTCTGCTGCGGCGCTATCCCGACGCGATCGCGACCGCCTTTCTCGCGATCCTGGATCCCGCCTCGCAACACATGGTCTTCGCCAACGCCGGGCATCCCTATCCACTGGCGAGACTCAGGGACGGGTCGATTGTCGAACTCGAGGCGGACGGCCTGCCGATCGGCTTGCGATCGCTCGGCGAGCCGGGAGTGTCCCGTGCGCGCGGCACGGGCGACGTCGACTTGCTGACCCTGTATACCGACGGTCTCGTCGAAGCGACGCGGGACATCGAGCACGGCGAGCGGCTGCTCCGCGCGGCGATGTCCCACGAAGCGGTGCTGCACACCCACAACGCGGCGTCGTTCATAGCCGCCTGCTGTCTTCCCATTCAGGCCCCCGACGACGTTGCGGTGCTGACGCTGACGATGCCGCGCTCGGCGCTCTGGTCGTTCGACGCCGACGACGGTCGGGCCGCGCAGGCGGCGCGCGACGCCTTCGTGCGCGAACTCCGGCAGCGCGCTTCAGACCAGAGCGACTTCGCCGGCGCGGAGCTGATCTTCGGCGAGCTCGTCGGCAACGTGGTGCGACACGCGCCCGGTCCTGTCGATGTCGCGCTCGAGTGGGGAGACGAGCGCGCAGTGCTCCACGTCACCGATCGTGGACAGGGCTTCACGAACAAGGCCTCCAGTCCGGTCGATCTCCTGCGCGAAGACGGGCGGGGTTTGTGGATGGTCGAGGTCGTGGGACGTGGGCTGCGCACCGACCGGTTACCGCGCTTCGGCAATCACATAGAAGTGGTGCTTCCGGTGGAACCACTCGGCGCTCAGGCCATCGGACCGAACACTCCGCCGTCCACGTAACGTTCATCTCTGCGGTCGACGCCCAGCGGAGACCCTGAAGTCTGCGCTACAGTCGCTGCCGGACAATGTGGCAGGAAACTGGCGGGTCATCTGCGAACGCGCGCGCCTTGGACGTACAGTACGGAACGAACGCGTTCGGAGCGCTCCTGCGTCGCTTTCGGATCGACGCGGACTTATCACAGGAGGCGCTGGCCGAGCGTGCTCGGATGAGCGTCGAAACGATCAGCGCGCTGGAGCGCGGCGCACGCCGCTCGCCGTACCGAGACACCGTGGCGTCGCTGGCCGGCGCGCTCAGCCTAAGTGCGGACGACCGAGCTCGGCTGGAAACGGCCTCCGCGCGTCCGCAGCGTCCGCGCGTGGGATCCGGAACGGGCGCGGCCGGTGCGCGGGCGCCGCGTCCGATGCGCGATCCTCCGTTTGCGCGTCCGCAGAGCGGTGAACGGAGCGCGCTCGAGCCGCCGTGGCTCGTCCCCGATGCGATGCGCACACCCTATTTTACCGGCCGCGACCATCTACTGGCGCTCCTTCGCGCGCAATTGCTGAAAGGCCACCGAGCAGCGCTTTGCGGACTGGGCGGCGTCGGCAAGACGCAAGCCGCCATCGAGTACGCCGTGCGGCATCGCGCCGAGTATACCGGCGGCGTCTTTTGGACCAATGGCGAGACGGAGGGCGGATTGACCGGCGCCTTCTGCGAGATCGCCAAGGCGCTCGGCCTAGCCGGCGACGAGCCGAGCGATCGAGAGCAGGCCGTTCGATCGGTGTTCGGATGGCTCGGCACGACGGACCGGTGGCTACTGATCCTCGACAACGTGGAGGATCGCCGCGAGGTTCGACCGTTCGTTCCCGCGCTCGACAATGGCGACGTGCTGATCACGTCGCGCGAGTCGGTCTTTGGAGAGATGGGCATTCCGCGAGCTCTCGAGGTCGGCGACCTCGAAGACGATGAGGCCGTGCGGTTCCTGCTTGCGAGAACGGGACGCAAGGGCGACGAGTCCTGCGAACGTGCCGTCGTAACCGAGCTGGCGGCGGAACTCGGAAATCTCCCCCTGGCACTAGAGCAAGCCGCGGCGTACGTTGCAGAGACCAACGCGCGTTTCTCCGACTATTTGAACGCGTTCCGCAAGCGCCGCGTGACGCTGCTGGAGAAGGCCGGCGGACTCGTGTCGCATACCGTCGCCGACACGTGGGCACCGAACTTCGAGGCGGTGGAACGCGTATCACCCGCAGCCGCCGACGCGTTGCGAATCAGCGCGTTCCTCGCACCCGATGCGATCCCGTTCGAGATCTTCTCAAGCGGAGCGCAGGCTCTGGGCGCCCCGATCGCAGAGGCCCTTTCCGACACCGATGCGCTGGCGGTGAGCGAGCTGTTGCGGCCCCTCGGCCGCTATTCGCTCATCCGATCCGACGTCACGGCGCGCGCCTATAGCGTGCATCGTCTGGTGCAGGAGATCGTCCGGACGGCGATCGGAGAATCCGGACGCCGGGCATACATCGCGCGGGCAGTCGCTGCTCTCGATGCGGCCTGTCCGGTGGTCGAATATGCGACGTGGGCACAATGCGAAAGGCTCGTTCCCCACGTCGTATCGATCGCCGAATGGATCGATGCGTACGACCTACCCTCCGAAGACGCTGCTCGAGTCCTGAGCCGCACGGGCTGGTATCTCAGCGAACGGGGTCGCTACGCGGAGGCCGAGTTGCTCTTGGAGCGCGGGCTAGCGATCGGAGAGCGCACGCTCGGACCGGATCACGCGGACGTCACGCAGACCCTCAACAACCTCGCGCTCAACTATTTTTCTCAGGGCCGCTACGCCGAAGCCCTGCCCCACCAGGAGCGCGCGCTAGCGATTCGGGAGCGCGCGCTCGGGCCCGATCACCCGGACGTGGCAGAGAGCTTGAACAACCTCGCAAACCTCCATGTGGATCAGGGCAGATACGCCGATGCTCGGCCCCTGTACGAGCGCGCGCTGGCGATTTGGGAGCGCGCGCTCGGACCCGACGACCCAACCGTGGCGATCAGCCTTAACAATCTCGGGGTCATCTCCGAGCACCAGGGCCGGTACGCAGACGCCGAATCGTTGCACGAGAGGACCCTCGCGATTCGCGAACGCGCATACGAGCCGGATCATCCTGACGTCGCGTTGAGCCTCAGCAACCTCGCGAATGTTTACGTGAGGCAAGGACGGTACGCAGCGGCCAAGCCGCTCTACGAGCGCGCACTGGCGATCCGCGAACGTGCGCTTGGTTCCGGTCACGAGCGTGTCGCGGACACTCTTGAAGGCCTCGCCAACGTCAGTTTGAGACAGGGCAATCGCACGGAGGCGAAGCGTCTTTACGAGCGCGCGCTGGCGATCGGCGAGCGCGCTCTCGGTCCCGGCCATCAGCGTGTGGGAGCAAGCCTCGGCGAGCTCGCGAGCGTGTACCTGGCACAGGGCGAGTACGCCGAAGCCGAGCCGATCTTCGAGCGCGCGCTGGCGATTCAGGAGCGCGCCCTCGATCCAGATCATCCGGAAATAGCCCAAACGCTCGTCGGGCTGGCGTCCCTTCGTCAAGCGCAAGGCCGCGCTGCGGAGGCGGCCGGCCTCTACGAGCGCGCGCTCGCCATTAAAGAAGGGACGTTTGCACCCGACCACCCCGAACTAGGGCCTGTTAACACAATCTGAGCCCTTCTCGGAGCGCTTCCACGATCAAGACGAAGTGGATGAAGCCAATGAACATCACGTCCAACTTCTCGAAGCGTGAGAAGATGCGTCGAAATGCTTTGAGGCGACGAAAGAGCCGTTCCACTTCGTTTCGGCGCTTGTAGAGCTCTCGGTCGTAGTCCCATGGGTTAAGGCGATTCTCTTTCGGCGGCACGACCGGCGTAAAGCCCAGTTCCATGACCAAGGCCCGTGTTTCGTTCCCTTCGTAGGCGCGGTCCATGAGGATGGCGGTGGGCTGAGTCGGGCGACTCAGCTCGAGCAAGAGTTGCCGGCCTTCAGGAGCATCGTGAGCCTGGCCAGGCGAGAGCGTAAAGGCTATGGCCGTTCGAGCATCCGCGGCAACCATATGAATTTTAGTTGTCCATCCGCCTCGGGACTTTCCGATCGCTTGTGGCCCGTTTTTTTTAGCGCTCCAGTCCCGTCAGGATGCACCTTCACGGCCGTGCTATCCAGTGACATCGCCTCGATGTTAAGACGAATGATCTGCGCCAGCTGCAGACTGCTCGAACACGCGTTCCAGCGTGCCGTTCTTGGCCCACCGACTCAGCCGAACGTAGATCGTGTGCCAGTTTCCGAACCGTTTTGGCAAGGCGCGCCACTTGCACCCGTTCTCGGCGACGTAAAGAATCGCGTTCAGCACCTGCAGGTTCGTCAGCGTCACGTTCCCACGCTGAAGTGGAAGATGCTGTTCGATCTGTGCAATCTGTTCTGCGGTAAGTTCCACCACTCCAGTATAGCAGAAAACCACCTACTTGTGTTAACACGCCCTAGAACAATTGCGCCGAAACATAAACGCCATCCGCGCGCGGCGATAACCGCTCCCCGGGCGACTCGAACTGTACGGACAAAGTGTGCGGCTGGAGCGTACGAGCCGCCCTGTCCGCGACCAGCTCTGACGCGTTAGACTCCTTGCGTCGGCGGGATCTTGAGAGCAAGCGCTCCGGCCGAACACACCGTTCAACGACAAGGAGATCACCTCATGAAGCCTTCAACCACGTTCGCGTCTACTCGGACGTACCGTCACGTAACGCTCGCTGTTCTCAGCGCGGTCGCGATCGGACTATGCGCGCCGAAGCCGGCAGCGGCGTCGAGCTGCTCCACCTATCTCGGGAACATAAATAACTGGTTCCTGACCAAGCCCCAGGGTAGCGGATATTACAACCTCTTGGCTACCATGGTCGAGATGAACACGGGCCGATCCTACACGGCTTACGCCGAAGCCAGCGCCTCTTCCGGCGAGTCGGGGCAAGGAGGCACCCTGAGTTATCATGCAGCATCGGGCGGCTATCCGGCGTACGTTCAAGACGCAGGTGCCAAAGCCAATTCGATCGCGGAGTACTTCAGCGACCGTCGTTACACGGAAGGAAACGGCGGCTTGCAGGCAACCTACCCGTTTAGCGCGGCAGCCGCCGACAACCTCGGGCTGAAGTTCTATCTGCAAGACGACTCCGCTAAGTCGATCACTGCTGGCGAGACCGTCTTGACGCTCTATTCGTGGGGCAACGCGACGGCCACGTTCCCGACGACCTGCACGAACGGAACGTTGTACGGGTTCAATAGCAACGACGAGCTGTTCGCGTTCCAGCTAAAGGAGCAATACCTCCCGCCCCCGCCGCCGTTGCGGACACGCAAGCACAGCCTTCAGGGCCACGCGTAAGGGGCGCCCAGCTGTGGCGGATCTTGCCCGGCCGGCGAAAGCGAAACGCCGGCCGGGCTTCCAATTTTTGTCAAGCTAGTTCGCATCGTTCGCGGCGAGGCGTCGTCCCCGCTGAAGGCGATCGCGATATCTCGAGCGCCTACGCAGCGTCTCCGCATCCGAAGGGTGGCGCGTGCACCCGAGCTGACCGGTAGCCGGGCTAGTTACCTTCGTTCGGAAAGACGGCGACGCCGGCATAGTCACGGTTGGCGATGGCGTTTGTTGGTCCACCGGCGGGACCGGGGTTGGGACAGTTGCCGCCGCTCGGTACCGGCAGCGAGAAGTCGATGAGATACCGACGTTAGGGGCGAGTTGCCGAAGTTAATGTTTGCAGCCCATATGCCGGACTGGTTCGAGTCGACATTTATATTCGTAACGTCGTTTGGGTCGAATCCCCAGCTGCACTTCTCCCCAGTTTGACCAAACCGGCCGGGATACTGGCCGAGGCTGTAGAGAGTGCCGTATTGATTATTGGCATAGAGAAAGCCGTTTTTGTCGGTTACGATGCCGCCCGGGAAACCGTCGCCGTCGGCTAGACTGCCGAGGGTCGTGATCTGCCTCTCGGTGGGGTCGCAATCTCTCATGCCTTTGACGTTGTCAATAACCGCATCCACATCTGACGTGTTCCCATCGAAGCCATAGATGTCGACCGAGACGCTGTGAGCGGCCACGTAGTAGACTTCGGAAATATCCGGTGATTCATATTCGCACGGCTTGCCACCGCCCTTCGGGTCGCGCCAGTAGTCGAGGTAAGGACCGGGCCACTCGCTGGCGTACAGACCTCCCCACTGATCGAAGGCAAGGCCGTATGCGTTGTAGCCGGAGGGCCCGTTCGCAAGATTCAAAATCTCCGGCGCATTCACGAGACTGGGTAGGTTCTTGTAGAGGGCGATTGTGCCGTTGCCTTGTCCAACAGCGAGCATGCTGCCATGGACCGCAAGCCCCCAGCCTGCGGCACGTGGGATAGTCTGCATAGGAAGTGCGTTCGCAGCAATCTTGACGCCTCTGCCTCCGCAGAAGATATCGAGGTTCCCGCTGGCATTGTCACTTGCGAAGACCATGCCATCTCGTAAGCCCTCGCACTTCGGCCGCTTCTTGGAGAATACCACGCGACCAACGGGGCGCTTAAGAATTGGCCGATGCAAGAACTCATCGTTCATGAGTGCGCTCGCAAAGGGTGGGGCAACCGCGCGGTGCCCTGGACCGCGCTGGATCCATAATGTAGCCGATCCGACCCGTTGTCCCGCGCTCACCGTAGGGGCGTATTTTGAACCACCCGAGCAGCCCGCAAGGATTGTTATGGCTGTCGCGACGCCGAGTGCTCTAGACCACTGAAAGTCGTCATCGAAGGGTCCTCCTCATGTGCCGATCCTCCATAGGACCAAGCGTTGGTGTACCACAATCATCGAGGCGGCGGAGGCCGCTGGCCAGGCACAACAACTCGCACAACTTAGCGACGGGAGTGTGCGGGCGGCGCGCTAGATGACGAAAGGGTCCTCCACCCGGCGCGGCTGGAGGAGCCTTGGATCTGGGACGGCCCGACGTTCAGCGCTAGCTACCCGCCGGGCTCACCGCCACCACCGCTCCCAGGTACTCGGCTGCCCGCTCGGCCAACGTAGACCTCGCCGTGGGGCACAATCATTCGAGCCGTTGTCGGTCGCGCTTCGCGCTCAAACGTGACCTCGAACGGTACGTTTGCGACCACTGGGAGCAGGGGAGCGCGCTGGGCGAACGTTATCAGGTCGATTCGGATGACGCAACCTTTCTGAAGACCTACGTTGCGGCTCCTGACAGGGGGAGGCCCAAGTCGCCGTCGAACGGCCTCGGCCTGTTAACATGCTGCGGGCGTCGGCCGTTTTGGCCGTCGGCCGATTCGCTTTTGGAAAGGTTTGTCCATGAAGAACGTACATGCGTTTGTCGGCGCCTACCTTGGCGGGCCTTTCGGCCGTGGCACTGCTGCTGCGGCCTCGATCTGGGCGGCATTTGCTATCACCGCTTGCGGCGGCAGCGCTCCGTCGGCGCCGGCAACGACGTTCGGCGGTCCCGCCGGTAGGTTCCCTGCAGCTCGCACCGCAAGCCCGAATGGCGCAAAATGACGGCGGATTCGACGCAACGGCGGTGCAGTTCGTCTATGTCGCGAACTATGGCACCAACAACGTTTTCGCCTACAAGATCAACGAGACCAGCGGCGCGCTCACGTCGATAACGGGATCGCCGTTTGCGGCGAGCACCGGCCCCACTGATGTCGCAATCGATCCCACGGGCAAGTTCGCCTACGTGACCACGTTTGGCTCCAATAATGTTACCGCCTATAAGCTCGACGCGACCAGCGGCGCGCTTACGCCCGTAGCGGGGTCGCCGTTCAAGGCGGGCAGCGAGCCATATTGGGTCGCAATCGACCCTGCGAGTAAGTTCGCCTACGTGGCAAACCGTTCTTCCAATAACGTTTCCGCTTATACCATCAACGCGACCAGCGGCGCGCTGACGCCGGTGGCGGGGTCGCCCTTTGCGGCGGGCACCTCACCAAATGAAGTGGCCGTCGATCCTAAGGGCAAGTACGTCTACGTGGCAAATTTTGGCTCCGCCAATGTTTCCGCCTATAACATCAACGCGACGAGCGGCGCCTTGACGAAGGTTGCGGGGTCGCCGTTTAGTGCGGGCCCCGCTCCCTACGGCGTGGCGGTTGATCCGACAGGCAAGTTCGCCTATGTGAGCAACGGCCCGGACAGTGGCTCCGGCAGTGTTTACGCCTTCAAAATCGACGCGACGAGCGGTGCGTTGACCCCAGTGACGGGGTCGCCGTTTGGTGCGGGCAGCGATGGTTTCGTGGTAGTTACCGCCGCAGGCAAGTTCGCCTATGTCAGCAACTACCAGGCCGACAATGTATCCGCCTACAAAATCAACGCTACGAGTGGCGTACTGACGCCGGTGACGGGGTCACCGTTTGGTGCGGGCAGCGGCCCCCAAGGCGTGGTCGTCGCTCAAACGGGCAAGTTCGCGTACGTGGCCAACGACGCGGCTGCCGGCACCGTTTCCGCCTATAAGGTTAACGCGACGAGCGGCGCGCTGACGAAGGTGGCAGGGTCGCCGTTTGCGGCGGGCCAGTATCCCATTGGCCTAGCCACGTGCAAGCGCGTCGGCAGCATTTGCAAGCCGCCATTGTAGCTGCTATGGCGTCTCCGTGGCGCTTGCGATGACGTGCTTCGCAGTTGCGAAACCGTCGTCGTTGCTGCATCGATGGCGAAGGCGGTCAGTCGCTACGAAAGGGTCCTCCACCCGGCGGGGCTGGAGGACCCTTGGATCTGCGGGACGATCCGACGCTTAGAAGTAGGTACCCGCCGGGGTCACCGCGACGCCCGCTTCCTGGTACTCGGCTTGCCCGGTCGGCCAAAATTGGTTGACGAGCTTGCCGTCCGGCCAGCTGAGTTCGTCGACGTGCGGGTTGGCGGTTTCCTGACTGACGAAGATGTTGCTTTTCGTCGAATTGAGGGCGATGTATTCAGGTGTTCCGCCAGTCGAGACTTGCCGCATCAGTTTCCCGTCGCCGAAGACGTTGATTCCGGGGATGTATTGGTCGACGAGCAGGAAGGTCATCGGCTTCGTGGCCGTCGGCGATCGTTCCATCGCGATCCCGACGGTGTGACCCAGCGGCGGCGTGGCGATCGGGTCGCAGTTATTGTTTGGAGCGCCCGACAGGCATTCCAACACGGAGCCGGTGTAGTACTGGGATCCGTTCACGGTGTACGAGGAAGCGAAAGCCGTCGTGGTGCCCCGCAGACTTGGATTGGCCAGTGCGATGGCGATGATCGCCTGGTTCCCTTGCAAGGTGTACCACTCGGCCGACGGGATCGTCGAGCCACGTGGGAACTCGACGACGCTGCTCTGGGCCCCGAATCCCGGATCGTTCGATACCCAGACGTTGCCGAAGCCGTCGACTTTGACGTTGGTTGGCGTAAGCAGGTTTGGAATCGTGAAGATCGGCGCCGTCCACCCGGCGCGTACACCGTGACGGTGTCGTTGCCTTCGTTCGTGACGTACAGGTTGCCGCGCTTGTCGGTCGTGATGCCGCCTCGGGTATGATATCCCGTTGCTGATCGAGTAGCTCGGCGGCGGCGAATGCTGGTTACCGGTGAGGTTGTAAACGTACACGACGCTGTTCAAGCTGTCGGCGACGTAGAGCAACTTGCGTTTGGCGGCCTGCGAAAACCGGGACTGACCAAACGAGTTCATCTCCCGATCGAACGCCGGCGCGGCAGAGGAGGCGAATCGTACGGCGGCGTTTGCGGGGGCGATGGCAGAAGCGGAGATCGCGAGCGTTGCGATCGCAAGCAGGTGGTTGCGCATGATGAGTTCCTTCGTGTCGGAGAGAGTTGTGGCGAGCCGGCTAATGTGTAGCCGTTGTTCTCCGAGCATAGAACTCGCCGGCCGCCGCAACCACGAAGAATCTCACAACTTGAGCCGGACCGCGCCCCCCGCCACCCGGGCCGGGAAGCGGGCCCGCGCCGCTACGGGCGGCAGCCGTTTGGTTCCGACGCTGACGAGCAATCCGGTCCTCCGCGAAAGCGGTGAGCCTGCTCACGGGGTTTAATGACTCCGGGGGTGCATCCGCCGTTGGGGTCGCTTCCGCCGCCACTGCACGCCGGCTCGACGCGCGCGTCCGGATTGCACCCGCCATTGGGCTCCGTCGGCCCAGTGCACGCGGGCGAGACGTGCACGCGAAGGTCGCTCGAGCGACCCAAGAACGTCGCAGAATTGCACTGTCCGTTTGGATCTTTCGCTAAGCCGCACGCGGGCGTCGCGTGGACGTGCATCGCGGTCGGGTAAAAAGGTCCGAATGACAGCAACGTCATGACGAGCGCGAGAAGAGCGGTCATTCGTCGCAACCCCCGTTCGGGTCCATGGAGATACCGAAGCAAGGGGCGGGAGCGACGCGGAGCTGGCCGCCGTGTCCGCTTTGTGTGGCGCCGGAGAAGAGACTTGTTGCGAACGCTATCGCGAGCACTAGGGCGATCATCGGAGTCCTCCTTGACGTGAAGCGGTAGTGCGCCCCGTCTTTGGTGGATAGCCGATCGGTCGACCTGTTCATTCTGATTGATTCTTTTGCAGACGAATTGAGAACCGCGGTGCACCCGAAATCGCGGACGAGCCGCGCTACTACAGTGGCCTCGCGGGCGGATCGACCGCGACGCCGGTCGGATCGGGCGAATGTATCGAGCCGAGCAGCTTGCCGGACGCGTAGTCGAACTCATCGACCTGATTGGCGTACGAATCGGCGACGTACAGGACCGTCCGGGTCTTGTCGAAGGCGAGGAACTGGCCGGACTCCAGCGAGCCGAACTGTCGCATCGGTTTACGCGTGTGGGCTGCGAACACGTCGATTCGCGTGCCGTCGACCGCGACGAGGTTCCCGTCCTTGTCGAAGGCGATGCCGCCGGGAGT